>NZ_AUMF01000009.1 GCF_000430545.1 Tenacibaculum ovolyticum DSM 18103
AAAATATAATAACAACCTTTTTAATGAACTTTTGCTAATCTTAAACCTATGTTTTTCCCTTAGCGGGTGCAAATATAGATTCCTTTTCTAACATAGCAATGCTTTATTTTATCTTTTTTTTGAAGTATTTCTCTTTATACTGTTTATGAACACATTAAGCAACCATATTATTTTTTAAAACTTAAGCCTTATCTATTTTTCTAATGCTGCGTGAGGGATTGAACGGCTTGTTTGAGCTCTTTTTGGCATAATTCGCCAAAAAAGCGAGTAGTGAAAGCCCGACATTTTGGAAAAATGGCATGCCATAACATATATTATTCTTTAAAAAACGACTTCCTTCTCTTTTTATTTCTTCTAGATTTCTTCTTTCTTAATCTTTTAAACATCTTTTTGCACTCCTCTACATTAACTTTATCTCCAAATAAGCTTACTAAAATTTAATTATTCTAATATATAATTCATACACTACTCAAAAAGTACATTTATAAAAATGCATTAGATCACAAAGGATTAAGTTATAAAAAACTCTTAGTTATTTAGTAATTGAAATACATTTACTTCTAAAATTATAAATAAAACGACATTTATAAACATAAAAAAACTCCCTATAAGGAGTTTTTTATGTTTATAATATTGAGAAGGATCTATTTAAAGAAACTATCTACAAATTCGAATTTATTAAATACTTGCAAATCGTCTATCCCTTCTCCTACACCAATATATTTTACAGGAATTTTAAATTGATCTGATATACCAATTACAACTCCACCTTTTGCTGTTCCGTCTAATTTAGTTACTGCTAATGACGTTACTTCTGTCGCTTTTGTAAACTGCTTTGCTTGTTCAAAAGCATTTTGTCCTGTAGAACCATCTAAAACCAATAACACATCATGTGGCGCATCTGGTATTACTTTTTGCATTACTCGTTTAATTTTAGTTAATTCATTCATTAAATTAACTTTGTTATGTAAACGACCTGCTGTATCAATAATAATAACATCTGCATTTTGTGTTACTCCTGATTTAATCGTATCAAAAGCAACAGACGCAGGATCTGACCCCATTTCTTGACGAACTATAGGCACCTCTGTTCTATCTGCCCAAACTTGCAATTGATCAATTGCTGCTGCTCTAAATGTATCTGCTGCTCCTAGAACAACTTTTAACCCTTTTTTCTTAAACTGAGAAGCCAATTTACCTATAGTTGTGGTTTTACCAACTCCATTTACTCCTACAACCATTATTACATGTGGCTTATTCTTTTCAGGAATTGTAAACTCGGTATCATTTTCTGTATTTGTTTCAGAAAGTAAGCCTGCTATTTCTTCTCTTAGAATTTGATTTAATTCATCAGTACCAACATATTTATCTTTGGCAACTCTTGCTTCAATTCTTTCAATAATTTTTAATGTTGTATCTACACCAACATCGGAAGAAACCAATATTTCTTCTAGGTTATCTAAAACATCATCATCTACCTTTGTTTTTCCTGCAACGGCTTTAGATAGTTTAGAAAAAAAACTTGATTTTGTTTTTTCTAATCCTTTGTCTAATGTTTCTTTTTTCTCTTTTGAGAAGATTTTCTTAAAAAAACTCATAGTTAAATTTTACAATCATTTATATAGCTTAAAAACTATACCAAACTTATTATATGGTCAAATTGTCATTAATGCGGTTACTATTAATTTAAAACAGGAAACTTTGTCCAAAGTTATTGCAGTAATTAACTTAAGGGTAACGCTCAAAAATACAGATTTTTTAGCACAAAAAAAAAGCTACTCTCTAATGAAAATAGCTTTTATTTATATTGTAAACAAGTATTAATTTTTCGCGATAAAATCTTTTACTTGTGCAGGATCCATAATTGCCTCAACAAATGTATAAGCTCCACTTTTTGGAGATTTAACCATTTTGATAGCTTTAGTTAATCTTTTTGCGCCTGTTTGTAACGATGCTACTGATTTCTTTGCCATGTTCTAAATTATTTAATTTCTTTATGAACTGTCATCTTCTTTAAGATAGAATTAAATTTCTTTAATTCCATTCTATCAGGAGTGTTCTTTTTATTTTTTGTAGTAATATAACGTGAAGTTCCTGGTTTACCAGTTGCTTTATGTTCAGTACATTCTAAAATCACCTGAACTCTATTTCCTTTTTTTGCCATCTCTGTAAAATTTTATCTGGTAAGGAATTACTTAGTTAAAAAACCATTTTCTCTAGCGTTTTTAATCACAGCAGAGATTCCTTTTTTATTAATATTTTTTAACGCAGAAGCAGATACTTTTAAGGTAACCCACTTATCTTCTTCTGGAATATAAAAACGCTTAGTCATTAAATTAGCGTTAAACTTTCTTTTAGTTCTATTTAAAGCGTGAGAAACATTGTTCCCAACCATTGCTTTCTTTCCTGTTAATTCACAAACTCTAGACATCTTCTTGACAGTTATTAGTGTTATTTCTAAACGAGGTGCAAATATACAAACTTTTCATAGAATAAAGCAAAATATTAATAGTTAATTTTTAAAATATTTTCACTTAATAACTCTAATGCTTTTGTAACGGTTCTATTTATTACTTTTTCTCTTGGCTGCCCAAAGTTAAACTCCTCTACTTCAACGTTATCTTTTGTAGCTATTGCAATATAAACCAATCCTACACTTTTATCATTATGATCGGTAGTCGGACCTGCATTTCCAGTAACAGCAATTGCATAATCAGTTTTTAACTTTTTTAAACAACCAATTGCCATTTCTTTCGCTACCTCTTCACTTACAACAGTAAAGGTTTTTATAGTTTCTTCTGAGACTCCTAAAAGTTGCTGTTTTAATTCAGCTGCATATGTAATAAAACCTCCCTTGAAATAAGCTGAAGATCCCGCTACAGAAACAAGTTCAGCCGCTATCTTCCCTCCTGTTAAGCTTTCTGCAACACTTAATGTTTTATTATATTTTTTTAATAAAACACCTGTGCTTTTTTCTATTAATGCATCGTCATCATAGCCTACAATAACATCTGATATTAATTTATTTAATTCTACTATCTTTTCTTCAACTTCCTTTCTTAAAACCTGTTCATCATTTCCTTTTGCTGATATTCTTAATCGAACTTTACCAAATGAAGGTAAATAGGCTAGTTTTATATATTCTGGCAACTTATTTTCCCAATCTTCTATTCGCTCTGCAATAACCGTTTCACCAACACCAACTGTCATTATTGTTTTATGCAGAATAAATGGCAGCTTGAATTCTTCTTGAATTCTTGGCAATACTTCATTTGTCATTAATCCTTTCATCTCATAAGGCACCCCTGGCAGTGAAACGAAAACGGTATTATTTTCATAAAACCACATTCCTGGAGCTGTACCAAATTGATTTACCAACAATGTGGCTTTAGATGGTAATTGAGCTTGGTATTTTTGAACATCATTATAGGGGTGTCCTATTTTTTTAAATAAATTCTTAATTCGTTCAACAACTTCAGGATACTCAACAACTTCATTGTCATTAAAATATTCTGCAATTGTTTTTTTTGTTATATCATCTTTTGTTGGACCAAGCCCTCCTGTTAATATTACAATATCAGCTCTGTTTTCAGCTTCTTTTAAAGCATTTAAAATATGCTGCTTCTCATCTTGAATAGATGATATTTGATATACAGATACCCCTATTTTATTTAGTTCTTGCCCTATCCATTGTGAGTTTGTATCTACAATCTGTCCAATAAGAATTTCATCTCCAATTGTAATTATTTCTGCGTTCATTAATTAAGCGTTTTTATTCTTTTTCTATTTTATTTACTTAAATCATTTTTTTGGCTTCTTTCTTTTTCCTCCATTTAATTATTAAACCGAGAAGAACCAAAATAGACAATGCAAACACAACTATTTCAATTATTAATAAATATAAATTAACATCTCCATAACTATAATAATCAGAAAAACTTCTAATCAAATAATCTATAATCAAAATTGAAAGAAAAAGAAGCCCCCAATAAGATAAAAAACCAATAAAAAAATACAAAATAATGTTTTTCAAATATTTACCAGCAACAACTGAATAAACCACTCCTAGTAAAACACTTAATATTATAATTAATGGTTGCACTTTTAATATTTATTTAATTTTTATATGAAAAGCTTTCTTATCTTCAATAACACCTGTTAAAGTGTCATTCTCTTCAACTTTGCCAACTCCAGCAGGTGTACCCGTAAAAATAACATCTCCTTTTTTTAATGTAAAATATTGTGACACATAACTTATTAACTCATCTATTTTCCA
Source organism: Tenacibaculum ovolyticum DSM 18103 (assembly GCF_000430545.1). Taxonomy (GTDB): domain Bacteria; phylum Bacteroidota; class Bacteroidia; order Flavobacteriales; family Flavobacteriaceae; genus Polaribacter; species Polaribacter ovolyticus. The sequence goes on from NZ_AUMF01000009.1 coordinate 4,277, forward strand.
TAACATAGAATCAGTGTTTCCATCTTGAACTACTTTATCATTTTTATGCAACTGAAAAGAGATACTATCTAAGTTAAATTCTTCCTTTGGATAAAACTCTCCAATAACAGCACTACCATCAAAAGCTTTTGCTTTTTCCCAAGGCAGCCCTTTTTCTTTACACTTTGCTTGTACATCACGCGCAGTAAAATCTATACCTAAGCCTATTTCATCATAATATTTATGTGCAAACTTTGGTGAAATATGTTTTCCTACTTTATTTATCTTAACTAAAACTTCTACTTCATAGTGAATATCATCAGAAAAAGCAGGTATAAAAAAAGGCATCTTCTTAGGAAGTATTGCTGAATCTGGCTTTAAAAAAACGACAGGACTACCTGGTTTTTCATTTGCTAATTCTTCGATATGTTTTGCGTAATTACGCCCAATACAGATTATTTTCATATTACTCTATTATGGTATCCATGTTTTAGGAAAGTTTGGTTTTCTTTTTTCTAGAAAAGCATCTCTACCTTCTTTTGCTTCTTCAGTCATATATGCCAAACGCGTAACTTCTCCTGCAAATACTTGTTGACCAACCATACCGTCATCAGTTAAATTCATTGCAAACTTTAACATTTTAATCGATGTTGGTGATTTTTCTAAAATTTCTTGTGCCCAATCAAAAGCAGTTTGCTCTAATTCGTCATGAGGTACGACAGCATTTACCATTCCCATGTCATAAGCTTCTTGTGCTGAATAATTTCTCCCTAAAAAGAAAATTTCACGTGCTCTTTTTTGCCCAACCATTTTGGCTAAATATGCTGATCCATATCCAGCATCAAATGAAGTCACATCTGCATCTGTTTGCTTAAAAATAGCATGCTCTTTACTTGCTAAAGTTAAATCACAAGTAACATGTAAACTATGTCCACCTCCTACTGCCCATCCTGGCACTACGCAAATTACTGCTTTTGGCATAAAACGAATTAATCGCTGTACTTCTAATATATTTAATCGGTGATAACCATCCTTACCTACATACCCTTTCTCTCCACGTGCATTTTGATCTCCTCCTGAACAAAAGCTCCAAATCCCATCTTTTGTCGATGGTCCTTCAGCTGATAATAAAACAACACCAATATTAGTATCTTCATGTGCATCTTGAAAAGCATCTAACAATTCAGATGTTGTATGCGGACGAAATGCATTACGTACATTTGGGCGGTTAAACGCTATTCTTGCTACGTTATGTGATTTTTTATAAGTAATATCTTCATACTCTTTGGCAACTTTCCATTGAGGTTGTATCATAATTTTAAAATATTATCGTTAATAAAGTAGCGCAAAAATAACATAATAACTTTGTTTTTCTTTTCTATATTTGAACGATATAATATAATACCTTATGAAACATCTATATTTTTTAATCTCTTTACTAGCAAGTACTAGTCTTTTTTCTCAAAAAATAATTAATGAAACTATTAATTCTACTGAATTTAATAAAGGTAGGGCTATAAAAATTTACATTCCAGAAAACTATGAGCAGGATGAAACTATTAGTTATCCACTAGCTATTGTTTTAGGCGACCAGTATCTTTTTGACATGTATGTTGGTAATGCAAAATTATATGCTAATACTGACAAAGCTCCGAGACAGATAGTGGTTGGAATTAATATGAGAGATACATATTCTAAAGATGTTTCAATTATTCCATCTAATAATGCTTTAACTGTTCATGCCAAAAAATTTCAAGATTTCATAAAGAAAGAATTGATTCCACACATGGAATTAAATTACAGAACTTCACCTTTTATGACTATAACTAGTGAAGGTAAAGGAGCTGATTTTATTACTTACTTCTTAAAAGATGCTGACCCTATTTTTAACTCTTTTATCTGCATAGCTCCTAAATTGACTAAATTCAGTGGTAGCAGAATAGAATCATACTCTTTAAAAAGATTAAGTTCGATTGATAATACTTACTTTATATATGCTAGTAATAACCAAAAGTATATAACAGCTAAACAAAATGATCGTTTTAGTGAAATAGGTACGTATTTATCTTCTTTTGATTCTAAGAACATGCATATAACTTTTGATAAATTCACAAACGCACCTAATCACCTATCTGTTATAGGAGAAACAATACCAAGAGCTTTTGAAAAAATGTTTTACTTGTATGCTAAAATAACCAAAAGTGAATTTGATACAAATATTAAAGATCTAGATCCTTTAAAAGCTATTAAATATGTTGAACAAAAATATTTAGACATTCAGTTTTTATATGGTTCTAATTTAAATGTTCGATTAGATGATATATTTGCTATTGAAGGAATTGTAATTGACAAATTAGATGGTGACTACCTACGTGTTCTTGGTGATTTTGTTTCAATTAAATATCCTGACTCTCATATTGGTGATTTTTATGTTGGTAAGTATCATGAGCTAGGGAAAGATTATGAGAAAGCTGAATTTTATTACAAAGCTGCTTTTGGTAAAATGAATCCTTCTGATCCTAACGCAAACGCCTTTTATGAAAATATTAAACGTGTAAGTGATTTAAAAGGTAGTGAACCTAAAGAAGAAATTATTGAAGATATACCAGAGGAAGAAAATAAAGAAGAGAACGAAGAAGAAGAAGAACAATAAAAATTTCACAAAAAAAATCCGCTACATTAATCAATATAGCGGATTTTTTATTTCAACTTATACAATATCTTTTCTAATTTAAAATAACCATAATAAAACACCCTTTTTTCATTTCTATTTCAACATAAAAAGAAACCATAACTAAGGCTATTCTTTAGTTTTATTATTCATATAAAGAAAAAAATCATCATTTTATTTTACAGTGATTTCAAACAAGGACTGGTATACGTTTTACTTTATTAATTCGATTCTATCTTCTTTTAAAAGTATTTTTTTATCCTTATATAATCCTCCAATAGCCCTCTTAAAAGCTTTCTTACTCATCTGTAATCTAAATTTAATTGACTCAGGAGAGCTTTTATCAGTAAGCATTAAAAACCCTTTTTCATCTAATTTACGTAAAATTACATCTGCATCAGTATCAATTACATTTCTAAAACCTTGTGGTCGTATAGAAACATCTATTTTACCATCTTCCCTAATGTTTTTAACATAACCATAGGTTTCCATACCTTCTTCTATATCTTGGTATACTTCGCTATTAAATAATAAACCATCAAACTCATCATCTATTAAAACATTGTATCCTAATGGAGTTTGCTCAATTATTTTCAAATTTACCTGATCCCCTTCTTGTAATTCCATTTTATAAGTTTTTAAAATAGTTCTTTAAAACTACGTCATTTATTTCTTTTGGAGTAAATATCTCCAATATTTTTGGCTGATTTGAGACTGAATACAAATCATTCAATCCAATATTTAATTCTTCTAAATTTGAAACTGACGTATAATCAAAATTATACATTTTTGCCAAATGCTCAGCCGTTAAGCTATGTGGTGTTTCAAAATAGTTTGTTGCATTTGTTGTTGATGGCCCTGGAATAAATCTAAAAATACCTCCACCAGCATTATTTAAAATAATAATTCTGAAATTTTTTGGTGTATTTTCATTCCACAAAGCATTACTATCATAAAAAAAACTCAAATCACCTGTAATAAAGGTTGTTGTTTTTTTACTTGCAAAAGCTGCTCCAATTGCTGTACTTGTACTACCGTCAATCCCACTTGTTCCTCTATTACAAAAAACACGTAAAGTTGAATTTAAATTAAACAATTGAGAATATCTAATTATAGAACTATTACTTATTTGAACTTGAGAGTTATCGGGTATAAATTTTAAAATTGCTTCAAATGCTTTTAAATCTGAATAAGGTGCTATTTTCAAAAAACTCTCATGCTTTACATCTCTTATTTTTTTTTCTTGAAGCCATTTTGATCGATAATCCCCTTTTAAAGAACAAGAATCTGAACACGACAATAAATTCATTAAAAAATGATAAGGCTCTTCTTGTACATGTTCAGACAAACAAAAAAAAGTATCAAGCTTCGTTAATTCATCTACATGCCAATGGTACTCAGGCGAATACTTCCTTAAAAACTGTTTTATTTTTTTTGAAACAACCATACCCCCCATTGTTATTAAGAGATCGGGTTGTAAATCGTTAAGCTGATCTTCATTTAACGGAGCTATTAATTTATCTATCGAATTAATAATTTTATCTCCATTTATATTTGATGTAGTTTCAGTCATAATCAAAACGGTCTCTTCATCAGAAAACTTGGTAATTATTGACTGTAAATCTTCTGAGGGAAAATTAGCTCCTATTAAAATTATTTTTTTAGAAGCTGAGTTCCAAATAGAGTTTAACTTATCATAACTTATAGATTGTTTCACTTTCTTCGCAATAACGTAATCAAAATTAAAAGTAGTTAACTCTTCAACGGTATCATATAATGGCTCATCAAAAGGAACATTAATATGTATTGGTCCTTTTTTAAAAACCGCTACTTGCAAAGCTTCCTCTAATAACTTTTTATTATTTTTTAATTGATTTTTTGATTCTACTAAATTTACTGAAAATAAAATATGATTTTCGAATACATTTTCTTGTCGAATGGTTTGCCCATCACCAATATCAATTAGATGCTTAGGTCTATCCGCAGAAATTACAACTAAAGGGATATTACTATAAAAGGCTTCTGCTATTGCGGGATAGTAATTTAACAGTGCTGAACCCGAAGAACAAACAACCGCAACAGGTTTTTGATTTTGCTGCGCAATGCCCATAGCAAAAAAAGCAGCACAGCGCTCATCAACAACACTCAACGTTTTTATATTTGGGTGATTTGAAAACCCTATAGTTAAAGGAGCGTTTCGTGATCCTGGAGATATTACAACTGTATCAACATTATATTGATTACATGCTGAGATTACTAATTGTGCTAGTTCTTTTTTTGGGAACATTTTCTTAAATTACAAGGCTGCAAAGTTACAAAGTCAAAAAGTTATAATATAAAAAAAAGTCAGAAAGTAAAACATTTTCTACTTTCTGACTTTTTCTCTCAAAAACCAACGATGTTGATTAATTTCCTTTTTTATAGTCTGCTAAGAATTTAGCTAAACCAATATCTGTTAATGGATGCTTTAATAACCCTTCAATTGCACTTAACGGCCCTGTCATTACATCAGATCCTAATTTAGCACAATCAATAATATGCATTGTATGACGTACAGATGCAGCTAATATTTGTGTATCAAACATATAGTTATCATAAATCTGACGTATTTCTGATATTAAATTTAATCCGTCTGTAGAAATATCATCTAAACGACCAATAAATGGAGAAACATATGTTGCTCCTGCTTTAGCTGCTAATAATGCTTGTCCTGCAGAAAAAACTAACGTTACATTTGTTCTTATTCCTTTATCAGAAAAATATTTACATGCCTTAATACCATCTTTAATCATTGGTAATTTAACAACAATTTGCGGGTTTAATGCTGCTAATACATCCCCTTCTCTTTTCATGCCTTCAAAATCAGTAGAAATAACTTCGGCAGAAACATCACCATCTACAATCTCACAAATAGCTTTGTAATGATTTATAATATTTTCTTCTCCTGTAATTCCTTCTTTTGCCATTAAAGATGGGTTTGTTGTTACTCCATCTAAAATACCTAAAGCTTGTGCTTCTTTAATCTGATCTAAATTTGCTGTATCTATAAAAAATTTCATCTATGTATATGTATTATCTTATTGTATTATTTTTTATTTAAGAACCTGTTTTCTAAAACGTTCCAAATTTACAATTTATAATGATTCATTAATAATTTTTCATAAATTTTATCTGGTAAGATTCGTTTTAAAACTACTGAAAACTTCTCCATAAACCCACCAATTTTATAATGTATTTTGGGATTCTTTTTTTCAATTATTTTATGAATTTCTTTTGCCATCACCACAGGGTTCATTCCTGAACTTACATGACTATCCATCAATGCTAAATTTTCTGTATATTTTTCTTTGTATGCTGACTCTTCAAACACAGGTGTATGATATCTTCCTGAAGCTATATTTGTTTCAAAATCTCCTGGAGCTACATTTATAACTTTAACACCAAAGCTTTTCACCTCCATACTCAATGCTTCTGTCACCAACTCTAAAGCCCCTTTACTAGCTGAGTAAATTCCTCTAAATGGTAACCCCATATATCCCGCTATTGAAGTTACATTTATTATAATTCCTGATTTTTGCTTGCGCATTTGGGGTAATACTGCTTTCGCAACATCAATTACTCCAAAAAAATTTGTATTAAAATTATCACGCATCTCATCGGTTGGAGTATCTTCAATAGAACCAGTTATACCTTTACCCGCATTATTAATCAAGACATCTATTCTCCCTTCTTGCCCAATAACTTCCTTTACTGCTAATTCTATTGTTTTAGAATCTGTAACATCTAAAGCAACCATAGCAAAAGGTAAATTTAATTTATCAGGATTTCTACTTGTTCCATAAACTGTATAATTTTTAGCCTGTAAATAAGTAGCTATTGCTTTTCCTATTCCAGAAGAAGCTCCTGTTATTAATATAACTTTCGACATTGTGATTATTTTATACAAATATCTTAAAGTTACCAACAATAAAAAAAGACTTTAAACACTTATATTAGCAATCCTTTGTAAGAACATAATTATCATGAATAAAACATTAACATTTAGCTCTTTATTTTTTCTTATCAGTTTTAATTTATTAGGGCAATCATCATTATTTGAACACTCTGAAAATTTCACTCGCCAAGATTCTTTGCGAGGCACGATAACTCCTGAAAGAATTTGGTGGAATTTAACTTATTACCATTTAGATATTACTGTAAACCTTGATGAAAAATTTATACATGGAAAAAACACTGTACAATACAAGGTATTAAAACCCCATAACGTACTACAAATTGACCTACAGGCACCTTTAAAAATAACAAAGGTAGTCCAAAATGGACAAAAACTAAGGGTTATCTCTGAAGGTAATGCTCATTTTATTCATTTAAAAGAGACTCAAAAAACTGGAGATTTAAACTCATTAGATGTTTACTATGAAGGTAATCCTAAAATAGCAAAACGCGCTCCTTGGGATGGTGGTTTTTCTTGGAAAAAAGATAGTAATGGTAATCATTTTGCAGCAACTTCTTGCCAAGGATTAGGAGCAAGTGTTTGGTGGCCAAATAAAGATCATATGTACGATGAAGTAGATAGTATGGCAATTAGCGTACGTGTTCCTAAAAACTTAATGAATATTTCTAACGGAAAACTTCGTAAAACAGAACAACACAAAGACAACACAACTACTTATCACTGGTTTGTAAACAACCCTATTAATAACTATGGTATAAATGTAAATATTGGAGATTATGTACATTTTTCAGAAAAATACAATGGTGAAGATGGTGTATTAGATATGGATTATTATGTATTACGAGATAATCTAGAAAAAGCAAAAAAACAATTTAAGGATGCTCCTAAAATGATGAAAGCTTTTGAACATTGGTTTGGTAAATATCCTTTTTACGAAGATGGTTTTAAACTTGTAGAAGCGCCTTATTTAGGAATGGAACACCAAAGCTCTGTTACTTATGGTAACAAATATCAAAATGGCTATTTAGGAAGAGATTTATCAGGAACGGGCTGGGGCTTAAAATTCGATTTCATTATAATTCATGAATCTGGACATGAATGGTTTGCTAATAATATTACGAATAAAGATATTGCTGACATGTGGATTCATGAAAGCTTTACAGCCTATTCTGAAAACTTGTTCTTAGATTATTATTACGGTAAAAAAGCCTCACAAGAATATGTTATAGGAACTCGCAAGAGTATTCAAAATGACATTCCTATCATAGGACAATACGATGTAAACAAAGAAGGTTCTGGAGACATGTACTACAAAGGAGCCAACATGCTACATATAATTAGAACCTTAATTAACAACGATAAAAAATGGCGAAAAATTTTACGTGGATTAAATAGTGAATTCTATCATAAAACAGTAACAACACAACAGGTTGAGGAGTATTTAATAAAAAAATCTGGATTAGATTTAACAAAAATTTTCGATCAATATTTACGTACTATTAAGATACCTAATTTTGAATACAAAATAAAAGACGGAAAACTTTCTTACCGTTGGAAAAATGTTGTTAACGACTTTAACATGCCTTTAAACATTATAGTTAACAAGAAATTACAACAACTTAAACCAACAAAAAGCTGGCAAAAAGCAACAATTAATGCAGACGACATAAAAGTAGATATCAACTTTTATATAACTGTTAATAAAATCTAATAACAGTTTGCTTTAATTATAAATAAACAAAAACTCAAGAAAAGCATAAAAAAACCGTTACTAAATAGATTATAAATCTGTTTAAAAAATAAATATAGATTTTTAATCTATACACATACATAAAAACAGTTTTATATTAATTAGAAAATTACTTTTGACCTCTAAATATTACGATTATGTCAGATGTAAAAAATTTACCTGAAGGGATTCTACAGAAATTAGAAATACTCAAAGAGCAATTAACCACCGCTCGCGACACTTTCTTAGGATACCCAGTATCTAAAGACTTTGATTACTCAGCTTTAAATGAGTTTTTTAAATTTCCTATTAACAATTTAGGAGATCCGTTTGAACAAGGAACGTATCGTGTACAAACACATGAAATGGAACGCGAAGTGGTTGCTTTTTTCGCTAAACTATTTAGAGCGAACCCGAAAGATTTTTGGGGCTACGTAACCAATGGGGGCTCAGAAAGTAATTTGTATGGTTTATACCTTGCTAGAGAATTGTTTCCGAAAGCTATTGTATACTATTCAGAATCGACTCATTATAGTATTCGAAAAAACATTCATTTACTAAACATTCCAAGCATCGTTATAAAGTCTCAAGAAAATGGTGAGATTGATTATGAAGATTTTGAAAATACAGTACGAATGAATCGTCATAAACCTGTAATTGTTTTAGCTACTTTTGGTACTACAATGAAAGAAGCAAAAGATGATGTATCTAAAATAAAGCGAATTTTAAGTGGTTTAGCTATTCAAGACAATTACATTCACTGTGATGCTGCTTTGGCTGGTTCATACGGACCTTTTATGAAACCTAAATTACCTTTCGATTTTATTGACGGAGCTGACAGTATTTCTATTAGTGGTCATAAATTTATAGGTTCACCGATACCAACAGGTGTATTAATGGCTAAACGCTCTAACAGAGATCGTATTGCTAAAGGAATCTCATACATAGGTTCTTCAGATACTACAATTACAGGTTCTCGAAACGGGCATTCACCTTTATTTTTATGGTATGCACTAAAGCAACTAGGTATAAAAGGCTTACAAAAACGTTATCAAAATAGTTTAGAAGTTGCTGAGTACTGTGAAAACGAACTAAAAAACATTGGTATTAAAGCATGGAGAAATCCCAACGCTATTACTGTTGTACTACCAAAAATGCCAAAAAGTATTAAAGATAAATGGCAATTAGCTACTGAAGGTGATATAGCTCACGTGATTTGTATGCCTAACGTAACTAAAAATCAAATAGATAATTTTGTTAACGATGTAAAAAACTGCTCAGAGCCTGTTGTTGAAGATGAGTTCTCTTTCGATTTTTCATTAAGTTAACTCAAAACAAATACGGATATTTCTTATAATAAAAAAGCACACTTTAAAAGTGTGCTTTTTTATTCTTAAGCTACCGCTACAATATTACTAAACGGAACTTCTCTTGTATCTCTAAAAATAATTGTTTTTTCAGAGAGCGTCCAAACAGAAGCCTCTACTTTTTTTAAACCAGTATGGTCAGTGTAAAAAATTTGGAATTTTTCCTTATTCAGGTTTCTTAAAAAAAAGACTTTTCGTTGTCTTATAAATTCGTTTACCTTCTCTATTTCATGCTCTAACACATTAATTTTAGGGAATTTTAATAACTTAACTTTGCCGTCATCGACAAGCATTGCTTTATTTAAAATCATACAAACGGGGAGTTTGGGGTTATACTAATACACATGACATTAATATCAATAGGCAAATATACATTTTTTTATCAACAACTGTTAATAACTTACTTAATTGTTTGTTAATAACTTTTAATTACAAAATAACGTAATTAACAAAACAAATAAAAATCAATAAAAAAACACTCCTTTTTCACCCAAAAAAAACAATTGATTTTATGTGTTTACCCAACACATTCATAGATCACGAATTTATTATTTGTTTTCACTATCTCCACCTCTGCAAAAACTTTCTTTAAATGCGTTTTATAATTTAAATGAGAATTAGCTACCAATAAAAATCGCCCATCCTTCTTTAAACAGTTTCGTACCCCTTTAAAAAGTAACACAGAAACCTCAATATTATTTTCATGCTCAAAATGAAATGGAGGATTTGAAACTACTAAATCAAAACTCTCTCTAGCCACCCCTTCTAAATTATCCCCACAAACAAACTGTGCCCTTTCACCATCTATATTCAGCTCAGAAGAAGCAACTGCTAAATTAAAGTCATCAACCAATGTTACTTTGGCTTCTAAATTTTGACGCAAAACTTCAAACGCTATAATTCCATTACCCGAAGCAACATCTAATACATTTAACTCATTAGACTGTACTTGTATGTTTTCTAATAAAAATCGTGTTCCAATATCCACTTTCCCTGAAGAAAATACTCCATAATATTGCTGAAGAAAATCACCATCCCAATCAACTTTATTCACCAAATCCTTATACTTAATACCTTCTACAGGAGCTTTTAACACAAGTAATCGTGCTTTTTTCCAAGCTTTTGACTGTACAACTTCACCAAAATACTGCTCAGCTACCTTAATAAAAGAAGTAGAGAAATGCTTTGTCATAAACCCGCAAACAATTTCCGTTTCACCATCAGCAGCTTTATGTATTTGCTGTAAAAAAACCTCAAATAACTCTAATGATTTTGGAACTTTCATTAATGCTAAATCAACTTTTCCTAAATCTTGTAAAGGGGTTTTATAAACAACATCAGTGGATAAATTATTCAATTCTAAATTATGAACAATTGCCTTTTGCTGACTCGCATACGTCCAAACAGTCACCGGATTCTTATTACTCAATACAGAATTCCAAATTCCGAATCTATCATTAAATAAATGTATTTTGTTTTGTTTTTTATCTGTAATATAATCTAACACCAATAACTCAGCATTACTCCAAGCACGCAGTGATTTATCTTCTGTTTTTGGATAACGCGCTAATTGATACTCTTTAGAATTGAACAGTAATTTTGTTTCCAATAGTTGTATATTTTATAATTATCTATATTAAAAAATTCTCTTAGAAATGCCTTTAATTTAAATTATATATTTCTTTTAAAGATGTAATATCCCCAGCCTTATTTCTCCTAAAAACATCTTTCGATTTAACATCTGAAATTGACTGCTTCCCCATTGCCGCTACCACTTCTTTTACAGCAGCAATAGTTTTATCATGGTAATTCTTAACCCTAACATTCTTATCTCCAACCACTAAAGCCCCAACTAAATCATCATCTTGCGTTGCCACACCAACAGGACAAGTATCTAAATTACATTCTCGCGCTTGAATACACCCCAAACTAAGCATAAAACTACGTGCCATACCAATAACATCAGCACCTAGAGCTTTATACTTAACAATATCAAAAGCATCAATTGCTTTACCACTAGCAATAATTTTTATTTGCTCTTTTAATTCATACTTTTTCAGCATTTTATTTACAAAAGCCAAACCATCTAATAATGGAGTACCTACATAGTTAGAAAATTCTATAGGAGCAGAACCTGTACCTCCTTCACCACCATCAACTGAAATAAAATCAGGGTAATTATTAGTTTCAGAAAAGATTTTTATCATTTCCTCTATCTCATCGTTATCACCTACACAAAATTTAATCCCCACTGGTTTTCCTTCTGACAGGTCTCTTACTTTTTGAATAAAAGAAATCATTTCTTTAAAATTAGAGAATGCAGCATGGCTAGGTGGAGAGTCCACTCTTGTAAATGGTTCTACTGAACGAATTTTCGCAATCTCTTCTGTATTCTTTTTTGCAGGCAAAATACCTCCATGACCTGGTTTCGCTCCTTGAGAAAATTTAATTTCAACCATCTTTACCTCAGGTCGAATTGCATTTTCTTTAAAAATAGCTTCATCAAAAACACGTTTTCCTTCTACACTTTTTCCCGCACCAAAATAACCTGTTCCTACTTGAAAAATTAAATCACCTCCCTGTAAATGATACGGAGAAATACCACCCTCACCAGTGTTATGTGCAAAATTTGCCATTTTTGCTCCTTGATTTAAAGCTGTTATTGCGTTTTTACTTAGAGAGCCAAACGACATTGCTGAAATATTAATTATTGATGCTTCATATTTTTGAGTGCATTTATCAGAACCAACCAACACCCTTTCTCCTAAGATATGATGATGATCTTTAGGAAACAATGAGTGCTTTACAAATTCATATCCTTTTTCATACACGTTATGCTGTGTACCAAACGGAACTGTTTCTATTTCCTTTTTTGATCGTTGATAAACAAGACTCCTCTTTTCACGGTTAATTGGCGTTCCATTTAAATCATCTTCAATAAAATATTGTTGAATTTTCTCACGTTCTTCTTCAAAAACCCATCGCAAACGAGCAACAACAGGGAAAGACCTCATTAAAGAATGTTTATTTTGTAGAAAAGCATCATATAATGCTAACAAAGTTACAGCTGAAGCAATTGTTAAAAGAATATAATTTCCCATATCAGGAATAAAATAAACCAACACTCCACATAAAACATTAACAACAATAATAACCGTTAAAATAGTATCTCTCATTTTTAAGAATTTAGGTAGCTAAAATACAAGATTTCTTACATAAAAAAAGCTCTAACAATTGTTAGAGCTCTTAGATATCTTAGATACTTGAAATTATTTTTTAAACTTCGAGTATTTATTTTTAAACTTATCAATACGTCCTGCAGTATCTACTAATTTAGATTTACCTGTATAGAAAGGGTGAGAAGTTCTTGAAATTTCTAATTTTATTAATGGGTACTCAGTTCCCTCTACGTCTAAAGTTTCTTTAGTGTTAGCAGTTGAACGTGTTAAAAATACATCTCCGTTAGACATATCTTTAAAAGCTACCATTCTATAATTTTCTGGATGTATTCCTTTACGCATCTTAAATGACTTTTAAATGTTGTTTTATTTTTTTATCAAACACTGTAAAAATGGTAAAGTTTTACACCGAAGAATATTCTTTGGTTGTTTGAGGCTGCAAATTTAACCATATTTTTTAATTTTCAAACAAATAAATTGTTTTAATTTGTAGTGTAAATGAATAAATTAGAATTCAAACTATAAAATATGCGTATTTATACATACTTTGCCTTAGCTTTAACTACAATTATAATTACTTCTTGTGGTCAATCAGAATACAAATTTAAGTTAAACACCTCTAAAAAAACAACTTTAGGACAAAAGGCTGCTATTAAATTTGAACAACTTAAAGGAAAAGAGATTGATTCGGTACATTTATTCGTTAATAATAAACGAGTAAATAAAAATGAAACTAGCTTAGCCATCAATACTTCTAACTTTGGTGTTGGTAAGCACACTGTTACAGCATTGGCTTTTTACCCTGGTAAATCTAAAAAAGTAAGTAATTCAATTGAAGTATTTGCTAAAGACGCTCCTACTCTTTATGGTTTTAAAATTATAAATACCTACCCGCATGATAGTAAAGCATACACACAAGGACTAGAATATAATAATGGGTTTTTATATGAAACAACTGGTCGTAGAGGAGAATCTTCTTTAAGAAAGGTTGATTTAAAAACTGGAGAGGTTTTGCAAAAAATTGATTTAAATAAAAAATATTTTGGTGAAGGAATGTCGATCGTTAACAATAAAATTTATTGGTTAACATGGCAAGCACGTAAAGGTTTTGTATATGACTTAGATACTTTTAAACAAATTAATGAGTTTAACTATAACCGTAGTAATGAAGGTTGGGGCTTAACACATGGCAATGATGAATTAATAAAGTCTGATGGATCAAACAAAATTTGGTTTTTAGATACTAAAGATCAAAAAGAAAAAAGAGCTATACAGGCTTACACAAATAAAGTTTCTTTAAAAAGCTTAAATGAACTAGAGTGGATTAATGGAAAAATTTATGCAAATTATTGGCAAAAACCTTTAATTGCAATTATTAATCCTGATAATGGAATTGTTGAGGGGATTATTAATTTAACTGAATTAGTTAAAGAAATGGAAAAAACGCAAAAGCTAGTTGATCAAGATGATGTTTTAAACGGTATTGCTTTTGATAAAGAAAATAATCGTTTGTTTGTTACGGGAAAACATTGGTCTAAATTATTTGAAATTGAATTAGTTAAGAAATAATATCTTAGCCTTTTAAATATTAATTAAACGAACTAACATTACTTTTTATATGAGATATTCCCTTCAAATTTTATCAATTATTATATTAATTATTGTTAGTTCGTGTAGAAAAGATTTTAATACGGTTCCTAACTTCGGAAAACTTGAATTCTCTAAAGACACAATTTTTTTAGATACTATTTTCAGTAATATTGGTTCCGCTACTTATAATTTAAAGGTATACAATAGAAGCAGTAAAGCTATTACAATTCCTGAAATAAAATTAGAAAACGGAATTAACTCTAATTATCGTTTAAATGTTGATGGTATTTCTGGAAAAACCTTTAAAGACATTGATATTTTAGCAAATGATAGCATTTATGTTTTTGTAGAAACTACCATTAATTTTAGTACTGTTACAGATCCATTACATACAGATAGAGTATTATTTGATAACGGAAATAACCAACAAAATGTAGATTTAGTTACGTTAGTACAAGATGCTAATTTCATTTTTCCTAAAAAAAATAGTTTAGGAATTGAAACCTTAACTATAGACGGTAAAGATTCTAAAATACAAGGTCGTTTTTTAACAGATACAGAGCTTACCTTTACAAATGAAAAGCCTTATGTTATTTATGGATATGCAGCTGTTCCTTCAGATAAAACATTAACGATTAATGCTGGTGCTAAGATTTATTTTCATAAAAACTCTGGCTTAATCGTTAACAAAAAAGCTAGCTTAAAAATTAACGGAACCCTTAACAATAAAGTTACTTTTGAAGGAGACAGGCTAGAACATCGTTTTAGTAAAGTACCTGGACAATGGGGAACTATTTGGATGATTGCAGGTAGTAAAGAAAATGAGATTAACCATACATTAATAAAAAATGGAGTTGTTGGTATTTTAGTCGATAGTATAGGGGCACTCACCTCTCCTACTCTTACGATAAAAAATTCTGAAATTTACAATAGCGCTAACTATGGTATCTTAGGGAGAAATACCAATATTAAAGGTGAAAATGTTGTTATCGGTGACACTGGGCAATCATCTTTAGCTTGTACTTTTGGTGGTACTTACAATTTTACACATTCAACTTTTGCCAATTATTGGAACAATAGTTTACGTCAATTACCAGCTGTTTTAGTTAACAATCATTTTAGTTATACAAATGACAACAATAAAGAAATAACACTAACAAGAGACTTAATTGCTGCAAATTTCACAAATTGTATTATTAATGGAAATAATAATATTGAATTTATTTTAGACAAAGTTGGTAATGAATTATTTAACTACAATATTGAAAATTCAATGATTCAATTTAATGATTTCAATAATTCATTTACTGATAATATTGAAATGAAATTTGATGACACAACGCATTATCAAAATATTATTTTAAACGGTAATCCTCATTTTAAGGATGTTTCTAAAAATGAATTTATTATCGGAGAGGAAAGCGATGCTATTAATAAAGCTAGGGCTTCATCTATATCAGAAGACATATTAGGAGTAAACCGATCTTTAAATCCAGATATAGGTGCATATCAACATGTTATTTTTGATTAAAACTTACACCCTTTATAACTTTCTTAAATTGATGTTTTTCATCTACAAAAAAGGCAATAGAAATGTATGTTTTTTTCATTCCATAAAAACTCTTAAAAACAGCTTTTTTATTTAAATGAAGAATAATATTATGCGTATCTAAATTACCAAAAGGAGAAAAAGGAATAATACTTTTATCAGTTGGTAAATCTTTTTCTGTTAAATCAATACTTTTTATATTTTCGAAAGGAATTACAGCTTCACCAAAAAAGCCATATTTTAAAGTTAATATTTTACTTGTTAAATCAACTTCAATAGGGATTTTCGATAGAGAGCGCATTAAAGAAAACAACTGTAAACATGTGTAAATACTTAAAACAGTTAACAACCAAGCAACAATAACATTCCATCTTAGCACCAATGCGTGAACAGCAATTGTTTCTATTAAAACAACTAACATTAACCCCATAATAATTGATACAGAAGTTCCATTTTTATGATAAGAGAATTCATTTTCTTTTAACGTTCTCTTTTTCCAAGCTAAAAACCCATAATAAACAACAGCTATTTCAGTAGCTAAAAATTCTCCTATTTTATTTGGAAAAACAGTACCAACAGCCTGTTGCACCGAATTATAAAACACTAAATGATTATGCTGTTGTTTTTTTAATTCTTGAATAATTTTTCTTGCTTTAAAAATTAAAAAACTAAATACCCCTAATTCAACAACAGGTAAAACAAACGTTTTTATTTGTGATAAAAATGACTGGTGCTGTTCTGGAATCATTATACTAGCAATAACAATTCCTATTACGAATAAGGTAATAACAGTAATTTTAGGAATTTCCTTTTTTCTGATAATTAAAAAATAAACAAACGGAATTGTTATCAGTAAATCTAACGTAATACCTATTGATAATTCTTTTGGATACTCTATAAAGAAGGATGAGTTTATTACTAAAACCAATGTTGATATTAATAACAATGGAATTCCTAAAACAAAAAAATAATCACGGGAGATAAACAATTTTTTCATACTATTTAACTTTACAATTAATGCCTATCTATTAGATGCTTAACTTATTATTTTGTTACATTTTTCACATCTATTTTTTCTTATAAACAATTCCATTTTTCATAACAAAAACAACATTTTTCATTGTATGTATATTTTTGGTTGGGTCTTCATTAACTGCTATAATATCAGCAAAAAAATCTTTTTTAACCTGGCCTACTTCATTTTCCATTTTTAAAATTTCAGCATTTGTAATAGTTGCCGCCTGTATAGTTTCCATAGCTGGCATGCCCACTTCTACCATATAACCAAATTCTTTTCCGTTATTTCCATGCTTAAAAACTCCTGCATCTGTACCAAAAGCAATACCCACTCCTTTTTTATATGCCCTTGCAAATGTTCCTTGAATTTGTGGACCAACCGCTAATGCTTTTGGTACAACAATATCTGGATAAAATCCTTTTACTTTAGCTTTCTCTTCAACTTCTTTTCCTGCTGTAATGGTAGGGACTAAAAAAGCATTATGCTTTTTCATCAATTCCATTGTCTCATCACTCATATAAGTACCATGTTCAATCGTTTTTACTCCACCAATAATTGCACGTCTCATTCCTTCATCACCATGTGCATGAGCAGCAACATGCATACCATAATCTTTAGCAGTGTTACAAATAGCTTTTATCTCTTCTATAGTAAATTGTGGATTATCACCAGATTTAGCAACACTTAACACTCCTCCTGTAGCAGTAATCTTAATACAATCTGCGCCATTTTTATAACGTTGACGTACTGCTTTTTTAGCATCCTCTACACTATTAACTACCCCTTCTTTTGGTCCAGGATTTCCTACTAACTTTCTACTACTACCATTTGTTGGATCTGCATGACCTCCCGTAGTTGCTAATGATTTTCCTGCTGTAAAAACTCTTGGCCCAGGTATTTTTCCTGAAGCAATTGCCTTTGCTATTGAAATATTTACACCACTCCCACCTAAATCTCTTACTGTTGTAAACCCATTTAACAACGTTGTTTTAGCAAAACCAACAGAATTAAAAGCAATATCTGCTTCATTTAAAGTATATCTATTCAATCTTGTTTTTCTATCAAACTCTTGTTCTATGTGCACATGCATATCAATCAATCCAGGCATCACAACTTTATCTCGTAAATCAATTGTTTTTGACGTTTTATCTCTAGGCATTATATAACCATCAAAAACCTTTTTAATTTTATTTTCTTTAACTACAATGGTTTTTTCAGATTGAATTTTCCCTGACTTTGTATCTATTAACTTTCCACATAAAATATATGTATTCTGACCAAAAGAATAGGTTACAACTAATAAAAAAACAAGTAAAAAATTGATTTTCTTCATTATAAAAAATTTAATTAGAACTATAAATGTATGAAAAAATTGAGTAGATTGCTTCTTTAATTTATCCTATTAAATGAAGAATATTGTAATTACAGGAACCAGTAGAGGTATTGGTTTTGAATTAGCACAACAGTTTGCTAACGAAGGGCATAACGTTTTAGCATTATCGAGAAATACTGAGCCTTTAAAAAAAATAAATCATAAGAATATTACTACAATATCTGTTGACTTATCTAATAATGAAGATTTAAAAAAAGCAACTACTTTCATTAAAAAAGAATGGAAAACTGTAGATATTTTAATAAACAATGCAGGAAAACTAATTAACAAACCTTTTACTGATTTAACAACAATTGATTTTGAAGAAGTATATAAAGTAAATGTTTTTGCTGTTGCTGAATTAACAAGACAATTAATTCCGTTTTTTACAAAAGGAAGTCATGTAGTTACCGTTAGTTCTATGGGAGGAATTCAAGGAAGTATGAAATTTCCTGGTTTAGCTGCTTACAGTTCTGCTAAAGGAGCTGTTATAACATTATCTGAATTATTAGCTGAAGAATACAAAGAGCAACAAATAGCATTCAACGTTTTAGCTTTAGGTGCTGTGCAAACCGAAATGCTAGAAGAAGCTTTCCCTGGTTATGTAGCTCCTTTATCTGCTAAAGAAATGGCTAATTACATTTTTGAATTTTCATTAACAGGAAACAAATTTTATAACGGAAAAGTATTACAAGTATCTAGTTCTACTCCATAAAACAATCTATATTTTTCTTTGTACAAAACACTTATAAAATATATTCCAGAAAAAGCAATTCCATTAGTTGAGTATTTAATTAATGAGCATAAGATTAATCTTAAAATTGTAAATCAACGGCAAACCAAACATGGTGATTTTCGGACTTTTCCGAACGGACAAACACAAATTACGGTTAACAATAATCTAAATGAATATCAGTTCTTATTAACTCTAGTTCATGAAATCGCGCACCATGTTACGCATAAAAAATTTGGAAGAGTACAACCCCATGGTAAACATTGGAAAACAGTTTTTCAACACTTAATGCTACCTTTTTTACGACCAGACATTTACCCTAATGAAATTCTTCCTTACCTAGCTAATTATTTTAAAAATCCTAAAGCAAGTACTGATACCGATGTTAATTTATCTTTAGCTTTACGAGGTGGAAAAGCTGAAAGTGGAAAAAGCTTTATATTTGAGATACCAAACGGAACTGTATTTCAATTTAAAGATACATTATATAAAAGAGGTAATAAACGTAGAACTCGTTATGAATGTTTAAATTTAATGAACAATCAAGTGTATCTTTTTAATCAAAATGCAGAAGTGAAGCTAGCAGCTTCAAACATATAAATAAAACTCCTAACTTTTAGGAATTATAATTAACTATTATGAATAAGAACTATTACGCAGTAATTATGGCAGGTGGTGTTGGTTCAAGATTTTGGCCAGTAAGTACCGAAGAATACCCTAAACAATTTCATGATATGTTAGGTACAGGTGAATCACTAATTCAACGTACTTTTAACAGAATTAATCAATTAATACCATCAGAAAACATATTAATTGCCACTAATGAACGTTATGAAAAGTTAGTCTTAGAGCAACTTCCAAAAACCACAAGAAAGCAATTATTATTAGAACCTACAATGCGTAACACCGCCCCTTGTATTTTATATGCTGCTTTAAAAATTCATAATCAGAATTCAGATGCTGTAATGCTAGTTGCTCCATCTGATCATTGGATTGAAAACGAAACTGAATTTTTAAAAAATATTAAAACGTCTTTTGAGGCATCTGCTAATAATGATAATTTAATGACTTTAGGTATTCAACCCAATTCACCTAATACAGGTTATGGATACATTAAATTTGAAGAAAACTCTTCAGATATAAAAAAGGTTAAGAATTTTACTGAAAAACCTAATCTTGAAACTGCTAAACAATTTTTAACTAGTGGTGATTACTTATGGAATGCGGGTATTTTTATTTGGTCAACTAAAAGTATATTAAATGCTTTTGAAAAACATTTACCTAAAATGTTAAACGTTTTAGATGACGGAAACAATGTTTACAATACTGACTTTGAAGACGATTTTATAAAAAATAATTATGCCAAATGTGAAAACATTTCTATTGATTACGGAATTATGGAACGTTCTAACAACGTACATATTTTACCTGTAGATTTTGGGTGGAATGATTTAGGAACCTGGGGATCTTTGTATAATAAATTAAATAAAGACTCACAAGAAAATGCCGTTGTTGGTGCTGAAACTATTTTTAGGGATGCTAACGGAAATATGATTCGTACTGAAAGCGGTAAAAAAGTAATCGTTCAAGGTTTGAATGATTATATTATTGTAGAAAAAGGTGATACACTTTTAATTTGTCCTCGAAAAGATGAGCAAGATATTAAACAAATTAGTGCAGCAGCTAAAAAAACATTTTAGAGATCAGTATAATTACTTATATTTTAATTGAAACATTTTAAGGAATGTCTGGCTGAGCGCAGTCGAAATCTATTTTTAACAGGTTAATAGTTCTCGAAACTACGTTTGCGACTTTCAATCAAATTGTTATTTGATTTCAGTAATACTCGAACTGACAACAAGAATTACGATACTCTGGTTAAATAAGCTTTATTTACAACCATTTTATATCTGAATTGGTATTAAAAAGAAAACGAAGCTAAAAGGCTTCGTTTTCTTTTTAATACTTCTTTATAATAGCTTCAAAGAAAGTATAATAATCCTTTGGCATATAAGCCCCCTTTTTCTTCCCTAAAACATCTCCGGCAGTGTTTATCATAACCACTGTAGGAAAAGCATATACTCTATACTTATGTTGCAATTTACTATTTACCTTTTTTGCTTCTGAAGAAACAAGATATCTACTTCTAGGAAAATCGGCTTTATAAAGTACTAAATTTGCCGCTGAAAAATCTTTAAATTTATCAGCATGAAATAATGTTCTATCTACTTGCTTACATGGTGGGCACCAATCTGAGCCTGTAAAGAAAATTAAAATAGGTTTATTCTCATTTTTAGCCTTTTCAATAGCTACATCAAAAGATGTTTCCCATTTTACACTTTCTTTCTCTTTAGCCATATTCGTTTCTTGTGAAAAAGAAACACTACATACTAGACACAAGATTAAATTTAAAACAAAATTTCTCATTATATTTATTTTTTTTCAATTTATGTTATTCAAAAATAATACCAATATAATAGCACTACCTATTTATACTATTGACTATTAATTCATCAAATAATTCTCCTTTATGCAAAAACTCACTTTTAATTGAGATATATGATACATCTTCAACCTTACCTTCTAAACGCATATAATCTTTTTCAGTAGTCACTATTATTTTATTCGATTGTGGTAGTTCTTGAAATTCTTTTTCAATTTTCTTTATATCACTTTCAGTAAAATCATAATGATCTGGATACTTTAAGTGCTTATAATTAATTTCGTTTTTATCCAAATACTGTAATAATGAATTTGGGTTTGCAATTCCTGTAACCAACAACACTTCTTTTTCTTTTAAATCAGAAACTGTAAGTTCTGAATCTATTCCTTTTAAATTCTCATCATAAGAAATTGTAGTAAAAAATAATTGTTGATTTGTTTTAAGCTGCATCTTATCTCTTACTTCTTCTTTTCCTATTTCTGATAAATCTTCAGGACATTTAGTAACTACTATTATATTTGCACGGTCAGCCCCTCTTTTACTCTCTCTTAAATTACCTACAGGCAAAATAAAATCATTTGTATACAAATCATCGTACTTTGTTAATAAAATATAATGACTCGCCTTAACTTTTCTATGCTGATAAGCATCATCTAATAAAACTATTTGTGGTGCTACTTTTCTTTTTAATAACTCTTCAATTCCGTTGGTTCTATTTGCATCAACAGCAACCGTAACTACCTTTTTAAATTTTTTATAAAATTGCAAAGGCTCATCACCAACATCTGTGGCAGAATGATTATCGTTTACAACTTGAAACCCTTTTGTTTTTCGTTTATAACCACGACTTAAAACTGCAACTTTGTAATCGTCTTTTAATAATCTAATTAAATATTCTATTTGTGGTGATTTTCCTGTTCCTCCTACACTTAAATTTCCAACTGCAATAACAGGAATATTAAAAGAGGTTGATTTTAAAATACCTGTATCAAAAAACTTATTACGAACTGTAGTTATAATATCGTATACAATAGCAAACGGAAACAATAAAAATCGAAGTAATTTCATTGTATCAAAAGTAAAAATTATTTCGATAACGCAACCTAAATCAAGCAATCTTTAAAACTTAATAGATTTTATTGTCATTTTTCGTCGTAATAACAAGTTTTAGTAACTTTGAAGTATCTTTATAAACTATAAAAATGCAAATAAAAGACGTTACAAATTATATTGAAAAACTAGCTCCGCTATCTTATGCTGAAGATTTTGATAATGTAGGATTACTTATAGGAAGTTATACTACAGAAATAACTGGAGTTTTAGTTACTCTTGATACTTTAGAAGAAACAATTGATGAAGCTATTGCCAAAAAGTGTAATTTAATTGTAAGTTTTCACCCGATTGTTTTTAGTGGTTTAAAAAAAATAAATGGAAACAACTATGTTGAAAGAGTTGTATTAAAAGCTATCCAAAATAATATTGCAATTTACGCTACTCATACAGCTTTAGATAATGTGAATAATGGGGTTTCTGCTAAAATGTGTGAAGTTTTAGGTTTACAAAATTGTAAAACATTAATTCCTAAAAAAGGAATTATAAAAAAACTCACCACCTATGTTCCATTAGCCAACGCTGATAATTTACGAACAAACCTTTTTGAAGCTGGTGCTGGTAATATTGGTAATTATAGTAATTGCTCGTTTAATGTTTCTGGAAAAGGGAGTTATTTAGGCAATGAAAAATCGAATCCGACAATAGGAGAAAAAGGAAAGTTCATGTTTGAAGAAGAAACATGTATATCAGTAACTTTTAATAGTTATTTGGAAGGAAAGATACTTAAAACATTATTTGAATCTCACCCATATGAAGAAGTCGCTTATGAAATAGTTACTCTTGATAATAGCAATCAAAATATAGGTATGGGAATGATTGGTGAGTTTACAACACCAATGAAAGAAAAAGATTTTTTAACTTTCGTAAAGAAAACATTTAAAACTGACTGTGTTAGATATTCTGAATTATTAGATAAACCTATTAAAAATGTTGCTGTTTTAGGTGGCTCTGGTAGCTTTGCTATAAAAAACGCTATAAATATGAATGCAGATGCTTATATTAGTGCTGATTTTAAATATCATGAGTTTTTTAAAGCTGAAAAAAGAATATTACTTACAGATGTTGGACATTATGAAAGTGAACAGTTTACAAAAAATCTTTTGATTGATTATCTTCGTAAAAAATTTAGTACTTTTGCAATTATTTTAAGTGAAAAAAGTACAAATCCAATACACTATATATAACAGATGGCAAAAAAAGAAGTAACGGTAGAAGAAAAATTAAGAGCGTTATACGATTTACAGTTAATCGATTCTAGAATTGACGAAATCAGAAACGTTCGTGGTGAATTACCTTTAGAAGTTGAAGATTTAGAAGATGAAGTTGCCGGATTAAACACAAGACTTTCTAAGTTAAAAGAAGAATCTAGTAGTTTAGATACTGATATTAGTAATAAAAAATTAGCAATTACAGAATCTAAAACATTAATTGCTAAATACGAAGAACAACAAAAAAATGTTCGTAACAATCGTGAATTTGACTCTTTAACAAAAGAAATTGAATTTCAAGAATTAGAAATTGAATTATCTGAAAAGAGAATTAAAGAATTTAAAGTTAAAATAGCTCAGAAGAACGAAGTTATTGACGGTAGTAAAAATAAATTGAAAAAGCAAGAAAGTCATTTAACTCACAAGAAGAATGAGCTTGATGCTATTTTAAAAGAAACTGAAAAAGAAGAAAAGTTACTAAAAGAAAAATCAGTAGAGTATGCAGAATCTATTGACGATCATTTATTAGCTGCTTATAATAGAATTCGTTCTAAAGTAAGAAATGGTTTAGCTGTTGTTGCTATTGAACGTGGTGCTGCTGGTGGTTCTTTCTTTACAATTCCACCTCAAGTACAGTTAGAAATTGCTAACCGTAAGAAAATTACAATAGATGAGCATAGTGGTCGTATATTAATTGACGCTGCTTTAGCACAAGAAGAAAAAGAAAAGATAGACAACTTATTTGTATAGTACTCTTTTCATTTCAAGATATAAAAAAAGCTCTCGTTTTCGAGAGCTTTTTTATTGCCATATTTTTTTTATCAACTATTCTTTTTTAGAACTAAGAAATCCTACTGCAATAAATCTATTATCTTCAAATTTAGTTGAACTAGACTGCACTTTGGTTACTCCATGAACTGTTTCTGAGGCAAAAGCTAACAACAAATTATCTTCGAAATCAATTGTAAAAACAGGTTCAGTATCAGGGTTACTTGATGAATTCTTTCCGTCAAACACTTCAAGATCTCCACCCAAAAACACCTTAGGAACGCTATTAAAATAATATAGAATTGAAATATCGTATAACCCATTCGTTGAATCTGAATGTGGGTTTCCATAATGACCATCTGGACAGTTAACAAATGTTAATTGAATATCTGAAGTAGTAAACGATTTAATATTTAATGCTTCCAATAAAGATGGAAGTTGTTTAATAATGCTTTTACTCAATTTTTTATATGCTTTTTGAGTAAGACTAGTTTTTACCTTATTAACTTTATCTGAACTTAAATCTAAAAATCTTGTAGCTTTAATATCTGGTAAAAGTGGGTTATAATTTTTAAACTCATCTTGCTCTACACATACAGCTTTATACAAAGCATCTCTTTCATTTACAGGTAAGAAATTTGGAACAGAGACTACTTTTATAGACTTTGATACAAACACTCTTAAATCCCCTTGTTTCTCTTCTTTAAATTGATTATCATTATTTAATGATTCCATAGTAAGTTCTTTTATTGCAAAATATATTTTATGCTCTTTTCAGTAAGTCATAAAGTAAATCTCAAAGACAAAAAAACTCGAACCATATGATTCGAGTTTTTTTATTTTTAATAATTAAATTAATAATTTAACTTTTTAATATAGCTCAACTTTGTTTTCCAAACGTCTAACTGATCTTTAAATTCTTGAATTCCTTTACGAACGTTTATAACTAAAGGGTTATCATCTTTAGCGTTTGAGAAAAAACCTAGGTTGTTTTCTAATTGCTGCATATCTTTAACCGTTTCATCTATTTTTTTACGAATAAAATACTGTTCGTTATCTAGTTTTTTATGGTCTTCTTGTGCTAAGTATGATTCTACAACATTTTTAAACTTCATCATTTCAATGTCGCTTTTACTCATGTTTAAGTTTCCTAAATGGGCATCAACAGCTTTATTAAATTTCTCTTCTAAATGACGTCCGTTTCTTGGCAATACTCCTATTGCTCTCCACTTAGTAATACGTTCTTTAATATCCTCTAAAGTTAAGTTTTCAGAAACCTTCATTTCTTCTACAAACTCTTTTTTTGCCTCTACAATTGCTAATTGTTCTTTATTCTGCTCATTTTTCTGAGCATGTAATCTATCAAAGTAGTAATTACAAGCACTTTTAAAACGCTTCCAAATATCATCAGAAAATTTTCTTGGCACATGTCCTATCTTTTTCCAATCAGATTGTATACGTTTCATTGTATTCGTTGCCTCTTGCCAATCTTCGCTATCCTTTATACTTTCGGCAAGCTCAATCAATGCAATTTTACTTTTTAAATTGTCATTCTGCGTACTTTTTTCTCCTTTATAAAAAACATTTTTTGAGCTGTTAAACTTTTTAGTTGCACTTTTAAATTGCTGCCAAACTGCTTCGCTTTTATTATATGGTAACTTACCTATGTCAAAATATTTTTTACGTAATTTTTCTAACTCTACAATACTATTTTGCCAGTCGTTATGTGATTTATTATTTGATGTATCAAATGCATTAATTTCAGCGACTACAGCCAACTTAGCTTCAATCATTTCTTGATACTTAGATTTTAACTCTTTAAAGTACTGATGACGTTTATCATGTATTTTTTTTGTAGCTTCACTAAACTTATCCCATACATCTTCTCTGTGCTCTTTACCTACAGGTCCAATTTCTTCTTTCCATAAACGGTGTAAGTCTTGTAAATCTTTAAATGCTATATTTACATCAGTAACTTCATTTAAAGCTTCTGCACGGCTAATAAGTTTTAACTTTTCTTCTAAATTATGTTTAAAGTCTAGTTCTCTAAAATCTTTATTTAAATGTAATAAATCATAAAAACGCTCTACATGATGATGGTATATTTTCCATGTATCATTATATTTCGTTTTTGGTACCGCCCCAATTGTTCTCCACTTTTTTTGAATTTCTTGAAACTCATTATACATGGTTTTAGGATCAGCATTTATAATTAATGCTTTTAACTCATCAATTAATCCATTTCTTTTATCTAAATTTTCTTTTAACTGCTTTTCTAACTGACCATAATAAGCATCTCTTTTTGCTTTATACTCACCTAATAACTTATTGTATTCTGATTTTATAGGGCTAGAAAATTGAAAATCGATAGAATTTCCTCCTTCTGCTAAAAATGCTTCTTTTTTTTCGGCTAATAATGCTCCGAATTTGGTATTAAATGCATTCTTAAGAGAATCTACATTCGCTTTTAATTGTTGTATTTGGTGATTTCCTAATAACTTTCTTAATTCATCTACCAATGTTTCCAACTCCATAGCAGCATAATCAAGCATTTTAATTTCATGCTTTTCATCTACCTTTTCAGCTTCATTAGCTACTTCATTCTCTACTTCACTCACTGCTTTATAAGTTTCTTTACTTACTACAGCAGTTTCTTCAGTAATTGGTTGTTGTAATTTTTCTTCGTTATTTTCTAACATATCTACAATGTTTAAGTTCCTATTTAGTTTAGTTATAGTTTATAAAGATACGGATTCTTATAGAATACCAAATTTTATTTTTAAATTACATTTACTATTTATCATTCCATATTTTCCAAGCTTTTTCTGCTTGTTGTTCTAACATCTCTAGCCCATTTTTTACTGTCGCTCCATTTTCTTTTCCTTTTCTTAAAAAAGAGGTTTCAGCTGGGTTATATATTAAATCGAATAATAAATGTTTTTTTGATATAAATTGATAAGGTATATCAGGACAGTCATTAATATTAGGGTGTGTACCTAAAGGAGTACAATTAATTATTACATGATGAGATGCTATAAGCTCATTATTTAAATCTTTGTATGAGATTTGTTTCTTATCTACTGGGGTTCTCGAAACAAATTTATATTTAATCTTCATTTTTTTTAACACAAAGGCTACTGCTTTTGAAGCACCACCTGTACCTAAAATTAAGGCTCTTTTATGATGTTCTTTTAATAATGGTTTTAAGGATTTTTTAAAGCCATAAACATCAGTATTAAATCCTTTTAACTTTCCTTTTTTAGATATTTTTATAGTGTTTACAGCTCCTACTTTTTGTGCTGTTTTATCTATCTTATCTAAATAATTAAAGACGTCTAATTTATAAGGGATAGTTACATTTATTCCTTTTAAATCTTTTTTGTAATCTTCGATCTTTAAAGAAAGTTCTTTTATTGATTGAATATCGAAGTTAATATACTCGCTATTTTCAAGTTCTAATTCTTTAAATTTTTCAGTAAAATATCCCTTTGAAAATGAATAGGAAATATTTTTTCCTACTAAAGCATAAACATGTTTATTTTCTTTTTTTCCCATAAAAATCTATTATTAAAATTAAAACAATACCAAAAACAATAAAACCAATAGAAATCCAAGTTTCTCTCAATGAAAAATCAGGAATAAATCGTTCATAATTTTCAACAATTTTATTTCCTTTTTGATCAAATAAAAACGACTCGTTGTTTACTTTATAAATTGTTTTTTTCCAAGGCCAAACAATCCCCAAAGAACCTGTAATAAAACCAATTATAAGGGCTGTAACTATTTGATTCCATCTTTTTAAAACATAACCTAGAACATGTGACATAGATACTAATCCAAAGGCCGATCCTAAAGTAAAAATTGTTATAATTTTTAAATACCTAATTTTCACTTGATCTTTTAACACCTCAAAATCACCAGATAAAAGACTGGTTACAACACTACCCAATACATTAACACTATCAACGAGTAATAGCACATAATTCCCTAATAATATTAAAATAAAGGAACCTGAAAAACCAGGTAAGGTCATTCCTGAAACTCCAATAATACCACAAATAAAAACAAACCATAGGTTATCGTTTTCTTTTGCAGGCGTCATAAAACTAATCATTACTCCTAAAGAAACTCCAATTATTAAAGCCATCATATTCTTAGGCCTCCAATCATTAAAATCTTTTGATATGTAATAAATTGAACCGATAATCATTCCAAAAAACCACGCCCAAACATATAATTCATAATTTTTTAAAAAATAGTCTAAAATTAAAGAAATACTAAAGTAACTAAACATACTCCCTAACATGACTAGGACTAAGAAAGGTAGATTAATATATTCAGCAAAACTTTTAAACCGTCCTTTAAAAAGTAACTTAAAGGCTTTTCTATTTATTCTTTGAAAAGAAAAAATAAGTTCTTTGTAAAACCCCATTACAAATGCAACCATACCACCAGAAACTCCTGGTACTTTATTCGCTGCCCCCATAACTAACCCCTTAAAGAAAAGAGTTGTTTTTTGTAATGGTGTACGCTTGTTATACATTTTATTAAATAATTATGAGTCTTAAAATATGCTGTTTTATTTTTTTACAGCCAATTTTTCGAGCACTAAAATTAATGCAAATCCAGCAACTATTAATAAAGAAGCATAAATAAATTTTGGATCACCTTCATACGCAAAAGGCGACACTGATAACTCATTAAAAGGTACCTGCTCTCCATGAGAATTTGTTCTAAATGTTAATACTTTTTTCCATGGCCATATTTTGTTTAATGAACCAATAATAAAGCCTGTTAAAACAGCTAGGGTATAATTTTTATAATTTGCAAACAAGTATTTTAAAATTCGAGAAAAAGATAACAAACCTAAAATCGCACCTAAACCTACTGCAGCTATCGTAGTAAAATCTCTATTATTTATTGCAGCTAATACAGGTTTGTAAGCTCCTAAAAGCACTAAAATAAAAGAGCCTGAAATGCCTGGTAAAATCATTGCACATATAGCTATTGCACCAGCAAAAAACATAAAGAGTGTTGATGAATTTTCTGATACCATAGGATTTAAGGTAGTTATATAATACGCTAAAACGGCTCCAAAAAAGAGTAATACCAAAGCTATATAGTTCCATCGTGTAATTTGTTTCGCTATATAAATAACACTCGCTAAAACTAAACCAAAGAAAAAAGACCACAATAATATCGGGTGACTTACTAATAGCCATGAAATTACTTTTGCTAAAGAAACAATACTTATAAAAATCCCGATAAAAAGTGATGCTAAAAAATTACCGTTTAATTGTTTCCAAGCAGCTTTTAATCCATCCTTTTTTAAAGTTTTAAACAAACTTAAATTAACATTACTAATTGAACTTAGCAATTCTTCATAAATACCCGAAATAAAAGCGATCGTTCCTCCAGAAACACCAGGAACTACATCGGCAGCTCCCATTGCCATTCCTTTTAGCATGATTACTGCATATTCTTTATTTGTTCTGTTCATCTAATTCTTTTTTTGCTTTTGTTTTAAACTTTATTAACTTATTTTTTTTAAGTTTTAAAGTGTCTTTTTTTATTTTTTTACTTTTTTTCTTCAGACCTATTTTTTTACCAAGCTCAGATAAATTATTAAAATTAACTTGATATGAAAGACCAATACCTTGTGTATATCCTTCTTCTTCTGTTGAATATTGCACCTCATTTTGTCGGTTAAAGACATTAGCTCTTAGGTTACCTTCTTCATTTAATAACACCTCTACCTTTAGCTCACCAACAACACTTGTTTGTGTATTTGCACCTACAGGCACCCCTAATTTACCATTTACTAGCACTCTATCACCAAATTGTGTTGAAACAGAAAAATCTACTTGGTCATCAGACCTTAAATCATTCACATCTCCATTATCCCCTTGCGTATATCCTAATCCAAGTTGAAATTTATTCCCTTTACTATTTAACATGTTAGTTAAAATACTTGATGCTATTTCTGATGCTGTACCTGTTAAACCTGATGCTGCACTATTACCAATAGCATCTTCATTATAAAAAGTACCAAAAGCTAGTAAAAACGAGAAGTGTTGCATTTTCGTATTCAAATCATTTCCGTTTAAAATAAATTCTAATTCTGAAGCAACTGTTGAGTTTGCATTCGGAATTTTTATATCAAACTCTTGTTTTGAATTAAATAAACCTCCTGTAATCTTTGTATATAAATCAATTGGAATTTTTCGATTCGAATTAATATTATCTAGTAATTGTGCTGGATTTGCTTTTGTTCTATATATTGCTGTTAAAGCTAATTCTGCATTATATGGATCTCCGTTCCAAGAAATTGAACCTCCTTTTTGAACAATAAATGGTTTAGATATTCCTGCATATTTAAAATTGTATAATCCTTTGTCAATTTCAAAATCACCGTACATTTTAAACTTTCCAAGTGTGTTTATATCTATTCGTAAATTTCCTTCTCCACTTCCTTTTAACTCACTTCCTGAAACTTTATCAATTACCACTTGGGCTACTGCATCTTTTGTTACTTCTAAATTTATTTTTAAATCTAAACCTTTAATATCTTTTACGTATTTATTTAACTCTTCATCTTCTGGTTTACCTGTTTTAAAACGTATTAACTTGTAATTATCTATTGTTTTTACATCATTTAAAGGTATTACAAACACAGTTCCTTTATTTGTTTTACCTTCAATGACAATATCTAAATTATTGGTAAGCCCCCTAATTTCTGCATTTCCATCTAAAAAGCCAGTTCCATAATACGATGACTCCTCTGATTCTTTAGTATCTAAAACCAATAAATTTTCGGTATCAATATCTAATTTAAGATACCATTCTTTAAAGTTTTGATGTGCTATATAACCTGATAAAACTCCTTGCGTATTATGTTTTGTATCTTCTAAAAGAATATTACCTAACTTAAACTGTTGTTTATCTAAAACGATACTTGTATTACCTTTTAAATCAAAATCAATATTTAAATACGGAAAAGTTAAACCTGCTTCTTCAAAATTTAATACTCCTTGAAAATCAGGATTATTTAAAAATCCTTTTGCAGTAAAACTTCCTGTAACCTTACCTCTAAGTTTATTTAAAACATTTTCTCCTAATGGGCTAAATGCTGCGATTTCATATTCCTTCAAAAACACGTTCAAATCAACCGTTGGTCTCTTTCCTGAAAAATCTACTCCACCTGTCGCAGAAATATTTTTCGCTTTTTCACTAATTAAAGAAAGGTTAACATCATATTTTTTATAAGAGTTATCCCCTGTAATATTTAATGCTAAATCTCCTTGAGAAAAATCGTTTATTTGAAATTCTTCAATTAATAAATTTCCTTTTGGCTCTAATTTTACACCTTCTTGTTTAAAATCTACAACCCCACTTAAATCTCCTTTTAAATTTAAATTATCTATAAGAGGTAAAAAACTTTCTAATTTTACTTTATTAAAATTAGCTTGTAAATCTTTATAAGTACTGTCTCTAACAATTCCTTTGAATTTAATTTTTTGCTTTCCTGATTCAAATACAAATGGACTTATTGCAAAATTATTTTTCTTTAAATCAAGTACTACTTTATGATTCTTGTCTTGTTTTTTATTTATAACCCAATCAAATCCTTTATAATTAAGTGTTGACTTTTGAATACCTACAACCGATTTTTGTAATTCGTTAATTGTATAATAAAAATCTAAATTAAAGCTTTCTGAATAGTCTTTACCTCCTTTAAAAACCGATTTAAAATACAGTGTATCATTTTGGGTTCTGTTTAATAGGTTTAACTTTTCTATATTATAATACTTCGTATTAATTTTACTTGCTGTTAAATGCGTATTATATAATGGATTCTTAGTATCCATCCTTAACACTACATTTTCTATAACATTTTTATACGCTTCTACTTCTGGAGATGTAAAAGTTAATTTTAATGCTTTTTTATCTGAATTAATTCTTCCTTTTAATCTTGTGCTATTACCAATAGATATTTCTGGTAAGAAAACATCTATAATTTTATTATAGATAGAAAAATCAAATTCTAAGAACTGATTTGGAGCTACCTCATGTGGTCGATAATTTGTATAAACGCTTCCTAATGCGTTTTGCGTAATTGGTATTAATTCATTAAAACTAAACTTACCTTTTAATTCTCCTTTAACAATGTCTTCTGAATTAACTTCTATTGTCTTTATACTGTCTTTTACTGATGATTTTATCTCAAATTTTTTAAATAAATAATCTTGTTTTTGATTTGTATATACTAAGTTTTTAAATGTTGCTTTACCTACAATATCATCAAACGTATTTCCTGAAATGTTTAAATTAATATTCCCTTTTAATTCAGCAATACTGTCACGAGTAAAAAGATTCGTCTTTTTTAAATCAACCTTAGCAATATTTGCTATAAAATCAAATTTATTTACTGCTGATGAGAAATCGGCTAAACCTTCAAACTTCAATTTAAAGTTATCATCTTCCGAAATTAATAAGCCATCAAATTTTTTGTTCTGAAACTGACCATTAACGTTTAAATCCTTGTAATCATATTTATTAAAACCTAAGCTACTAACTTTTCCTATAATAACTGTATTTACATTATTCACATTAAATCCACTACCATTTACATCAGCTTTTAATGAAATTTTTCCTAAAAGCGGATCGTTTGCAAATATTCCTAAATCAAAGTTTTTAAACTCAACTTCTCCTGTATAAGTCGCTTCATCAATAGTATCAATATTTGTTAACTGAAGATCAGAAATTGTAGTACCAATTTCTGAATTTACTGAAACAGTAGCATCCATCTGCTCAGGCGTTACTCTTACAATTCCTTGAAGCGTAAAATTACCCAATCGCTGAAATTCTGACGGTAATGTTCTACCCAATAAATTTGGAAATACATTTTTTAATTGAAAATAATTTGCCGTAACATTATCTAAATCTGCATCAAAAACAAAACCTCTACTTGTTTTAATAGCATTAACAAACCCCATGTTTCCAATAATCTTCATTCCTTTTTTAGAATGAATTTTAATATTATCAGCACTAAAATTATTTAAAACACCATTAATATTTCCTGTAAAGTATAAAATATCGTTTCCACTTAATTCCTTGTAAAGCTTTGTTAAATCTTTTATTGAGAGTGCGCTTTTTAAAAACGAAGCCTTAATATTTACTTTATCATTAAAATGAATTAGGTCTTTTCGTTTATATGTTAACTTTATATCACCTTCTACTTTCGAATCATTATCTGTTTCTAATGTTGTTTTATAAAATTGCATATATTTTTTGGTATACACAAAGTTTGTAGATAAATTAGTTACATGAATACCTCTATTCTCTGTAAAAGACATTTCTCTTAATTTAAGAGCAACATCGGGTCCTTTTATTGAAAAATCGAGTAAAGTTCCACTTGCACTATATGCTGCAAATTGCAATGGTTCTTTTTTATTTTCATCAAGTAATTTATATGTTAAATTAGTAAGTGTAATCTTATCACTGTTTAAAAGAAAAGGTACTGACAAACTATCTTTTGGTTTATCGCTATTAAAACTCTCAATAAAAATAGATAAATTATCATTCTTCTCTCCTTTATAAGTTTTCATATTAAAATAAGTTCCGGCTAAGGAAGCCTCTCCCAAATTAACATTATTATCTAATACACGTTTTGCATTTAATAGAGAAGTACTTAAGTTTTGAACAAAAATAAGCGTATCGTTATGATGGTCTCTAATTTCAATTTCTTTTAATTGAACACTTAATAACCAAGATAAATCGACTCTCTTTACAACAATGTTAGTGTTGTATTCTTTATTTAGCCAATTAGTTGCTTGTTCTGCTAGTTTACTTTGAACAACAGGTAGTGATAATAAAATAATAAGCAAGAGTAAAAAAAGCAGCAAGTACTTTAACCATTTCCATATTATTTTAACTATTTTTCTGATGATCTCCTTTATCTTTACTGACTAACAAATGTAATCAGCTAACTGCAAAAATGTTGCCTTATTTTAAAGAAATATCAATTTTAACGAAATTCTAACGCAATATCAATATTTTTGCAACTTAAGACCATATATTTTGAGTAAAAAAAACAGTTATATATTAGGAATAGAAAGCTCTTGTGATGATACAAGTGCTTCGGTAATTTATAATGGTAAAGTATTAAGTAATGTTGTTGCGAACCAAGAGATACATGCTAAATACGGTGGTGTTGTACCAGAATTAGCTTCACGAGCACATCAACAAAACATTGTTCCTGTAGTACAGCAGGCTATTGAACAAGCAAACATTACTAAACACGATTTAAATGCTATTGCATTTACACGTGGCCCTGGTTTAATGGGCTCGTTATTAGTAGGTACTTCTTTTGCTAAATCTTTAGCTTTAGGGTTAAACATTCCGCTAATAGATATAAATCATATGCAAGCGCATATTTTAGCTCATTTTATTGATGAAGAAGACTCTAAAAAACCTCCTTTTCCATTTGTATGTTTAACCATTAGCGGAGGACACACTCAAATTGTTAAGGTTACCAATCATTTTGAAATGGAAATCTTAGGAGAGACCATTGATGATGCCGTTGGTGAAGCTTTTGATAAATCTGCCAAAATATTAGGTTTACCTTATCCTGGTGGTCCTTTAATTGATAAGTATGCACAATTAGGAAATCCTAAAGCATTTCAATTTACAAAACCAAAAGTAGGTGATTTACAATTTAGTTTTAGTGGCTTAAAAACAGGTATTTTACGTTTTATACAGCGTAATGTAAAAGAAAACCCTGATTTCATTAAAGAAAATCTACATGATATTTGTGCTTCTATTCAGCATACTATTGTTGAAATATTAATGGAAAAATTAAAAAATACCGTTAAACAAACCAATATAAAACATATAGCTATTGCTGGTGGAGTTTCTGCAAATTCTGAGATTAGAAAACGTTTAGCTCTAGCTGAAAAGCACTGGGGATGGACAACCTATGTTCCAAAATTTGAATACACCACCGATAACGCTGCAATGATTGCCATTTCTGGTTATTTAAAATATTTAATTAATGATTATTCTAACATTTCAGTTACTGCTAAAGCACGATTAAAAGTTACTGAATAACGCTTTATAAAACCACCCTAATGAACAGTTTTAAAAACAGATTACTATTTAATATCACGTACTACTTTTTGTGGGTTGCTTATTTTTTATTCGCACGTTTTTTATTTTTATCTTATTATTTTGATAAGACCTCCGAGTTAGGTTTTATTACAACACTTAAAACTTTTTTATATGGAATTCAGTTAGATTTTTCTTTTGCAGCTTACTTAGCCGCAATTCCATTTCTAATTATTCTTTTTTCAATATGGATTCCAAAAAAAATTATTATTAACTTAATAAAAGGATATACTTTCCTCGTTATTTTTGGTGTTAATCTATTTATGTTAATTGATATCGTTCTATACAAATCATGGGGGGTTCGTATAGATTCTACATTAGTAAGCTACATTAACAATCCTAAAATAATGTTAGCTTCAGTTTCTACAACGCAACTTATTGGAGGGGTTTTAATTTGGATTATTATTTCTCTCTTTGTGATATATTTTTTTAATAAAATTTTAAATAAAATTAACGCTCATCTAACTAAAGGTAAATTTTTAGAAGCTCCCATTTTTCTTATAATAATTGGAGCTTTAATTATTCCGATTAGAGGTGGTTTTGGGAATATCCCTATTAACCAAAGTAATGTATATTTTTCTACTAAAATGTTTGCTAATCATGCTGCTGTAAACTTTATCTGGAATTTCGCCAACACTTTAGCCCACAAAATAGACGACAAAAACCCATATGTACATTACAAAACTGATACTGCGCAAAGTATTATCAATAAAACTAGAAATCAACTTTTAATCGGTTCAGATTCAATTTTAAAAACGAAAAAACCTAATGTTATTTTAATTGTTTGGGAAAGTCTTTCCGCTAAGTCTGTTGGTGTTTTGGGAGGCAAACCAAATGTTACTGAAAATCTAAATAGGCTCGCTAAAGAGGGAATTTTATTTACTAATTTTTATGGTAATGGCGATAGAACCGACAAAGGAGTACCTGCTATTTTAAGTGGTTATTATCCGCAACCAACTAAGAGTATCATGAAAATGCCTAATAAATCTAAATCACTACCTATGCTTACCCGAGAAATGAAAAAATTGGGCTATTACACTGGTTTTTATTATGGTGGTGATAGTAATTTTGGGAATATGATTACTTATTTACGAAATGGTGATATTGATAGAATTGTTGACGGAACTGAGTTTGATAAAGAAAATTGGAATTCTAAATGGGGAGCTCACGATCATATTTTTTTAGATCGCTTTATGAAAGATTTATCTGAACCAACTTTAAAACAGCCTTTTTTCGAAATCGGATTAACACTTACAAGTCATGAACCTTACGAGTTTCCTGATGAGTATAAATTTGGAAAAGACTCTCAAGAAAACTTATACATGAGTGCCCAAGCATATACCGACAAAGCTATTGGTAAATTTATTGAAGATGCTAAAAAACAACCTTGGTGGAATAATACCTTAATCGTAATTATGTCTGACCATGGTCATCCGCTACCAAAACACAAAGGATATTTTAATTCTCCTAAAAAATTTCAGATTCCAATGGTTTGGCTGGGTGGTGCATTAGCTAAAACAGGTATTACAGTAAATAATTTTAGTGCGCAAAGTGATTTTGCTTATACTTTAACCAATATGTTAGGTGGTAACTCAAAGCAGTTCGAAAATGGTAAACATATTTTTAATGCTTCTAACAGTCAATATGTACATTTTGTTTTTAATAAAGGTTTTGGTACCATTTCTAAAAACGGAACATTTGTATATGATTATGTAAGTAATAAACCAGTGATAAAAGAAGGTAACTATCAAGAATTAGATACACTAGGAAAAGCAATAAGTCAAGAGGCTTATCAAGATTTTTTAGGTAGATAATCTGGTATAACTCTATTAATAACTCAACATAACTAGTAGAAAAAATATTAAACGCAATTGAATCAAACCACATGAAATATACCTATATTCTAATTTTAATCATTATAGTTTTCAGCTGTAAAACAAAAAACAAACAGGAATCTGAAAATCAAAATATTAAAATTGATAACCCTGAATTAATTGAAATTTGTAAAAATGATCAAAACGATAGAAAAAATTATAATATAACTTGGTTAGAAATCGTTAAGAAAGACAGTCTTAGAAGAAAAAGAGTTGATATTATTTTAAACTCTAATAAAATTAAAACTGCGAAGGACTATATGAATGCAGCAATGGTTT
Organism: Tenacibaculum ovolyticum DSM 18103; assembly: GCF_000430545.1. Lineage (GTDB taxonomy): Bacteria > Bacteroidota > Bacteroidia > Flavobacteriales > Flavobacteriaceae > Polaribacter > Polaribacter ovolyticus. The sequence goes on from NZ_AUMF01000009.1 coordinate 42,270, forward strand.
TTAAACGTGGGAACGACTCTATTAATTTTCTAAAAACAATAACTTTAATGAAAGAGGCTATTAAATTAGATAGTACAATTAATAAATTGCCTTTAGCTGAAATAACAGACAGATATTTATTGAGCATAGGAGATCCTCAAATTTATGGAACCCAATTTTATAAAGAAGCATATAATAAACCTTGGGTTCTTGCTAAAATTGACACAACCAAAATCACAGATAAGGAAAGAGTTCAATTTGGTGTAGAAACATTAGAAAAATTAAGAGACAAGCTTAAACATATGAATGGTGTAGATCACAAGCATGATCACTAAAAAATACAATAATATATATTTCTGATTTAGAAACTATACAACCAATAGAAATAGAGATTTATTAAGTGTAACTAAAACCTTAAAAATAGATACAAAAGCAAAACTATTCCCTTTTTTTATTCTTAAGTGTCAATAAGTTATTTTTTATACAAAATAACATTGTTATTCATTACCATGTTATTTTGTATAAAAAATGAAAAAGATTGAAATAACAAAAGAAACCCAATCAACAAGAAAACAAATATCATTTATATACTTTTGTTATATATCTGTACTATTGCTAATCATTACAAGTATTTTAAATTTGTGGACAGCTTTAACTTCATTAGGAGCATTTTTCTTATTTTTAATTTGTCCGTTTTTAACAGGGATAATAGCTTATAAAAATTATAAAAAAACACAAAGTTCGAAAACTCATAAAAAGCTATTCTACTTAGCTTTTTTCTATTCAATGGGGATTTTCATCACAATAATAATTGCTAAAATATTTTAACTACATAGTTATCTAGTTGAAACTCTTTACAATTCTCAGGTATTTTGAAGATAAAAAATTCTCAATTCTAAATAGCATCATCATCATCAATAATACACTCTCTAATTAAAAATGCAACTTCATTATACACTTCACTGAAGGCATTATTAATAATTTATCCTGGAAGCTATAGTATTCCTGACAAAAAATACACAATGAAGTTCAACAACTTTAATCACCTAATTGTTAACCAAGTAAGCATATGTATTGAATTACATCAAGATGCTATTAAATAAAAAAAGCATAAGGCTATGCCAGATAAAAGGATATAACACGGATTAAAATCTTATTCAGTTCAGAGTGTTAATATTATCTTAAAGTAAAAAAAAACACAATATCCTTCTTAATAATACGTTTTTCTTAATTCTTATTGATATTTAATCTAAATAAAAATAATATTAAAATGAAAAAACCCTTCGAATTTAAAAAAATGACTTTAATTAAGTCACTAGTAATTATGTTATCACTAATAACTTTTGGTTCTTGCCAAGTAGAAGAAGATAACGATATTGTTGAACCTTTAAACACAAGTGCAAGACAACAAAATAAAACAGTTAATTTAAAAGTAATGAGCTACAATGTTTTTCAATTACCAGCTTCTGCTATTTTCTTCGGAAGAAGCGGAACTGGTTATGCAGAAGAGGATAGAGCGCGAGCTTTAAATCGCGCACTTATTGACCTAGAACAAAAAGGAGACGCTCCAGATGTTCTTGCTATTCAAGAAGGATTTAATCAGAGCATAGAAACCTATCTCTTTAATACTGTAGAATTCCAGAAATTATACCCGCATAGAACTAGACTCTTAGGACTAGTTTGTGACGATAAGATCTCAGGAGATTGTGGAACTCTCGCTACCAGTCCTCTCTATACTAATGGTGGACTTGTAATTTTTAGTAAATACCCTATTGAAAAAAAAGCTGAACATGCTTGGAATTCGAAAATAATAGATACATATGAAGGATACGCTAATAAAGGAGTTACCTATGCAGCAATAAGAAAAGATGGAGAATTATTTCATTTTTTTAACACACATACAAATTCAGAACAAGTAGGCTATCCTGCATCAGCTGTTAGAACAAACCAGTTTCTTGAAATGAGAGAATTTAAATCGGGTTTAAAAATACCAATATCTGAGCCTGTTATATATCTTGGAGACATGAATGTTGAAACCCAGCTTGAAAAAAGGACCATGGAGAGGTTTTTAGATGCACAATCAAATTTCGAATTGCAACCAGGGGCAGATGGTACTTATTCATTTAACAACACAGTAGTTAAAAATACGTACCATACACATGCTGACGCTGATCATACTTATAATAAAGTATTAGATTACATATTATATAGTAAAGTTCATAAGCTACCTAACGGAAATCCCGTAATGAGAATATCTTCTCTTCAAGCGCGTGGACCAGCATACACAGGAGATATTTCAGATCATAATCCAGTAATTACAGATTTTACATATCATTACTAATAAACATAATTTATAAAATAACATTTTAATATTAATAAGTTTAAATCCCCCAAAAATGAATTCATTTTTGGGGGATTTTTAATATAGAGAGAAAGGTCAATAAATAATTACCTATATTTTAATTAAAACTCCTTGAGGAGTATCTGATTGAGCGCAGTCGAAACCTTTTTTTAACAGACTAATAGTTCTCATAAACTTCGTTCGTTAGTTTCTGCCATTTTAATATCAGAAATGCTTAAACTTATAATAAAAATTGCGCCACTATACTTAAAAAAAGCTAGCTAATTATGTCTATTTTTACTACTGACTTCTATAGAATAAATATTTAAAAAAGTTGGTTAAACTTCTATTTCAACTTTGCTTACATTTTTCAAATCTAACATCTACTATAATTTGAAATGGTATAAATATTAACACCACCTTTTTCATATCTGTATCTTCAAAAATATTATTGGCTAAACCTGCTATAAAACCAGCATATAATTTTTCATTGGCTAACGAAAAAAATAACAATACCTTATTTTTTTTTTAGTTTTTAATACATCAAAAACGTTTTTTAAGATTCTAAACAGTTTTTACTTAACAACAAAGTCAAATTGATTTTTTTAAAACTGTTTTTTAATTAAAGTTGTTTTAAAAAATTCAAAAAAGCATTTTAAAAACCAAACAAACATAAAAAACCTATTTTAAAAGTAAATTTCATCTTTTTTAATCAAAAAAACAATTAAATTCATTTATTTCGTAGTAAAATTAAATACAGTATGTCTTCAAAAAATATAGCAACTAATTTTAATGAGTCTACAAAAGCATTTGTATCTCCTGAATATATTCGTAATCGTTTTTCTACGGTTATGTCTAATATGTACAAAAACGAAGTACCTCTTTATGGTGAATTGCTTGATTTGGTTCATGATATTAACGACAATGTTCTTACAAATTCTAAAGAAATTAAAGAGCAATTAACAAATACAGGAGAAATTACTCGACTAAATATGGAGCGTCATGGCGCAATTCGTTTAGGTAAACCACATGAACTATTTACAATAAGACGTCTATTTAAAGTTATGGGAATGTTTCCTGTTGGTTACTATGATTTAGCACCTGCTGGTGTTCCTGTACACTCTACTGCATTTAGAGCTATTGAAAACACAGCGCTTAATCAAGCTCCTTTTAGAGTTTTCACCTCTTTATTACGTTTAGACTTAATTGATGATGATCAGCTTCGTGATAACGTTGATACTATTTTAGAAAATCGTACTATTTTTACAGAAAAAGCATTACAATTAATTGAAAAATCTGAAAAAGAAGGTGGATTAAATAAAGAAAATGCTGAGACTTTTGTTCAAGAGGCATTAGAAACTTTTCGATGGCATGATACTGCTACGGTAGATAATCAAGTATACGAAGCTTTATTAACTCAACACAGATTAATTGCTGATGTAGTTGCTTTTAAAGGCCCTCACATAAACCACCTAACACCTAGATCTCTAGATATAGATAAAGTACAAACAAGTATGGAAGCTCGTAGTATTCCTCCAAAAGATAATATAGAAGGCCCACCTACAAGAAAATGTCCAATTTTATTACGCCAGACTAGTTTTAAAGCGTTAACTGAAAAAGTAACTTTTAAAAATAGTCTTGAAAATGGAAAAACAGGAGAACACAAAGCCCGTTTTGGTGAAATTGAACAACGTGGAGTAGCAGTAACCCAAAAAGGACTAGATTTATATAATGAATTATTAAGTAAAACACGTAAAGCAATTGGTGGATCACCAACTGCTGAAAATGCCGCTGAATACAACGAATTATTAAAAGAAAATTTTAAAGCTTTTCCTGACAATTACAATGAATTACAATTAGAAAAACTTGCCTATTTTCATTATTTCACTAGCAATAAAATAAAAAGTATAGCTAAAGATAAAACGTATACTACAGCAGATGTAAATCAATTATTAAAAGACGGATATTTAACTATAGAACCTATGGTTTATGAAGATTTTTTACCCGTAAGTGCTGCAGGAATTTTTGCTTCAAATTTAGGTACAGATGATGCAAAACGTGAATACGATGGTTCTTCAAATCAATCTTTATTTGAAAAAGATTTAGGAGAGCCTGTTTATAAATTAATGAAATGGTATGATGACATGCAAGATGAAACCATTCAAAAATGTTTAGTACAAATAAATGCTTAATATTAAATTATATAGCCGAATATCTACATGTTCGGCTATTTTTTTTGCAAAAGAGATTATCTTTACGTTAAATTAGGCTCATTTCTGACAAAAACATAACAAAACTATTCTTTTGAAAAATCAATTTGATTATATAGACCAGCAAATTTTATCAAAACTACGTTCTGATGCACGAAAGGCTTATTCGCAAATTGCTGAAGAACTAAAAGTATCTAATTCGCTTGTACATCAACGAATAAAGAAACTTACCGAAGCAGGGGTTATTCAAAATGCTGAGTTTATTTTAGATGAAAATAAACTAGGCTATAAAACAAAATCATACACTGGTATTCGTTTACGTGAAGCACGATTTGCAAAAGATGTTATGAAAAAACTAGAAGAAATACCTGAAATTACTGAATGTAATTTTGTGTCTGGTAACTATGCTATTTTCATATTAATTTATGCCAGAGATAATGAGCATTTACAAAAAATATTATACGATAACGTCCATTTAATAAACGGTGTAGCAGGTACCGATACTTTTATTTGTTTTGACACCTGCTTTAAAAGGAATATCCCTATTGAATAATAGAAAAATGATACAACACACACAATTATCAGCATTAGAAAAAAAACTAAAAGGTGAATTGTTTTTTGATGATTTACATAAAACTTTATACGCTACTGATGCTTCGGTTTATCGTAAGATTCCATTAGCAGTTGCCTACCCTAAAAATGCGAAAGACATTAAGCTATTAATTACTTTTGCAGCTAAAAACAACATTACTTTAATTCCAAGAACAGCTGGGACTTCATTAGCAGGACAATGTGTTGGTGATGGAATTGTAGTAGACGTTTCTAAATACTTTACTGATATATTAGCTTTTGATGAGCAAAATAAAACCATTACTGTTGCCCCAGGTATTATTCGTGATGACTTAAATAGGTTTTTAAAACCTTTCGGATTATTTTTTGGCCCTAATACCTCAACCTCTAACCGTTGTATGATTGGTGGAATGGTTGGTAATAATTCATCTGGAAGTACCTCAATTCGTTATGGTGTTACACGTGATAAAGTAATAACGATTGAAGGGCTATTATCTGACGGAAGTGATGTTACCTTTTCTGAAATCACTTCGCAAGAATTCAAACAAAAAAAGATAGAAAACTCTTTAGAAGGAAACATTTATAAAGCAATTTATAAAGAACTTTCTCAAGAAACTATACGACAAGAAATAATAAACGAATTTCCAAAACCTGAAATTCATAGAAGAAATACAGGGTATGCTGTAGATGAGTTTTTAACATCTGATTTATTTGGTGGAAACGAAACTACAATTAACCCTGCCAAATTCTTATCAGGTAGTGAAGGTACTTTAGTTTTTTCAACAGCAATTACAATACAGTTAGACGATCTACCTCCTACGCACAGTATTATGGTTTGTCCGCATTTTACAAGTGTTAACGAAAGTTTAAAAGCAACGGTTACTGCTATGAATCACAAACTATATGCTTGTGAATTAATGGATAAAGTAATATTAGATTGTACCAAAAATAATCGTGAACAAGCTAAAAACAGATTCTTTTTACAAGGTGATCCAGAAGCTGTATTAATGTTAGAAGTTTCTGCTAATACTATTGAAGAGGCAGAAATACAAGCTGATAAATTAATAGAAGACTTAAAAATTAATAATTTCGGATATCACTACCCAAAAGTTTACGGAGAAGATATTGCTAAAGTACATTATTTACGAAAAGCTGGTTTAGGTTTATTAGGTAATATTGTAGGCGATATGAAAGCCGTTGCATGTATTGAAGATACCGCTGTTGCGCTAGAAGATTTACCAGAATATATTGAGGAGTTTACTCAAATTATGGATAAATACCAACAAGATGCTGTGTATTATGCGCATGCTGGTGCTGGTGAATTACACTTACGTCCTATTTTAAATTTAAAGAAACAAGAAGATGTTGTGTTGTTTAGGAAAATAACAACAGAAACAGCTGAATTAGTTAAAAAATATAAAGGTTCGTTTAGTGGTGAGCACGGAGACGGAATTGTACGTGCAGAATTTATTCCATTAATGATAGGTGATAAAAACTATCAATTATTACGTAGGATAAAAAAAGCTTTCGATCCTAACAATATATTCAATAAAGGAAAAATTACAGATGCTTTTCCGATGGATAAAAGTTTACGTTATGAAGTAGACAGAAACGAACCTATTATAAAAACCATTCAAGATTTCTCTAATAGTGAAGGTATTTTAAAACTTGCTGAAAAATGTAACGGTTCTGGTGATTGTAGAAAATCTCCTGAGGCAGGCGGAACTTTATGTCCGAGTTATAGAGCAACACGAAACGAGAAAGAAACAACGCGTGCAAGAGCAAACATGCTACGTGAAGTATTAACAAATAATACTGCTGAAAATAAATTTGATTCTAAAGAATTAAAACAAGTTTTAGACTTATGTTTAAGTTGTAAAGCTTGCGCTACTGAATGCCCAAGTAATGTAGATATTGCTGCGATGAAAGCAGAATTTTTATATCAGTATCAAGAAACTAATGGTTATTCTTTTAGAAGTAAGTTATTTGCTAACAACGCAAAATATAACAAACTAGGAAGCAAAGTTCCTACAATTACAAACTTCTTCACGAACACACTTATAGCTAAAAAAGTAATGGGTGTTGCTACAGAACGTACGGTTCCTAAATTAGCTAAACAAACTTTAGCTGCTTGGTTAAAAAACAAAAACATTACTTCGAATACTAACGATAGTTCTTCTAAAAAAATAGTTTATTTATTTAATGATGAATTTACCAATTTTTATGATGCTGAAATAGGAAAAGACGCTGTAATTGTTTTAGAAAAACTAGGTTACGAAGTAAAATATATCGATCATGAAGAAAGTGGACGTAGTTATATTTCAAAAGGTTTTTTAAAAGAAGCAAAAGAAATTGCAAACAAGAACGTTACTATTTTTAAAGATTTAATTACTGATAGTTCTCCCCTTATAGGTATAGAACCTTCAGCAATTTTAACTTTTAGAGATGAATATATTCGTTTGGCCGATGATAAAGTTACAGCAAAAAAGATAGCTAAAAATGCAGTTACTTTTGAAGAATTTTTAGCTACTGAACATAAAAAAGAAAATATAAACACCGCATTATTTACAACTAATTCTAAAACACTTAAAATTCACGGACATTGTCATCAAAAAGCATTATCAAGCACACATGCTTCATTTGCTATTTTAAATATTCCAACTAATTACAAGGTTACTATTCTAAATACAGGGTGCTGTGGAATGGCAGGCTCTTTTGGTTATGAAAAAGAGCATTATAAAGTAAGTATGCAAGTTGGAGAAGACACCTTATTTCCTAAAATTAGAAATTGTACTAATGATACCGAAATTGTAGCAGCAGGTACAAGTTGTCGTCATCAAATTTACGATGGTACAAAACGTATTGCTAAACACCCTATTAGTATTTTAAAAGAAGCTATAACATAAAGTATTGATTATTAGCTTATTATTTCATATATTTAAGAAGTAACTTAAAATAATAATAATTATGAATAGTAATAAAATAATAATTAGCAATGCTTTATTAATTTTTGGAGGAATCGTAAGTTTTTTTTTATTAATGAAAATTTTTGGCCTCGATAATATTTCTGAGCTAAGATTTTTAAATTTTGCCTTTATTCTTTGGGGAATAAATAACGCCATACGAACAAATATGAATAAAAATGAAGCATCCTTGTACATTCATAACTTTTCTGTAGGAATAGGAACTTCTGTAATTGCAGTCGGATTATCGGTTATTGGCCTGATTATCTATGTGAATTTTATAGACCCTAACTTTATGTCTATATTAGAAAACTCTGCCTTTTGGGGGCAAAATTTGAGTTTAAGTTTAGTTGTTTTTGCATTAGCTATTGAAGGAATAGCTTCTTCAGTAATTTGTTCATTTATATTAATGCAGTATTATAAAAACTATAAAAAGGCAATTACAATCGCATAATTTAAACTAAAAAAGGTATTATAATTACTCCATAAAAAAGCCTCAGATTAATAATCTGAGGCTTTTTTTTATTATTCTTTGTTTTATATACTATGGCTGAATCACTTGCTCTTCAGCTAATAATCCAAAAAACTTATCTAAATTAGGTAGAATAACGATTTTTGTTCTTCTATTTCTAGCTCTATTAGCCCAAGTTTTATTGTCAACTAATGGTAAAGAAGATCCTCTACCTGATGCTATTAATCTACTTGCATCAATACCATATCTTTTTTCTAAAATTCTAACTATAGATGTAGCTCTTTTTACACTTAAATCCCAGTTATCTTGTATTACTTCATTGTGAATTTTTCTAGAATCAGTATGTCCTTCAATCATTACATCCATACTTGGTTCAGATTTAATGATATCTGCTAACTTTTTAAGTGTTTTGTATGCCTTACTGTTTACATTATAACTAGCTGTTTTAAATAGCATTTTATCTGAAATAGATATCATTACAACAGTCTTGTCAATATTTACATTAATATCATCTGAGTTTTCTAAATCAGCAACGTTTATTGACTTTTTTAACTTATAAGAAACTGCAATATTCATAGAGTCTTTTAAAGTCTTAGCTTTTGCTAATTCAGCTGGATCTACGTTTGCTAAAGTTTTACGCATTTTTACTTTCATAGAGTTAGATATCACTGCCCCTTCGACCATATCTAATTTTACATCATTCTCTTTTTGTAAACCTGAATTGATTCCTTTTAAAGAATTTATTTTTTGATTATAATTATCAACTCTTTTTTCGATTTTCGAAAACTTAGCTTCCAATTGTTCTTTTTCTAAAGCTGTTCTTTGAAGCGCTCCTTTTGTAGATTTATACTGTTGTTCTAATTGAACATACTTTTTTTTAGAGACACAAGAAGTTGCTAATACTACAACTAATAATAGAAGGAAATTTTTTTTCATTACTGTTAATTTAATTTATTTGTAATTGTTAAACATATTTTTATTTATTTTAGTATAAAAAGCTTCTTATTTTTTATTTAAAAATATCTCAGCCATCATACAACGTGCACTTCCACCACCACAAGTTTCAATGGTATCTAGTGATGAATGAATAATTTGATTGTGTTTTTTTATTTTTTGCAATTGATCTTTTGTTAATGAATTATATGCTGATGAGCTCATTATTAAAAAACGCTGCTCCTCTTCTCCCTTTACTTGTAGCATATTTCCAGCAAACTGTACTACCTGCTTTTCAGTAATAGCAATAACTTCTTTTTTATCACTTTTTAATTGTTTTATTAATTCTTTCTTCTCTTTTTTATCATCTATTGCCTCTAAACAAACGATTGCAAAAGTTTCGGCAATACACATCATTACATTTGTATGATAAATTGCTTCTCTTTTTTCATTTACAGTCTGATTCGCAATAAAAATTATTGGAGTATACTCAAAGTCTTCACAAAACTCAATAAATAACTCTTCCGCTGCTCTAGGAGATAAAGCGCAATATGCTTTTCTATTTGCACGATCTAAAATCATACTTCCAGTGCCTTCTAAGAAAAAACCTTCCTCCTCTGCTTCAGAGTAATCTATTACATTTTTTATTTCAAAGCCGTTTCCTTCTAAAGTTTCTAATACATCTTCACGTTTTTCTAAACGTCTATTTTCAGCAAACATCGGATAAATAGCTACATCGCCATTTTCATGAAAAGAAATCCAATTATTAGGAAACAATGCATCTGGTGTATCTGGTTCTTTGGTATCATTAACAACAACAACACAAACACCTACCTCTCTTAATTTAATTACAAAAGCATCAAATTCTTGCTGTGCTTTTGCATTAATTGTAGTAGGTAATGTGTTTAACAATTCTTGCTGATAATAATTATTAACGGCTGTTTGTTCGTTCATTCTAAAACTAGCTGGACGAACCATTAAAATGGTATTTGTAGTTTGTTGCATCTTATTAGAAATATTTTATTTTTTCTTACTTATTATATCTGCTAAATAACTAGCATCTTTAGACACTCCTCCTAAGGTTGCAGATCCTCTGGTAAACATCCATGGTAAACCAATAAAATACAAACCTTCAATATTACTTACTCCTCTGTAATTTTTAGGATAACTATTTCCATCTAACTCTAAACCTTCAATCCATTTAAAATCTGGACGGTACCCTGTTGACCAAATAATATTTTTTATAGTAGCTATTTTACTTTTCTCAAAAGTAATATCATTATTTAATGCATCTTTTGTTCTACCTACACAAATCACATTTTCTCTAGAAAGAATTTCTTTAACATCTGTTCCAATAACAGGCTGTGAAAAAGAACTGATTTTTTTCCCGATCCAACTATACTTACTATAACTTAAAAAACCGATTATTGTAAACCACCACCATAATGTTTTACCTAAAAACTGCTGTGGTAGTGATTTTACGGTAGTATCTCCAGAAAAATAAACAGTTCTAGAACTGTCTTTAGATATCTCATTTAAAATTTGATAACCAGAATCACCACCACCAACAACTAACGTATCTCCTTCTTTTAACTGCGATACTCTTTTATAGTAATTGCTATGCATTTGAAGTATATCTGCTGATATTTTAGTATGACAAGGAGGCGTATATGGAATATGAAAAGGTCCTGTAGCAATAATTACATTTTTCGCTTCAATTTTACCATCTTTATAGATTACCTGAAAACCTTTTTCTGTTTTACGAACAGATGTTACTAAGGTTTCAAATTGTACAGGAATATTAAATTTCTCAACATATGTTTTAAAATAATTACTAACATCAAATTTAGTAGGATAATGTCCTTTTGGAGCATCAAATTTTAAACCTGGTAAATGATTATACTCTGTTGGAGTGAATAATTTTAAAGAATCCCATCGATTTAACCAAGAAGCTCCAATTTCCTTTTCTCCATCAAGAATTAAAAATTCCTTATCCATTTTTTTTAAATGATAAGCCATAGATAATCCCGACTGTGCCCCTCCAATTATTATATAATCTAACATTCAGTCTCTTTATTATTACTTTTTCAAAGGTAAAACTATAAAATCTTACTTATTAAGTATAATTGTAATATTTTATTATAAAAGCCTCATTTCTTACAATACTTTATAAATTAGATACCTATTTATTACTAAATAGTATTTTACTTTTAATAATTTTATTGCTTGAAAAAAAAGGTTAATCTTTTTAATATAAAATCATATAGAAATGGAAAAATTATCTGGTAAAAAAGCTATAATTACAGGAGGTAGTAGAGGTTTAGGTAAAGCTACTGCAATTGCTTTTGCTAAACAAGGTATAGATGTTGCTATTACTGGGCGAAACGAAGAACGCTTACTTAGTACTGTTACAGAATTAAAAACATACGGTGTACAAGCTACTTATGCTACTTTTGATGTTAGTAATTATAATGAAGTAAAAAAAGGAATACATGATATCATAACTACACTTGGTACTGTTGATATCTTAGTCAATAACGCTGGTATTGCTGCTTTTGGTACTTTTAACGACATGAAAGTAGAAGATTGGACACAGATTATACAAACCAACTTAATGGGAATGTATTACGTTACCAAGGAGGTTTTACCTTATTTAATTGAAAAAAATGAAGGTGATATTATTAATATTTCTTCTACTGCTGGTTTAAGTGGTAATCCTACTACCTCAGCTTATTCTGCTTCAAAATTTGCTGTAATGGGTATGTCTGAATCATTAATGAAAGAGGTTCGTAAAAACAATATTAGAGTTTGTACGCTTACGCCAAGTACTATTGCTTCAGATATGTCTTTAGAATTAGGAATTACAGATGGTAATCCTGAAAAAGTATTACAGCCTGATGATTTTGCTGAATTAATTGTAGCAGGTTTAAATTTACCTAGAAGAGCTATGCTTAAAGGTGCCTCTTTATGGTCTACCAATCCATAAACATTAAAACGATGCGTTTCCCTTTTTTTATTACTAAAAAGGAAACGCATCGTTTTTAATTCTTATTTTTTAAAAAAAGAAATTATCTTTTTAAAGAAGCTAGGTACTTTGTGTTCATTTGCAGCTTCTGTACTATTACTTGCGTATTTTGCTACATGATTTTCTTTATAAGAATGTGCTTTTAAAATAGCGCTCACTTGACTTTTATACTTAACTCCCTTTATTTTATCTACTTGATAAATATAGTTTGCGTAACCATCAATTTCAGCTAATACATTAAGCCCACCATTCCATGTTTTTCCTTGTATTCCTTCTTTTTCTATTTGAAACAATAAAGCTCTAAAACGTTTTAATGATTTCTTATTTATATTCAGTTTTTCATTAACTACAATACCTGTTACCTCTTGTCTTTCATTACGTTTCATAATTCGTAATTTATCAGGATGCAACTTAAAATTTTCTTCTTTAATAATTTTTTTAGAATATTTTAATATCGCTGTAATATATTTAAACTGTTCTTGATTCCCCGAAAAAGTAGTATCATCAACATAACGAGAATACGTAAAACCATATTTAGTAGCCAAACCATCTAATCGGTAATCCATTTTACGACATAAAATATTTGTTATCGCCGGACTACATGGAGATCCTTGTGGTAAAAACCGATCGCCTCTTTGTGTAAAATAGTTTTCTCCTAATAAAGAAAGATCTAAAATTTTAGATTCGGAACATAATAATGAAAAGATTACTGCTAATTGCTCTGAATATCCTAACGATTTAAAAACTCCCTTTATTCTTTTATAAGTTACTGATGGGAAAAAGTTTTGTAAATCTTGATTAATAACTACCGCTTTATTTACATGAATTTCAGCATTACTAACAATAGATCGTTCTTTTACACAACCATGCGCCTTTTTGTGAACCGTTACTTTATTTAAAATATTTTCTAAAATAAAATGTTGTGCTCTTTTTAATCGAGGCATTGGAGCAGAAATTAATCGGTATCCTCCTGATTTCTTTGCTACTTTAAATCGTTTATAATGATGAATCTTTGAATTTTTTCTAGAAAAGGCTAAAAATCGGAGTTCATTCACCGTTATTTTCATAGCTTCAGCTAACTCTTTTGCTGACTCATAAATTGGTAAATCGTTTTCTTTAAGTCTTGCAACATTCGTTTCTGTATCATTTAATTGATGAGAATATCCATCACCTATATAAACAATCTCTTCTTTTTTGGTTTGCTGCCACTTTGCTGCTTTTTCCTTACGGATTAACGCTCTCTTTAACGCAGTCTCTTTTTGTTTTTCTTTTGATAGCTTCTTTCTTTCTTTATGCTTATTTGCTATAAAAGCTTCTGTATCTTCTATAGCCCTCTCTTTTTTAACAAGTGCTGTTAAATTATTTGAAAGTTCTCTTTCTTCTTTTAAAAATGCGTTTGCTTTTTCAAAATCTACTTCATTATCACCCCAAAAACCTAATCGTTTCATTTCTGAAAGAATAAATTCATCTTTAGATGATTCTTTAATTTTATCGTAAATTTCTTGTCTTCTCGTAGCTGAATTATCCATAACAAAAAAAGTAGCAATAAGATGTATATTTTTTCCCTTCGTACAACTCTAAAGACTGAATTGAACAACTCCAGTGAAATTAGCACTATAGCATTATTTCACTTCGAAGAAGTATAACCGGAAATAGTGCTATAGTGCTAATTTCACAAGTTAAGTTCGAGTCAGTGACGCGTTCGGTGTCTGTAAGCTAGATTGGCGATACACCAATCAAATTGCAAGGTTTTTATCTTATTACTACCAAGGTTTAAATATATTAATTATTTTTATCAAAAGTGATTCTTGTTGCTAAAATATGCTCACAAGGTCCTTTTGTCATTTTATTCTGATGATAGTAACTGCAAGTACACTTAGCGTCAATGATTTGCAAATCATTATTTATATGTACACTCGTTTTATAATTGCCACTTACTATCGCTTCTATCTTTATATTATTGGTATCACCATCTATTTTTAACTCTGAAACAGCTCCTGACTCCATTAATTGGTACGCTGTTTTATCTATTTCATTCGAAAAACGTAACGATTCTAAATCAATTCCATCTTTCTTTAATTCTCTAATTCTATATACGTTGTTCTTTAAATCGTAGACTACCTTTCCTGCTTGTGTAAAAGTTTGTAACGATTGCTGTACAACCTTTTTATCTAAAGCCAAATTCTTTGCTAAACTTTCTTCCGTATTAAACCAATCTTTACGCAACGCTAAATAAATACTCTGCATGGTGGTTGCAGGTACTTGCCCTCTTGGAGAAAGCAAATCTAAATTTGTAGTTTGCGTCCAATCATTAGCTGTCCAACCAGACAAGCCTAATGTAAAATACATATCGTTTGCCAAATGTGCTATATAAAAAGACGGCATACCACTACCCAATAAATGAACTGTAAACTTATTCGTAATTGGCAATAGTCTTTCTAGAATGGTTATTCGTCTTCTTCCCCAAACTCTAATTTCATGTGCTTCATTACCTTTATATATAGATTTCAAACATGCAATTTCTATATTCCAAGGCTCAAAAACAGCTACAATAGGTTGCCCAGGTTTTAATATATATTTTATAGCTCTTGGTCCTTTTTTCTCTTTGTGCCTTTTTAATACAGCTATAAAATTAGCAATATCAACAGCATCTAAATCAAATGATACTTTATCACTTGTCATAGCGGTACTTACTTGTAAAAAACCGCGCACCCAACTATCTGGTAAATCAATTTTAACCTCTCTATATATATCTTCTCCTGTTGTTTTTACATCAAAACCTTTAGGATCTATTTTAAATTCTGTCTCTTTATAACTACGTATCTTTTGAAACTCATTATACAATGTCTTTGAATAATCAATATTTGTAGTACCACATTCAAACTCACTTATGTTGTTAAAAACATCATAACCACAAGATAATTTTCCATAAACAGATTCATCTTTACTAAAGCATTCAAAAAATACCTGATCAGGATGTACTGTAATCACAGGATCTAGCACTAACCAAGCTGCATAATCTCTTGTATATAAATACTTAAAATATTTTCGTTGTGCTTCGTAAAAAGGCTTTGTAACTTCTTCTCTCTTAGATCGCAATTTTTTTAATTGCTCCTGAATATTTTTTACGTCTGTTTTTACACCAGCTAATGCTGCTGTTGCTTCTGCTACCCAAATATCTTCTTGGCTCTTTAACCAAGCTAAATATTCTGTATTGTCTTTAGGTTTAAAATTAAAATCTGCTGTAACAACGCTATGCAAAGTTGAAATAGCTTCTCTAAAAGGAATTTTTTTATCTAAAACTCCTACAAAATAAGTAGGTTCTCTTAATACATCTGGCGCAAAACTAACCCCTGTAGAAGACATACTGTTATTGACACTACTGCTACCACTATATTTAAAATTAAATTTCATTCTTCTTCTTAACTTTATTTAATTAATAATGGTATTGCTACATCTGAGTGCTTTTCAGAAATAGTTAATAATATATCTATAATTTTATCTTTATCAGTAACCGTTTTGGTATCTAAAATGGTATTTAAAATTCGTACTGTCATTAAAGCTACTTCTTTATGTTTTTCAGATTCTTTTTCTAAAAAGGAATACACTCTGGTTTTTGTAGCTCTGTTTGAGTTTATATAAAACAAGGTCGTTTTAAAGTAATCTTCTAATTTTAAAATTACCGCTACATTATCCGAAGCGTAAGTGTTTAAATAATTGGTTGTAAAAAATTGCATGCTCTTTGCAGGATGTTCTTGTAAGCTAACAAGTAAAGGCAGTCCTTTTTCTTCTGAAAAATGTTTTACCGCCATACTTCGTCCTAAATGTTGCACTTGCTCTTTTACGTGATCACATACATATAATAACATTTGTACAGTCCAATTTTTGGCATCTATATGTTCACTAAAATAATCACACCCCCAGTCAATAACATCTTGCCAATTAGTATTAAAAATAGGCAATGCTTCTTCTAATTCGTAATTTACCCTAGCTACGTTATTTTTAAAGTAAGTTTCTAGTCTTGTTCTTATAGAAAACACATCACTATGAGCTAAACGTATTAAATCTGACATACTTAAGGCACTCATGCTTATGTTACTTTCAAAAATCGGAGTTCCTAGTTTTTGTGCAAATTCATATTTTGACAGCACTAATGTTATTATTCCTTCTTTTGATAACTCTTTTAAATCAGCTCCGTATAATTGTATTAGAGTTTCATAACAATTCTCATGCAAGCCTTCATAACTTTCAGCTTCTGTTATATATGCTAATAATTGTTTTAATAAACTATCTTTAAACTCGCTATCTAATTTTGTTAATTTATCAACCGTAGGTCGAATTGCTTTTCTTACTTCTGAATATTCAGAAAAACAGAAACTAACGATGTCTTCTTTGTTTTTTATTAAATATTTGTCAGGAAAGTGTGCTAAAAGTTCGATACCCGCACTTCTTAACACTTCTTCTTCTGACGTTATATATTCTTTATAATTTTCTTTAAATAAATCGTAAGCGGGCGTAGCGTTATGTTTTGCTAAATTAATTGCGAATAATTTATTTGTTACAGAATTTGAAGCTGCTAATTCCACTATTTTTTTAACAGGGGTATCACTTAATAACTTACCAAATAAAGTATTCCCTATTAAATTGCTTACAGCTATTAAAAAGCTAAATGAGTAAGTAGACGCTTCTTTAAATAGTTCTTGCAAATAATCTATTGCTATAATCGTATCATAGGCTACACTATTTTTATATACTTCTGTTAAATATTTTATTACCAAAATCTCATCGGTAAGTAGTAACTCTGTAACTAATGAAGTATTTATTAAATAAGATGCTTCGTATTTTTGTAACCATTTTAAACCTAAGGCAACTGCTTTATCATTTTTAGATGCTAAAAGCGTTATTAAAATAATTTTTTCTGGTTGACTTGTTGCATATTTTGCTTCTAACAATGCTGTTACTAACTCTAATACCTTTGGATGTTTATGAGCTAGTAATTTTGAAAATATTTCGTCAGATAGGTTTTCTAAAAAATGAGCGTTATCTTTTATTATACGTAAACAAAAATCTACTGCAATTGTACTTTTAGCATTTGCTAGTATGTATAATACTTCAGTTGGTTTTTGATTCCAAACACTAGACAACATTTCTTCTCTTACAACTTCGTTAGTTGTACTTTCTATATAATACCACTTATTCTTTTGCTCTTTAAACCTACTAGAACTACCATACAAAATATACATTAAAGCAGAAAATTGATGGTATTTAGGATAACACTTTTTTTCTATATCGTAATTTCTTGTTGCAGGATTATAAACATAATCATGCTCTACACGCTCAGTTACTTGATCTCCATCATCATCTAAAACACATAGTATATCAGTGGCATATTGAATATAGGCTTCTTGATTTTCAACACTTAAGTTGTATATATTTTTATAACTGTTTTTAGTAAAATAATCTTTTGTTTTACCAGAAAAAGCTATTCCTGGGTTTTGTTTTTTCTTTTCTTCAAAAGCATAAACCCATTCTCCTTTTACACTTGGGTAATCAGAAGTATAACCTGCTTTACCAATTGCTATTTGTTTAGCTAATAACGCAAAAAATCGAGTATCATTTATTACGCAAGCTGCTCTATATATATAACGTATCGATTTAAATGTATTTACTTTTAAAGGAACTTTTTCTAATAATTTAAATAATTCATCTCTTAAACTATCATTATCATACGCATATAAGTATGCATAAAATAAGAACATTGGGTTTCCTTTATTATTTCCTACAAACTGTAACGCTAAAGATGTTATTTCTTCTTCCGAAATATGTTTCCTAACCTCAGCATGTATTATTTGTTTATCCTTAACACTTCCGTATCGTAATATATAAGCACAAGCTACTCTACCTACAATTGTTTTTAAGTTATGATCTTTAAAAACAGTTAAAATTTCTGTTACGTAATTGGCTTGGTTAAATTCTGCTAGTACATTAATTGTATTGTACTGCTCAAATTCATCTGATGAGTGGATAAATTGAGCTATTTGTGGTATTGCTTCTCTAATTTTTAAAACGCCTACCCTCGCAATAATTTTAGATACTTTCCAATTTCTTGTATAGGTACCTTTAATTGATTGATTTAAGTATTTTAAAATTGTTTCTTTTCTTGCAGTATTTTCGTCTTTATGTAAACTTTCAGTTACTTTAATTGCTTCTTGCAAGATTTCTGAATAGCCTTTCTTTTCCTTACTTTCTACTAAACTATTAAAAGTTTTTTGGGCTTCTTCATAAGATACAGGAAAAACAGTTTTTGTGCCTTCTCTTAAATTTGCACCTCTTCTACCATACCTAAAGTTTACAACAAATAAATCTTGACTCTCGCATAAATCTACTTCATAAACTTTGTCTGATTTTTCGTCTGAAAAATATAATTTTTTCTGTTTAATTAATTTCAAGCTTTATCTTTTTTTACACTCTAAATATATAACTTATTTAGAACAAGATAAATTTCTTTATATATCTTTTTACAAAAAAATAATTACATCAAACCTCCTTTTAAGTTTACGAAACTCATCCCTAAATTTTCATCTTCTAAAAACACTATAGCTCTTTTACTTCGCATACCTGATTTACAATATACTACGAGTGGTTTATCTGTTTTCAACTCTTTAAAACGTTGTTGTAATTCTCCTAAAGGAATATGTTCTCCGTTAATATGATTTTGTTCACGTTCCCAATTTTCACGTACGTCTAATAAATTATACTTAGCTATATTATTTTGTAAATCATCAAGAGTAATTTCATTAGCTACATTTACTCCAAAAACAAACGGAATGGTAGAGAAAGCCAATGATATTATTAAAAACAAAACCATAAAATAACCACTTACACCTATTTAGAACAAATAAACAAAGATCTTATGAGTTTTTTAGAGCATTTCAATCTATACAGAAGACATGGTAGTCTAAGAGGGTAACTTAATGTAAAAACACCTTTTAACGCAGTAGAAGAATGGTATAGATTAGGCCCTTAAACATTTAAAAAAGACACTAAAAATTTAAAATAAATGTATTAAATTTGAATCAATAAACTCGATAAGTTGTAACGAACAACCTTGTGAAAATTAACACATAAGTTTTTAATATTTATTATCTAAAAACAAAATTTATTTATGGAACTTAGAACCGAAATCCTAAATTTTTCACTAAAAATGGAAGAATCTATTAATACTCTTCTTCTTGTTTACTTAGGGATAGATGACAAATCTAAAACTAAAAATTTTGGCAATAAAGCAGGTATAAGTTTCAAAAGTAAAATAGATTTACTTTATGATATTAATGTTTTATCTCCGGAGGAACGCTTAAATATTGAATTACAAATGAATTTTAGAAATAAGTTTCTACACGATATTAATTGCGATACTTTTGTTGTAACGTTACAACATTTTGATAATGGAATAAAGAACAGGTTCTTTAAATTTTTAGACAATAAAGAGGCTTCTCAAGATGAAAATTCTTACAGAAAAGCTTATCAAAAATTATTTGAGAATAACACTAAGGTTACTGAAAAGAAATTTAAAGAAAAAAGAGGTCAGATTATTAAAAATGGTGAGGTCATTAATTCTCTTATAGGAATAAGTAAACGCTTATTTATATTATCTAATAAACCAATTCAGGAAGTAATTTTGGTGTTAGACAAAAGTGATTTAGAAAAACCTAAACAAGATGACACTTTAATTAAAATAAGAAAAATCTGTGAAGACTACCCAAATAAGGTTCATTCAGATTCTGAATTAAAAATATTTAAAGATATAGTAGGAGATGCAATCAATAACAAAATTAATCTAAAAAATTTATTGAGTTAATTTGAAATTTATGCATTCTAATAAAAACGAAAAATACTTTTCTGTCTTGTAATAAGGCCTATAAAGAATGAATAAAAGAACTTCACATCCCTCCTTTTAAGTTTACGAAACTCATCCCTAAATTTTCGTCTTCTAAAAATGCTATAGCTCTCTTACTTCGCACACCTGATTTACAATATACTACGAGTGGTTTATCTGTTTTCAACTCTTTAAAACGTTGTTGTAATTCTCCTAAAGGAATATGTTGTCCGTTAATATGATTTTGTTCACGTTCCCAATTTTCACGTACGTCTAATAAATTATACTTAGCTATATTATTTTGTAAATCATCAAGAGTAATTTCACTAGCTACAGCTTTTATACCACAGAAAAAGTCGTAATCTTTTTCTAATTCAGTGATCTCTATATTTGCTGATTTTTCAAATTTCAATAGCATTTGACGCATACTTAAGGTATCATACATCAATAATTTATTTGCTAACACCTCACCTATTTCTAAAATAATTTTAATCGCTTCGTTTGCTTGCAAGCTTCCTATAATTCCTGGTAACACACCTAAAACACCAATTTGTGAACAGTTTGGTGATTCATCTGATTTTGGTGGTGTTGGGTATAAACATCTGTACGTAGCACTTCCTTTATAATTAAAAACACTTACTTGTCCTTCAAATTTAAAGATGGCACCATACACCAATGGTTTGTTTGTTATTACCGCAGCATCATTTGTTAAGTATCTTGTGGAAAAATTATCACTTCCATCTACAATTACATCATATTTATTGAATAATGAAATGGCATTTTTTCTCGTCAATTTTTCTTTATAAATAGAAAAATCTACAAACGGATTTAATTTTGATAAGCGTTTTGCTGCTGTTGCTGCTTTTGAAACGCCAATATCATCAATTGTGTATAAAATTTGACGTTGTAAGTTACTTTGATCAACTACATCATCATCTATAATTCCGATGTTTCCAATACCTGCTGCTGTTAAATATTGCAATACAGGGCAACCCAATCCACCAGCTCCTATAACCAAAACCTTCGCTTGTTTTAATTTTAATTGCCCTTTTTCTCCTATTTTATCTAAAATAAGATGACGGTTGTATTGTTTTTGTTCTTCGTTTGTTAACATCTATAGAATAGTTTACTCTTTGTCTTTAAACTTAAATGTTTTTAATGTTTTCTCTAAAATTTCTTTTTGATTATCATCTACAAAAGACATGATTAGATTAATACTAAAACCATTACGAATGGTTGTAAAATATTTTTGCTTGATATTAACCCCTGCATATTCTATACTAAGACTCATTACGTAAAAATTTTGTTTATTAATTTCTACTTCTTCAATTTCATTATCATAACCTTGGTATTCGATTTTCGATTGTTTTAATAGCTTTTTTGCATTAAATAAATAATCAGCCCCTGTTTTTATACCTGGGGCAAAATCTAAATTTTCTACCAATAACATAAAACCAGGATTATATTCAACCGCTGCACCAACTTCATGTTGAAATACTGTTAATAAATAAGCAGAATTAACTTCAGATGCCTTTACTATTGCTTCTAAATTTTTATCTTCTCCAATAACCACTTTTTTACCTATCTCTCTAATCTTATCTGTTTGCTCCTTTGTTTGAACAATCCAACCTGATGGTACTTCCATTTTAAAATCAAAGAAAGAATTGCTGTAGACATTATTTTCAACTTTTCCATAATCAAAATCTTTTTTATCTACTAGTTTAGTACATTGAGTACTTATTAAGCATGCCAATAATACTGTAATTAAGATGATTTTCTTTTTCATAATTCTTTTTTTATTTTAATTCACTAATTCTTAAAGGTTTCCCAATCCTTCCAAACCACTTCTAAACCTTGGTTTTTCAACATTTTAACAACTTCCTCTGTACTTCGTTCATCAGATATTTCAAATTGTTCTAACGATTGTGGTTCTACAACGTAACCTCCTGGATTTGTTTTAGATTCCGCACTAATTGATGTGGCTCCTAAATTAACAATATTATTTCTAAAAACCTCGCTTTCTCTAGTTGACATTGACAATTCTACATCTTCATCAAATAAGCGAAAAGCACAAATTAATTGTACTAAATCAGCATCAGTCATTTCAACCTTTGGTTCTAGTCCACCTGAATGTGGTCGTAACCTTGGAAATGAAATAGAATACTTTGTTTTCCAATATGTTTTTTGTAAATATTTTAAATGCAATGCTGTAAAAAAACTATCGGCGCGCCAATCTTCTAATCCGAATAAAGCACCCAATCCTATTTTATGAATTCCTGCTTTCCCTAACCTATCTGGTGTATCTAAACGATAATTAAAATTAGATTTTTTTCCCTTCGGATGATGTTTCTTATACTCTTCTCTATGATACGTTTCTTGATATACCAATACTGCATACAACCCTGCTTCAATTAATGATTCGTATTCATCCTGATCTAAAGGTTGCACTTCAATCGTAACATTTGAAAATTGAGAACGAATTAATTCGATTGCATTTTTTATATATGCAACACCAACTGTTCTATTAGCTTCACCTGTGACTAACAAAATATGATCATACCCTTTTTCTTTTAAAAAAGCGACTTCTTTTAATATTTCAGTATCAGTTAAAGTACGTCTAGGTATTTTATTCGTCATACTAAAACCACAATATGTACAGATATTCTGGCATTCATTACTTAAATACATTGGCGCATACATTTGTATGGTATTACCAAATCGTTTTTTAGTAAGCAAACTGCTCTTCTGTGCCATTTGCTCGATATATGGTCGAGCTGCTGGAGATATTAATGCCTTAAAATCTTCTAAATCAAGTTTATCTTTTGATAAAGCAAGCTCAACCTGAACAGTAGTTTTGTGAAAAATACTTTTTAAGGTATCATCCCAATTATAAGTATCAAAAAAATCTTTAAAATTACTCATTGTTTAATTTAAAAACGATGTTAACGGACTACTTGCTTCTGCCTCTTGTCTTATCGGTGCTAGTTTTGCTTCATACGCCATTCTACCAGCTTCTACTGCCATTTTAAACGCTTTTGCCATTGCTACTGGATTTTGAGATACTGCAATAGCAGTATTTACCAATACAGCATCGGCTCCTAACTCCATTGCATAAGCTGCATGAGATGGTGCTCCAATACCTGCATCTACAATTACAGGAACATTAGATTGTTCTATAATTATTTCTAAAAAATCTTGTGTTTTTAATCCTTTATTACTTCCTATTGGCGCACCTAATGGCATTACACATTGTATTCCTACCTCTTCTAATCGCTTACATAAAACAGGGTCGGCATGAATATAAGGCATTACTACAAATCCTAATTTCACCAATTCTTCTGCCGCTTTTAAAGTTTCAATAGGATCGGGTAATAAATACCTAGGATCGGGATGTATTTCTAATTTTACCCAATTAGTTTCCAATGCTTCTCTTGATAATTCTGCTGCAAAAATTGCTTCTTTTGCTGTTCGAACACCCGATGTATTGGGTAATAAATTAATATGAGCATGATTTAAATGTGTTAAAATATCATCTTCTTTATTTTGAACATCTACTCTTTTTAAAGCTACAGTTATTAATTCACTTTCTGAAACTAGGAGTGCTTCTTTCATTAAAATTGAAGAACTAAATTTTCCTGTTCCTGTGAATAAACGCGATGTAAATTCTTTATCTGCTATTTTTAATATATTATTCATCTTATTTCTTGTTAGGTTGATCGTAGTCGAGTCTTTTTAAATAATTTATGAAGCTAAAAAACCTTTCGACTGCGCTCGAGGAGACACAAAAAACTACTTGTCATCCATTTTGTATACTTGCTCTTGCATACTTGGTGTATTTAAAATTTTATGAAAAACAGGAATACTAGTAAAATCTTTTGTTATTACACCCGATGCAGCTACACCGTAAACCTTTGTTTTTAAAACATCTGTAACATTATCTAAAGTAATACCTCCAATAGCTATTATTGGCGTTTCTGTTTGTAATTCTTTAACAATCTGCTGGTATCCTTCAACTCCTAAAACTGGACTTAAATTCTTTTTAGTTTCAGTAAATTGAAAAGGGCCTAAACCAATATAATCAACTTTCTTTTCTAGTAATTTTTTACAATCTTCTAAAGTATTGGCTGTTCCCCCAACTGAATAGAATTTACCTAAATAAGCACGTACTTTTATGGGACAAGCATCACTTTTTCCTAAATGAACGCCGTCTGCATTTACTTCTTTAGCTACTTTATAGTAATCGTTTATAATTAAACGGGTTTGAAAGTGCCCTGTTATTTCTCTTGCTTTTTTTGCCGTTTCTAAAATCGTTTTAGGATCAAAACCTTTTAATCGTAATTGTACCCATTCGGCTCCAGATGCACAAGCATTTTGAATATTATCTAAATGTTCTTGTGCTGTTTTACCTTGTGTTATATAATGTAATTTACTTATCATTTTATTTATAATTATGGGTTCCTAAAAGTGATTCGTTTGAATTTAAAAATTGTTCGGTATACCTTTTTGTATTTTTACAAGCATCTTCTAAAGAAAGCTCTAATGCTAAATTAGCTGCCAATGTTGATGATAAAACACATCCACTACCATGTTTCTCAAAAACAGTATCGGATATAGGCGGAATATTCATTTTTACTATCTTACTATAGTATACTTCATCCCATCCTTTTTTATCTGTTCTATGACCTCCTTTTAAATAAACATTTGTTTTTTCTGAAATAAAGGCTATAGTTTCTTCTATATCCTTATCTGGAAATAACGCTTTTATTTCGTTGTAATTTGGTGTTATAAAATCACAATTATCTAATACTTGTTCGAGTGTTTTTAAATTTTGATTTGTATGAAATTCAAATCCTGCACTTGCTTTTAAAATTGGATCTACTACAATTTGTATTGTTGGATTTAATTTTCTCAACGTTTGAATTATAGCTAACAAAACATTCCAAGATTGAATAATTCCTATTTTTACTACTGAGATAGGAAAACGTTCAAACAATGTTTCAATTTGTGCTATAATTATTTGTTCATCTATCCAAACACAATTTTTAAAATCAACATCATTTTGAACAGTAACCGCAGTACATACCGACACACCGTATAAACCATGTGCCTCAAATGTTTTAATATCTGAAGTAATTCCTGCTCCGCTTGACGGATCTAAACCTGCAATGGTTAGTATGTAATTTTTAGTATTCAAATTATTTTTATTTAGTTCTCGACTGCGCTTAAACTGATAATTACATTTTAATTTTCTGAATAACTTAGTTTTATAAACATATTCTCGATACATTTTTATTCCGTTATCATTTCATAAAAACACTCGAACTGACAGCTAGAATTTTCTTTTAATCAAACTAAGGAATCAAACTTATCTTTTATCTTCTTAAAACTCTCTACAGGATTTTCTGTATTCCAAACACCTCCTAATACTCCAATACCTTTATAACCTAGTTGAATGGTTTCAGCTATGGTTTCTATATTAATTCCTCCCATTCCAACAATTGGTTTATCAATATTTGTTACATTAAAACCTCTTCCTTCATATCCTTCTTTTGAAATAGATGAAAAAACTGGACTTAATAAATGATAATCAAATTCGATATCGCAAGCGGCTAATTCTTCTGGTTCATGAAAAGAACTACTCATTGTTTTTCCTAACATATTTAATCCTATAAAATATCGACTTCCGTTTTCTAAAGCATCTCGTCTTTTTTGTTCTTGAAAATGGATTCCTTTTAAATTGAATTCATTTGTTAATTCATGAAAATAATGAACAACTATTTTAGTGTGATGTTTCTCTGATATTTGATTTAAATAAGATACATGTTCTTCATAACTCTTAAATGGTTTTCTAAGATGATAATATGCTAATCCTGCTTCAAATAATTGGTGTAGAATTACAATTTCGTTTTCTACATCTTTTTCTGGGGCAATAAGTACAATCATATTAGTTTGATTTTAATAGCTATTAATTTTATACAAAAATAATCTAATTTATTATTGAAATGCTAGATTACTTCGTCGTTTCCTCCTCGTAATAACAGGTGTTTTTTTAGGTTAGGGATTGTAGTGGCATCCTTTTGCTGTCTGTTCGAGTGAATTTATGTAGTAAAACGAAATAAATTTATATCGAGAACAAGCAAAAGATATAACGGAAAGCTCGACTACGCCTTTTTTTTAAAGGCGTAGGAACCTCCTAATTATTTTATAAATATACTTCTGATCCTTTCTCTTTAAATTCTTTCGATTTCTCTTCCATACCTTTCGCAATTACTTCGTTATCTACAATGTCATTAACAGCTGCAAAATCACGCACTTCTTGAGATATTTTCATTGAACAAAATTTTGGACCACACATAGAACAAAAGTGTGCAATTTTTGCACCGGCAGCAGGCAAAGTTTCATCATGATATTCACGAGCACGTTCTGGATCTAATCCTAAATTAAACTGATCTTCCCAACGAAACTCAAAACGAGCCATACTTAATGCATTATCTCTATGCTGAGAACCAGGATGTCCTTTTGCTAAATCGGCAGCATGGGCTGCTAACTTATAAGTTATAACTCCTACTCGTACATCTTCTTTATTTGGTAAACCTAAATGTTCTTTTGGCGTTACATAACATAACATTGCGCATCCGTACCAACCAATCATAGCGGCACCAATTCCTGATGTTATATGATCATAACCAGGTGCAATATCAGTTGTTAAAGGCCCTAAAGTATAAAAAGGAGCTTCGTCGCAAAGTTCTATTTGCTTCTCCATATTTTCTTTAATCATGTGCATTGGTACATGCCCTGGCCCTTCGATAAAACACTGTACTTCGTGCTTACGTGCTATTTGTGTTAATTCTCCTAAGGTTTCTAACTCAGCAAATTGTGCTTCATCATTAGCATCGGCTACAGAACCTGGACGTAACCCATCACCTAATGAAAAGGCAACATCATACTGTTTTAATATTTCGCAAATGTCTTCGAAATGTGTATACAAGAAACTTTCTTTATGATGTGCTAAACACCATTTTGCCATAATTGATCCTCCACGAGATACAATTCCTGTAACACGTTTTGCTGTCATTGGTACGTAACGTAACAAAACTCCTGCATGAATAGTAAAGTAATCTACTCCTTGCTCGGCTTGTTCTATTAACGTGTCACGAAAAATCTCCCATGTTAAATCTTCTGCAACTCCGTTTACTTTTTCTAATGCTTGATAAATTGGTACTGTTCCTACTGGTACTGGTGAATTACGAATAATCCATTCGCGGGTTTCATGAATATTTTCTCCTGTAGATAAATCCATAATATTATCTGCTCCCCAACGGCAAGCCCATACAGCTTTTTCTACTTCTTCTTCAATTGATGATGTTACAGCAGAGTTACCAATATTTGCATTGATTTTCACCAAGAAATTTCTTCCTAAAATCATAGGTTCAGCTTCTGGGTGATTTATGTTTGATGGTATGATTGCTCGACCTCTAGCTACTTCTGATCGTACAAATTCTGGAGTAATTTTATCTGGAATATTAGCTCCAAAATGTTCTCCTTTGTGTTGTTTTCTTATTTCGGTCATTTCATCTATTCGCTGATTTTCACGAATAGCAATGTATTCCATTTCTGGAGTAATGATTCCTTTTTTAGCGTAATGTAATTGTGTTACGTTTTGTCCTTTTTTAGCTCTTAAAGGATTTTTTAATAACTTAAAACGCATATGATCTAAACTAGCATCGTTTAAGCGTTCGTTACAGTATTCTGAAGAAAACTCAGTTAACTGCTCAACATCACCACGGTCTTTAATCCAAGATTCACGAATTCTTTCAATTCCACTATGCACGTCAATTTCTTTAGTAGGATCAGTATAAGGTCCTGAAGTATCATAAACTGTTACAGGTTCGTTTGGCGTTTTCTTTTTTGTCATAGAATCAACCGTGTCACTTAACGAAATTTCACGCATTGCTACTTTAATTTGCGGGTGAATTTTTCCGTTTACATAAATCTTCTTAGAATTCGGAAATGGTTTTCTTGTAATTCCGTTTTGCTTTGGTGCTGTGTCTTTGTTCTTCATTTGATAAAGTAGTTTGCTTTTAAAATAAAAATCATCCTCCTTGAGTAGATCTTATAATTAAAATATCATCATTATTTTGAAGTAACTTTAAAGACCAATCTGTTCTTTTTACCACAGTACTATTTATAGCAATAGCAATTCCGTTTGTTTGAATTTTTAAATATTCAACAAACTCTTGTAGAGTTAGGTTTTCTAAAACTTGATGGTCTTTTTGGTTTACTTTTATAGTAATCATATTTATATAATATTACTGTAAACCGAATGGTAGTAACTCGATATAATTTTATCGAAGATAACTTTTCCCTACGCTGGTATTAACCAAATCAGGTTCTAAGGATTTTTCTCAAACTAATTTAATAGCTACTCCTAAAGTTTACGAGACAAATGTATTCTTATTTTTTAAAAAACAAGTTTTTTATTCTTATTTTTTAATATTCCTTCTCAATTATCAATCGCTTATACCTGAAAAACAAACGATTAAAACCTTTTTATCTAAACAACTATTTTTTAATTATACATTTAACATATAAAGTGAAGACATATAAATGGTGGAATGAAATCCACTTATAAACGTTTTTCTATAAGTTAAATTATAGAATACGCGAACCAAAAAGCCTTATGAGTAGGTAAACTAACCAAACTTATTATAAATACTGAAACATAAGCAAAAAAGAAACATTTGAAGATGGATTGACTGCTTACCTCTCTAATAGCAGAAAGTCGTAAAGTATTTAATGAAGCATTAAACGGATTGTAAACGTGATTTACACATCAAGTATAAGTTACCGTTTTAAGTGCGTTGCTTCAACATCTCCTTCTAAGGTTACTTGGTAAGCATCTTTTGAGATTTATCTTCCCTAAAATGATAAGTCTCAAATTAATTATACTAAATATATTTAGTGTAATTAATAAAGCCTGTCCTTTTGACTAAAAGAACAGGCTTTATTTATATAAAAATATTTTTTTATAATTCTTTAATAGTTTTTGCAACTTCTTGAAGTACGTCAAAAGCTGTTTCTGCCATTTTATTTCCTTTAAAATCTAATAATGGATTTACTTCTACAAATTCAACACAGACTACCTTTTTACTTTCTAGTAAGCCATTTATAATTTTAACAATTTCTTTATCATCAAAACCTTTAGGAACTGGTGTACCTGTACCATAAGAAATCATGTCACAATCCATTGCATCAACATCAAAAGACACATAAATAATATCACAATCAGATAATTTATCCAATGCTTCATTTACACATACTTCTAACCCACGATAACGAACTTCTGCAACCATATAGTTTTTAATACCATATTTTTCCATTTGTTTTTCTTCAGGTTCTTCTGTATCACGAACTCCAAAAAAAACGATATCTTCAGGTAAAGCTTTTTGCCCAGGAACTCCAATATTTTTCATTCGGTCCCACAACTCTGCTGTTTCTCTATTAACATCATTTACCTGACAATCTAAATTATCATCAGAAATAACGGCCCCTAATGGCATACCATGTATGTTTCCAGAAGGAGAGGTATAAGGCGTGTGTAAATCTCCATGAGCATCAATCCAAACAACACCAACTCTTTTTGTTGGATTTGCTGCTTTAACACCACTTATAGTACCTAAAGCTGATGAATGATCTCCAGAAATAACTATAGGAAACTTACCTTCTTGTAAGTTTACTTTTACATGGTTACTTACTCTTTTACATTGATTAAAAACACTTCTTATTTGCTTACCAAACGAATTGTTTTTTTTGTTATAAACAGATTCATTTTCTGTAATAACATCTTCAAATTCAAAACGATTAAAAAAATCGTTATTTTGATTGATTGCAGCTATTTCAATAGCATCTATACCCATATCAGAACCACGTGTTCCTGCTCCGATATCTGACCTATTTTTGATAATTTTAATTTCTTTCATCATCAATTATATTTAATAAAAAATGCCATCTAAATTTTAAATGACATTTTTTGTTTATTTTATCTTTTACTTACTTTTACGAATGGTCTCTGGTTTTCTCCTGTATAAACTTGACGTGGACGTCCGATAGGCTCTTTTCCTAATCTCATTTCTTTCCATTGCGCAATCCAACCTGGTAAACGACCTAATGCAAACATTACTGTAAACATTTCTACTGGAATACCCATAGCACGATAAATAATTCCTGAGTAAAAATCTACATTCGGATATAATTTACGTTTAACGAAATACTCATCATTTAAAGCTTCTTGTTCTAATGATTTTGCAATTTCTAAAATTGGATCATCAATACCTAAATCAGCTAAAACTTCATCAGCAGCAACTTTAATAATTTTTGCTCTTGGATCAAAGTTCTTATAAACACGGTGTCCGAATCCCATTAAACGGAAAGGATCGTTTTTATCTTTTGCTTTTGCCATGTATTTTTTAGTATCTCCACCATCTTGTCTAATAGCTTCTAACATTTCTAATACAGCTTGGTTTGCTCCACCATGTAATGGTCCCCATAGTGCAGAAATCCCAGCAGAAAGCGATGCAAATAATCCAGCGTGAGAAGAACCTACAATTCTTACTGTAGATGTAGAACAATTTTGTTCGTGATCGGCATGTAATATTAATAATTTATCAAGAGCGTCTTTTACTATTGGGTTTATTACGTACTCTTCTGTTGGCTTTTCAAACATCATTTTCATAACATTCTCTACATAACCTAAATTATTACTTCCATAATTTAAAGGTAAACCTTGCTTCTTACGCATTGTCCAAGCTACTAAAACAGGAAATTTCGCTAATATTTTAACAATAGCATTGTACATCTCTTCTTCAGAATCTACATTTACAGAAGTAGGATTAAATGCTACTAATGCACTTGTTAAAGATGATAAAACACCCATCGGATGGGCCGTTCTAGGAAATGCTTCTATAATTTTTTTTATATCTTCATCTACAATCGCTTTTTCTCTAATATCATTATGAAATTTCTCTAACTCAACTTTTGTAGGTAATTCTCCAAAAATCAACAAATAAGCAACTTCTAAAAAATCAGCTTTTTCTGCTAATTCTTCAATAGAATAACCTCTATATCTTAAAATTCCTTCTTCTCCATTTAAAAATGTAATAGCACTCTGGCAAGAGCCTGTATTCTTATATCCTGGATCAATAGTTATAACACCTTCGGTTGCACCTCTTAATGTTTTAATATCAATCGCAGTTTCATTTTCTGTTCCTTTTATTAATGGAAACTCATACGTGTTATCACCAATTTGTAGTTTTGCTATATCTGACATTTTTATCTCTTAAATTTTAATGATTGTAGTTGATTGCGAAGATACCATTTTTTGTAGTATTTTGAAAGTTGGTTTTGATAGAATTTCATCATTAAAAGCGTAAAAAGGCAAAGCCTATTAATTAATTCTTATAAACATAAAAAACCTTGTTAGTAATTCTAACAAGGTTTTTATAACATACTTAAAGTATATGCTTATTTTATTTTAAATGCTTTTGCTTGCGGATAAAATGCTACACCATCTAATTCTTCTTCTATACGTAATAATTGATTGTACTTTGCCATACGGTCTGAACGAGAAGCCGAACCTGTTTTTATTTGACCACAGTTTAATGCAACTGCTAAATCTGCAATTGTATTATCTTCTGTTTCTCCTGAACGGTGACTCATAACTGATGTATACCCTGCATTATGTGCCATATTTACAGCTGCAATCGTTTCTGTTAAGGTTCCTATTTGATTTACTTTAATTAAAATTGAATTTGCAATTCCATTTTCAATTCCTCTAGATAAACGCTCTACATTAGTTACAAATAAATCGTCACCAACTAATTGAACTTTATTTCCAGAAATTTCGGTTAAATACTTCCAACCTTCCCAGTCATTTTCATCCATACCATCTTCAATAGAGATAATTGGATATTTATCTGCTAATTCAACTAAATAATCTGCTTGTTCTTTACTTGTTCTGATTTTTCCTTTAGCTCCTTCAAACTTAGTATAATCATATTTACCATCAACAAAAAATTCAGCAGCAGCACAATCTAAAGCAATCATTACTTCTTCTCCAAATTTGTATCCTGCATTTTCAGTCGCTAAAGCTATTGTTTCAATCGCATCTTCTGTTCCTTCTAAAGTTGGAGCAAAACCACCTTCATCACCAACTGCCGTTGATAAATTACGATCATGTAAAACCTTTTTTAGGTTATGAAAAATCTCAGATCCTACTTGCATTGCTTCTGTAAAATTATTCGCTTTTACAGGTACAATCATAAATTCTTGAAATGCAATCGGAGCATCAGAATGAGAACCTCCATTGATAATATTCATCATTGGAACTGGTAAAGTATTTGCTGAAACACCACCTACATATCTATACAAAGGCAATCCTAACTCATTAGCTGCTGCTTTTGCAACTGCTAAAGAAACTCCTAAAATTGCATTTGCTCCTAAAACAGATTTATTTGGAGTTCCATCTAAATCAATCATTATTTGATCAATCATGTTTTGCTCAAATATAGATACTCCTAATAACTCTTGAGCAATTAGTGTATTCACATTTTTTACAGCATTTAAGACTCCTTTACCCATATAATCTTTTCCGCCATCACGTAACTCAACAGCTTCATGTTCTCCTGTAGAAGCTCCTGAAGGAACTGCTGCTCTTCCCATAACTCCGTTATCTGTAGTAACATCTACTTCTACAGTTGGATTACCTCTTGAGTCAAAAATTTGACGTGCGTGAATGTTGATTATAATACTCATAGTTTTATATTTTTAATATAGATTCCCGTGATTTTTTAAGCCACGGGAATGTTATTTTTATAATTGCTAATTTACAAATAGTAGTTGTTTTTTAATTAGTTAGAAAAAACTAATTACGAAAACGTTTACGCTTTTACTTTTGCTTTTTTGATATTTTCAATAAATTCATCAAACAAATATTCTGCGTCATGTGGTCCAGGACTTGCTTCTGGATGGTATTGAACAGAGAATACATTTTTTGATTTCATTCTAATTCCAGCAACTGTATGGTCATTTAAATGTACATGAGTTATTTCAACATCAGTATGCGCTTCAGCTTCTTCTCTATTAATAGCAAATCCATGATTCTGAGAAGTTATTTCACCTTTTCCTGTAATTAGATTTTTTACAGGGTGATTAATTCCTCTATGTCCATTATGCATTTTGTAAGTAGAAATACCATTGGCTAATGCAATTACTTGATGTCCTAAACAAATACCAAATAAAGGTAAATCTTTTTTGATTATTTCTTTAGCTGTATTTTGGGCATCAACTAAAGGCTCAGGATCTCCAGGTCCATTAGATATGAAATAACCATCTGGATTAAAATCACTCATTTGGTCGAAAGTTGCGTTATAAGGGTAAACTTTTATATATGCGCCTCTTTTAACAAAATTTCTCAAAATATTCTTTTTAATACCGATATCTAAAGCTGATATTTTTATTGATGAATTTTCATCACCTACATAATAAGGCTCTTTAGTTGACACTTTAGAAGCTAACTCTAAACCAACCATATTTGGTGTATCAGCTAATTGTTTCTTTAGTGCATCAATATTATCTACATCAGTAGAAATAATTGCATTCATAGCTCCATTGTCTCTTATGTATGCAACTAGTGCTCTTGTATCTACATCAGAAATGGCTACTAAATTATGCTCTTTAAACCAATCAAATAAATTTCCATCTGAATCTACTCGAGAATGCGTAAAACTGAAATTACGACAAATTAACCCTGAAATTTTAATACCTTCAGATTCAACTTCTTCATTGTTAATTCCATAATTACCAATATGAGCATTGGTTGTTACCATTAATTGACCAAAGTAAGAAGGATCTGTAAATACTTCTTGATAACCAGTCATTCCAGTATTGAAACAAATTTCTCCTGTTGAAGTTCCCTCAATTCCAATAGATTTCCCGTAGAAAATGGTTCCATCTGCTAAAAGAACTAATGCTTTTTTACGTTGTTGATATTTCATTTAGTGTATGTTGTGTCTTTTGAGTGCAAAAATATAAAAAAAAAGGGATAAACATTAAATGTTTATCCCTTTGATATAATTTATAAAAATTTTCATTTTTATTCTTCTTCTTGTGAAGTTTGAGTTTCAACAGCTGCATCAGCAGTCTTTGCTCCACCACGACGACTACGACGAGTGTTCTTCTTAGCTTTGTTTCCTTTTGGATTGTATAATTCGTTATAATCAACTAATTCTACCATTGCCATAGGAGCATTATCTCCCTGACGGTTTCCTAATTTGATGATACGTACATATCCTCCTGGTCTATCAGCTACTTTTACAGATATTTCTTTGAATAATTCGGTTACAGCTTCTTTGCTACGTAAATAACTGAATACTGTACGACGATTATGAGTCGTATCTGTTTTAGACTTAGTAATTATAGGCTCAATAAACGTACGAAAAGCTTTTGCTTTAGCTACTGTTGTATTAATACGTTTATGTTCGATTAAAGAACATCCCATATTTGCTAACATTGCTTTTCTGTGCGCTGTTTGTCTTCCTAAATGATTAAATTTCTTTCCGTGTCTCATGACATTTGGTTTTGGCTTTCATCTTGCATCAACCCTCTTTGGGGAGCAAAATATGAAAGGTTAATCTCTATCTAATTTGTATTTGCTTAAGTCCATTCCAAAATTAAGGCTTTTATTTGCCACTAACTCATCTAATTCAGTTAATGATTTTTTACCAAAATTTCTAAATTTCATTAAATCGCTTTTGTTGAAAGATACTAAATCTCCTAAAGTATCTACTTCTGCAGCTTTTAAACAGTTTAAAGCACGAACTGATAAATCCATATCAACTAATTTCGTCTTTAATAACTGACGCATATGTAATGATTCCTCATCATATGTTTCAGTTTGAGCAATTTCATCTGCCTCTAAAGTGATACGCTCATCAGAGAATAACATAAAGTGGTGGATTAAAATTTTAGCTGCTTCTGTTAAGGCATCTTTAGGGTTTATAGAACCGTCAGTATCGATATCGAAAACTAATTTTTCGTAATCTGTCTTTTGCTCTACACGATAATTTTCAACAGCATATTTTACATTCTTTATTGGAGTGTAAATAGAATCTGTAAAAATTGTTCCTAATGGTGCACCTGCTCTTTTGTTTTCTTCTGCTGGTACGAAACCTCTACCTTTTTCGATAGTAATTTCAGCATTGAAATTTACAGATTTATCCATGTTACAAATTACTAAATCTGGATTTAGTACTTGAAAACCTGAAGTAAATTTTTGTAAATCTCCAGCAGTTAATTGCTCTTGACCTGATACTGCAATAGATACTGTTTCTCTATCAGTCTCTTCAATTTGTTTCTTAAAACGAACTTGTTTTAAGTTTAAGATGATTTCTGTTGCATCTTCTACTACTCCTTGAATTGTTGAGAACTCATGATCTACACTGTCTACGCGTAATGATGTGATAGCAAACCCTTCTAATGAAGATAATAAAACTCTTCTTAAAGCGTTTCCAACCGTTAATCCAAAACCTGGTTCAAGAGGTCTGAATTCAAATCTACCTGTAAAGTCAGTAGATTCAATCATAATTACCTTGTCAGGCTTTTGAAAATTTAAAATTGCCATTTTTCTTCGTTTTAATTGTTACTTAGTTGCGCGGTTTGTTAGTTTGAAGAAATACAAACAGACCCTTTGGCTAAGTAACAATATAAATAATTTATTATTTAGAATATAATTCTACGATTAATTGTTCCTTGATATTTTCAGGGATCTGTAATCTCTCTGGAGCTTTAATGAAAGTTCCTGATTTTAAATCAGAATTCCAGCTTAACCATTCGAATACGTTACTATTGTTTGCTAATGCACTTTCAATAGCTACTAATGATTTAGATTTTTCTCTAACAGCAACAACATCACCAGCTTGTAAACTATAAGAAGGAATATTAACAATTTCTCCATTTACAGTAATGTGACGGTGAGATACTAATTGACGAGCTCCACTACGAGAGTTAGAAACTCCTAATCTGTACACTACATTGTCTAAACGAGACTCACATAATTGTAATAAAACCTCACCTGTAATTCCTTTAGAAGCAGAAGCGCTTTTAAATAAATTAGAGAATTGACGTTCTAAAATACCATACATGTATTTCGCTTTTTGCTTCTCCATTAACTGAGTAGAATACTCAGATTTTTTACCTCTTCTTCTAGCATTTCCATGCTGTCCTGGTGGGTAGTTTCTTTTTTCGAAGTTTTTATCATCTCCAAAAATTGCTTCACCAAATTTACGAGAAATTTTAGTTTTTGGTCCTGTATATCTTGCCATTTCTTATTGTTTTAGTAGGGATTATGAATTAAGGCTTACTCCTTCGATAATCTTGTTCCTACCTTAGTTAAAATATTTTTAATTGCGCACAAAAGTACGCTAAATAAAATATAAGTTGAAGTTAATTCAACTTATACTCTTCTTCTTTTAGGAGGACGACATCCGTTGTGAGGAATAGGAGTAACATCAATGATTTCAGTTACTTCAATTCCAGCATTATGGATAGATCTGATTGCAGATTCTCTACCGTTACCTGGTCCTTTAACGTACACTTTTACTTTACGTAATCCTGCTTCTTTTGCAACGTTTGCACAATCTTCTGCTGCTAATTGAGCTGCGTATGGAGTATTCTTTTTAGAACCTCTAAAACCCATTTTACCTGCAGATGACCAAGAAATAACGTCACCTTTTTTGTTTGTTAAAGAAATAATAATGTTGTTGAATGATGCAGTTACGTGAGCTTCACCTACTGATTCTATTACAACTTTACGTTTTTTTGTTATTTTAGACTTTGCCATGATTATTATAGTTTTAGTAATTTAGTTTTCTAACTTTATAGTTTTACAGCTATTATTAGATCTTGATTACTTATCTAACTTATTTTTTCTTGTTAGCTACAGTTTTTCTCTTACCTTTTCTTGTACGAGAATTATTCTTAGTTCTTTGACCTCTTAATGGAAGACCTAGTCTGTGACGAATACCTCTTTGACATCCGATGTCCATTAAACGTTTAATACTAATTTGAACTTCTGAACGTAACTCTCCCTCAATAGTAAAAGTTCCTACTTGCTCACGAATCGCTGCAATTTGATCATCGTTCCAATCTTGAACTTTGATACTTTCGTCAATTTTTGTTGCTGCTAAAACTTCTTTAGCTCTGCTGTTTCCTATACCAAAGATGTAAGTTAAAGCGATAACACCTCTTTTATTCTTTGGAATATCAATACCTGCTATTCTTGCCATTACCCTTGTCTTTGTTTAAATCTAGGATTCTTTTTGTTTATTACGTATAATCTGCCTTTTCTTCGTACAATCTTGCACTCGGCACTTCTTTTCTTTAATGATGCTCTTACTTTCATCAGTGTGTGTTTTTAGTATCTGTAAGTAATTCTTGCCTTTGATAAATCATACGGACTCATTTCTAATTTTACCTTATCTCCTGGTAATAGTTTGATATAATGCATACGCATTTTACCTGAAATGTGAGCCGTAACAACATGTCCGTTTTCTAATTCTACACGAAACATTGCATTTGATAATGCTTCTGTAATCGTTCCGTCTTGTTGAATTGCTGGTTGTTTAGCCATATTATTTTAATGATTTTCTGTTACTGTTACCTGTTTTCATTAAACCATCATAACGACTATTTAATAAATACGAGTTTATTTGCTGAATAGTATCTATCGCAACTCCAACCATAATGATTAAAGATGTTCCTCCAAAAAACATTGCCCAGTTTTGAGTAACTCCAAACTTTACAATGATAGCAGGTAAAATTGATAAAGCTGCTAAAAATAGAGACCCTGGGAAAGTTATCTTAGATAACACAGCGTCTAAATAATTTGCAGTTTCTTCTCCTGGCTTATATCCTGGAACGAAACCATTACTTCTTTTTAAATCTTCAGCCATTTTATTAGTTGGGATCGTAATCGCCGTATAAAAATAACTAAAAATAATAATTAAGACTGCAAATATAACGTTATACCACAATCCGAAGTTGTCGGTTAAACTGTTTAATGCTGGGAATTTTTGTCCTAAAGCTACAGGTAAAAACATAATAGCTTGTGCAAAAATAATTGGCATTACTCCAGATGCATTCAATTTTAAAGGAATGTACTGGCGTGCACCGTCAACATCTTTAATATCTGTAACGGCTGTACGACGTGCGTATTGAACTGCAACTTTACGTACTGCTGTAACTAATAATACGGTTAACAAAATTACTACAAACCAAACTATTAGTTCGATTAGAATCATCATAATACCTCCTGCTCCTGCTGAATTCTTAGAAACTAGTTCTTGAATAAAAGCCGCTGGGAAGTTAGCTATAATACCTACAGTAATTAATAATGATATTCCATTACCAACTCCTTTATCTGTAATACGCTCTCCTAACCACATTGCAAAAATTGTTCCTGCAGCTAAAAGTATTATAGATGATACCCAAAATGTAGCTCCTGTTACTAAAAATGCTTCAGGTCCTAATCCCATTTGGTTTTGGATAATTCCAATATAGGTCGGTGCTTGAAACAAAGTAATAGCAATTGTAAGCCATCTTGTTATTTGTGTAATCTTCTTACGTCCACTTTCTCCATCTTTTTGTAACTTCTGTAAATATGGTACCGCGATACCCATTAACTGAACCACAATTGATGCAGAAATATAAGGCATTATACCAAGAGCCATTACTGACGCTCTAGCAAATGCCCCACCTGTAAATGCGTTTAATAAACCTAAAAGTCCACCAGAAGTACTGTCTTGTAAAGCTGATAACTGAGTTGGGTCAATTCCAGGTAATGGAACTGCCGCCATAAAACGGTAAACAGCAATTAAACCTAAAGTTAAAAGTAATTTCTCCTTTAACTCTTCTATCTTCCAAATGTCCTTTAATGTATTTATAAAATTCATCATTTACAGTGATTATAATGTAACTACTTCACCTCCTGCCGCTTCGATAGCCGCTTTTGCTGTTGCAGTAAATTTATGTACAGTTACGTTTAATTTAGCTTTTAACTCACCACCACCTAGTATTTTTACTAAATCGGTTTTACGAGCTAAACGGTTTTCTACTAAAACCTCTAAAGTAATTGTATCTGTAACTTTTCCGTTCTCTACTAATCCTTGTAACTTATCTAAATTAACACCAACATACTCTTTACGATTAATGTTTGTGAAACCAAATTTAGGTACACGTCTTTGAAGTGGCATTTGACCTCCTTCAAATCCTATTTTACGAGAATAACCAGAACGAGATTTCTGACCGTTATGACCTCTTGTAGAGGTACCTCCATGTCCAGAACCTTCTCCACGGGCGATTCTTTTACCGCTCTTTGTAGATCCTGCTGCAGGTTTTAAGTTGTGTAAACTCATCTTATATTGTCTTATTTAATTTCTTCAACAGAAACTAAGTGTGAAACTGTTTTTACCATACCCAAAATTGTAGCTGTTGCATTGTGCTCTACAGTTTGGTTTAATTTACGTAAACCTAATGCCTCTAACGTTGCTTTTTGACTTTTAAGGCGACCGATTTTACTTCTTACTTGTGTAACTTTAATTTTACTCATCGTCTTAAATTTTAACCGTTAAAAACTTTCTCTAAAGAAATACCTCTTTGCTTTGCAATAGTTGCTGCATTACGTAATTGTAATAAAGCATCAAAAGTTGCTTTAACTACGTTGTGAGGGTTTGATGATCCTTGAGATTTAGATAATACGTCTTTAATACCAACAGATTCAAGTACTGAACGTACTGCTCCACCGGCGATAACTCCCGTACCATGTGAGGCTGGCTTGATAAATACTTTCGCACCACCAAACTTACCTTTTTGTTCGTGAGGTAAAGTTCCGTCTAAAATAGGAATACGTACTAAACTTTTCTTAGCATCTTCTATTGCTTTAGCAATTGCAGAAGCTACATCTTTAGATTTTCCTAATCCATGACCTACAACTCCATTACCATCTCCAACTATTACGATTGCAGAGAAACCAAATGCTCTACCCCCTTTAGTTACTTTGGTAACACGCTGTACACCTACTAATTTATCTACAAGCTCTAATCCGCTTGGTTTTACTCTTTCTACGTTTTTATATCCTAACATAATATAATTTCTTAAAATTTTAAACCAGCTTCTCTAGCAGCTTCAGCTAATACCTTTACTCTACCGTGATATAAAAACCCATTTCTATCAAAAGAAACAGTTTCAACACCATTTTTAGTAGCTCTTTCAGCTATTGCTTTACCTACTGCAACTGCAGCTTCTGATTTAGAACCAGATGTAATTTCTTTATCTCTAGATGATGCAGATGCTAATGTTACACCAGCAACGTCATCAATTAATTGAGCATAGATTTCTTTATTACTTCTAAAAACTGATAACCTAGGTTTTGCAGCTGTTCCTGTAACTATTTTTCTAATTCTATACTTAATTCGTTGTCTTCTTTCAAGCTTTGATAATGCCATAATAATTTCTCTTATTTATTATGCAGATTTACCTGCTTTTCTTCTTAATACTTCACCTACAAACTTAATTCCTTTTCCTTTATATGGCTCTGGAGCACGGAAAGAACGGATTTTAGCTGCAACTTGACCAACTAATTGCTTATCAAATGAAGATAACTTAATTATTGGGTTTTTACCTTTATCAGATACTGTTTCAACCTTTACTTCAGGAGCTAAGTTTAAAACAATGTTATGAGAGAAACCTAAAGCTAAATCTAATTTTTGCCCTTGATTAGATGCTCTATAACCTACACCCACTAATTCTAATTCCTTAGTATAACCTTTAGAAACTCCTTCAATCATGTTATTGATTAAAGCACGATATAAACCGTGTGCTGCTCTATGATCTTTACTATCTGATGTTCTTTTAACTGTTAAAACACCATCTTCGATTTCTGCAGTAATTTCAGATTTTAACTCTTGAGTTAATTCTCCTAATTTACCTTTTACTGTAACCACATTTCCGTCTACTTTAACTTCAACACCTTGTGGTAATGCGATTGGATTTTTCCCTATTCTACTCATTGTACAAAGTGATTAATAAACGTAACATAATACTTCACCACCAACGTTTTCTTGTTTAGCTTTCTTGTTTGTCATTACACCTTTAGATGTAGAAACAATAGCAATACCTAAACCGTTTAATACTCTTGGCATCTCTTTAGAGCCAACGTATTTACGTAAACCTGGTGTTGAAATTCTTTGAATCTTTCTGATTACTGATTCTTTCGTGTCTCTGTCGTATTTTAAAGCTATCTTGATTGTTCCTTGAACTTTATCGTCATTGAACTGATAACTTAAAACATAACCTTGATCGAACAAAATTTTCGTCATTTCCTTCTTCAGTTTTGAAGCAGGAATCTCAACTACTCGGTGATTTGCTGCAATAGCATTTCTCACTCGAGTAAGAAAATCCGCAATTGGATCTGTATACATAATTAATTAAATTTCGGTTTTGGTTTTCAATAATTCTTATTCCACTATGAAAATCGTAATTAATGAACCTGAAACCAGTTAATATTCATTTTTTGCTTTTTCTGATAAATCTCATAGGCATTATACTATTTACTAGTATTTACCCACAAGGCATAATTTACCCCATAAAAACAGAATGCAAATATACATAAACTTTTGTAAAATAAAACCTTTTTAAGACTTATCATTTTGAGTCTTAAATTATTGGCTCTTTTAAGTCTTATTTTCATAATTTTATATATAAAAAAAACAGGTAATTAAAATCACCTGTTTCTTTTTAAATACTTTTAAATCTACTTTATATCTAAGAATATATGATTTTTGAATATTATTATAATTTTATTATTTTAGTTTTTCTGAAATGTATACAGCTTTATTAGCATCATAATACTCATAAGGTACCCCATAAAAAGTCGCCCAACATTTATTGTTCTGGTCAATGGTATAAATATAAGGTGTAAACCTAGGTAATTTTTGGTTCCCATTTTCATCACAAATATATCTTCTCTCTTCTTCATGACCAATAACAACATTAAATTTTTTTGTTCTAATTTTATTAGCGACTTCAGTTACTGTGCTTCCTTTAACTAAAAAAGCTCGATCTACAACATATTTTGTTTTTATTTTTAATAAGGCAAGGCTAGGTGATTTTAAACCTATATTCGCACCTAATAATGTTTTATATTGAGTATTATCATTATATACTTTTCTCCCTATTGCATTATTGTGGTAATCCATTTCATGCGCATCTTCTTTATTATCTGTACTACATAACTCCCAAGCATCTGTAACTGCTTTAGCATACGCTAACTTAGGCGACTTAGATGAAACAGTAAGGTAATTATTACACAAAAGCGCACTCCAAAGAATATGTCTATAAGCATCTAGCTTAGTGTCTGACTCATCTAAACTTGAAAAAACTTGCTTTGCAATATTCTTAGCTATAGCCGCTTTTTTAAATGCATATAATGCCATAGCTTTTGACCCTAAATCACCTCCATAATTTTTAAAAACACCATGCTTTTTATTAATACAATTAACTTGCTCATTACCATAGTCAGCACCTTTATAAGACTGACTACTTCCCCTTTGTTTTTTATCCAATAACCTGATGTAAACTAAATAGTCCAAGCTTTTATAATAATAATTTTCAATGATAGTTATATTCTCATCAATTTCTTCAGTAGACAATGTTGGAAAATCATTCATTAAAAATTTTCTTTTATCATCAGCTATACTTTTATCTGTAATAAAAGGAAATTTTACTAGTTCTTCTTTAACAGCCAACGCTATTTCGTCTAAGCTAAATTCATCAAAACTTATCGGTTGCTCTTTTCTTTTTAATTCTGTTGTCTTTTTATAATCTACAATTGGTGTATTTAACCTGTTTAATACGGGTAATCCTTTATAAGTTGACAAGTTTTCACTTATACTTTGTTTCTCTTCATTTTCATTAGAAACTAAGGTTTCTTTATCTGAACAATTAAATAATAATAAAATAATTGGTAGCAATAAATAATTAATTTTTCTCATAGTAATATAATTTAATAATTAGCATTTTTAAAACGGCAAAAATAAAAAAAAGGTTCATACCACAATGGGTATAAACCTTTTTTTAAAAATAAAACTAGTTTTTGTTTACCAACTAGCTTTCTTAACTCCTGGAATTAATCCTTGGTTAGCCATTTCACGGAAAGTAACACGTGAAACACCGAACTGACGCATATATCCTTTCGGACGACCTGTTAATTTACAACGATTGTGCATTCTAACTGGTGATGCATTTTTAGGTAACTTTTGTAACGCTTCGTAGTCTCCAGCTTCTTTTAAAGCTTTTCTCTTTTCAGCATACTTAGCAACCGTTTTAGCTCTTTTGCGCTCACGCGCTTTCATTGATTCTTTAGCCATCTTTTAGTTCTTTTTAAATGGTAAACCTAATTCTCCTAATAATGA
This sequence comes from Tenacibaculum ovolyticum DSM 18103, assembly GCF_000430545.1. Lineage (GTDB taxonomy): Bacteria > Bacteroidota > Bacteroidia > Flavobacteriales > Flavobacteriaceae > Polaribacter > Polaribacter ovolyticus. The sequence goes on from NZ_AUMF01000009.1 coordinate 86,161, forward strand.
TTTAGCTTCTTTATCAGTGTTTGCAGATGTTACAAAAGTAATATCCATACCACTAATTTTTTTAACTTGATCAATATTAATTTCAGGGTAGATGATTTGTTCAGTAATTCCTAAGTTATAATTACCTCTACCATCAAAACCGTTCGCTTTAATTCCGTTAAAATCTCTTACACGTGGTAAAGAAGCTGTAACTAATCTGTCTAAAAACTCGTACATTTTAACTCCTCTTAACGTAACCTTCACACCAATTGGCATTCCTTTACGTAATTTAAAGTTTGCAACATCTTTCTTAGATATAGTTGAAACTGCTTTTTGACCTGTAATAGTAGTTAACTCGTCAATAGCGTATTCTATTAATTTCTTATCTGCTATAGCTGCACCAACACCTTTACTTACAACAATCTTTTGTAATTTAGGTACTTGCATTACATTACTATAACCGAACTCATCAGTAAGAGCTTTGATAACTCTGCTCTTGTACTCCTCTTTTAATCTTGGTACGTAACTCATTGCTATATTGCTTTATCTGATTTTTTTGAAAATCTAATTTTCTTATCTCCTTCTACTTTATAACCAACTTTTACTGCTTCACCGTTTTCGATTAATGCAAGGTTAGATATATGTAATGAAGCTTCTTTCTTTACAATTCCTCCTTGAGGATTAGCAGCACTTGGTTTAGTGTGTTTAGACACCATATTAACACCTTCTACTAATACTCTATCTTTATCCTTAAAGATTTGTAAAACCTTCCCTTCCGATCCTTTGTGATCTCCTGCCAATACTTTAACAGTATCTCCTGATTTTATTTTGAACTTCTTCATCTTAATGTCGATTTAAAGCACTTCAGGTGCTAATGATACTATCTTCATAAATTGCTTATCACGTAATTCACGGGCAACAGGACCAAATACACGTGTTCCTCTCATTTCCTCTGTAGGATTTAAAAGTACACAAGCATTATCATCAAATCTGATATATGATCCGTCTTTACGTCTAATTTCCTTTTTAGTACGAACAACAACTGCACGAGATACTTGACCTTTTTTTACACTTCCGTTTGGAGTTGCAGACTTTACAGTTACTACAATTTTATCTCCAACGCTAGCATAACGCTTTCTTGTTCCTCCTAAAACTCTTATCACTAAAACTTCTTTTGCTCCAGTGTTATCTGCGACTCTTAATCTTGATTCTGTCTGTAACATATTATTTAGCTCTTTCTAGGATTTCTACTAATCTCCAACGTTTAGATTTACTCATAGGACGTGTTTCCATTATCCTTACAGTATCACCTTCGTTGCAATCGTTATTCTCGTCATGTGCAACGTACTTTTTCGTTTTTAATACGAATTTACCGTACATTGGGTGCTTGGTTCTTTTTACCTCATTAACAACAATAGATTTCTCCATTTTGTTACTAGATACTACACCTATTCTCTCTTTTCTAAGATTTCTTTTTTCCATCTTTAAAACTGACTAGAATTATTGTAATTCTCTTTTAGTTAACTCTGTAGCAATTCTTGCTACAGTTTTTCTTAAGCTTTTAATCTGCATTGGGTTTTCCAATGGAGTTATGGCGTGAGCCATCTTAAGATCCGTATAATTTTTCTTTAACGTCACTAACCTTCCTTGTAAGTCAGTAGTTGTTAATTCTTTAATTTCTGATTGTTTCATTGTATATAGAATTAAGCGTTAAAATCAAAATCTCTTGCAATAACAAACTTCGTTTTTACTGGAAGTTTTTGTGCTGCTAAACGTAAAGCTTCTTTTGCAACATCCATTGGTACTCCACCAACTTCAAACAAAATTCTTCCTGGTTTAATAACTGACACGAAATGATCAGGTGCACCTTTACCTTTACCCATACGTACTTCTAATGGCTTCTTTGTAATAGGCTTGTCTGGAAATATCTTAATCCAAAGCTGACCTTCTCTTTTCATATGACGAGTTGCCGCAATACGAGCTGCCTCTATTTGACGAGAAGTTAGTAAGTTCTGATCTAATGATTTGATACCAAACATTCCGTTAGAAAGTTGAGCACCTCTACCAGAGTTACCTTTCATATTTCCTTTCGCCTTCTGTACCTTACGGTATTTTACTCTTTTTGGCTGTAACATTTTTAATTTCTAATTTTAAAAATTATTTTCTTCTGCGAGGTTGTTGTGGACGTTTATTACCACCACCTTTATTAGCACCACCTTTTTGTTTAGATAATCCTACTAATGGAGATAATTCGCGTTTTCCATAAACCTCACCTTTCATGATCCATACCTTAATACCTAATCTTCCGTATTGTGTATGTGCCTCAACAAGTGCGTAATCAATGTCTGCTCTAAAAGTAGAAAGAGGAATTCTTCCTTCTTTATAATGCTCAGAACGTGCCATTTCAGCTCCATTTAAACGACCAGAAATTTGAATTTTAATTCCTTCTGAATTCATTCTCATTGCAGCAGTAATAGCCATTTTAGTAGCTCTCTTGTAAGAAATTCTATTTTCAATTTGACGTGCAACACTTGCTGCAACTAACTTAGCATCTAATTCTGGACGCTTAATTTCAAAAATGTTAATTTGAACTTCTTTTCCTGTAATTTTCTTAAGCTCTTCTTTTAACTTGTCTACCTCTTGACCTCCTTTACCAATAATGATACCTGGACGTGCAGTAGTGATAGTAACGGTTACAAGTTTAAGTGTGCGCTCAATAATTACTCTTGATACACTTGCTTTAAATAATCTAGCATTAATATACTTTCTTATTTTGTCATCTTCAGCTAATTTATCTCCGTAGTCATTTCCACCATACCAGTTAGATTCCCATCCTCTGATAATTCCTAAACGATTTCCTATTGGATTTGTTTTTTGTCCCATTTCTACTTTGATTAATTACTTTTATTTTTAGCTCCTAACTCTAAAGTAACGTGATTAGAACGCTTACGAATTCTATGTGCACGACCTTGTGGAGCTGGTCTTAACCTTTTTAACATACCTGCGCTATCTACACAAATTGTTTTAACAAATAATCCAGCATCTTCGATACTAGCATCTTCATTCTTAGCTTGCCAGTTTGCAATTGCAGACATTAACAATTTCTCTAAGTTTCTTGATGCTTCTTTTGGACTAAATTTTAAAATTTGTAAAGCTTTTTCAACCTCTACTCCTCTTACTAAATCTGCTACCAAGCGCATTTTTCTCGGTGATGTAGGACAATTAGTTATTTTAGCAAAAGCTCTTGACTTTCTTGCTTCTTTTAACTGTAATGCCATGTTATGTTTACGACTTCCCATAATTTCCTACTATTTTTTTCCTTTATTTTTTGCACCAGCGTGCCCTCTAAAAGAACGTGTTGGTGAAAATTCGCCTAATTTATGACCTACCATGTTTTCTGTAACGTAAACTGGTACAAACTGACGTCCATTATGAACAGCAATTGTTTGCCCTACGAAATCTGGAGTAATCATACTTGCTCTTGACCAAGTTTTGATAACTGATTTACTCTCAGTTTCAACGTTAGTTAACACTTTTTTCTCTAATTTATAGTGAACGAAAGGTCCTTTTTTTAATGATCTTGCCATGGTTTATTTCTTTCTACGTTCTATAATATACTTATTACTAGCTTTAGTTTTAGATCTAGTCTTAAACCCTTTAGCTGGAATACCGTTTCTTGATCTTGGATGTCCTCCTGAAGAACGTCCTTCACCACCACCCATTGGGTGATCAACTGGATTCATACGAACAGCATTAGTTCTTGGTCTCTTACCTAACCATCTAGATCTACCTGCTTTACCAGAAACTAGTAATTGGTGATCTGAATTAGATACTACTCCAATAGTTGCCATACAAGTCAACAAAATTAATCTTGTTTCACCTGATGGTAACTTTACCGTTGCATATTTACCATCTCTTGCCATTAATTGAGCAAATGAACCTGCAGAACGAGCCATAACAGCTCCTTGACCTGGGTGTAACTCAATACAAGAAATAGTAGTTCCTAAAGGAATTTCGCTTAAGTACATAGCATTTCCAATTTCTGGAGCTAAGTTCTTACCTGAAACGATTACCTGACCTACTGTTAAACCGTTTTGTGCAATTACATAACGCTTTTCACCATCAGCATAACTAAGTAAAGCAATAAATGCAGTACGATTCGGATCGTACTCTATAGTTTTAACTGTTGCAGGGATACCTTGTTTATCTCTTTTAAAATCGATAATACGGTATTTTTGTTTATGACCTCCACCGATGTTACGTGTAGTCATTCTACCCTGATTGTTTCGACCTCCAGATCGTTTTTTCGGAGCAAGTAAACTTTTCTCCGGCTTATCAGTTGTTATGGTGTCGAACCCATTTACAACTCTAAAACGCTGACCTGGTGTTATTGGTTTTAATTTTCTAACTGACATTTTGTCTTTTCTTAAAGATTGTTATAAAAATCAATAGTTTCTCCTTCAGATACCTGAACGATAGCTTTTTTGTATCCACTTGTTATTCCAGTAACTAAACCTTTCTTAGTGTGTTTAGTTTTTCTTTTAAGAGGATAATTCATTGTCTTAACAGACTTTATTGCTACACCATAAGCCGCTTCAACAGCACTTCTGATTTCCAATTTATTTGCCTGACTGTTTACAACAAATGCATAACGATTATTAACTTCGCTATCGTTTGTTGCTTTTTCCGTAATAATAGGTTTTATTAAAATGCTCATTTCTATGCCTATTTACTTAAGTTAGATTGAATTCCTTCTAAAGTGCTTTCAGAAATAATTACTTTATTAGCGTTTAAAACACTATATGTATTAATTCCTGTAGCATTTACTACTTTAGTTCCTTTTAAATTACGAGATGATAAGTAAACATTATTACTTTCTTCTCCTAAAACAAATAAAGACTTCTTAGAGTCTAATTCTAAAGCTTTTAAAACATTGATAAATTCTTTAGTTTTTGGAGACTCAAAATTAAAGTCTTCAACGATTACTAAATTACTATCTTTTGCTTGAATACTTAAAGCTGACTTACGTGCTAAACGCTTTAAGTTCTTATTTAACTTGAAAGAATAACTTCTTGGTCTTGGTCCAAACATACGTCCACCTCCTCTGAAAACTCCAGATTTAATAGATCCTGCACGTGCTGTACCAGTTCCTTTTTGTTTCTTAATCTTTCTTGTACTTCCAGTAATCTCAGCTCTTTCTTTAGCTTTGTGAGTTCCTTGTCTTTGATTAGCCAAGTACTGCTTAACATCTAAATAAATTGCATGATCATTTGGTTCAATACCGAATACCTCGTTAGAAAGTTCAACTTTTCTACCGGTATCTTTTCCTGTAATATCTAAAACTGCTACTTTCATTATTTTTCGATAGTTACAAAAGTATTTTTGTGACCAGGAATTGCTCCTTTTACTACGATAAGATTCTTATCAGCAACCACTTTTAATACTTTTAAATTCTGAACTTTTACTTTGTCTCCACCCATACGACCTGCCATGCGCATTCCTTTGAATACTCTTGCAGGATAAGATGCAGCACCAATCGAACCTGGGGCTCTTAAACGGTTATGTTGACCGTGAGTTGCTTGACCAACACCGGCAAACCCATGACGTTTAACAACACCTTGAAATCCTTTACCTTTAGAAACTCCAGAAACATCTACGAATTCTCCTTCAGTAAAGTGCTCAACAGTAATTGAATCACCTAATTTATACTCTCCTTCAAACCCTTGAAATTCAATAACTTTTTTCTTAGCAGATGTACCAGCTTTTTTAAAGTGTCCATCTAAAGCTTTATTAGAGCTTTTTGCTTTTTTGTCATCGAAACCAAGTTGTAACGCACTATAGCCGTCAACCTCTTCGGTTCTGACTTGGGTAACCACGCATGGCCCTGCTTCGATAACAGTACAAGGAATATTCTTCCCGTTCTCATCGAATAAGCTGGTCATACCTACTTTTCTACCTATTAACCCAGACATATTTGTTAATTTTAAGACGATAGATTATTTTTTATCCAGCGCGTCTATTAATAATAAATTGTTTGAAACAAATGTTTCAGTTTACTACCTTAAGTTTTCACATAAAAAAAGAGCGAAAAACATCTCCACTCTTGAATTTGTTTTTACCATTTTTCCCTTGCGAAACCCTCAGGACATGTTAAATTCTGATTAAAATCAGAGTTTTTACACCACGAAACCTAAATTTCGGTGTGCAAAAATATAAAAAACTTTCGGTTTAACAAAATTAAACCGAAAGTTAGTGTTTTACTTATACTTTAATCTCAACTTCAACTCCACTAGGTAACTCAAGTTTCATTAAAGCATCAATAGTTTTAGAAGAAGAACTATAAATGTCTAATAATCTTTTGTAAGCAGATAATTGAAATTGCTCTCTAGATTTTTTATTTACGTGTGGTGAACGTAATACAGTAAAAATCTTTTTATTTGTTGGTAAAGGAATTGGACCGTTTACTACAGCACCAGTTGACTTTACTGTCTTTACGATTTTTTCAGCAGATTTATCTACTAAGTTATAATCGTAAGATTTTAATTTAATTCTAATTTTTTGGCTCATCTTAATATCTTATTAACCTTTAGATTTTGCTATTACATCCTCAGAAACGTTCGATGGAGTTTCAGCATAGTGAGAAAATTCCATTGTAGAAGTTGCTCTACCAGAAGACATAGTTCTTAAAGCTGTAACATACCCGAACATTTCAGATAGTGGTACCAATGCTTTTACAACTTTAGCTCCGTTACGATCACTCATATCGTTAACCTGACCTCTTCTTCTATTTAAATCACCAACGATATCACCCATGTTCTCCTCTGGAGTTAACACTTCTAATTTCATTAATGGCTCCATAATTTTAGATTTAGCAGCTTTAGAAGCAGCTTTGAATCCCATTTTTGCAGCTAACTCAAAAGATAACTGATCAGAATCCACAGGGTGGAAAGATCCATCTTTTAAAGTTACTTTCATAGAATCCATTTCGTAACCTGCTAAAGGTCCGTTCTTCATAGCTTCTTTGAATCCTTTCTCTACAGAAGGGACGAATTCCTTAGGAACGTTTCCACCTTTAATCGTAGAAGAAAACTGTAAACCTTGAACTCCTTCATCTGCAGGTTCCATAGTGAATACAATATCTGCAAATTTTCCACGACCACCTGATTGCTTCTTATAAACTTCTCTATGATCTGCAACAGCAGTAATAGCTTCTTTATATTCCACTTGAGGTTGACCTTCGTTAACTTCTACTTTGAATTCACGCTTTAAACGATCAACAATAATATCTAAGTGTAACTCACCCATTCCAGAAATAATAGTCTGTCCTGAAGCTTCGTCTGTTCTAACTGTAAATGTAGGGTCTTCTTCTGCTAACTTAGCTAAAGACATTCCTAATTTATCAACATCTGCTTTAGTTTTAGGCTCAACCGCAATACCAATTACTGGGTCTGGGAAATCCATAGATTCTAAAACAATAGGATGTTTTTCATCAGATAAAGTATCTCCAGTTTTAATAGATTTAAAACCTACTGCTGCACCAATATCTCCAGCTTCGATATAATCGATAGCATTTTGCTTATTTGCATGCATTTGATAAATTCTAGAAATACGTTCTTTTTTACCTGAACGGTTATTTAAAACGTAAGATCCAGCATCTAATCTACCTGAATAAGATCTAAAGAATGCTAAACGACCTACGAAAGGATCAGTAGCAATTTTAAAAGCTAATGCTGCGAAAGGCTCCTTAACATCTGGTTTACGAGAAATTTCTTCACCGTTATCAGGATTAGTTCCAATAATAGCTTCTTTATCTAAAGGAGATGGTAAATAACGACATACAGCATCTAATAAGAACTGAACACCTTTATTTTTAAATGCAGATCCACAAATCATAGGAATAATAGACATATCCATTACCGCAGCACGAAGTGCAGCATGCACCTCTTCTTCAGTAATTGAATCTTCATCTTCCATATATTTTTCTAAAAGATTTTCGTCATAAGCAGCAACCTCTTCAATAAGTTTCCCTCTTAACTCGGCAGCTTCTTCTTTTAAATCTTCTGGAATATCGATGATATCGAATGTTGCTCCTTGTGTAGCATCATGCCATACAATAGCACGATTCTTAACTAAATCAACAATACCTTTAAATTCATCCTCATCTCCAATATTCATTACAATTGGCACTGCATTAGATTTTAACATATCCTTTACCTGCTGACACACAGCCATAAAGTTAGACCCTTGACGGTCCATTTTGTTAACAAATCCAATACGAGGTACTTTATAGTTATCAGCAAGTCTCCAGTTAGTTTCTGATTGAGGCTCTACACCATCAACAGCACTAAATAAGAAAACTAAACCATCAAGAACTCTTAATGAACGATTTACTTCTACTGTAAAATCAACGTGACCTGGAGTATCAATAATATTAAAGTGATATCCTTTAGTTTCATCAGTAGCTTCTCCATTATTTAATGGGAATTTCCATTCACAAGTTGTAGCAGCAGAAGTAATTGTAATACCTCTTTCTTGCTCTTGCTCCATCCAGTCCATAGTTGCGGCACCATCATGCACCTCACCTATTTTATGACTCACACCTGTATAATACAATACACGTTCTGTCGTAGTAGTTTTACCAGCATCAATATGTGCGGCAATACCAATATTTCTAGTAAATTTTAAATTTCTAGCCATTTCTTAGAATCTAAAGTGTGAGAATGCTTTGTTTGCTTCAGCCATTTTATGCGTATCTGTACGCTTTTTAACAGCTGCTCCTTCTTCTTTAGCTGCTGCTAAGATTTCAGCTGCTAAACGCTGAGCCATTGTTTTTTCATTACGCTTACGTGTGTAAGTGATCATCCATTTAATTGCCATAGACACTTTACGGTCTGGGCGAATTTGCATTGGAATTTGAAATGTTGCTCCACCTACACGACGAGAACGAACCTCTACATGTGGCATCACATTTGACAAACCATCTTTCCAAACTTCTAAGGCTGATTTTTCTTCGTCAGTCTTCTTTTCGTTTACGATATCCATTGCATCGTAAAATACTTTAAAAGCTACAGATTTTTTACCGTCCCACATTAAATTATTAACAAAACGTGTTACTAATTGGTCATTAAACCTTGGATCTGGTAAAAGAACTCTTTTTTTCGCTTTTCTTTTTCTCATGTCTTTACATTAAAAAAGTTAATTGATTAATTTTACTTCTTTGGGCGTTTTGCACCGTACTTAGACCTACGTTGAGTTCTACCCTCAACTCCTGCAGTATCTAACGCACCACGTACTACGTGATACTTAACTCCTGGCAAATCTTTTACCCTTCCACCTCTAACTAATACTATCGAGTGCTCTTGCAAGTTATGTCCTTCACCTGGGATATACGCGTTAATTTCGTTACCATTTGTTAATCTTACCCTTGCTACCTTACGCATTGCTGAGTTAGGTTTCTTAGGTGTAGTGGTATACACACGCGTACAAACTCCACGTCTCTGAGGACAAGCTTGTAATGCAGCCGATTTACTCTTCTTAGTTATTTTGGTTCTTCCTTTACGAACTAATTGTTGAATAGTTGGCATACTATTATTACTTGTTTTTAATTTGTACTAAAAATTACTCTCTTCAAAAGAGTGTGCAAATGTACAATTTATTTCTAATTATTCAAATATCAGTTGATTATTTTAAAAATAGCTTAAATATAATTAATTCAATAACGCTTTTTATGAGCAAACTACTTTTCACCTCCATTAATTAACTAAGTACACATCTCTAAAAACAGACTAAATATACAAGCTTTATTGACACTTTACTTACTCTATAAAAGACAATACAAAACTTAAAACATTCTTAACATATTAAGTTAATTACATTTTTTACGTTAAAAAGTTGTCATTTTAATATAATTTTATGAATTTAGCAACCAATTAATTCAAATAATTACATAATGAAAACAAAGTTTAATGGGATTTTAACGCTATTCCTAGCGTTATTTATGCAAATTTCCTTTGCACAAGACAGAGCGATTTCAGGAACCGTTACTGATGAATCAGGAGCACTACCAGGAGTTACTGTATTAAAAAAAGGAACCACAAACGGTACAGAAACGGATTTTGATGGTAAATACACCATAAATGCTAAAACTGGCGACATACTTATTTTTAGTTTTGTAGGTATGAAGACTATCCAAAAAACAATTACCGTTTCAAAAACGATTAATGTGACTATGTCTAGCGACAATGTTTTAGATGAAGTCGTAATTACAGCACTAGGTATTAAAAGAGATAAAAAATCTTTAGGTTACGCTCAACAAACGGTAAAAGGTGAAGCAGTTAGCAGAACTCTAGAATCTGATGTTTCTAATGCATTAGCAGGAAAAGTAGCAGGTATTCAACTTGTTGGTGCTCCTGGCGCAGGGTTTAAAGCTGCTAAGGTTAGACTTAGGGGAAGCACCAATGTACTATATATCGTTGACAATATCAAAATGAACGATTTAAGCAGTATAAATACTGAAGATATCCAAGAGATATCAACTCTTAAAGGGTTAGCAGCAACAGCTTTATATGGTCCTGATGGACAAAATGGTGTTGTCCTTGTTACTACGAAAAAAGCAAAAAATGGTCAAGCGCAAATCACTGTTAACTCAGGTTACGCAATGGACCAGGTAACAAATTTAATGAAGACCCAAAACGAATATGGTGGTGGTTATTCTCAAGAATGGGATACTTTTAATTATAATCCTGCAATACATCCAGCTTCTTGGGCTAGTTTTAATGGGCAAAAAACTCCTTATTATGCAGCTGATGAATCTTGGGGCCCTAAATTAGACGGCACCCCGGTTAGACACTGGGACAGTTGGATTGAAGGAGACCCTGAATTTGGTAAATTAAGACCTTGGTCTGCTCAGCCTGATAACATTAAAAATTTCTTTAGAATAGGAACTACTCAAAGAACAAGCATAACCGCTTTAAAAGGAGGTGAAGACTATAATGTAAAAGCTCAAATTACACATACTAATAGAAAAAGTGTAATGCCAAATGCTGATAGAAAAACAACTCAAGCTGCATTTAATGTTGATTTCAATATTTCTGAAAAGCTAAATGTTTTTGGTAATTTTAATTACCAAAACAGAAAAACTAATAATGAATTAGCAGAGAACTATGGAAATGTTTTCTCTAACATTAACCAATGGTGGCAAAGACAAATTGATATTGACAGAGTAAGAGACTACAAACGTAATGGTAAATTTATTTCATGGAATATTAATGGACCTACTGACCCATCTCCAAAATATTGGGATTCTCCTTTCTTTGACGTATATGAAAACACCAATGCAAATGACAGAAATACCGCATTTGGAAAAATAGGCTTCAATTATAAAATTACTAATGACCTTTCAATTGTAGCAGAAGGTAGAACTCATTACACCTCATTTAAATCACACACACAAACAGGGTGGGGTAACCTTGATGGCCAGGCTGCATACGGAGAATATGAATATACAAGATCAAAAGATGAATACTTTGCTATGTTAAATTATCAAAAGAAAATTAATGATGATTTTGATGTTACAGCTAATCTTGGTACAGAAATTTCTAATTACAAACTTGAAAGTTTAGATGTATCAAGTGTTGGTGGGTTAACAACTAAAGACTTCTATAGTCTAAATACATCTGTTGATAAACCTACAATTGAAAACGTAAAGAATTTAACAAAAAACAAAGCTCTTTTCTTAAAAGGATCAGTAGGGTATAAAAACACACTTTATTTAGACAGTAGCTATAGACTTGATTGGAATTCTACAGCTAACCCAAACCTCAATGTTGTTAAAACTTTCTCTTTATCATCAAGTTTTATATTCTCTAAAATAATTCCAAAAAACGATATTTTATCTTTTGGTAAACTTAGAGTTGGTTATTCTGAGGCTCCTGCATTTCCAAACGTATATAGCTTAGGGCAAACATATGATACTGGAATTAGTTACGGTAGTACTGGTACACAAGAAATACCTAATGCTTTAAACAACCCAATCTTAAATGGAGGTGTTAAAAATGAATTTGAAATTGGTACAGAATTACAATTCTTAAATAATAGAATAGGATTAGATGTATCATATTTTAGTAAAACAGATAAAGGTTTACCTGTTGAATTAGATTTAGATGCATCTACAGGTAATACTTCTGTTTATGCTAACAGCGGTAAACAAACATATAAAGGTCTAGAAATAGCATTAAATGCGACTCCAATAACTAATGACTCTTTTACATGGAACACTAGTATTAATTTTGCTACTCTAGAAAGGAGAGTTGAAGCATTAGCTTTAGGTATAGATAATAAATACTTAGCTGCGTATAGTTTTAGAGAGAATTACTGGGGTAATGAATCTATGATTAACTTACAAGAACGTGTTGGTGAAGAATGGGGTGCTATATATGGTAGACGCATAAAAACAAATGCTGATGGTAAAAAAGTTATTAATACTGACGGAACATATGTTACAGAAGAAAACCAATATTTAGGAAATTACTTACCTGACTTTACAGGTGGTTTTACAAATACATTTACTTACAAAAATTTTGATTTGTCTTTAGGTATAGACTTCCAAAAAGGGGGGAAATACTTTTCTATGACACAAATGTTTGGTAAAGCTTCAGGTAATCATATAAGCACAATTGGGAACAATGCCTTAGGAAACCCAGTAAGAGACCCTCTTTTAGATAGCGCAGGTAATGCTCCAACAGGAAATGTGCTTTTAAATAACAATACTAATTCAGTTTCTGGTGGACGATTAATTGACGGCGTAGATGCTACAACAGGTAATCCTGTATCATATTATAAAGACTTAAATTCAGATGGATGGGATAAATTTGCCATTGGTGACGAATTTCTTCACGATGCCTCATATATTAAACTTAGAAGTATTTCATTCTCTTATAACCTACCTAAATTAGCTCTAGATAAACTAGGTTTTTCAAATGCGAAAATTGGTGTTTATGCCAATAATGTTTGGTTAATTTATTCTGATGTAGATTATATTGACCCTTCAGAATTAGAATCTCCTAATTCTACGGGTAATAACGGTTTTAGTTTCATTGAAGGAGGTCAAGCTCCAAGTTCAAGATCTATAGGTCTTAATTTCCAATTTTCTTTCTAAATAATAAAAAAACTAAAAATGAAAAAAATTTTAAAAACAATAATTATAACTACAATAGTCGTAGCTATTACATCATGTAATAGTGTAGATTTTGAAGATATAAATAACGACCCTACTAAAGCTTCTGTTGCATCAACATCTGCCTTATTAACAAGTGCAGAAAAGTACATAGGCACTTACACAACAGCTACGACACCAAACCTTTATGTACAATATTTGGCAAATGGTGATTATAATGATGAATCGAGGTACTTAGGTTTAAATTTCAGTTACAACACTGAATATGCTGATGTTTTAACTAATTTAAATAAGATTATTGAACTATGTAATGATGCTTCAACAAGTACAGATGCTAGCGCTAATGGCTCATTAAATAATCAAAAAGCTGTTTCAATGTTAATGAGATCATTTATGTTTTGGAGTATGACAGATAGATGGGGTATGCTACCATATACTGAATCTTTGAAAGGTATCAATAATAGCTTTCCTAAATATGACACTCAAGAAGAAATATACAAAGGATGTTTTTCTGAAATAGACCAAGCATTATCTCTTATCGACTCAGGAAATGGACCTACAGGAGATATATTACTTGGTGGTGATATGAATAAATGGAGAAAATTTGCTAACACACTTAGAGTTATAATGTCTTTAAGAATATCAAAACAAGTTCCTTCTTCAACTGGATATGCCGCTGCAGAATTTAACAAAGGAATTTCAGGTGCTATTTCATCTAACAATGAAAATATTTATTATACATTCCTTACTGAAGATAGTAATGATAATCCATGGCAAGATAGATTTCAAAGTAGAAAAGACTATGTTTTAGCAGATACTTTTGTCAACTCTTTAATTGGCTCTGGAACTTCTACAGCTCCAGAAGACCCTAGACTAGAAAAATATGCTGAAAAATCAACAAATAATTTAGAATATGCCGGTGGTATTTATAGTGCTAAAAACATCACAGCTAACTTTTCTTTTATAACTGATGATATAATTAATAATAGTGAAGCTCCTGGTATGCTTTTTACATATTCTCAAATTGAATTTGCAAAAGCAGAAGCAGTTACACTATCATGGTATAGCGGAAGCGCAAGTGCATTTTACAAAAATGCTATACAAGCTTCAATGAATCAATGGGGAGTAGTTACTACTGATGCGACAACATATATAGACAATCACCCTTACACAGGTTTATCTGACATTGCAGCTCAAAAACAAATTGCTCTTTATATGCAAGGTTATGAATCTTGGGCAGAATGGAGACGTTATAAATCTATTGGTGTAGCACCAATTTTAACAACCATATCTAATGCAATCAATGGTTCAGATATACCTCAAAGACATGCTTATCCAGGAAGTGCACCAACCCTAAATGAAACTCAGTATAATGCTGCTGTTACAGCACAAGGAGCAGATAATTTAGACACAAAAATATGGTGGGCTAAATAAAATAATATTTTAATCTTTAAAGGTGCTGCAGAAAGAAAATCTGCAGCACCTTTTTTTTTTGCAAAAACCATAAATCTTCTGTATATATTCTTTTGTTTCTTTAAACGGAATTAAAAATTATCAACTACTTTATGTTAAAAAATTGTTTTTTTAATATAAAATTAGGACTTTAGCGATTAATTAATTCAAATAATTACACAATGAGAACAAAGTTTAATGGAATTTTAACGCTACTACTGGCGTTATTTGTGCAAGTATCCTTTGCACAAGACAAAACAGTCTCAGGTACTGTTTCGGACGAATCAGGTCCCTTGCCTGGAGTTACTATATTAAAGAAAGGTACCACAAGTGGTACAGAAACAGATTTTGATGGTAGATATTCTATCAAATCAAAAACAGGTGATGTACTTGTTTTTAGTTTTGTGGGTATGAAAACAATAGAAAAAACTGTTGGTCTTTCTAATCAAATAAATTTAGTCTTAGAAAACGATAATTTACTAGATGAGATAGTTGTTGTTGGTTATGGTACAACAACAAAAAAATCTTATGCTGGTACTGCCTCTGTAGTAAAAGCTGAGAATTTAGAGGCTAAATCTTTTTCAAACATATCACAAGCTTTAGCTGGTGAAGTTGCTGGTGTGACAGTAATTAATACTTCTGGACAACCAGGATCTATAGGTACTGTTCGTATTAGAGGTTACGGTTCTCCTCTTGGAAACCGATCTCCTTTATATGTGGTTGATGGAATACCTTTTGCAGGTAATTTTGATATCAATTCAATAAACCCGTCTGACGTAAAAAATACTACCATATTAAAAGATGCAACTGCAACTGCTATATATGGTTCTAGAGGTGCGAATGGTGTTATACTAATTACAACCAAAACTGGTAGTAAATCTTCTGACAATACATATGTAGAAGTAGATTTTAAAACAGGGGTTAACATGCAAGTTATCCCTAGGTATGAAGTACTTACTTCTCCTGAAGAGTATATTGGATATACTTGGGAAGGATTATATAATGAAGCTGTTATTGGTGGTAGTGCTAATCCTGAAACTGATGCTAATGCTAATTTATTTACATCTGTTGGTGCGGGTAACGGCTATAATTTATGGAATGTACCTAACTCTGCTGCTTTAATAGATCCAGCAACAAAATCTGTAAGAGCAGGTGTTCAACGTCTTTTTACTCCTGAGAAATATTCTGATTTTGCTTTTGGTAAAGGTATAAGACATGAAGCTAATTTACGTATGGGAGGCGGTTCTGAAAAATCTAAATATTTTGCTTCTTTTGGTTATCTTAATGATAGTGGATATTCTTTAAATTCAGATTATAAAAGATATACTACAAGACTTAACCTTAATTCTGACATTAAAGATTGGTTAACTGTAGGTGTAAATGTTGGTTATGCTTATTCTGAAAGCACTAACAATGGTCAAATAGTTGGAGCTGAAAATGTTTTTGAATTTGCTGATAAAATGGCGCCTATTTACCCTGTTTATGCAAGATTCCCAAATACAGGTGATTTAATTCCTGACCCTATTTTTGGAGGCTCACAATATGATTATGGTGCTCCAACGGGTACAACAAATGGTTTTACAAGAGATAGACCTATTTCAAACTTATTAAACCCAATTGCTTCTGCTTTACTTGATTCTAATCTTTTTGATACACATTCATTAAATGGAAGTTTTTCAGCTAATTTTAAATTAACTGATGAGTTAAGTTTTGAAACTCGATTTGGAGGACAGTATTCAATAGAGCAAAGAAACAATATTACAAACCACGCATATGGTACTGCTGCAGGTACTAATGGAAACATTTTTGTTAGAAACCGTCTTAGATGGTCTCAAACTTTTAATCAAATTTTACGTTATAAAAAAACGTTTGGTATTCATAATGTAGAAGCACTAGCAGGACACGAAACGTTTGAAAGAAGGTTTGAGCAAGATGCTGTAACTAAACAAAATGTTATTATTCCTGGTTTAGTTAATTTAAATAACTACTTAGAAGCTAGTGGAGCGGCTAGTGGTTATGCTAATGGTTCTGGAATAGAATCTTATTTTGGTCAATTAAATTATAACTATGACGGAAAATACTTTTTTACAGGATCTTTAAGAACTGATGGTTCTTCTCGTTTTGTTAATGAAAAATGGGGTACTTTTGGGTCTCTTGGTGCTGCTTGGATATTAAGTGAAGAAGACTTTTTACAAGATAGTTTTATTACTTATTTAAAAGCTAAAGCTTCTTGGGGTGTTACTGGAGATCAAGATGGAGCTACAACTACTTCAGGTGTTGATGCTTTTAACACAAACTTTGTTGGTGGTTTGGCTATTGATTTAAGTTTAGCTGGTGACCCTAATTTAACTTGGGAATCTACAACAATGATGCAAGCAGGTATCGAATTAAGTATTGGAAAGTACCTTGATGCTAATTTTGATTATTACCAAAGAAATACTGATAACTTATTTTTTAATCAACGATTAGGGCCTTCATCTGGACTTTCTTCTATTCGAGTAAACGATGGAGAAGTTAAGTATAATGGTTTTGAATTTGACTTTACAGGTCATTTAATTAATAAAGAGAACTTTAAATTAGATTTAACTTTAAACGGAGAGGCATTAAGCAACGAAATGGTAACAATGCCTTTTGATTCTACTACTGGTTTACAAAAAGTTCTTGATTCAAACTCAAGTACAGATGGTGGATATGCTTTTGCGAAAGGACGTTCTATGTTCGATTTTTATATGCAAGAATGGGCTGGTGTAGACCCTGCTGATGGTTCTCCTTTATGGAACCAATATTATAATGATGCAAACAATAATGATGTATTAGATGCTGGAGAAGAAGATTTTTCTACTTTAGAAAATGGAGATGCTAGTAGTACAAGTTCATTATATGAATATCAACAAAGTGCTTCTAATGCTAATATTAAAAAAACTGTTACAAAAACATATTCTGATGCTACTCAAGTTTTTCTTAATAAATCATTAATACCTGATTTAAGAGGTGCTTTTAGATTATCTGGTAAATTAAGTAATTTTGATTTTTCTACTCAATTTACATATAGTGTAGGTGGTTATGCTTATGATAATACATACGCTGAATTAATGTCTGGTAATAATAACTACCATGTAGATATTAGAAATAGATGGCAAAAACCTGGTGATATCACAAATGTCCCTGTTTTAGCTAATAATGATCCACTTGTAGCAAATATTGCATCTGCTTCTTCTCGTTTCATAACAAGTACTGATTTTATAGCATTAAACAATGCAAGAATTGGTTATACTGTACCAAAAAACTTTATGTCTGGATCAGGAATTAATACATTAAGTTTTTGGATGTCTGGAGATAACCTTTTCAGTAATACAAAAAGAAATGGTTTTAATCCTGCTACTACAGAAACAGGTAGTTCTGCTCGTAGAATATACGCTCCAGCTACAACGGTAACATTAGGAGTAAGAGTTAAATTTTAAATTTTATTAAATTAAATTAATCATGAAAAAAATAATAAAAATTTCATTAGCACTAAGTGCTATGGCTTTATCTTATAGCTGTGCTGATGAATTATTAGATAATAGTGGTACTACAGGAGAAAGTCAACCTACTCAGTTTGTTACTGCTTCTCAGTTGGCATTCGGTGCAAATACAAACTCAGATATACCTACCGCATTTGTTAATGGTATGTATGCACAAATGATACAAGTAGGTAGTGGTGGTTCTGATTCACAAGCCGATTTCGGGCAAAAATCTCATGATATTTATGGAGATATTACATCTGGAGATATGGCTTTGACAGCTTCAAATTTTCGTTGGTATAATCGTATAGCACAACTTGATGCAACACAAAATTTCATTCGTGGTGAAAATAGAATAATATGGAGATATTATTATAGAATCATTAGATCTGCAAATACAATAATTGAAAGTTTAGGTGGTAACGATATCGTTCCTGAAAAAGCAGCTGATAAATATGCTATGGGGCAGGCTAAAGCAATGAGAGCACATTCATTCTTTTACTTAGCTCAATACTACCAAAAAGAATACAATGCTGCTGAAGCTATTTTACCGATGCCAACCGCACCTGGTAAAAACTTACCAAAATCTACTGCTGCTGAAGTTTATGACTTGATGGAGAAAGATTTAACTGATGCAATTAGCTTACTAGATGGTTTTAATCGCACAGCTAAGAACCAAGTAAATAAAGACATTGCACAAACTATTTATGCATATGTATTAGGAGCTAGAGGTACTGATTACCCTAAGATGGCTACAATGTCACAAAATGCTATTAATTCAGGAAATCATGCAATTAAACCTATTTCTGATCTTACAGATGGTTTTAATGATGTTACTGATAACAGCTGGATGTGGGGAATTGATATTGTCGCTGAAAATAGCTTAGGATTAGTTTCTTGGTGGGGACAAATTGATGCTTTCTCATTCAGTTATGGATGGGCTGGTGATTTCAAAGCTATGGACCTAAGTTTATATAATAAAATAGCTGCTAATGACGCAAGAAAAGGTCAGTTTCATGGTGATGCTACAAGTGGTAGATACTTACAACCATTAAGAAAATTTTATTGGGATATTGATGCTGCCAATGCTTTCGCCTATGGCTCTGGTCCTTCAACTGGTCTTACAGCAGATTATGTATACATGCGTATTGAAGAGGCATATTTATTAAATGCTGAAGCAAATGCAAAATCAGGAAATGATGGAGCTGCAAGAACTAGTTTAAAAGCAGTAATGCAAAACAGAATACCGGATGCATCTTATATCGATGCGTTATCTGGTCAAGCATTACAAGATGAAATTTACTTACAAACTCGTATTGAATTATGGGGTGAAGGAAAAAGTTATTTAGCTTTAAAACGTAATAAAGCTAATGTAAATAGAGGCTCTAACCATTTATTTTTAGCTAATGAATCGATGATGTATAATGAAGAAAAAATGACTTTTGAAATTCCACAAGATGAAATTCAGAACAATCCTTTCTTAAATGATCAAAATCAATAAATTCACTTTGTTTGTACCGTCCTGAAATAATAACACTGTATTAGGAAGGACAATTTTAAATAAAGTAAACCACCTCTAACGAGGTGGTTTTTTTATATCATAATTTCAACTACATTTGCAGCATGGAAGAAAACACGACTATTTTTGGTATTAGAGCAATAATTGAAGCTATTGAAAGTGATGCTTCACTTAATAAAGTATATTTACAAAAAGGACTTAGAGGAGATTTATTTTTTGAACTAGATAAATTATTAAAGAAAAATAAAATATCAACAAGTGTTGTACCTACTGAAAAATTAGATCGTTTATCTAAACATAGTAATCACCAAGGTGCGGTAGCTAAAATTTCTCCAATAAACTTTCATGATTTAGAAACATTAATTGAAACTACTTTAGAATCTGATAAAACACCTTTATTTTTATTATTAGATCAAGTATCAGACGTAAGAAACTTTGGTGCTATTATTAGAACAGCAGAATGTACTGGTGTAGATGGTATAATTATTCAAAAAAGTGGTAGTGCTCCTGTAAATGCAGAAACAATAAAAACTTCTGCTGGTGCAGCTTTTAAAATGCCTATTTGCAAGGTAGATCATATTAAAGATGCTATGTTTCAATTGCAAGCTGCAGGTGTTAAATTTGTTGCTGCTACTGAGAAAACCGAAGACAATGTGTATGATGTAGATTTTAATCAACCTATCGCTATTATAATGGGTTCTGAACATAAAGGAGTAAGTAACTCTGTCTTAAAAATGGCCGACTATAAAGCTAAACTTCCTTTATTAGGAGAAATTGAATCTTTAAATGTTTCGGTTGCTTGTGGTGTATTTTTATATGAGACAATAAGACAAAGACAATAATATCTAAAATAAAATCCTGCTTTACGCAGGATTTTTTATTACTCTTCTTTATAAAAATATTTATAATTTAATTCAGGTAATTCATCTTCTTCCAATATTACTGGAGGCATATAATTACCGTTCTCATCAAACATTTCATCGAATTCTGTTTTTGAAAATTCATATTTCTCTTTTACAATTCCGTTTTTTCTATACAAGAAGGATAAAATAATACCTGTAATTAATCCTGACAAATGTCCCTCCCACGACATTCCCTCTTTTATTGGTAAAACATACCAAATCATACTTCCGTATAAAAATATTGTAATTAAAGAAACGGAAACTAATCTATAATGTTTTTTAATCAAACCACTAAAAAAAACAAAACTAAAAAGCAAATATACAATTCCACTTGCACCAATATGATAAGACTCTCTTGCTATACACCAAGTTAAAACACCAGTAAGTAAACCACCGTATACCAAAACTTTAACTGCTACCTTTTTATAAAAATAAAAAAGGCAAGTAGATAGTACAAATAAAGGGATAGAATTATTAAATAAATGATTTGTATCACCATGTATAAACGGCGAGCTAAACACTCCAAATATTCCACTTACTTTCCTCGGGGAAATCCCAAACTTATTAAAGTTAAATCCAAACTTAATTTCTACCCAATAAATAAACCATATTAGGAAGACAGCAATGAATGGAAATAGAAAAATACTGTTCGAAAATTTTAATTGATTATTTGTTTTCATCAATCATAAAATAACAAAAATAAATCCAAACAATATTTTCGGAACATCTGTCATAAATCTTTTCTATTTTTACGGCATGAATCAACCTTTGGCAGAAAGAATACGTCCTCTACATTTATCAGACTACATTAGTCAACAACACTTAGTGGGTGAAAACGGAATTTTAACGAATCACATAAAACAAGGAATAATTCCTTCTTTAATACTTTGGGGACCTCCAGGAATCGGAAAAACTACTTTAGCTAATATTATTGCTAATGAATCTGGCCGTCCATTTTATACTTTAAGCGCTATAAGTTCTGGGGTAAAAGATGTTCGTGAAGTAATTGAAAAAGCCAAGAAGAGTGGTGGATTGTTCACTCAAAAAAACCCAATTTTGTTTATTGATGAAATTCATCGTTTTAGCAAGTCGCAACAAGACTCCTTGTTAGGTGCAGTAGAAAAAGGTTGGGTAACTTTAATTGGTGCAACTACTGAAAACCCGAGTTTTGAGGTTATACCTGCCCTACTCTCTCGCTGTCAAGTGTACATTTTAAATTCTTTTGATAAAAATGATTTAATAGCATTGTTACATAGAGCGATGAAGAAAGATGAGTTTATTTCAAAAAAAGAAATTAAATTAAAAGAAACTGATGCCTTACTACAAGTATCCGGTGGCGATGCTCGTAAACTATTAAACATTTTTGAACTTTTAGTAGCTGCGGATAATAAAATTGAAGTTACAAATGAGCTTGTACTATCAAAAATTCAGAATAACACAGTTCGTTATGATAAAACTGGAGAACAACACTATGATATTGTATCAGCTTTTATAAAATCAATTAGAGGTAGTGATCCCAATGCCGCAGTATACTGGTTAGCAAGAATGATTGAAGGTGGTGAAGATGTAAAATTTATTGCCAGGAGGATGCTTATTGCCGCTTCTGAAGATATAGGTAATGCAAACCCTACTGCTCTTATAATGGCTAATACTACATTTCAGTCAGTTGCTGTAATAGGAAATCCTGAATCTAGGATTATATTAAGTCAATGTGCTATTTATTTAGCCAATTCTGCAAAAAGTAATGCTTCTTATATGGCTATTGGTGAAGCTCAAAATTTAGTAAGAACAACTGGTGATTTGTCAATACCATTGCACTTGAGGAATGCTCCAACAAAATTAATGAAAGATTTAGATTACGGTAAAGATTACCAATATTCACATAATTACAAAGGTAATTTTGTGAATCAAGAATTTTTACCTGATGAAATTAAAAACACGAAATTATATGAGCCTGGTAACAATGCTCGTGAAAATCAGTTTAGAGATTTATTAAAACAACGTTGGAAGGATAAATATAATTACTAAAAAAGAGGGCTTATCACCCTCTTTTTAAATCTACTTTTTAAAATTTAATTTGATATTTTTCGATGAACTTAATACCTTTTGAATAAAATTCTACAACCCAAATATTATTATCTTTATATAATATTCCTTTTTTATTTTTTAAAATAAAAACATCTTCAACACTCGTTTTTAATATTTGAAAAACAACTTCTGGTTTTGTATTTACTAATTGAAATCCGTTTACAGTTGGCTGTGCATATAAACTAATTACATTTGCATCTTTTTTATTTTTAGTTATCTTTTTACGATCACTAATAACCTTTAATTTTACAGCTTTATTTATGTTTTTAATCTCTTTTTTAATAGAAGTCCCCACAACAGGTTGATACTTATATTTTATTTTTTTTATAGACTCAAATGAGTTTCGGATTGCTTCATGATATGCTTTTTTGTAATCTTTTTCTTTACTCTTACCTTCTTTAGATGAGTATATTATTTTACCTGAACAGTTACGTAACTCTACAATTGTTTTTGTTGTAAATAAACTTGAATTATTCTTTACCGTTCCAAATAAAGCTAAACATTTATTGTTTACTAAATCTACAGGTAAATTTTCATCTGCCAGAAAAGTATTAAAGCCATATTTATTAAATAAAAATTTGGTTAATGAACTTGTTTGATATTTATCTTTTTCTTTAACAAAATCAAATTTATTAGGTACAATAACGTATTTATATTTATTCACCTGTTTTTGTGAAAATATTGATGTTGTTAACATCAATAAGACAAAAAATATTTTCTTCATTTTAATTATATATTAAATTTATTCCAAATTGAAAAGACACACTGTTTGAGTTAGCAATATCGTTTATTTTAAGTAAATTATCTAACATGCCATAAACATTCACTTTCCCTATTCTTGTTGATACCCCCACTCCAATATTAGCATATGAGAAATCATCTATAGTATACGTAAATTTTGTACTGAATTTATCTGATAATTTTCTTTCGTAAAAACTGGTTAAAGCCATTTTAGGTCCTGTAGGTCTAAAAACAGAAAACAATTGTACACCTAAAGCGTTATTATAAAAACTTTTATAACTCATATCGCTACAACTCTCTTCATTTCTACTCTTCCCCCAACTATATTTATATGAACTATTAAGTTTTATTGGCCGCATAACACTATAAGATTCTCTGTTTTTAGTAGATGGTACTTTACTTTTAAAATCATCATTTAAATTTTGCCAATAATCATTAGTTACTCCATCATATTGAAAATCAATTCCAGAAAAAGTATAATCTCCATTTATTTCTGAATTTAAAACATCTTTAGAATAATTTATAAAACCAATATCTAATAAACTCGCTGTAATTTCAGTTTTACTATCTAATTTATATGTAAACCCTATATCAAAACCCAAACCCAAATTACCTCCTAAGAATGATCTCCCAATTAAATCGCTTCCCTTTAGTATTTTATCATTTTCATCATAAAATCCAGAACTTTGTATAGCTGCATTAATATTATTTAGATGATGAGTGTATTCATTATTATCATTTAAGGTTGTTCTAAAAGAACCTGTATTTTCTGTAAATGTGGCATTAACGATTCCTGAATAGATTTTTATCCTAGCCCCTATTGTAAATTTTTCATTTATTGTTCTAGATATTCCTGCATGTAGAACACCAATAGCTTCAGTTTTAAGATTTGTTTCAGATAACAAAAAATTCCTATTTAAATGAGCACTATTACCATCTCTCAGTAAAATTAAAACATCCTTTGGCATACTCATAAAAGCATCTAACTCTGTGTAAAAACCAAAACTTAAATAATCTCTTTTATTTAACTGATATCCTGCATTTAAAACTTCTATTTGTGAATGCACTTGTATATAATCATCTGTACTGGTTTTATCGATTATATTAAAAAGTTTTGTTGTAAAATCAATATTGTTATCTCTAAATAAATCTGCTATTGTAAACCCTGTAGCTCCCGCTTGAAAAGAAAGACCTGACAAAACAGGAATTCCGATATGAAATTTTTGATTCATATTTACACCTGGGTTTAACAACAAAGTTTGAGGTATTTCATCAAACCCATATAAAATTTGTTTATTTTGAGAAAAGCAGGTTTTTGGCAGAAAAAAACCTATAATAAATAAAAATGTAAAGTATTTTTTCATTAATTAATTTTAAAATAAAAAATCCCTGAAGAGTTAATTTTAAATGTTTTATTATCATTTATATCAATTATTGTCCCATCTATACTTGGCAATAACTTTATTGTTGAATTCAATTTCTTTGAACTTAATATCGATGATGAATTTGCTATAATGATTTCATGTGAAAACTCATAATTAGTAACATCTTTAGGTATTGTTATTAACGGAAATTGATAAGTAACAGCATCATTATCATCATAAAAAGTTAATAATAATGTGAAATTTCTATTAAATGGATTTGTAATATCAAAATTAACAACCATTCTTTCTACTTTTTCAAATACTGAGTTAGAAAAAATATCAAACCTTGATACATCAACAAATTCAGTATTCTCAACACCAATAGCATTAACAATAGACGATTGCTTAATATCTATATTTACTAATGCTGATAACATAGTAGGTGTTAATTCGATATCTTCAACTTGATTAAAATCAAGATCTTTAACACAAGAAACACATAAAAAAACACTTAAAAATAATATAAAAAAATGTTTATTGACCATAAATATCCGAACGTTTAAATTTTACAAAAATTGCTTTAACTCTAGTAGTGATTGAATACTTAATACACCTGATTGAGCTTTTACTTCATTTGAAAAATGAATTGCTAACATATTAGCATTTAATGCCCCTATAATGTCTGCTTCATAACTATCTCCTATCATTATAGAATTTTGTGGTATTGCTTTTGCCTTCATTAAAGCAAATTCAAAAATTTCTGGATTTGGTTTTTTACTCCCTAAAGATTCTGAAGTAATTATTTCGTTAAAATATGTATCTATTCCTGAATTTTTAATCTTTAATTTTTGAACTTCCTCAAAACCATTTGTAATAATATGCAATTGATATTTATCTTTTAAATACCCTAAAACTTCAATAGTCCCTTCAAACAAATAGTTATATTTTGGTAAATATTTAATATAATCTTCAGAAATTTTAATAATTAAATCATCAGATGCATTATAATTTAAAGCTACAAAAACCTCTTTTAATCTATTAAATCTTAAATCGGATTTAGAGATTTTATCTTCTCTAAATAATCTCCAGTATTTAAGATTGATAGGCATGTAAACTTTTAAAAACTTATTTATTTCTAATTGAATTTTTTGTTCTTCGAAAATTTCTTGAAAAGTTAATTTCGAATTTTTGTCAAAATCCCAAAGAGTATGGTCTAAATCAAAAAACACGTGTTTTATATTCATTTTCTTATAATTTTATTAGTTTAAAAGAATTAATTTCTAACAATTTTCAACATAGAACTATACACTCGCTTCCACCCTTTCCATCGTTGATAATTACTTAAACTTTCGTTGTGAAAAACGGTTATAAAGGCTCCATTTACAGCCTTAACTTCGTTTCTTAAATCCCTAATTTTACCTAAAGATTGCTTAGGTGTTAGTTTCATATAATCATTTAAAGTAGTATCAACTAATGCAAATGGAAATATCTTTAAAGGGGTTTGAATTTCAAAATCTAAATCATAAAAATAAAAAGGAGAACAAGTACTTGCTCTAAAACCTGTATGACTAGCATATCCCATAGAATAATCTTCTTCTATTTCTAAATCAATTAAATTCTGATATGTTTCAGGTAATGAAAATCTTAAATAGTGCTGCCTAGAACGTCTTATCGGCATATTAATAATATTCTCTAAACGTTCTTTTTCTTTTTTTAATAATAAATTATTATGCATTGTATAGTATGACGGATGTAAACCTACTCGAGCATAATCTACCATATCTTTTATTAGTAGTTTAAACTTACTTTTAGAAGCAGACACATTCGTATCAAAAGTAGTATAATCACCTATTAAAAAGAAAAAAATAGTTCTAACTTCATATATTTTTTTTAATTCAATAATAGATTTAAAAGTATTAAAAGGGTCTTTCTTTATATTAAAAAGCACTGCAAATCGATCCCAAACCGTTACTATTTTTAAATGCATTATATCTTTTAAAAAACCACCAATAGTTCGCACAAAACTTTTGTATTTATAAGCAAAAGCATTGTCTACATCAATTGTAGAAATATATTGATATTTTCTTGTAGAATGCTCATAAGTCGGAAACTTAATTTTTAACGTTTCTAAAAACTTATATGCCCAAATATCAACTACTGGTTTCTCTAAAAAACCATTTTTAAAAGCAACACTTTCAGTAGCTGAGAATCGCTCATGACTATCTTTTTTTTGCTGTAAATATTCCTCATATCTAGAGATCAAATAAAAACTTGCAGCAAAAATATCAAAAGGAATTTCTGATTGTTCTTCTATTTCAAAAAAACAAGGAACGCCATCCCACTTTTTAACATCAATCTGAAAGTCTTTAACCCCTTGCTCAAATAACAACTCATTACTTTTAACAAAGAATTCTTTTCCTAAAGCTACATTTGTATATGAAAACTTAGGCCCGTTATAAGCTACAAAGTCTTCAACTTTACCTGTAAATTTTATCTGAATTTGTAATATTCGTGTAAACATATGTTTAAAAACATAACGAATACGAGGTGTAACTTTATGGGTGTAAATAAGTATCATAGGCTAAATAGTAGTTGCAAAATATAAACGACTATAAAATGCCTTTATCTGCAAAGCTAAAATACGATTTTTCGGTAATTATTAAATGATCTAGAAGTTTTATATCAAGTGTAACACCTGCTTTTTTTATTTTTTTTGTTAACTCGATATCTGAAGTGCTGGGTTCTAGTTTGCCAGATGGATGGTTATGGCACACTACAATACCTATTGCTGATAATTTTAAAGCTTCTTTATATAATAATCTTATATCAACTACTGTTGCTGTAAAACCTCCTTTACTTAATTGTCGTTTTGCTAATACTTTATTCGAATTATTTAAATAGAGTACCCAAAACTCTTCATGTTGCAAATCACCAATTAATGGTTGTATAATTTGTGAGACATCTAACGAGCTTTTTATTTTCGAAATTGCATTTCTTTCTTCATACTGCCTTCTTTTACCAAATTCTAAAGCTGTAACTATCGAAATTGCTTTTGCTTCACCTATTCCTTTAAATTTCATTAACTCTTCTATAGATAATTTGGCTAGTTCATTCAAATCATTATTTACTGATAATAAAACTCTCTTAGACAGGGCTACAGCACTTTCTTCTCTATTACCTGAACTAATAAGTATTGCTACTAATTCAGCATCAGACAAAGCTGTATTACCTTTAAGCATTAGTTTTTCTCGCGGTCTATCATCTAACGCCCACGTTTTAATTGATATCTTTTTCATAGCTTTTGTATCAAATTTTTAGATAAATATAATTCATTTTTTGCACATCCCAAAGAAGGATAGTATCTTTGTACTCTATCATTTCCAACTTTAAACATGAAGATTATTATAGCCGGTGCTGGAGACGTAGGTTTTCATTTGGCTAAACTCCTTTCTTACGAGTCACAAGATACTTATGTGATCGATTTCGATGGCGAAAAGCTAAATTACATTAACAATCACTTAGACGTTATTACTAAAAAAGGTGATGCTACTTCTATAAACTTGTTAAAAGAAATAGGTGTTGATTCTGCTGATTTATTATTAGCTGTTACTGAAAGTCAAAATACAAATTTCACAATATCAGTAATAGGAAAAGCTTTAGGTGTAAAAAAAACCATCGCAAGAATTAATAATCCAGAGTTTTTAAAGAATGATTGTATTAATTTTAAAGATTTTGGAGTAGATTTCATGATTTCTCCTGAAGCCTTAGCTGCAGAAGAAATAAAATTACTTTTAAATCAATCTTCTTTTAATGATACTGTTGCTTTCGAAAACGGTGTATTTAATATTATGGGAACAACTCTCGGGTATAAATCTCCAATATTAGATTTAACAGTTAAGGAAGCTAAAGAAAAATTTAGTCTAGTCGATTTTATTACGATTGCAATAAAACGTGAAGGAATTGCTCAAACTATTATTCCTCGTGGAGACACAACCTATAAAATAAACGACCAAGTTTATTTCTCTGTACCAAGTTATAGTATAGATAAATTACACCCCATTATTGGGAAAGAACAAGTAGAAATTAAGAATGTAATGATTCTTGGAGGTAGTAGTATTGGTCGAAAAACATCTAGAAGTCTTTGCAAAGATAATTTTAAAGTAAAATTAATTGAACGTAAAAGAGAAAAAGCATTAAATCTTGCTGAAGACCTAATAGATACTTTAGTCATTCATGGCGATGGTAGAAACTTAGAGCTCTTAGAGGAAGAAAACATTAGAGAGATGGATGCCTTTATTGCTGTTACTGGCGATTCTGAAACAAATATTATGTCTTGTTTAGTTGCAAAATCGAAGGGTGTTAAAAAAACGGTTGCTTTAGTTGAAAATATGGATTACATTAATATTTCTCAAACTATTGGTATTGATACACTTATTAATAAAAAATTAATCGCTGCTAGTAATATTTTTCGCCATATACGTAAAGGAGAAATTTTAGCTTTAGCGAACTTACATAATATTGATGCTGAAGTTTTTGAATTTGAGGTACAAGAAAGAGCTAAAGTAACATTAAAACCAATTAAAGAATTACGTTTTCCTAGAGAGGCTGTATTTGGTGGTGTTATAAGAGATGGAAAACCTCATATGTCTTTTGGTAATTTTCAATTACAAAGTGGTGACAAAGCAATTGTTTTTTGTTTACCTGAAGCAATATCAATTGTAGAAGATTTGTTCAACTAATGGAGAATCTTAATCTAAAACTAATTTATCGTTTTTTAGGAATAACAGCTATTCTTAATGGGCTATTTATGTGGCTTTCATTACCTTTTAGCTTTTATTATGATGAACCTTCTAAATGGGGTATTTTAAGCGCAGGTATTATTACAATTGCTATAGGTTTAATTCTTTACTTTTTTAATAAGCCTGATAATAAAAAAATTCAAAAAAAAGAAGGTTATCTTATTGTAACTTTAGGTTGGTTAATATTATCAATTACAGGAATGCTCCCATATCTTTTATCTGGTAGTATTCCCTCAACAACAAATGCCTTTTTCGAAACTATTTCAGGTTATTCAACTACAGGATCATCTATCCTAACAGATATAGAGTCTATGCCTAAAGGAATTTTATTTTGGCGTAGCGCTACTCATTGGATTGGTGGTATGGGTATTATAGTACTTACCATAGCAATCTTACCTTTATTAGGTATTGGTGGAATGCAACTATTTATGGCTGAAGCTCCTGGGCCATCCACAGATAAATTACACCCGCGTATTACAGATACTGCTAAACGATTGTGGCAAATTTATGTATTACTAACTATTGTTCAGTTTTTGCTATTAAAAGTAGCGGGTATGAACTGGTTTGATGCTCTTAATCATGCAATGGCTACTGTTAGTACTGGTGGTTTTTCGACTAAAAATGCAAGTGTTGCTCATTGGAATGGAGCTCCTATGATACAATATATTATCATATTTTTTATGTTTATTGCTGGTACAAACTTCGTACTTACTTACTTTGCTTTAAAAGGAAAAATAAGAAAAGTAATACAAAGTGAAGAGTTTAAATATTATTTATTTGGTACCTTAATTATATCAGCTGTTGTAGCGACAATGATTATTTTTTATCAAGATCCTTTATTACACACCACTATTAAACACCCAATGGTTTATGGTAAAGTTGAAAGTGCTATAAGACATTCTCTTTTTTCTGTAATATCTGTAATTACCACTACTGGTTTTGTTACAGCCGATTTCACTATGTGGAGCTTTTTTGTAACCGCAATTTTCTTTTCTTTATTTTTCTTAGGTGGTTCAGCTGGTTCTACATCTGGTGGCGTAAAAATTGTTAGACACATTGTAATGCTAAAAAGCAGTTTTTTAGAATTTAAAAAATCATTACACCCTAATGCCATTATTCCTGTTCGTTATGATGGTAAAGCTGTAAAACAAACCATTATATTCAACATACTTTCTTTCTTTGTTTTATACATGTTAATTTTTGTTATAGGTACAGTAACACTTGCTTTTTTGGGATTAGACTTTTATTCTGCTCTAGGCGCTTGTGCCTCTTCTCTAGGTAATATTGGTCCTGCATTAGGTAGCGTAAGTCCTGTTAATAATTTTAATCACTTATCTACAGGAGCTAAATGGTTTTGCTCTTTTTTAATGTTAATTGGTCGTTTAGAACTTTTTACAGTATTAATTTTATTCACTCCATTTTTTTGGCGTAAAAATTAACCTTCCTTTCCTTAAGTTTTTTAACTTCTCCTACCTCCATTTTACAGAAATCGTAAATACTTTACAGCGACTATATAATTTTAGGTGTTTTTTAGACAAAAAACAGAATACATTTATTCTAAAATAACTTTCTAGTAATGTTATATTTTATCTAATTTTTAGATGACTAAAAAATTAGACAAAATTCAACTTCACAAAAAAAGCCTCAAACTTCACAAAAATTAAAATTAATCACTTAAAAAAATTTTCTTTGTATTGAGAACAAAATATAAGAGTCTACACCTATTCCTAAAAAAGAAACACTTAAACCTCAATCTCCCCCATTTAAGTGTTCTTTACAAGAAAAAACAAAGCCTCTTGTTATCTTTGAAAAGAGAACTTAATAAAAGTAAATATATTCAAATAGCCCGTAAGTAATTGATTTAAAGTTAAAAACAAATATTTACACTAATTGTTTAATGCTTTTTTTATTAAACTGTAAAACGAAACATTAACTACTAAACATTAACTACTATGGATCCATTTTTAGGACAAATCGTATTATTCGGTGGGAATTTTGCACCAAGAGGCTGGGCATTATGTGAAGGTCAATTATTACCAATTTCGCAATACTCTGCTTTATTTTCAATTTTAGGGACAATTTACGGAGGAGACGGAAGAACAACTTTTGCTTTACCAGATTTACGTGGTAGAGCTGCAATTAGTTCAGGTCGTGGACCAGGATTATCTGATCGTAGGTTAGGATCAAGAAGCGGACAAGAAGTTCATACTCTAACAACTCTTGAAATGCCTTCACATAATCACCTTACTCAAAACAGCATGAAAGTAAGTTCACAAGATTCGACTAAAGCAACTGCAACGACAAATTCGTCAATTGCGACTCCAGGCTCACCTGGAGGTAGAGGGTTTGATTCTACAATGGGGTTCAATGATGTTACACCAGATATTTCTTTAAACCCTACTTCAAACAGTGTTACTGTTTTAAATAACGGTGGTAATCAAGCGCATAATATTATGCAGCCTTATTTAACTACAAATTATATTATTGCTTTACAAGGAGTTTTCCCTTCAAGAAATTAAGATCTTAAATAATAACAAAACACTCAATAATTTTAAAATTACTGAGTGTTTTTCACATTCCATTTAGGGATTTTTTTTGTGACATAACCTAACTTATATGATGATTCATTCACTGAATATAAAGACTTAACGCAATAAGGATTTGTTATTAACGATTCTCCTTTACCAATATAAACATCATCAAAAACTCTTATTTCAGTATAAATACAAATATCAGGAGTTTTTTCAAAATATTTATCAAAAACAATATAATCTGATTCAAAGCTAAATTCATTTTTAGTTTTTTTAATATTTTTGGTTATCGAAAATAAACCTTTAAATTCTTTATCGTTAATATATTCTTCATCAAGAACTACATTATTACCAAAACAATTTTCTTTAGCTAAAAAAGAATTTCTAGTTGACAATTTAATTTCTTCAGGAACTAAAACACCTCCTTCAGATAGTTGTGCAACTAAGTTTTGTGTTATTGAAATTTGAGGTTCGTTAATTAAAGCTTTATCCATTGTTTCAGTTATCACAACATGCAATGAGTCTTTTTTATTGTGTACATATTTCGTTGCATCTGTTAAGCAATACTCTTTTATATATTTTTCATAATTTAAATACTTAATAATTTTCTTTACTGAAATCATTGACGCCTCATGTATATCAATTAATACAATTCTTATTTTTTTTGAATCATAATAAGACAATAAAGGTATTATTAAAGTCCCTAAAGGTCCACACCCCGCATACACAACCTCTAGTACTTCATCAACAAATTTCTCCTTCGTACTATTAATAGCTTTATAAACTCCTTTAATAAAACGAGCTGTTCTAATATAATCATACAAACAATCTTTAGCGTGTCTAGGCGATAGAGCAATCCCCCCATTAACTTCTAACTTTGTCTTATTTAATTCTTCGGATGAAACTTTTCTAAAAATGTTTTCATAAAAACAAGATAACAACTTAACCGAGTTAATTTCTTCTTTTTCAGTTTTTGATGCAAGTAACAATTTAGTTATTTCATTTAAATTTTCTTTAATATTCATTATTAAAATTTAATTGACATTAATAATTTAGTCCACTTTTTTAAGACTACCTAAACAAAGTATTAATAAAAGTTAACAAAAAAAATGTTTTAACTAAAAATAAAGTCTTTTTATACCTAAAAAATCAATGTAGAAAACGCTCATAACACCAAGAATCACATTTATACCTCTTTTTATAACAAATATACATAAGTTTGAATTTTGATTAAATAAAAGCATATATTTGACAGTTAACTACTTAAAAAACAAAGCAAATGACACAAAAAACTACTTTTTTAACATTTAAACATCTTCCTGTATTTGCAGTGTTGTTGTTTTTAAGCTTAGTAAGCTTAAAAACAAGTGCACAAACTACAGAAGCTTTTGAAGATGAAACTGTTGGCCTAAAAACATTTTCAGATAACGGACAAGCTTTTACGATTATTGATGGCTCTGGTGAAACTACCTATGATATAGAAACTTTTGCTGGTGGTGGATGGAACGGAACTTCTGGTGACAATAATTTTATTGATAATACTGGAGGAAGCCCTGGAAATAATGATGGCTCTTCTTTCACAATTAAAACTACCGACGGAACCGATATAACAATTAAAAGTTTGTATTTATTTGTTTCTAATAGAGCTGTCAATGGTCCTGCTTCAACAACGTTAACTTTTACTGGAAAAAAAGACGGAACTACCATTTACACAATAACAAAAAGTTCAGGAATTATTAATGGGGCGGATTTCACCCCTAATAATGGTTTTACTTTTATAGACTTTTCTTCTGAAGGAGGGACAGATAACTCTAATAATAATATTGATGAGTTAATTATTTCAGCAACAGGTAATGCTGATTATTTAGCATTAGATGCATTAACTTGGGCACTTGCTCCTGTTGATGCAACTGCACCTCGTATTACAAGTATTGTTCGTCAAACACCAGCTACAAGCCCAACTAATGCAGATGCATTAACATTTAGAATTACCTTTGATGAAAATGTTCAAGGTGTAGGAGCTGCTGATTTTACTATTACTGGTGCTTCAGGAGTTTCAATAGGCGTAGTTGGTTCAAACGCAATATATGATGTTACCCTTTCGGGAGGAGACCTTGCTTCAGTAAACAGTACAATTACCTTAGGATTTGCAGGCGGACAAAACATTACAGATATTTCAGGTAATGCATTAACTAATTTAACACCAACAGGAACAAACAACAATACTTTCGTATTAGATAATCAAGCACCACTTATTAGTAGTATTGCTCGTCAAAGCCCTACAACAAGCCCAACAAATGCAGATGCTTTAGTATGGGATATGACTTTTGATCAAGCAGTAGCGAATGTGGATGCAGCTGATTTTGCAGTAATTGGAACTACAGGTACAATTACTTCGGTAACTAACCCAAGTGGAAATGTCTATCGAGTAACTGCTTCAGGTGGAGATTTAGCTGGATTAAATGCAACTGTTACTTTAGGATTTGCTGGTGGTCAAAATATTGCGGATGCTTCAGGTAATACATTAACTAATTTAACGCCTACAGGTACAAATAACAATACTTTTGTAGTAAATAATACTGCACCACGTATCAACAGTATAGCTCGCCAGAGCCCAACTACTAGCCCAACAAATGCAGATGCTTTGGTATGGGATGTTACTTTTGATCAAGCAGTAGCGAATGTGGATGCAGCGGATTTTGCAGTAATTGGAACTACAGGTACAATTGCTTCGGTAACTAACCCAAGTGGAAATGTCTATCGAGTAACTGCTTCAGGTGGAGATTTAGCTGGATTAAATGCGACCGTTACTTTAGGATTTGCTGGTGGTCAAAACATTGCGGATGCTTCAGGCAATGCATTAACTAATTTAACGCCAACAGGTACCAATAATAATACTTTTGTAATAGATAATACTCAACCACTTATTAATAGTATTGCTCGTCAGAGTCCTACAACAAGCCCAACAAATGCAGATGCTTTAGTATGGGATGTAACTTTTAATGGAGCAGTAGCGAATGTAGATGCTTCAGATTTCACTGTAAGTGGAACTACAGGAACAATTGCTTCGGTAACTAACCCAAGTGGAAATGTCTATCGAGTAACTGCTTCAGGTGGTGATTTAGCTGGATTAAATGCAACTGTTACTTTAGGATTTGCTGGTGGTCAAAACATTGCTGATGCTTCAGGTAATGCATTAACAAATTTAACACCAACAGGAACAAACAACAATACTTTTGTAGTAGACAATACACCTCCCGTTTATACTTGGACAGGAACCACTAACAATGATTGGGGTACAACTTCAAATTGGGACTTAAATTCTGTACCTACTGCAACAGCTGATGTAGTTATTCCTAGTGGTTTAATGATGTATCCAACAGCTAGCTCTGCTGTAACATTTAATTCATTAACAATTAACTCTGGAGCAAGTTTTATTCCTAATAGTACAACAACAGGTGCTGTTACTTATAAAAGAAACTTACCTACAACAGGTGATTGGTATTTAGTTTCTTCACCTATTGCAAATGAAACATTACAAAATGTAATAGCAAATAATACTTTTGCAACAGGTACTGCTCCTGGTAATATCGGTATTGGTCTTTATGAAAATAGTAATGCTTCTCAATGGGCATATGTAAACGCAAGTAGTACAGGTAATATAATTCCAGGAATAGGAATATCGGTACAATTAGCTACTGCAGGTGATATATCTTCTACAGGTACTGCTTTAAACACTTCTAACGTAATATTTGGTGTATCAACAGGAACTGTTACAAATTTCAACTTACTTGGTAATCCATTTACTGCCTTTATAAATTCTGCAACGTTTGCAACTACAAACACAGGAGTTTTAACTGAAGAAACTATTTGGTTATGGAATGGAACAGCGTATGTAACATACAATAACGCTAGTCCTATAGAAGTTGCTCCAGGACAAGCATTTTTTATAGAAGCTTCAACTAACGGTGCTATAACCTTTGCAACTGCCAATAGAAGTCATCAAAATACTGACACATTTATGAGAGAAGCTCCAAAATCTACTTTTGAATTATCTGTAGAAGAAGGAACTAATAAGAGTGCTACTAAAGTATTTTATGCTGATAATAAAACTACTGGTTTTGATAATGGATACGATTCTAAGATGTTTGGAGGTACAGATTACAAATTCAAAGTATATACTGAATTAGTTTCTGATAGCAAAGGTAAAAAATTAGCGATTCAAACTTTACCGAATCAAAATCTTGAAACAATGGTTATACCTGTAGGTTTAATTGCTGAAGCTGGTAAGAAAATTACCTTTTCTGTAAAAGCACAAAATCTACCAGATAATACTAATGTATTTTTAGAAGATAAATTTAATAATACTTTAGTCAATATTTCTAAAGAAAATCATTCAGTAACTTTAAAAAGTGATTCTAAAGGTACTGGTCAATTCTACATTCACACAAGTGCAAAGAACTTAGAAGATATTGATATTACAAAAGATTTACAAAATGTAAGCATTTATAAATCGGCTAATAATAGCTTAACTGTTGCTGGTTTACAAACAGATAAAGCTTCCGTAAATGTGTATTCAATTTTAGGTAAAAAAGTGATTAGTACTGAACTTAAATCAACAGGAGTTCATGTAATTCAGTTACCTAAAACTGCTGCAGGAGTTTACATTGTTGAATTAAACTCTAGTTTAGGTAAAATTAGTAAAAAAATTATTTTAGAATAATACAATATAGCTTTATGAAAAAACAAACTCAAAATAAAAGTCAAGACATCTCTAGAAAAGAGGCGTTAAAAAAAATAGGAGGTTACGGTAAATACGCTGCATTAACAGCCCTAGGAACCTATTTAATTTTAAACCCACAAAAAGCGCAAGCACAAAGCCCTGCTGCTCCAGGTGGTGGATTTTAACATATAACTATTCTCTAACAACAAACCCTCGGCCTCCCGAGGGTTTGTTATTTTAATGATGTTACAATACTATAAACACTTAAAAAACATATTTCAATTAAAAGATAAAAAAACAGTTTAAAGTATATTAATTATTTATTTTTACTGATTATGATAATAAAACAAATAGGTAATAAAAAGGTTGTCTGGTTCAAAGACACCAATGAATATATAGTTATTGAACCACTCATAGCAGACGCACTATCGCTATTATATCACAAAACTGATAAACAAGAAATTATCTCTAAGATATTTAGTCAAATAGATATACCTTATAAAGAAGCTGAAAACTTAATATCTGATATTGAAAACTTATTAAACACTCATAATTTCACAAAACAAGAATTAGCTCCTGTTTCAAAAGTGAAACATTTTGAATACGAAAAGTATTATAAAATAAATGACATCATTTTTAAAGTCTGTTATTTATCTGAATTTGAATTTTCTTTAGTACATCCAAAATTTACACATTTAGAAGTTGAAGCCACATTAAGTAGCAACCACCTTTTTGAAGTTTATAGTAATACCGATTTAATTACCTTTTCAATTAACAATACTATTATTGGAACATGGGCTCTTAGTGATGTTCATTTTTTTCAAGGGAAGTTCTCTATGAAGATTACTGAATTAATGCACCACAAACCTGAAGATGAATGGTTAGGTGTATTTCATGCCTCGGCTGTGAGCAATAATAAGGAATCAATATTATTCTTAGGAGATTCTGGTAATGGAAAAAGCACATCTTTAGCTTTATTACAAGCAAATGGCTTTACCTGTTTAGCTGACGACTTTGTTCCTATTGATGCTAAAAAACAAGAAGTATATAGTTTTCCTTCAGCTATTTCTATTAAAAAAAATAGTTTAGAAACTTTACTTCCTATATACCCTGAACTAAAAACTTCAGCTGAATATCATTTTAAAAGGTTAAATAAAATTGTAAGATACCTACCTACAAACAACATCAATTATCAATCAAAAAAGCCTTGTAAAGCATTAGTTTTTATTAAATACAAAAAAGACAGTGATCTAGTTGTCGATAAAATATCTAATATTAAAGCCTTTGAACAGTTAGTTCCTGACTCTTGGTTGTCTCCAATGCAAGAAAATGTTGAAGTTTTCTTAAATTGGTTCTCAAGCTTACCTTGTTACCAACTTACCTATTCAGACAATTCTAAAATGATAACAACTGTTTCGAAAATCTTTAATGATGAACTATAAAGAAACTTTATTTTTTGTTGGGAAATGTTTAACAATTACTCATGAAAAACACAATCGTGACTTAGTTGAACAAGAATTAAAATCTAATACTGTAAACTGGGATAATGTTGTTAAATTAAGCACTAGTCATTATGTTTTCCCTACACTATACTGCAATTTAAAACGAGCAAATTTTCTAGACTACTTACCCGAAGATTTGGTTACTTACATGCAACATATTACCGATTTAAATCGCGAAAGGAATGAGCAGATTATTAAAGAAGCAAAAGAGATAAATGAACTATTACTTTCTTATAATATAATCCCTATTTTTTTAAAAGGTACAGGTAATTTACTCGAAGGTTTATATGAAGATGTAGCTGAAAGAATGGTTGGTGACATTGATCTTTTATTTGAACAAAAAAACTGTACAAGTGCTTTTAGAATACTTCAAGAAAATGGTTATACACATAAAGTCTCAGAGCTATTTAACGATCATAGGCATTTACCTAGAATAACACATGCCAAAAAAATAGCAGCTATTGAAATTCATAAACAAATGTTACGGATAGAAAAGTCTTCCTTTTTTAATCATAGCTCTATTAAAAACAAATTACAGACTATTAATAACACTACTTTTTTATCTTTCTCTGATCAAATTAAACTAACAGTCTATTCCAAACTCATTAATGATGATGCATATTTAACTAAAAAAATAAACCTTAGAGCTGCTTACGATGTTTTTTTACTTGATAAAAAACTTGAAACAAATTCCATTATTCAAGATACCAAACTATTTAAAGAATTAAATGCTGGTTTAGAGCTATACAATACAATACTTCCTAGTTTTAAAAATATTGAATTCAAATCAACCAAGTCTAGTAAGAAATACTTAAAAAAATATTTAAAAAACTTAAACAATAGTTTTTATAAAAATATAAAAGCTACTTTTCTAAAGTATTACATTTTCTATAAAGACAGAATTGTAATAATATTTAAAGCTTTTTATAAAAAATCTTATTTATTATTTGTTTGGTCTAAAATAACTGATTACAATTGGTACAAAAGAAAAATGGGGGGTTAAACTAAGTTTTTAACCTCATTAAAATCTAAACCTCCATAATTTCCAGAGCTCATTAATAACAAAGCAGTACTATCTAAATTCTGATTAAATAAAAACTCTTTAAATGCTATTGGGTTTGTATAAATAATTAAATTATCACGTTCAAAAGCACTTGCTATCTGTGCTTCAGTGACTTCTTCTAACTGTTTTATTTTCACTGCATGCGGTGAATAAAATACTACTGCCTTATCAGCTTTATCTAAGGCTCCTTTATATTCAGCTAAGAACTCAGCATTTAAACTACTATATGTATGTAACTCTAAACAAGCTAAAACAGTTCTCTTATCGTATTGTTTTTTAACAGCAGTTGTTGTTGCTTCAACTTTACTAGGACTATGAGCAAAATCTTTAAAAATCACAGTAGATTCATTTTCTGCAATTTTCTCTAAACGCTTACTTGCTCCCTTAAAACTAGCAATAGCTTCATAAAATTCATCTTCATCAATACCCATATGCTGACAAATCCACTTAGCACCTGCTAAATTCTGTAAGTTATGGTCTCCAAAAATTTCTAGAGGTAAATCACCTTCAGGAGTATCAAGATAAGTAATTCCGTTTTCAATAAAATAATTAGGTGTTTTATATGGATATTTTTTTATTGGATGGCTTGAATTTTCAACAACATCTTTTAAAACTAAATCCTCCTCATTATACACCATCATCCCTCCATTGGTAAGAGAATCATTAAAAATTTTAAATTGTTCTATATAATTTTCAAAAGTTGGAAATACATTTATATGATCCCATGCAATTCCACTTAACAAAGCAATATTTGGTTTGTATAAATGAAATTTAGGACGCATATCAATAGGAGAACTCAAATACTCATCACCTTCTAAAACAATAAATTCATTTTCTTCAGTTAAATGTACCATCGTATCAAAACCATCTAACTGTGCTCCTACCATATAATCAACAGCTACATCATGATAATTCAATACATGTAAAATCATAGATGTTATAGTCGTTTTTCCATGAGAACCACCGATAACTACACGCGTTTTGTTTTTAGATTGTTCAAATAAAAACTCAGGATAAGAATATATTTTAATTCCTAACTCTTGTGCCTTCAGTAATTCTGAGTTATCTTTTTTCGCATGCATTCCTAAAATTACAGCATCTAAATCATTGGTAATCTTTTCTGGAAACCATCCAAATTCTTCAGGTAACAACCCTCGTTTTTCTAATCTAGATTTAGATGGATCATGAATAGTATCATCACTTCCTGTTACTTGATATCCTTTTTCATGTAAAGCAATTGCTAAATTATGCATTGCACTTCCTCCGATTGCTATAAAATGTACTGTCATTTTAATCTCCTAAATTTTATGTAAAGATAACGAAGTAAAAGAGCTTAAGAAAAAGAGAAATGATCGTTTTTAAAAATTAATGCTTTTTTTTTCTTAAACCGCTGATTTTTATGTTGCTTTGTATTTTCTAAAACTGTTATAAATAATTACTACTATGCAAAAAAAAATACTTTTTTCTTTGCTCTTATTTTCATTATCGTTATTTAATATTTTCTCTCAATGTGCAGGAGCAGATAATACGGTAACTATTTGTAATAAAGAGTCTGACACCAATTATCAATCGTACAATCTTTTTAACCAATTACAAGGAACACCTCAAGCAGGTGGTCATTGGTTTGCTAATAGTCCTATCAATCAAAACGCGATAAATAATAATACTGGTATTGTTAATTTATGGGCAATAAATAGATTTGGCGAACATACATTCACCTATACAAACCCAAATTGTAACGAAAGTTCAGAGATTACCATCTTTTTAGGAGGATACCCTGGTGAAGACAATATAAATGGAGGTGCAAATGCTTGTAGCAATGATACAACTGTTAATTTATTTACTTTTTTAGACAATAACTTAACAAATTTAAGTGCTGATATTAATGGCGAATGGAAAGAAGCCACGGGCACGCCTACTGGTTTTTTAACCGATAATATTTTTAATGCAGAACTTGCAGGAGCAGGTACTTACGCTTTAAATTACATTGTTAGTAATGTAAATTCCTGTGCTTCAAGAACTGCAACAATAATATTAGAAGTTCATCGTAGTCCAAATGCAGGTATAGCCATGAATCTTGAAATTTGTGACACCGATAATTTAAGCCTATATGATAACGTTAACTTGTTTGATTATGTTATAGGTCAAGATTCTAATGGTGTTTGGACTGACGTAAATAATACAGGTCAGATTGAAAATGCATTAGATGCAACAATCAATATTGAAGAAATTTATCAACTTTTTGGTTCTGGAAAGTACGATTTCACATACACTGTATATCCGCTTGGTGTCTGCGACGAACAATCTGTTACCGTTTCAATTATATTACCAAAAATAGCTGCTGCTTTTTCAGTTACAAATCAATGTAAAGAAGATTCATTACTAATAGAAATTTTACATGAAGCTACTTTAGGTTCTTCAATGACGTATGATTTAGTATATGAAATTGTAAATACAACAACTAATGGCATTGTTTATACCGGACTCCTAAACGACATTAGTTTAACCGATGATGACGGTAATATAAGTTTAGAAAAAATAACACTTCCTAGTAGTACCTTAACACCTGGTAGTTATATTATAAGAACTAACTCAATTAATAATATAAATGGTATTATTTGTAATTCTTTTACGGTATTAGAAAAAAGTTTTATCATTTATGAAGCTAAGGCCAAAATAGAAGATACTTGTTATAATGAAGATGATTTAAACTTAACCATTTATGATTTTTATGATGATAATGGAAGTTTGTTTACAGGTACAAAAACAGTAGATTATACAATAAAAGGTAGTACTAATGACTTAAATATAACTGCATATGACCTTACTTTTTTAAATGGTGAAGCAATAATACCTGTTAATTTTTCAAGCTTTCTTACTAATGAAAATGATTTTAACTTTACAATTTCATCAACAAACCAAAGCGGTTTAGACTGTATAAATTATGATTTTTCTATTAATAGAGTACCAGAAGACATTCAACTAGACCTTATTATAGATAATGTATGTAACGCCTCTGACATAAAAGTTGCTATAAACGCCCCAACTTTGGCAGATGGAGAATATACTATAAATTATGAAGTTTTAGAAATAGGTACAGGTAATATATTAACAGAAAATACCATTGTTTTTTCAGCTGGTGGTGGTAGCGCAAATTACAATATTGATATAACTAATCTAGAAACGGGTACTTATAATGTTGTATTAAAAAGTACTCAAAACGATACAACTCCATGTAGAACAGTATTTGATTTTGAAATACGAGAAAGTTTTTCTATAAATGGTATTCCCGACGCACCAATACTTAACGCAAATCAATCATTCTGTTTATCAGACTATCACCCTAACTCCCCTACACTTGCTAACATCGCTATTACTAGCGGAGAAAATTTAACTTGGTATGCTGATAATACATCTACTGTCCCTTTAAGTTCTTCAACAATTCTTGTGAATGGTGAAGACTATTATGTAAGTTCTAAAGATACAAATAATAGTTGTGAGAGTTCTGACCGTACAGCTGTAACAGTAACTATTTTAACACCAGAGATTGTAACATCTACAAATACTACTCCTTTATTTTGTGGTATCGAAAAAGCTACTATTGCTAATTTAGATGCAGAAGTAAATTCAGGAGAACTTTTATGGTACGATAGCCCTACTAACGGAAACTTATTAACTACAGATACCATACTAACTAATGGTGTAACTTATTATGCTACAGAAAGCATTACTGGTTGTGAAAGTGTTTCTAGATTACCATTTACAATTACTGTAATTGCCCCTCCCATACCAGTAGTAGAAGGAACAACACTTTTATGCGGATTAGAGAAACTAACATTACTTGATTTTGAAATGTCTTTAACCAATACCGCTAATTATAATTTTATTTGGTATGATGCTTTATTAGGAGGTCTAGAACTTGATAACTCAGAATTACT
Source organism: Tenacibaculum ovolyticum DSM 18103 (assembly GCF_000430545.1). Classification (GTDB taxonomy): domain Bacteria; phylum Bacteroidota; class Bacteroidia; order Flavobacteriales; family Flavobacteriaceae; genus Polaribacter; species Polaribacter ovolyticus. The sequence continues at coordinate 129,439 of NZ_AUMF01000009.1, forward strand.
TGAAGAAAACACCGTTTATTATGTTGCTAATATTCATCCAGACTCTGGTTGTGAAAGTGAGCGAACTCCAATATCAGTAAGCCTTAACAACTGTAATCCTGAAGACTATGACTTTTTTATTCCTGATGGATTTTCACCTAACGGAGATAGTGTTAACGATTTTTATTACATCCCTAACATCAACTATTTTTACCCAGATTATCAATTAGAAATATTTAACAGATACGGACAATCTCTTTTCAAAGGAGATATTGACACTCCTAAATGGGATGGAAAAAACACTTCATCTAAAAACAATACCACAAGTGGTGTTTATTTTTACATTTTAAAATATAACAAAGACAATATTAAACCTAAACAAGGTAGAATTTACTTAAGTAAATAAGACTATGAAAAAGATACTTTTAGTAATTATATATATAAATACTGTCGCTGGTGTTTTCTCACAGCAAGACCCACAGTATACACAGTACATGTACAATCAAAATGTTATAAACCCTGCTTACGTAACTAATGAATTAGGGGTACTAAATTTTGGATTCATGCACCGAACGCAATGGGCAAGTGCCGTAGGATCTCCTAAAACATATACTTTTTTTGCACACGCTCCAATAACTGATAAATTTGAAGTAGGTTTATCTCTTATTTCCGATAATATTGGTGACAATGCTTTAAAAGAAAATAATGTGTATGCCGATTTTGCCTACACATTACAGTTAAGTGAAAATCACAGATTATCTTTAGGTTTAAAAGCAGGTTTCAGTAGTTTTAAAACAGATTTCGCTAACTTTAGATTTCCAGATGATGACACCATTAGTGGTGTTTTAACGAACGATTTAGCATTTGACAATCAAAACAAAATAACTCCGAACTTTGGTTTTGGTGCTTTTTACTTTACTGATAAATATTACCTTGGAGTTTCTGTACCTAACCTTTTAAATTCAAAACATTTTACCGAAAAAAACGGTTTAAAAAGTATTGGTGGAGAAGAAATACATTTATTTGCGAATGCAGGATATGTTTTTACACTAAGCGATCTTATTAAATTAAAACCTTCTTTTTTATTAAAAGCCATTAAAGGATCTCCTATTGTTCTAGACACTTCTATCAACGTATTATTTAATGATCGTTTTGAAGGAGGTTTATCCTATAGAATAAACGATTCTTTTAGTGCGATGTTTAACGTAAAAGCTACTAATAATTTAAGAATTGGGTATGCATACGATTACACAACAACAAACCTTAGTAATTTTAATTCAGGAACACACGAAGTATTTGTCCTTTTTGATTTTGACACCTTAGGTCTTAAAAAAGGATATGATAAATCTCCTCGATTCTTCTAAAAAAAGCTATATGAAAAAAACAATTACAGTCTTATTTACATTCTTCATTGTTATTTGTAGCAATGCCCAAGAAGATAGGGACTTTAAAAGAGCAAAAAAATACTTTGATAGAGCTTTTTATAGTCACGCTATTCCTTTATTCGAAAAAGCTATAAAAAAAGATAAGAATTTTAAAACAATAAAAAACTTAGCAGATTCATATTATTTTATAAACGATATGAATAAAGCAGCTACAAATTATAAGCTACTTTTTAAATATTATAAAAAATTAGTAGACGAACCTTATTATTTCAGATATGCCAATACTTTAAAAGCAACAGGTGATTATAAAGAAGCTGATAACTTATTACGATCATATTACAAAAAGAACGACGCTAAGAAACTTCAAAAATTAGAAGCGGAAATAGAATATCTTGAAAACATAAAAGCAATAGGTAATCGATATACTATTAAAAACTTAGCTATTAATACACCAAATTCAGAATTTGGAGCAATACAAAAAGGAAACAGTATTATCTTTTCTGCAGCTAAAAAAGATAATGAAGGCACCTCTAAAACATATGGTTGGACAGGAAATGGTTATTTAGACATTTATAAAGTCTCATTAAATAACGAAACAGAACCATTTTCAACTTCAATAAACACAAAACTTCACGAATCTAACATCATTTTTACGAAGAATGCTAAAACAGCTTATTTTACTAGAAATAATCTAGTAAAAGGAAAACGTAAAAAGGATAATAAAAAAATTACTCATTTACAGATTTACAGAGCACAATTAATTAATGGTGAATGGAAAAACATAACCTCACTACCATTTAACAGTGATGAATACTCATCAGAACATCCCGCTTTAAGTGATGATGAAAAAACATTGTATTTTTCTTCAGATATGCCTAACGGATATGGCTCTTTTGATATTTACGCTGTTGCTATAAATAATAATGGTACTTACGGAAATCCAAAAAACTTAGGAGCAACTATAAACACCCCTAAAAAAGAGCAATTTCCGTTTATTAGTAAAGATAATAAATTATACTTTTCGTCTAACGGTCATCCAGGTTTTGGATCTTTAGATGTTTTTGTTAGTACAATTTCTAATAACAAATACAGCCAGCCAGATAATGTTGGTTTACCAATAAACTCTGGTTACGATGATTTTTCATTTAATATAAATAACAAAACAAAAGAAGGCTTTTTTGCTTCTAACAGGCCAGAAGGAAAAGGAAACGATGATATTTATAAAATTGTAGAAGAAAAAGCTTTAATTATTGAAGATTGTAAACAATCTATTTCAGGTGTAATTACTGATATTGATACCAAGGAAACTTTAGGAAATACTCTAATTTTAATCGGCACAGATAATAATGATTTTAAAAAAACATATACAAATGCTAATGGGGCTTTTAGTTTTAGGGCAATTTGTGAAGCTTCCTATATCGTTATAGCCTCTAAAGAAGGGTATCAAGAGAAAAGAAAGACAATCCTTACAAGCAAGGAAAGAAATAAAGACAACGATGCATCTATAGCCTTAAAATCGATTACTGAAATTGAAAAAGAAAAGAGAATTGCACTGCAATTAAAAGCTAAAAAAGCACAAGAGTTAAAAATAACAGCCACAAATAAATTAAAACTACAAAACAAAACAAAAATTGAGCAAACCATTGCTAAAGAAAAAAGTTTAGAAAAAGATAACGGTAGAATTATTATTAAAACTGATGAAATAAACTTTGATTACAAACTTTGGTATTTACGTAAGGATACTAAAAGAGCAATTAACTATGTGATTAAATTAATGAAAAAGTACCCCAAAATGGTTGTCGAAATAGGTACACATTCAGATATTCGAGGAAATAATCGTTACAATTTAGAATTATCACAAAAAAGAGCAACCTCAGCAAGAATGTATTTTATAAAAAACGGAATTAAACCCGAACGTGTTATAGCTATTGGTTATGGAGAAACGCAACCTCTTATAAAATGTAAAACTGAAGATGCTTGTACAGAAGAACAACATGAAACAAATAGGCGATGTGAATTCGTTGTAAAACAAATATATTAAATAAAAAAACGAGCCAATTGGCTCGTTTTTTGTTTTGTAAACAATCTAAATTTTACAATAATTATTAATTATCTTTATAGCTAAACTCAGTCAACACACAATTTTACCTCATAAAATAGGTTGTTAACTAATTATCGATTGTTTTTAATTTTAATTTACGCGTGCTTTAGGGCATCAAAACATAAGTTATGAAAAAAATCACAACACTGTTATTTATGATTACACTATTCTCTACCACACTAAATGCCCAAGAGAATTATAAAAATCTTTGGAAACAAGTACAGGAATTTGAAAAACAGAATCTGCCCAAATCTGCTTTAAAAGTTGTAAATACAATTTACGTTAAAGCGGAAGTTGCCCAAAATGCTCCACAAATTATAAAATCATTATTTTATAAAAGTAAATTCTCATTAACTTTAGAAGAAGATGCGCAATTAAAAATCATTAATCAGTTTAAAAAACATATTAATAAAAGTAGTTTTCCTACCAAAAACGTATTAGAAAATATTTTAGCCAATCTGTATTGGCAATATTTTAAAGAAAATAGATGGAAATTTTATCAACGAACTAAAACTTCAGATAAAGTTAACAAAAACGATTTTAGAACCTGGGATTTAGATACACTGTTTACTGAAATTCATGCCTATTATCAAAAATCTTTAGAAAACGGTTTATTATTACAACAAACAGACATTAATAAATTTAATGATATTTTATACACTTCTAAAGATTCTGAAAAATATCGCCCTACCCTATTTGATTTCTTAGCACACAACGCTCTTACTTTTTATAAAACGTCTGAAACTAATATTACAAAACCAGCCTATCAATTTAAAATTGACACTAAAAATTTAATAAGCAATGCAAGTGCTTTTTCTAAAATAAATTTAAAAACAAAAGATGCATTGTCTCTTCAATTTAATGCTCTAAAAATTTACAAAGAGCTACTTAACTTCCACTTAAAGAACGGAAATTTAAATGCATTAGTTGATGTAGATTTAGAACGATTAAATTTTATAAACCAACACGCTACTTTTCAAAATAAAGAGCAACTTTTTTTACAAACACTAAAAACAAGTGAAAAAAAGTATCAAACAAATAAGGTTTCTGGGTTGTATACATACAAAATAGCTAAAATATACAACCAACAAGCAAACTCATATACATATCAAAAAAATGAAGAAGTTCGTTTTAAAAACAAAGAAGCACTTGCTATTTGCAATCGAGTAATCAAGCAATTTCCTAAAAGTACTGGAGCTAAAAAATGTGAATTATTAAAACAACAAATAACGAGTAAAGCACTTGCTGTTGTATCAGAAAAATTCAGCCCAATAAATACATCTTCTTGCCTATTAGTAACTTATAACAATATTAGTAAATTATATTTTACAACTTTTAAGATTAATAGAACTCAGATAGAAGAATTAAATAGAACATACAAAGAAGAAGATCGCGTAAAGTTCATAAATAAACTAGATAAAGTTAATTCTTGGAACAATGATTTAAGAAACGAACATGATTATTTATCTCATAGTACCGAAGTAATTATACCTAAACTAACACAAGGTAGTTATTTAATTGTAGCCCATGAAAACAATATATTAAACAATACAGGTTTATATGCCGTTGCAAATGTTCAAATAAGTGATTTAGTTTTAATTGAAAACTCAAAAAACAACATAAAAACCTATCAAGTAGTTAATAGAAACACAGGTAAACCTATTAAAAATGCTCAAATATTATTAAAAAATAATGAACGTAGAGCAGAAACAAATCTAAATGAAAAATTAACTACCGATAAAAATGGTTTTGCTACTTTTAAAAGCAACCACACACATTATAATGTTTCGGCAACAGTTACTTCTGGTAACGATAGTGCTGTTTTTGGGAATTACTATTTATATAAACACCAAAAACAAAATATAAATACGTTAAATGAAACTATTAAAATAAAGCCATTTATTTTTACTGATAGAAGTATTTATCGCCCTGGGCAAACAGTGTATTTTAAAACAATTTTTATTCAAAACAAAAAGGAGAAATCAACTCCTTTTACAAACGAATACATACAAGTAACTTTAAATGATGTTAACAACCAAGAAGTAAAAAAGCTTGATTTAAAATTAAATGAGTTTGGTGCAGCATCAGGAGAAATTATACTACCTAACAATGGCTTAACTGGTGAATATACCTTCTCTATAAACAGGAGTAATAAAAAAGAAAGCCTCTTTTATAATAATGTTAACTTTAATTTTGAGCGAGAAGACTATATAACTTCAATATCTGTAGAAGAATACAAACGTCCGAAGTTTGAAATAGCATTTAAGCCTATTACCAAAACATTTAAATTAAACGATAACATTACTGTAAACGGATTTGCAAAAGCTTTTTCTGGCGCAAATATAACTGATGCAAAAGTTGTATATAGAGTACACAGAAAAGTACAATATCCTAACTGGTGGTATTGGCGTAAACCTAGCTATTCTTCAGACTCACAAGAAATTACACACGGAGAAAGCATTACTGATGCATCAGGTAATTTTTCTATAAATTTTAAAGCACTTCCTGATGAAAGTGTTTCTAAACACGATTTACCTATTTTTAACTATGAGGTTACAGCTGATGTTACTGATATAAATGGAGAAACACGTAGCGAAACAATAATTGTAAAGGTAGGGTACCATGCTTTAACAGCCTCTTTACAGATAAATTCGACTCTTAACAAAGAAGCTAAACAGCAAAAAATAAAAATTACGACTAAAAACTTAAATGAAGAGTTTGCTGCTGCAATAGGAACTGTAAAAATATATAAATTACAAGCTCCAAAAAATCCATTACGAAAAAGACCTTGGAATACTCCCGATTATCAAGATATTTCTGAAAATGAATTCAGAAAATTGTTTCCGCATGACTCATATAATAAAGAGGAAGTAAATGAAAAAGATTGGAAAAAAGGGAAATTAGTTTTTGATGAAAAGTTCAATACTAAAAAATCAAAAGAAATTACTTTGAAGAGCATTCAAAATTGGACTTCGGGTAAATACATTGCCGTTTTAAACACAAAAGATAAATTTAATCAAAAAGTAACTGATAAAACTTATTTTACCATTACCAATACAATCGAAAAAGAAATAGCCGACAGTAAATTATTTTTCTACAATTTAGATAAAACCAATTACAATGTTGGCGATAACGTTTGTTTACAAATTGGTTCTGCTTCAAAAAACATTACTATAATAGTTGAAACAGAAAAGAATCATAAAATTACGAACACACAATTAATTCACTTAAATAACGGTGTAGAAACAATTGAAATCCCAGTAAAAAAAGAGGATATTGGTGGGTTTGCAATAAAATATTATTTTGTTAATTATAATTCTTTTGTTTCAGGAGTTGTTAATATTCCTGTAATCAACAAACAAGAACTTATAACTATTGAAACAAATACATTTAGAGACAAACTACAACCTGGCACACCCGAAAAATGGAGTTTCACAATTAAAAACGACAAAGAAAATAAAGTTACTGCTGAAGTTTTAGCAAGTATGTACGATGCTTCTTTAGATGAATTTAAACCTCATAATTGGCAATTTACCCCAATAAGTACACCAACGTATTACTCGTACGGAAACACTCTAAATGCCCAACATAGTTTTGGAACTAACAATTTTAGACTTTATAACAACAAATACACTAATTACAATTATCAAAACCAACAATACGCACAACTAAATTGGTTTGGGTTTGCATTTAACAATAATCATCGACCAGGTAAAATGATGATGAGTCGAAGAGCTAAAATGAGTGCGCCTTTAGCTGAAACATCTCAAGAGCTAAAAGGAAGAGCTGCAGGTATAAACATGCAAGAAAATGATGTGCAAGAAGAATATGAATTTACAGAAGATGCTCCTCTTGCTATGAATACAAATGCTCCTGCAAGTAAAGAAACTCAGAAAAAAACAGCTTTAAAAGGAATTAAAATTCGTAAAAACTTACAAGAAACTGCTTTCTTTCTTCCACATTTAAAAACTGATAAAAAAGGAAACATTACTTTTAGTTTTACAACTCCAGAAGCATTAACTAAATGGAAATTACAATTACTTGCCCATACTAAAGAATTACAATCGGCAACTAAAACGCTAACAGCTGTAACTCAAAAAGAGTTAATGATTACCCCAAATGCTCCACGTTTTTTAAGAGAAGGGGATAAAATAACATTGAGTGCTAAAATTTCGAATCTGTCAGATAAAAACTTACAAGGTGTTTCTCAATTAATTTTAACAGATGCTATTACTGGGAAAGAAATTAACCTATTAGATAACTCAACAAAGAATAAAGACTTTAATGTCGATACAAACGGAAATACAAGTGTTTCGTGGAATTTAGCGATTCCTAATAACACCCAAGCAGTTCAATATAAAATTGTAGCTAAATCAGGAGATTTTTCTGACGGAGAACAAAATGTTTTACCAATTTTATCTAACCGCATGTTATTTACCGAAACTTTGCCAATGTGGGTTCGTTCAAATCAAACAAAAACGTTTAGTTTAGATAAGCTAAAAAACAATGCTTCTTCTAGCTTAAAACACCATAAACTTACTCTAGAAGTAACATCAAACCCTGCGTGGTATGCTGTACAAGCATTACCATACTTAATGGAATATCCGTATGAATGTAGTGAGCAAACTTTCGCTCGTTATTACGCCAATACCTTGGCAAGTCATATTGCAAATTCAAACCCAAGAATTCAAGAAGTATTTAAACAGTGGAAATCTAGTGATGCATTGTTATCTAATCTTGAAAAAAATCAGGAATTAAAATCGCTAATTATTCAAGAAACTCCTTGGTTACGAGATGCACAATCTGAAACAGAACAAAAAAAGCGTATTGCATTATTATTCGATTTAAATAAAATGAATAACGAGCAACAAAAAGCTATTAATAAGCTTACAAATATGCAAATGAGTAACGGAGGTTTCCCTTGGTTTAAAGGTGGGAATTATGCGAATAGATATATTACACAACACATCGTTAATGGTTTTGGTCATTTAAAACAATTAGGAGTACATAATCTTGAGACCTCAACAACACAAATGCTTCAAAAAGCTATCCACTTTTTAGACGAAGAAATAGTAGCACAATACAATGATTTATTAAAGGAAGCGAATAAAATAAAAGCCACAAAAGGAATTAATAAATATGAAGCTTATTTAAAGAAAAATCATTTAAGCTACTTTGCTATTCAATATTTATACATGCGTAGTTTTTATGAAAAAACAGCTGCTTCTAGCACTGCTAAAAAAGCAATTGCATATTATAAAAATCAAACAACTGTTTACTGGAATGATTATCAATTATATGCGAAGGCACAAATCGCATTAATTCAATTTAGAAATAACAATAAAGCTATTTCAACAAAAATTATAAAATCATTAAAAGAAAATAGTATTACTTCTGATGTGTTAGGAATGTATTGGAAAAGTAACGTTGCTGGTTATTATAATTACCAAGCCCCTATTGAAACACAAGCTTTATTAATAGAAGCTTTTGCTGAAATTGAAAACGATACTAAAACGGTTGATAATCTAAAAATATGGTTACTTAAAAACAAGCAAACCAACCGTTGGAAAACAACCAAAGCCACAACAGAAGCTGTATATGCCTTATTATTACAAGGAAGTGAATGGCTTTCAATTACAGATATGGTTGCCATAAAAATTGGAAATCAAAAAATTGAAGCGAATAAGCTAGAAAATGTAAAAGTAGAAGCTGGTACAGGATATTTTAAAACTTCATGGAGCGGAAATGAGATAACACCGACTATGGGCGAAGTAACAATTTCTAAAAAAGGAAAAGGAATTGCTTGGGGTGGTTTATACTGGCAATATTTTGAAGATCTAGATAAAATTACATCTGCTAAAACACCTTTAAAGTTAACTAAAAAATTATTTAAAAAAGTAAATACTGATACAGGAAAAGAGCTTATTCAAATTACTGATAAAATCAATTTAAAAGTTGGCGATTTAATTACTGTAAGAATAACTCTTAGTTCAGATAGGGATATGGAATTTATTCATATGAAAGATATGCGTGCATCTGGTGTAGAACCAATAAATGTACTTTCACAATACAAATGGCAAGATGGTTTAGGTTATTATCAAGCAACAAAAGACGCTGCAACAAATTTCTTTTTTGATCGTTTACCTAAAGGAGTTTATGTTTTTGAATACGATGTTCGCGTTAACAATGCTGGTGATTTCAGTAATGGTATAACAACTATACAAAGTATGTATGCTCCTGAATTTAGTAGCCATTCTAAAGGAAAACGATTAATAATTAACTAATTTAGCAGCTACATTAATAGGTATTACTTTTTAATATAATTTAAATTATGAAAAAACTATTTTTATTTATTGGGTTTTTAACCATTTCAACACTAACAGCCAATGCACAAGACATTGCAGACAATGCAATTGGTATTCGTTTTGGTGACAATAGTGGTTTTGGTGCCGAAATATCTTACCAAAGAAAATTAAGTGGATCTAATCGATTAGAAATCGACTTAGGTATTAGAAAAGGGAATGCTTTTAAAGCAACCGGACTTTACCAATGGGTATGGGAAATAGAAAATCAATTTAACTGGTTTGCTGGTGCTGGTGGTGGTATTGCTTCTGCTAGTGGTAATAGCGCTATTTTTGCTGCAGGTGTAGTTGGAATAGAATACAACTTCGACATTCCATTAGTACTTTCTTTAGATTATAGACCAGAAATTGGTTTTAGTGATTATTATGATGGTTTTAATTCTGATTTTGGTTTAGGGTTACGTTACCAATTCTAAATTATCAAAATAAACAACAATACAAACCTCCATTATTTGGGGGTTTTCTTTTTACTAGCTCTAGCTAAAGGATTATAATCTAAAGCCAGTTGTAACCAGCCTTTAAAATCTTCATCTAAATCAATTGCTTCTTCAGTTAAAAACACAAAACCTTTCATTGGCTTCCCCGTAAAATTCATTTCTTTACACCCTTTTCTCTGTAAACAATTGTCATATATATTAGGATCTATGCGTGCCATTACTTCGTCTCTAATTACCGCAACACACATTTTATCATTTACCATAAAACAGAGACCTCCAAACATTTTTTTCTCATAAAAATGTACATTACTCTCGTTAAAAAACTGTGCTATCCTATCGGATAAAAATTCATTGTACGCCATTAATTCTTTTTATTCGGTGGATAACTCACCAACACTTTTTCAATTACTTTTTTATAATGCAGTTTCCTTTCTTCAGGAGTAGTTCTTTCTTTTATCTCACTCTCAACAATTCCTTGCCAAATGAGCTCATTATTTTTACGCTCTACAAAATCAATTGTTAACTGCTGATTCATTTTTTTACTTCCTATAGGTATTCCACCTGAAATACCAAAACCAACAGTACCGCCACCTCCTATTCCTAGTCCGATAGTATTTCTATTTGCAGCTTCACTTTCTTTTGAAACAATGTTTATATATACATCAGGAGTATCAGACAATTTCATTCCCTTTTCTTGTAACTTATACAACAATTCATTGGCAACTCTCTTTACATCCAATTCATTTAAACCATTACCTGCGTCTTCAAAAAAGTTGAATGTTTTATATTTATCAAAATTGGTTTTACTATCATAATCATAAATCACTTTAGTTGAAGAACAACCTACAATAAATAATAAAAAAAGATACTTTAATCGTTTCATAAAAATAATTTACAATGCTACATCAATAATCATACCTTATAAAATGCAAAAAGCTTCGATTACTCGAAGCTTTTTTAATTAATTAATTAATTAATATATTTTTTATTGAACAGCTTTTAAAGCATCAATGTTTCCATACCCAAACTCTGCATGTTTACTTGGATAAAAATCTGCAGATTCTTTCATTTTTTGCAATACCTGTGCGCGAGACCAAGATGGATGCTTAGCCCATACTAAAGCTGCAATACCTGCAGTTGTTGCCGTAGCAACAGATGATCCCCCTACATAGTTAGCTTGATTGTTATAATAACTTAATGAAGGTACTTTATTATCTGTACCATTTATTCTTTGCATTTGAATCGTAAAATCAATTTTAGATCCAGTATGGCAAACATCACATTTATTATATTGATTTTCTCTTACACCCGTAACTGCAACAGTTTCTGACATACTCGCTGGGAAAATCACCCCATACCAAGTAGTAAACGATGTTGAAGTACCACCCGCAGCTAAAATCATTTTACCTTTACTATGTGCATATTTAATTGCATCAGAAACATTACCTATATTAAAAGGTGAACCTATCGACATAGAAATTACTTTTACATCACTTCTATTTGCTAAGGCTGTTAGCGCTTCTACAACTCCTCTTTTTTCATGATAATCATTAATAATTACGTTTTCTACAGCTCTATAAGTTACTAAATTAGCATTATAAGCAACCCCTACTGGTAAATTATCATTGTTTCTTGGCGCTGTTGCAACTGCTGCCATTTTAGTTCCATGACCACACTTATCGTTAACCCCATCGTAATTATTAGACCAAGCCCACCAAGAATCTACAAATGTTCCATATTTTTGAACTGTTCTTCCTGAAGAGTAACCATCATTAAAATATTGATTCATCCATTTTTGTTCTGGTGATAAACCTGAATCTATTATAGCCACAGTTACTCCTGCTCCTGTACTATAGTTCCATGCTTGTGGAATTTTATGTGCATCAAAAGACCAAGGTACTCTTGCTCCTGGAGAAACAGTACGGTAATCATTGCTACTTAAACTAGCAGTTCCATATCCACAACCCGAACCTCCTGATGAAGAACGTTGTTTAGCATTTAATTCCATGAAATTATAATTACTTGGTTCTATATATCGTACTCTACTATCTTTTAATAAAGACTCAATAGTTTCTTTATTCGTTACTTTAATATCTAAAACATTTATTGTTTCATTTACATATAACTCACTAGTTCCTCTTGCTGAAGTTTTTTCTGTACTACGAACTAGTTTAATTAATTCATCTTTAATATTTTTAGATTTAGCATTTCTTGCAAAATTACTTTTAGAAGTACCATAACCAATTGTTAAAATATCATCTCCATGTTTTACAGCACTCCATATTGTATGAAGCTCTTGAGTAGTCCAATTAAAATCTCCAGTAGATTCCAAAGACTTCTTAATAATTGTATTAATTTCTTTCTTGGTAAGTAATTCTTTTTTTTGTTCTGGAGCTTCTAATAACTCATTATCAGAACAAGAAAACATTGCTAAAACAATAGCTAAACTTAATAGTTTTTTTTTCATTTTTTGAAGGGATTAAATTTAAAATTTAACGAATATAATAAATTAAACACCCAAAATCAACACATTACGCAATAAATTAATTAATTTAATATTAATCACGCAACTAGCTGTAAAGATAAAAAGAGCCAATTGGCTCTTTTTATTAATTCCTTTTTTAAAAATATATTGCTATTTTACAACAACTCGTGTTGGTGTATCTTTTCCCTTAATTATACTTTCGGTTCCTTTTGCGACTGCTTTAATTGTTTCAGTAACTACAGTCATATTTAACGTTTCTGCTTCGTCTGATACTTTATGATAATCTTTATCAACATCAATTGGTGTTGTAGAAAAAGTATGAGAAGGAACACCTAAACGAGCCAAAGAAGCATTATCAGATCTAAAAAATAAATTAAATTTTTTATATGGATCTGGAAATAATTGGTATCCTGTACCAACCAAATTCTTTTGAATAATCTTACCAAAATCAGAACGTTCAAAACCTGTTAACCAAGCTGTATTAGGCCCAAAACTTGGCGTTTTACCAATCATTTCTAAATTAATTCCAGCAACAAATTTACTAGCATCAATTCCCTTACCAAAATGCTTCGAACCAATTAGCCCCATTTCTTCAGCAGTAAAACACACAAATAAAATGCTACGCTCATTAATACCTTTTTTTGTAAAATATTCAGCTAAAGACAAAACACCAACAACACCAGAAGCATCATCATTTGCTCCATTAAAAATACGGTCTCCTTCTCCATCTTTCTTTGTACCTAAATGATCGTGATGTGCAGATACAACTACAAATTCATCTTTTTTACTCTTTCCTTCTAAAACCCCAATAATATTACTCATTTTAATACCTTTATAAGTAAATTCTTGGCGATACGTTTTTAAACCAGCAAATGTTTTTAAACCAATACGTTTAAATTCCTCCTCTATATACCTCGTTGCCTTTTCCATTCCCTCAGTTCCAGGCTTACGCCCTCCCATCTCATCTGAAGCCAACGTATATAAGTGTTTTTTAACAAGAGTAGAATCTATACTAATTAAATTAGCATCAACATTTGTTGATAATACTGCGCTATTAACATCTACTTTTTGATTACCTTTTTTTACTGTTTGACATGATAACATTGACGAGGCAATAAGTGCCGATGCATATATTATTCTTTTCATCATATTCTATTTATACTATTGATTCTTATTTAATTTAAAAGGTTAAATATAGCCAATTAAATTTCTTAATTTTGTAGAAAATTTATAATGATGGACTTGAAACTTATTCCGAATATAAAACACACAGATTCTAATAATTTTTTCCTTTTGGCAGGACCTTGTGCTATTGAAAGTGAAGAAATGGCTATGCAAATTGCAGAAAAAGTAATTACGATTACCGATAAACTAGAGATTCCTTATATTTTTAAAGGAAGTTTTAAAAAAGCTAATCGTAGTAGAATTGATAGTTTTACAGGAATTGGTGATGAAAAAGCATTAAAAATTTTAAGAAAAGTTTCTGAAACTTTTAATGTTCCTACGGTAACTGATATTCACGAAGTTTCAGATGCATATAAAGCAGCTGAATATGTTGATGTTTTACAAATTCCTGCTTTTTTAGTTCGTCAAACCGATTTGGTTGTAGCTGCTGCAAAAACAGGTAAAGTTGTGAATTTAAAAAAAGGGCAATTTATGAGTCCTGAAGCTATGCAACATGCCGTTAAAAAGGTACACGATGCTGGTAATGAAAAAGCATGGATAACCGACAGAGGTACTATGTTTGGATACCAAGATATGATTGTTGATTTTAGAGGTATTCCAACAATGCGTCAATACGCACCAACAGTTTTAGATGTAACACATTCATTACAACAACCTAATCAATCAAGTGGTGTTACAGGTGGAAGACCAGATATGATTGAAACAATTGCAAGAGCTGGAGTAGTTAACAATGTTGATGGTTTATTTATTGAAACTCACTTTGATCCTGCAAACGCGAAAAGTGATGGAGCAAATATGTTACATCTTGATTATTTAGAAAAACTACTAACCAACCTAGTTACCATTAGAAAAACGATAACAAACTTATAGGCATAATTTTTGATAAATAAAGTTGTTCTAAATCATTAAAATGAAACAACTTTATTTTCTTTTACTCTTTACTGCATTTTCTTTATCTGCCCAAGATTATTCTTATGTAGATACTAAAGTAAAAACATACCCTAAATTAATTACGGCTGAAAAACTAGCCAGTAAAATAGCTATTGATTTTAATTCAGATGAAGAAAAGGCAAGGGCTGTTTTTAGTTGGCTATCTTTTAATATTAGTTATGATTTAAAGGAGTTTTATAACCCTAGACAAAAAAGAATAGGTTTTAGCTATAAAAATGAAACTGAAAAGCAAGAAAAATTAAAGGCTATAAAAAATGCTTTTGTTACAAAAACATTCATTAGCAGAAGTGCTTTATGTGAAGGTTATGCACAAGCTTTTAGCAAAACGTGTACGCTTTTAAATATTAAAAATAAAGTTATAAAAGGTTATGTACGAAACTCTTCTTATGATATTGATAAAGTAAAAAAACGTGCCAACCACGCCTGGAATGCAGTAAAAATCAACAATAAATGGATTTATATTGATGCAACCTGGGCTGCCGGTGCAGTTACTAACGGTCGTTGGCAACGTAATTTTAATGACTACTATTTTAACATTCCTAAAGAAAAATATTTTTACACTCATTTTCCTGAAGATTCTTTATGGAGATTACGTGTAAAAAAAATGAGTTTAGCTACTTATTTTAAACAACCAATTTACACTTCTTCTTTTCTTAAAAAGCAATATCATTTAGTAAAACCAAATACTGGTATTATTCACAGAAAAGCAAATACTCCCATTGTTTTTACACTCAAAAATGTTAAACCGAATCAAGCTATTTACTGTGGTTTTAGAGGAGTAAAATATGCAAAAAAAGCAAAAACTACTTTTAAGGGAAATACAGTATTAATTAGTATCACTCCACCTAGTAACAGTAAAGAACTTTATTTAATTATAGACAAAGAAGTTGTCTTAGAGTTTCTTCTAAAATAGATTTACTATATTTATAATAAAACTATTGCGCTATGAAAAAACTTGCTTTACTTTTTTTATTTATTTTAATAAATAAAAATCTATTCTCTCAAGATTTAAAAAAAGTTGATAAAATAATAGCTTCTTACATGAAAGCTGAATCTGTTGAAAGTCTTACCAAAAGAATTGACTATGATTTTGAAACTGAAATAGAAAAGGTTAGAGCTATTTACACATGGATTGCTTTAAACATAGACTACAACATACTAAAAAGCAAAACATTAACGCCTCCAAGTTTTATAGTTCATACAACTGATTCTGATTTTAAAAGGGCTAAAGAACGAAAAGAAATACCAATATTCATATATACATTGAAAATGAATTGGCTTTAGAATATAAAATTAAATTACACTAATTTGATATTCTAATCGTATAAGCTTCTAGTAAAACTGATACTAATATTTCTTCTTTAACTTCCTCTAATGCATAATAACGCAACGATTTCACAGCCTTTCTTTTTTCTAAAACTAAAAAATTATTGTACTTTTTTAATGTTTTTTTAGAATAAAAACCTACATCAACATACCCTTTTTTAGTGGCATTAAAGTAACACAAAGGCTTCCCTTTTAAATAATAGAAAGGAATTTTCCACTTATATAATAATTCTATTTCAGTAAAATTAGTTTCTATTAAAACCTGAAGATGTAATAAAATGGCTCTTAACGGCTCTTGTTGTTTTAATATATATTCTTCTGCTGGTTTCATTCTCCTCTTTAAAAATTATTTTGGTATGGTAAAATAAAAAGTTGTTCCTTCTCCTAATTTACTCTTTAACCAAATTTTACCGCCCATCATATTAATTATTTTTTTAACTAATGCCAAGCCCATTCCAATAGAATCCTTTTTTTCAAGCACTTCTAATTTTTGAAATAACTTGAAAATTTTTTCAAAATACTTTTCTTCTATTCCAATACCATTATCTTCAATAGAAAATTGATAAAATTGATTAACCGTTTTGTAACTTATACTTATCAATTTCTCTTCATTTTCGTTATACTTAATAGCATTTTGAATTAAATTTTGGAATACTTGTAATAATTGATATTCAATACCTTTTACCTTTGGAAAAGTATTTTTTAATAAGATTTTACATTTTACTCTAGAATTTGCTTTTGCAATATTGGTTAACATCTTATTTAAATCGATATCAGAACTATAATTACCTTGCTTTTTTTGTAATGAATATTCTAAAATACCATTTACCAACAACTCCATTTGGTTACTTTGCTCTATTATTAATTGCAGATTGCTATTTATTTCTTCATTAAAAACACTTTTATGATCATCTATTAACCATTGTGTTATAGTATATACATTTCTTATTGGGGTCTTTAAATCATGAGATATAACGTATGCAAACTCTTCTAGTTCTTTATTTTTTTCTGTTAAAACATTTGTTCTCTCAAGCAAATCTTTAGTTCTAATCTTAACATCTTCTTCTAACTTTGCATTATTATTTATTAGCTTTTTTTTATACGTTAGAGAATTATTTAAAATAATAAAGGAAAAAAAGAAAATAGTAGTCATTGATATTAAAATGGCTACTTCATCTATATCTGGTATGTCTGAATTAAATAACCTAAAATAAAGATGAAATAAACATGTTGCAGAGAAAAAAATTATTAAAAAGCGGTCTTTAAGTAATAATACTGTACCGAAAACGGATACATAAGTTCCTAATAAATAATCTAAACTAAAGTTATTAAAATAAGAAGTATATATTAAATAATGCCCAAAAATAAATAAAGAAAAAAACGTAATCCATCCATAATTTTCAAGTACTTTTTTATTTTTTGTAAAAGGTAATAAACCAACAATTAAAAATAAAAATAATAGCACTTCTCTAGCTCCATAAATTTCAGTTGCGTTTGGGTTTACACTTAAAATTAAAACAGAATATAAAAATAAGCCAGGACTCATTATAAGAAAAACAATACTTATGTTTTTAATTTCAAAATCTTCTAACCCCCCAATACTTTTTAACATCTTAAAAATTATTTATTTAAAATTAACATACAAGATAAAAGTATATTCTTAATATATACTTATAAAAATGTTTTTTTACTTTAAAGTAGCTTTTATAATCAATTAGTGCGTAGCATAACTTAAACATTTCACTTCATTATCATTTTTAAAATTTTACCATACCGATTAACCTTATTTATATCAGAAAAATAATATTTTATAGTTTATTTTCTGTTAAAATTTTATTCACTACCAGTTTTATATAAAATTTAATTTGTTAAAATGAAATAAAACCACTTACTTTGCATTTCAAAGTTCTTTAAAAATGAATTCACAAGATTATTTAAAAGATATTTCAGAAATTAAAAACTTAATGAATAAATCATCTCGATTTATTTCATTGAGCGGTCTTTCGGGTATTTTAGCTGG
The DNA here is from genome assembly GCF_000430545.1 of Tenacibaculum ovolyticum DSM 18103. Classification (GTDB taxonomy): domain Bacteria; phylum Bacteroidota; class Bacteroidia; order Flavobacteriales; family Flavobacteriaceae; genus Polaribacter; species Polaribacter ovolyticus. The sequence continues at coordinate 147,670 of NZ_AUMF01000009.1, forward strand.
TATTTATGCATTAATTGGTGCTGCTTTTGCTTATTGGTTAGTAAATAATCATTCTAACGGTAAATTATTACTCGATGGCTGGGTGTTTCGACTTGCTTTTTTAGATTTATTACTTGTATTAATTCTAAGTATTGGTACTGCTATTTTTTTAACAACTAAAAAAGCAAACAAGAGTAATATTAAAATATGGGATGCAACAACAAAACGATTATTAACAAATTTTATGGTGCCTTTAGTTGCTGGAGGGATTTATATCATTATTATTTTAAGTCAAGGTCGTTACGGACAAACAGGCGGATTAATGTTACTTTTTTATGGTTTAGCTTTAATAAATGCTTCTAAACACACTTTTGGAGACATAAAATATTTAGGATATATAGAAATTGTTCTTGGTCTTCTAGCATCATACTTTATTGGTTACGGCTTTTGGTTTTGGGTAATTGGCTTTGGTGTTATGCATATAGTTTACGGTACTTTAATGTATTATAAATACGACAAAAATTAATTTTGAAAAATATTATTCTAAATATTAATAAGGCTTTTGACCATAGAATACGGCTAGGAATAATGTCTGTTCTTATGGTTAACGAATATGCCGAATTTACTACTTTAAAAGAATTATTAGGCGCTACTGATGGTAATTTAGCTAGTCATAGTAAAGCTTTAGAAAAAGTTGAATTTATTAGGGTTGAAAAACAATTTATAGGTAGAAAACCAAATACTAGATACTATGCAACAGACTTAGGTAAACAAGAATTTAAGAAACACATAGAGGCTTTAGAAAAGCTAATTAAAAATAAATAATATTTTTTTACACATCAACTTTGAAAAACAAAGTTCTTTTAAATAAACACACTATGGAAACATTAAACAAACAAAACGGAAGATTTGGTAAATGGGTTAAAACATCAATCACAGCAAGAATGCTTATGGTTGGTTTCTTAATATTAATCTTATTAATTCCACTATCATTTATTAAAAGCTTAATTTATGAACGCATGAACAGGCAACAAGAAGTTGTTAAAGAAATAAATAAAAAATGGGGTAAAGAAGTTTTACTATATGGTCCTATTTTAAAAATACCTTACAAAACATATCATAAAAAATCAATTGTAAATCAAAAAACCAAAGAAGTCCAAACCGAAATGGTTGAAGAGATAAATTACGGTTACTTTTTCCCTAAAAAACTGGATGTAAATTCTACTATAAATCCTGAAGAAAAGAAACGTGGCATCTATAAAACAGCTGTTTACAACAGTAATATTAATATTTCGGGAAGCTTTACACAACCTGATTTTAGCGAAATGGATATTTCAAAAGAAGATATTCTTTGGAATAAAGCACGGTTAATAATAGAAACTTCAAACTTAAAAGGTGTTAATAGTTTGGTTGAAATTAAATTGAATAAGAATACATACTCTTTTACTTCTAAGTATAAAAACAACAATTCTAATAACACCTATAATAACGGCTATCTTGATTTACATAAACTAGAAAGTAAGTTTATAAACAAAGACGATATTCCTACTAAAAATGATGTTGACTTTAGTTTAAACATAAACATTAATGGTAGTAAACAAATCCGTTTTATACCTGTTGGTAAAGAAACTAATATAAATATAAAGTCTGATTGGAAAACCGCTAATTTTATTGGTGAATACTTACCATATAATTCTGATAAAATTTCTAAAACTGGTTTTGATGCTAGCTGGAAAATTTTAGATATCAACAGACCCTTTCCTCAACAATCTTTTAAAGGGATTCCTAATTTAAAAGATTATGCTTTTGGGGTAAACTTTATGATTCCTGTAGATGAATACCAAAAGAGTGAGCGCTCTACTAAATATGGTTTTTTAGTTATTGGTTTAACTTTTTTAATCTTTTTCCTTATTCAAACAATGAGTAAAATTTCTATCCATCCGTTTCAGTACTTAATGATTGGTGTTGCCTTAACAATGTTTTACACATTATTAATTTCTATTTCAGAGCATAGTAGTTTTTTAAAGGCATATATAGTTTCAGGAATTGCTGTAATTGGATTAATTTCGCTTTATTCAAAATCGATATTAAAAGGAATGAAATTCCCAATATTTATAGCACTATCATTAACAGCTTTATATGCTTTTATTTTTATAATAATTCAATTAGAAAATTTCGCTTTACTTGTTGGTAGTGTTGGGCTTTTTGCTATTCTAGCATCGGTAATGTATGCTTCTAGAAAAATTGATTGGCAAAACGGATAATTAGATTTGTTACTAAACAACGTAAGACTTCATGTACATGAAGTTTTACGTTTTAAAAACTATATATATATGAAATTCAATTTAAAAAGTTTTATAACCTTTGTATTACTATTTATAACTGAAATTATTATTGCACAAACATCAGGTTTTATACGACATACCTTTGGTGATTTTCTAGTTGTAATGCTACTTTACTATTTCGTAAAATCTTTTTTTAATATTGCCCCTAAAAAGTTAGCTATCTCAATTCTAATTTTTTCTTTTAGCATTGAAATATTACAAAATTTTAATTTGGTTAAAATGCTTGGTTTAGAAAGTTCTAGAATGGCAAATATTATTATAGGAAACACCTTTAGCTATGGAGATTTAATTGCCTATGCACTAGGTATTGTTACTGTATTAATTATTGAGTTGGTGATTCAAAAGAAACAATAATTCATTTATTAATAAAAAGGCAGGTTTTGTTATTTTAATAAATTTATTTTTATGTAATGTTTCATTTTTATTTCGACGAATAGTTGAAACTAATTTTAAAAAAAATGAAAATAAAAAAACTAATCGCATTATCTGTTGTTACAATCACAACAATGTATTCTACTGCAAATGCACAAGGTTTATTAGATGGGTTTACATCTAAAAAAGGGGATTTATCTATAACTTCTTCGTTCTCTATTAGTAAATACGATGCTTTTTACGTAGCTGATGTAAAAAATGAAGGTGTTCCTGTTCATGGTGAAATAAATCAAAATATTATTTCTCTTTATGCTAAATATGGAATTACTGATCGTTTGTCAGCAGTAATAAACGTACCTTTTGTTTCTGCTGATAATACAACAGGAGCTGCAGATCCTGTAAATGGAGAAAATTCGATATCTGAATTACAAGATGTTTCTATAGCTTTAAAATTAAATGCACATAAATTTAATTTTAAAAAAGCAAACTTAAATGTTATAACTGGTCTTACAGCTATTATTCCTACTGGATATGAACCAAATGGAATTTTATCACTAGGAAGTGGAGCATTCGGATTTGATGTAACAGCTGGTTTACATTTAAACACAGATAGCGGTTTCTTCTCTACAGTTTTAGCTTCTTATAACCTTAGAGGTAATGCTGATAATAACTTAACACCTGGTAAAGATTTTGGAGTTCCTAATGCTTTTGTTACTAAAGCTAAAATTGGATATGCTAGTAAGTTTATTTACGTTGAAGCTTGGGGTGATTTTTTTAACTCTGAAGAAGGTGTTGATATTGGCTCTCCTGCTTTTAAAGGTAATTTTCCTGAGACTAATGTAGATTATAGTAGTGTTGGTGTTACTATATATAAAAACATTATTCCTAAATTGGGCGTTAGTTTAGGCTTTGGTAAAGTAATTGATGGTAGAAACATAGGTGAATCGACTACTTTTTCGGCTGGTTTAACTTACAATGTATCTTTAAAATAACAGCTTAATAATAAAAACGAGGCTTATCTATAACTAGATAAGCCTCGTTTTTATTATTATAAATTTAGCAACTATTTATCTGTTCCTATTGTTTTAAAAACTCATTATTGTATAACCAATCTAGTTGTTTCTAATGCTTGCCTAGAAATTGTTTGTACTGTATAAATACCTGAATTAAAATCAGATAAATCTAACGTTAGTTTATTATTAATAGTATTTTGATTTAATATACTACGTATTAAAATACCATTACTATTAAATACTTTAAAAGTAATATTAGTAGTTGGTTTATTAAACGAAAAGGTAAAGTTACCGTTAGTACTTGGATTAGGAAAAGCAATACTTTCTTGTACAGAAACCATACGCTCTCTTTTTGAACGAGATGCAACTACATTAATCATATAATCTTCTGTTTCTCCAAACCACTCATCACCACAAGAGCTTATTTGATCAGCATAAACTGCTCTAACACGCATTCTTGTTCTTCCTAGTTTAGCCGAATCTGGAACTACAAAAAAACTTAACCATTCATTTTTTGTTGGATATTTTACATTACTTAATATCATTTCTTCAGATGCATCATCAAAATCTCCATCTTGATTCCAATCAACCCAATACCCAATTTTTGTATTTCTCCAAGCCGTTTCAACCTTTATAGTAATTAACCCTGCCTCATTTAAATTTGTATAAGGTCCTTTGGTTACATTTACATTATTAAACTCATAAAGTTCATAGCCATTATTATATGTAGTTGTATTTCTAACTCCAGAAAAACCAACTTCTGTAATATGTTGCCCTCTTGGATTCTCATTAGTACTTTCACAATATATCTGCGTAGTATCTTGTAATCCGTTTGATTTGTTATTCTGAGCAATAAATAATTGCGCTAGTAATACCAATACTCCTGTTAATAATTGTTTTTTCGTATTCATCTTTTTTTTCTTAGTAAAATTTAAACTTTAGTTTCATTTTATAAGACAAAATTAATTTGCTATGGTTAATTAACGTGGCTTTAAATGTTACTAAACTGTATTTATAAGAAAAATAAAACAACCAATAAATAAGCGAAACAACCATCTATTAAACAACAAATTACTAAAAATAAAAACCTTAATTTAATATAAGAATAACATAAAAACGAAAAAAAAATCACTTTAAAAGTGATTTTTTTAATAGAATTCGAACTCAGAATAATAATATAAAATTAATCTCTAATTTTTCGCAAAATTTCTTCTAAACCATTTAATTGCATTTCGTATACCAGCCCCATCATTTTACCTAATTTTCCTTCAGGGAACCCTTTATTTTTATACCACACTAAATAATATTCAGGAATATCAACTAAGTAAACTCCTTTATATTTACCAAAGGGCATTCTCATTCTTGCAGTATCAATTAAAAACTGTTTATCTGGCAACATATTTTTGGTTATAAAAACCCCCGCATTTAGCGGGGATTTTATTTTTATTCTTTTCCGTCTACGTAATCTTCCAAATATAAATATCGTTCGGTTAATTTCCCTTTATTTGTTGTCATTTTAGATCTCTCTAAAATTCCATCTTTATCATTGTTATAAAAAGAAGGAATTACATGTTCTAAAAACATTTCTCCAAAGCCTTCACTAGCATCTTTTGGTAGCTCGCAAGGTAAATTATCAACAGCCATTACCGTAATTGCTTTTTCATCTCTAAAATCTACCTCATCTCCTGTTTTTGGGTTGTAGCCGTATATAGGATCTGCAATTGTAGAAGAACGAATCGTAGAAGGAATAGGCCCGTTAACATCACAAGAAATATCTGCAATGTATTTTATTCTAAAACCGTCTTGTTTAGCATCTTCTTTTGTAAAAAAGTACGGAGCCCCGTCTCCATAAAAATGACCAGCTATAAAAAAGTCTGTTACTTTAGCATACGGCATAAAGTTACTTTCATATCCACTAGGGTCTTTATAAAAAGCGAATCTTTCTCCTACTTTACCATCTGTACGTTTATTATATTCCATAACATCAGCCATACAATATACTGGTTCAGAAAAATCAGCCGTTAAATACAATGCATCACTAATTTCTTTAATCTTTAAATGATCTAAAATTTCTTTTGCTCCATTGGCAACTTTACCTGTACCCGTAAGTAATATTTTAATATTTGGTAAGGTTATTTTACTAAGTGCTGCTTTTACCGCATCTAAATCGTTAAGTGTTTCTACTTTTGGTAAATCAAATAATTCTTCTCGTAAACCTAAAGCTCTAAAACCATTGTATGCTCCTACCAAACCAGCGTAACGTCCAAAACCTATTAATCGTGCACCATTTTGTTTTATAATGGTTTCGTGGTCATACATTTCAATATTTTTTTCTAACATCGCTTTTAACAACTTACGATTGTATGGCTGTTTTTTTATGGTATGTGAAAAGAAAAAATATTTTTTTCCAGATATTAAAGCTTCTAACGGAACTTCTTTTACGCCCAACAACACGTCGCAATCAGAAACATCGTTTACCACCTCTATTCCTACATTTTTATATGCTTCATCTTTAAAAACACGAATATCTGAACTTTCTACAACTATTTTTGCTGTTGGAAATTGTTGCTTAAATTCTTGAAGTTTTTCTGGTGAAAAAACCACTCTTCTATCTGGCGGGTTCTTGCGTTCTTTGATGATACCGAATTTCATTCTTCTTTTTTGTATAAAATTAAACAAATTAACTACAATTGTTGTAAATTAATACAACGTAGGCGAAAATACTTGATTTAAAAGTATTGTACAAATAGTATTTTCATATATTTGCTCCCCACAATTTTTAGGTTTTAAACAAATATATTGTAACTATTGTTTTTAAACTTTACTATTTGTGTTCTTTAACATATTTGGGGACGACTGGTTTTGACAGCGAGGCCAGCGATAATGTAAGCATACCGAGGAGTGAAGAGACAACTCGTTAAACTTTTTTTCAACTTTTTAAACGGCGAGAATAACTACGCTTTAGCTGCTTAATCCGAATCATAGTAGGATTGGCCTAGGCACACAAGGTGTGCAAGCTTTATGTCCACGGATAGCCTTGATTTACGGCGCTTCACTTTTGGATATCGTAAAAGTAAATATAGAAAACTTGAAACTTCGGCAGGTTTTTGAAACTAAAGAAGATAAGCTATTAACAGAATGTTCTTAATCAGTTACTAGTCGAAAATTAAGAAAGAAATAAGTATGTAGAAAGCATTTGAACTGCTTGTTTGGACCCGGGTTCGATTCCCGGCGTCTCCACAAAAAACCCTGTAAACATAAGTTTACAGGGTTTTTCATTTTAAGTTTTCAATTAAAAATAATTTAATTGTTTTAAACACAATTATGAAACAGTGCATTTTTATAGTTAAAACTCCCCTATTACTTAATCTTCAAAAGAGTAACTAAATTCCATCGTAAAATATTTTTTTTACACTAAAAAACTAGCTACAAATACATACATTTGCTGCTCACAAATGTAGCGACATGGAAAGTTTATCAAAAAACATCAAACATTTAAGAACTTTAAAAAAGCTAACTCAAGAGGCTTTAGCTGAAAAACTATCAGTAACGCGATCAAGAATAAGTTCTTACGAAGAAAATAGATCTTCACCAACGATTGAGTTTTTAATAGATTTTTCTAAATATTTTAAACTTCCTATTGATATTATTGTTAAAAATGATTTAACCAAAGCCAAAGATGTTTCTTTTATTGAGGTTGGTAACAAGCGAGTATTATTCCCAATAGCAATTGATGATAATAATGAAAATTTAATAGAAGTTGTACCTGCTAAAGCTTCTGCTGGTTATTTGCTAGGTTATGATGATCCTGAATATATAGAGCAACTAGAAAAAATAAAATTACCTTTTTTACCTACTGGTAAACACCGAGCTTTTCCTATAAAGGGAGATTCTATGCTACCAATGAAAGATGGTTCTTATTTAGTAGCTGAGTTTGTTGAGAACATAAAAGAAGCGAAAAGTGGTTATTCTTATATTGTAGTAACTAAAGATGATGGAATGACTTATAAAAGGTTAGAAAATTTAGTTGAGGAAAAACAGTCTTTTTTATTAAAACCAGACAACACAAGTTATCAGCCTTATGAGGTTCCTGTTTCTGAAATATTAGAGTTATGGAAGTTTACATGTAGTATTAATACACAAGAGTATGAAGAGCATGAATTAAAATTAAGTAGTATTATAAATATGTTTAATGAGTTGGGTGTAGAGTTAGAAGCGCTTAAAAAATCGATAGGGTAATTTATATTACTATGCTACATGCCTTTTTAACTGTATTAAAAACAGGATTAAATTATAAATAACTTAATCCTGAGTTTAAAAATTTATACACTTTTATGATAGTGTTACATTTCTCATAAATAATTTATCATAACTTATATAACACTTAAAGTTGCTCCTTTTTTCTTACGGTGAAAACGAAAATCTAGTGTTACTATTTCGTCTGGATTTTCTTTATTACGCAAGCGAATAATACCTTCACCATCGCGTACATCACTTAAAATTCCTAATTTCCCATAACCTTGATATTCTAGAACAATCGTTTCTTCTGCTATTGGCAGCATTTCATAATTTTTATCTTCTAGTAAATTTATAAATTCCGCATTACGTTTTTCTTGTTCTTCTTTAGTTAAATAAAAAGCGTTACTTATTCTATTTTCTCTTAGTTTTACAGCTTCTAAATACGCTAAAACATCCCTTTTCGCTATAATTTTATACAACTCTTTATAAGCTAAAAGTAATTCGCTCTTTAATTTTTTTTCTTCTTGTTCTTCTTTTAAATTAATAGAATTTAACCAACCTTCTACCTCAAAAGGAACAGACGCTTCAAAAGTAGTACGCCATTCGTAAACAGGTAAGCCTTCGATTTTATGTGGTGGATTCTCCGCTCCTCTTATTTCTCCTTTATGATATTCTGACTCTCCAATACTTATACCTATTTCACCTCCCATTTTTTTATTGTAAGTTTGATTCCTTAAGTCATCAATAAAATAGTAAAAATTCATTGAAACAGTACCACCTCTATTATTAAAAGCTAAAAGAGGATATTTTGGATACATTCGTAACTTAATTTCATGTACACCACTAAACATTAAATTTTGATTAATTGGCATAGCCCCTGTTATACCTCCACCTCCTTTGGTTATTTCTCCCATCGTTCTAGACACCAAAACATCATTCACAAATAATTCATACTGACAATAAGAACTACGCAAATAAATGCGATTTATTCTTTGTTCTTTTGTTTGTAAACTATCTATTTTTTTAGGGAATACATCTTTATCTGTAGTAGCCTTTTCTATTTTATTTTTTTGCTTCCAAAAAAACTGATTTTCAGTTAAATCCTCTGAAGTAATAACTTGAGCAGGTACCTTTTTACAACCAGTTAATAAACTAACGACTAGTATGATGCAATATCTTGTCATTCTATCTAATTTTTAAAAACATGTCCATAACTTATATAACACTTAAAGGGGCTCCTTTTTCCTTACGGTGAAAACGAAAATCTAACGTAACCTCTTCGTCTTCGTCTTTTTTGTTTCGTAATCTAATAATACCTTCTCCATCACGCACATCACTTAAAATAGCTAATTTTCCATAACCTTGATATTCTAAAACAATCGCTTCTTCTGTTATTGGTAAAAGCTCATAGTTTTTATCTTCTAGTAAATTTATAAACTCAGCATTACGTTTTTCTTCTTCTTCTTTAGTTAAGTAAAAAGCTGTTTTTATTCTTTCTTCTCTTAGTTTTACAGCCTCTAAATACGCTGAAACATCCCTTTTCTCTATAATTTTAAACAACTCTTTATAAGCTAAAAGCAATTCGTTCTTTAATTTTTTTTCTTCTTGTTCTTCTTTTAAATTAACAGACTTTAACCAACCTTCTATCTCAAAAGGAACAGAAGCTTCAAAAGTTGTACGCCATTCATATACTGGTAAACCTTCTAACTTATGTGGTGGATTATATTTTGTACGAGGCTCTCCCTCATAATCCGTATCTGAATTATCAATATTGATACCTGATTCTCCTCCCATTTCCTTATTATAAATCCGACTATTCAAATCGTTTATAAAATAAAAAAATTCCATTTTAAAATAACTTCTTTGCCCTAAAGTCGTATCACCATATTTAGGGTACATACGTATTTTTATCTCGTTTACACCACTAAATAAAACATGTTGATTAATTGGTGTTGCCCCTGTAGTTCCTCCACTTTTTGCTATATCTCCCATAAATCGTGAAGAGAGTACATCGTTTACAAATACTTCATATTGACAATTAGCACTATGTATATAAACTCTATTTCTCCTATACTCTACTGTATTTAAGCTATCTGTTTTTTTAGGAAATAGTTTTTGTTCCTTATCTTTCTTTTCTTCAGTTTGTTTCGTTTGCCAAAAAACTTGGTTTTTAGTTAAATCTTCTGAAGTAACAACTTGAGATGGTACTTGTTTACAGTTAGTAAATAAGCTAACGATTAGTACGACGTAATATCTTATCATTCTATTCAATTTTAAAAAACAATTAACTCATTTTTTAATACAGCTTCACTATAAAACGAATTTTGAGGTAAATTAGGATATGCCTTTGTATAAGTTAGTGCATACAACCTACTTTCTGTACTCCATTCATATTTATACCCAAAATCATTCTCATATATTAATTTACTATCTCCATATAATTCATTTAACTTTTCAAAAATAGCTTCAACATCATCGGTATTCTCTTTCTTTACAGTATAACCTACAATACTACTTTCTTTACAAAATATAAAAGTTTCTCTACCTGAAACTAAGGGGTGTGAGAAAGCTGCATATGGTATTGTATAGTAAGAAAAATCACTATTACCTTCTTTATTAAAAGAAATCAATTCCTCTTCTGACCTTCCTATAATTTCATTTAAAATAACTTCTTTTTTAGAACAAGCCAACGTTAAAGAACTAATTGACAACCCTGTAACTCCCAATATTGTGTTTTGTATAAATATTCTTCGTTTCATTGTTTTAATAAATAGATCCTATTTTTACTATTTCTTTATCTAAAATATAAAATTCCTGAGAAATAAATTTTTTTATTATTCTTATTACTTGATTTAAAGTATTATTCTTTGAATGAGTTAAATAATTGGGATTTATTTTTTCGACAGGAGCACCAAAAAATATTGCAAAATTTGACATTCTTACTTTTACAGGCCTCATATACTCTATAGAAAACAGGATATCATTTTCAGAAAAATCAGTGTCTTTTGCGAAATTAGGCACAATGTTAATTAGTTTCCTACTTTTTAGATGTTCTGTCTCTATACCAAAATACCAATAATCGTTGTATACATATCTTTCTTCTTCGCCTCTTAATCCGTAATTATGACTATAAAATATTTCCATTATATTATCATACCAACTTATTTCTTCGAATTTTTTTATAACATCCTTTTCTTTATCTACTTTTATTTTTATCTCTTCCTTTTCAAAAGGAGATAAATACCTCACAAGTAAATTATTATTCATCTAACTTAAATTATTATATAATACTAAATCCTTTTTCTTCACTTCGCATATGTAACTTAACTTCTAATTCTATATTACTTTGATTCTCAATATTCGGACTCATATACTGTAAAGGTTCACTACCGTCTAATTTTATCAATCTAACTAATTTACCATACCCCATTATCTGTAATTTAAGTTCATCTTTCATAAGAGGCTCTACCTTAAGGTTTTGACTAAAAAGACTAAGAGCACCTTCATAAAATTGTTTTTTTCGTTCTTCTGAAAAATAAAATGCCTGCTCTTGTAATTGCATTTTTTCTTTTGAAAGTTCTAAAAATTTAGAAACATTGTGTTCTGCTAAAACAGCATGTATCTGTTGATAATGACTAAAAACCTTTCTAAATAAAATTTCTTCTTTTATTTCTGTTAAATCTTGCGAATTCTGCCAACCATCCAATACATATGGAAGCTCAACTTCTATTTCTGTTTTTAGTTCAAAAATTGGGTAATTTATACCTTCACTTAATCCATTCCATGGTGATTCTATTTTTGGATGAAATTTATGGCTAGTTTCTTTCCAACGACCAGGGCTTACATCTGACAAATAAAAATCCGCAAAAAAAGTTTCTTCTTCTGTTAAAGTTTTCTTATTTATTCTTGGCAACATAACAATTTTTACAGCATGCTTCCCAGACTCTAGAACCAACTGATTTATTGGTATATCTCCTCCAAACCCCCCTTCCTTTGTTTCTTCTCCAAGCCAAGTTATGGCAGGTACATCATTAATATATATAATACCAGAACAATATATATGAGGATATATTGTATAATAAGGTTTTTCAAAATCGTGTAATTTCATTTTATCTTTTAATTTAAATATCTTTTAGCTAAAGTTTTCGTTTCCTCTTTTAATACTTTTTCTTCTATCTTAAAATTGCTTTTCCACCAACCAACTTCTCCTTCTATCTCAACTGTAAGCATTACTCCAGAGAATTTTAATATGGGCTGCATGTATAATCCTTTATCATCTGAATCGAAAACCATCTCACCTCCAAAAAAAGCATCTGCTTTAGCTAAAGCTCTAAAATTGATTATTGCTTTTTTCTTTCTACCTTTTAACTTACCTATTCCTACTTCCATTTTGAGAATAATAGTTACTCCCATTTTTCCTCCAATAGTAGTTTTCCCAGACATGTCAATACCATTAATACTATGTATTTTTAAAGCTTCACACATTATCTCTAATTCGCCATAAAATGTTGCCGTAAAAGTAACTGATGCACCTAATTTATCTAAACCTTTTCTAAATTTATTAATAAGTCTTGCTGCTGCAGGATTCCCAGTTGTCCCGTAAGATGCTGCTGCTATAGCTACACCAATAATATCTATAATTAATTCAGCTCCAATTAAAGGCTTAAATCCAAATCCAACATCTCCAACAATAGCTGTTCTATTTTTATACGGAACTAAATTCCATGTCCCGACTATGGTAAACTTCGGATATCTTACGTCAAAACCCACTGGGATCGCTGTTTGTTTCGCTACCCCCTGAGCATAGTTAATCGCATTTTGTACAATTTCTGCTGCTGTAGAAATAGTTTTTACAAATGGTTTTATTTTAGTTTGAAACTCATTAGTAAAACTTCTTTTATGACTCCCATTATCCCATTCTGCCGAGAGACCCACACCTAAAGAAATAGGTAATTCTCCTTGTTTATTCATTAACCATCTTGCATACCCTGCCTCTCTAGATTTTTCGTTATGCTTTGTATATATGATGCCTGCAGGCATATTCGCAGCCTTGTAATTAGATACGTTTACTAAAAACTCAAATGCCAATTCCCATTTAATATCTGGATATACATTTACTAATAAAGGTCTTGCATAACGACAAGTAGCAACATGGGTTCTGTATACATTTGGAGATATAAAACTTGGCCATATATATTTTAATGGATATAAATTGAATTCACTTAAACTTGATACTACTTCTAAATTTATAGTTGTAACACCTTTTGGCTTATCAGCCATAGCCATTTCGGTAGTTTTTCCATCATTAAAAATAATAAGTTTGGCATTTTTATGTTCACCATTACATTCCGATCTATCCAAACCACTTATTGCTATTTCTATTTTTGGTTTGTTTGTTTTGTCTCCTGCTATAACAGCAAATGTTGGTATGTTTTCATTAGTAGATAAACAACCATCGGTTTCTTCTAATATTGTATACTCTCGTTTTTCTTTAGTTTTTTTACCAGCATCATTTGTTTTTTCTATATCGTGGCTTACCGTTAGTTTGGTGTATCGGCATTCTTCAAACTCCATAGTTACCACTTGGGGTTCAAATATTTCTGCTATTTGAGGTACTGCCTCAACTTCTTCTTCATTAATACTCCAAGCTTCTTCATAAAACACGTTTTTTTGTATGCTCTTTTTTATTTTACTAGCATCTACATCATGTTTAAAACAACTAGGGTCTTTTAATTTAAATGCGACATCAAAACTATAAGATTTACTGCTGCCTTCTTCATGACCTAAGAGTTCAACCCATTTTAAATCTAAATATACTTTACGTTTTATGTATGTAGCATTATAAGCTGGTGTACCTTCAAACTGAGGTAATACATGGCTTTCATTTAGCTCAATAGTTTCTAATATGTTTCCCTCACATTCTACGGTAATGCTTCCTGTAAAATCTTCAGTTAATATATTATGTGTTTTTATAGTAAACTCTATAAAATCGCAATAGTGTATTTCATCTTGAAGTTCTTTCGTTTTTGCATCATATACACAGAGGTTTTCTTGCCCTACCATTTTATTTACAACAAACTCCTTTATATATGGTGATGCTACTGGTATTAAAAATGCTCCTTGACTACCGTAACTTGGGTAATAATTACATGCTTCTAACCAAATACCCTTACCTTCTTCGCTACCATTATAACTAATAGACTTTGGTTTATAAATAAATTCTCCTTTAACGACCTCAAATGATTTTATATAATTGCTTTTTACACCATAGTCTTTCCACTTACCTGGCTCATCATCTAACATATCTAAAAACTCATGTAGTTCTTTTTCTGCCGCACCACTTTTCCAACCTAAAAAAGTAGCACTTTTAAACTCCTTTGTACTTTGTGCAATCCAATACACACGTTCTTGAGTTTCTTTTATATTTATAGTACCTGTTGTTGCTTTTAATCTAAAACCGATAGATTTCCCCTTAGGTATTTCAAAAACTTTATAAGAAATTCCTGAAGCAACTCGTTTTTTTTCTACAACCCTATTAAGGTCTTCTTTTTTTACGATTAATTCTTTTTTAGATGCCATTATAATCTCTTGATTTTAAATTATGACCACCATCTGTATCTTCTCCATTTGAAAAATTTGCCAATGGATTTATTTGATCCATAACCTCTTCATCGGCTTCTTCTTCATGTTGCTGGGTGGCTTCTGCTGTTTGCCCGTGAAATGTAATACTTATACAAGGGGCTCCTCCTATTGGGCAAGTAGCTTTACTGTCTTCTAAAATAGGGTTTCCACCGTTATCTAATGTTACTTTATCGTAAAACCCTCCCCACTCTGTAACCATAGATTGGCATGGCTTGTAGCCTCCTGGAGTTGGTTGCATTTTGCATTGCCCGAAAGTTTTTTTCTCAAATGGTTGTCCTAGATCCATGGTAGATACAATCATCTTTTTTTCACCATCGGCATCGTTTACATATTGCTTATGCTGACTTATCGATATTATTTTATCTGGCATGGTACCAAATTGGCACTCACACTCTGCTTCTTGACATACTATTGCTTTTCCCATAATTCATTTTTTTATCTTTTATTACCAAAGTTGGTACCACTTTTTCTCAGAATTCTCATCAAAATACATTCCTTTTTGCTTCTCATAGGCTATTTGCTGTGCAACGGTTTTATCCATACTCTCTTGCCAAATAGCTTTAAATTGTATTGTTTTATCTACATTATTCTGCACATAATTAAAGGTACCATCTACACGTAGTAGTGAATTATCTTTGGCATCTAACTCATATTTTATCTGTGTTTCTCCTTTTTCTAATCCTCCTACAGGTTTCATATTTCCTTTATAGGTTATTAGCATACGATTGTTTTCTTTTAGTATTGGATTTACTGATTGATTACCATAAAAGTTCACTTTTTGAACTCCCGAAAACCATTTAAATCCTTTTTCTAATGATTGGCTAAACTTTTTGGTGTAATTCATATATATTTCTGAAAACAGTATATCATACCCTACATCGTTGCCAAGGCTTTTTACTATTTTTTCAGAACTATTTACAGCTTCAGTAATTTTTTTACAATAATTTACAAATGGTTTTCCAGTATATCGTTTTGCCAGTTCTTTTTGCTTTGCTTCCCAACGTTCTTTAATTTCTTCTTGATTGGTTACATTTATTATTTGCCCTAATTTGTTAACTTTTACTTTTAAAGGGTATAAACAGCTAGCACTTTGTGCTGCTAATTGCTCCATAAATCCGCCCAGTTCTTCACCATCTTTAAAGAACTGTTTTCGTTGTAAGCTATAATCAAATATTCCTTTTTTATAACCTTCGCATTTTACTTCTAATAAATAATGTATGGTTTTTTGATTGTTGTAAGTAATTTGTAAACCATAAGTACGGTGTAAAAAAAATGCTTTATTTTCTAGCAACCAATACTGTACTTTTCTTGAAAAAGGAATTTTATCAGTCTCTTTTTCAATTTCTTTTGTTTTTAGTGTAAAGCGTGCCCGCTCCTCTTTATTAAGCTGAGAAGCTAATGCGTTTGTCGTATTATCGTCTTCATTAATTAGTAAAGAGAAACGTTTGTTTGTCATAGCTTATACTATTTATTATTCTGTATCATTATTCACTTTTCTGTTTCCGCTTTTTCTCGGCGCCATAGGCTCTTGTAAATTTAATATTTCGTAAATAACAGGCGTGTAATGCCACCAACTAGATGCTTTAAGATTTTCGTATGTAAAAGATATATGTAAATATTTATTACGTAACGCTCTTATTAATTGTGTGTCGCTTAGTTTTGTATAATCTACTTTTTCTTTTATTCTTAATTTAGATGCATTAATGTAACGCTTAGGCAATGCCACCCTTGTATTGTCTTTTGCTATTTCTGGAATTTTATAATTTACTATTAAAGAGTTTTTTTGTATCGTTTCTTTTACGTCTTTGGCTTTTATTTTTTTTATCAACGCTACAACTTCTTCATCTTTTTGCTCTAAAAGTTCTTTTTCATTTTGTTTACTACTAAACTTTAATAAATCGATAGCTAAATTGCCTTTGGTACTTTTATTTGCTAGCGCTGCATCTAAGCGATTTTGTACTTCGGTTAATAAACTACCTGTAACTTTAAACTTTTCTTTTAATGTTGTTAAATTAATCTTAGCCTTATGTTTTGTAGAAAAATCTGCCATTAACTGTAGTGCTATTACACTATAGCTGTTGGTTAACTTTTTTCTTCTACCCCATACTTCATCGCGTGTCCAACCATCTTCTATGTCTATTTCATATCCTTTATACCAACCTTCTGCGATAAAATCGCATCTTATTTTTTTTGCCTCTTTTTCATCATTACTTAAATCCCAAAGCAACGTATTCTCTTTTGGTATGATTTCTTTATAGCCTCCACCAATATCAGAATGTACACCAGGCAACCCGATTGTTAATCCTTTAGCGCCTGCACTTTCTATACCTGTTAAATTAAAATTCTTTCTAATTTCGTCTTGCGCTACTAGGTGTATGGTTTTATTAGCGTGGTACATTTGATTTAGCTCTAAATCTTTATTATCATCTGAATGATCTATACCATAAGCTGATACCGAATCGTACAAACCTGCAAAACCTATTTTCACAACACTTATTGCTGTTTTCTTCTTTTTTAGAGCTTTTCCTAAATAACCATAAGCAGGAGTATCAATTACCTGTAGTTCTCCTTCTTCTCTACTAACAAATTCAAAATGTGAAGCTCTTTTTTTTACTTGCGACACAAAATGCCTTGCTGCTACTGCACCACGGCTAAAACCATAAACATCAAAATATACCTGATCTATAAGTTTAAACTTATTTTCATCTTTAAGAGTAGATTCTACCTTTGGTAAAATTTCATTTACAATTCGCTTACAAGCTTCTTCTACCCTTGCTGGCACCCCCGTGCTTCCTTTACCAAAAGCACTACCAATACCTGCATCACTTTCAAAATTTTCGGTACCAATACCTTCTATATAAAGTTTAAAAACTTTTGAATCATCAGTTATATAATGAGGCTCTAAACGAGATACATTAGACTCATCTGAATTATAACTATTATCACCATTACCATCATCTTTATGCTTCTTGTAAGCCTTTTTATAGGTTTCTACATCTTCACCAGCATCCATCGTTATAGCCTCGCCTTTGTAAGCTTTATAAGCACGTACATTTTTACGATTATTACCTGTACCATCAAAAAAAACGCCTATTACAACACTATTACCACGCTCTATAGCTGTACGTGTTTCTTTGTATTCTCCAAAAACAATTCCGCTCATAGTTTTATTTATAAAATGCTCGTTTTACTTTATTTTCTTTTAAATGTATTTCTTGCTTTTTAGTACCTGTTATTAAATACAGTTTTAGTTTTTTCACGTTATTTTCTACATAAGGTACTATTTCAAAACTACCTGTACGGTTGTTTTCTTTAAACGCAGCTGCAATAGCTGTATAATCACTCTCTTTAAAAATACAGGTTGCCGTAAAACATTCCTTTACTTGATCTGGCTCTTCCCATTGCATATTAAATTTTCTTGGCAAAGCACTGTATATACTATCTTCATTTATTTCTAAAGAATCATCATCTATCCTATATTCTTCCCCATTAATAGCATACGCATTTAAAAATACCATGTGCGGGTTATCTTTAATTGCTACACTCCAAGTAAATGGTTCTCTATAGGTTTCCCATTTTTTTAAAGACAACTTATTTTCTTTATACTGCGTTACTATTTCGGGCGAAATAACATCGGTATATATTTTAACAGATTTTTCACGGTCTTGTTCGCCATGTGGGTTGTACTCTTTCCAAACTACTTCTGTTTTTTTAGCTTGATAAAAACCAACTTCGCGTTGAAACCCGTCAATACCCGTTAACCAAACAGCTACAGTACCTCCAGGAGCTACATTAATTACAAAAAACATGTCGTGAGACATTATCACCCCTTTATCAGTATCTTCTTTAAATCCTTTTTCGAATATTTCGGCTATTTTTTTATGATCTAATTCAAAATGCCCTTCATAAAATTGATTTTCTAAATAAGAAATCCAAACTAAATGTAGTTCTTTAGGTAATGCTCTTTTTTCTTGAGAACCTGTAAGGGTCCCCATTTTTCCCCAACCACTATTTAATGTACCTTTACCTCTAATACCTGTTTCTCCTAAATAACCATAATGTAAGGTTGCTGGGAAATTTTTGGGTGCATTTACAGATACCGACCATTTATATTTTTTATCCATTTTACTACTTTTACAGTGTATTAATGTTAATGCAAAAAGCACAAGTACTATGTTTAATTTAATTTTCATTTATGCTTATTTTTATCATTTTTTCATATTCTTCATAAATAATTCCACTCATAGTTTTATTTATAAAATGCTCGTTTTACTTTATTTTCTTTTAAATGTATTTCTTGCTTTTTAGTACCTGTTATTAAATACAATTTTAGTTTTTTTACATTATTTTCTACATAAGGTACTATTTCAAAACTACCTGTATGGTTGTTTTCTTTAAACGCAGCTGCAATAGTTGTATAATCACTCTCTTTAAAAATACAGGTTGCCGTAAAACATTTCTTTACTTGATCTGACTCTTCCCATTGCATTTTTATTTTTCGAGGTAAGGCACTGTATATAGTATCTTCTTTAATTTTTAAAAATTTTTGGTGTATTCTATATTCTTCCCCATTAAAAGCGTATGCATTTAAAAATACCATGTGCGGGTTACCTTTAATACCTACACTCCAAGTAAATGATTCTCTATAGGTTTCCCATTTTTTAAAAGACAACTTATTTTCTTTATACTGCGTTACTATTTCGGGCGGAATAGCATCGGTATATATTTTAACAGATTTTTCACGATCTTGCTCGCCATGTGGATTGTACTCTTTCCAAACTACTTCTGTTTTTTTAGCTTGATAAAAACCTATTTCACGTTGAAACCCGTCAATACCCATTAACCAAACAGCCACAGTACCTCCAGGAGCTACATTAACAACAAAAAACATATCGTGAGACATTATCACTCCCTTATCAGTATCTTCTTTAAATCCTTTTTCGAATATTTCGGCTATTTTTTTATGATCTAACTCAAAATGCCCTTCATAAAATTGATTTTCTAAATAAGAAATCCAAACTAAATGAAGTTCTTTAGGTAGTACTCTTTTTTCTTGAGAACCAGTAAAAGAACCTGTTAATCCCCAACCACTATTTAATGTGCCTTTACCTCTAATACCTGTTTCTCCTAAATAACCATAATGTAAGGTTGCTGGGAAATTTTTGGGTGCATTTACAGATACCGACCATTTATATTTTTTATCCATACTACTGCCTTTGCAGTGTATTAATATAAATGCAAAAAACACAAGTAGTATATTAAGCTTAATTTTCATTTATGCTTGTTTTTTTTGAACATAGTTTTTGTGTATAAAAAAAACAACAACTGTTATGAGTAACATTATAAACTGAAATACTATTTGCATTATAAATTCGGTACCAGACACCAGTGCATTTCCTGCCGCATCGCTATTAAAACTTAGTGTGTTGTTAGATAATTTGTCTTTTGCATAAGGCAAAATAGTAAACACAGTATTAATTAAAATCCACCAAAAAATAAATTTATTCAACTTACTTTTTACTTTGTGAGTTTTGTAAATCGTAAAACTTAAAACAAGTAGTGTAAGTAATAATGATATTGGTGCTGTAAAATATGCTACTAATAATAAATAAACATTAGTATTCATTTTTAATTTAAATGACGCTCTAAAAATAAGGGTGTACACTATAACTCCCACCAATAAAATTACACTGATAATTGAAGTATTTTCATCCATTTTTATATTTTTAAGCGTTAACCATTATCTGCCTTAATATTTACTTTTGTTGCTCCTGCAATTGTCATACTTTCTTTAGATGATTCAATCGTTGCTTTATCTGAAACTTTATTTAGTTCTTTCGCTTTAATAGCATATTGCTGGTGTGCTATTTTTTTTATATTTAATGCTCTTTTTATAATAGCCATTTTAAAATAGGTTAGATTTTTCTTTAGCATTAATATTTACCTTTTTAGCACTAAGCATATTTATTTCTTCTTTTAAACTTTGCACATTTATTTTTTCTGCATATTCTGTAGATTCTTTTGATACGATATCAAAAGTATTATCTGCAATTTGTTTAATATTATTAGCTTTTTCTTTAATATCTTTAGATGCTGTTTGTAAAATATCGTTACCCGCATTTGAGGTTATATTACGACCTGCTGTTTCTTTAATGCTTTGCCCTGCATTTACATTAATATTTTTACCTGCAGTAATATTTAAATTCTCTCCTGCATTAATATTAATATCTTTTAAAGCATTAATGGTTATTGTTTCACCAGCGGTATCTATAAAAATAGAATTTCCTTTTTTATCAGTAATTTTTATACTTTCTGACTTATTGGTATCATTAAATTCTAAAATATGGCCGCTTTTAGTAATAATACTTTTATAATTATTATCTGCTTTACCACCAGCTCCGTTATTACCATGAAATAAACTTCCCATTACAAATGGTCGGTTAGGATTATTGTAACGAAAACCTACCATTACTTGATCGCCTTTTTCGGGTATAAATACGTGCCCTCTATTTTCTGAATGATTATCACTGCTTCCTGCATCGGGTGTCATTACACGTATCCAACTTGTTTTTTGTTCGTGTTTTTGCCACTGAAATTGTACTTCTACTCGTCCTTTTTGACTCGGATCTTCATTTGAGAGTACGGTAGCTATTTGGGTAGCTGCTTCTGGCAAAGCAACTTCTGGCACTGGTAAAATCGCCGTACCTGATGATATTGCCTCAAATTCATTGCCATATTTGCTTGACCCTGTAGCTGTATGGGTAATTTTGGTGATAATATATTCACCATAATTTTTAACTTCAAAAGCATCAACTCCTCGTTGAGCTCCTGTTACTTTTATAATAGTACCTACAGTAAGACCTTGTTTGGTACTGGTAGCACTAAGTACATTTGCGGTTGCTATTTTGCTTCCTTGTTGATTATGTACAAAAGTGTCTATTTCACTTTTGTTTTCTGCTTTGGTTGCTAAGTATTCTTGTGTATTTATTGAAAATAGTTCTTTTGATACATCAAAGGCATAACTACCTAATTCATTTAACCCCTCTACTCTTCCTCTTGATTTTGATTCGTCTCTAACATTATGTAACGCATTGTATGAAAAGTTAGCAGCAGTACTTGCTATGGCTTCTATGGCAATATTAAGAGTATCCATATCGGCTCCATACTCTATTGTAACAGCAGAATCTAAAGATGGCTTTCCAAAAACCAATTGTACCCCATCATAATACAACCATTCGTTGTATTGTTTAGCTAATCGTTGTATAAACTGAAAATGGTTTTCTTTGTATTGTGCTTGGTAGGTTATTGGAGTTTTAAATGCTGGTTTTATTTTAGCGGTTAAACCTGCTGCCCTAACAGTATCGTTTACAATTGTATCTAAACTTTTATGCAACCAAGAATGCATGTGTGGCCCGTTTTCTAATAAAATAGTTTTAGAGTATCCACTAACAAGTAGCTTACCATCAAAACCATTGTTATGTTGTAGTTTTACATTGGTAATTACACCTAAAAAATCGGTATCGTTAAAGTTTATAACAATCGATTTACCTAACCATTCTTTTGAGTCGTCTAACGTATAAGAGCCTACAGCTTCTATAGTATCATAATCAACTATTATAGAAAAGGTATGGTGGTTATTTATTGTTTGATTAAGGGTTGCTTTTTCAAAATTATATAGCGTTTCTCCGTCTATATTAATCGTTGTTATGGGTTTCATATACAGTATTTTTTTACGTATAGTAGTATTAACTACAAATAGTATACTATTTACCTGTATTGATTTATATATTTTTAGTGTAAATTTTAAAAGTAATTTATTACACTAAATCGTATCGAGAGCTATTTTAATAACGAAATTTATTATTTTCTTATAATTTTTCACTCATTTCAATTATAAAAACTACTCGAATTGACCAATCCATTTTAAACGCACAACAGGTTATTATATACTACTATGATATTCGTATAATCTTAATAAAATTTTCTTTTCTTTCTTTATAAATAGCTACTCTTTAGCAAAAGCGCTACTATAAACAACAATATTTAATAAATAATAAAGAGCAAACTATTAAAGCTTGCTCTTTATAAATTGTACTTATGCTACTGGCCAACGATTATCGATAGATGCATTACCAATACTCATTTCTTCTGCAGAAATAGTAAAGTTAATAGTCATTGGTACATCTCCGTTTACGTTTAAGTTTTCTTTGTAGTATACTATGTATGCGTTTTTAAACTCAACTTCTTTCATTTTTGAATCTTCTTCAGATTTCTTAAAAATGATTTTTCCTTCAATAGCTTTAAATTGGCTATTTAACATCGCTTCGATTACAGATGAATCTGCTGTAGACTCTATTGTTACATTGATTCTTCCTCCGTAAACATTAGATGCAATTTTACCTTTTTTATCAGTATCTCTACTAAAAGCGTATTCTGTTGCTAATACGTCAAATTCTTTTCCTCCTAATTCTAGTGATGCTCTAAACGATCCCATAATTTTGTTTTTTAATATTAATTTTTAAATTTCCTTTTTGCTTTATGCATAGCGTAACTAGTATTATACAAACATAAAACTAACTCTCTACAACAATAGATAATTTTCTAAACTAAAAAAACAAACGTGCTTTACTGGGAGAAACCCCACATAGGTATACTTAAAATACAGACTAGATTCGCCTATATTATACAAGTATGACAGTTTATTTTACAAAGAAGAAGAAAATTCTAAATTGTCATTTTGTTGGTATAAATATACATTTTTTTTTCGTATAAAAACATATATTTATAAAAAAACTATATTTTCCCTTTAAAAAAGGTGAAAATAATTATTACTAGAAATAAAATATTACAAAGTATTATTTTCTTTAATATATCATTCGTGTAATTAATGCTTTTATTTAAATTTACATCTAATTTTTTCTGAATTATATTTAGTTTAGATTGCTGTTGCTTTTGTAAACTATCTGTTACTTTATACAGTCGTGCTATTTCCTTTTTTATATTTTTATTATTCTTATTCTGTTTAGAAAACAAATATGCAATGTTTTCTATTTTTTTATTTACATTTTCATTTTCATCATCTTCATTTGAAAGAAATAAATTTCTTATTGCAGTTTGCTTTTTTTCTATACTACTAGCAGCTATTTCTTTTGTTGTAACTTCATAATCTCTTAGCATATTAACATACAAATAAGTTACAAAACAGAGTACTAGCGTTCCTGTAAAAAAAAATATTTTACTCCTTATATTTTTTATCTTTTTTTTAGATGGTTTTATATAAAAAGTTTCTTTTTCTGCTGATAAAACTTCCTCTTCTTCCTCTTCTTCATTTTTAACTTTTTGAGCCAAAAACTCATGCCTATCTAAACTATATTTTTCTAAGTATAATTTAACTTTTCGTTCTCTTACCAACCAACCTAATACTTCTCTTACATAGCGTTCGGTAATTTCAGGATTATCAATCTTCCATAAAATATCTGAACTAGTTAAGCCAATTGGTTTTTCTCTATCGGCGTTATACATTATTTTTAGTATAACTTCGTGTATCGGTAAAACTGTAGGTGTACTCATTTTAAAGAATTTGATTGTTTGAAATAAAATAATATTCTTTTTTACTACCGTCTTTATACTTTTTAGCTTTCTTATTTGATAATATTTCTTCTAACATCGCTATTTTAGCTCTTAGCTCTTTCATTATAGTAGCAAAATCAGCATGTGAGGTTTTTCCTTTTCGCTTTATATGTTTGATTTTAGTTTTTAATAAAAACTCACTGTTTACAGGCATTCCAGTTTTTATATAAACTAAATCTGCCATGTAATTTCTTCTTCTTAAGATTTTAACGAATAGGTTTTTATTAATAAGTCTACTGTTTTTTCTGTATATACGATATAATCGTTTTCTATCTTTTCTCTTTACTTTCTTAGAGTATAATGGTATTAACGATTTATACCCATCTATAACTAGTTCTAACTCTTCTTTACTAAGTAAATAACCTAATACAGCATTTGGGTTGTCTTTTTGTGTATATTTTTTGTTCTTATAATATTTTTCAAACATATAATTTCTTGGCAACATCCCTAAATTATTAGCATAGGTACTGTCGCTTAAAATCATTTCTTTTATTTTACTCTCTGATTTACTTCTAAGAAATCCTAATCTTTTAGCATGATACTCTAAAGACCCTGTAAATACAGTATTAAAATGTATTGTTTTACTTAATACTGAATCGAGTGTTTTATCAAAAGACGTTGCCGATAATATCTTATTTATTTTAGGGAATGTAATTCCTCCTTGATAAGTACTATTAGCGGGTGCATCGTATAAATAAATATTATCTACAGCTGGTATGTTTGTAAATGTGTTTTTATTTTTAATCAAATCATTTTCCACTATAAAAGACCTAATAAAGCTAGCATGACTAGTACTTACTTTACTTAAAATATCTTTTGCTTGTAAAATGTAATCTTGGTGCTGATCATCAACCTTATTCTCTAATTGGTAAAAAATAATTCTAGATGATGTTTCTCCTAATTTTTTAGTAATTTCTTTAATGTTAGGTGGTGTAAAAAAGCGTTTTTCACCAGACACCATTATAATATTATTTGTAAAACTTCTCGCTGGTAAATCTCTAATAGCATACTCAAAACATTGCGCTATACCTCCTGTATTCACTTCAGTAACGGCTTCATTATTTACATCTAAAAATATATTTTGAAGATAATCCATCCACAACGAAAAAGATTTTGTTTTCGGTAGGGCGTAAAATTTACCACAGCCGTATGAACTTGCACTAAAGCTAAATTCGTATCCTTTATATTTTTCTTCTGAAGAAATTAACATCCATATTTTTTGTAACGAACTCATTAATAAGAGTTGTTTTATCTTTAAATCTTTTCCACAGTCAAAGACAAAATGAAAATTAACTTTTTTATTATCCTCTTTAATGTCTTTTAATTTCCTTATTAAAACATCTCTTCCATCTACATTTATCAGTTTATTATCGCTATGATTCCAAACATTTAAAGGTACAGTAGCCCATACAGAGTCCGTTGGTTGTTTCGATCTTTTATGATGTGCAGATACATCATATATAAATGCGTCTCCTATTTCACTTTTACTTATATGCTCATTATCTGTTTTCGTTTTTCCTAAAAAAGATAATGAATCTACTTTATTTATAGCATATACTTGTTGTTGGCCTATTTTTTTTAATAAAAAAGATGGAATCCACCCCATGGTTCTAGCCGTAGAGTCTTTTAACTGAAGAGTTGCTAAATTAGAAACCAATACTGCTTTTTTATCAACACTGTGTTTATACAAAAAAACAAATTGATTTAGCATTAACTTTTTAACACTCTTCTCTTTAAATAAAGGATCTTTAAATAGATGTACGGTATCTTTTTCAACAAATTTATCACTATTATACAAGGCCTTAACATCATGTACTCCTACAACATAACGTAACGGTTTGTAATTGCACCTACTTAGTTTTGAGTGTGCGTAATGTATTACATTGTTTTTATGAATCCAACCTACATATTTTGCGCTTTTACCGTCTTTAAAACTATATTTATCACCAAATATAAAAGAAAACATTCCTTTTGGCTTACCAAGTATTTCTGGGGCTGCTGTTGCGACTTTTAAATGATCGTTTTTTTGACCTAAAACATAATATGGAGTTAAAAAATCTTGATTCTCTCCTGACTCTTGTGAATATGGATCTAAATAAACAAGGTTTTCTGACCTATCTGAAAATACTTTATAAACATTTTCATCTATATACTGTCTTCCTGTTTTTCCTTTTACTTTTTCAAAGTTATAGCTATTTTTTATTCTCTTTTTAACAGTCGTGTAATTCTTAACTTGCCCAAAAATAGGAGTTACAACACCAGATAAGACACTTAAAAAAATCCCTAATAAGCATATCGTAAGAGTATTAAACTGCTTCTTTTTCTTGTACATTAAATGCATCATTGATTAATTATGCTTTGTGTTACTTGTATTTTTTTTACGCAATTAAAAGTATCTATCGCTACTTCATTAATAATTACGGTCTTTTTACCTTTACCTTCTAAATAGTGTAACCCTTGGCAATAACTATATAAATCATTGTATCTAGCTCCGTTAATCACTATAATCACCTCATCTCCTTGGTTACAAGTATACCTATTTTCTATATGTTTTAAACTTTTATAATAATCTCGTTTATTACTTATAGAGGCATCTGCTATCGTTTGCAATCTTCTTTTAATATCTTCTTGTGCCATAGATAAAGAATCTAAATGTTCAGATTCTTCAATTGCTTCAAATAATGGCAAAATTTGAATTAAATGGCTAACAGGGTATTTTGTAGTGTTTGTTTTTAGCTTTACATTATATATCCCTGGCTTTTTATAAACATAAATTACCTGACCTTTATAAGCATCTACCGTACCTGTTTCACCAAATTCCCAATACCAAGATTTTACACCTGGACTATACGATGAAAACACAAGTTCTTCTCCTACATATCCAACATCTACACCATGAATTACAGGAAGAGAATCTATTGCTTTTTCCTTTTTTAACGATATTACTTCTATAAATTTAGACATTTTAAATTTAGAGTCTACCTCTAGCGTTATACGGTACTTTCCTTTTTTATTGTAGATATAATTAACATCATGTGATCGCATTATTGTATCACCGTTACCCATATGCCATACCATATCTCTATTCTTAAAATCTAAACTATCATTTACTGAAAAGTTTAATTTTTCCTTTACCTCGTAGTGATAATTTCCATTAGAGTCATATATCGAAAAATCTATTGTATCAATGGCTGATTTATTTGGTAACAATACCGCTATAATTAATGTTATGATTACAGCAAGTGCAAGTATTATTAATATGATTTTTTTATTAAACCTCATTTTATTTTAAATATTAGCCTTACATTCATTAAGGTTATCCATTATAATTTTTTTGTTCTTTTTCATAGAACTATACTCTTCTCGTGTATCAAAATATATTTGCAAAATATTAGCTGATTGAATTCCAAAAAAGTATTTTGAATTCATTTTATTTTCTTTATACACAGATCTAACTTCAAATATTTTTTTATTTATTTCATCTTTTTTTTGTATCTGATGTATGTCAAATTTCATTACTTTTAATTCTTCATTAATCTTTTTTACTTTTTCGGTATATTCATTTTGCTTTTGTATAATTTTTTCATAATTACCTATTGTTTTTAATAACTCACCATTATTAACCGCAGGTATTTTCATTATAAATTTTGTTTGCAAAATATATAATAGAATAATTGACAAAGTAAATAGTAATATAAATTTTATCCTTCTCCAAAAAGATTCATCTAATGCATCTGTTTTCATATTTCTTATGTAATTTTCTCACACTAAAACTAGTACGTAATTCGTTTGGTTTTTATTTTTTTGACTTACCACCTTCTGACCTATATTTCTCTCTACATTTCTCTAATAACTCTTTATTGTATAAGTATTCTTCAGATTCATTTTCATAATCATCTACCACTTCCTGAATCTCTTTTATTTGTCTTAGTAATTCTGTATATAATTGAAACTGATATTCTATATCTGATGTTGTATTCTTTATTTCATTTTCAACATCAGTTCTCATATTAGATATTAAACCTTGAAATTGTTTATGCTCCCCCAGTGTTCTTTTTTTATTCTTCAATCGATACAAATACTTCGTCATTTCATCTATTTTAAAAGATATAAATGCTTGCTTTTCGAAAATATCATTATACTCTGAATGTTTTTTTTCTAAAACATTTATTCCCTTTTCCCCAGTATATATAGCAAATAGACTACTACAAAACAGCAGTGTAAGTGTTATTGAGAAAACTAACAAAAATCGCAATTGAGAAGCTCTTCTTTTTTTATAATTTAAAGGTTTCACGCGTTTATAATTTTTTAAACATTAGTAGATATTAGTCTGTTTTTAGATACATTAAAACTAATCTATTATAGACCAAGATTTGTTTTGAGGTTTCGTTTTAATACTCATACTCTCTTCACTAATTACAATATTATCTTTTCGTTGTCCTATATATTCTAAGTCACTTAATCTTTTCCATAATCGATCCATAATAGCCATAAAATAATCTACTTTATCTAACGTATCGTTTATTTCTTGATGATTATAATTCATATCGATTACGTTTCCTAATGTAGTTTCGAAAACTGAAGGTTTTATATCAATCCATTCATAGTAGTATTGCAGTAATTTTTCTTTTTCAGTTTCTTCCATAATGGTTAACTCATTTGACAAATAGTTCGCCAAAATAGATATTTTCTGAGCAATGTATACTGGTGGTTGTTCTTCTCCTATTTGATTAAATTCAAAAGTATGTTGACCAACAAAATCCATTACTTTACTCGTTAACAAAAATGTATTACGTACTAATGTATTACTCTGTTGTTTATCTCTATTTTTTTTGTTAATAATTACAGAGTAATTACGTAGTCTTACTAAAACTTGCCCTATATTTTTATAGAACTCGTGTAATGGTTTATAATATGCTATTCTAGATACAGCAGGTGTATAATCTTTATCTACAACAAAATTTCCGTTTCGCCAATACACTTTATTTGCTAGAAAAAAACTTGCATCCATAAAGCCATTATTAAATTGGTTTTTAGGTATTATTTTAAGTCCCACTTTTGGTAATACATATGGATGATGTAAAGGAATTACTTCTGGATCAGGTTCTCCTACAGGTAAAAGCTCAAACGGATTTACAGTTACCATAACATAAAACTCTAAATTACTATTAGTATCTATATCTTTAGATTCTATTTTTGCTGTAGGTACATCACCTCCATACATTTCTTTAGAAAAAGCTATTTTATATCCTGCCTTCGTAATAGCACTACAACCATGCAAAGCCAAAACTAATCGTTCTTCTGTAAGTGTATTAATCTCTATTTCTAGTGCAGGAAATTTTTCTTTTCCTGTTTCTAACAAACCATAATCATAACTATGCATTCTAGTTTTTACACTATCATTGATTGTGTTTATTGTATTAAAATAATTTTCAATAAAATGATCTTTGGTTAGCTTTACACCGTCTGTCCAATTGACTGGGAAATATTCTTTATTTTTCATCTGCTTATTTTTTAACTCTGATATATATTTATATCGTTATATATCTCGTATTATTCTGCTGTTGTTTTTGCTTCACCTTCTTTATTCTTAGAAACACGTCGTACATACAAAACAGTTTTGTTTTTTATTTTATTACCTATTACATCTCCATCAAAATCAAGCATTCTTGTAAAAATAGGCATTGGTAACCACTTGTTAGTATATAATATCCAACCATAAGGTCCGTTACCGTCTTCTAGTTCTATAATGTTATTTGGAAATCGTATGTTTTGATCGTCTATAAATCGATTAAACCATCTACCTAAGCTTACATCTTCTGGAAGTTTTACAGAAAAAGAAGCGTATTCCTTTGCTTCTGGTGATCGCTTAACTTTTACTGTTACCTGCATTAATCTAAAAGTATCTACGCTGTTCCAATACTCTTCATCATTAAGTTCATTATTAACAATCCATAGTTTATAAAACGGACTTGGTATTTGTAAATACATGCTTCTAGAAAACACATAAAAAGGCGGTACTAAAAACCACAAAACAGTTAACATAGCCCATAATTCATATCCTAATTCGTTTGCCCAAGAGAACACAAAATAGTATGCCCATGATGCTAATATTACAGCGATAAATAACCCCAATATCATTAACCATTTATTTTCTTTAAACCCTATGTCTTTAAAGAAATTTGTGGTAGAAAACCAGTTAAATAAAAAGCCTAGAAGTAAATAACAGCATATAGAAATAACTAACCCTCCCCATATAAATTCATACTTTAAAAACCCTAATAAACTAGGGAGTATTAACAATACTGCTAATAATAAAATAAAAATTATTAATTTTTTCAGCTTTAACACTGCTTTTCCTTTTGCAATTGTATTTAAAACTACCGTTGCAACAATCATAACGAGTGGTGCTAGTAAGTATTTTAAAAAAAAGAGTAATAATACATTCATTAGTTTATTGGTATATATATTTTAAATACTTAATATTATTTCTTGTTGTTCTTTTGCTTTTACTTTTACTTGTTGTTCTTTTTTATTAGCAGCCACTAACACCGTATCATACCCTAAGTAGTTTACTCCTAATTGAAACTCATTACTGTATAGAATTTGATGTTCTACTATAATCTCTCTATTAGAAAAAGTAAAAAATTCTAATATTTTTTTAATAATACTTCTATTTTTTTGCAGCTCCTTATATTCTTGATGTTCTTCTAGCAGCATAATAGCTTTAATATTGTCTTGTTCACTTATTACAGCTCCTTGAGTACCTATATCATATCCTAATATTCCTTCTCCCAAAGCCATAAAAGGGCTTTCATTTATTACACATAACTGATACTTTAATGCTACGCTAAACCCTAATATAGATCGCAATAGTATTTCTAATTCTGGTAAATTTTCTTTTAATTGCTCAGAATTACATAAATTAAGAAAAAGTTTATATAATTGTTCTTTTCGTAATGGAATGTCTTTTTTTATAATAGCTTTTGCAAAAGAAAATAAGTTTTCTTTTGCATAATCATCTGTAAAAATATTAAGATGCCTATTTGATAATTTTAGTTTTTCTTCAAACAAAAAAGTATCAAAAGGTATAAAAAAGTGAATATTTTCTTCTTCTTTTTTACGGTTTTCACGTATTGCATCTACCACCTCTTTATTACTCATCGAAGGTGTGCTAATAACTAATGGATGAAATAATATTTCGGGTAACTGATGGTAAATACTATTACGGCTTAAATGAATAAAAACACTATTCGCCTGGGGTATCATACTTAAAGGATCGTAACTAGTTAAATCTAGAACGTCTTTTGAAAATGCCCTACTATTCATACCATGATTTTGTATCCAAACATTACTGTTTTTCGAGTCTTTTAAAATGAACATAAGTTCACCATAAAACACTTCTGCTACAAAACTTGTAATTTCACTTTTCTTTATGTTATCCAAATCCATTACCATGAATTATTGCTTTTCCCAGATTAAACTATCGTCTTTATAATCTACCAACACAACATCATCAGAAATTACACTTTCTGACACAATCATTCTTGATATTGTTTTTTTAAGATATGTACGAATAACTCCTGATATCGGTCGAGCTCCATACGTTTTTGAATATCCTTTTTTAGATAAATATTTTAAAGCTTCTTCAGATAAATTAAGTGTTATGTTTTTTTGCTGCTTTAGTTGCTTTTGAAGGCTTTTAAATTGTAAACCAAAAATCATTTGTGCCACTTCTTCATTAATTGGAGCAAAAGGTACAACCTCAGTAATCCTTCCTAAAAATTCAGGTCTAAAGTGATCGCTCATTACTTCTATTAATTGATTTGAAGGTGGTATTTTATTTTCTTCGAATTGATCTGAAATCCATTGACTACCAATGTTAGAGGTGAAAATGATTATTGCATTAGAAAAATCTCCTTCACGTCCTAATTTATCATGAATATGTCCTTCATCCATAATTTGTAAAAAAACATCATATACAGAACTATGTGCTTTTTCAATCTCATCAAATAAAATAATCGAATATGGTTTTTCTCTTATTTTGTTAACTAACATCCCTCCTTCTTCATACCCTACATATCCTGGAGGTGCTCCATATAAAAGAGCTGCTGAATGTTCTTCTTTAAATTCTGACATATCAAAACGAATCATTGCGCTTTCATCATCAAAAAGTAATTCTGCTAAAGATTTTGTAAGTTCTGTTTTACCAGTTCCTGTTGGCCCTAAAAAGAAAAATGAACCTATTGGTTGTTTTGGATTACTTAAACCACTTCTAGATTCTATAATAGCATCTGATAAGGTGGTAATAGCATGGTCTTGTCCTTTTACTCTTGCTTGTAAACGCTCTTCAATATTTAAAAGTCGTTCTTTTTCTTCTGCTTGTATTTTTCCAATAGGAATTCCTGTTATACTTGCTACCATTGCAGAAATTTCATGTGCTGTAACTTCTTTAATTGGCTGTATTGCTATTTCTTTTGCTTCTGCTAAATACGCTTCTAAGCTTTGTACCAATACATCTTCTTCTTTTATAGCAAGAATATCATATTTACTTGAAATATTATTTAGTATTACAGGACTTACTTTATCTGTTGTTAGACGGTATAAAAAATAAAGATTGGTTATAGAGTCTTTCTCACCCAAAACCACACTTTTTAATTGTGCTTGTAATACTTCTATTTCTTTTAGCGAATTAGCATTACTAGTATGAACAGACGCTAGTGTTCTATCTAATAATTCTATTGCCCCATAAGGTAATTTGTTTTCTTTAAAATATCTTTTTGAGTATTGCACCGATTCGGTAATCGCTTCTTCTGATATTTTTAATTGATAGTATGCTGTTAATTTATATCTATGGTTGTCTAAACATTTAAGCAACACCATCATTTCTAGTTCTTCGAGCTTTATAACTTCAAGCTTACGATTAATAGAATGTTTCTCTACAGTTTTTCTATAGGCATCTGGATTAATAGATGCGATAAGGTTTATTCCTCCATTATTAAGTTCAGCTGAAATCAAATTACTAACCGCTCCAGATCCTCCTTGGGTTCCTTCAATTAGTACTTGTATATCATCAATAATAAAAAGACAATTTTCTAATTTCCCTATTTTATCAAAAGTGTCACTTAATTTCTTAGCTACATCACTTTCGTTAGCACTATTTGCTAATAACTTAGATGCGTTAAGTCCTATTATTTGCTTTTCAGAAACCAAAGGGTTTTCTGATTCTGCAATATGCTTAATTAAACCTTTAATAATTCCTGTTTTTCCAACACCAGAATCACCAACTAATAAAACACCTCTATTTTCTTGTCGTTCAAGACTTTCTAAAATACTTCTTATTTCTTTATCTCTCCCTAAAATTAAGGTTCCTTCGTCTAGATTTTTTTGGGTAATAAGGTTGGTACAATATGGTATTGACTCAATTAATTCAACCTGCTCGCTATCTGTTAAATTTTTTGAAGAAAAAACTGGAGATTCATATATCTTATAAAACTCTGCTTCAGTTACAGAAAGGGTTTCTAATTGTTTGTTTGTATATACAACACCTTCTCTAAGAATGGCTATAAATACACAAAGTCCGTCTATATAATCGGTACCTAATTTTAATTTTGACCTTTCTGACTCTTCAAATACTTTATCTACCTCACTATCTGGTAATGGTTCTGTTCCAGCTTGATCTTCTGATTCATAAATTTCTTTTCGCATTTCGAACCATTCTTGCAAGTAATCAACATCTTTACCCATACTAGATAATACGTCGCTTACTCCTGTCGATTCATATAGTAATGCTAGAGCTAAATGTGCCACCCCATATGTTGCGTGCCTATCTTTAGCTGCAAACGATTTCGCTAATCGTACTGCTGATACTAAACTTGCACTAAAATTATTCTCTATCATCAATTTTTTTTATATTATATTCACTCGATATGGCGTATTGTGTACAGATTTGCTTTCTAACTGTAACTCTAACGAATGGCCTAATCGTTTTTTATTTTCACTACTTAAATTACCTCCTTCATTTAATGAAACCTCTACATTTATAGTTCTAACTAATCCTTGTTTTTTGTTTACCGATATTCCAACTCCTGATTTTACCGATACACTTTTAAGAACATCGCCAATTGCTACATGTATAAATTCTTTAATATCTTCGTTAGAAACAATTCTATCTTTAGATAATAATCCATATCTAAAATTACTAATCTTTTCTTTTGCTCCTTTTTTTACAATTCCACCAACAGTATCTGTTAGTAATCGTATACTGTCAGACTCTAGTTCAATTGTTTGATATTGCGTTAGTAAAGTTCCTTCTTTTATATCATTTGCCAAACCAGCATTTGTAGTCCAATAAACACATTCATACGTGTCTGATGTTTTATATGGAATTGTTTGTAAGTAAACTTTTTCACTATTATTACTTACATCTTTAAATCTAAAATTTACTTTACGTTCTAGAGTATCTAACTTATCATTAAGGTCTTCTAAGTAACTATTTAATAAATCGTAGCCTACTGCCGAGAAAGAACTTCCTTCTTCCCTTACGGTTTGTATTACATCACTTAAAATAGATTTTGCATTACGTTCATCAAACTGCTCAATATCACCATAATAAAGAGAAAAAGCTCCCTCCATATTATTTATATCGTTTTTCAATGCGTTTTTATACTTTCTCCCTTGATTGTCAATAAGAGATTCTGCATTTAAAAAATATTCTTTTTCATTAAAATAAAGAGAAACTATTTTTCCATTTCTTTTTAAACTATGTTGCTTGTAAGATCTTTTTCTGTTAACAATAGGAAATGTATTTGTAGAAATAGCTATTTTTTCTAACTCTTCTTTTGTAAAAGCAATTGAAAATGTTATTTCTAACCAAAAAAGTTCTTTGTCATATTCTTCTATCTCTTCTTGGTTAAATAAATCCTTACATTTGTCTGTTAACTTTTTTCTTTTCTTAGCACTATTACTAAGATCTAAAGTATATAAGTAGTCTTGGTAATATTTTTGTATTGTAGCGTAATAATGTTCCTTATTTGTAGTTAAATCTTCCTCTTCTTGATATAGGTTTAGTTCATTACCTTCACTATCTTTCACCTTACTCATTTTAAGGTATGGATCGAGGTGAGAATCTTTTAATAAAATACTTATTGGTATTTTAGTGATATCGTTTAATAAAGACTCTTCTATATCAATACCAACCCAAATAGTATATTCTGGTATTTTACTTTCTTTATAAGAGTTTATAATATGTTTATATCCTTTATTTGTATCAAAAATTAACTGTCTGTCTAAAGCAGTACAATATACATTAGCTCTTAAAAGTGTTTGTTTTTTAATTGGTGTAAAAAAAACGTCATTTAATTCTCCCTTTACAATTTTTTGAAAGTATAATTGAGTCGTTTTTTCTATTTTACTAATCTGTTCTGATGGTTGAACGCTTAGTAATGTATGTGATGGTGTAGGCAATGACCAACTTTCATTAACCAATATTTTTGATATTCTTTCTAAAAGTTTAGCATCAGATACTTTTACTTCTTGATGTACTTTTGATAACTCATAAGAGAATACATCTAAAAACATCTCTACAACTGGATCTACTTTTTGAGTATTCTCGATACCCCACAGCTGCATAGATCGCATTTTCATGCGTTCTTTAATTTTTTTATAATTGTTATTAACCATATTTTTAGGTTATTAATTGAATTCTCATGATTGCATTCTATTTAGAACCTCCAGTTATAATCATCTCGTTAAACTCTTTTTTACTGAGATAAAGGACTTACGTACAAAGACGTATTAAAGTTAAAAGCAATTCCTGTTTGTATTATGTTTCCTGATACATTTATCACTGCTTTTCTTCTTACTTGAGAATACTTTTCTGAATCTATATCAGTATCAATTTCACTTAAACTTACACCTACTTTTATATCAGTAAGTCTTGTTTCGTATTTAACTATTGATTCTAGCAATGATACTCTCACACGTTCTTCCCATTCATAAATCTTCACTAATTGATTAAATTCGAGTTCCCATATATCTGATCCAAAATCTGTTCTTCCTGCTACCTCTCCATATCTACTGGTAATCTGCATCATAATATACTGAGCAATAGACTCTTCTATTAAACACCTATTTTGTGTTCCTCCTTGTAACATCCCAGAAAAATCTATCGGTAATTTTAAATACTTCATATGCTTTTAGATTTTAGTATATACAATCTAGTTTGTTTTAAAATATATAGTACAATACTTTATATAAAAAACAAATAACATATTATTGGAAAAAGGTGTGGTAATCAATTATAATTTAAAAGTCATCTTCTAATTACAACGATAAAGCAGTCTACTTTAAAAAGTTTTCACTTTGATTTACTGTTAGTATATTATGTAAAAACCATCTAAAATAAAAGATACATTAAACCTATCTTTAACAAAGGTTTTATATAAAGGATAAATTAACAATAGACAATGTATATTGTTTTACATAAAACATATTTGTAAAAACACCTAAAACCAGTAATACTTATTATTTATATTTTTCTAAAATCGAACTCATTTTAAAAAAACATACTATAACTATCATCTAAGTAAAAGTTATAAAACAATTTGAATTTAACAACTCATAAATGCTCCTTAACTTTTACTTAAAATAATAATTTATAAATAAATAGTATTCTTATCTTACTATTACTCCTGCTTATATTCACTATGCCATTCAGCATTTTCAGGTCCATCTCCTTTATGACCGTCTAATTGAATAACAAAACTTTTAGCAGGGAAGTATGGTGTGATATGTATATCTAACAACACTCTATCCTTTTGGTTTGGATCTTGTTCTATTTTCATTACCTTAAACTTCTCAATAAGCTTAGAAGGTCCTTGAATACCATCTAAAAACTTAACTATTTGGCTTCTTAAATCAGCCTCTGTACGAGTAGTCCAGTTTTCAAAAGCTTTTCTATTTAAGAAATCAAAAAGAACCTTAGTAATATGATCAAACACTCTTACTACAGAGTATGTTTGTAACCCTAAGTTGTCACCGTTAAATAACGTTTTAGCAG
Organism: Tenacibaculum ovolyticum DSM 18103; assembly: GCF_000430545.1. Taxonomy (GTDB): domain Bacteria; phylum Bacteroidota; class Bacteroidia; order Flavobacteriales; family Flavobacteriaceae; genus Polaribacter; species Polaribacter ovolyticus. Next base: position 184,950 of record NZ_AUMF01000009.1, read on the forward strand.
AGAACGCCATAACCTTACTATATTCGTTAACCATAGGAACTAATCCCATTTTTTCTAATTCTGAAATCTCACTCTTTTTAAGATCAAAACGAACACTTTCAACCTCATTAATTCCACCGAATTTTTTTCCAGCAACAACTTGAGACATTAAAGTACTGTAAATTTTTCCTGCTAATGCAGATGATGGTGGTACATATAAGTTATCTTCTTCACCTACAACATCGTCTTTTTTTCTACCTAACAACCAGTTACAAGACATTAATGTATTTGATTTAAATACATCTCCTCCTGTATGATTTGCGTTGAAAAAGATATCAACAACATCGTCTGGAGACTCTAAATCTTGAAAATCTGTTACTAGCATCGTTTTATTATCGTATGCTATTTTCGACCATTTATCTATAACAGCATTCGAACCTAAATATCCAGGGATATTTAATATTCCGTAATTACTTCTAAGATCTAAACGATCAAAATTTTGCTTTAACTCATTCCCAACATAATCAATAAACAACGTGTTATCTAAATCTTTTAATTGATCTAAATCAGCGTTAAGTATTGTTACATTTTTTATTTTATCTGATTCTGCATTCTTATAGAAAAGTGAAACTGACCTATAAGACCTCTCTAAATCTTCTGTAGCTTTAAGCGCCTTTTTTAAATTCGCATTTAATGTAAGGTCTGCTTTCTCTGAACGGTCTTTTGCAATATCACGCATTCCTTCAGTATCCTTTCCACTAGCTAACAATTCGATCCAAATATTTAATCGATTTGTTAAGTTTTTTCTCTCTGTTTCCCATTGTTCATCAGTAAGAAAGATATTTCTTCTTGCTTTTCTTTTTGGGTTAAGGTTAGAGAAACCATCGATTATATTTTCTAAAAAAGAAAAACCACCATATTCAGCTAATACTTCAACTGCAGGTTTTGAACTTTGAATTTGTTTTTCTTGTATAGACGCACTCTTTTTTTCTTTTGCTTGTACTGACATAATAATTTATTGTAATTAGTTTATTAAATTCTCAACTATTGATTGCTTTTCCCTCCTTCGATTTCACTTAAAGAGTCTTTTAACACTTGAGCAATTGCTGCTCTCGTTTCAGGGTTCTCTAAAGCTTTCTTCAATCCTTTATTAGAGGTAAGTTGACGAATTATTTTGGTGTTTTGTTCTTTTTCGATATCTAATCTATTTAAAAAGGCACTATTCTTTTTAATTGATTTAGATCCAAAATCACCAAGATTTTTAAAACTAATTTTTTCTTTTACATCTGTTCCTTGTTCGTCTTGAAATTCGACTTCAACATTTGGAGCAAATTCTTCAAACACTTCTTCTACTGTTTGAAGACCATAAACGGCTTCTGGAGTTACTGGTGCTTCATTTGTTAATTTTTGAATTAATAAAGTTTTGTTAGATGGGATATCCGCAATAGCTTCTCCTGCATCTTTTTTTACTTCATTACCACCTATACCATAGTTGTACATAGACATATTTTTTTTGTTTTTGAGTTATATATTTATTTGTAATTTTCTTTTTCTAATCACTTTTTATTTCATTGAAGAAACAAAAGCGGTGCTAAGATACATACTTTCTCATTAAAAAACAATACTTAACTTAGACACATTCTAATTAAATAACAGGTAAAATTAGACACCAATAACACGAAAAAACACAATTAAAGAGATCACATTAAAGCATAAAAAAAGTTAAAACCCATGTGAAACGCTAAGGTTTTATTTATAGAAGCCTAGTAAAATCTACTTTTTTTTTAAAAATATACTTCGATAAACACTTCTACAACTAAAGTCATAAAAATATTAATCATTTTTTTAGCAGCATATTATAGTACATTTTACGTTAAAAAAGTATCAAAATTTAAAGACAAGTATTTTAATACCGAAGAGTATTTAACTTCAAATTAACCAAAGATTAACACCTAAAAGCGATTGTTTTTATGGATCACATACAGTCATAAGTACAATTGACACCAATTACTAATAACAAGTTTAATAATAGACAAGAGAAACAAAACTTACTACCCAATATCTATTTAAATAAAAAAAACTGCAAGTTTACACTTGCAGTTTTAATTATTTTATAATAAACCAATAAAATTAAATACTCTCTCCTAATTCTTTTAGTTTAGATGTATTCTCTGCCATCATTAATTCATCAATAATTTTCTGAATATCTCCATTTATAATATTTGATAAATCATATAAGGTTAATCCAATTCTATGATCTGTCATACGTCCTTGCGGAAAATTATAAGTTCTAATTTTTGCAGATCTATCACCTGAAGTAACCATTGTACCTCTCTTTAAAGCATCAGCAGCATTTTTCTTTGCTAACTCCATTTCGTATAAACGAGAACGTAATACTTTAAAGGCTTTTTCCTTATTTTTATGCTGCGATTTCTGATCTTGACATTGCGCTACTAAACCAGTAGGAATGTGTGTTAAACGCACCGCTGAATACGTTGTATTTACTGATTGACCTCCTGGACCTGATGAACAGAAAAAATCAATACGTACTTCTTTTGGGTTTATTACTACATCAAACTCTTCTGCTTCTGGAAAAACCATACAAGTTGCTGCCGATGTATGTACACGTCCTTGTGTTTCTGTTTGTGGTACACGTTGTACACGATGCACACCTGCTTCAAACTTTAAAGTACCATATACATCATCTCCAGAAACTTCAAACTGAATTTCTTTAAATCCTCCATTAGTACCCTCAGAATAATCTACCGTAGAAACTTTCCAACCTTTACCCTCGCAATATTTAGTGTACATTCTAAATAATTCTCCTGCAAAAATACTTGCTTCATCTCCTCCTGCTCCTGCTCTAAGCTCAACTACTGCATTCTTGGCATCTTCTGGGTCTTTAGGGATTAACATAAATTTAATCTCATCCTCTAAAACAGGAATACGCTTTTTAGCATCATCCATTTCCATTTTAGCCATTTCAGTCATTTCCGGATCACTTCCATCAGCTATAATTTCTTTAGCTTCTTCAATTGAATCATTCAGGCTTTTATACTCATCACCTTTCTTAACAACCTTACCTAAATCTTTATATTCTTTACTTAACTTAGCGTAACGTTTTTGGTCCATTATAATATCTGGTTGGATAATTAAATCCGAAACCTCATCATAACGTTGCTTTATAATTCTTAATTTATCTAACATCTTCTAGCTTTTCTGGTTTGCGAATTTACATTTTTTATCGGAATTATTTTTAAATTTCATTTAACTATATTAGATTTAAAATCAATTACGAACTATGAAAACGTTAAAACTTTATTTTATTTTTTACAAGACCTCCTTTTTACCCCCACTGGCCTTAGCCATTTATGCTTTATTAAAGTTTAATATTATGTTACTTGCTACAGTTGCTTTAACAACAGCAACCTTTTTAGTTTGGGGTTATCAGCGTTTTATTAGTGATAAAAAAAAAGAAAAACTATATTTTTACTATAACCTGGGTATTACAGAACTAAAATTACACTTATTTGTTTTTTTTATAAATTTAACAATTCTAGTTGGCACCAATATTTATATGAAATGAATTATTTAGAAATTGATAATATTGAATTAAACTTTGGAACTACCGAAATATTAAAAGCAATTTATTTTAAAGCTGAAAAAGGAAAAATCACAGGAATCTTAGGAAGTAATGGCTCTGGAAAGACTTCGTTATTAAGAATTATATTTGGTGAGTTAAAACCAAAAAGCAAACTACTAAGAATTGATAATAAACCTATACTAGCCCCGCTATATAAAAAAGGATACATAAAATACCTTCCACAATTTCATATTATACCTAACAATATTTCTTTAAAAAGCTCATTTAGTTTTTTTAACACCTCTTTTTCTGATTTCTTAATTGATTTTCCTGATTTTGAGTATCAAAAAGATCTTTGTTTTTCTGATTTTTCAGGAGGAGAAAAAAGACTAATAGAAACTTATGTTATTCTAAAATCTGATGCAGAAATTATTTTATTAGACGAACCATTTTCTCATTTATCGCCATTATACATTAAAAAAATAAAAGAGATATTAGAAACAGAAAAAACGCATAAAATAATTATTATTACAGATCATTTGTATAAAGACATTTTAGATGTTTCTAACACCTTATATTTATTAAAGGATGGCTGGAATCGGTTATTAAAGTCACCCCAAGAACTCATTAAATACAACTACGTAAACACTTTATAAAAAATAGAAACTTTACACCTATGAAAAACGGAATTTTATTACTATTTATTAGCATATTACTTTCTTGTAACTCTAAAGAGAACCTAAAAAAACCTACCTGGTTAATTGGCAAATGGAAACGAACCAATGAAAAACCAACCAAAAGTACTTTTGATTTTTGGAACAATGATTTAACAGGAATTGGCTTCACTTTAAAAAACTCAGATACTATTTTTAAGGAGAAAATGAGTATTATTACTATTAAAGATACTTTACATTTAAAAGTTGAAGGTGTAAACGAGGCTCCAACATTATTTAAATTTACACAGCACTCAGATTCTTCTTTCGTATGCGAAAATCAAAAAAATGAATTCCCTAAAAAAATTCATTATTATTTAGATAAACAACAATTAAAATGTAAGATTTCTAATAATGAATTTTCTGTTGATTTTATTTTTGATAATATTAAAAACTACTGAAAATGAAAAACCATAATTACACCGTTAAAATTGAATGGACAGGTAATGAAGGAAATGGAACTCTAAATTACAAATCGTATAATAGAAATCATATTATTTCGGGAGAAGGAAAATACAATGAAATACTAGCTTCTTCTGATCCATCTTTTTTAGGCGATAAATCAAGATATAATCCTGAAGATCTTTTTCTTTCATCTTTATCATCTTGCCATATGCTTTGGTATTTACACTTATGCAGTGTTCATAAAATAATCGTAACTGATTATATTGATAATGCAACCGGAGTAATGGAAGAAACGAACAACGGTAGTGGTAAATTTAAAGAAGTCACCTTAAATCCATTGGTAACTATTCAAAATAATGACCACATTAAAAAAGCAAATGAATTACATATTGAAGCTAATAAAATGTGCTTTATTGCGAACTCTTGTAATTTTAAAATCAATCACAATCCTAAAACAGTTATAAAAAATAACAGTACTGGTGAAAAATAGACTTTAATGCATCTTTAACTCAATACGCATACAAACTTTTAAATTTGACTCTTATAATTTTATAAATTAACTTCGCTTACTCTACATTTAATAAAGTAAGTAAAACAAAAACGATGATTAAAAATTACGCATACATAATATTATTATTCATTTCAGTTTTACCAATCTTTAGTCAAGAAAATGAAAATTCTAAATTTTCAGATGGCCCATATATTTTCATAGAAAATAGTGAGCTAATTGAAAAAAATATAATAAACGGTAAAGTTTTCTCTAAAACTTTAAAGGAAAATACATACGATACCATTTTTAATTCTGAAAAATCAGTTTTTAATAAAGTAAAGAAAATTGCTGCATTAAGTGATATTCATGGAAAATACGACCTGGCAATTAAACTTTTAAAAAACAATAAAATTATTGACAAGAGTTTGAATTGGAATTTTGGCAAAGGTCATTTGGTTATTGTTGGAGATATTTTTGACAGAGGTGATAAGGTTAACGAAACACTTTGGTTAATTTACAAACTTGAATTACAAGCGAAAAAAAAAGGTGGTCGTGTACATTTTTTACTAGGGAATCATGAATACATGGTTCTTCATAAAGATTTAAGATATATAAGTCCTAAATACAAAACCACCTCAAAATTACTAAACTTAAACTACGCTGAACTTTATAACAAGAAAACAGTTATCGGTAGGTGGCTACGATCAAAACCGACTATTCTAAAAATAAATAATACTATTTTTGCTCACGGAGGTGTATCTAAACATTTTATAGATCAGAGTGATTTTAATATTGAAAATATTAACGAAATCATGAGAAAATCTATTGACAGGACTAAACAAGAAATGAAGTCTACAAATTTTTACAACACCTATTATGGTAAAAAAAGTTTAATATGGTATCGTGGATATTTTAATGATAATTTAAAAGATGCTGACATTTCAGGAATCTTAAAAAAAATAGAATCTGAACATGTAGTTGTAGGGCATTGCTCTAATGAAGTAATTGTTCAATTATTTGATCATAAAATTTTTGGTGTAGACTCTAGTATTAAAAAAGGGAAATATGGAGAAATTTTACTTATTAAAAACAACAAATACTATAGAGGAACTTTAGATGGTAAGAAAATAAAATTCAATAAAAAGGATAACTAATAAGCATTCTTAATTTTCTATCTATAAACTTTTAAAAATTACTAGAGTTTAAGTTTTTTTCAATTTTATTGATATTTATAACTTTAATATCATTATTGATTTTTATAATATTATAATTTAACTTCGCTTCCTCCTTAAAACGGACTCAAGTATTATACATCCCCAAAAACTAACCAATCAACAACGATAACATGAAAAAGTTAATTACAATCATAATCGTAATTTCTACCACCATAACAAATGGTCAAACTTTAAAAGATTCAGTTAACGTAATTTACAAGAACTATTTTGATCTTTTAAAAACAAAACAAAAGCTGGACACCATAGCCTATAAAATTAATAACTTTGAAGAGCTAATGGTTTCAAATAACAAGATTATTAAGGAATTATCCGACGCAGAACTTTTTAGCCTTAAAAAACAGCTAGAACAAAGAACAAAAAAAATAATAAATACCACTGAATTTGTTTTTGCTTCTAACGCTAGTTTAAATGCTATTAAACAATTAGACGCTACTAGCGATTACCTTACTCAAGTATCTAGCTTAAACAACCCTAATAATTCTGACTTAGGTTTTAGTTTATCTCATGATATAGCCAATATCGTTGAGAAAAACATCATTAAAAGAAACAAGAAGGTAAACGGAGTAAAAAAATCTAAATTTTTACTTTTTGTTGATAATATTATCAAATCACCTATTGCGCAAACAATATCTAGCGCAATTCCTGTTGTGAACTCAATAAAATCTATTGTAAACCTAGTTATGGGTAGCGCTCTTAAAGGTAAAGACATATCAATTGACGATGTTATTGAATTAAAAAAATCTTTAAAAGTTTACTTAGAGCATTATGAAGGTTTGGCAAAAGCACAAACTGAATTTGAACAAAATCTAGGTAATTTAGATATTAGAAAAGAAGGTTTAATTTTACTACTAACCCAATACACTAAAGAACGTGCAAATACTTTAAGTCCGAATAGTATACCTAATCAAGATAAAAACCTAACACTTACTGGACTGATTAATAAACATTACACTGAAAAAATGGTTCAGCAAAAAGTTAGTCAAATAATAAACTTAAAGCCATTAGATTATAATGTTCATCTTACTAATAATCTTTTATTATACCCGAACTATGCTTTAAATCAAGCGAAATTTATAAGAGATGAAATAGAGTCTTTAAGCAACGAATATGTTTCAATATTATCAACCTACCAGTCAACATTAAAAAAAGTTCTTGAAAAAAGTAAAAATATTGGAGATGCAAATAAAATTGATGTTAAAATATCTGAGTTAGATAAAAAACTAAAAGAAGTTAAAATCACTTTCTCAGACAATTTAAATCTTTATAAATTAAACACTACTTTTAAGACACTTATGGAGTACTAAATTACTTTAAGTAGCTACTGTATTTTTAATATTTCTATTTTATTTAAATAAATAGACTATTCATCTATACTTATCTTCAAGTCATCTATTTTTTTTTAATTAATTACTACATATAAAACTATCTTTAACATATAAATTTGAATTAAAAAGTTTCATTGTAGTTTTTTTAAATTGATTAGTTTTCAGAAAAGAAGTATTCTTTATAAGGGATTACTTCTTTTCTTTTTACTCATAATTTCTACGGCTTAATTAATATATATTTTACGGTTTTACCTTACTTATTTTATGGTTTATTATTCACTATTCTGTTTAATTCTATTTAATTTGGCAGCTCTTAAGAGACGTCTTAAGTTCTTTTTCATAGCAATTTCCCACCTCTCAAAGAAGTGGGTTTTTTTGTTCTAATTTCTACTGGTTTATTAATATTTATTTTACGGTTATACCTTACTTATTTTATGGTTTTTCACCTACATTCTTACTCTTAATTATTTAATTTTGAAATATTAAATTTTGTATATAGTTTTTTATCCGACAAAAAAACTTTATAAAATCAAGAGTTCAGAAATGAACTCTTTTTTATTGCTTTAACTTTATCACTTTTACTACTGTTATTTTATATTTTGTTAATTTTAGTTAAGTAAGGTTTTACCTTACTTTTTTTACGGTTTTTTCTTATTAATCTTATTTTCAATAACTTATATTTGAGAAATTAAAAACTCAAATTATGTTAAAGAACATTTCAAACTTAGGTTCAGTATTGAACAAATCAGAACAAAAATCTGTCAACGGAGGACGTAAATGTTTCCCGCTCGAGAGTTGCGATATAAATGAAGAATGGGATTTTGGTTCTTGCCAATGTGTATTTTCCAATTCATAATAATTTATCAGCGAACTTCAGTTCGCTTTTTTTATATCTCTTATTCTACTGTTTTTAATTCAATTTTCAGTCGCTCTAACTGCTACAATTATTACTTTCACTATTGTTCTTTTAATATTTGCTTTTAAGTTATAATACTCTTTACTATTCTTGGTCTTATTATAATATTCACAGGTGGATCTGGAATAATTTTCTTTAATGATTCAAACTCTTATAATAATTTTTTCGATAGTTTAGATATACCTATCAATGACTGAAAATTCCTTCATATTTTTAGAATAATATTCATAATAGGCTGGACAATTTCATTTATCTATATACTATATGGCATGTTTTTTTAATTACAATTTATTTATCCTTACTTTTTTATTTTTAATCGATACTTCAATGCCATTTATCTAACATTTAAAATTCATACCTCTTCTTAAATTATATTTACAGTATAGTTTTTTATATAGATAATTAAATATATAGAATTTGTAAATGAAACATAAAGTAAATCTCACCCCATAGAAAAGAGGTCACTAAGAAGAAACATTTATACATTTCTTAATAATATATTTAATTTTACCAGTACTAGATTTTTACATTCTAGTACTGTTTTTTTTAATCATATTTATTAATGATTTTACATTCATAATTAAATTACCCTTTAATTATTACTGTTTGTATTATCTTAATTATTTCACACATCCTTTATAATTTTTACAGGGATATAAAGAACAATTAGAATTACTACTGTTATTTTATAATTCGGTTACTTAAATTTTGACATAAAAAAAATCAACACTTGTTAGGTGTTGATATGCGCTAAGTAATCTTACCTGTAGGTAATAATTGACTATTATTTTGTTATTATGAATATTTTTTCACCTTTGAAAAGATAGATTATAATAAAAATAAGTACAGATATAAGCGTAGATGCAATATGATATGCAACCTAAAACCAAGAATACCTCTCTAAACCTTTCCATTTTTAATTTATTATTAAAATAATAATTGTCAAGTATTTCAACTAAAATGCCGCTTGAATAAAAAATATTAGCTATTATTCCCGAAAGTATTATTCCAAGTATATCAGATACAACAAATATGTTTTCAGTTGCTACATGTATTCCTTTAACTATTCCAAACACTCCAGAAAGTCCAACAAGCGAATTGAAAACCCACCTTTTAGATTCCCACCATTTAATTGCATCTATTATTTTTTTAGATTCGATATTTTCAAGTGTTTTACTCATTAATATTCAGCTTTATATTTCACGCAATAAAGATATATAATATTACCTACCACAATTACATCAATGAACTTTTTCGATTTTTAGGTATCACAGAACCTATAGTTATTTTATATTTGATTTATGATGCTTTATATTTCAATTCTAATCGTTATCGTTATAATTATTTTACCTTTTTTTTATATGACAATAACAAAAAGTAGATAAGAATCAAAAGCCTATTTAATGCTTATTATAATTTCGATCAACTATTATTCGTTTACTTAAATCTTGAACATAAAAACATCTTAATTAAAGTGTTTTGCAGGAAATATTATTTTTGTGGACAACAAGGAATATAATATAACACTGACCTATCAACACTCCATATGCTTAGTTATTGGTTATAGTTTTATTCCTTTCAGTTTATTAAAATCTACAAACTCATTATCTTCAGTTTCATAAATTTTATAAATTCTTTTAATTTTAGTTTTTCTCAATTTTTCAACTATAGAATTAATTTGTAATTCAGATATTTCTTTGTCTATAAATAAAGAATAATAAGCATTTATTTTAATCCATTTTTCTATTGTAGATTCATCTGTATCCGTATTAGTCCGTAAATCTTCAAGTTGATAAATGATATATGGACTTAAATCCAGAAGAAGTTTTTCTATATCGTTCTCAAGATTATCTAAATCTTCAGAATACTCAGATTTTATTTTTATTTTCCCGTTTATATTTTCGGCAAAAACTTTGATGCCATTTTTATTTTCTACTGGTAAATATTGTGATTTTTCACTTTTATCTAAATCTAGAGTTACATTGTTTTTTGTTAAAATAAAGTTAGTGAAATTTTCAGCTTTTATTAATTTGAATTCATCAAATTCAACTTTTTCATTGGTTTTAATTATTAAAGTATCATGGTTTAATTTAAATTTTAAAGAATTACTTTTAATAGAATCGTTAAAATCGTTTTTTATTAGAATTGATATTTTATTTTCATTAGCTTTCCATTCAAATTTCCTTACGGTTAAGTCTGAAAAAATTAAAGAACCTTTTTTAAACTCCAACTTGCTTGTTTCTTTAATTTCAAACCACTTTCCTATTAGTTCTTTTTCATGTTTATTTTTTTTACACGAAAATAGAATTAAAGAAAACAGTAAAATTGTAAGTGTCTTTTTCATCCTGTAAATTATAGCTAATGTTTTTCAGATATGGTTAAGTACGTATATAAAAGAGCTGTTCTTTAGATTAAGTAACAAAACCCGTATTAATTATAGTAATTACTGTAAATCGTTATTTTATCATTTCAAAGGAAGTATCAACAAAAGCAGTAAAGGATTTAGTCTTCATATAAGTCGCTTGAACTTTATACTCATAAAAACCTTCATTATCAGAAAAAATAAAAACAAGCTCCGATAAATCTTTTGATTTATTTTTAGGAGTATAATTAGCTCTAATTTTTTTGTTTGTATCAATATATTTATTAATCACAACAGACCATTTATCTTTTTCTGTACTTTTATTTTCAAAGTCAATTAAAGTTAAAGGTTTTCCTGAGTTTTTAATACTAATTCCACCAAGATCGAAGTCAAAATCTAAATTTGATGTCTCCAAGTCTGAAATAGTTATTATTCTCTTAAACTTTCCGTTGTTTCTTAGGTTAGAATTTTCCTCTATGTTTTTAGGTATTAGTAATAAAAGATCATCTTTTTGAACAATTAGAGATTCTATTTTTTTTGTTTTAAATTCTTTATGATGTAAATAATCGGGTGAATCATATTCCAGTTTACTTTTTTTATTTTTAATATTACTTATATAGAAAGTATTATTAATAATAGAATCAACTCTTTGAAATTCATCTTTCAAAGGGTAAGGTTTATCAAAAACCATATAATATGGAGGAGAAACACTATCTAATTCTTTATTTAGTTTTAAGTATCTTCTTTCAATCTCTGTAGCATATTTATACTTGCTTATTTTTTCTTGAATAATTTCAAAACCAACGTATAAAGTTATTGCTAATAAACAAATTATTGGAGCTAAGAATGAGTACCAAGGCGCATAACTTTTAGGATAAACTGATATTACCTTTTGTTCACAAACTTGATTTATTTTAAAGACACCTTTTTTGTTTCTTATAGTCCATTGAGTTTCTATTGGAAAAAAAGGAACGAACATTACATGAAAGTATTTAACTCTTTTCTCTATTTGTGGTATTTCTACAGATAAACTTTTATTAGTATTCCATAAATCAAATCCATCATATTCAACGGCAAAACTCTCTGCTTCATCTTTAGAAATATTGAATTTACCTAATTTATATGTTTTGACTTTTACTGTTCTAAATCCAAATCTAATTGCAGGCATATTTTTGTTTAATTATTTACAATGTTTAACTACGCGTAGTAAGAGATTAAAAATCGATTAAGCACTTAGCTAAAACTTTTTATTTTGTTTTATTTTTCTGTTCTAAAGCCAAATCAGAAAGATTTGGCGGATATTATAAAATACACTAAACTTTGGTTTATGCACCAAAACCCGTATTAATTATGGGCTTTGGTGCCAACTTTTGTTAACTTACAAATCAACAGGCTTAGTAAAAATAGCGCCAATTTTAACATACATTGCTATTGGAAAGAGAATATGATCTTCTTCATACATTAAACCTGAATCGATATGTTTATTAGATTCATAATTGAAATATGAAGGTATCAAAATGTTTTTACCATTCTCAGGGTTTGTAATATTAAACCCGAAAAAGGTAATTTCATCAAAGAATTTAATTATATCACTTATTCTAAATTCACCTCCTGGGTTTATTTTATTAAAGTAATCAGTTATTTTCTTTTCTTCATTTTTAATTGAAAAACGATAAGGTTTTGTTTTCCCATTGCTCATTTGCATTTTTGAGTCCATTATTTCAAATAATTTCCCTTTATAAGCATAAGTTAATTCATCTATATCAACCTTTTCATAATCTATTATATTAAGGAAGCTCCAAACATTTAATTCATCAACAATTCCTATCTCAGATTTTCCATCCTTGGTCATTTTATATTCAACTAAAGAATATTTCATTATTGAACTATCTGGTATTACTATAAATCTAAAACTTCCTTTTTCTAGAACTTTTGTATATACAGGTTTTTTTCCATATTCATTTGGATGAGCTAACCAATCTCCCAATCTGTTTTCAACATCAGCAGAATCTCTTTCAGGTAATTCTGTTTTTATTAATTTAGTATTACTTGATGAGTTGAAGAATTTGGAGAAGAATTTTATCATTTTTATCGTTATTTTTAAATTATTGGCAACGTTTCATGCATGTTGCGTTTGCTTCTCGAAGGGATCATATGCAATATACAAATTGTTGTTATGCCTATTTTCTTCGATAATTCTTTATTTTTAACCGATCTAAAATTTATTTTTTATTAGTTAAAATAAAGCGAGCAACGATAATGTCAAATCGCCCACCTAAAATCGTCTTTTGAATTGGATTTACTAAAGGAAAATCTGTTGAACTGGATAATCCTGATACGGTTACCGATCCATCAGCTCCCATAGCAATGCCTTCAAAAGTATCCGAACCGTTTCCTCCATATAAAGTTGAATAAAGGAGATTTAATCCATCTTTGTCTAACAAGGTAATAAAAGCGTTATCCTCTCCGTTTCGTTTAGATTGCGTATGAGAAGTTGTAGGGAAATTATCAGAGGAAGTCTTTCCAACAATGTATGCATTGCCGCATAAATCTGTTGCAAAATTCCTTGGGCGATCTCGTTTATTTCCTCCCAAATAAGTTGAATAAACAATGTTTGAATCTTGGATATTGAATTTGGATATAAAAATATCCATACCTCCATTAAGTTTTTTTTGAAGAGCATTTTGTGTTATGGGAAAATTCAATGAATGCGTAAACCCCATTGTGTATATATTACCTAAAGAATCAAAATCAATCCCCTTAAGCTGGTCATTTCCTTCTCCACCCCAATAAGTAGCAAAGTTAATAGCTGATCTATTCTTGTTAATTACGGCTAAAAAAGCATCATTATCTCCTTTATTTTTACTCTGTATAGCATTTTTGACAGGAAAATCAATAGAACTAGTTGTACCACCTATATAGATTTGACCAGTGCTGTCTAACTTAATTGAGAAACCAATATCATCACCAGACCCACCTAGATAAGTTGATGTCAGTATTTTTCCATCAGAATTAAGAATTGCAATGAATGCGTCTATTCCACCAGCGGATTTAGGTTGTAAAGCTTCATTCGTTGTCGGAAAATCTTTTGACGCTGTCCAACCAACAACATAAACATTACCATATTGATCAATATTTATATACCTACCATCTTCTTCATTACTTCCCCCGAGAAATGTTGACCACACTATTTTTCCTTCAGCGTTGATTTTAACAACAAAAGCATCTTTTCTTCCTCCAAAAGTTCGTTGAAATGAATTTTCATCAGCAGGGAAATCAGATGAAAAAGTAGTTCCAATAACATAGATATTGCTATCGGAATCAGAAATCACCCCTTGTACGGCTTCCCATTTTGAGCCGCCCATTTGAGTTATATAACCTATATCATTTCCTTCATTATCTAATTTAATTACAAATGCATCCATACCATTGTTAAGCGTGTAAGGGTATTTATCGATACCAGGTAGATTTTGAGAATTTGAATGACAGCCGAGGTAAGTATTACCTAAAGAGTCAACAGTAACGACATCGGCATCATCAACTCCAATATTCCCATAATAAGAGGAAAAGGTAACCTTTGGGTTTAGTTCCTGTCCTTGTATTTTAAATAAAATAAATAGTAGAAAAAGTAAAGTAAATGACTTATGTGAAAACAGTTTATTGTATGACGTTTGTCTTGATTGTGCAATTTCTTTGAATATCATATAGCAATTAAATAAAATTTTCGATTGATGCCGTTGTGTATACACAAAATTAAAGATAATTTCTCGTACGCATCACAAACGTTAAATATATAGAAGTTGGGCGGAAAATAAGCAATTACTTTCGGTTTAGCCACAAGCCAAATCTTTTGTGTTTTGTTTTAAGTTTTCTCTTTAATACCAAATCAAAAGATTTGGCGACTTTGCAAATAAGGTAATGCATTTATCTGCTATTGCTCATAATTTAAAGAAATACTTAAAATTCATTACTAAAAAGATTAAAAATGATACAGGAGTATCATTTTTAGATATTTTATCTAAATATGTCTTTAAAAGCAAACAAATGTTTGTTTTAAGCTCACTTAATTTCAACTTTTAGGAAGCCTGATAAAAGAATAAAAGCCCTAAAAAAGGCTTGTTTTATCGCTGTTTTTATAAAATTATAGGCTTGCGCAACGGTTACCATTGCTGTAAAACGTTTTTTATTCACATTTATAATCCGTTATAATCTCCTGATAAACATCCAGGGAATTGCATCACATAATTATTTGTTGAGCTGTAGGCTAATTTTGAATAACCTTTAGATTTTATTTTATTCACTGTTTTTTCATACAAGTTACTCTCTTTTATAACTTTCATATTAGCATCCATTGGGTCTAATCCGTTGATTTCATAAATCAGTTTATTAATTCCGACACAAAATCTAATCAATGCAGTTTCTCCACTATATTTTTCTCCATATTCATTTTCTACTGCGTTTTCAGATTCCGATATTATATCATCAATAGATAATTTTCCATTTTGAATGTAAACTATTTGAGAAAAAACTCCAGACATTTCGAGATATTGTTTCTCACTTATCTCGTTATCATTTCCAAAAATATCTTTTAAAGCATAATATCTTGATGCTATATTTTTAGTTGCAGGGTCTCTTTTATTCAAAAAATATAATCCAACTATTATTATCAATACAATTCCAATTATCCAACTCATTTTACAGTTTTCTTTAATGTTTTACAACCTATAAATAAACACACTGATGTGTTTATTTTTATTATATAGACACACTTGTATCTATCTCTTTCAAACATACTAATTAATTTTAAGCTGTAAAACATTTTAAAACCCAACAGCTTCTCTAAGTTTAATAACTTAGTGAACACAAATTAAAACGTTATAATATTTATTAGCTAACCGTATATTATGCTATTAATATACGGCTAGTTATACTTACCAAAATTATATCAATGATCTTTTCCGTTTTTAAAGGTATCGAGATACCTACACTTTTAATTAATTTTGTTTTTACTATTTTTACTTTATGGAATACAACTATGACCAACTTAACATCGGATTTGTGGAACCAAGAAAGACTTCTTTTTTCACCAAACTGACAGCTTTCTTATTAATCACAGCTTTTGTTTCAATACCTTTATCTCAAATTACTCCAGACTTCAAACATTGTATTACCGTTTATACAAATGGATGCTTAGGCATAATGCCAATTCCTAAATGCTTTTGCTTTTAACTACACTTTTTTTATATTGTTTATTGAATACACTTAGTACTAGGTACGTTTTACCCACACTTAGAAGATCCACAATCATTACAAGTTAAACAGCCTTCTTGGTAAATTAAATTATTAGAATTACAATTATCACAAGCCTGACCTTTTACTTCTGTACCATCTTCAACATAACGTTTTAACGCACGTACAACACCGTTTTTCCATGTATTAATAGACTCACTATCTAATTGTAAACTCTGAATCAATTCAACAATTTTATCAATTGGCATCCCATGACGTAATGTTCCAGAAAACAGCTTTGCATAATTCCAAAACTCAGGATTAAACTTGTGTGACAAGCCTTCAATTGTTGTTTTATATCCTCTTTTGTTTTTATATTGAAAATCATAACGCGAAGTACCGTCTTCATTTCTATTTTTTAAGATTAAACCATCCTCTACCGAACGCGGTATTAAAATACCATCTTCATCATCAATTAAACCTGTAAAAATCTCGTACGGATTACCATCAACCAAACCTATAAAAGCAATCCATTTTTCTTTTTTATTCTGAAAACGAACAACATCTGCCTCCAATACTTCTGGGCGTTTAATCGGGACTGAGGTTAACACATTACCTTTCTTTTCTTCCTTTTTTTCGTCATTAGAAATTAAGACTCCCGAACGAGAACCATCTCTATAAACTGTTACTCCTTTACAACCAACTTCCCAAGCTTTTAAATACAAATCACCTACCAAATCTTCACTAACATCGTTTGGCAAATTTATAGTTACACTAATAGAGTGATCTACCCATTTTTGCACAGCTCCTTGCATGGTTACTTTACTCAACCAATCAACATCATTAGAGGTTGCCTTATAATACGGCGATTTTTTTATTAAAACATCTAATTCTTCTTGTGAGAAATTTTTAGAGGAATCAATATTATTTACCTCCATCCACTGTTTAAATCGATGATGAAAAACCACATATTCTTCCCACGAATCACCAACCTCATCCACAAAATCTACCCGAGAACCTTTATCATTAGGGTTTACTTTTTTTCTTCTCTTATAAACTGGCATAAAAACAGGTTCTATACCCGACGAAGTTTGTGTCATTAAACTTGTTGTTCCTGTTGGAGCAATTGTTAACAATGCAATGTTTCTTCGACCGTGTTCTAACATTTCATAATACAGCTTACTATCTGCTTCTTTTAAACGTAGAATAAACGGATTCTCTTTTTCTCTTTCTGAATTATATATTGAAAAAGCACCTCGCTCTTTCGCTAAATTTACAGAGGCTCTATAGGTTTCTATCCCTAATACTTTATGTACTTTCTCTGAGAAGTCATTCCCCTCATCACTTCCATACCTTATTCCTAAAGCTGCTAACATATCTCCTTCGGCAGTAATTCCAATACCTGTTCTTCTACCTTCATGCGCTTTTTTTCGAATATTTAACCAAAGGTTCTTTTCGGTAGCCTTTACGTTGTCTAACTCAGGATCTGCTTCAATTTTCTCTAATATCTTATCAATCTTCTCTAATTCTAAATCAATAATATCATCCATCATTCTTTGAGCAATTACAATATGCTTTTTAAATAACTCGAAGTTAAATGCAGCTTTCTCTGTAAACGGATTTTCTACATATGAAAATAAGTTAATTGCTAATAAGCGACATGAATCGTACGGACATAAAGGTATTTCTCCACATGGGTTCGTAGATACTGTTTTATATCCTAAATCGGCATAACAATCTGGCACCGATTCGTTAATAATTGTATCCCAAAATAAAATTCCTGGTTCAGCAGATTTCCATGCATTATGCACTATTTTTTTCCACAACTTTTTTGCAGGCACCGTTTTTGAAACTTTTGGTGTTGCGCTAAAAACTGGATATTTCTGTATATAATCTTCCTCCTTTTTTACAGCTCTCATAAATGCATCATCAATTCTAACTGATACATTGGCTCCTGTAACTTTTCCTTGCGTTAATTTTGCATCGATAAAATCTTCAGAATCTGGATGGTTTATAGAAACGGATAACATTAATGCTCCACGACGACCATCTTGTGCTACTTCTCTTGTAGAATTTGAATACCGCTCCATAAAAGGAACAATTCCTGTTGATGTTAGTGCGGAGTTCTTTACAGGTGATCCTTTAGGTCTGATATGTGATAAATCATGACCAACACCTCCACGCCTTTTCATTAACTGCACTTGCTCTTGATCAATTTTCATAATTCCTCCGTAAGAATCAGAATCTCCATCATTACCAATTACAAAGCAATTAGATAGTGAACCTACTTGAAACGTATTTCCTATTCCTGCCATAGGACTTCCTTGTGGAACAATATATTTAAAGTCTTTAATTACTTCAAATATTTCTGATGCTGTTAACGGGTTTTTATACTTCTTCTCAACTCTTGCAATTTCTTTTGCAATCCTTTCATGCATGTCATTAGGAGTACGTTCATAAATATTTCCGTCAGAATCTTTCAGTGCATATTTATTTAACCAAACGCTTGCTGCTAAATCATCATTTTTAAAATAATTTAGTGCTGCTGTTAATGCTTCTTCCCTTGTATATGTCGTTTTAGAGGTAACTTTTATTGTAGGTTTCATTGTTTTTCTCAGAGAATTTAACTTTAAACTTAATAGCTCTAAGTTAAAAAAAATAAAAATAAAAAAGATGACTTATATCATAAAGCAAACAGAAACAAAACGCAATAACCTAACAAACAGCTAATTAAAAACTTACTAACAGTAAAATGTTTACAAAAAAAATATTTAAAAGCTTAAAGTAAATTAATCAACTCACTTCTAATTTATAACCAACACCATGAATATTTATCAACTTAATAGTTTTATCTTCTTTTAATTTTTTTCGTAATTTAGAGATGTAAGTATCTAAGCTACGCCCTACGAAAACACCTTTATCTTCCCAAACCTTCTTTGTTAACTCTTCTCTTTTTATAATTTGATTCGGGTTTGCCACGAAAATAGCCAATAGCTCACATTCTTTTTTAGAAAGACATATTTCTACCGCTTGTTTTACTAATTTATTTTGGTCTGGATAAAACTGAAAACTCCCTATATCTGTATGCCTTTTAACTTCAGCTTCAATATTTACTACTTTCTTCTTTTTAAAAAAGATAAAATCTATTACAAAAACAATTATTAAAAGAAACAATCCTATTAAAAAGAATAGACTACTAACAATAGAAGTTTCTTCTTTAATAAATTTAACTTGAATATTATAACAATTTTCAGGCAGAAGTCTTCCTGCACATGGTGTAATTACATCTTCTACTAAAAAACTCATTTGATAACTATACGCAACTTCGTTATCTGAACATTGTAAAACTTCTACTCTATAAGATTCAGACAACGCTACTTTTTTTAAACTCTCTTTAACAAGCGTAACTAATTTACCTGGATCAAAAGAAAGCTTACTCTTAAACGACAATCCATACTTAAAATTAGCTAATTCAACCACAGGTAAAACCAATGAGGTAGAATCTTTATTAATGAGTAATAATTGATTACCGACATCGCGTAAAGAAATTTTAACTTTCTCTGAAAAGTCTTTGTTTTTTTTATTGAATGAAGAAAATAGTAGCCCTAAAAAAAGAAAAAAAGCCAAGCCACTGTATATGTAAATCTTTGTTTTATTCATAATACCAGTAAATAACATACATTTTCATGACTTTTTGTAACTATTCACATTTCTTTTACACTTTTTTGACACTCTTTAAACGTATGAAACTTACTTTGATCATATTTCTATTACACTAGCTGTTTTTATAGGCTACAATAAGTAAACAATATAGTTGCAACATAAAAACCATTACTCAAATTAATATCGAGTAATGGTTTAGTTTAGAAATTTATTATAATCACAAAAACTACTTATTAACTATATGTTAATTTGCATTATTTTTAATTTTATAGCTATAAATTGTTTCAGAAATAGTAAACCAACAGAAGTAATATATTCCTCCTGAAAAGATAATATCTCCAATCATTCGAAGCCATTTCAAAGTTTGTACTACAGGTGAATATAATAGTTCAGCATCTCTAGCAAAAGAATATCCTTTTGTAATTGAAGTATATGCTTGAATTATACCTATTGGCAATAAACTAAATAACACCATGGCTACTAAGCCTATATTTAACAGCCAGAAAGCTCTTTTTAATTTTTTACTTTCCCATACTCTATTAGAATAAAAGCGTAAACAAATAAGAATGAACCCCATCCCTAACATTCCATATACACCAAATAAGGCTGTATGTGCATGAACTGCCGTAGTATTTAACCCTTGTATGTAGTATAAAGCAATTGGTGGATTAATTAAAAACCCGAATACACCAGCTCCTATAAAATTCCAAAACGACACAGCGATAAAGAAAAAGATTGGCCATTTATATCTTTGCATCCAAGGCTTACTTTTTAAAAGAGTCCAACTCTCTTTAATTTCAAACCCCATTAATGTTAAAGGAACAACTTCTAATGCACTAAAAGTGGCACCCAAAGCTATGGCTTGAACTGGAGTTCCTGAATAGTATAAATGGTGTAAAGTTCCTATAATACCTCCTGCTAAAAATATAGTTGCAGATGCTACTGAAACTCTCCCCGCAGTTCTAGCAGATATTATTTCCATTTTAGAGAAAATAAACGCAATTACTACAGTTGCAAAAACTTCAAAAAACCCTTCAACCCATAAATGAACCAGCCACCATCTCCAATAATTAATAACTGGCAAACTACTATTTTCACCATACATTAATCCAGAGAAAAAGAACATACCAATTGCCACTACTGATATTAATAAAATAATTAACAACTGTTTAGATTCATCATTTTTTCGAATAGCATACATAATATGTCTTCCAACCATAAACACCCATAATATTAAGCCTATACCAAGAAATATTTGCCAGAATCTACCTAAATCCATATACTCATATCCTTGATGTCCAAAGAAAAAGTTAGTTGTTAAATCTAAAAATTGGTGTACTCCAAGCCATTCTCCAAGCATAGACCCTAATACTATAATAAGTAGTGCTACAAATAAGAAATTGATTCCAAAATTTTGATATTTGAATTCCCTCCCAGAAATCATTGGCGCCAAAAATAAACCAGTAGCTAACCAGGTTGCTGCAATCCAAAACACGGCTAATTGCGTATGCCAAGTTCTAGTAATAGAATATGGTAAGTAACTTGCTAAGTCAAAGCCAAAAAAAGCTTGCCCCTCTACTGTGTAATGTACTGTTATGATACCTAGAACTACTTGTAGCCCAATTAAAAGTGAAATAACAATAAAATATTTTAGAACAGCTTTTTGTGAACCTACTAATTTCATTCCTACCAAAGGATCTTTTTCAGGCTGCGTTATAATATCTCCTTTTTCATGGTTCTTTAAATAATAGAAGGTTAAAATACCAATAAAAAGAAGTAATAAAACTATTGATAACCCAGACCATATAAGAGAATCTTTGGTTATAACATTATCAATTAAAGGCTCATGTGGCCAATTAGAAGTGTACGTATAATCTTCATTAGGTCTATTAGTACTAGCTGCCCAAGAAGTCCAAAATAAAAAGGCATTCAGTTGTTCTAACTTAACAACATCTGTTAAAGCTCCCTTAGGAATAGCGTACTCTTCTTTTCCTTCAGAAAAAATAGAGGTATAGTGCTTTACATTCGCTTTAATAGCTGCCAATCTTTCTTTTGATATTGTAACTGTTTTTGTAGTATTATTAAATGTATTAGTTTTAATATCATTAATCAAACGGGCTTTTATCGCCGCTTTATTTTCTACATCTAAATTATCATACGATGTATTAAAATCAGTATTAGACCAATGTTTTAGTAAAAAAACCGCTTCTTTATGTATCCAATCTGCTGTCCAGTCAGGAGCTACATAACTACCATGCCCCCATATAGAACCTACTTCCATACCTCCAATAGACTCCCAAACATTCTGACCTATTTGAATATCTTCTTTTGTATAAACAATATCTCCAGAACCTTTTACAACAACCTTATCAGGTATAGGTGGTTGTGTTTGATATACTTCAGTTCCAACCCAAATTAGTGCTATAAACGAAAGGGTTACAACGCTAATAAATGCTATCCATGTTTTTCTCATGTTTCCTTCTAGTTTTGTAGAGTTTTTTCTAATTCAACTCCTTTTTTAAATAAAATATTATTCTCTAAATGAATGTGCTTGTGCAAATCGTTTTCAAATTCTTGTAATAAAAGATAGGCAACTTTATATGTAGTACATGCATCTACAGGAGGTGCGTAATTGTTACTTAATTCTGATATTTTTCTAAATCGATGCCCCTCGTTATCATGCTCTTCATGCATCATTGCAATTGGGCTTGTAACACTATCAAATTGCGAACTAGAAACTGCTGTATTATTTTTACTAGCTTCAGCCAACTTTTTAAAATAAGGGAACAGTATAAATTCTTCCTTTTTCATATGTGTTGTTAAATCGTTCGCACTCTCAGTAAACAACTTATATATTTCAAATAACTCTGGATGTCCCACACCGTGTACTTTACATAGCTTATCTAGATATTGTTTAATTTCAGGCACCTTCTTTTCAATATATTTATGATGCTTATTATAAATATAATCTGAAAGAAAATCAATATCCCAAGATTGATAATTGTTTGTATCTGTTTCTGTCTTAAAGCAATCTGATAATTGCTTAATTAGTATGTTTTCCTTAACATTATTTGAGTTACATACAGTTTCTATACTTCTATTTCCGTTACAGCAAAAATCTATTCCATAAGATTTAAAAATGTTAGCAGACTTATAATTTTCTGCAACAATATTGCTTACTAATGTTTTATTATTAATATCCATTATTTAGTGTTGATTGATTTTAAAAGTTATATAGTTCATTTTTTCATTTAGCATCGTGCTAAATGACTATTCAGGATGTTTATATCATAAATATTTTTCAGTGGTTTTATTTAAGTTTTAAGTATTCTTTATAGGGTGATTCTATATATTCTTTGAAATATTTAGGGTAATCAGTAGTTATTCCTTGAAACTTCTTTTCATTCTATTTTATTTGTTATTTTTTTTAATTGGTTAAATCCAAAAAAGAAAAGACATATCATTTTTATTACCTCCAATAAAACAAACACAAAATGAAAATTACCTTTCTTTACTTCTATGCCTTGAATAATTAGTTCTGCTTGTTCATTTAAAATAGGTAACAACCAAAATGTTTGTAGTATTACTATAAAAATCACAGTGAGAAAAGTATATAAAAATTGTAGTTTTTGTTTTCTTAAAGGCATTACCAAACTTGCAATTATCGTTATTAAAAAAACGATCTCCATTATATTTAAAGCATTAAAAACAAGCCTTCCAATTCCTAAGCCAAGCTTAGTTGTTATACCTGGTGCTTGAAATTTCAACCATGATTCCATAAAACTTATAGCACCTACAAAACCAATCCAAATAAAGGTTATAATGATTGTTTTTTTCATAACGTATACACGGATCTTTTTATCCGTTTTAAATTTAATTTTTTTTTATCTTTTTAAAAAAAATGTATCAATACTCATATCGTTAACAAGCATTAACAACGTTGTGTTATTTAACATTGATTTCAGTTTGTTTCTAACCTCAACAAACTGATAATGAAGAGGGCAAGGTGATTTTGAATTACATTCACTTAAACCCAAACCACAACTCGTATAAATAGCATCTCCATCTAACACCTTAACAACATCACTTAGCTTAATCGTTTCCATTTTACCGTTTTCTATAATAAAACCTCCATAAGGTCCTTTTATCGATTTAACAATATTGTTTCTTGTGAGTTGTTGTAATACTTTAGCCGTAAACGCTTGCGGAGAGTTTATAGCTTCAGATATAGTAGATAGACTTACTTTAACGTCTTGTGCGCTCTGTTGTGCAATATATATTACTGCCCGAAGTCCATATTCACATGATTTTGAAAACATTTTTTTATTATTATAATGCAAATTTAGAGGATATTTTCATAACAGACAAACATATCCTCTATAAAATATTTATTGATAAAAAAATTGTTGCAATTACCTAAATGATTAATCTTATTTTATTAAGTATTAATACTATAAATAATTGCAACAATAAACGCTATAACTTTGTAAGAAACAGCACTATAAAAAGCTAGTGAATAACACCTTTAAACTCCCATTTTACAAGCTCTTCTGGGTCATTATCTATAAGATATTTAACAACACTACGATGCAAAACAACCGTAGACAACTCTTCTTTTAAACGAAACAACAACGTATCAACAACTTTTTCAGTATCAATAGCCAACTCACAACGAATACCATGTTTAGGTTTGTTTTTCTTAAATAAAGATGTAGGAAAAGCACCACATGCTATTACATCTAAAAAGTTTACTGCAAAGTAATCTTCCCACACAGTTTCGTCCTTTTTACTCTTTATTAACACAGGAAAAGTTTGCAATGAATCGACTCCAGCTTCTTTTAATAAATCAACAAATCTTTTAGACATCACAGGTATTTCACCTTCATTAAAATCAAGTAAAGCATCTCCTGATTTTGCATTAGTTGTAAACACTATAGGCGTATCTATAGATGCTGTAATTTTATTTCCTGATAAAAAATCTAACTGATTAGGCACTTCTAAAAGAATCTTATTTTGTAACGAATCATCTTCTTTTAATAAAAAGTACATGTTTTTATCTTCATTAGGCATTTTTTTAAGCTTATTAAAATATACTGTTAAAGCCTGTGCTTTAGAAATATATAATCGTCTAGTTACCTTTTCTTTTTCTCCAACACCACCAGTTGTATATGTAAACTCATGATCATCATTTTCAAACGAGAACGTTCCAGTATTATAAAAAGCTTTTACGCTTAGTTTCTTAAATGTATTCGTCTCACTATCTTCTATACATTCCTCTAATTCTATATTTTCTTTATGGTTTTGATTTAAAATAAATAAAAACAGTTCATTCATATGGTAATTAGCAAAATCACTTTCCTTAAGAAAATCATCTTTAGTATACTCTCTTTCTAATGCATTTATTACATAAGGTAACATCTCGTGAGTATCATTTACCAACGCATACATACAAGCGATGTTAAAACTCATAACTCCTCTTACCTTTCTAGATTCTTCAACCTTACTAAAATAAGGACTTAAAACTTCAACACCTTCTTTTAACTGATTACTTGCACAATAAGCAACAACTAGGTTTGCAATTATGTTATCTGCTAAAATTCTTTCAGGGCTAAATTGTTTCTTATGCGCTAAAAACACATCAATAGTTTCTTGAATTTTCCCAAGCCTAATTGAGCTCATAAAAAGAATATTTAAAGAGCTATTATTAACTTCTAATTGTAATGCATTTTTTGCGTAAATAGCAGCTTGCTCATAATTTGATCTTGAAAAATAATGCGCTTCAGCTAAACGTAAAACAACAGTAAAATCTTCTGGGTATGCTAAAATAATATCCCATTCTAACTCTAAAATTCTATCCCATTGTTTCTGAGAAGCACATCTTAAGAACTCAATTTTTAGAAGTTCCTCTTCAGGGGCAGTTGCTCCTACCTTAACCAACAAATCAATCAATTCACTATTGTTTGCCTTGTGCGCCAACATTAAAGGATTATTTCCATTATCACGCATAGCGTTTACATCAGCAGAAGCGTTAATTAATAATTTAGCAATTTCAACTGCTTTATTTTCTATCGCATAATGTAAAGCTGTTGTTCCTTTTTCCCATCCTTCACTAGTTACACTTATATTAGGATTTGCTTTATAAGCTAATAGTAAATTTATACCTTCTATATACACCTCTTCATCGCCTCTAGCATAAGAACATATACGCATTAAAATAGTTTTACCATCTTCATCAATATGATTTACATCAACCCCTTTCTTAAGTAAAGCTTCTAAAAGAATTTTATCTTCGGAAACAAAAAATAATAGATTCTTATTTGATTTTTTACTTATATAAGTAACATCTACTATATCTGACTCAATACATTCTTTTAATACCTCAACATTTTCAGTTGGATTATTAAATAAGTCTTCAATATTAAACTCCACTCCTTTTTCTTTGCATAATTTAATAATAGATAAATTCTTGCTTTCTAATGATATTTCGATAATCTTTTTAACAAGCCCTTTATCAGGAATTATCCCTTTCTCTAAGAATTCCTGTATTTTTAATAGATTAACCTCTTCTATTGCTTCTAAAAAAAACGCTCTACTCTCTTTTCTTTCATTTATTTTCTCAAGCCCCTTTTTTACGTTAACTGAAGCCGCTTCTAAAATATTTTCAAATAATTCATCAAAATATCCTTCGTAAACATACTCCTCTTCCTCATATTCTTTTTTATAAATTTCTAAAACGTCTAATATCTTTTGCTGAATTTCAACATTTTCTGTATTGTGTAGTGCAGGTGCAAAAAGTTCGTCCATACAGTCTCCTCCATCGGTGTTCAGAAAATCACCAGAAGCTTCTCGTAATAATTCAAGTAATGCTTCCGATTCAAATTTAGGGAAGTGAGAATCTATTAATTCATCTTGATTAGTTGAACTCCAAAATCGATGACCTGCATCATAATACTCACAAGCTTTATAAAATTGTTTTACAACAGCAAGTTGAGCTTTTAAATCTTTCCTTTTTATAATTTCTTCTAAAACAAAACTAGTTGCTTCAAAATTAAAATAAATATTTTGTAATGTCATTTTAAAGATAGAAACCAACGAAGAAGATGATAGTTTATCTATGTATTTTTTAAGGTATTCATCCAGTATTGAAACAGTAACTAAACTTTCATCTTTCATCTTAACTCCTAAGAATGTAACAAAAGGATGTTTATCGCTATTATAATAAATAGTCACTAGCTTTTTTAAAATGAGTATTCCTTTTTCAAACTGCGCTACATCCTCAGTCTTTAATTGCTCCATTGCAATTGAAAAAACAGAAAGTTCATTTGATGCTTCTACTTCTTTATAATCCTCTTCTAACTTCGTTAGAATAATAGCATCTACTTTTTGCTTTGCAATTTCTTTATTCTCAAAATCATTTATTTCTATGATCGGATATTGCCCTAATACACCACTAACAAGAATGTTATATTTTTTTTTAAGAGTTATTAAAAAATAGTGCGTTATTCCTTCTTTTTCTAAAGTGAAATATTTTTTAAAATTTTTCATTAAAATTATTTTTAAATATTGATAAGCTATAATTGCTTATTTCTATTCGTAAAAATACATTTATACATAAATATAGAGCCCCCTGTATATAGGGATTTTACCCTCACTATAAAGCGTATTTATACAACAAACAACTAAACTAAAACGTTCTCATTTTCAAACAAATACCTCATAACATTATTTAATAATTGCTTTCTTTTCACATTCTCCATTCATTTATTAAACAATATAAAAACACCTGTTAGCAAGGCATTTAGCACCATAACGCAACTAAATCGCAATAGTTTATCGCTATTTAGTTGCGTTAAGTGAAATAATTCTCTACTTTTGACTAAAACTAAATAAGAATAATTATTTTTTTTAATGAAAAGTGATCGTCTAAAAAATAGCATTACCTGTTTGCTTCTTGTTATTTTCATTTCTATGAAAATGGCAGGACTACACATGCTGTCTCACTCCGACGACAAAAATCATCCATTAGATTGTACGACTTGTGATCATGTCATTTCACACAACCTAACTCCCACACTTCCATTTAACATTATAGATTACACATTTAAAGAAATTAAATATAGTATTCAGATAGAGAAATTAGAAAACTATAATTTTCTTATCTCAAGCACTATTGCTTCTAATCAACTATTTTCTCGCCCCCCTCCTTTTTAACCGTAAGAGTTTTTCACTTACACCCCAACTTCATTATAAAATTTAGGCATATTTAAAATAACATATGCTATGCTTTTAAGCATGCTTAAGTTTTATAAATGAAATGAAAACAGTTTTTCTCTAAAAGAATAAAAGTGAAAACTGCTTAAAAACACAGGCTACACTATTGTTTTTTTAACCTACATACTTATTACACTAAAAATAAGCTAGTTACTAAAAAAATTTAAACAACACCTAATATAGGAAGGCCTACGCTTATCTATTTTTCACATATACAAAATAACGTTGCAACGAAAGGGGGAAACCGAAAACCCTATAATTATAGAGTAGGTATAATTTTTAAACATTATAGTCATGAAAACTAAAGAATCAATCATTTCTAAAATTTTAGCTAATAAAGCAAAACAAGCTAGCGGAAGTATGCACTGTAGTAATTGCGGTCACTGTCACCATACTTTATAGCATTAAAACTTAGGGGAAACCGAAAACCTTATTACATAGAGTAGGTATATAACTTGAAAATATTATAATTATGAAAAACAAGAAATCAATTATCTCAAGAATTCTAGCTAATAAAGCAAAACAAGCAAGTGGAAGCATGCACTGTAGTAACTGTGGACACTGTCACCATACTTTATAGTTCTGAATTAAAGCGGTAGAATTAATTCTACCGCTTTTTAAAAATTTATGAAATTCCTAAACCCTCAACAATAAGAATGAATAAACTAAATGAAAACCAACTAACTAAGTTATTATCGTTTACAGATGTGAATGTTATATCAAGGTTTATGGATACATACGATGTTCCAGAAAATGAAGTTGAAGATATCTTATCAGAAACACTTAAATTTTTATACATAAGTCAAATTCCAGGAATATTTATACCCGATGATTTGCTAATTATAGATGAGATGTGGCACAACCTTATCTTATTTACCCCTTTATATCATAAATTCAGTACAGAATATATGAACACTCCCTACTTTCATCATCTTCCTGCTACAAAAGCTGAAAAAGACCAGAAAAAAGAAGAACTAAAAGTTTCGCACGATACATCACGAGAAAATTATTTAAAAAAACTAGAGTTCCTCCTATCAACTACCTATGATTATTTCGGAGAAGAAACAGTAGAAAAATGGTTTGAATTGTACCCGAAAAAATACAGTAAAGAAAATATTAAAAAATTGAAAAAGTAAGTAATGAGTATTTTCCCAAAAAGAACCATACCAGGTAGTACTGTCACTATACACTGGAACTTCAATACCTCTCACTTAAAAGACACCCATTTATCTCCATTCGTTAAAATTGGAGTTAAAGACC
This sequence comes from Tenacibaculum ovolyticum DSM 18103, assembly GCF_000430545.1. Lineage (GTDB taxonomy): Bacteria > Bacteroidota > Bacteroidia > Flavobacteriales > Flavobacteriaceae > Polaribacter > Polaribacter ovolyticus. The sequence continues at coordinate 214,381 of NZ_AUMF01000009.1, forward strand.
CAGATGGTAACATAACCATGCTTTTTGAAAAGCATGTTATTGCCTTCCCTACCCCAAATAAAGATGAAAAAGAGCTAGAACCTATTAAAAAGCCTAAATATTTAAACAAAAACATTCCCCTATTAGTAATAGCTGATTACCTTCAAGGCCCTTGCAAACGAGAAAAACTCGTAGAAATACTAACAAATATACAATCTGGTCGTCATTACTATTTTACCTATAACGTTCCAGAAAATGCTTCTTTAGGTAAATATTCACTTATTTCTGAAATTCATAATAATGGGAATATAAAATATTCAAAAACAGCTCTTGATGATCATTTTTGGGTAGAAAAAGTTTCCCTTATTTCTCTAACAGAAAAAGGAACCGAAAAAACAGCTATAATTCATAACAATTCAAAAGAACCGACTCCTGTAAAAATTGTAAAAACAGCTATTGATTTAAAGGGGCTTATGAAAACTGAAGTGGAAGCTTTTGAAATGACTCCAGAAGAAACTAAACACATTTCAATACCCAAAGGAAAAACCTTTTTACTTTATAACGAAGAACGTGAAACACTTAATTTAACAGAGGAAACAAGTAATTTTTTAATCAGAAATCAAGAAATCCTATCTATAAGTAAAAAAAATGGATCGGATTGTTTACTAAAAAAAGATGATGATGAAGCTTTTTGGCTTTCACCTGAAGCTAAAGACTTATGGGATAAATCTGATGGACTACTAAATAAAGATAGTCTATCTGAAAAAGAAAATGATGTATTGAAAGAAATGCAAGAACAAGGACTCATTAAACAAATAAAATTATAGCAACAGAACCTCTATAATTTACAGAAGTTCTAAATATTAAAAATTTAATGAAAGTTCTAAAACTACTACTCTGTCTATTAATAAGTAATTACGCGTATTCTCAAAATAAGAGTATTACAGGAATAGTTACAGATGACAAAGAAATCCCTCTTACCGGAGCTCATATACAAATACTAAAATTAAACAAAGGAACCATCACCAATAAAAATGGTGCTTTCTATTTTAATAAATTATCAGAAACAAATTACACACTAGAAATTTCTTTTATAGGTTTTGAAACTAGCTATATAACAGTGAACACCTCTAAAGAAACTAAGGTTAAGATTGGATTAATACCTGAGAAAAACCAACTTAACGAAATAGCCATTACAAGTAAATCAAAAATTCAACAAAAAAGAGAAAGTGCCGCAAATGTATCAATAGTAAAAATGAAAAAATTTCGCGAGAGAAATACAAATACTAGTGATATTGTTAAGCAAATTCCTGGAGTAAATATTAGGCAAACAGGTGGTTTTGGTAGTAATGCAAAAATTTATGTGAATGGAATGACTGGTAAATCTATACCCTTTTTTATAGATGGAATTCCACTATCTTATTTCGGATCAGGTTTAGGCTTAAATGCATTACCAGCAAGTTTAATAGACCAAATAGAAGTTTATAAAGGCGTTGTTCCTGTTAACTTAGGAGCTGATGCTCTTGGTGGTGGTGTAAATATTCTTACTCGAAAATCATATTCCGATTACCTCGATGCCTCATACTCAGCTGGCTCATTTAATAGTCATAAAGTAAATCTAAATGGTCAATTCGTAAACACCAACAAAAATTGGATATTTGGAGTGCATTCATTTTACAATCATTCTGACAATGATTATAAAGTAGATGTTGAAATCCCTGATGAATTTGGAAATCCAAAACCTGTAACTGTCAAACGTTTTCATGATAATTTTTCTAATTATTTACTAAACTTTTACACTGGTGTTTATGATAAAAATTATGCTGACCGCCTCATTTTTAACATCCGTTATTCGGGACTAAAAGATGATATTCAACATAATGCAATTATGGCGCAACCTTACGGAGAAGTTACTTATGACGAAACTACTATAGGTACATCTTTAGAATATGAAAAAAAGGAAATTCTAAATAATACTGATATCAAATGGTATACTGCTTATAACAATACTAAAAGTAATTTTATAGATACTTCTTTAAATATTTATACTTGGGATGGTAAAGTTTTTGGTCAACGAACAGATGGAGGTGAAATTTCTACTTCGCGAAATAATTTAAAATTCACTTCACAAAACCTCCTAAACAGAATTAATATAAAATACAGTCCATGGCTAAAAGGTAATTTTACCTTAAATATATTTTCAGCCTGGTCTAAAAGAATAGGAAAAGACCCAATTGCTGCCGAGTTTTATGGAGAAGACTTTTTTGCAAACCCTACCCGTCTTTTAAAAAATGCTACTGGTTTGGCATATGAGCATAATTTTTCAAGAAATTTTACAACCTACACAGGTGTAAAGCATTTTTGGATGAATGCTAATGGCTATGCAATTCAGAATCTAAAATATATTCCAAACGAACAAAAAGCTACAAATTTCGGATTTCTGCAATCTCTTAGATACCGATTCTCTAAGAAATTTTTGGTAAAATCTTCTTACGAATATGCTACTAGGCTTCCTGATGAAATAGAGCTTTTTGGTAATTTCACATTAGTAAAACCGAACCCTTTTTTAAAACCAGAGCAAAGCCATAATTTAAATGTAGGTTTTCAGTTAAACTCAAAAAAAATTAATTGGGACACCAATCTTTTTTTCCGAAATACAAATAATGTTATTTGGCTACGTACTTCTAAGTTTTATGCGCAATATCAAAATTTACTAAAATCACGTACTCTTGGTATAGATACAGAAATACGCTATCGCCCATTCAAAACTCTTGATATAAAAGCAAACGCGACTTACCAAGATTTAAGAAATCGTTCTTCTAAAAGTATTACAGGAGCAGTAAACAATCGTTATTTCAACGCAAGGCTTCCTAATATTCCATATTTATTTGGAAATGGGGAGATTCGATATCATAGAAAGAAATTTCTAAGTACAAAAAATAATATTTCATTTTGGTGGTCTGCCAACTACGTTAATGAATTTTACCTTTATTGGGCAGTAGACGGAAATAAAGATTTTAAAAATATAATTCCTTCTCAATTTACTCAAAACTTAGGGGTAACTATTTCACATCCTTCTAATCATTGGGCGATTACCTCAGAAATCACCAATATTTTCGACAAAAAAGTATTCGACAATTTTAGTGCACAACGTCCAGGAAGGGCATTTAGCATAACACTCAGAACCTTTATTAAATAAATTAACCCTTAAACTCGAAAAAACGAGAGATTAAACACAGTAGAAAAAATGAAAAAACAATTTTTTAAGAAAATCACAGCACTATTATTTTACATCGCATTAACTATAACATTAATAGGATGTAGTGATGATACTCCTACTAAAAAAGATGACCCAAATCCTATTACTTTAAACTTTGGTATTACTACCGTAAGTGGTGCATGGCCTAATCAAACCTCATATATACAAGGTGTTGAAGATTTAAATTTTTCGACCATAGGAAATGAGAAGGCTTTAGAATTAAATGGAAATTCAGGTACTGTTTCTTACAACAAAGCATTATACGCTTCACCTTTTGGGGCTCCTGCAACTTTAGTTAAATATTCATTTAACGACAATGGAGATACTACTGAAGAAGAACGAATTGTGGTTCCTGGTGCTAATACTTTTTCTACAGTTTATTTTGAAAGTGAAAGTGTTGCTTACGCATCTGTTGCTGGTGGTATTTCAAAACTTATTATTTTTAACCCTACCACAATGCGTATTACAGGAGAAGTTCCTTTAACTTCAATTACCAAAAGATTTCCTGAAGCTACTCGTACTTATTATTTAGATATGATGGCACGAGACAGTAAATTATTTATGGGCTTGCATTACGAAAACAATTTCGCTCCTTTAAACGACTCTGCTTATGTTGCTGTAATTGATTTAAACCAAAAAGTGGTAGAAAAAATTATAGCCGACAATAGAACAGGGATGGTTTTTGGTGGACAGGCAGCTAATACTGGAATGATTAAAACTAGTAATGGCGATATTTACGTACAAGGTTTAGGAACTAAACTAAGTGGAGGTAACAGTCCTAGTGGTCTCTTAAAAATAAGTAACGGACAAACTTCTTTTGACCCAAACTATTTTATGGATATGCAAAATGCTACAGGAAATGTTTGCTACGGAATTTATCAAACACCTAATGGTAGAAGCTTTACCGCAAAGGTTGAAGACGAAACTGATTTTTATGAATTTAAAACTGGTGAGCCACAGTTTAAATATTTTGAGTTAGACCTAGAAAATAAATCAAGTTTAGGTGCTGTACCGGGGCTTCCAACAACTTATGGTTCTCGTAGAATGATAATTCTTCCTTACAAGGATAATAAATTACTATTTACAACAGCTACCAATGATGAAAATGCTGTATTCAGTTTTGATACTACCTCGAATACTTCTAGTAAATTATTTACTTCTACTGGAGGTTATATCTCAGGTATAGAAGATTTAAAAAAATAACCATTTAACCACATGCTAGAAGCTAAAAATCTCACAAAAAAATACGGTGATTTCACCGCACTAGATTCATTAAATTTAAAAATAGAAGCAGGCGAAATTTTTTGCCTGCTTGGGGCAAATGGCGCAGGAAAATCAACAACTATAAACTTATTTTTAAATTTTATAGACCCTTCTTCTGGAAATGCTTTTGTTAATGGTTTTGATGTTGAAAAGCACCCACAAAAAACAAAACAATGGCTATCTTATATCCCAGAAAATCTTCAATTGTATCAAGATATGACAGGGCTTGAAAATCTTCACTTTTTTTGTGGTCTTCAAGGTGGAAATCAAAAGAAAGATGAATTAGCTTTTTTACTTTCACAATCAGGACTGCAAGAAGATTTCATCTTAAAAAGAGTAAGTAGCTACTCTAAAGGAATGCGACAAAAGGTAGGTATTGCCTTAGCAAGAGCAAAAGGAGCTAAAATTTTACTTTTAGATGAACCTACATCTGGATTAGATCCTAAGGCAAGTAATGAATTTTCACAACTTTTACTAGAGATGAAAGAACAAAAAGTCGCCATTTTAATGGCAACTCACGATCTTTTTCGCGCCAAAGATACAGGTACTCACATAGGAATCATGAAAGAAGGTCTCTTAGTTGATTTAATGAAATCTGATCAAGTCTCTTTTCAAGATTTAGAGAAAAAGTACTTAAAGCATATGCACACTTAATATGAAGTGGTAATAAAAAACATTAAGACCAAACCAGGCTGTGTATTTAACAGATATCTATAAAAATTTAAATAGATGAAAAATCAAATCTTTTTAATTGCTAAAAAGGAGCTTACGAGTGTAATTAGGCAAAATTCCTTAAAAATTTTATTTACCATAATTATAGTTCTTTTGGGTTTTGCTGTATATGGAGGCCACATTGCTTATAAACATCAAACTGCAATGGTAGAAACCGCCCAAAAAGAAAGAAGAACTGAATGGCTAGATCAAGGACACAAACATCCCCACATTGCTGCACACTACGGTACCTTTGTTTTTAAACAAAAAACACCTCTTAGCCTTTTTGATTTTGGTTTAGACACCTATACTGGAACTTCTGTTTATTTAGAAGCGCACTATCCTCATGAGTTTATGTTTAGGCCTGCACAAGGTTACGGGAATATGATTCGTTTTGGTGAATTAAGCGCAGCCTTGGTACTTCAATTATTATTACCACTTCTTATTATATTTATAACATTTCAAACTTTTACTAAAGAAAGAAAAACAGGAACCTTTAAACTCTTAATTAGTCAAGGTACTTCAATAAGGTCTATTTATATAGGTAAAATCTTAGCTTACTTTGTAATTATTTTAGTAATAATGGTTCCTTTTTTCATAGGCTTATATACCGTAGATTTAAATGAAACAAATAGTTCAGCAATGAATGATATAGGGTTTCGCACCCTACTTCTTTTTCTTCTTTACATTGGTTATTTATGGATTTTTACAAATTTTTCGGTATGGATTTCTCTTAAAGCTTCTAGCTCTAGAAGTGCCCTTTTAACTCTCTTAATATTTTGGGTCGTAACAGGAATTATTATCCCAAAAACCTCAGCAAATTTGGGAGAAACGCTACACCCTTTACCTTCTATGAAAATATACAAAGAAGGTATACAACATGATATTGCAAATGGAATGGCAATAAATGAATCTAAAGAAGAAAGGTTAGTCAGACTAAAAGAAAATTATTTACAAGAATATAATGTTGACTCCATTCATAAACTCCCCTTAAATTTTAGTGGAATAGAAATGCAAGAGGGCGAAGAATATGCTAATAAAGTATACGATTTTCATGAAAAAAAACTTCATAAAAAGTTTGACCTTCAAAATAAAACAGAAAGTTTAATGAGTTTTATAGCTCCTTATATAGCAATTAGAAACCTTTCGATGGCCATCTCTGCAACTGACTGGCATAGTTTTAATGATTTTCAAAGAAAAACAAAAAATTACCGCCGACATTTAATACGAACAATGAATTATGATATGGCAAAAAACTCACGTTATGGTGAGTTTTATGAATACAAAGCTGGAAGAAACTTGTGGGAAACAATCTCAGATTTCAAATACCAAGCACTTATTGTAACTAAAACATTAAAGTATTACAAGATAGAACTAGCTTCATTAGCTCTTTGGTTTTTAGCAATACTCTTTCTAACACCTTCTACTTTTAAAAGCAAAATGATATGAAGTTAATTTTACTATTATGGCAACGTGAAGGTATTTCTATTATTAGAAACATCTTTCAAATGATTCTATTAACCTCGATTGTTCTTTTAGGTATCTACGCCATATATTATGGAAACTCTATAATAACAAAGCAGCAAGAAACAATCGAAAATGTTCAAAGTATTGAAAAAAATGAATTTGAAAACTATAAAAAAAGTTTTACTAACGAACACACATCTGTTAAAGAAAAACAACTGTTTAATATAGCTTCCGACCCTGCTTATGCATGGTATAGACATGAATATCATGCGGTTTTAAATCCTCATAGTTTAGCGCACATGTCGTTAGGACAAAGAGATATAGAGCCTTATTACCGTAAACTAACAGCTGCGAGTCTGTATTATCAATTATTTGAAAATGAATTAGCCAACCCTCTTAAACTATACATTGGAAATTTCGACCTTTCTTTTGTCCTTATCTACTTATTCCCCTTACTTATAATCGTTTTTACTTACGGATTGTATGCTGAAGAAAAAGAAAACGGAATGCTTCCGCTGTTACTGCTACAAACCGTAGGATTAAGAAAAATATTATTAATTAGAATTTCTTTTTACTACGTATTAATTGCAGGCATAGCATTTCTCTTATCTTCTATTGGTTTTTTAATAGCTACGAATGTAAAAATCTTAACCATTGCTCTATGGATAACCGCTATTTTATGCTACTTCAGTTTTTGGTTTACCTTAATGTTCTTTTTAGTTAGTCTTAAAAAAAACTCTTCTCTAACAGCTATTTCTGCTGCTGGGTTATGGCTTTTATTTCTAATTGTTTTACCTGCTGTAATAAATGTATATGCCAATATCGCGTACCCAATAGATAATATGTCACTTGCAGATATAACCCGAAGAAAAAGTCTTGAAAACGAAGAAGACATAAACGAAGCCAAGTCTGTAATTCGTGAATACCTAAACTACCGTGATGATTTAAAGGAAGCCAAAGCTTTAATTGATGTAAATACAATGTCTAAAGCTTATGCAGCTTTTACCGCTCTAAACGACAACCATCACAAAAAGAAAGTTGTTGATTATTTTAACCAAATTCAGTTACGTCAAAAATGGATTTCATTATTTCAATGGGCAAATCCCGCAGTAAATACTCAAAACATTTTAAATAAAATTACAGAAACGGATGCTGCAATTTTTCAAGACTTTCATCTGTCAATTACGAATTTCCATAAAGAAATTACTCACTTTTATTTTGACAGACTCTTTTTAAATAAACAAATAACAAATAACGATTATAAAAATCTCCCTGAATTTAATCTGAACACAAACAACTCATCTAAAATTAAAAACATTAGAAGTAGTTTAATAGAAATTATAAGTATCTCTTTTTTCCTTTTTGGTTTATCATTCATTTTTTTCAATAAAACTATTTTCACTAAGGCTTTTAAAAAATAGACTCCTAAAATATTTTTCAATGAAATTTACAATGCTAAAACCTAAAAAAAAGCCAGACTTTCTAAATGACAACCTTTGGAAACTTATGCTAAAACTTTCTACTCCTAGTATTTTAGGAATGATGGTTATATCTATTAACGGACTCGTTGATATATTTTATACTAGTTATTTTATAGGAGTTAAGGCCTTTACAGGAATTTCAATGTTATTTCCCTTAATGTTAGTTGTTACAAGTGTTACCGTTTTTGTAGCTGCTGGTTCTGCATCGGTTCTTAGTAGAGCTATAGGTGCAAATAATACTGAAATTCAACAAAAAATCATTCCAAATATGATAGCCTTATCCCTAATCGGGGCTGCTATAATAATCATACCTGGTATTATTTTTTCTCATGAAATAGTTTCTTTATTAGGTATATCAGCAGAATTATTTACCTATGCTTTAGATTATTATAGTATATATATTCTTGGTGCTTTTTTTAGTATTTATGGGCTTTCTGCCAATGGCTTAATACGTGCAGAAGGTAAAATAGGGCAAGCAATGCGCTTCACCTTAATTTCTGTAATTTTAAACCTTTTGTTAACCCCTTTATTTATCGGTGTTTTTAACATGGGAGTTGCTGGTGCTGCTTGGAGTAGTATTCTTACAATGGTTCTATATAGCTTATTAACATCTTTATATTTTATACGAAGAAAAGCAACTTTTAGCACCACTAAGTTTCGTATAAAATTAGAACCTAAAATTATTAAAAGTGTTTTAAGTATTGGTTTTTCAGCGTTTTCAATGCAACTATCTAATATATTTAGGCAATTTATATTGTTTAGGCTAGTTGCTTTATATGGAAACTTAGAGGCAATGGCATTTTTTAACGCTACTTTTAGATTGTTCTCTTTTTTAGCTATTCCTGTTTTGGGTCTTTTTCAATCAATGCAACCTGTTATCGGAATAAATTACGGAGCTAAAAAAATACATAGATGCCTTAAAGGTGTATCTATTTATAGGTTGGCTGGTACTATACTTGCCTTAATATTAGTAACACCTATATTTTTATTTCCTGAAATATTAATTAATATTATGCTACCAAACAAAGAGCTTAATCAAACAGAAATATTTAATTTACAAATGATATTGTGTATTTTGTTCTTTATTCCAATATCATCTAGTAGTATCGTACTTTTTCAAAGTATTGGTAAAGCTAAACTAGCTACTTTATTACCTGTAGGTCGCCAACTATTTCTTTTCGTACCCATTATATTCATTTTTACAAAATATCATGATATTCAAGGAGTATATTACGGTCTTGTATTAGAAAGTATACTCTATAGCTTTGTTTTATGGATTATATCTCGACGAACTCTTCAAAAACTATAACTAACTTCATAAAAACAGAAAGTTTATTCATTAAGGTAACTACCTTTTTTGAGCTACAACATGAAAAACATGCCAAAATTTTTCTTTACCAGATAAGGTTTTTCCTTTTTTGGTAGTTTCCTTAAAATATAACAATTCAAAATCTTCAAATAAATTCTTTACTCCTTTTTCATCATGAAAAATCATTTCATTATTAGAACTCCATGAATCTTCTTTTCCAAAAAAATGTCCAGAAAAGAAACCTTTAGCATTAATACTTTTAAGAATAATAGTCCACAAATTTTCAAATTTATTTGGATGGCAGAAAGGCAAAGAAAAGGTTGCATTAACCAAATTAACAGAAGGCAACTCTTTTAAACTTTCAAAAGAGGTGTTTTTAAAGTTAACCTTTGATGTGTGTTCAGTATTTATATACTTTTGTATATGTTGCAAAGAATCTGACTCTTTATCTATAGCCAACACCTCTAGACCTTCACTTAGCATGGCAAAAGTATCTACACCATTACCACAGCCTAAATCAATAGCTTTAAATTCACTTAAATCACCTTTACCTTTCATTAAAACTAATGCTTGGCTCAATGTATAAGCAGGAGGGTGATTTTCTTTACCTACTTTATCGTAATGTACTTTCCACATCTTTTTTATTCTTATTCTAAACAAAAATAACGAAGTAATCACTTTTATAGCAATATTTTATCGATTCTTTAACACCTTTTTTTGTACGATTTTAAAATTGCAAGCCAACCTATATTCAACTTCACTTACTCCTTTTTATTGGCTATTATTTTATCTACAAACCACATAAAATATCATTTAAAATTAACCAATAAAAAACCTAAACAATAAAAACATTGTTTAGGTTTAAATAATTTAATATTCTTAAAATAGTCGTTTAGGTACTTTTATTTAGTATTCAAAAGTTCCGAATTCACTATTTATAGTTAATTTCTTAGTTTCAGAAGCTTCCACTCTACCTACAATTTGAGCATTTACATTGTATGATTTAGAGATCGCTATAATATCTTCAGCTACTTCTGGAGATACATAAAGCTCCATTCTATGCCCACAGTTAAATACTTGATACATCTCTTTCCAATCTGTTTTAGATTGTTCTTGTATCAACTTAAATAAAGGAGGTATTGGAAACATATTATCTTTTACAATATGTAGTGCATCTACAAAATGTAAAATTTTAGTTTGTGCTCCACCAGAACAATGAATCATTCCGTGAACAGTATCTGAATTAAATTTTGATAAAATTTCTTTAATAATAGGTGCGTACGTTCTTGTTGGAGATAGTACTAATTTACCAGCATCAATTGGAGAATTCTCAACAGCGTCCGTTAATTTTGCTTTTCCTGAATATACTAAATCCGCAGGAACTGCTGCATCATAACTTTCAGGATATTTAGCCGCTAAATAATTATCAAAAACATCGTGTCTTGCAGAAGTTAATCCGTTAGACCCCATTCCGCCATTATATTCAGTTTCATAACTTGCTTGTCCAAAAGATTCTAAACCAACAATTACATCGCCTGCTTTTATATTTGCATTATCAACAACGTCAGTACGTTTCATACGAGCAGTAACTGTAGAATCTACAATAATTGTACGTACTAAATCACCAACATCGGCAGTTTCACCACCTGTAGAGTGAATCGTTACTCCAAAACCTTTAAGATCTTCAATTAACTCTTCAGTTCCATTAATAATTGCAGATAAAACTTCTCCAGGAATTTTACTTTTATTACGTCCAATAGTAGACGATAACATAATATTATCTGTAGCTCCAACACATAACAAATCATCAATATTCATTATTAAAGCATCTTGTGCAATACCTTTCCAAACAGAAATATCACCTGTTTCTTTCCAATACATGTATGCTAATGATGATTTTGTTCCTGCACCATCTGCATGCATAATCAAACAATAATCTTCATCGTTTGTTAAGTAATCTGGAACAATTTTACAGAAAGCTTTCGGAAATAATCCTTTATCGATATTCTTAATTGCATTATGCACATCTTCTTTAGATGCTGAAACTCCGCGTTGTGCATAGCGTTTAGATACTTCGTTACTCATTGTTATGTTGTTGTTTTGTTGCCGCGAAATTACTCTAAAAACAGCAAATATTCAAAGTTATTAAAACTTAAAAGACATAATAATTTAATTAAAACACTACTTCATTTAAAAATCTAAATTATTCACCTTGATATAATCATCAATTGTTGTTGACCATTCTTTGTTTGCATAATGAAAAACAAGACCACTTTCTTTTTTTCCTAACCAAGCAAATGTTTTTTCTTCTATTATTTTTTTATTGGAATAATCATCACGATAACTATATTTTATTTTTACCAAAGCTTCAGAAAACATAGCATCAATTTCATTAAAACTAAATTTCTCTTGACTGTAAACTAGTAGGCGTCTTTTTTTACTTGCGGGAACCTCTAAATTTTCATGTCCAGAATTTTCAAGAATAATATGCTTGTTTACCATTCTATTTTCTACAAACAAAATTATACTTGAAATTTTAAGGTTTTTAGCCTCTCTTTTTCCTTGATTTCGGAAGTCATATAATAACCTATAATGCTTAATATTATTATATACTGAATAACTTAAAGAAACATCTACATTAGGTTTTTCTGAATCAAATCTTTTCTTTTCAATCTTTAATTGCTCTTTTACTTTTTCTTCAAATAACTTTGTCTGCTTCAGAGTGTTTTTTAATGCTATATTTTGAACTTCCATATCTTTTTCAACATTACTTAGAATTTCATTCTGCTTATTAATATTCTTACTAAGAGTTAATGTCTTCTCTAAACTTTCATTTAAATTAGCAATTAAAGAATCTGCTTTTAACTTAATTTTTTCAGTGTTCTCTAGTGTATCATCAATTTTCACTATTTTACCAGCTTCTTCCTCACTTTTAACCACCTCTGACCTTATTGAAAAAAATAAACCTGACAAAATTAAAACACTTCCAATAAATAAGATAAAATACTTATCAGATTTATTATTCGTTAAATCTAGTATATAGCCTAAAATAACCAGTATTGCAGTAATGACGAGTGTTATTATAACGTATTTCATTATTTAATTTTATTTTTAATAATACGAAAATTTTAATTATGAAATAAAAAATCTACCTAGTAAATAACAACTCTCTGTATTTCGTTAAAGGCCATAAATTATCGTCAACCATTAACTCTAACTTATCACAGTGATAACGAATTTCTTCAAAAAATGGCTTTACCTTATCACAATAAGCATCTGCATTTTTTTGCCCATCAAACTTATTTGCTTTTTTACGCTCTTCAGTCATTTTTTCAATTTTAGAATTGATTCCTGCTATATGACTAGATATTTTCTGAATTAAATCAATCTGTTCTTTTGCATATTGCTCAAAACCTTTTCCGAAGATTTCTTTTAACCCTTTTACATTTTCTATTAATGTATTTTGATATTGAATAGCCGTAGGAATCACATGATTTCTTGCAACATCTCCTAAAACTCTACTTTCTATTTGAATTCGTTTAGAATATTCTTCTAGTTCAATTTCATGACGTGCGGCTACCTCTACTTTATTCATCACATTCATTTCTTCAAAAAGTGAAATTGCTTTTTTCGAAATTTTTGCTTTTAAAGCCTCAGGGGTTGTTTTATTATTACTTAACCCTCTTTTTACAGCTTCTTTTTCCCATGCATCACCATAACCATCTCCTTCAAATCTAATTTTCTTTGATGCTTTAATATATTCTCTTAACACATTAAAAACTGCTTCGTCTTTTTTAAGGTTTTTAGCATCAACCAATTCATCTACCTCAACTTTAAATTCTTTTAATTGCTTCGCTATAATGGTGTTTAAAACTGTCATTGGCCCTGCACAGTTAGACCAAGAACCTACTGCTCTTAATTCGAATTTATTACCAGTAAAAGCAAAAGGCGAAGTTCTATTTCTATCGGTATTGTCTAATAAAATCTCAGGTATTTTACCTACAATATTCAGCTTTAAATCTGTTTTTTCTTTAGGTGATAATTTACCTTTTGTTACATTTTCTAACTCATCTAACACTGCTGATAATTGCGAACCAATAAACACTGATATTATTGCTGGGGGCGCTTCATTGGCTCCCAAACGATGATCATTACTTGCACTTGCTATTGAAGCTCTAATTAATTCTTCGTAATCATGAACCGCTTTAATTGTATTTACAAAAAAGGCTAAAAACTGTAAATTTTTCATTGGTGTTTTTCCAGGACTTAATAGATTAACTCCTGTATTTGTTGCTAAAGACCAATTATTATGTTTTCCCGATCCATTAATTCCTGCAAATGGTTTTTCGTGGAATAATACTTTAAATTGATGACGTTGCGATACTTTCTCCATCACATCCATTAACAACGAATTATGGTCTACCGCTAAATTTGCTTCCTCAAAAATTGGAGCTAATTCAAACTGATTGGGAGCTACCTCATTATGTCGTGTTTTTACAGGAACACCTAACAACATACATTCTTGCTCTAAATCTCTCATAAAACTCATTACTCTATCTGGAATAGAACCGAAATAATGATCATCTAATTGCTGTCCTTTTGCTGGTGAATGTCCTAATAATGTTCTTCCTGTCATCATTAAATCAGGACGTGCAGACATTAAAGCAGTATCTATTAAAAAATATTCTTGCTCCCAACCTAACGTTGCATTTACTTTTGAAACATTTTTATCAAAAAATTTACAAACTGCTGTTGCAGCCGTGTCTACTGCTTGTAAAGCTCTTAATAATGGTGCTTTATTATCTAATGCTTCTCCTGTGTATGCAACAAAAACTGTTGGAATACACAAAGTTGTGCCATATACAAATGCTGGCGATGTAGGATCCCATGCTGTATAACCACGAGCTTCAAATGTATTTCTAATACCTCCATTCGGAAAACTAGATGCGTCTGGTTCTTGCTGCACTAATTGCCCACCATCAAAACGTTCCATTGCTCCACCTCCTTCAATAGTTTCAAAAAACGCATCATGCTTTTCAGCAGTTGCACCTGTTAATGGCTGAAACCAATGTGTATAATGCGTTGCTCCTTTAGATAAAGCCCAATCTTTCATACTTACCGCAATCTGATCAGCAATTTTTCTATCTATCTTACTACCAAACTCAACAGCATCCTTTACACTTTGGTACGCATCTTTTGTCATATACTGACGCATCGTTTCCGTATTAAAAACATTTTCTCCAAACAATTCAGAGCGTCTTCCCTTCTCCTCTATAAAAACGGGTTTTCTATGTAAAGTTTCTTTTAAAGCACTAAATCTTAAAGTAGACATTATATATAGTATAAGTTTCGATATCAAAAATACATATTTTAATCTATTTCACATCATACCCCTAAAAAAATAGGGGTAAAATTAAATTATCACTAAATTTTAAAGTTTAACCCCTTTAAATTTTAATATTAAAGATAAAATTCACATTTTTGCATAGAATTTAATTCTAAAAAATAAATTCTCATTATCATGGCAAAAATTAAGTTAGAGTACATTTGGTTAGATGGTTACAAACCAACACAAAACCTAAGAAGTAAAACAAAAGTTGAAGAACACGAAAATTTTCAAGGAACTATTGAAGAGTTAAAGAATTGGTCTTTTGACGGTTCTTCTACAAAACAAGCTTCAGGAGGTTCTTCTGACTGTGTTCTAAAACCTGTAGCAATTTACCCAGATCCTGCACGTGTTAACGGATATTTAGTAATGACAGAGGTTTTAAATTCTGACGGAACTCCACACGAATCTAACGCTCGTGCTACAATTAATGATGATGATAATGATTTCTGGTTTGGTTTTGAACAAGAATACTTTATTATGGACAGCGCTACTCAACTTCCTTTAGGATTTCCAGTTGGTGGATACCCTGGACCACAAGGAATGTATTACTGCTCTGTAGGTGGAAGAAATACACATGGTAGAGATTTTGTTGAGCAACATGCTGATTTATGTATTGATGCTGGATTAAATTTTGAAGGAATTAACCAAGAAGTTGCTTCAGGACAATGGGAATTTCAATTATTTGCTAAAGGAGCAAAAATTGCTGGTGATGAAATTTGGATCGCTAGATATTTACTAGATCGTTTAACTGAACAATATGGTTACTACATAGAATATCACCCAAAACCTGTAAAAGGAGACTGGAATGGTTCTGGAATGCACGCTAACTTCTCTAACACAACCTTAAGAACTTGTGGTTCTAAAGAAATTTACATGCAAGTTTGTGAAGCTTTTAGACCAGTAACTAAAGAACATATTGATATTTACGGCGCTTACAATGACCAACGTTTAACAGGCTTACACGAAACTGCTTCTATAACAGATTTCAGTTACGGTATTTCTGATAGAGGTGCTTCTATTCGTATTCCTATTTTAACTGTAGAGAGCGGATGGAAAGGATACCTAGAAGATAGAAGACCTGCCTCTAACGGAGACCCTTATAAAATTGCTTCAAGAATTATACAAACTGTAAAACCAGTTTGCGATAAACTATAATATTTTCCATTACAACACAACACACACTAACAACAAAAAAAGCCTTTAAATTAATTTAAAGGCTTTTTTGTTTTTTCTATTTGTTTTTTATGCTAGCTTTAAATAAACAAACACAACATAAGCTATTAATAATATAATTCCATCTTTCCAATTTAATCTTAGTTTTCTAGGAAAGAACACAAGTGGCAATACAGCAAATGATATTGCTAACATCCAATAAATATCGTTATTCACTAAACTCAACGCATTTTCCTTTAATTCTATTGGAGTTATCATTGCTGTAATTCCTAAAACAGCTAAAATATTAAACACGTTAGAGCCAATTAAATTCCCTAAAGATATCGCTTTTTCTTTTTTCATTACCGCTATTATAGAAGCGGCTAATTCTGGCACACTTGTTCCTACCGAAACCACTGTAACCCCAATAATAGCATCACTTACACCTAAACTCTCTGCTAAAGCCACGGCGCCTTTTATCAATAATTCTGAACCTCCCCACAAAGCGACTCCTCCTATTGCTAAAAACAACACTACTTTGTACAAAGCTAACTCCTCATCATCTTCAGGCATTTCATCAACAACAGCTGTTTTTTGAAACTTTAATAAATAGACTAAAAACACAACCAACATAGTAAATAAAATAATTCCTTCATATTGTTGAATTGTATTATCAAAAGCTATAAAAAAATACAATAAACCAGAAGCAATCATCATCACTGGCCAATCTGTTTTATAAAAACTTTTTTCTACATCAATTGTTGATAAAAGTACAGTAATACCCAACACCAATCCTATATTAGCAATATTAGAACCAACTACATTACCTACCGCTAACCCTGTTGCTCCGTTTAATGCTGATTTAATACTCACTATTAATTCAGGTGCTGAGGTAGCAAAAGAAACCACTGTCATACCAATTACAACTTTAGGTATATTTAACCTTAAAGATAAACCTACCGCTGCTTTTAATAACCAGTTACCTCCAAGAACCAACAACAACAAACCTACTACTATATATACAATATTCATTTAGTATCTTTTTTTTGCGAAGATAAGATTTTGATACGAAAATAAACACTCAATAAAAACTCTAAAACGCAGCTATTTTAACTTACACTAGTTTTCCTTTACCCTGCTAACAAAAAATCAAACAACAAGAAAACACTACATTCTTAAACCCTTTTCCCTTTAGTTTAAAAAAGAGAAACAAAAAACGCCTTTATACAGTTACAATATAAAACAAAAAGAACATTAAACAATTACAAAAACAAACCTAAAAGAAGTAGATAATGTTTCATAATAAAACAAAAACAACATATTAACCTATTAATTTAAATACAAATAAATTAATTCGATTTCAAATTTTTGGAAGTATGATTCCCTTTCTTATATATTGATAAAACAATTCCGGAATCAACTATAATTTACTAATTAAAAACACTCAAACCTATGATAAATATCATCTTTAAACTTCTTATTTTTGCGGCAAAAACCGCAGCTATTATTGCACAACTATTATATTAATCAACTTAAAAAAAACAATTACTATGCTAACATTTATAGGAGTACTATTAATCATTGTAGGATTAACTACAATCATATTAAGTTCAATTTTTAAAAACAACAAAATATTAAACTGGTTTAGTTTAAAAAGAAGTATTCAATTTACAATACTAGGAGCACTTTTAAGTATTATCACAGGTATGTTCTTTTACGCTGATGCAGGTACTGCTTACGCTGTACAATACGTGTCTGGTGGAGACAAAATGATCACTACTCAAGGTTTAAAACTTAAGTGGTGGGGACGCATCATCCCTTTATCATACGAAACTTCTATAAAAGATATTATTGTTAACGACGAAAGTGAATTACCAAAAAGCGATAGAGGAATTTACAACAGAAAGGCTCAGAAATGGGAATTTAGTGATGCTATTAAAGCTGAAATAAGTACCTCTGTAATCGTAGGTGTAAATATTAACGATGAAGAAGTTTTCTTAAATATGGCAGATAGAAACAGAAGTGAATCTAAATTGATTTACGGAAGGGTTTTACCGAATATAGATGCCGCCATAAAGAACACTTGTAAATTAATGGATGCTCAAGATTACATATCTGGACAAGCATCTGATTTTGATAGGTATTTTAGAGATCAACTAGAAAACGGAATGTACCAAGTAGAACAGTATTACGAAGCTGAAAACAACAATGAAGTTGTAGGTGACACGACTACTATTAGAAAAATAAAAATTGGGAAATCTAGTAAACAGAAAAAATTTAGAATAAAAAGAAGTGGAGATGGCACTATTATTAGAGATAACTCTAACTCTTTAAAACAATATGGTTTAAAAATTTACCAGGCGCAAGTAACTGGTATCGACTGGGAAGCTTCGTTTGACGAACGTTTAGATTTACAAAAAAACGAGGTTGCGCAAACTCAATTAGAAAAACAACAAGCAGAACGAGAATATTATAGAGCTAAAAAAGAGGTTGCAAAGGGAGAATCTGAAAAAGCAAAAGAAAGAGCTCGATTAGAAAAAATTCAAATTCAACAAACCATAGAGGCTGAGACCGAAGCGAAAGTTGCTGGATTCAATTTAATAAAAGAGAAGAAGCAATTTGAAGTTGAACAATACAAGGCTAAAAGTAAAAAAGTAGCTGCTGATGCGCAATATTATGAAAATGCCAAATTAGTAAGCGCTGGTTTAACCCCGCAAGAAAAAGCTGAATGGGAATACAAAACAGCAGTCGGAGTCGCTGAACAAATAAAAAGCTTACGTTTACCATCTACTTACATTGAGGGTAGCAAGAATGGAAATAGTGGAAATTTATTACAATCATTAATTGGCGCAGACCTTGCTAAAAAAATGATGGAAAGTAAAAAGTAAAATTATTTTAGTTATTAATGGGCGAGGTGATACTTTTTCACCTCACCCTAAGTAACAAATTATTTTTCAGTATTTTTGATACACAATCAAACTTATAATGAAAAAACAACTTTTCAAACTTTTAGCAAAACTAAACAAAACACTACTACCTTCTTTTACTCAAAAAGAGTTAGACATCTCTAAAGCATCCAAATTTCAATTAGCAATTATTGGTTGGCGTGCTTTTATTACCATAAATTCATTAGATTAAAAATTCACAATTATGAAAGAACATATAAAAGTATACACAGGAACTACAATCCTAACAAATAGACTTGCTTTTTTACTTGACGAGGCAAAAATAGCAACTTTAATTAAAGACAGTAAAGAATCTGGCAGATTAGCTGGTTTTGGATCTACAGGCGCTTCTTGCGAATTATTTATCTATAATTCTGATTTAGAGAACGCTAAAAAAATAATTGAAGAATTCAAAAAAGAATTAAATCAGTAATAGAAAATAAAAGCAAAAAAAAGTGTTTTTTATTTTCTAGAACCGAAAATAGTCTCTATATTTGCACTCGCAAAAACGGCCTCGTGGCGCAACTGAATAGCGCACTTGATTACGGCTCAAGAGGTTACAAGTTTGAATCTTGTCGAGGTCACGATTAAAAACCACATATTAATTTATGTGGTTTTTTTATTTTAAAAACCTCCTTTTTAGAACTAAAAAACAAAGCAGACATCCCATAAACTACCCTAAGAATACAAGAGGGAAGTTTTACTTACAAGAAGACTTAACTGCAAACTTTACATTCATTACACTTTATAGGTAAATAAAACCTATTACAGCTCATATAAAATATGAGTCTTGTTTACTTCACATTAAAAAGTATAATTATCTATATATATTTGCTAGACATAATGTTAAGAATAAAAACTACAACAGAGTGTCATTTTAAATAATTAAAAAATAATATATGTATACGAAAAAAGTCTATAGCATTAAGGATATGATAAAATGGACTCGTTATGAGACCTTTTTATTTATAATCATTATTACATTATTTGTAGGACTTTACTCTTTTTTAGATTTAGCATGGCTAAGAATCCCATGGACTCCACTCGCATTAATTGGTACTGCAGTTGCTTTTGTAATTGGTTTTCAAAACAACTCTGCATATGGTAGAATATGGGAAGCTAGAAAAATATGGGGAGGTATTGTAAATACCTCTAGAACCTTTGGAATGTTTGTTCAAGATATGATAAGTAATGAATATACTACAGAAGAACTTTCAAAAGAAGAATTACAAGAAGAAATTAAAACACTTACCTATAGACATATTGCATGGATGACTGCGTTACGACATTCTATGAGAGAGTCTAAACCTTGGGAAACCGTAATGCACGAAAAAGCAAACAAGGAATTAACCAAAAATATTGGTTTTGCTCCACCAGAATGGAGCTCTAATGTTTTAAACGATATGAAACCTTATCTCTCAAAACAGGACTTAGATTACACAATGAGTAAAAACAATAAGCAAACTGCATTACTTTATTTACAATCTCATCACCTTAAAAGATTAAAAGAGAAAGGAACTCTTTGGGAATTTTCTTTTTTAAAACTAGAAGGAGTTTTAGAAGAAATGTTCACCCTACAAGGTAAATCAGAACGGATTAAAAATTTTCCTTACCCTCGTCAATTTGCTACTCTAAATCATTATTTCATGTGGCTTTTTATTTTACTATTACCGTTAGGACTAGTTCCTCAATTCGCAGAAATAGGCAAAGAAATAATTTCTATACATCCAACAATCGGGGCTCTTTTCATTTGGCTTTCTATTCCTTTTTATAGTATTGTAGCTTGGATATTTCACACAATGGAAAAAATTGGTAGAACGGGAGAAAATCCATTTGAAGGATCTGCAAATGATGTTCCCATTTCAACGATGTCTCGTGGAATAGAAATTGATTTAAGGCAAAACTTAGAAGAGTCAATAAATGATATTCCAAAGCAATTTCCTATGATTTACGACACTCAGATGTAAGAAAAGTGAGAAAAACATAACATCTAACAATAAATAACCATTGCTCAAGCCTGTAATTTTATAAAAACAACGATTAAACAAGCCCTTTTTAGGGCTTTTATTTTTTATTCAACTTTTTAAAACTAAAATTAAGTGAACTTAAAACGAACACCAATTTGTTTTTAAAGACATCTTTAGAGAAAGTATGTAAAATGATATTCTTATATCATACTATACATTAGTTTATTTTTTTAACAATTGAAGTAATTATCTTAAAGAAGGCCTAACTTCTTTAAACATCTAAGATTGTTAACAATCCACTTATTAGTATTTAAAAAAACACTATAACAATAAAAAAAGTAGAGAAACCTCTATTTTAGCTAACGAAACACATAGCCCAAAGTCGAGAAGTTTTACGTAATGAAAAATTCATACGGATATTACCACAAACACCTCTAGAGGTGTTAAATATTTATTACCCTAACTCGTATATAATAGATATATGCGAAATTAAAAAAATGAGAAACTTACTTATAAAAAAATGAGAATAATAATCTATATATATAATGGTATAACAATGCTTGATGCAATTGGACCATATGAAGTTTTAAGAAATATGAGAGATGCAGAAGTATATTTTGTAGCAGAAAACAAGGGAGAAATAAAAGCAGATTCTGATTTTGTTCATTTAAATGCAAAATATGATATTAATGAAATCGAAAGTGCTGATATTTTATTAATTCCGGGTTCTGCAATTACTTTCATTAGAGAAATGAAAAATAAAAAAGTACTGAATTGGATTAACAAAATAGACAAGACCACTAAATGGACAACTTCTGTATGTTCTGGCTCTCTTATTTTAGCTGCAGCAGGATTACTAAAAGGTAAAAATGCTACCTCACATTGGAAACCAATAAATTTATTAAAAGATTTTGGGGTTACACCAAAAAACGAAAGAATAGTTAAACAAGGAAAATATATAACAGCAGCAGGAGTTTCTGCAGGAATAGATATGGCATTATACTTATCAAATGAAATTGTTGGAGAAACAGAAACCAAAGCAATACAACTTGTTATTGAGTATGACCCAAATCCAATTTACGATTGTGGCAGTATTTCTAAAGCCTCGAATGAAGTTATTAAAATGGCGGAAATAAAACTTGCAAAAGATGCCAAAAAAGAAATAGGATTGATAGATATATTAAAATCAGGAAAAACATTAATGAAAATAAAGAAAAACAAACTATTATAACTGACAACAAAGAATTATATAAAATTTATAACGAAGATAAGACAAGCCCTAAAAAGAGCTTGTCTTTCTTATTTAGCCCTATAAAAATTAAGTGAGCTTAAAACAAACACTTGTTTCCATTTAAAGAGATATTTAGATAAAATATATAAAAACGATACTCCTATATCTTTTTGATAAGATATTTTTGTAATTAGAAAAACAAACTGATAAATTAGGATTTCAATTAAAACATGAATAACTCTTTAGCAATCTCTAAAAATTAAATTAAGATAAATCTATTTTCATATTAATATACATCCATTTAGTAGGAACACTGTTCGATTTACCGTTAACAATTTTGTCATAATCAATTCCCCATTCTAGCAAATTCATTTGACCTTGTAAAACAAGTGATCTAGACATTGACTCATTTGGAGTTCTAATTCCTGTTCCAAAAAACGTAACCTCTTTTTCAATTCCTTTTATTGATAGTTTACCATTAATTTGATACCAATCGATACCCATTGTATAAACATTAGTTGATCTGAATGTAATTTTTTCATCATCTGCCCCAATAAATAAACCTGGCGTTTTAATTTTAGCTGTTAACTCCTCTCCCGCACACACGTTAAATGTATTAGGGTCTATTTCAAATAAAATACTCATATTTTCTAGAGGATTACCTAAATCTTCTCTTAAAGGAGCAACTACTTTCAAATTATCTACAACACCACTAAACGGCGTACTACAATGCCCATGTGTTACAAATAAATTAACTATTTGATTTTGTTCATTTTCAAGTAAAAAGGTATTTGCATTTTTTTTAAAATCTGATTTTTTTTTAGTGTATCCACTAGCTATAATCATCATTAACAGTACCACAAATGGTATAAAAATGTTTTTAATATTTCTCATAATAAGATATTTAATATTTCTTCGAATATATAGCCTGCTCAATATTAAATATGTCAATGAAATGTAAAAAAAGTGCAAAAACTAATCATTAATTTCTCTTTACACGACAATTAGCTCCTCAAAATTCATTTTTTTTAAACTACATTAGTAATTGTAATAAACAATGAACTAGTACACATAAACATTAGATACAATTATGCAAATCGTCCTCCGAACTTTAAAAACGTCAATACTAATAGCCTTAAGTATATTTAGTTATAGCTGTAAGAAAAATAACAAACCAAGCTCACTAAAAAACAATGAAAATCTATTACATATAAAATCTGAAGAAGGTGAGAAATGGAATGTTTTAGGTGTAAAAATTGTTGGGAAAATTTTAAGCACGCAAACAAACAATAAGTACTCTGTAATTATTTCTGAAACACCTCCAAATCAAGGCCCACCTCTTCATGTTCACAAAAATGAAGATGAACTTTTTTATATTCTAAAAGGTAATTATGTTTTTCATTTTGGTAATAAAAAAATTAAAGCCAAACAAGGTGATTTTATTAAATTACCTAGAGGAATACCACATCGTTTTGTAAATACCGATACTATTGTAGGAATTACAATGAATACAATTACTCCTGGTGGTTTTGAAAATTTTTTCAATGAAATATCAAAAGAATCAGAAACAAATAAACTCACCAAATACAAAATTGATTCCATTGCTAACAAATATGGCGTTTCATTTGTGAAAAAATAATTAAGGAAAATTAAATCATGTTCCAGAAACTTATCTTCAACAGACTAATAGCTCTCAATTCCACCAAAAAAAATAAACAGAAAAGGAATTAAATTAATGTGTTATTGATAAATTTCTAACTACTTATTTCTTAAAAAAATAAACAAAAAAGACCCAAAATAAAATTATTTTGGGTCTTTTCATTTGAAAAAAAATCTAATTACTTGCTTTTACATTACCTGCATCGTTAACAATATAAAAATAAGAACGTCTATTTTTTTGATGCTCTTCTTCTAAACATTTACTCGCATCATCACAATTATTTAAGAGTTGACTCTCTCCAAAACCTAAAGCACTTTCTATTCTATCTGACGAAATACCTCTAGAAATAATATAATCTCTTGTCGATATAGCTCTATTAGTTGATAAACGCTTATTATATTCTTTAGTCCCTCTACTATCTGTATGTGATTCTATTTTAATAATCATATTAGAATTATTCTTCATTACCGTTACAATATGCTCTAATTCATATTCAGCATCTTCTCTAATATTAGATAAATTAAAATCAAAATAAATAGGCTTTATTATTATTTGATCTGCGACTATTAAAGATTCTAAATTAAAATCTTCAGTTACAGACTTTTTATTTACATCAAGTGTTTGTGTATCTTTTTTCTTATTTCTATAATTTTCTTTTGAAGCTATGACAACAAATTTTTTCTCACAATCTATTTTTTCAAACAAATATGTACCTGATCTTCCTGTTTTTTGCTCAGAAACAGGTTCTCCATTTTCATTCATTAACTGCACAATAGCGTTCTTAATTGGCTCTCCTGTATTAGAATCTGTTATAATACCTTTAATATCTTCTTTACAGTTATAAATATTAAAACTGTAAATATCATCATCACCTTCTCCTCCCTTTCTATTTGATGAAAAGAATCCATATTCATGATTATTATCTATAACAAAAGCAAAATCATCAAAAGCTCCGTTTACAGGACTCCCTAAATTTACTGGATCTGAGTAGTTTCCGTTTTTAAACTTAGATTCAAATATATCTAAAGCTCCTAATCCTAAATGACCATCGGAAGCAAAATACAATACATTATCATTACCTATAAAAGGAAACATTTCTCTTCCTTCAGTATTAATTTTCTCTCCAAGATTTTCTGGCTCACCAAAAGTATCATTGTCTAAAATAGCTACTTTATAAATATCTGTTCCTCCAAAACCTCTTGACATATCAGACACAAAGTATAAGCTTTTTTCATCTGCACTTAAAGCTGGATGCCCACAGGAAAATGCGTCACTATTAAAAGATAATTCCCTAACATTCCCCCAAAAATCTCCTATCCTATCAGCACTATAAATTTTAAGATGTGCTACTTCATTTTTATCCCCTTTTAACTTCTTTCCATCAAAATTATCTCTTGTGAAATAAGCTTTCTTTCCATTTTTAGTAATTATAATATTAGATTCATGATATTTTGAACTTAAGTCATTTAAAATTGTTGACTCCTCAATATCTAATATCTTTTTAGCCTTAATGTTTTTTTGCTTTGCCTTATAAATATTTAAATACGGCTGCTTATTCCATTTATATAATTTATTATCTTTTTTTGTTTTAGGGTTTGTTGAAGCAAAGTACAAATGGTTGTCATAAATAAACCCTCCAAAATCCGAATAAGGTGTATTACTTGATAAATTATGAATATTGATATATGTTTTTTCTCTATTTGAATATTCAGCAAAGTAATTTTTATTTTTCTCTAGAGCTTTTGCCCTACTGTCACTTCCATTTTCCCCACTTAATTTTAATAACCATTTGTCTGATTCAGTAATCTTACCGTTGGTTTTTAAAACTTGTGCATACCTAAACAAATGTTTTGGAGAAGCAATTCCTTCATATAAGCTCATTAGCTTTTCATAATTCCCTTCTGCTTTTGCAAATTCAAAATTAAAATAATGAGCATCAGCTAATCTACTTAAAACCAAATAAGAGTCATCACCTTTTTTATGAATTGATTGATAAAGTTCTGCTGCTTTTTTATAAGCAAATTCTTTGAAATATCTATCTGCAGCATATTTTCGTTGTCCAAAACTAATAGTGGTTATTAGCAAGACTAGTATGTATATGTTTTTTCTCATCTTTTTTCTTCTTTTTTCGTTAAAAAAATCTTGGTGACTTCATTGTTTGTTCTTTAAACATCTCATAACGAAGCATCAACTCATAAGTCCCTGAATTATAATTACTATAGTTTGACGTTGTTAAATCGTAAGCAAAACCTATGTTTAAGTTTTTACTTGCCTGAAAACCAAGTAAAGCACTAATAGAATCATCCCATCGCCAAGCAAGACCTGCTGTAAATTTCTCATTAAACAAAAAGTTTGCTGAAACATCTATAGATAAAGGTGCTCCATTTACAACCTTTGCTAAAACTGCTGGCTTAAACTTTATGCTTTCATTTAAATCGAAAACATAACCCCCTATTAAAAATAAATGCAAACGTTCTTCAGCTACATCACCTCCATTATTAGAATCTTCATAATGATCTGTACTAATTAAATTAGGTATCGCTGCTCCTAAATACCATTTACTAGTATAATAATACATCCCTGCACCTACTGTTGGTAAAAATTTATTTATGTTACCTTCTAACTTTTTATCATCCCTATTACGAACTCGTCCTTTATTCCAATCTACATTCAAATGACGACCCCCTAATTTTAATCCAAAGGCTAAATTACCTTCATCACTAGTACGTATTGTATAGGACCCATTAATATCTAAAAATATTTCATTTGCAGGCCCAATTCTATCATTCGTTAAATTTATCCCTAACCCAACTCCGCTATAACCTAACGGAGTGTCATAACTTAATGTTTGGGTATTTGGAGCGCCATCTACTCCAACCCATTGGGTTCTTCCTAATAAATTTATAATACTATGCCCATTTGAACCTGCATAGGCAGGATTCACACTCATTGTATTATACATATATTGTGTATACTGTGGGTCTTGCTGTGCATTAATTCCGCTAATAACGCATAGAATTAATACTATTGTATATCTTATTTTCATATCTCTTTCTTATCTATTAATATATAACCAACCTGCTTTTGGTTTTGATCCATCTCCTAAATCTATAACATAATAATAGGTTCCTGGCGGTAGTTTTTCATCAACACTAATTGTTGCTCTACCACTTGAAATACCTCTAAAAACAACACTTTCGTTATTATATCCTGATGCTTTATAAACCGTATTACCCCATCTATTAAATATCTCTACAGTATTCTTACTATATTCTGGTCTGTCAATACATGAAATAAAGAATGTATCATTCTCTCCATCATTATCTGGAGTCATAATATTGTAAGGAGTACCACATGGGTTTTGATCTGAATCTAAATAATCGGGGATACCATTATCGTTTGTATCTAATGCATCATCTGTTGTTGGATCACCATCCCCTGGCCCTTCATTAATAGTATCAATACCATCATTATCATCATCAGTATCTTGAAAATCTGGAATACCGTCTTCATCAGTATCTGGAATACTTACAGAAGTTCCTCCATTATCAGGATCAAAGGCATCATCTAATCCATCATTATCACTATCTAATCCAGATGGAGAACTATCAGGAATACCATCTCCATTTTCATCATTTCCTTCTATCACATCTGGCACTCCATCATTATCACTATCAGAATCTAAACTATCAGGTATACCATCTTCATCGGTATCAACTCCACCATCTCCTTCATCTGTATCTAATATACCATCGTTATCATCATCTAAATCATAAATATCTGGGATTCCATCTCCATCAGTATCTATTTGCTCTGAATCCCCAAAACCATCTAAGCCATCTACTGAATCTGCAATTCCATCGCCATCAGTATCTGTTACATCATCTATTACACCATCGCCATCAGTATCTAAACCTCCAGGTAAATCTGGATTGTTTGGCTCTAATACATCTGGAGTTCCATTGCCATCAGTATCTGGTAAACTACTTCCATCTACTAAAGCTCCTGACGTATCTACTTGTCCATCACCATCT
>NZ_AUMF01000010.1 GCF_000430545.1 Tenacibaculum ovolyticum DSM 18103
CTTTGTAAAAACCAACCCATTTACGAATGTTAGATTCATTTAGACCTTTTTGTTTAGAAACAGCTGCTGCTGAATAGTGTGATTCTAAAACTAATTTTACACATTCAAGTTTAAATGCATAATCATACTTGACTTTTCTGCCCATAAAAATACCCCCAAATAGTGTCTAACTTTTTGGGGGCAGTGTAATTTGCGGTTTTTTTTTATTTTAGGATAGGTATTTATATATTTAAATCGTCAAATACATTGATTAATCGATCTCCTTGTGAAGGTGCTGGAGCATTAGGATTTACAATGTTTCCATCGGTGTCAATAATAATAAATTTAGGGAGTCCTTTAATTAAGAATTTCTGAGCCCATTCTAAATCTTTTGGTTTTTTACCACTAAATAATTGTACACCTGTCATTTCTCGATCTACAATTGTTTGTTTCCATTTTTCGTGCAGATTTTTAGAATCAACATTAATGCTTACAAATTCAATATTTTTACCATGATAATCTTCTTCTAATTTTTTTAACAAAGGTGTCTCTCTTTTACATGAACTACACCAGGTAGCCCAAACATCTATATATAGGTATTTTCCTTTACCTAATAAATCATCTAAAGAAGTTGTTCCTCCTGCATAATTTTCAAAGCCTTTAAATTTAGGACTAGGTTGTCCTTTGGCAATTACTTTTAATAAGTTATAGCTTTTAGATAGTAGGTCTTTATGTTCTTTGTTTGTTGAATATGTTATGAATTTATCATAATATTCTTTTAAATTATCTGTACGAGTTATACCAAGTTTAGAATCTTTGTATAGTAAGTCATTTTTAACTAAGCTATCAGTAACTTTATTATTAACGGTTGTTAAGTATGTTAAATAATAGTCGTCTGCTTCTTTATTCTTGGTAATAGTTTCTAGTTGTGTTCCTAGCATAACACGATAAGAAAATGAATTTACATAATCTTTGTTGCTATTGTAATTAAAATTATGAAAAGGGTCAGGGAAATTTTCTGAAACAACAAAATCTTTATCGTCATTTAAATATCTGTAATAATCTTCGTAGTTACTTAAATTTCTTAAATAGTCGTAATCAATATTTTTAATTTCTTTTTTAAGGAAATCAGTAGGTAAGTTTTTAGCAATTAATAGTTCAGTTAAAGCATCTTTATATTTTTCAACTTTATCTAAAAAAACAGTCTCCTCTAAAGCAAAGTATTTATTGGCGCTTACTAATTGTTTTTTCCAGAAACTTCTTTTTTGAATAAAGTAGTTATTAATATTTGCATTAGTTCCTTTAAACTTAACAGCGTCAGGTTTTTTGTAGTCAATAGTTATATTTGTATTAACGGTGTCTTTAAGGTATAGTTTTACTTCTACTTTTTTTGATTGAAGAATGAGTGTGTAATAACCGTCTCTATTAATTTTTATAGTATCAGAAAAGGATTTTGTTTTTTTATTAAATTTAATTTTTTTATTAAAATCAAACCCAGTTAAAGTTATTTCTTTCTTTTTGAAGTTTTCTATTTTACCAGATATGATAAGGTAATTTTTAATTGGTTTTTCTTTATTACAAGAAAATAATACTATACTAATAATTGTTAAGAGTAGTGTCTTTTTCATTCTTTTTACTTTAATTTAAAATAAATATACCTTTTTTATTTTAAAGTTAAAAGTAAAATTATTTAGCATAAAAAAAACCGCGAAAGTGCGGTTTTTTTATTTTTAGTATAGTAAATGTTTATATTCCTAAACCATCAAATATATCAAGTAATTTTTCCCCTTGTGATGGTGGTGGCGCATTAGGGTTTACAATGTTTCCATCAGGATCAATAATAATGAATTTAGGCAATCCTTTAATTAAGAATTTTTGAGCCCATTCTAAATCTCCTTGTTTTTTACCACTAAATAACTGTACACCTGTCATTTCACGGTCAATAATTGTTTGTTTCCATTTTTCGTGTTGTTTTTTATCATCAACACTAATACTTACAAACTCTATGTCTTTTCCGTGATACTCTTCTTCTAATTTTTTTAATAAAGGAATTTCTCTTTTACAATAAGCACACCAAGTAGCCCAAACATCAATATATAAATATTTTCCTTTACCTAATAAGTCATCTAAAGATGTTGTTCCTCCTGCATAATTTTCAAAATCCTTAAATTTAGGAGCAGGTTGCCCTTTTGCGGTAGTTTTTAAAATGTTATAACTTTTAGATAACTCATCTTTATGCTCTTTGTTAGTAGAGTATGCCATGAATTTATTATAGTATTCTTTTAAGTTATCTGTACGAGTTATACCTAACTTAGAATCCTTGTATAATAGGTCATTTTTAACTAAACTATCATTAACTTTATTATTAACGGTTGTTAAGTATGCTAAATAATAATCGTCAGCTTCCTTATCTTGAGTAATAGTTTTTAACTGGGTTTGTAACATTACACGATAAGAGTACGAATTAACATAATCTTCGTTACTACTATAGTTAAAATTTTCAAGTGGATTTGGGAAATCTTCTGAAGGAGTAAATTCTTCATCACCTGTTAAAGTACTAAAGTAATCTTGATAGTTACTTAGGTTTCTTAAATATTCGTAATCAATATTTTTAACTTCGCTTTTAAGAAAATTAGCAGGTAACTTGTTTGATATTGATAGCTCTGTTAAGGCATCTTTATATTCATTAGCTTTATTTAAAAAATCTTCTTCTGGTAAAGAGAAAAATTGATTTGCGCTAATAATAAATTCTTTCCACGCTTTCTTTTTTTCAATAAAGTAATTGTTAATGTTAGCGTTAGTACCTTTAAAAGCTACTTTTTCAGGTTTTTTATAATCAAGAATTATTGCGGTATTAACAGTATCTGTTAAGTATAAATCAAAGCGTTTTTTATTTACGACTAATTTATAATATCCGTTTTTAGTAATTCTTAAGGTGTCTGAAAAAGAACCAGTTTTTTTATCGAATTTTATTTTTTTATTAAAATCAAAACCTTCTAAGGTAACATCTTTCTTCTTGAAGTTTTGAATTTTACCTGATAAAATAAGATAATCTTTTACTGGTTTTTCTTTGTCACAAGAGATAATGACAATCCCAATGAGGGCTAAAAGTATTAGTCTTTTCATCTATTTAATGTTTATGTTAATGGGGTTAAGGCGCCCAAGTTACTTTTTTTAGGATTTTTATCAAAGAATTTAGTAATATATTTAGCTATTTACCTGTTTTTTTTGTAAATATTAACATTTATGAGTTTGTAAAGGAGTAATAAAAAAGGTAATGATTTTACATCATTACCTTTTATTTTTATGTTTTGTACTGCTATTTTAAGGTGTTAAATCTATTCTTTGTCTATTTCAGTACGAGATTCTTTTGGCTTTTCTCCTTTTTCGATTTTAATGATAAGTTTACT
Organism: Tenacibaculum ovolyticum DSM 18103; assembly: GCF_000430545.1. GTDB lineage: Bacteria > Bacteroidota > Bacteroidia > Flavobacteriales > Flavobacteriaceae > Polaribacter > Polaribacter ovolyticus. The sequence continues at coordinate 3,390 of NZ_AUMF01000010.1, forward strand.
GTCTTTTTCATCTAAATCCATAAAAATAGTATCACCTTCATCTAGTTTTGAGTTTACAATTTCTTCAGCTAAAGCATCTTCAATGTATTTTTGAATAGCTCTTTTTAAAGGTCTTGCTCCATATTTTTTATCAAACCCTTTGTCGGCAATATAATCCTTAGCTTTTTCACTAAGCATTAATTTATACCCTAGGTCGTCGATACGACTTAAAAGCTTATCTAATTCAATATCAATGATTTTATGAATATCTTCACGTTCTAAGGCGTTAAAAATAATGATATCATCAATACGATTTAAAAATTCAGGAGCAAATGATTTCTTTAAAGCTCCTTCTATAATACTTTTCGCATGTGCATCTTCTTGTTCTTTTTTAGAGGAAGTACCAAAACCAACACCTCCACCAAAATCTTTTACTTTACGAGCACCTATGTTAGATGTCATTATAATAATAGTATTTCTAAAGTCTATTTTTCTACCAAGACTATCTGTAATATGACCATCATCTAATACTTGTAAAAGCATGTTAAAAACATCTGGGTGTGCTTTTTCAATTTCATCTAAAAGAATTACTGAATATGGTTTTCTTCTTACTTTTTCTGTTAATTGACCACCTTCTTCATAACCTACGTATCCTGGAGGTGCTCCAATTAAACGAGAAATTGCAAACTTCTCCATATACTCACTCATATCTATTCTAATTAAAGAATCGGTTGAGTCAAATAACTCTTGCGCTAATACTTTTGCTAACTGCGTTTTACCAACACCTGTAGATCCTAAGAAAATAAAAGAACCAATAGGTTTGTTAGGGTCTTTTAAACCAACACGGTTACGTTGTATTGCTTTTACTACTTTAACAACAGCTTCGTCTTGACCAATTACCTTTCCTTTAATTAATTTCGGAAGGTCAGCAAGTCTATTATTTTCAGCTTCAGCTACACGATTAACAGGTATTCCTGTCATCATAGAAACAACTTCTGCTACATTATCTTCGGTAACAATTTCTCTATTTAATTTAGAATCTTCTTCCCATTGGTTTTGGGCAGATTCTAAAGCGGTTTCAATGTTCTTTTCGTCATCTCGAAGCTTTGCAGCCTCTTCGTATTTTTGACCGCTTACAGCCTTTGTTTTGTGTTCGCGAATTTCTTCTAATTTAGCTTCTAATTCAAGCACTTGTTGAGGTACAACAATATTTGTAATATGAATTCGAGATCCAGCTTCATCTAAAGCGTCAATAGCTTTGTCAGGTAAAAAACGATCTGTCATGTAACGGTTCGTTAATTTTACACAAGCCTCTATAGCTTCATCAGTAAACGAAACTTGGTGATGGGCTTCGTATTTGTTTTTAATGTTATGTAAAATTTGTATTGTTTGTTCTACGGTTGTTGGCTCTACAATTACTTTTTGAAAACGACGCTCTAAAGCACCATCTTTTTCGATGTTCGTTCTAAACTCATCTAATGTAGTAGCTCCAATACATTGAATTTCACCACGTGCTAGGGCTGGTTTTAACATGTTTGAAGCATCTAAAGAACCAGTTGCTCCACCTGCACCAACAATGGTGTGAATTTCGTCAATGAATAAAATAATATCATCATTTTTTTCTAACTCGTTCATTAACGCTTTCATACGCTCTTCAAATTGCCCTCTATATTTTGTTCCGGCAACTAAACTTGCTAAATCTAAAGAAACAATTCGTTTGTCAAATAAAATTCTTGAAACTTTTCTTTCAATAATTCTTAGAGCAAGCCCTTCTGCAATAGCAGATTTACCTACCCCAGGTTCTCCAATTAACATTGGATTGTTCTTTTTTCTTCTACTTAAAATTTGAGAAACACGCTCAATTTCCTTTATCCTACCAACAACTGGGTCTAATCTTCCTGCGATAGCTAAAGCAGTTAAATCACGTCCAAAATTGTCTAAAACAGGTGTTTTAGATTTTTTTGATTGTTTGTCTTTAGGGCTTTGTTGCCCGTAAGGGTTTGTTTTTCCTTCTTTAAAATCGTCATCAGAAGGTGTTTCTGCCGTAGGAGAAGCGTAAGGGTCATCTACGTGAAGCTCTTTATATAGCGTTTTTGCTTGTTCGTAACCTACATCGTATTTTTGAAGCAATTTCGTTGTAGGGTCATTTTCATTACGTAAAATACATAATAATAAATGAGCAGTATCAATTGAATTACTTTGATATAATTTAGCTTCTAAAAACGTGGTTTTTATAGCTTTTTCTGCTTGTCTTGTAAGATGTAAACTCTTTTTTTCAATATTTGCTATTGATGGGGTGCTAGGGTTTAATTTTTCTAATTTATTGCGCATCAAATCTAAATCTACATCAAAAGTAGTTAGTATTTCAATGGCTTTTCCATCTCTCTTTTTTATTAAACCTAATAAAAGATGTTCTGTACCAATAAAATCATGCCCTAATCGTAAGGCTTCTTCTTTACTGTAAGTAATTACATCTCTAACTTGTGGTGAAAAATTATCGTCCATAAATTTAATTTGTATATGTGTAAAGTTAGTAAGTTTTTTTCTTAAAAATAACAAAAAAGGTGCCAATACTTTTTTTGCAGTCATTATGACAAGCTAAATATAAGATATTAATGTTTAAAAACAGCTAAAATTGTTGATAAGTATAGCTAAAACAATAAATAAATTTTTTGTGTAAAACGAGTCATTGTAGTATCTTGCAATGTTTTAAGAAATACAGCTAATTTTAGTGTATTTTAAAAGTGAGTTTTATCAAGTGTAAAATTCACTTTTTTGACGAAAATGAGAACTAATATTTTAAAGAAATATATATGGCAGATGGCGAAAAGTTGATTCCTATCAACATTGAAGAGCAAATGAAATCAGCATACATTGATTATTCAATGTCGGTTATTGTATCAAGAGCATTACCAGATGTAAGAGATGGTTTAAAACCTGTTCATCGAAGAGTATTGTTCGGTATGCATGAATTAGGAATTAAAGCAACGGGGTCATATAAAAAGTCTGCAAGAATTGTAGGGGAAGTATTGGGTAAGTATCACCCGCATGGAGATACATCTGTATACGATTCTATGGTGCGTATGGCACAGAATTGGAGCGTACGTTATATGATGGTTGATGGTCAGGGTAACTTTGGTTCTGTTGATGGTGATTCACCGGCAGCAATGCGTTATACTGAGGTTAGAATGCAAAAAATATCAGAAGACATGTTAGCTGATATTGAAAAAGATACTGTAGATCATCGTTTAAACTTTGATGATACTTTACAAGAACCAACAGTATTACCAACACGTATACCTAATTTATTAGTAAACGGAGCTTCTGGTATTGCAGTAGGTATGGCAACAAACATGGCGCCACATAACTTAACTGAAGTTGTTAATGGTACCCTTGCTTATATTGAAAATAGAGATATAGAAATTGATGAGTTAATGCAACACATCAAAGCACCAGATTTTCCTACAGGAGGAACCATTTATGGTTACGAAGGTGTTCGTGATGCTTTTCATACAGGTCGTGGACGTATTGTAATGCGTGCAAAAACTTCTTTTGAAGAAGTAAAAGGAAGAGAATGTATTATTGTTACTGAAATTCCTTATCAGGTTAACAAAGCAGAAATGATTAAAAAAACTGCGGAGTTAGTAAATGATAAAAAACTTGAAGGAATAGCAAATATTCGTGATGAGTCTGATAGAAACGGAATGCGTGTCGTTTACATTTTAAAACGTGATGCAATTCCAAATATCGTTTTAAACAAACTATATAAATATACTCAATTACAAACGTCTTTTAGTGTAAATAATATTGCGTTAGTAAAAGGACGACCAGAGCAGTTAAACTTAAAGCAATTAATTCAATATTTTGTTGAGCATAGACATGAAGTTGTTGTGCGTAGAACGGAGTTTGAATTAAAGAAAGCTGAAGCGAGAGCACATATTTTAGAAGGATTAATTATTGCTTCAGATAATATTGACGAAGTAATTAAGATAATTAGAGCTTCTAAAAATGGTGATGAAGCACGAGAAAAATTAATAGAACGTTTTGAACTGACAGAAATTCAAGCAAAAGCAATTGTAGAAATGCGTTTGCGTCAGTTAACAGGACTAGAGCAAGATAAGTTACGTGCAGAGTTTGATGAAATAATGTTAACAATCGCTGACTTAAAAGATATTTTAGCAAACGAATCAAGACGTTACCAAATAATTACAGATGAATTAATTCATATTAGAGATAAATATGGAGATGAGCGTCGTTCTGTAATTCATTATGCAGGAGGAGATATGCGTATCGAAGATATGATACCTAACTCTAAAGTTGTAGTAACTATTTCTCATGCAGGATATGTAAAGCGTACAAATCTTGACGAATATAAAGTTCAGAATAGAGGAGGACGTGGACAAAAAGGAGCAACAACACGTAATGAAGATTTCTTAGAACATTTATTTGTAGGAACAAATCATCAATATATGATGTTCTTTACCCAGAAAGGAAAAGTATTCTGGATGCGAGTGTATGAAATTCCAGAAGGAGGAAAGAATACGAAAGGAAGAGCAATGCAAAACTTAATCAATATCGAACCAGATGATAAAGTAAAAGCATTCTTAGTAACCCAAGATTTAAAAGACGAAGCTTACATTAATAGTCATTATGTTATTATGGCTACTAAAAAAGGACAAGTTAAAAAAACACCATTAGAGCAGTATTCTCGACCAAGAACTAATGGTATTAATGCGATAACTATTAAAGAAGGAGATGAGCTTTTAGAAGCAAAATTAACGACTGGTGATAGCCAAGTGATGTTAGCATTAAAATCAGGTAAATCTATTCGTTTTGAAGAAGCAAAAACCCGTCCTATGGGAAGAACTGCTTCAGGAGTTCGTGGTATAACTTTACAACACGACAAAGATGAGGTTATTGGTATGATTGCTGTAAATGATATGGAAAGCAATATTTTGGTAGTTTCTGAAAAAGGGTATGGTAAACGATCTAAGCTAGAAGATTATCGTGTAACTAACCGAGGAGGTAAAGGTGTTAAAACATTAAATATTTCTGAGAAAACAGGTGAGTTAGTAGCTATTAAAAATGTAGACGATTCAAATGACTTAATGATTATTAATAAATCTGGTCTTACAATTCGTATGGCTGTTGAAGATTTACGTGTAATGGGGCGTGCAACACAAGGTGTTCGTTTAATTAATATTAAAGATTCTGATAGTATAGCAGCAGTAGCTAAAGTTATGCGAGAAGACGATGAAGAAGAAGAAGGTATTGAAGGAGAAGAAAATAATGGCACGGAAATTGAAAATGAAACTAACGAAGGTCAAGAATAACAATAAATAAATAAGAACTAAAATGAAGAAACAATTATTAACGCTGTCTTTAGGGTTGATGACATTAGGTTTAATGGCACAGAAATCTGAATTAAAAGCAGCAGAGAAAGCTATAAAGAAACAAGATTTTACAAGTGCTATTACTACTTTAAATTCAGTAGAAGGAGCAGTGATGATGAGTGATGAAGATAAATATAAGTCTAAGTTTTTCTTTTTAAAGGGGAAAGCTTTAGCGGCTAAAAAAGATTATAAAGCTTCTGGAGCAGCTTTTAAAGAATTGTTAGCTATGAGTAATAATAAATACTCAGAAGAAGCGAAGCCTATTTTGAATAAAATGATTCAAGATGTATCTAAAAAAGCTATTGATTTATATAATAGTAAAAAAGACTTTAAAGCAGCAGCTGATAATTTTTATTTAACATATGTTTTAAGTCCTACAGATACTTCTTTTGTTTATAATGCTGCTATTTCTGCAACACAAGCAAAAGAGTATGATACTGCTATTAAGTATTATAAAGAATTAAGAAAAGTTGGTTATACAGGTGTTGAAACTCAATATTTAGCAACGAACAAATTAACAGGTAAGGTAGAAAACTTAGGGTCGAAAGATCAAAGAAATTTAATGTTAAAATCTAAAAAATACATTAAGCCTGAAGATAAAACATCTGAACCTAAAACAGCTGTTATTGTTAAAAATATAGCATTGCTTTTACAACAACAAGGTAAAACAGATGAAGCTATTGCAGCTTTTAAAGATGCTCGTGCTTCAAACCCGAAAGATTTAAACTTAATCTTAAACGAATCTCAGTTGTATATTGATATGGGAGATATGGATAAGTTTGGTGCATTAATGAGTGAAGCTATTGCTTTAGACCCAAAAAACCCTACATTATATTACAACTTAGGTGTTGTTAATTTTAATGAAGGAAGAATGGAAGATGCTAGGAAGTATTACCAAAAAGCAGTTGACTTAAAACCTGATTATGCTGATGCTTATATGAATTTAGCAGTAGTAGTTTTAGATAAGGATAAGAAGATTGTTGAAGAGATGAATCAAAATTTAAACAACTTTAAAAAGTATGATGCATTAGCTTTACAACAAAAAGAAGTTTATAAAGAAGCATTACCTTTCTTAGAAAAAGCTGATGGTTTAAAAAGAAGTGTTGATACTGTTAAAACACTTATGAATTTATATGAGGTTTTAGAAATGGAAACAGAAGCAACGAAATATAGAGATTTATATAAGTCAATGAAATAGATTTTATTTCATAAAACAAAAAAAACCGAAACTTAAAAGTTTCGGTTTTTTTTGTTTTATAATGTCTTATATTAAAATAATGTTACTCCAAAATGTTATTTAATTAAGCGTTTAATAACTCTTAACTTATGCGTGTGTTTATTTGTATCTACATTGTAAATACCACTATGATCAAGCTTATCTATTCTAACCTTACCATGTGCATGAATAATGTTATAATCATTCATAATAATACCTACGTGCGTAATAACACCTTCGTCATTATCAAAAAAAGCTAAATCTCCTGGCTCACTTTCTTCAATAAAACTTAAAACTTCACCTTGTGTAGCTTGTTGTTTAGCATCGCGTAATAAATTATAACCACATAGTTTATAAACTGTTTGGGTAAAGCCAGAACAGTCAATGCCAAAAGGAGATTTTCCTCCCCATAAATAGGGGACATTTAAAAATAAAAATGAAGTATCAATAATTGCTGTCTTAGATAATTTTTCAGCACATACCTTTCCTTCATAAAAATAAGAAGTAGTATTTATGTTGATACTTTTATTTTTTAAAAACGGAAGTCTTGCTCCTAGTGGAATAGTTGTTAAATTATGATTGCTATCAGTAATAAAATCAATTAACTCACCGGCATAACTTTTGTTTTCTTCGGATAAAGAAATATATACCTCTTCGGTGATTTCTTCATATTGTTTATTATCGATAAAGCCCTCATAATTATCGAAGCTTAACCGAATTTTACTCCACTTTTTAGCTTTTTCTAAAATTTTAAAAGGTTCGCCAAAAACTACTTGATTTACCATTTCTGACGTGTCAGTTGGTTCAAGTCGAAGTGGTACAATACTTAAATTACAAATTCCGAAAGACATTTATTCGTTTATTAAAAGTTAAACTCTTTCGATTATCATTGCACTGGCACCACCACCACCGTTACAAATACCAGCAGCTCCAATTTTTGCATCGTTTTGTTTAAGTATTGATGTTAAAGCAATAATTATTCTTGCTCCAGAAACTCCTAATGGATGTCCTAAAGAAACAGCACCACCATTTACATTTACTTTATCGGCAGATAAACCTAGTATTTTCATGTTTGCTAAACCAACAATAGAGAATGCTTCGTTTAATTCAAAGTAATCTACATCATCAATAGCAACACCAGCTTTAGCTAATGCTTTTGGTAAAGCTTTTGCAGGAGCGGTTGTAAACCATTTAGGTTCGTGAGCAGCATCAGCATATCCTTTAATTTTAGCAAGAGGAGTTAAACCTAATTCTAACGCTTTATCAGCAGACATTAAAACTAATGCAGCACCACCATCATTAATCGTTGATGCATTTGCAGCAGTTACAGTTCCTTCTTTTGTGAAAGCAGCACGTAAAGCAGGAATTTTCTCCATTTTTACATTTTTATATTCTTCATCTTCAGAAAAAATAACAGGTTCACCACGACGTTGAGGTATTTCTACTGGTACAATTTCATCAGCATACTTACCTTCTTTCCATGCATTTGCAGAACGCGTATAAGACTCAATAGCAAAAGCGTCTTGATCTTCTCTAGAAAATTCATATTCGGTAGCACATTCATCAGCACAAACTCCCATTGCTACTTGTTCATAAGCATCAACTAAACCATCTTTTTGCATACCATCTTCCATCTTAATCGGTCCAAATTTAGAACCAGATCTTGCATGTTGGTAATGAGGAATCATACTCATGTTTTCCATACCACCAGCAACAACAACTTCAGCATCACCTAAAGCAATTGCTTGTGCAGCTAACATGATAGATTTCATACCTGAAGAACAAACTTTATTAACAGTAGTACAAGGTACAGTATTCGGAATTCCAGCAAAAATAGCTGCTTGACGAGCAGGAGCTTGTCCTAATCCGGCAGAAACTACATTTCCCATAAAAACTTCTTCAACCATTTCTGGTTTTAAGTTTATTTTATCTAGGGCACCTTTAATTGCTACAGCGCCTAATTTTGGTGCTGGTATTTTTGATAAAGATCCTAAGAAACTACCTATTGGTGTTCTTGCAACTGATACAATAACTACTTCTTTCATATATTTGGGTGTATTGTGTTAAGATTTGTTCTGCGAAAATAACCATTTTATAATAAGTACTCAAATAATAGAGAAAGGTTATATTTACATTTTTAAACAAAAAATATGAGCAATTTCATAAACAAGTTATATAAGAATAATGCAATTATTTATAAGGTATTATTATTTTTAATTGCTGTTGTGGCAATAGTATATTTGTTTCCTAAAGGTGGGCAATTTAAGTATGATTTTCCTCAGGGAAAACCTTGGCAGTACGATAATTTGTATGCTCCATTTGACTTTGCAATTCAAAAAACGGATGATGAAATAGCTAAAGAAACTAGAGAAATTAGAAGCAATGTTAAAAAGTACTTTGTTTATGATAAAAAAATTGAAAGTCAAGTTTTAGCATCTTATAACGATAAAATAATTCCAACAGATTCTTTAACCGAAAAAGAAATAAATACTTTAAAGAAAATAGGAAAACGTACCATAAAAAAAATATATAAATATGGTTTTTTAGATGATACAAGTGTAAATAAAGCAAAGAAAGGAGAACTTGTAATTTTAAGAAAAGGTAATTCTATAGAAGACATTTCTTTTTCTAAACTAATTCAATCTAAAGATGTATTAAAGTTTCTTTCAAATAATTTAAAAGGTATTGGTGTATATAAAAAAGGGCTGCTTTTAGATCATTTATCAGAGGTTCTTAGAGCTAATGTAATCTTTGATGTTAAATACAGCGATAAGGAGTTAAAAGAAGCTTTAAAAAGCATCTCTTACGCTAAAGGAAAAGTTTCTAAGGGAGAGTTAATAATTTTAAAAGGAGATATTGTAGAAGGGAAAAATTTTAATGTTTTAAAGTCGTACGAAACTGCTTCAGGTTCTCAAAAATGGACAAAAGTAAACTCTTATTGGATTATATTCGGATATACCATTTTAGTAGCTTTAGCCTTATTAATGCAGCTACTTTTTCTTCATAAATATCGATTAGATATTTTTAATAACAACAATAAAGTTACTTTTATTTTCTTTAATATTTTTTTAATGATTTTTGTGCAAACACTGGTGGTAAAATACAATGCAGAATATTTGTATGTGGTACCGTTAAGTATTTTGCCAATTGTATTAAAAGCTTTTTTCGATGCAAGATTAGGGTTGTTTACCCATGTATTAACAGTATTGTTATTAGGGTTTATAGTACCTAATAGTTTTGAGTTTATATACTTGCATATTATTGCAGGTATCGTAACTATATTAACTGTTTCAGAGCTATATAAAAGAGCTAGTTTGTTCGTTGCAATAGGTCAAATTACTTTAATTTATATGATTACCTATTTTGCTTTTTCTATTTTAAAAGAAGGGGGGGCAGATACTATAAATTGGAAGTATTTCGGTTTGTTTGCCGCAAATGGATTAATGTCTTTCCTTGCCGTATTCTTCATTTATTTTTATGAAAAATTATTTGGGTTGGTTTCAGATGTAACTTTATTAGAACTATCAAATACCAATTCAAAATTATTAAGAGAATTAAATGAAAAAGCACCAGGAACCTTTCAACACTCAATGCAAGTCGCAAATTTAGCAGAAGCGGCAGCAAATGAAATAGGAGCAAACTCAATGTTGGTAAGAACAGGCGCCTTGTATCATGATATTGGTAAGATGGCAAAACCAATGTATTTTACAGAAAACCAATCAACAGGAGTAAACCCACACAATGTTTTACAGCCTAAAGATAGTGCCAAGATAATTTTAGATCATGTTATTAATGGTATTGAAATAGCGAAGAAAAACAAGTTGCCAGATAGAATTATCGATTTTATAAGAACACATCATGGTACAAGTGTAACGTATTATTTTTATAAGCAAGAATTAGAGAATAACCCCGATAAGGAAGTTGATATTAAAAAGTTTCAATACCAAGGCCCAATTCCGTTTTCAAAAGAAACAGCAATTTTAATGATGTGTGATTCGGCAGAAGCAGCATCAAAAAGTTTAAAAAATCCAACAGCGCAATCAATCGACAACTTAATTGATAAAATTATTGACAAGCAAAAAAACGATAATCAGTTCACAAATTCTGATATTACGTTTAGAGAAATAGAAAAAATAAAAAAAATTATTAAGAATAAGTTAATGAATATCTACCACTTACGTGTTGAGTATCCAGATTAGGATAAAATTTCTTTAAAAAAACTTGTGAAAACAGATATCTCTTCGTAGATTTGCACTCGCAATTTTGAAGTCCTAATTACAAGGATTTAATTATTTCAACGGAGAGATGGCAGAGTGGTAATGCAGCAGATTGCTAATCTGTAACCGGGTAACTGGTTCCAGGGTTCGAGTCCCTGTCTCTCCGCAACAAGATTGCACTCGGGGTGTAGCGTAGCCCGGTCATCGCGCCTCGTTTGGGACGAGGAGGTCGCAGGTTCGAATCCTGCCACCCCGACACTGTTTTCGTAGAAACATAAAAACTACGGGCTCTTAGCTCAGCTGGATAGAGCACCTCCCTTCTAAGGAGGCGGTCGGAGGTTCGAATCCTCCAGGGCTCACTTAAAGCTTCACAGAAATGTGAGGCTTTTTTGTTGTTATAAACTTTGGTATTTATTACGATGATGAATACCTAAGGTATTTAATAAAACACTACTCGAAAGAGCTCTAGTAACAGCGGCACGCAATACAATGTACCCGTAATTTAAAAAAATATTAGGGTAGCAACCATAACGCTCGCGTTTAAAATTAAAACCAAACAAATGTTTCCAGTAATAAGCAGCGGCAACAGCTTCTCTATTGTCACTATCGCCATTTAAAACAGTAGTAGCATAATGTTTTAACGGATTTTTATTTTTAGAAATACGCGCTAATGCAAATGCTTGATTTGTAATTTTAGCCTTTACAACCTGTTGCCAAAGTTGTTTTTTTAAAGGCTCGGAAGCGTTAATCTGATTTTTAAAATGCTCGTGCTGTATATGATGACTTTCAAGATTTAAAAGCATACTCTGGGGCATGTATTTACCATCGCAAAAAATAACACTAACGTTATTAGCGCTTAGTTTTGATAATGCAGGAATAGAAAGGTATGTTTCTTGATTTTCGATAACAATAAAACCAATATCCTCAATAGGAACCGAAGTGTTTTTAGTGCTTGTTTTTATTACTAATTGCTCATTTTTAGTTGTTAAGGAGCATTTGTTGCCAAAGAAAAGCGTTCTTTTTATCATTTTTTTATTAAAACTAACTATTTTAATCATCAAAAAATCACGGATAACCTTAAAAGCATGTTTTTAAAGTAAAGTTCATTGTAAGGTGCGAAGTGGTCTAACTAAAGTATTTGGATGTTGTATTCATTTGTAATGATTATTTAAAAAAGTGTATGAATTTATGCTTGTTTGGTTTCCGAAAGTAAAAAACAACATTGTAAGTGTTGTGTTTTTAGTGTGTTAATGTTTTTTTTTGTCTTTGAAGATGTCATAAATTAAATTTTATTATTATTCGAATTTTATTTAATAATTAGACAATTTCATTTGAATTGTGTAGGTTTGAATCTTAAAAAAAAAGCTATAAAATTATGATTTGTTTTTATTGTCCTAAGATTAAAAATTTACTGTTACTTCTTCTATTTTCTTTGTTTTCATTAACTATAAATGCTCAAAAAAATGCCAAAATATGGGAGGCTTTATTTGATAATAATAGAAAAGAGGCTCTTAGATTGGTTAATAATCTAAATATCGATGAAGATATTGAGAATTTAATTTTAAAGAAGGTTGTTCAAATGGAAAATGGATTAATGAAGAGTGATCCTAATTTTCTGTCAAGAGTAGTTAAATATGAGAATTATGAAAACTATTTATTTTCAAATTGGTTTTTAACTTATTTCTTTAATGATTATATAAATGAAGGTTTTAGTTTAATGACCTATAAGATGCCGCTGTTATTAAATGCTTCTGATATAAAAAATTCAACAGTTAAAAATGGACTGTATTATTTACAAGCAGTAACTAATAGACATCAAAGAAATTGGAAAGAATACACTAACCTAATGAATAAAGTAAATGCAATTAGAGATTGGGAATTTTGTGGTGTATTTGAAAATTTAAATTCTAGTGGTATTGATATGCCTTATCTACCTGAAGAAAAGGTGTTAAAAAATTATGTTTTTGATGCTCAAAGTAAAGGAGATGCTCAGTGGTACAAGTCAACCAATAAAGCTGAAGTGTATAATTTTTTTAGCAATCATTTAGAGTTTGGTTCAGGGGTTCATTATGCTCAAACATTTATTAATTCAAAAATTAATCAAAGGGTTCGGTTAAGAATAGGTAAAAACGGGTTAATGCGTACTTGGCTTAATGATGTGTTGATACTTGAAAGTGATGAAAGTCATATGACAGAATTAGATGCTTATACGCTTGAAGTAAACCTACATAAAGGAGTTAATAGAGTTTTAATAAAATTAGCAACAGGTGGAAGTGTTCCTTATTTTATACTGCGCTTAGAAAACTTAGAAGGAAAGCCTCTTAATAATTACCAGGTTTCGTTCGGTAATAAGAAATATATAAAGAGAGGCGTAAAAGATGTAAACGCTAAACTAATACCTCATAGTATAGAAACTTTTTTTATAAATAAGTTACAAGACTCAAATAGTGACCATAACTTAACTAAATTTTGTCTTTTCCTTACTTATTATAGGAATGGACGTGTTAATGAAGCAATTTCTGTTTTAGATGATTGGGTAAAACAAAACCCTAAAAGCTCATTTTTAAAATCTTGCTTAATATATTGTTACAAGGCAAAAGGAGATCAGTCTTCTTTAAAAAAACTACAGAATAATTTAAAAAGAGAGGATAATGATTATTATTTATCATCAATACTTGAATTTGAGAATTTTAAAGAGTTGATGAAATTAGATATTGAAACTTATAATTCTAAATTTGAAAAAATAAGAAAAGCAACAGATTATTCTTATATAAAAACGGTTTCAGATTTGATGATTCTTCTACGTCAACAAAAAAGAGTTGAAGTACGTAAAAAGTTAGACGAATTACTGAAAGATAAGATGTTGCCATCAAAAACTAAACCTACATTTTTTGAATTATATGCCACTTTTTTTAATGATGATAATGAAACAATTAATAAATTAGAAAAATATAACCAAACGGAGTTTAATTCTGAGGCAGTTAAATATTTGGCTTATTATTATAAAAAACAGAATAGAATTGAAGATGTTGTTAACTTATATTTAGATGTGTTAAAAAAGTTTAATGATGATAATAATTTTCATCTCAACTTAATTCAATTACTACACGATACAGGGCAGTTTAAACGATCTTTGCCTTATATAGAAAACGCACTTAAAAATTACCCGAATTCGTATTTGTTTACGAAGTTAAAAGGAGATGCCTATGTTCAGGTTAATAGAAAAACAGAAGCAATAGCTCTTTATGAAAAAGCATTAAATAGAAGCCCTTCAGATAAGAAGCTAAGAAATAAGATTAATGATTTAAATAAAAATAAAAATTTATTAGCAGATTTTGATCTTAAGGCTCCTTATGAATATATAAATAAGAATAGAAATGTCATTAAGAAAAATAATTATGGATTAAATACACTTTTAAATCAAACAAATATTTTAAACTTTAAAAGAGGAGGAGGAGAGTATAGAACAACTTTTATTTATGAAATTACTTCTCAGAATGGAATTGGTATTTTTAAGGAGTATGATTTGGGGTTATCTGGTGATTATTTAATTAGTAAATCTGAAATTATTAAGTCAAATGGAGAAACTATTCCTGCAGATCGTAATGGTTCAAAGCTTGTTTTTGAAGATCTAGTAATAGGAGATGTTATTTATATTTCTTATCAAGCTTTTTACTCAAAATCAGGAAGGTTTTATAAAGATTATATTTTTAATCATAGTTTTAATGACTATCATCCATCAGTTAATAATATTTATAGGTTTTTAACATTGGATAAGAAAGTTAATAATATTGTTAAAAATGGAAAAGTTAACTATACGAAATCTAAAAAAGGAGATTATTATGTTCATGAGTGGTCGTTAAAGAACTCTTCTGGTATTTTGGTTACAGAAGATTATATGCCAAACTTTAATGATATTGTAACGAGATTACACGTAAGTTCTATTAATTCTTGGAATGATATTGCTGTTTGGTATTCAGATGTAGTAAGAAAACAATTAAAAGTAGATAAAACAGTAAAAGAGAGTTTCAAAGAAATATTTCCGAAGGGGTACAAGCAATTGTCAGAAAAAGAAAGAGCAAAACTTATATATTATTATATTACTGATAATTTTAATTATAGTTATGTTAGTTTTAGACAGGGAGGTTATGTTCCTCAAAAGCCATCTAAAACTATTAAAACTAAATTAGGAGATTGTAAAGACTTTTCATCGCTATTTTTAGTACTATCTAAATTAGCTGATTTAGATACTAGGCTCGTTTTAATTCTTACCGCTGATTATGCTAAAAATGAAATGATTCTTCCAAGTACTGATTTTAATCACTGTATTGTAAAAGTTAAATTAGATGGAAAAGATCAATTTCTTGAACTTACAGATAAAAATTTACCTTTTAGGTCGATTCCTATGTCTTTAAGAGGCGCAACAGCGTTAGAGATTCCTTATGATACCTCTAGTGAATTAACTTCTAAATTATTTAAACTTGTAGATGTAGCTAGACAAAAATCGAAATTTGTTAGTAACACAGAACTAAATTTAAATAGTAAAAATTCTGAAATAAAATTAACAACCATAGTATCAGGACATTTGGCGTCTTATTATATAGATCTCTTTAAAAATAAAAAGGGGAAAATACTAACAGATGAAGTTCAGGAAGAAATATCTAATAGATGTAGTGAAACAATAAAGCTTTTGAATTTGGAAGAAGTCGATTTAGAAAAGGATAAAGGACAAATAAAATATGTTACCAATTTGTCAGCTGATATTAAAACGAACAAGATAGGTGATTTATTTACGTTTAATATCCCTTATTTTTTAAATCCATATAATGAGTCAATAGTTCAATTAAGTGAAAGAAATTACCCTATAGACTATAGAAAATATGAAAATACAGATGTTTATAATGAGAGTATCACTATTAATTTAAAAAATAATGAAGAATTTGTTGATGTGCCTAAAGATCTTGAGAGTAGATTCAAAAATCATGAATTTTCAATTAATTATAAATTAGTTGGCCCTAATAAATTACAGGTTGGTATTAAGGCAAATGTTAGTTCTAAGTTAATTGAAGTTAAAGAATATGTAGAGTTTAAAGCACATGTAACTAAAGTATTAGATTCGAGAAGTCATCTTGTGTCGTATAAGGTTATAAGTAATGTAGATTAGTGAAAAAATATTTACTAAAACAACATATATAGCACCTAGGTAATTATTTAATTACCTAGGTGCTATTTCTTTATAGTTGGTAATATTATAAGAAGTGGATTTTGAAAATTAAATTATGAGCAACGACATCTACATTTTTATATTTTTTTTAACCCTTTTAAATGTTCTTTTTATATATAAGTTGGTAAGTGGAATTTCAAGTATTTACAATTATAAAAAAGGAAAAAGTTTAAAAGCTGAGGTAATGAGTTTTTCGTGGGTAAAAGCACCACCAGCAAGGTTAAGTTATTTGTTTCCTAAAGAGCAATTAGAAGTTACTTTCAGGTTTGTTTTAGGTGATGATATGTATGAGAAAACGGAGTTAGATATTCATTTTAAATTTAATAAAATGTATTTTAGATCTTTACCTAAAATAGGAGGTAAGATAGATGTTTATGTTCCAAGAAATAATAATCCTAATAAAGTAACGATAAACAAAGTAGATGACACCATTTTACCTTTAATGGGGTTGTTGGTATTGATAATTCTTGGTGGGGGGATTTTATCTTTAATATTACTAAACCTTTTTAATTGATTTATTAAACAGTCAATAAATTTACGAGGTAACTTGAAGTGTAAAAAATGAATCAACTTTCTTAAAGAAAAGAAGTAGTAATTAATAAAAGCTAAACGTTATTTTGTGTTTTATTTTTTAGGATAGCTATCAAATTCATTAGGTTCGGCAGCAACAGGCTGATCGGAATTTAAACCACCTTGTAAATAAAATACCTTTTTCTGAAGCTCGATGTTGTCAGCCGATAACGCTCTATTTTCTTCAAGTAATTCAATATACTTTTCTTTGTAGTCAACTATTTTTTTAACATTGGTGTCAGAACTCACATTGTTATTTAAAATTTCTCCTTTACCTGTTAAAAGCCAATGAGTGTTAATATCACTATTAGTTTCTATTATGGCCTTTAAAACATCAAAACTAGGTTTCGATTTTCTACCAGCAACAATATTTGAGATAACCTGTGGAACAAAACCAATGCTATTTGCAAATTTTCTCTTGTTGCCATTGAATCTAGTATTAATAATATACTGTATGCGTTCAGCTATGTTAACAAAGTTTAAGTCCATTCTTTTTACAATCAATTGTTTATATTTTGTTCCTAAATAAGGAACAAACATGTCAATGAACAAAGCTACGAATAAATAAAACAAATACAATGTATTAGTGTGTAGTGCGGTTAGTAAATAGATGTTGGAATAAAGCAATGTGTAATCGAACCAACAAAAGATTACTTTGTAAGCATAAGATTACGGTAGTTAACCAACATTTTTTAGCAACGGCCATTGCGGAAGGTATGACACTATAATCTTTTAAATATCGAGGTAGGTATCTAATATCAGATTACTTCGTGCCTCTTAATGACGGTAGTTAACGAGCACTTTTAGCAAACGTAATTGCGAGAAAGTACGACACGGCAATCTTTTAAATGATGAGGTAGGTATTTAATGTCAGATTACTTTGTGTTTCGTAATGACGAGAACTAAATGAAAGTAACGAAACGCTATTTAGTTTTCTTTTTTTTAGGATAAGTAATGGCAGTATCTGGTTTGGCAATATCAGTATCATCAGAATTTAAACTTTCTAATTGTAAATAAAAAGCCTTTTTTTGAAGTGCTATGTTGTCGGCCGACAACTTTCTGTTTTCTTCTAACAACTCAATACACTTTTCTTTATAATCAACTGTGTTTTTAGTGCTAGAAATAGTAGATTTTAATATTTCTCCCTTACCTGTTAACAGCC
Organism: Tenacibaculum ovolyticum DSM 18103; assembly: GCF_000430545.1. Taxonomy (GTDB): domain Bacteria; phylum Bacteroidota; class Bacteroidia; order Flavobacteriales; family Flavobacteriaceae; genus Polaribacter; species Polaribacter ovolyticus. The sequence goes on from NZ_AUMF01000010.1 coordinate 21,151, forward strand.
AATATGCATTAATGTCATCATTTGTGGATAGTATGGCGTTTAAAACACCAAAACTAGGTTTTGTCTTTCTTCCAGAAACTATATTTGCTATAACCTGGGCTGAAAACCCAATGCTCTTAGCAAACCTTGCACGAGTTCCATTGTGTTGAGTATTAATGATATATTGTATTCTGTCTGAGATGTTAATAAAATTTATCATCTTTTGTTTGTTTTATCATCTTTTGTTTGTATACTTGTTGTGCGATAAAGAATAAGAAAAATTATGAACAAATCTACGAATAAAAGAAATAAGTACAACACGTTAGTTGTGATGCGGTTAGCGAAGAAGTGGGGTGTTACAACACGTTTTGTAACCATGAGTTTACGAGCAGACAGAGAAAGCGAAACGGCAGAGAAATTAAAAAAAGAATACAAAAGCTTAGTAAAACAAGTAAAAGCAGTATTAGAGTAAGAAAAATTAGCTTAATAAAATATTTTGTCTCCTAAAATAAAAATCATGAAGACATAAAATACGCAGATAATTGTATTAAAAACGATATTCTTTTTAATAGCGTAATAAGTAGTAAAAAAGTAACATTAAAACTTATACGCAAACTACATCAGTTATATATTTAAAAATAAAAATTGCAATTGCTAGGTAACATAACCATTAAAAATATAAGCATGCTTGGGCTAAAGTAGTATTGCCAATATACAATCAATTGTGTTTGTTAGATTTAAAATGTTTGATGGAGGTTTAACTTAAAGAAGTTGTATTGTCTTAATAGAAAAGAATATTTAATTATCGTCATTGCGAGTCACGATGTAATCTATTATAGATTCATTCTTGGTATCGGGATGAAGGGCTATCGAGTAGTAGCACCGCAATGGCGTTTTAAATAAATAATTAATATAGTTTTTTAAATGTAGTCATTGCGAGGTAAAAAGCGATCTTTTACGGTACCGTTTTAGAATTATAAGATTGTTACCCCATGTCTCCTCGTAATGGCATTTAAAAAATAGCGGCACATACAATTAAGTTACATTGTATTTGTGTTAAAAAAAAGGCTTTAATTTTTAATTATCGTCATTGCGTGTTGCTTAGTAACTAGTTATAGTTTTATTATTGGGGGTGCTGAGGGAGTATCAAACGGTAATGAGTTATAGGTTCGTTATTGGTATCGGGGAGGGTATCAAATTGTAATACCGCAATGATGTTTAAAAAAAATAGAATTATAATAAAATTAATTTGTTTTTATGTTAAAAAAAGATTTTAACTTTTAATTATGGTCATTGCGTGTTACTTAGTAACCAGTTATAGGTTTGTTATTGGGGTGCTGAGGGGTATCAAACGGTAATGAATTATAGCTTTGTTATTGGTATCGGGGAGGGTATCAGATTGTAATACTGTAATGATGTTTAAAAAAATAGAATTATAATAAAACTAATTTGTTTTTGTGTTAAAAAAGAAGCTTTAATTATCGTCATTGCGTGTTGCTTGGTAACTAGTTGTGGCTTATTATTGAGATACTGGGGGGTATCAAAGGTAATGAGTTATAGGTTTGTTATTGGTATCGGGGAGGATATCAAATTGTAATACCGCAATGACGTTTTAAATAATTGTTTGCTATATAGATGACTAAAGTAGTTGTTAATTTTTTTAAATGTAGTCATTGCGAGGTAAAAAGCAATCTTTTTCGGTACCGTTTTAGAGTTGTGAGATTGCTACCCCATGTCTCCTCGTAATGACATTTAAAAAAGATAGCAATGCAGTAAAGGCTTGCTTTGTTTTATATAAAAAAGAAGTTTTTTTTTCGTCATTACGTGTTATAAACTAATTTTTGGTTTGAGGAGCTTAACAGTTTGTGGTACCGTAATGACGTTTTAAATAATCAATAGTAAAATTAGCATGTTTTTTTATTTAAAACTAAAATGAGTAATAAAGATTTAGGAATCTCTTTTTTTAATGTAGTATTTATTATTAAATAATAAACCTTAATGATGTCTTCAAAAATTTTATTTTTTTAGTTAATTTTTATAGATTTCCCTTTTCATTATAAAATTGAATAACTTAGCTAAAAAAGGATTTAATGATTTTAACAGTTTCAATAGTCTTATTTAATAATGAAATTAGTGATATTAAGAAATTACTTTCTGATTTTTTTTCATCAACTATTGATTTATATGTTTTTATTATAGATAATTCGCATGAAAATAATTGCAACTCTTTTAAAGAATATAAAAACCTAGAATATATTTATAATAATGAAAATTTAGGGTATGGAAAAGCACATAATATAGCTATAAGAAAAGGAATTGAACTAAAATCTAAATATCATGCAGTTGTTAATCCTGACATAAGATTAGGTAAGAACCTGGTAGGTCAGCTAACTCTTTTTATGGATAGAAATAAGGAAATTGGTTTAAGTGCTCCTAAAGTATTATACCCATCAGGTAAATTACAATTTTTGTGTAAGTTAATACCCACTCCAAAAGATTTAATTATTAGACGTTTTTTGCGAGTTGAAAAGATTGTTAAAAAGAGAGATGAAAAGTATGAGTTAAGAAATTTCGATTACAATAGTAATATAGAAATACCATATGTATCGGGTTGTTTTATGTTTTTTAGAACAAGTATATTAAAAAAAGTTAATGGATTCGATGAACGTTTTTTTCTTTATTTTGAGGACTTAGATTTAACAAGGAGAGTAAATGAGCTATGTAGAACAGTTTTTTTTTCCGAAGCATTTGTTTATCACGTTTATAATAAAGAATCATATAAAAAAAACAAAGTTTTTTTATATCATTTAGTATCGTCAATTAAATATTTTAATAAATGGGGGTGGGTTTTTGATAAAAAAAGAAAGCAAATAAATAAAAGAACACTTCTTCAAATAGATATTAAAAAATGAATATTTTAAAAAGCATATTATATTTTTCTATTTTTAACTACCCTTTAACGCTTGAGGAGGTTTTTCGTTTCTCAGATTCTAAAGAAAAAGAGGAGGTAGTTAAAAAAATATTAAGTTTAGAGCAACGAGGGGTTATCTATAATAACAATGGGTACTATTCTATACTTAATGATAAAAACATTTTAGATAGAAGGCTAGAAGGAAATAAAAATGCTGAAAATATAATGCCTAAAGCTTGGAAGATAGCTAAGTTTATATCCAATTTTCCATACATAGATAGTGTTTGTATTTCTGGATCATTATCAAAAGGTTATTTTGATGAGAAGAGTGATATTGATTTTTTTATTATTACCAGAAAAAATAGAATTTGGATTGCCAGAACTTTACTGATACTGTATAAGAAAATATTCTTGCTAAATTCTAAAAAATATTTTTGTGTAAATTACTTTATGAGCAGCGGTTATTTAAGTGTAGATGAAAAAAATAGATTTACTGCTACAGAAGTCGCTACGCTAATTCCTTTATACGGAGAAATTACATTTAAACAATTTCTTAAAGAAAATAAATGGGTGTATGGTTTTTTTCCAAATTTAATTAGAAAAGAAAAAAATATTAAAACAATCTCTAAAAGTGCTTTTACTAAAATGGTTGAAGAACTATTGAATTATAAGGTAGGAGATTATATAGAAAAGGTTTTTATGAAAATAACTATAAAAAAATGGAGAGATAAATTTAATCATTTATCTAAAGAAGATTTTGAAATAGCTTTTAAGTCTTCAGAGAATGTTTCAAAACACCATCCAAGTAATTTTCAAAAAAAGGTACTATCTTTATTAAATGAAAAATACGAAGAGATCGAAAAAAAACATAATATAAAACTTGCGCAAGAACATGCTTAACATTGCTTTTTCACATTCTTATTTTTATCCGTTTGACGAAAAACAGTGGAATAATAAAACTCCTTTTCCACCGCTTGGAACTATGTATGCTGCATCTTTTTTAAGAGAGAAAGGGTATGCTGTTAGTTTATTTGATACATGTTTGCTTAAAAATATTGACCCTTTACATTCGTTTTTAGAAATTAATAAACCTGATGTTTTTGTAATTTATGATGATGGTTTTAATTACCTCACTAAGATGTGCTTAACCAATATGAGAGAAGCAGCATTTGAAATGATTTTAAAAGCAAAAGGGAATAATTGTAAAATAGTAGTTTGTAGTTCTGACGCTACTGATCATTATGAAAAATATTTGGATGCTGGAGCAGATTTTATAATTCAAGGGGAAGGAGAGGTAACGTTAAAAGAATTAGTAGATAAGTTTCAGAATAAAGGAGATGCCACAGTAATTGATGGAGTTGTTTATGTTAATGATAAAGGGATAATTATTAAAAATCCAAAAAGACCTGTTTATAAAGAACTTGATAGTTTTCCAATGCCTGCTTGGGATTTAATAAATATTAATGATTACAAAAAGATTTGGGAAGAAGGAGGGAAAGAGTTTAGTTTAAATATGGTTACTACTAGAGGATGTCCGTTTAAATGTAATTGGTGTGCTAAACCAATTTATGGAAATAGATACAATTCACATTCTCCAGAATATATTGTTGCACATATTAGTTATTTACAGAAAACTTTTGGAGTTAAAAAGTTTTGGATGTGCGATGATATTTTTGGTTTAAAATCACAATGGGTGCAAGAGTTTAATACTTTATTGAAGAAAGAAAACTTAAATATTAGTTATTATATACAAAGTAGAGCAGATTTATTATTAAAAGAAGAAAATATAGAAGCATTAGCCGAAAGTGGATTATCTGAAGTTTGGATTGGTGCTGAAAGTGGGTCTCAAAAAATTCTTGACGCTATGGATAAAGGAACTACCATAGTTCAAATAGAAAAAGCTACTCATTTACTAAAAGAAAAAAATATAAAAGTTGCTTTTTTTATTCAGTTTGGATATTTAAACGAAACTAAAGAAGATATCGATTTAACAATTAAAATGATACAAAAATTGTTGCCTGACAATATAGGCGTTTCGGTATCTTATCCATTACCTGAAACAGTATTTTACGAAAAAGTAAAAGATGATTTAAAGCTAAAAGCTAATTGGACAGACTCTGATGATTTAGCAATGATGTTTCAAGGATCATTTAATTCTAAATTTTATAAAAAACTGCAGCGATATGTTCACAAAGTTTTTAGGAAAACTCAAGGAGTTTTTAATTTAAAAAAAATGATTAGAAACCCTTTTAGTTTAAAAATGTATGAGTGGCGCTTAGTTTTTTTATTACCATATTATATAACTACCTCAATAATAAATAAATTGCAATTAAATAAATTAGAGAATATTAATGACTAGTTTTTTTGATATTGCAGCAAAAACATACGATGATACCTTTACGAACACTAAAATAGGTAGGGAACAGCGTAAAAAAGTTTATAAAAATATTGAACATATATTTTCATCAGAAAAAAAAGTAAATGTTTTAGAATTAAATTGTGGGACAGGTGTAGATGCAATTGCTCTTGCAAAAAAAGGACATAATATAATAGCTACAGATATTTCAGAAGAAATGATTAAAGTAGCAAATAAAAAGAATAGCTATAATAATTTAAATTTTGAAGTTTTAGATTGTAAAAAACTTTCAAAAGATTCTTTTAAAAAAGAATTTGATGTTATTTTTTCAAATTTTGGAGGATTGAATTGCCTCTCTCATGAAGAGTTAAGAGAGTTCTTGAAAATGGCTTCAGAATTATTAGTATCTAAAGGAAAACTAGTAATGGTATTGATGCCTAAAAATTGTATTTGGGAACAACTTTATTTTTTTATTAAAGGGAGTTTTAAAAAAGCTCAAAGAAGAAAAGTAAATGAAGCTTTATTGGTGAATGTTAATGGTGTACAAGTACCAACCTGGTATTTTAACCCAAAAGAAATAATTGAAATGTCTAAGGTAATTTATACGGTAATTAATTATTCTCCTGTAGGAATCGTAATTCCACCTTCTTATTTAGAAAAGTCGTTTTTAACTAAAAAGCCTATTTGGAATATTTTAAAAATAATCGAAAAAAGATTGTCAAATCGTTTTTTAGCGAAATATGCAGATCATTTTATAATTGAATTAATAAAAAAATGAATGTAGTTTTAACCCATGCATATTATTTATATGAAGATGATAAGGAGCAAAAAATTATGCGTCCTTATGCTCCTTTAGGATTATTGTATATATCGAGTTATCTCAATAAAAATAAAATTGAAAATGATGTATATGATAGTACTTTTTATTCATTTGAAGAACAGTTAGAATTTATTGAAGAGAAAAAACCTAAGGCGATAGCTATTTATACTAATTTAATGACAAAAATTAATGTCATTAAGTTGATGAAAAAACTTAAAACAAATGTTAAGCTAAGAGGTGTTAAAATTATACTTGGAGGGCCAGATGTAACCTATAATTGTGAGAATTACCTAAAGGCAGGCGCTGATTTTTTGGTTATAGGAGAAGGAGAGCAAACAACTTTAGATTTATGTTCAGCAATTTTTAATAATGAAAGTTATAACACGATTCAAGGAATCGCTTTTTTACTTGATGAAAAAGTTATTAAAACAGCCCCGAGAGTAAAAATAAAAGATTTAACTGATTTACCATTGCCTAATAGAGAAGCAATACCCGTTTATAAGTATTTAGAAACTTGGAAAAAACACCATGGACAAAGCTCTATGACTGTAAGTACACAGCGTGGTTGCCCATATACATGTAAATGGTGTAGTACTGCCGTTTATGGACAAAGTTATCGTAGAAGGTCTGCAAACTTAGTTGCTCAAGAATTAAAATTATTAAAAAATAAGTATCAGCCGGATTCTATTTGGTTTGTTGACGATGTTTTTACAGTAAGCCATAAATGGATTAAAAGTTTTCATGAAGAAGTTATAAAACAAGATGCTATTATTCCTTTTGAATGTATTACACGTGCAGAGAGATTAACCGATGAGGTTTTACAACTTTTAAAAGAAGCAGGGTGTTCTAGAATTTGGATTGGAGCAGAAAGTGGTTCGCAAAAAATTGTTGACGCTATGGATAGACGTGTAGATATTAATGTAGTAAAATCTGCAATTCAAAAAACAAACGCCTTAGGGGTAGAAACAGGTACTTTTATTATGGTTGGGTATCCTGGAGAGGATGAAAAAGATATCTACGAAACGGTTAGATATTTAAAAGCTGCAAATCCAACACATTTTACAATTACTGTTGCTTATCCTATAAAAGGAACTTCATTATATAATGAAATAGAGCAAAATATTACGATGCAGCCTGATTGGAAAACCACAACCGATAGAGATATCGATTTTAAAAGAACATATTCTCGAAAGTATTACGATTATGCAGTTAAGTATATTGTAAATGAAGTAAATTCTAATAAGGAGGTTTTAAAAGGAGAGAGGAAGAATTTTCTTTATTTGATGAAAATAAAAACGAAATCAATTTTGGCATATTTGGCAATGAAATATTATAAGAATATATGATTTTAAATCTTCTTTATACACGAAATGGAGTAGGTTACTTAACCGAAGAAAAAGAAAAATTCGAATTAGATTATATTAGAGCTCGTGAGAAAGAAAATAGAATTTTGATAGATAATGAAGTTTCTATATTACCTAAAACATTTATAGAAAACCCCAATAAAAAAGAGTGGGAGTTACGAGAAAAATCAACTAAAAGAATTTTAAAATATTTAGAGAGTAAAAATGGAGGTTTATCTATTTTAGATATAGGTTGTGGAAACGGTTGGTTTACTAATAAATTAGCAAGTATTTCTAAAGAAAATAAAATTATAGGTTTAGATGTAAATACAGAGGAGTTAGAGCAAGCTGTACGTTTGTTTGGAAAAGAAAAAACTTGTTATTGCTATGGAGATATATTTAAATTAGATAATTTTGAAGAACAATTTGATATCATTATTTTGAATGCTTCTGTTCAGTATTTTTCAGATTTTAATGAGTTATTCTTGCTTTTGAAGTCCTTTTTAAAGTTAGAAGGAGAGATACATATTATAGATAGTCCTTTTTATAAGAAAGAAGAACTTTTTAAAGCGAAAGATAGAACAGATAAATATTACGAAAATTTAGGTTTTCCTCAAATGACATTAAATTACTTTCATCATGAAATTACAAAGGTAAAAGATTTTGAAATTTTATATATGCAAAATAGAAGTATCTTTCATAAAATCTTAAAAAGAAATGACTCTCCGTTTCCATGGTTACGTTTTGTGAAAAAATAAGTAATCTCAAAGAGAAAATTAGAGTATTTTTATTTCGTAGATTTTATTTAGAGTCATTGAACTAATAGAAAAAGACTCAAAAGAGTTTTTTTAGTTTTTGACTTTAGATTTTTAAACTTTGCTCTGAATTTTTAATTAGAATAACTGAAATTTATTTTTTAACATGAAGAATAAAAAACTACATATTGTTTTTTTAACACCAGGTTTTGCTTCTTCTGAAGAAGATTCAACAGTAATACCAGCATTAGCTATTTATTTAAAGGAATTAAAAAAAACTATTCCAAAAGCTCGTTTAACTGTTATTGCATTTCAATACCCTAAATTTATTGAACAATATAAATGGTTTGATATTAATGTAATACCTTTAAATGGATCTAATAAAAGAATAAAAAAACCTTTTATATTTTATAAAGCAAAAATGAAGCTTAAGCAATTGAATGAAGAACAATCAATTAGTTGTGTTCATAGTTTTTGGATTGGTGATTGTTCTTTTATAGGGCAAAGGTTTTCGTTTAAGAACAATATAAACCATGTTGTTACAGTTATGGGGCAAGAAAGCGTAGTTAGAAATAGATTTGTGAAATTTATTAATGAGAAAAAGTCAAAAATTGTATCTCTTTCTAAAAATAATTCTGAAGATTTAAAAAATAAATTAAACATTAGTTCTCAAATAATTCCTTGGGGAATATCCCCTTTAAGTTTTCCTGATTTAGAGTTGAGTTCAATTGATATTTTAGGTGTTGGTTTTTTAAATGATGTAAAAAACTATTCTTTTTTTATTAAAGTGATAGCTTTTTTAGTAAAGAAACACCCTGATATTAAAGCAGAAGTTATTGGAGAAGGAAAAAACTACACCTCTTTAAAAGAAGAGATAAAAAAATTAAACCTTAATGAAAATATAAAATTAACGGGGTTATTACCGAGAAGTGAAGTTTTATTAAAAATGTCTAAGTCTAATATTCTTTTACATACAAGTAGGTATGAATCTTTTGGTTTTGTTTTCCCAGAAGCTCTTTACTCAGGAATGAGAATAGTTTCTACTAATGTTGGTTGTGCTTCTAGATCAATGTTTTGGAAAATCGGAGATAATGCAAAGGATTTAGCAAGTTATTGTGATGATTTTCTCCTGTTTACTGCTGTTAATAAAAAAAGAATACATTTATATTCAATAGATAACACAATAAAATCTTATTTGAATTTATATCAATTAACAGAATAAAATGATAAATCAACTAAAAATAATCTTATCCATTATTCCTGAAAAATTTAGGGAAAAACTACCCTTTTTTGTATCTCTATCTTTTTTAAATCTTTTGTTGGATTTAATTTCAATAGCTTATTTAATACCTGTTTTTTTGTTGTTAATAGATCATAAGATGGCTTTAGAAAAAGCCTCGGAGTTTATACAAATTAGTGAGTCTAATATTCCTTTGATTGTTGTTTTATTTATTGTCAGTTTTATTGTTAAAAATTTAATACAGATAAGAATTAATACCTACCAATCTCATTTTATTTTTGATATTGCGACGAAATTATCTTCAAAGTTTTTAAATGATTTTTTGACAAAAAACTATCTTGATTTTCAAAAAAAAAATACAGCAAAAAGTATTCAGAATATTAAAATAGTTGGATTAGATTTTTCAAACCATATTTTGTTATCAATTAATACATTTCTTACAGAAGGAGTTATTGTTCTTATTATATTAGGAATAGGTATTTACTTTTATTTAAAGCTAACACTAATAGTTTTAGGAATTTTTTCTTTAGCTTTTATTTTTTTAATATTTCAAAGAAAAAAAAAAATTATAGCGATAAATGATTCCTTAAAGAATAGTTATCATGAGGTTACGTCACAATTGATAAATATAATTCAAGGTTTTTTGGAGTTAAAAAGTTTAAATAAAGAATTACATTTTTATAGAAAGTTTAATAAAAGCGTTCATCATTTTAATAACCAATATGCAAAGTTAGAAATCTACAAGAAGTCTAATAACAAGTATTTGGAAATTTTAATGGTGGTAGGATTGACTTTTGTTGTTCTTTTTTTTATTCAAGCACAAAATTCAACAATTTCAAATGTTTTCGTAATTTCATTTATTGCAGGTTCTGCTTTAAAGTTGCTACCGTCAATGAATAAAATAATAGTGTCTTATACTAATTTTCAATCATTCAAGTATACGATAGATATTTTAAGAGAAGTTGTTGAGTTAAATAAAAATACGGTTATAATTAATAATCCTTTAAAAAAGAATTTTATTTTAAAGGATGTTTCATTTCAGTACAGTTCTAAAAAACGTATTATAGAGAATGTAAATTTAACTATTCTTAAGGGGGAGATTATTGGGATATCTGGGAATTCTGGAACAGGTAAAACAACCTTTGTAAATATTATTATGAACCTTCAAAAGCCTCAGAAAGGAGCTGTTTTTATTGATGGTTTTAAAATTTGTAATGAGCATAATTTATTTGGTATAATTAATTATTTACCTCAAAATTCTTTTATATTTGAAGGGTCTGTTATTGATAATATCATTTTAGGTGAGGACGAAAAGAATACTGATTTTAAAAAAATTCATAAACTTTCAAAAATTCTAGAATTAGATAGTATTATAAAATCTGAAGAAAAACTATATTTAGACATTAACTCTTTAAAAATATCTGGAGGTCAAAAACAACGAATTGCATTATTACGTTCACTTTATCATAATTTTGATATTTTAATATTAGATGAAGCGACAAATCAATTAGATGAAAAGTTAGAAGAAAGAATACTTAATTATCTTGCTGAATTAAAAAAAGAAGGTAAAACAATTATAATGATTTCGCACAACCCCAAAATGAAAGAAATTAGCGATAAATATTATGTTCTAAAAAATAGAAAATTAGTCATGGTTAAATAAAATTTCAATTAATTGTTCTAAGCCAGATGAAAGAGCCTTAAAAGAAAGTTTATTATTAAAATGTTTTTTAATTTTTAATGATAGTGATTTAGAATTAAAATTATCTAAAGATTTTAATTTTTCTAAAAGGTCTTCTTTGTCTCCTGGTTTAAAAAGTTTTGCATATTTACCATTCTCTGTTATTGCTCTATTTGAAGCAATATTAGTTACTATAGGGATGCATCCACAAGCCATCGATTCTATAAGAGCTGCTGATCCACCTTCATAATATGATCCTAATAAAAAATAAGTGCTTTTTTGATACCATTCTTCTAACTCTGAATTAACAATAACTCCCATTAGTTTAATTTCATTTGTTATTCCTCTTAAATTTAGAATGTGAATAATGTTTTTTTCTAGTTCTTTCTCTGAGTAAAATAAGACTAATTTGGCTTTTGAATTGATTTTGAGATAAGATATAAATGCTTCTATTACGGTTATAGGGTCTTTGTTTTTATTGAGTCTACCAACCCAAATAAATAAATTAGCATCTTTTTTGATAGTGCTATTATAAGAAAAGTGAGTAGATAATTCAGGTTGGGTGAAAATTTTAAATCTAGAAGATATTAAACCTTTTGAAATCCATTTATCAGCCATATCAATAGATGTAAAAATATAAGCATCAACAAATTTATCTAGCTTACTTAAAATATTTTTTTTAAGCCAATTATGGGGTGGTTTTTCAGCATGATGTTGAATAATAATTTTGATGTTTTTCTTTAAATAAAATTTAAGGAAGATAACTTGATATATTTTACTAAAACCATGAATGTAAACAACATCAGGAGAAATTTTATTAATTAAAAAATGAGTTTTTAAATCAATTAAAAACTTCTTGTTCTTTGTTTTTTTCTGGAAATAATAAAAAATATTATTTTTAATAAAAAAGTTTTTTACGCCAATAAATTCTAAGACACTAATTTTATGTTTTTTTTTAAGTTCTAAAAGAACGTCATATACGAAATGAAATTTTATAAGCTTTTCATTTGGGTCTAGAATTTTAGGTAAAGAATGATAATTTAAAAATAAAACATGTTTACTCTTCATTTTTTTAATTGGTTATTAAAAAATTTTCGTAATATTAATGAAAAATAATTAGGTTTTAAAGCTGAAAACTTATATTTTTCTTATTTAGTTTTCAATTAATTTATAGCTTAAGAGAACTTATTAAATATGTACAAAGTATTAAAATCTATCAATAAACATTATTTTCCAAAAAAATATTTATTCACACCAGAATGGATTGTTTTAGGGGTAAATAATGTATGTAATTTACATTGTAAAATGTGTGATGTAGGAACCAAAAATTTAGAGAGTAATTTTGCTCAAAATTTAGTAGGTACTCATCCTATAAATATGCCAATAGAATTAATTAAAAACATTATTAATCAAGTAAAAAAAAATTACCCTAAGGCTAAATTAGGTTATGCTTTTACTGAACCCCTGGTGTATCCTCATTTGATAGAGTCTTTAGCTTACGCAAATAAAAAGGGGTTGTATACAACTATAACAACAAATGCTCTAACCTTAAAACATAAAGCTGAACAACTTGTAGATGTAGGGATTAATGAAGTTTATATATCTTTAGATGGTCCAAAAGACATTCACAATGAGATTAGAGGTCATAAAAAATCTTTTCAAAAGGCATTAGAAGGTATTGAGGAGCTTATTAAAATTAATTCTAAACAATCTATTTCTGTTTTTTGCGTAATTACAGAATGGAATATCGGTTATTTAACTGAATTTCTTAATGAAATTAAACATTTGCCTTTAAAAGAAGTTGGTTTTATGCATACTAACTTTACCCCAGAATATGTTGCTCAATCCCATAATGAAAAATGGAGTCAGCACTATTTAGCTACTTCATCAAATATGGATGAAATAAATATAGATAATTTTAATCTTGATACTCTTTTAAAAGAAATAAAAAAAATAAAAACTACCAAATTAAATTTTAATGTAAGTTTTTCGCCAGATATATCTACAAAAGAAGGATTAGATGTTTTTTATCATAAACCTCAAGAAATTATAGGGAAAGGATGTAATGATGTTTTTGGAAACATAATGATAAAATCCGATGGTAGTGTAATTCCTGCTCATGGAAGATGTTATAATTTAGAGTTAGGAAATATGTATAAGGAATCTTTGAAAGAGGTTTGGAACTCTAAAGTATTGAAAAAATTACGTAATGACTTAAATGAATCAGGAGGGTTGTTCCCGGCCTGTAGTAGATGCTGTAGTGCTTTTTAATTATGAAAAATAAAGTAATAATATTTAATCCTAAAAGTGGAAATGCAAAACATAGAATACCGAACTCTATTTTGCAGGTTGGAGCATCTATTCATGGAGAGTTTGAATATGTTTTGGTAGATGGGAATTTAGAAAAAGATCCACTTCAAGAAATTTTTAAATATTTAGAAACAGGTGAGTATAAGTATTTTTGTTCAACTGTTATGCCAGGACCACAACTTAGACAAGCAATTCCTTTTACAAAAAAAATAAAAGAAACGTTTTCTAATGTTACTGTAATTTGGGGAGGTTATTTTGCCTCTAATCAATATGAGGTTTGTATGGATTCTCATTTAGTAGATTATATTGTAAATGGGCCTGGAGATGTAACTTTCCCTTCTTTATTAGGTGTCTTAGAAGGAGAAAAATTAGGTGAAATAGTATTTGAAAAAACGTTAAGTAATATAGATAATTTGATTTTTAGAAACGGTGATGGAAAAATCGTTAAGACTAAAAAAGAAAAATTGTTAGATCAGGATGCATTACCCAATTTACCTTATACTTATTTAGATACTTTTTACCCACTTGAAAGTTATTTAGGAAAAACTTTTATGGGAAAAAGAACTTTAGCTTATCATTCGAGTATGGGGTGCCCATTTACATGTTCATTTTGTGGAATTGTACCTATTTTTAGTGGTAGATGGAAAGGTAAATCAGCTGAAGGGATGTATCAAGATGTAAAATATTTTAAAGAGAAATACAATGTTGATGCAATTGAATTTCATGACAATAATTTTTTTACCTCAAAAAAACGAGTTTTAGAATTTTCTAATTTAATTTTAGAGGGTAATATTAAATACTGGGGAGAAGGAAGGATTGATACACTTAATAAATATTCTGATGAAGAGCTAAAGTTGATGAAAAAGGCAGGTTGTGAAATGATTTTTTTAGGCGCAGAAACAGGGAATGATGAAGTGTTAAAACAAATGAATAAAGGAGGTACACAATCTGGGAAAATGATTAAAGACTTTGCTTTACGTATGGGAAAAGCAGGGATTATTCCTGAAATGTCATTTGTTTTAGGAATGCCTGCAGATACAGAGGAACAAGTGTATAAGCAGATTCTTTGGGATATCAATTTTATTAAAGAAATTAAACAAATAAATCCAAATACAGAAATTATTATTTATTTATATAGTCCAACCCCAACAAAAGGATCAGAGTTATATAAGCAAATTTTAGATGCAGGTTTTTCTTTTCCAGAGACTTTAGAAGAGTGGGTTTTGCCAAGTTGGGAAAATTTTGATTTACGTAAAAATCCATTAACACCTTGGTTAAAACCATACATGATTGATACTATTAAAGATTTTGAAACGGTATTGAACGGAAAATATCCAACAGTATCTGATTTTAGAATCCATGGATATAAGAAAAAAATATTAGGTTTAGTTTCTAATTGGCGTTACAAAACAGGTTTTTACAAATACCCTTATGAAATAAAATTATTACATAAAGTTTGGAAATACCGTCAACCAGAAGTAGAGGGGTTTTACTCCGAATAGAAGTATGCGAGAATTTATAAAAATAATAATACACCCTTTTCTTAAAGTTATAACAAAATTTTGGTTTTCTAAACCAAGGAGATATTCTTATAAAAAAGTAAGTGTAATGGTACATCCAGAAGTATTTCCTCCGCATTATACAATAAGCACTAAAATCTTATTAGATTTTATTAGCACATTAAATGTTTCTAAACAAGAGTTTTTAGAGTTAGGTTGCGGTTCAGGAATCATTTCTTTATATGCGGCGTCGAAAAAAGCAAACGTTACAGCAGTAGATATAAACGTAAAGGCTATCGAGTATTTAAAAAAATCGGCTTTAAAAAATAACTTATCGATTACTGTTATATATTCAGATTTGTTTTCTGAATTGAAAGATTCGTATTTCGATTTGATATTTATCAATCCTCCTTATTATCCTAAAGATCCACAAAATCAAAAAGAACAAGCTTGGTTTTGTGGGGTAGATTTTGAGTATTTTAAACAATTGTTTGATGAATTGTCTAAAAGAAAAAAAACAGAAACGGTGTATATGATTCTTTCGGAAGATTGTGATTTAACTAAGATTAAAGATATTGCTTTAAATCATTATTTTAAGTTAGAAATAGTTGTAGAAAAGAAAGTTTTAGAAGAAAAAAATTTTATTTTCAGAGTTATTAAAACTTAAGGAGTTAATACATTTTTTTAATAATATACTAAATCTAAGGCATTTTTGTTGTATACATATTAAGTATTTAGTAGTGGTAAATATTTTAAAAGTATTTATTTAAATCATCTTAGATAAGATGGGGGCTATCTTTAAGAAAAATAAATTTCATTAGAAAGGTCGTTAAATGTTGTTACGTGTTAATTGCTATCAAAGGTTAAAATTATTTTAACAGTTTTTATTAAAATGATAAAATCAAGTTTCCATGAATATTGCTTTATATAGTATAAATCATATTCTAGTTTCTTTAGATTATCTTTTGGGGTTGCTTTAGGCATATTAACTTGTGACCAGCCAGTAATTCCAGGTTTTATAACATGTCTTAAGTTAAAAGAAGGATTTAATTTTAAATATTCTTCAACATAATGAGGTTGTTCTGGTCTTGGTCCAATTATACTCATATTTCCTTTAAGAACATTGAATAGCTGAGGTAGTTCATCTATTTTAGATAATCTTAAAAAACTTCCTAAAGTTGAAATTTCGGCACTAGAGTTTGTCTGATTTTTTTCTAAATTATTACTAATTGTTCTTATTTTATATATTAAAAAAAAGCTTCCATCTTGACCAACTCTTATTTGAGAATATATTATAGGTTCATTTAAATTAAAACGACTTAGTAAACAGCCAACAAAAAACAAAGGAAGCGATATTGGTAGTGTGGTAATAACAAAAAATATATCAAAAACTCTTTTCATAGAGTTTTTATTTATTGATAGAATTATCATTAATATATACTTATCAAATTAATAAATAGAATAGACCAATATACAAATTCATTCATGTAATCATGAATGAATTTGTATATTGTTAAACACAATAGATTACTTATCAGATTAGTGTAGAGATATATTATTACCTTAAGTTTAATTATCGATTCCGTAATACATTAAACATCTGGTATTTTAACTTATGTTTTAAGAGTAGGTTTCTTTTATGGATTTTAATAATCTAGTTTGTTTTAAAAAATAATAATTATAAGGTTATTAATATTTTATTAGAGGGAAATTACTTTTTGCGAAACCAATAGGCAGTTCTACCAAAGGCAGCAATACCGTAGTAGCCTCTAATTTTTAATTTATTACTATTTTCAAGTTGAATATAACACTTGTATTCTTTTCCGTTTTTAGGATCTAAAATTTTGCCACCATTCCATTCTTTACCATCTTTTTTTAGTCCTGTTAAAATATTCATACCTAAAATAAGATTGTTTTTACGGTTACCTTTGCATTTATCACACAAGGCTTCTTGTCTGCTTTTATCAGTAATTTCAATAATTTTAGCGTAGGCTTTTCCGTTTTTTTTATAAACTTCAATAACAGAATCTACTTTATTGGTTTCTTCATCGCGATTTTCCCATTTTCCAAAAATGGTTTGAGCGCTAATAGAAGTACTAATAATAAGTAAAAGAATAAAAAGTGGTTTTTTCATGTTTGTAGAATTTAATAAAAGGTAATTTTCAAAAATCGTTCCAGTTAATCATATTTAGCATCAAAATTGCCATTCCATTTTCCTTGAACACGCATTACCTGTTCTAAAATATCGCGAGCACAACCTTCACCACCATTTTTATCAGAAATATATTTAGATGCTTGCTGAATTTCTCTAACAGCATCGTTAGGGCAACAAGGCATACCAACTAATTTCATTACAGGATAATCAGGAATATCATCACCCATATATGCAATGTTTTCTGGGTTTAAGTTGTAATTTTCTATGATTTCGTTAAATTGTTTAATTTTATTATGAGCCCCTAAGTAAATATCGGTAATACCTAAATTAGCTAAACGAGTACGAACACCTTCATTTTTTCCGCCAGAAATAATACAAACTCTAAAACCAGCTTTTACTGCGGCTTTTAAAGCGTAACCATCTTTAATATTCATTTGACGGACTAATTCGCCATTCGGAAAAACGGTAACAATTCCGTTTGTTAAAACACCGTCTACATCAAAAATAAAAGTATCTATTTGTGGTAGTATTTCTTTATAACTTTTTTCCATTATTTTGGATTGATTTTGTAATGAGTTGATAAATTCTTTGTTGTTCTTTCGTAAGTAATGTTAAGTGATTTTGAATCGTTTCTTGGTCGTTTCTTTTTGCAGGACCCGTTTGTGATTCTTCTGGACTTAACGTTGTTATTTTTTGTGCTGTTTCTTTAATTAACGGATGTAAAACTTCAAAAGGTACTTGATATTTTTCACAAATATCGGCACCCATTTTATACATGTGATTGGTAAAGTTATTTACAAAAACGGCAGCTGCATGCAAGCTTTTTCGTTGTTCAGAATTAATCGCGTAAATATTTTTTCCGATTGATTTTGCTAGTTTTTCTAAAGTTTTAAAATCTTCCTTATTTTCTGCTTCTAAACAAAACGGAATTTCATTAAAATCAACTTCTTTGTCTTTCGAAAAACTTTGTAATGGATAAAAGACACCTTTTCTTCCGTTGTTTTTTAAGGTACTTAATGAAGCGCTACCAGAAGTGTGTACAATGAAACCATTTTTTTTGTCAATTTTTGCAGAAACTTTAGCAATAGCATCGTCAGAAATAGCAATAATATAAACATCGGCAGTTACTAATAAATCTAAATTATCAGTAGTATCAACGAGTTGTTTTAAATGTTTAATTTGCTGATTATTCCGAGCATACATTTGTACTAAAGAAACATCTTTAGTTTTACTAAAAGCTTTTGCTAGGTGTGTTGCTACGTTACCGCCTCCAATGATGGCTACTCTAATCATAGGTACGAAGATATTGAATTTATGTTATAGTGATTCGTTAAAAATATTTTTTGCATCTTTGCAGCCTTATGTTTGTTTAAGTCCACTTATATAGCTTAGTTGTACACGATACAACTCCAAATAATACTCGATATCTTTTTCGAGTAAATCCCTATATTTTAATAATTTATAATGACTGATTACAATAAAACTTCAAAACAAACAATATTTTCACTTTTTAAAGATGCTATTTTAGGTAAGCAACAAGATTTTACACAGGGAAGCCTACGTAAGGCTGTTTTTATGTTGGCAATACCGATGATTTTAGAAATGCTAATGGAATCTATCTTTGCTTTGGTAGATATTATTTATGTATCTAGAGTGAGTGTAAATGCAGTAGCAACGGTTGGTTTAACAGAGTCTGTTTTAACCTTGGTGTATGCAGTAGCCATTGGTTTAAGTATGGCGGCAACGGCTTTAATTGCTCGAAGAACAGGAGAGAAAGATGCTAAGGGTGCAAATGAGAATGCAGTACAGGTTATAATTTTAGGTGTTTTTATTTCGATACTAATTAGTATTGTAGGAGTACTATTTCCGAAAGAAATTTTAGGATTAATGGGTGGGGAACCTGATTTAATAGCTGAAGGCTATGGGTATACTCAAGTTTTATTAGGAGGAAACATAACGGTAATGCTACTTTTTTTAATTAATGCCATTTTTAGAGGAGCCGGAAATGCTTCTATTGCAATGTGGACATTAATTTTATCGAACGGTTTAAATATTATTCTCGATCCTATTTTTATTTTTGGTTTAGGGCCAATTCCTGCTTACGGAGTAGAAGGGGCAGCTATTGCAACAACAATTGGTAGAGGTGTTGCTGTAGTTTCGCAATTATTGGTATTGTTTTATGGCGCCGGAAAAATAAAAATAGTAGTAAAAGATTTAGGTATTAAAGTAGCGGTAATGCTAAATTTAATAAAGGTTTCTTTAGGTGGAATTGGGCAGTTTTTAATAGGTACCTCTAGTTGGGTGTTTTTAATGCGTATTATTTCAGAATTTGGTAGCGAAGTATTGGCAGGTTATACAATTGCCATACGTATTATGATGTTTACTTTAATGCCTGCTTGGGGTATGAGTAATGCAGCGGCTACTTTGGTAGGTCAAAATTTAGGAGCCAATCAACCAAAGAGAGCAGAAAAATCGGTTTGGATAACCAGTAAGTACTGTGCGTACTTTATGGGAATAGTATCTGTAATTTATATCTTTTTTGCACCTACTTTTTTAAGTTGGTTTTCTGAAAACCCGAGTGTGGTTAAAAACGGAGCTTTATGTTTGCAGATTATTGCAGCTGGTTACATTGCGTATGCTTATGGTATGGTGGTAATTCAATCATTTAACGGATCAGGAGATACTAAAACGCCAACATATATAAATTTTGTGTGTTTTTGGTTATTTCAATTACCATTTGCATATCTAATGGCTATTACATTAAATTTTGGACCAATAGGTGTTTTTTTAGCAATAACATTAGCTGAGGTACTAATTGCCATTTTAGGAATTTGGCTGTTTAAAAAAGGAAAATGGAAAACGATAAAGGTTTAAAGGCTATTTTGTAAATTGGCTTATTAAAAATAAACAAATATGAAACTAGATATATTAGCGTTTGGAGCGCATCCAGATGATGTAGAGTTAGGTTGTGCAGGTACCATTGCTAAAGAAATTTCTTTAGGAAATAAAGTAGGTATTGTAGATTTAACAAGGGGTGAATTAGGTACACGTGGTTCTGCAGAGTTACGTGATAAAGAAGCGGCTGTGGCAGCTGACATATTAGGAGTTTCGGTACGTGAAAACTTAGGCTTTGCTGATGGTTTTTTTAAGAATGATAAAGAGCATCAATTAGCAGTTATAAAAATGATTCGTAAGTATCAACCAGAAATTGTGTTATGTAACGCTATTGATGATAGGCATATTGATCATCCAAAAGGAAGTAAATTGGTTTCTGATGCTTGTTTTTTAAGTGGTTTGTTAAAAATTGAAACAACATTAGATGGTGAGTTGCAGGAAAAGTGGAGACCTAAATTAGTGTACCATTATATACAGTGGAAAAATATTGAACCAGATTTTGTTGTTGATGTAACAGGATTTATGGATAAGAAGGAGGCATCGGTTTTAGCATACAGTTCTCAGTTCTTTGATCCGAATAGTAATGCACCAGAAACACCAATTACAAGTAAGAATTTTACCGAAAGTGTAAATTATAGGGCAAAAGACTTAGGTAGGTTAATTGGGGTTGATTATGCAGAGGGCTTTACGTCAGAACGTTACGTGGCTGTTGAAAATTTAAGTAAATTAATTTAAAAAAAAGTTTTGCAGATAAGAGAAACAGTTGTATATTTGCACCCGCAAGTTACATGGTGGTTGTAGCTCAGTTGGTTAGAGTATCGGTTTGTGGTACCGAGGGTCGCGGGTTCGAATCCCGTCTTCCACCCAAAAGCTTAAGTCCCTGTTTTTACAGGGACTTTTTTGTTTTTTACAATCCTGCAAGATTTACATTTTAAATTAGCGTGACAGCTAACGGGACAAAAATGTAAGTAAAAAATGAAGAAAATTATTTCACTTTCAAGTGGCTGTTCGGCTACTTATCCTTCGGTTATTCCTAAAAATTGGAAAACAGCCGGTAAAGATTCACTTTTAAAAGACTGGACAATTTATTATTATTTTGAAGATCCATTGCACAAAAAGCAATATCCAAAAGGAAAACGAATTCGTACGAAAGGTATGAACGAGTTTAAAACTTTAGGAGAAAGAAGGGAGGCAACCGAAATTCTTTTACAAGGAATTGTAGATAAGTTGGTAAATAATCACTGGAACCCTATTTCTAAAAATTATATGCAAAATAATGATGCTATTGATGGTAATAAATCGCTGCTAGACTCATTAAAGTATTACTCAAAAATTAAAAAAGCATCTAAAAGCTACAGGGAAAATATAAAATCTATGATTGGTTTTGTTGAAGTTTCTATTTATGCGCTACAACTTCAATATAAAAGTGTAAATACTGTAACTAGAAAAGATATAAAAGCAATTTTAAGGCATCAACAAGAAACAAGAGATATATCTAACTACAGGTATAATAAAATTAAATCTCAGATGAGTTCGTTGTTTGTTGAAATGGTAGAAGATGAAGTAATAGAGCATAACCCTACATACGGAATAAAAAAACTAATTGTAGATAGCCGATTACGTGAAATTTTAACTGAAGAAGATAGAAAAAGAATTCACTATCATTTAAAATCTAATTTTTACACCTTTTGGCGATTTATGATGATTTTTTATTCAAGTGGGGCAAGAATTACAGAAATATTACAAGTACAAGTTAAAGATGTTAATTTAAGTAAGCTAGAGTATAAGGTGTTTATTAAAAAAGGGCAACTACATAAAGAAGTTATTAAACCTATAAATAAAAACTTTTTTTATTTATGGGCTGAAGTAATAAATGAACAAAATACTAATAGTATTGAAGCGAATCCAAACCATTATATCTTTTCAAGAGGGCTTTCAAAAGGCGAAAAATCTATAAGGTATGAACAAATAACAAGAAGGTGGAGAGTACATGTTAAGGAGAAGCTTGGAATAACAGCCGATTTTTATTCTTTAAAGCATTTGTATAGTGATAAAATTTCTGAACAGTTAGATATTGCACACGCCCAAAAATTAAACTCTCATACTTCTGATAGGATGATGAAAGAGCATTATGCGGTAAATGAAAAACAACGTACCATTAATAGATTAAAGAACGTGGATGCTTCTTTTTATGATGGAAATCAATCAGATTAATAATAATATTCGGTTAGCTAATAAATTAGTACGAATTTATAATTTGTATTTACCAAGTTAAAAGCTATTAAAATTAAGAGAAGCTGTTGGGGTTTAAATGCTTTACGCTTAAAATTAATTAGTATGTTTGAACAAAGAAATAGATACAGGTGTGTTTATAATAGATGTATAGTTAATTATATATGCTTGTTAGTTGTAATTAAAAAAAGTGATGGAGAAGTTAAAAAGACATATTGGATTAATAATAGCTATAATATTTGCTTTTTTTGACGGAACTCTTGGTCTTATAGAATTATTTATTATTGGTGTTTTAACATATATAATTGGTGAAATATTCAAGAGAAAAATTGCTGAAGCAATTGCTAATGTAAATGGATATGCTAACGTTGGTAATTTATTAAACAACTATTTTTTTAAAGACAAAAAAAAGAATGGATTAGTTGACTGTTTAATAGGATTTATTTCTGATGCTGTTATAAATAATAAACAAGAGGAATTCAATCGAAAAATGAAATTATGGACAAATATAACAGAAGTAAGTGTCTTTATTCTATTTACAATTATATCAATAATAATAGATTTTTAAAGTTATGAAACTAATTATTAAAAATATATTTATTTGCGGTTTACTTACTTTGCTGGGTTGTAGGAAAGTTATTAAAACTGCTATAAAGGAAATATCAGAAAACTCTATAGAAAAAGAAGTTAAAGTAATTTCAAAAGAAACAGTAAAAAACATATTTCCGAAGGTTATTAAATCAAAAGAACAGCATATAATAAAGTTAGGTTTTGATACCGAGGTAACTAAAAAAAATGTTTTAAAAGTTTTCTCAAAAGACAATAATTTATTAGCTGAAATAAGAGGTAACATAGTAACATCAACTCCTGGTTACAATAGAAAGTCTATGAATAAATTTTTAGACCAAAGAAATTTATTACCTAATTCCATTTATAAAATAGAAAATTTTATTTATAAGACTGATAAATTTGGTAGAGTAACAGAAGCGAGTACTTCTGTGTTTCCTAAATCTATCATGAAAAAACCAAGGTCAAGTTATAGACAAAGTAAAGGTAATTATGAAAAAAATGGAATTTTAGATGTTGATGATGGCGGGCATTTATTTGCTAATCAACTAGGTGGCATTTCAGAAATAATAAACATAGTTCCTCAAAATAAAATTTTAAATAGGAGAGCTTGGAAAATACAAGAAAATTTTATTTTAGAAAACAAAAGGTTTATTAAAAACTATAAAATTAACTTATTATATAATAGTAGTGGGGCTAAGAGACCTAAAGAAATGATTATGAGTTATGAATTCAAAGGTGAGAAAATAACTAAAGTATTTAAAAATGAAAATAGAATATTAAAGATAGAATAAGCTTTAACTAACAAGACCTACAATTAATGCGGGTTTAGTGTTTAACCCAAAAGTTTGTGTATTTTTACTAAGTCCGTTAAACCTTTTTTGATTTAGCTTTTAAATACAATAAAACAAAAAGTTTTAGCTAAGTGCTAAACCGAAAGTCTGCTGACTTTCGATTCCCGCACTAACCATAGTTAAACGTTACCCTATAAAATACAACTTACCACAAAGCACCTTTAACGAGGTGTTTTTTTATACCAAAAACCCAAGCCTCAACAAACAAACCAAGTTTTATAAAGATTTTCTTTAAATACTACTAGGGATTTGTTTACAGAAGCTTACAAATTATCTTATTACATTTGTAATGAGTTTAAGAAAAATGGAAGAATGAAGGTGCATATCGTTGATAATCACAAGGTAATTTACGAAGGTTTTAAGGTGTTGTTAGAAGCATCAGGAATTACAGTTGATGGTTGGAGTAGTAATGGTTTTGAGTTATTAAAATATCTCAAAACGAATACAGCTGATGTTTTGATTGTTGATTATAGTATGCCTAATATGGATGGTAATGATGTGTTGCAGTATTTTTTAGATAATAATATTGATCAAAAAATTTTAATGTTTTCGGGTTATGTAGATTACGATTTTATTAAAAACTCCATGGTTAAAGGAGCTAGAGGTTTTTTATTAAAATCAGAGAATACTGAAAGCATCGTTAAAGCGTTAAAACTAGTAAATGATGGGTTTTTATATTATTCGCCAGAAGTGCAAAATATTATTATTGAGCATGAGAGTAAACCGCCTAGTAGCGTTAGTGAAAATGTAAATTTAGAAGATATTCTTTCGGGTACACAGGTAGCTATTTTAAAGCTAGTTTTAGAGGGGTATTCAAACGAAGAAATTAGTAAACTAATTAGCATTAAAGAAACTACAATAAGAGGTCACTTATTTAGAATGCGAGAAAAACTAGAACTAAAAACAAATGTTGGCTTAGTTAAGTTGGCGCTTAAAAGTGATTTTAACTAATATTAATTAAGTATAAGTTGTAAAATGTAAGCTTTTGTATCTTTGGGTTTTAACTTAAACTCAATGATTATGAAAAAAATATTATTAGCAATATTCGTGGTAAGCTTTGCATTTATTTCTTGTACCGATGATACAGAAGAACATGAAGAACTTATTAAAGCAACTCAAAGTATTGATAAAGGAAAGAATGTTACCACAGATCATGGTAGTGATGACGACGATAACGAATAAATACAACATCGCTGTTTATTTGATTTTAGTGTTAGCTGCAACCTCTTTTTATATGCATAAATTTATAGAGCCTTATAGTCAAGAGGTAGTTGATAATAGAAAAGAACATATTTCTTTAAAAAAAACTAGAGATTTAGCTTATAAGGAAATGAAAAATAATCCAGCTAACTCTTTAGCTGTAATGAAATATTTAGCAGCTAAGAGTGAGGCTGATATTGCGTGGAGTACATTAAAGAAATCAAAGAAGGCTCAAAAATTTATTGGATTTAGTTCTTTACACGATTTTTTAGAAAGATTTGGATTAGCTTGTTTTATTTTTATTTATGGAGTGTTTAATTTAGTACGCTCCTTTTATTATGATAGGAAAAACTTCTCAAGTAAACTATTTCATGTTTTTGTTATATCTGTAGGATTTTTTTACTTTTTTTGGGTATTCAATAAATTCCAAGATTTTAGCAAAGCAACATACTTTTTAATAACACTTGTTTCTGCTTCTTTTTTAGCGGTTGGTGTGTATTTTTTTACAAAATTCAAACAAAGTTATATTAACAGTTTAAAAGGTGACATTAGAGAAATATCACGCTTTACAGTTTTAAATACTAAACCAGGTAAACAAAAAGAAATGTTTAACTTGTTTAATAAGTTGTTAAAATCAAAATAATAGTAACTACATAAATATAACAAACCCCGAGTATATGCTCGGGGTTTTGTTTATAGTAAATTTAGGGTTTTGTTTACGGTAATTTATTGGTTTTGTTTACAAGCAGTCATATTGATTATAGATACATTTATAAAAAAAAATATGGCAATGTATTTAAAAAAGGTTAATGAAATAGATAAAGAAGTTGAGAGAATTAAAACTTGTGATACTCTTAGTGATATAGAGAAACTTTACCACCTTACAATTCTTAAAAATGAATTAATAAATATTAAAAAGAGTGTTAAAGATAGTCGAAAGAGTACTTTAAAATGGTATTGTTTAAACTAAAGGTGTTTTAAACAACTTAGAACTTATTATTGTATATACTATTAATACCTTTTTTAATAATGTTTTACTTAAAGGTTTGTTAAATACTACAATATTACATCTTGTATGTAATGTTGTAGTATGTTAAAAATAACCTTTTATATCTCCTAGAACGAAATATTTTGTATATAAAACGAAATATTTTGTATATAATATGTATATTTGCACAAGTAAAAAGGTTATTAGTTTTTAAACTAATAACCCTTATACTTAAAGTAAACCTAATTAAACAACTCGTAGGAAAGTTATGTTAATAGGTATAAGTCTTTAAGAACTTTGAGAATTTGAAATAAAATTTTTAAGAATTTAATTCTTAGTTTCGTTAATTTGAATAAAGCCTTAGGCTTACTTTTGTTTTTCTTTGCCATTTTTTATGGTTTTAAAGATTAAAAAAATAAAAAAAGATATACACTTAGTTTTGATAATAGAGTATGTCTTTTTTTTTGTTGTTACAAATTTAAATTTTCATTACTTAAGACTAATGAAGCTTTTAAAAATTATACTAATAAGTTATTAACTAATTGTAGCTTTAAAGCTGATACTTGTTGTGTTCTGTCATAGGGTTTATTAAAATTTCTTTTTTGGAGTCAATTTTAAAGTTGCGCTCCATCACAACTTTTAAAAAAAAATATATAGTTTGTAAACAGGTATATCTTTTTTTAATATAACAATGTATAATACTATTTATAGTAAAATATATCTACCATGTAAATAATAGTACAGTATATTCTGTAAAATGTGGGATTTTAGAGGGGGAGGCAATTACTTGCATTGAAGTATATTGCTTAGGGTGTTACAAATATAGAAAAAATTTATTGTTTTTTATATCTATTGTTAGTAACTTAGAGTAGATTTTTAATATAGTATAAACTTTATTAGTAATTTTTTCTTGAATAGTACAAAGCTTTCATCTAGCACTACAAATTTAAGGAATTATAAAAGTTCTCGCAAAAACCTTAATTTTTTTGTGACATTTATTATTTAAGTCTTGGTAACAACAATAAAAACTACTCTTTTTTAAACTCTATAGCTTTGTCTAATTTTTTCTCAACAGTATCAATATGTTTTTCTATAAGTGAAGCAATTTTCTTCAATAGTTCAATATCTTCTTTTATTTCTTGAAACTCAAGCTGGATGCCTTTCATTTCAAAATCTTTTCTTTTAAGATCTAGTTCTAAGCCTAGAGTCGCGGGTTCGAATCCCGTATTCCACCCAGAAAAAGTCTTCTCATTTGAGAAGACTTTTTTAATTTAAAGCAAAAAAAACTTCTCAATTATTTTTGAGAAGTTTTTCTGATTTTTAACCATTCCTGGTATTTATCTTTGTGTTTAAAGCGTTTGTGTGTCCATAAATAACATTCAGGTTGTGCTTTTATATGTTCTTCGGTTATCTTTAAAAACTTGTCAGCTATTTGGTAGTCTTCGTAGTCTTTTGGGGTGTCAGTTATTAGTTCGAAAGTAGTTTCAAAATACCCTCTCTTAACTTTTGTTGTATTCATGTTTATAACAACTAAATTAAATTTTTTAGCTAAAGTTTCGGCACCTGTATGCACAGGTATATTTGTGTTTAAAAAATTAGCCCAATGCCTTGTTTTATGAACTTGAGGAGATTGGTCGCTTAATAAAATATATAAGCTTTTAATTTCTTTTGATTGACGTTCATTAATTTTTTTATTAAATAATGTAGTAGGTACTCCATCAAAACCATATTTTGTTCTAGAGTCTTTAATTACTTTTTCAAAATAAGGGTTCTGTATCCTTGTGTATGCGCCGTAACAATTAATGTTTAATTGTAATGGTAAAGCGAAAGCCCATTCCCAATTTGCTTGGTGGGCACCTATTAAAGCAATGCTTCTCCCTTGGTCGGCGTACTTATTAATAAGCTCTGGGTTTGTGTATTTGTAGCGTTTGTTTATTTCTTTTTCGCTGATAGAAAATGATTTTACACTCTCGAAAATTAAATCAACAAAGTGTTTAAAGAATTTTTTACTTATTTTTTTTATTTCAGTTTCGTTTTTATTAGGGAAGGCTGTTTTTAAATTAGATTCAACTACTTTTTTTCTGTAACCAACAAAGTGAAACATTATAAAGAAGAAGAAATCTGAAATAATATATAAAACTCTCATTGGTAATCTAGATAATAACCAGATGAGTGGGTAGATGATTGCGAATGTTAAAAACTTCATATTTTAAATTTAAGGTGCAAATATCGGATTAAATTATGAACCATTTACTTTATTAACTTTTGATTATGTTTGTGGTTATAAATAGATAATATGAGTCAAGTTATTTTAGTGTTAATAGTAGTGAATGCATTAGTTTCTTATAAAGGGTTTAATGATGCTGTTTTTTTTGATCGATATAAATTTCAGGTTCAAAAAATACTCGGAGGTGATAAGTTGAGAATGATATCGTCGGGCTTTTTACATGCAGATTGGGTGCATCTAGGTTTTAATATGTATGCGTTGTATCTTTTTGGAAAAGTAGGGGTTGCTAATTTTGGAACTGTTTATTTTTTGTTAATTTATTTTGGAAGTTTATTGGCAGGGAGTATGTATTCTTTATATCAGCATAAAGAAGATCTTTATTATAGTGCTATTGGAGCATCAGGAGCAGTGTCGGGAGTTATTTTTTCTGCGATAATGTTATATCCAGAGATGAGGTTAATGATGTTGCCAATTCCAATTCCTTTGCCAGGTTATATTTTCGGAATCGGTTACTTGTTGTATTCAATTTACGGAATGAAAAAGCAAGTAGGTAATGTTGGACATTCTGCACATTTAGGAGGTGCTGTTGGTGGTTACTTGTTAACGTTAGTTTTAAGGCCGAGTGTTTTAGCAAATAATCCTTTAATGATAGGAGGTATTGGTATTATTATAGTTGGTTTGTTTTTATTTGGAGATAAGCTAAAGTTGAATAAGTAAGTGAGTGGAAATAAAAAAGCCGAAACAAATGTTTCGGCTTTTTGAGCGAAAGACCAGGTTCGAACTGGCGACATTCAGCTTGGAAGGCTGACGCTCTACCAACTGAGCTACTTTCGCATTGGTAAATAAAGATTTTAAAGTCTATCTTCTAAAGACTTGAGCGAAAGACCAGGTTCGAACTGGCGACATTCAGCTTGGAAGGCTGACGCTCTACCAACTGAGCTACTTTCGCATTGGTAAAGTTTTTGTGCTTTAAGTAGATGTTGCTACTGTTAAGCGGTTGCAAATATAAAATAGTTTCTAGTATTTACAAGTGTTTTTTTAATAAATTTAATAAAGTTTTTGATCTTTTCTCATAACCTTCACAAAGTGAAAGCCATAGATCTCAAAACCTTCATTGTAATAAAATTTATGAGATTTTCTGTTTCCTGTATAAGTGTTTAATTCAATTACTTCACACCCTTTTTGTTTGGTGTATTCATAAATCCAATTAAAGAGTTGTTTACCAATGTTTTTACCTCGGTAACTTTCATCTATAATTACATGATCAGGCTCAACACTTTTGCCTGAGTAATGACGCAAACTATACCAAAGACCAGAAATACCAATTAATTTATCATTATCAAAAGCCCCTATACATTCATAAGTATTGTAAGTAGTCATTTCTAAAAGACGCTCTTTTAAAATAGCATCAGGAGTTGTAGTGTTTAATTTTCTTAAAAGCGGAAGAACTGTTAGCATGTCTTCTTTTTTTATGGTTCTAAAAATTATTTTCATTTTTTAAATTTAGGATAAAGATATAAAATTGAACAATTCCTTATAGTGTGTTTTTTGAAATGATAATTATTTTTATCATCTCTAAAGCATATTATATGTTAAGAAATGAAGATTGTGGTTTTGATAAATGTTATAGTAATGTAAGGTGTAAAAAAAGCCTCCCTAATAATGAGAGGCTAAATACAAAGGGGATTTTTTACTAAATAATTAATTAATAACTCTTTAGTGAGGGAGTAATTTTTTAATTTTTCTAACTTATATAATTAGTTATAAGGATATACAAGAAATTTATATTTATTTGGTGTATTAGATATTTTAGTATAATAATCTTGACCTACTGTTATTTGAAGTTTACATTGTGTAAATTTAATAACGTATTTATTTTCAAATGATTTGATAAGTCTTACTAAGGTTGGTTTAGATTTCATAATTATAGTATTTGTTATGCAAGGTAGCTTATAAGTTTTCTTAATTATTTGTTTTTTAGTTGGTTGAGTGTTTTGTTTAGGTGAAGTAAAGAAAATAAACGATAAACTGTTGATGATTAAAAAAAGGTAATAAAAAAAGAAGTTGTCCCCCCGGATAACTTCTTTTAATATAAATAACTAAAATTATTAAAAATGAAAATTAATTTTTAACTACATGGTAAAGATAGTTTAAGAACCTAGTTAAAATTTTGAAAAATAGATGAGTGGAATGAAAGTATAGATAAATAATAAAAAGATATCGTTAATAGAATTATCTGTTTGATTAAAAAAAATTGGAGTTCTAAAAAGAACTCCAATTAACCCATTTCTCTATCTTAAATTTAAATAACTAATAAGATTAGAATCTAAGACAAAACTATGTAAGATAAAGTTAGAAAGAATGAAAAAAACCGTAATATAAGTACGGTAAAAGCGTAAAATTTACAATAGTGTAAATTAGTAGTTGTATTAAAAAAATGGATGTTTTTTTAGTGTTTATTTAATGAAAAGATGTTTTTATTGTGGTAATCATTAAAATGAAAGAGATAATTTATAAACTATATATAGGTGGGGTGATTGTAATAACTAGAATTAATCATAAGTAGGAAGAAATGAAAATATTTGATGAGTTAAGTTTGTTGGTTTAGGTAGTGATATGTAAATTTTAATTGAATTTTAAAAATTTAATAAAAACTGATTACTGTGAAAAATACTATATAAATATTTAAAGGGGTTATAAGTTATAAGATTGTTTAAGGTTTGAAAAATAAAATAATTTTAAAACTTGATATGTAGCGGAATTAGTAGAAAAAAAGAACCCACTCAAAGAAATGAGTGGGAAAAATTGCTATGAAAAAGAACTTAAGACGTCTCTTAAGAGCTGCTAAATTAAATAGAATTAAATGAAATAATGAATAAAAAACCGTAAAAAAAGTAGGGTAAAACCGTAAAATTTTAATTGATGTTATTATTGTTGTTTAATCTATGTATAAGACCGGTGTAAAATTAAAAGGTAAAAGCTTGAGAGCTATTCTTAATTATACTTAAGAAAACAAAAAATAGAGTAAAGCAATAGATCCAAAAACAAAAAAAAGCTTTAATAAGTATCCTGTAATAATATTTTTTCTCTGGAATTCTATCTGGTGGTAATATTCGTATTCTTTTTTTAAGCCGCCTAATAGCATGTAAAAAATTGCACCAAACATTTCATCAAAACCTAACCCTCCTGTAGTGTCGTAATTGGAAATTCTTTTTTCTTTTTTTTGTTTCATAGTTTGGAGTTTAACTATGAGTCATTAATTAAGTTAAAATGTTACAAAATAAAATAGCAATTAAAAATTATTAAAGTGATAGTTATAATAAAGTTAAGTGTAAAATGACTTACTAAAAAGTAGGTTAGGTAGGTGAAATAAAAAGAGTAATGAGATTGTGGTGTAAAATAAAAAGAAGCACCCCTTCAAGTAATGCTTCTTTTTAATAACTAATCAAACTATATAAAAACGAAAAATAAATTTTAAACTATACCGTAAATATAACCTAAGAAGGTGGTTGGTTTTTTTTAAGTTAGATAAGTAGTATTGAAGTGTCGTTTAAAGGTAGAAGAATAATGATGGGTGAATTATAAAAGTAAAGATAGTAGAATGTAGAATTGAAATGTTTATTTAAAATGATCTGACTTAAGAAGTTTGTTCGAGTATTTTAAATCAATAATCTGTTAAGTAATTGTAGAGAAAAATAAAAATGTAGAACTCTTTTAAGGAGTTCTACATCGATCTAAATTAATTAATCACAACCCTTCACAATTATGAATTAATGCTACAAATGTATAATAGATTCAAGGAATTTTAACTGATTGAAAGTTATCAAAACATCAAAAGAAAACTAGGTATATTAACATTAAAATAATAGTAAAATATACAATGTTGTTTTTAAAGTGTATAGAGGGAAGGGGTTTAAAAGAGAGGGAGAAGTGATGGTGAAAACTGCGACTGATGTGAGTTTTTAGTATAATACATATAATTATAAATAGAGTGGGAAATGAATTTATTTCACGCAAAGTAATTAAGGGGAGTGTGGTAAGTAAGGTAGGGTTAAATTTTACTTAGCGAAAGCTAAGGATAACTGTAGTATGAAGAATATAAAAAAAGCGAACCAAAGTTCGCTGATAGATTAAAAATATTGGCAATACCCATTATCACAATAAGCACCCCAAGGTGGACAATCTTTGGCTGTACGGCATCTAGTAGTCCATCCTGGTCCTCCACCGTTAATAGATTGTTGTTCTTTTTTGTCAAGATTAGTACCTAGATTTGAAATTTTTTTTAACATGATGTAAGTTTAAGTTTCTCAAATTTAAGTAGATAAAAATGAAATCGACACGGATAAACCGTAAAAAAAGTAAGGTAAAACCGTAAAATAAAGATTAAAATAAGTGTCTGTGAAGTGTACTGTTAATGAGAATGTTAATTGGTATGATGGCTTAAGAAGTGTTTTAGCTAGTTTTTATACGTTTCTTTAATGAAAAAAGAAAAGAAGCCGTCCCCCCGGATAACTTCTTTTCTGTATAACTAACTTAAACTATGTAGTAAAGATAACTTAAGATAGAGGTTGAGCTTTTAAGTGTTGGATAAATGGCATTGAAGTATCGATTAAAAATCAAAAAATGTGGGTAAATAAACATAAGTTAGCCCTTGTCTTTGTCTTTTGTTAGCGAATCATTTTTAACATTCAAGAATGTTAATGCGTATCGATATATGATACATAATAAAAATGATTGGGCTGGTTGATGTGTTTTGAAACTAAGAAAATAAAAAAGATGACTTTAAACATGTCATTTATCTTCATTAGTAGGGAGAAGAGGAGTGATATGTAAATGAGAACTAGGTTGCGATTTTAAAACTGAATAAAACGTACTGTAGTAGGCTGAATATAAAAAAAGCTCCCGAAGGAGCTGTGTAATTAGAAATAAGAAAATTAAGACTAAAATAGTAAATCTAAATAAAACTATAGTAAGCTTAATAAACTTATGGCAAACATATATAAAATAGAACTGTAATGAGGTTAATAAACCGTAAAAAAGGTAAGGTTTAACCATAAAATTTAAATTTTAAAAAACATTAATTCTGTAGTTGTAGAAATAAAAAATGTAGAAAAATTAAGTATAAATATCTCGTATATGAATTGTTAGTAGAAGATGATTGGATTTGTGAAAGTTGTTAGCGTTGTTTAAAATAAGGATTTGCTAAAAACGGTAACTTAAGATATGTAGAGTAATAAAATAAATGGATTTATTGAGAGTGTTAATGCTTAATAAAATATAAGGAATTTTTAAAATTATGTAGGATGTAAAAAAGCGAACCGAAGTTCGCTTAATTGTAAGATTCTACTATGAAAAATGCCAACAGCATTTTTGAGCGGCATGGTAAGGGGATTTAGCACACCAATCATCTTTACATTTTATAGCATCCTGTCCGCCATTAATTGTCTTTTGCTCACTTTGTTTTAAGGTAGTTCCTAGTTTTGAAATGTTCTTTAACATGATTTAAGTTTTTAAATTTTTCGAATTTAGATAGTTTAAGGTAAGATTAGTGGTAAAAAACCGTAATAAAAGTAAGGTAAAACCTTACTTAACTAAAATTAACAAATAAAAGTAGCTAGCTAAAGAAAGTTAAGAGTGTCTTAATTGTATGCTTCTAATAAAATTATTAAATGTTGTTATGAGGATTTATGCTTAAGGTGATTAAAAAAGTAGTTAAGCTTCATGAAATAAAAAGAAGCACCCCTTCAAGTAATGCTTCTTTTTTAATAACTAATTAAACTATAAAAATGAAAATTAAATTTTAAACTATACAGTAAATATAATATAAGAAGGTAGTTGAGTTTTTTAAAATTAGGTAAATGGCATTTAAGTATCGTTTAAAAGTAAAAGAATAAAGATAAGTTAGTTGTAAATATGAAAATAGGAGTGTGTAAAATAAAAATGTAGAACTCTTTTAAGGAGTTCTACATCGATTTAAATTAATTAATCACAACCCTTCACAATTATGAATTAATACTCCAAATGTATAATAGATTAAAGGAAATTTAATAGTTTTAAAGTTACTAAAACATCAAAAGGAAATTAGATATATTAACATTAAAATAATAGAGAAATTGATAAGATTATTTTTTAAAAGTATAGTTGATATGGTGAGATTTTAAAAGAGGGGTAAAGCAGTTGTTAATGGTGTCTTAAATTTGATTTTAAAGAGTGTAGTTAAGCTGATTATATTTGAAAAAAAACGAACAGGTATAAATTAAAAATTTATACCTGTTCGTTTTTTTTCAATTTGTAGGGATATCAATTATTTACTGATTTAAGGAAATCTTCTTTTAAGATTTTTAATCATAGGGAGTAAGTGTATCTAAAATTTCGGCTATATGAATTGGTATTCATTAGGACTGTTAGAAATTTTATTATAATAATACTTACTTACTGTTATCTCTATTTTGAGTTTTGGGAATTTAATAAGATACTCATTGCCATATGACTTAATAAGTTTTACTAGGGTAGGGGTGGGTTTTGATTTCATAATTATTGATTTATTCTTGAAGGTAGTTAATAAAGCTAGGTTAATTATATGGTTTTAGATAAGAGAAAGAGTTTGTTTAGATGAAATAAGGAAAGTAAGCGATTAATTAAATAGCTTTTATAGTTGTTTTAATGTCTTGTGAATAAAATATTAATAGAGCTATGATTAGATATTAGAAGAAAGGTGGTAGGTTGAAAATATAGGTTGTTAAAAATAAAAAAGCTCTCGAAAGAGCTTTTAATCACTATAAAACAATTAATCAGAACCTTTTAAAGCTATGAGTTGACTATTAAAACAAATTATAATGACTTTACCCTATAGGGAAGTAAAATAAAAAAATGAATATTAGTTTAGGTGGGGAGTCTTTTTTTTTGATATGAATACTTCAGGAAAAGGTGATGCTAAAATACGAGTAACGTAAAAAGAAGCACCCCTTCAAGTAATGCTTCTTTTTTAATAATTAACTAATTAAATTGTAGCTGTAAAAAACTATAAGCTTTAATTATATCGTAAATATAATTAAAGCTTATAGTTTTATTTTTATTAGTTAGACGAATGGCGTTAAAGTATCGATGTAAAAATAAAAAAGAAAGATAGGGTGAGAGGGTAGGTAAAAAAAAGAGTCCATTTCTGAACTCTTGCTGACAAAGATTTTATCCCCATAAAAAAACTTTGTAATGTTTTAAACTTTTCAAATTTAAAGAGTTATAATTATAAAAGGGAAGATAAAACCGTAAAATAAGTAAGGTAAAACCGTAAAATAAATATAGGTTGTGGGAAAATAAAGAGTAAAAAAAAACCCACTTCTTTGAGAGGTGGGAAAATTGCTATGAAAAAGAATGTATTAGAACGTCTTCTAATACCCTACAAATATATGAAAAATAATAGTATAACCAAGAATAATTTTATAAATATTTTTTAAAATAAAAAATAAGAAGTAAAAGTTTAGAATAATAGTAATTTAAATTTGGTTTAAGTTACTGTAAAACAGTAGGTAGTGTGTATTGTGTTTTGTGGTTGGTCTGTAAGTAAGATAATGTGTATTAGTATATAGGTAAGGGGAATATATTATTACAAGAAGTGTTTTTGAGGTTTTATAATTTATATTGTCTTGTAATAGAGGTATAAAAAAAGAAACCAGTTGTGGTTTCTTTTTTTTAAAAACTATAAATCCCCCCAGATTTTATAATTCTAGTTATTAAGTAAGACACACTAATTTTTTATAAGTCACATAAAAGTGGAATTAAGGATGAAAAAATAATGTAATAAAAGGTAAGGTGTTGTTTGTTTAAGTGATAGGAGAAATTAAAAGAAATTATATTTGATTGTTTAGCAGGTAATAAAGTGAAATTAAAAGTTGTTTATTAAGTGTAAATAATTATTTACTTTTAATTAAGTTTTTACTATTTAAGTAGCGAGACGTAAATTACACTAAACTATTTATCAAAGTTATTTAATGCTGTTAGTTGGTGTTTTGCAGTGTTTTTTCGTTAAATACTGATTGTAATAATAAACTATTGAAATGGAGGAACTCAAAAGAAAATCGAAAACAAAGGTTGTAGTGTATTTAAAATATATTCATTTGTTAAAAATTAAGCGATTTAATTAAAAAATAGATAATTAAATTGCTTAATAACCTACATAATATCAATTTATTATCATCGGGATAGCATTTTTTTTATCATTTGCGACATACGTCCACAATTTTAATAGATTGAATCATATACATTTGTAGAAATTAGTAAAAAGGAAATGAAAATATTTTTAGTAGATGATCATCCGGTAGTTATTGAGGGATATAAAGCTATGATGAATGCCGAAGGGATTAGCGTTGTAGGTTCTTCTACTAACGGTTATGGTTTAATAGATTGGTTAGATAATAATTATTGTGATGTTTTATTGTTAGATATTTCAATGCCTTTTTATAATGGATTTGATGTTTTAAAACATCTTCAGAAAAATAACAGTCCTGTAAAAACAATTATGGTAACTTCTTATTGCGATTCTGCATCTATAAGTACTTCTATAGATTTAGGAGCGAAAGGCTATGTTTTAAAAGAAGAATCGGCATATGCTATTGTAGATGCTGTAAAAGCTGTGTATAATGGTAAAACATATTTTTCAGACTTAGCTAGAGATACTATTATTAATACTAAATTAGATAACCCTGATCAGTTATTAATAACCGATATGTTGTCTAAAAAAGAAACTGAAGTTTTAAAATTTTTAGTTGAAGGTTTTGAGAGTGATGTTATTTGTGAAAAA
This sequence comes from Tenacibaculum ovolyticum DSM 18103, assembly GCF_000430545.1. Lineage (GTDB taxonomy): Bacteria > Bacteroidota > Bacteroidia > Flavobacteriales > Flavobacteriaceae > Polaribacter > Polaribacter ovolyticus. The sequence goes on from NZ_AUMF01000010.1 coordinate 57,960, forward strand.
ATGCAAATAAAACCAACAACATTTAGAAGTTATACCGAGCGTTTACGTAAAACTTTAGGTGTTAAAACAAACATACAGTTAGTTATAATGGCTATGAAGCATAAAACCGAATTGTTCTTAAAGAAGTAAAATTTACATTTATTAATAGCTAGTATTTTAACTGTATTTTTAAGGTTTAATTTTTAAAAATATAAAATATGAAAGTAGCATTTAAAGTAATAGCATTAATCTTTGTTTTAGGTTTTATTTCTTGTACAGATAACGATAATATAGTACCAGAGAATGAAAGAACAGAATTACAAGCAGTCAACAAAGAAGATATTACAGCGCCAGGAAGCGGAGGGGATGACCCTGATCTTACAGAGGATTAAAAAAATATCTAAATTTATATTGTTAACTGTTTTTTTCGGGATTGTTTTCTACTCTTTTGAATTTGTAAAACCACATTCAGAGGAATATAATTTAACAAAAGAACTTGTTATAAAAGCAAATAAAGCAAATATTGCTACCTTAAAATCGGTAAAGAAATTTGCAAAAGGATCAGCTGTTTATAAAAAGTATATGGCAGCAAATAAGAATAAAAAAATTGCAGTCAATAAATTTAATGAAGCCAAAGAAAGCGAACAAATTTTTGGTTTTAAAACCCTTAAAATATTCTTAAAAGAGTTTGGGATTTTTCTGGGGTTCTTTTTCTATGCTTTATTTAATCTTTATCGTTCATTTAGGTACGAACGTTTTAGTATAGGTATTAAAATTTACCATTCATTTATTATTTCGGTATGTGTCTTTTATTTTTTTTGGATCTTTCAACAATTTCAAGACTTTAGTAAGCCCATGTACTTTTTAATGACCCTTGCAGCTGCTTATTTCGTGTTTTTAGCCATGCATTTATTATTTAAAAACAAGAAGACAAAAGAAGAGCGTTTACGTGCTAATTTAATGGAGGTAGCTAAATTTACTTTTAAAAATACAAAGCCCGAAAAAAGAGAAGAAATGCTCGATTTAATTAAAGAAATTGCTGCAAATAAATAAATATTCTTTTACATTTTCTTTTTTTAATACTATGAAGCTTGCTCGTTTGAATTACGATGTGTTTAAATGAGTGAGTTGGATTCAATAAAGTTATAAGTAGTTTATTTAGAGGTGTTAAGAAAAAAAAATACCCTGAAAAAATCAGGGTATTTTTTATTGTTTGGTTTGAAAAATAAAAATAATAAAAGAGGTGTGAGTTTTTAATTTGATTCTTTGTTGCTATTTTTATTTTCTAATAATTTCTCTAACAAAGATTCAAGTCTTTCTATTTTTTTTTCTTGCTTCTCAATTTTGTAATTTTGTTTTTCTAGAGATTTTATCTTTTTCTCTTGCTCAATAGTGTACAGTGTTAGCTCCTCAATCTTTTGTAGTAGCTGAATTTGAAAATCACCAATATTAACGCCGTCTTTTTTCATTTCTCTTGCTGATGCTATTTCAGGGAGGTGTTTTTTTTCTTTGATGTGTTTTTCAATTGATTTTAAAGAAGGTAAATTATAATTCTTTTCAAATACAAAATCTGCTGTTGGGGTATTAGTTACTTTAATTTCTTTTGCCTCAAATTTACCATTTAGAGCAGCGTTACCTTTGTTCGATATTTTTAATAAATTTCCATTTATGTTCTGGAAATTAAACCCTCTTGATGCGGAGTTGTTTGTGAAATTGACTCCGTCATCATTTACACCTACACTTAATTTATAATGACTGGTGTTGTTTCCTGTTAAAAATTCTATTCTTTGTTTAGTGTTTACTAAATTAAATCCTCTTGATGCTGAGTTGTTTGAGAAATTGACTCCGTCATCATTTACACCTACACTTAATTTATAAAGACTAGTGTTATTTCCTGTTAAAAATTCTATTCTTTGTTTAGTGTTTACTAAATTAAATCCTCTTGATGCTGAGTTGTTTGAGAAATTGACTCCGTCATCATTTACACCTACACTTAATTTGTAATGACTGGTGTTGTTTCCTGTTAAAAATTCTATTCTTTGTTTAGTATTTACTAAATTAAACCCTCTTGATGCTGAATTATTTGTGAAATTGACTCCGTCATCATTTAGGCCAATATCTAATTTATAACCACTAGTGTTATTTCCTTGGAGAAAAGTTAATCGTTGACCTCCATTTTGAATATCCAATTTAGCATTTGGATTCGTTGTTCCAATACCAATATTTCCCTCGTTATTTATTGTTAATCCGTATGTTCCTGTTGGTGTGCCGTCTTTTATCAGAATTGGATAACCTTGTCCTTTATTTCTGATGGCTAAATCACCAGAAGAAGAAACAAGAAAGTCATAGTTTGTGTTTTCTTTTTCAGTACCATTTTCTCTTCCTAGTCTAATAGTAGGAAAAATATCTCCATTAGCATTTACCTCTAATATTGTTCCTAAAACAGATGAACTTGGCGTGTTTGTTCCAATACCTACTTTTTTTAAAGTGGTTAGCTTGTTTGTACTACTTGTATCCCATTGAGCTTGTAATGTTAAAGTGAAAAATAGTATTGTTGTAATTAGAGCATTTTTTTTCATTTTTTTAGATTTAATTCTATGGTTTATAGCTTTTTGTATGAGTGTGTTTATTTCTTGCGTCTATATTTTTTTTAATAGGGTAATAAAAGAGGCTTTTTATTTTGTAGGGAGTGAAAGATATCTTTTTTTAATAATTCTGTAAAGTTATATTCATGCATTTTAACTTTATTTACAGAGGCTTTAGTAATTCAATTAAGTATTCAGAATCATTTTCTTTGATGTTAATTAAGCTGTTAATTAATTTTTATTTCACTTTTGCTTAACTTGTGTTTTGGTTTATTAAAAAGTCAATCCTGTTGTGTTTATAGTAAAAAACCAAAAAAGCCCTTTTATGAAAAAAGGGCTTTTTGTTTATATGTAGCGAGAAGCAGATTTGAACTGCCGACCTCAGGGTTATGAATCCTGCGCTCTAACCAACTGAGCTATCTCGCCGTTTGCGGGTGCAAATATAGAACTTATTTACTTATGCGCAACAATAAAATGTAATTTTTTTTTGAAAAAATAAAGATATATATTGCCACCTTAAGAAAAAACAAAATGACAAAAGTAAAGTTCGAATTAGAGTTCCCTATACATGCTTCACCAAGTATGTTATATAATAGTTTGGCAACTCCTTCAGGATTAGAAGAATGGTTTGCAGATAGAGTAAATTCTCGCGGAAAACTAATCACTTTTACCTGGGACGACTCGGAGGAGGAAGCTAAAATTTTAGCAAAAAAAGCTAATGAGCGTATAAAATTTAAGTGGGTAGAGAGTGAAAATGATGAAAGTTATTTTGAATTTAAGATAGAAGTAGACCCATTAACGAAAGATGTAGTGGTAATTATTACCGATTTTGCTGATGATGAAGACGAGGTAGAAGAAGCAAAAATGTTATGGGAAAGCCAAATAGATAGTTTAAAAAATAGCATAGGGGCATAGATTTTATGCTAGATAATTAAAAACTCGACATTTTGTCGAGTTTTTTTATGGATTCTTATTAGCGAAACAGTAAATTTGCAGTCAAATTTTTTGAAGAATGATAAATTTTAACGGAAAAATAATTTCAGAGAAAGAACTGCAATTATCTAATGAAAATAGGGCTTTTAAATATGGTGACGCTATTTTTGAAACGATAAGGGTGTTTAATAGTAAGGTTGTTTTTATTGAAGATCATTATTTTAGATTAATGGCTTCAATGCGAATGTTACGTATGAAAATTCCAATGAAATTTACGCTTGAATTTTTACAAGAGGAAATTTTAAAAATAGTAAGAGAACTTCCTAAATCTCAAAATTATAGAGTTCGATTAACTGTTTATAGAAAAGATGGTGGGCTTTATAAACCAACAACAAATGAAATTGATTATTTAATTGAAGCAAATGAGTTTAGTGAAGTTGAAAAAAAGAGCTATACGATAGATTTATTTAAAGACTTTTATAATTATTCTGGATTGCTATCTACAATAAAAACCACAAATAGAATGATAAACACCTTGTCTGCTGTTTTTGCTGATGAGAATGATTTAGATAATTGTGTATTACTTAACGAACGTAAAGGTGTTGTTGAGGCAACAAACGGAAATATTTTTGTTGTAAAAGGTACTGTTGTAAAAACGCCAGCTTTAACTGAGGGTTGTATAAAAGGAATTATTAGAAAAAAGGTTATTGAAATTTTAGAGAAAAACCCTAATTATTCTATTGAAGAAACAGCTATTTCACCATTTGAACTACAAAAAGCAGATGAGGTTTTTATAACAAATGCAATTGTAGGTATTCAATCTGTATCAAATTATCGAAAAAAAGTATTTACATCAGAAGTTACTAATAAAATAAAAAGTAGTCTTAAATTAGTAATGATAACAGGTTAATTCATTTGAATATCACTAGGGGCATTGGCCCAAATCTTATATTCACCACCCTTTTGAAGTAATTTGTTTTTCCAAAAACTCTCATTTTTGGTGTTTAAGATATTCTCGTAATCATTTTCAGAAATAAACCAAGAATCTGTGTTTAATTCATCTTCTAATTGTGTTGTTTCCCAGCCAGAATACCCTAAGAAAAACCGAATATCGGTAGGTTTTAATTGCCCTTCAGTTAAAAGGTCTTTTAAAAGTTCAAAATTTCCTCCCCAATAAATACCATTAGCAACTTCAATGCTATTAGGAATTAATAGTGGTACTTTGTGTATAAAATATAAGTTGTCTTGTTCTACAGGACCTCCTTGGTATACAGTAAAATCACAATCAATCTCAGGAACTAAATCATTTAAAACATGATTAGAAGGTCTATTTAAAATAAAACCAACCGCATTTCTAGAGGTGTGTTCTGTTAATAGAATAATGGTTCGTTTAAAACAGCTATCGTTTAAAATAGCTGGCTTTGCAATTAATAACCTGCCTTTTTCGGGGGTAAGTGCAATCATGTTTTTTAGTATTTATATTACTAAAATAGGCAAAATATTAGTAAAAATTTAACATAATTGTTAAAAATTTTATTAAAGGGAGTTAAAAATGTTATATTTTTTCTAAAGTATTGATTACTTCATTTCTTTTTCTAACGGATACCGGAATTGTTTTTTTATTTTTTAAAACTAAATAACCTCCATCAGATTTAATAAACTCTTTGATATACTGTATATTAACTAGGTGGCTTTGATGAACCCTTAAAAAATCAAACTCTTTTAATATGTCTGCAAAATATTTAAGCGTCTTACCTACTAATATTTTTTGATCATTGATTAAATAAAATTCAGTATAGTTATTATCAGACTTACAACGAATAATATCGTCTAAATTTACAATGATTATCTTATCAGAAGTGTTTAATGAAATTTTTTGAGGGCGTTGATTCGGTTTTTTTATAGATTCTTGTAAAACATTTAATTGTTCTTTGTTTGGGGTTATTTGCTCTTTAACTTTATTAATAGCATTTGCTAAATCTTCATTAGAATAAGGCTTTAAAACATAATCTATTGCGGCAAATTTAAAAGCTTTAATAGCAAACTCATCACTTGCAGTAATAAAAACAACTTTTGATGATAGGTTAGGGTGTATTTCAAGAACATCAAATCCAGTGCCATCACCAAGCATAATATCTAAAAATAAAACATCAGGTTGTTTTTTTCTTAATAAAATTGAAGCTTCAACAACGCTTTTTGCTGTGCCAATAATCTCAATTTCTTTATGATGGTTTAAAATGTCGTTTTGTAGCATTTCTAAAGCAGCTGATTGATCTTCAACTAAAATGGCTGTAAGTTTATTCATGCGTTGCATTGGTTAATTTGAACAATGTTATTTCGGGTCTTACATTAAATCGAACTTGCCATAAATGACCTAAAGCTCTGTTTATATATAAAGTTCTCCCATCATCTAAATCTATTTTACCAGCACTATAATTTTTATTTTTAACTGGTAGTATGGGTGCTGGCAAAAAAGGCGGCTTTACTTGCCCTCCATGAGTGTGTCCAGATAAAATCCAACCTTTGTAATTATTCCAAACATCTAAATCACATACATCAGGATTATGGCATAATACTAAATTTGCTTTTTTAGAATTATGTTGCTGCATAATTGGTTTAGGGTTAAAATTTAATCCCCAATAATCATCAAGGCCAATAATATTTAAACCATTAAAATTTTTTTGGGTATTTCTTAATACGGTTATGCCTGCTTGTTCTAATAAACTGGTAATCGTATTAGCAACATTTGCTTCAGTCCAGTTTTTACCATAGTCATGATTTCCTAAAATAGCAACTGTAGCAATATTACCTTTAACAGCATGTTTTAATACTTCTTCTAATTGCTTAAGTTGTTTTTTACTATCATAGCTAACAAAATCACCTGTGTATACAACATAGTCGGGATTTAATTTTTGTGCTTTTTTAAATGAATCTATAATATAGGTATAGTCAAAACGATCGCCTACATGTAAATCACTAAGTTGCATTAAATTTTTTCCGATAAGATTTGTGGGTAGGTTATTTATAGGCATTTTTTGCTGAACAAATTCTAACCAAAAAGGTTCTATTTGCCAGCTATATATTCCACTTAAAAGTCCTGTTCCAAGTAATCCTGCAATTGTTTTTTTTATAAATTTTCTTCTTTTCATTTTTTTTAAAAATCAGTTTTTAAAGGGATCTTAAAAGATACTTTTGTTCCTGTGGTAATACTTTTATCAACAAGCTCTTTAATACGAAATGCATTTTTTTTAGTTAATGTTTTAATACGCTCTTTAGTAACTTTAATAGCTACTGAATTGTGAGAACTTACTTTTTTATTTTTTTTAGATTGAAGTATTCCAATACCATTATCAATAATAGTACAGCGTAAATAATTGTTTTTAGTAGAAAAATCTAATGTTATTTTTCCTTCTTTTTTTGTTTTAATACCGTGTTTAATACTATTTTCTACAAAAGGTTGTATAAGCATTGGGGGAATTAAAATTTCTTCAGAATCTAAATTTAAATTTGTGTTTATTTGGTAGTTAAACGGGTTCGAACTCATTTGTTGTTCTAATTCTATGTAGTTTTTAAGAGCCGATATCTCTTCTGCTAAACTAATTTCATCTTGCCTAGAGTTATTTAAAACGCTACGTAAAAGAACTGCAAATTTACTTATGGTAGTATTTAATTCTGCAGATTTTCCTGAATTTCCTAAGGCTTTAATTCCATTTAAAACATTAAAGATAAAATGAGGATTCATTTGTAATTGCAATGCTTTTTGTTCGAGTGATAATAAATGATTTTTTAACTCTAACTTTTTTACTTTCGCTCTGTTTTTGGCTTTTATCTTTTTAATATAAAATAAAATTGTACCACTTAGTAATAGAATACCTAAAGTAATAAGAAGCGATTGAAACCAACTTTTTTGATAGATTGGTGTATCGATAAAGAAATTAAATTTAATAGGGGTACTTTCTATTTCCTCAATTTTAGATTGTGCTATAAAAGTATAATTACCTGCATTTAAATAAGCTAAGTCAACAGTGTTTTTGCTCGTCCAGCTACTAAATTGATTATTTAGCTTATAGCGATACAAAACCTTTTTAGGGGTATTTATATTAACAGTTTTATAGGTGAATGAAATATGGTTTTTAGTTGGCTTTAATTGTAATTTTTTAGGGTAATTATTAATATCTATAGTATCTAGTGCTTTGTAAACAACTTCGATGTTTTGAAAAGTAATTACTGGCTTTTCCTTTAAAGTTGTTTTTCCTTTTAGTTTATAAACTCCTTTGTTATTAGTCGCTATCCAAATATTTTTTTGTTTATCTTGGTAAACGGTATTTATTTTATTGGTATTTATAGTATTGTATTTATTAATGCTTCTTTCAAAAGAGAAATTTTCGTCAAGCACAACAATTCCTTCATTTTTTGTAATAATCCAAAATTGATTATCAATTTTTTTGATGCCGGTTATTTTATTTGGAGTGGTACTAATTGTTTCAGCAATATTGTTTCTAATTAGTTTAATTCCGTTATTATAAGTAGTTGCAATACAGTTCTTATTATTAATAAGAATGGCGGTGTAATTCCCTAATCCAACTCTTTTTAAAAGTGTTGGATTAATTAATTTATCTAATTTCCAAAGACTTTTATTGGTTGCTATCCAGTAAAACCTGCCATCAAATTTTAGATCATTTATAATATTTAAATCTATTTGAAAATTTGTTCTAATGTTTGAAAGAAAATCTTCTCGAACTCTTAAAATACCTTTATTAGTTCCTAGAAAAGTACCAGTACTTGTTGTAACAATGCAATTTATTTTTTTTTCTTCAAAATTAGTGAATTTAGTACTGGTTTTAATACTTAAACCTTTATCTGTACCTATTAAAAGATTGTTTTCTGAAGAGACAACTGTTGTTTTATTAGAAGTTAAACCATCTTTATTTGTGTAGTTAAGAAATTCGTTTCCATCAAAACGAGATAGTCCTTTGTTAGTTGTAAGCCATATATAGCCAGTGTTATCTTGTGTAATATTAGTTATAGTAGCACTTGGTAAACCACTGTTTGTGTTGTAGTTTTTAAACGCATTAATTTGCGCAACAACATTACATGTAGAAAATATAAAAACAAGAAAAAATAAACATCGAAGAAACTTCATAAAAACAAACTTAACTAATTTAAACGTCATTGCGATAAAGTAATCTTACTATAAATTACTTAATGTTATTCGCAATGACGTTTCCCTAAAAATATTTAATTATTTCATGGCATACAAACGCTTATTGTTTGTATCTGGTTTTACGTGTTTTAAATCGCCATAAGGTTTTATTAAGGGCTTTAGTACACATAAAACTGATGTTTTTCCTTTAATTATTAATTTCGTATCTTTTATTGTATAGGTCCATCTGAATTTATCTACAGGGATTTTTAGCTTATTCATTTTTTCCATTAAATCTTCATCAGCAGCTATAAAATCCATAATCTCTTCTTGCATTATAAATGTTGGAATTTCATAATCTGCATTAATATAATCTACCTCTAATTTAACAGGTACGTTATATTGTTGTGTGTATGGTTCGCCTATATAACGTTCTCTTTCATTTGTTAAAGCTGAAAACCAGTCTATTTCTTTTTCTTCAGGGTATTTTTTTGCAATTTCTTTAGATAAATCTACCTTTCCAGGTGAATTTGCAGTTGGGTAAAATACATAATATGGTTGTGCTAAATAATGATTAGTAAATTCTCCATCGAATATATTAAAGTATGGTGAGGCAACAATTTGTGGAACCTGATTAGTAGAGAATACTTGTTTTAAGTTTTTTAAAAGCTCAGTGTTTTTACCTAAACCGTTAGAGTGAAATACAATTTTAGTATTTGTGTTAATTCCTGCTTTTAAATTAGGTAATGTTTTTTTAGCAATACTTCTTTGTAAAGATTCTGAGGTGATTTTTTCTCCGTTTATAACTGTTTCAAGGTTCATACCTTTAAAAGGGGCATTGTAATTAACAATATGAATTTCGCCATACGGGTTTTTAGAAACATTTTTATTCATCCAAGAAATAATTTCTTCTAACGAATATTCTTCATTTATAATTTGATAGTTTTTTTCTTTAAAATAAGCTCTAGCACTATCGTAAAACTTACTATCGTTTTTATCATATCCAGCAATAAATACAATTGGATTTCTTGAAGTTGCGTTAGTGTTATTTGTAGTTTTTTCTTTTTTAGCAATGTTTCCCGACTCTATATTATTGTTTTCTTTTGTTTTTTTACAGTTTGTAAATGTTCCGATTAGTAGTAGTAATCCCATTACCATTCCTACTTTTAAAATGTGTTGTTTCATAGGTTTAAATTTTAAGGTTATTATATATTATTATTGTTTTAAAATGATTGTTATATTTTTTTCTAAACAGTAGCAGTTTGATATTTTATTTAAAATATTAGGTAGGTTTCTGTCGTTAATCCACTTTCCATTTTCTTGCTTTTTAACAGAATCAATTAATCCGTTGTTGTTTACTTCTAGCTTTAAGCTATTGTATTTATTTAAATACATTTTTATTATCGATGAATAATTATTGTCTAACCACATAATACTTGTTTTATGCAGTCAAAATTAGGGGAGAAGTAAGGTATAATTTTAAGTTAATTAGAATTCGTAGTCAATAAATTAGAATTCGTTAAAAAAGAAGCGTTATAAATGTTTTGTGGAAGAAAATTAATGATTTATAAAAAATATATATATAGTTTTAATATATAACATAAAGTTACTATGTATCAATCATTAAATATTTTGGATAGTATATTTATTAGGATAGTCATTAAAAAGAAAAGAAGTTGTCCTTTTGGGGTAACTTCTTTTCTGTGTAATTAAATTAAAAGTGTCTAAATGTTTCTTTTTAGTGACCTCTTTTTATCTGGCGAGATTTACTTTATGTTTCATTTAGAAGCTTAGAAAATAAAAGTGTTTCACCCGTTTTGGGTTACATTATTGTGACACAGTGTTTTGTGAAAAGTCACAAATGGATTTAATATTGAGGAAATAGTAGGGGGAAGAATAGAAAAGTAGAACTCCCGAAGGAGCTCTACATTAATCTAAATTACTAATCATAACCCTTCCAAATTATGAAGCGGCAAAAATATACAATTAGAAAGAATAATTGTAGTAAAAAACCATAAAAAAAGTAAGGTAAAACCGTAAAATATTAATCAATAAAAAAGCAGATAAAAAAGAAAAGAAGTCCCTCACGGATTTTTTTTCCGAAGGGACTTTACTTGAAGGGTTGTGATAGCAATAATCATGCAAAAATATTTAAAATAAGAAAGATTAAAGTTATTAAAAAGGGAATAATACTTATGAAAAAAGGTAAAATGAAAATTAGCATAATTAAAAAGAAAAGAAGTAATCTTTTATAAAGGATACTTCTTTTCTGAAAACTAATTAAATAAAAATTACAATGAAAATTTTTAATTCAAATTTATATGTTAAAGATAGTATCATGTGTAGGATTAATTAAAAAAAATAGACTAATTGAAGATAAGTATAGATGAATAGTCTATTTGTTCAAAAAAGTTGAAACTTGAATTGTGAAATTGTAGAAAAAATCAACAAATAAAAAAAGTAGAACCCCCGAAGGAGTTCTACATTAATCTAAATTACTAATCATAACCCTTCCAAATTATGAAGTGACAAAAATACATACTCAAAAAGAATAATTATGAAAAAAAGACGTAAAAAAAGTATGGTTAAACCGTAAAAAATTAACTAATAAAACGTAGCATTTAAGAGGCTTAACCGTTTTCTAGATACTCATGAAAATTAATAAGTGAAATAGAATAAATAGATGAGTTTTAATGTTTTGATATAGTTGAAGTTAGGTGGTTATTAAATTAAGTTTTATTGTTTAAGGTAATTGTTTTATAAAAGTCTATTAATATATAATGGTTATTTAGCTTTTCTCTAAATTTTAATTTGATATTAAGTTTTGTACTTCTCTTGGTTGTGAAAAAGTAGTACTTTTTAAAAATAATTGTAGTTAAAAGGCATGAAAAAAAGCTCCAAAAGGAGCTTTACAATCAATTCAAATAATATAGGGATTTTATTTAGAGGGAATTATTAAAAGGGGATAAAATAATTCCTACACTATTGTGACACAGCTATTTATGATAAGTCACAAATAAAATGAAAAAAGAGTTCATTTCTGAACTCTTTATTCATAAAAGCTTTTTTCCCCATAAAGAAAGCTATTTACATTTAATATTTTCAAAATTAAATAATTAAGAATAAGTTGGGAGTAAAAAAAACATAAAATAAGTAAGGTAAAAACGTAAAATGTATATTAATAAAAGCGAAAAGAAGCTGTCCCCCGGGATAACTTCTTTTCTATATATATATAACTCAAACTTAAACTATATAGTAAAGATAGTTTAAGAAGATAATTTAATTTTTAAATGTTAGATAAGTGACGTTTATGTATCGATTAAAAATTAAAAAGAGAGGGTAGATAAATAATTTTAAAAGACTTTTGCTTTAAAATATTAGCTTTTGTAGGATAATCATAAAGTAAAAGATTAAGAAATCTCTAATTTAATGAACCTTTTGTTAAAGTGTTTCAGAAGTAATAATAGGTGTTTTCTTTTGTGCTATATGTTTTATGGTTGTAAGATTTTGTTTTCTTGATTTTATTTAAAATTTGAGTGAATAATAAGTACTGGTAATGTTACCAAAAAATAAAAAATAGTAACAGAAGAAGGCTAGATACATCCTCAATTAGAATTTTGGAGATATAGACGGCTTTATGTTTGGAATAACAATTACGCAATATTTAAAAACCTGTAGCATGATAGGTGAAATATTATGCTTTTTGGGATTTTATTTCAAATACTAAAAAAAAGAAATTAACTGGTTGAGATTTTCAGGAAGTTATTTAAAATGTAAAAAAGCGAACCGAAGTTCGCTAATTAATTTTGGTTATACCGGCTTAGGGATACATCTACAATTTTCATCAAAAACATAATCGTCATCACAAGGATGTGGAATATTAATACATCCAGTTGTTTTTATCCCTCCATTAACAGATTGTTGTTCTGATTTGTTCAATACTGAACCTAAATTTGAAATGTTCTTTAACATAATTTGAGTTTTTAAATTACTCAAATTTAGATAGTTTAAAATAAGATTAGTATGAAAAAACCGTAAAAAAAGTAAGGGATAACCTTACTTAACTAAAATTAACAATTAATAAGATTACAAGGTAGTGTTGTGATTTATATGTGCGAGTTTGTTTTACTATTTTTCTTAGCTTTAATATTGTTGCTAATTAACATGTAAACTGCTTGAGGTAGCATAAAAAAAGTAATACCTGAATTTGGTACCATATAGCAACCAAGTAATACTATTAAAAGATAGGTTATAGTAAAATATTGCGGTAAAACCTGTTGCTGTTTTTCAATAAAATGTACTAATAAGCCTAATGGAATGAGTATAATACCGAAATATAGAAACCAAAATGTTGCAAAATATTCGAAATTAGTGTAACCTAAAGCAGCTGGTAGTTCATTCATACCATCACTAATTTTGTAGAAATAAGATTTTGAGAAATGAAGTATTTGTTTTTGAAAACCACCTGCTGAAAATGTAAATTGTGTGTGTAAAAGACCAATTATTATAAGCAATATTCCGTTTGTAATTTTTTTAAGAATTTTCATACTGTATTTGTTTTAAGTAGTAGGGCAAAGCTACTTTTTTACACAGTATTTTCTTTTGACCTAGATCAAATTATGCTTTCGAAGCTCTTATTCTACTTAAGGTTTCTTGTGTGATTCCTAAAAAGGAAGCAATATCACCCAAAGGTACAGTAAGCTCTATTTTTGGGTATTGTTGAAGTAAGCTTTGGTAGCGTTGTTTAACGGTTTTAAACTGAAGCGAAAACATTCGATGTCTATATTGTACAATTACTTTAGATAATACAACTCTAAATAAATGCTCAAAATCATGATGCTCACTACACAATGTTTCAACATCTTCTTTATTTGTTTCTAAAATAATAGCATCTTCTATGGTTTCAATATCATGAAGGCTAGGAGTATCTGTAAAATAGCTACTACTAGAGGTGATAAATTCATTCTTAAAAGCAAACCAGTCGCTAATTCGTTTGCCATCATTTAGATAATATGCTTTTAGTGATCCTTCTAATACAAAATATAATTTATGATTACTTTGCCCTATATTAATTAAATGAGTTCCTTTTTTGTATTTAGAAATCGTAAACTTAGTACCCCAATTAGCTAGTGTGTTTTCTTTTAAATTGCTATAATTTACAGTTACTTGAGATGCAATTTCGGATAAGTTTTTAATCAATTGTTAAATTTTAAAGAGGTTGTTTTTTTGTACTAAAGTTTTAAGGTTGAAAAGTATTTTTACAGCGTTGGTAATGTTTCCTTATTTAATAGTTAAAGTTTGTATGTGCATCGTAATTAATAACCTACTTTTTGTCAAAAAGATTTATTGTATAGTCTAATAATTCAGTTCCTCCATGTTTTCCATGTCCAGGAATAACAATTTTAGTATCAGGGTACTTTATTTTTATGTTACGAACGGTCTCTGACCAATCGTTTGTGTTTGCATCTTCTAAATTTCCTTTACTAGCATTTACTTTTTTAATTAAACATCCTCCAAATAGAACTTTGTCTTCAGCAAAATAACCTATAATGTTATCTTTAGTGTGACCTTCTCCTATATATGTTGCATAAACTTTTTTGCTTCCAATTTCTAATGTGAGATTCGTATTAAATTTATTTACTGGCTTCGTAAATATTTCGCCTTTAGTTTTTAATAAGGCTATAGTTAGGTTTGATGCATATGTTGGTATATTATTTTCTTCAAATATTTGTATTCCGCCAATACAATCTTTGTGAAAATGAGAGGGAATAAGTGCAATTATTTTACTTTTAAGTTTGTTGGTAGCAAAGTTTATTAATTCTAATGAGCTTTTATTGTCAGTTGGCGTATCAAAAATTACTCCTTTGTTTTCATTTATAACTAACATACCATTACAGGCTACTTTTCCAAAAGTATCAGTATTTAAAAAAGAAACATGTTCATAAACATGATTAGAAAGCTTTTTAATTATCAAATTTTTCGATTGATAAATAGTTAAACTGTCAACAGGTTTTTTTTTAGTTTTCTTATCACTAGTTTCTTGTTTTACCTTATTGTGTTTTGCTAAAGTTTTTTTACATGAAATAAAGGCTGTCGTTATAAGTATAAAAACAACTAGTAATAATTTTCTCATTATTTTTTGTGTTTGTTTTTTAGTATTGATAACACTGGGTAAGTGCATTGTAAGAACAACAAAGTTATCATTAATTATAAGAGAGATAAAATTATTCTTAGATTATTAATACTATTTAAAATCATTTTTTTGCGCCTTCAAATTGTTTAATTAACTGTAAAATTTCTTCTTTATTATACTTACGAGAAAAATGAACAGGAATTGCATTTTTTACATTTGTTTCCTTCATTATGTTTCCTGACATAGAAGCATAACTGTGGTAATTTTTCACAGCAAATTCTTTGTCTTCATCTTTATAAAAACATTCAATGTATACTTCATCAGTATTAAGAAAAAGTTCTTTTATTTTCTTATGATTTTCTGTATTTGCACTATGATCCATAATAACTCCAACTTTTTTTCCTTTTTGGGTGGTTACCATGTGAAATAATTCTTTTGCTGAATAATTTTTATCATTAACAGTAATTATTAAATCTTCATTGTTTGTTTCAAAGGCCTTTTTTAGTTCAGAAACCCACTTACCTCCTTTAAAATTCTTGTTAAGTTCAATTTTAGTTTTATCATTTTCTTTAAATAAATAACAGATAGAAGCTGTTTTATGATCAAGAATATCAAAATTTACTATAAAATCTTTTCCTTTAAATAGTATAGAACTATTGGTTTCACTAATTTCTTCTTTTTCCCAAAAAGGTGGATTTAAAATAGTTGTTTTAATTTTATTTTTTGTTAGAATTTCTCTAACTTCATATGAGATAGCATCTTTCTCAATAAGATTCCAACAATAACTTTTAATACGGTTTTGAACTTGGTCAATTATACCTCTAGGTCCGCAAATAACTACTTTTCGTTTAATGCCAATTTGATGTCTTAGAATAGTATCAAAATTCACAAAATGATCTATATGCGTATGGCTTATGAAAATTGCATTTATATTTTGACACTCTTTTACCGTTAACTCCTTAGCTTCACCACAATCACATAAATAATTATATGAATGATTCGCTATTTTTATTAAAATAGAAATGTCTTCATCTTCCTTGCTTTTAATAGCTACTTTAAACATTCTTTTTTTTAATTTTATAGGGTAAATAAATATGCAACCTTTTTATATTTTAATTTTCCTTAAAGATGTAATCACTATAAAAAAATGAAATTATTAACTCGATTTATCGTAATTAAATAGTTTTATTGTTTTTCTATTTTCGAACATAAAAAAAGAAATCTTAAAAAAGAATTTGTTTAATTATCGATTACTCTTTTCTTCAGGTAATAAATCGTTTTTAAAAGGGTTTTTTGTAAAGGGAAAGAAAAGTTGTTTTACAAAACCCTTAGGGAATGTTGCGTCAATTAACCCTGTTCCCTTTGGCCATTCTTTTCCAGGTAAATGATAAGTTCCAAAAATTTTATCTATAAAAGGAAACACAACAGCAAAATTATTTCCATAATGTTCAGGTTCTTCACAATGATGCCAATGATGGTACTGAGGTGTTGTTATAATGTACTTTAGAAACCCGAAATTAATTCTGGTATTAGCATGAATTAAAACAGCATGAATTGCAATAAATAAAATATAAACATTAAATGTTAGCGTAGAAAAACCTAATACGTAAAGAGGTATATACGATACACTGCGGGTAAAAAATATATCTATAAAATGAGTTCGTGAACCAGCAAGCCAGTCCATATTTTGTGTTGAATGGTGAATTGAATGAAATCTCCATAAGTAATGGTGTGAATGGAAAAAACGATGTGCCCAATATTGAAATATATCTGTTATAAATAAAGCTAGGAATAACTCAACCAGAAAAGGTAGTTCTGAAATAAAAACATTAATCTGATCTAAATTCATCCAACCAAAAAAGGCAACTGCAGGTTTTTTTGTTATAACGCCAAATAATTGAATTGCTAAATGACTTATTCCGAAATAAATAAGATCAGTTCTCCATTCTTCATGAAATTTAGACTGTCGCTTATTTTTAGGAAAAGCTAATTCTATTGGAACAAACAATAATGCCATTATTAATAAATCTAAAATAAGCCAATCAAGGCCTATGCTCCAGCTAATATCTTGCACAGCTCTACCTTCAGCTGTAATTCCACCAAAAACTATTGCTAGTACGCCTAGGCAAGTACCAATTACTGCATTTTGTTTGTTTTTATTAAGTAGTATACTAACCAGTGCAAAAAGAAATGTAGCAATGATTCCTCCTAGCATAAGGTTTTCAACAATTTCAGCGGTATAAACCTCTCGAAATTCAGGTGTTGTTAGTTGTTCTGGGAATTTAAAACATAATATTCCTACTAAAGATAGGCTACCAAGGAATATCGAAATAGCCCCGCTAATTCGTCCTTCACCGACTCGCATTCGTTTAATCTGATCTTTCATTTTTTTTGCAATTTTTAAGATGTTTATATATAAATATGATTACCAATATTCAGGCTATTATCATACTTTATAAACTTAGTAAAAATAGAAAAAAGGTTTTACTATACACAAAACTGCTGCTATTTCTTTAAAATAATTAGCTTTACTCATAAGAAGCGTAATGTCCTCTGTTTCCAAACATAGAAAATGAATACGCTAAAATGTTGTCAACTTTATTTTCTAAACTTTTAGGTAGAGGATGTGGTAATTTATAATTTAAAATATGGCTATGAATTAAAAATTCAACAACTTTAAATTCAAAAAACGGGTCTTTCTGGTCAATTTTATCGCCATCTAAAACAATAAGGTCAACTTTAAAACCACTTTCTGTAGGTATGTAATTTGAAAAGTAAACTAAATCACCTGTCCAGCTTCTAACAAAAAAAAGAAAATTTGCATATTTATAAATATCCCATTTTTCTTCCATCGTTTGCGCTTTAAAAATTATTCCATCAGAAAGTTGTTCTCCATTATTATTAAAGTTCAACTCAACTTCACACTTTGTTCCATTGTTAGGAAATTGACCAATATATTCTTTACCGTCGCTTTTTCTAAGTTGTAAAAATTTATTTGCTATTTCTGAATTTTGAGTTGAAGAAAGCATATTTACTGCATATTCTCTACAATCAAATATGTCTTTTTGATATGGGTTTTCACTTGCTTTAATCCATTTAGATTCGTAGGTGATTTTATTGTCGTTTCCTAAAGTTATAGTATCTCCAACCTTTAATTTATCTAATTCAGATTTAGATATTGTTCTTGTTGTTGTAGATAATGTTGTTTTTTCTGTATCTTCTTTTTCAGCTTTCGAACCGAATAGTCTTTTAAATAAGTTCATTTTCTTCTGATTTTTTTCTAAGTTGTTTTTAATGCTAGAGTTGTAGCATTAGATTTTAAATGTAGTACCTAGCTAAAGTATTTTTAGTCACCTTTATTTTTCACGTAATGTAGGAAAGTTTTCGAGGTTTATTTCTTTTATTTGGTCGTTGCAATTTTTTATTAATTTACCTAGTAGAAGAGGAGATTCTTCTTGAGTTCCTAATCGGATATAGGTAAAGCATTTGTTATTTACATTTTCATATGATGTTGAAAAGTATGAAATATCTGTTGCATTATCGGTATCACTCTCTGATCCTAAAAAGAAACCTGGACTTATTTCAGCAATCCCATTACTTTTAAATGTTGATTTACCAAATTGAGCCATGTCAATTATATATTCAATTGAGACTTGATTAATTCTTTTAATTTTTAGAGTTATTGCAAAATTATCTTTTTCAGCAGTTAAAACTATTTGTTTGTTTATTTTAGGTTTGTCAGGAAACTCAACAGTGTCTTTGTCTTTTAATATTAAAAAGTTGTCGGTCAATTCAAAATCTCCAAATCCAACTATTTTTTTTAATCCCTTTATAAAGTTTTCGCTATAGTCATGTTTGTTTTTAACAACAACAGTTACTTCTTTTTGAGTTGTTGTTTTATGTTCAGTATCGGTTTTTATATTTTTCGATTTAGTTGAAATTTCAATTTTTTTTAAATTATTTGTTTTTTCAGTTTTTTGCTTTTTATAGTTGTTAGATATACAAGAAAAAAACATAAAAGGTAAAAATATAAAGGGTAGTATCTTATTCATTCAATTTTTGTTTTTTTAAGTTGTGTAAAAGTTTTGTGTTTTAAAGTTGATTGTTTAATGAAGCACAACAATTTATATAAGAATAGTGTAAAAAAGTACTTACTTTTCCGTTTCAGTACTTAGTCAAAATTAACAATTTTACTATTATTTTTCTTTTAATTATAAAATACTTTGTTTTCTATATCAATTTTAGTAAAGGTATAAGCTAATCTTAATTATCTTTAAAGTGTTTAGTCGAGTACAGTCGAAACTTATTTTTAACTAGCTAATAGTTCTCTAAATTTCGTTGTAAACTGTAGTTTTTTATTGTAAACTGTTCTTCAAAACCTAGTTTTAAATACAACCCTTTTCCCATATTAGATGATTGTAAAGTAATATAGTTGCTATTTGTTTTAATTGATTCATTTATTAAAAGTTTCATTATTTGCTCAGCATAACCTTTTCTTCTTTGTTCAGGAGTAACTCCTACAGAATGAATACCTGAAACATTGTTTGTTGTATGTAAAACGCCTGTTCCTATAGCTTCATTTTTATGATAAGCAATATAAAAAGTGGTGTTTTTTTGAGGTTTGGTAAGTAATATTGGATTTATAAAGTACCCGAAAGATTTAGAGAATAATTCTGACCATAAAAGAGTCTCATTTTCAAATGATACTTTTTTTAAACTTATAGTATCTAATTCTGTAAACAGGGAGTCTTTTTTTAAAGACATTCCTACTTGTTCAAACTTAAGGTTAAATCCATTTTTTTCTAATATTTTAAAAGAATTACTATTGTAAATATCCCAATATGGTACCGTTAAATCTGTTGATAGCGATATTAGTTTTTCTTTAGCTAATAATATAGCGTTTAAATCTATATCTTTAGTAAACCACAATTTATTTGGCCACTCAGAGTTTTTTATTAAACTATAATTAAAACATTCTTCTTTAAAATTAGAGTTAAAAGGTTTGCATATTGTTTGCCAGAGTGAGGTTAGGTTTTCAATATTAGCTAGTATATTTTTCATTTTATATTAATTAATAAGATTCCAATAATCATTGATGAAATCCCAATTGTTTTTTTTAAAGTTATCGGTTCTAAAGGTAAATTTAACCAACCGTAGTTTCCTGCAATTACAGCAAAGATTAATTGACCAAAAAGCCCAATAGAAATCATTGTAGAAATTCCTAATTTTGGAATCGTGTAGTAGTATAAACTTATTCCTAAAACACTAAAAAAGCCACCTGTAAACCACAGATAAAAAGGTATTTCTTTTATTTGAGAAATTGATGGTATAGCTTTAAAATTGAATAGTACAAATATTAGAGCAAATACAGTACTACCAAAAAAAGCGATTAGACTAGCCAATACAGGATTCTTTAAAAGAATACCCAATCGTGTATTTAAACCACCTTGCATAGCTAAAAAGACACCACCAATAAAAGCTAAAATCAATAAAATATATTTATTTGCCATGTTTATAATTATTGATGTTTTAGTTTAGTTGATTTACCTAAGTTTATGTTTGTACAATGAAAAACATAATTTAACCAGGTTATAAATAAAATACAAGTCGCTAATAGAGAATAGGGAGTTGTAAAGAATACTATGATGCTAATCATTTTTAAGATAAATAGTTGTTTTACTAATTTCATTATATAAATAGATTTTCGATAGGTTTTCTAATCTTTTTCGAATACTGAGAAGAATCCTTATCTGAACGATAACCTATAGTTGCTATAACAGCAGCACTTAAGCCTTGTTTAGTTAGGTTTAATATTTCGTTGTACTTTTCGGTATTAAAACCTTCCATCGGGCAAGCATCAATTTTAAGTGCTGCACAAGCATTTAATAAATTTCCTAAAGCAATATAAGTTTGGTTAGAAGTCCATTTATCTTTTTCTATTTTTGATTTACTTCTAATATCTTTTTTTATAAAGTCTGAGTACTCTTTAAAACTGTCTATATCAACTTGTGTTGTTTTAGCTTTTAGATCGAAGTATTCGTCTATATGTGATTCACTAACCGTAGCGTAATTACAAAAAACAATTAAATGAGATGCTTCAGTTATTTGGTTTTGATTATAAGAAGCATTTTTTAACTTTTCTCTTAATATATTATTTTCAATAATTAATACTTTATACAATTGAAGACCATAAGAAGAGGCTGATAATTGAATGACTTTCTTTAGTTTTTCTAAATCTTCTTTTGAAACTTTTTTAGAAGAATCAAATTTTTTAGTAGCATATCTCCATTCAAGATTGTTTATTAAATCCATTATATCTTTTTTATGATTAATTAATAGGGCAAAGATAAAATGGGAAATAAAGTTGTGCCTTTACATATGTTGATTCACTAAATTTTATTTATATTTTTTCTTATTCTACTTAATTGTGTAGGTGTAATACCTAAATGCGAAGCGATATGTAGTTTTTGTATTCGTTGATCGATATTTGGATGTTTTTGAAGTAGTTTTAGATATCTTTCAGTCGCGTTTTCCATTACTAAAGAAACTTCTCGTTGTTCTTTTTCAATAATCCAATTATTTTCTAGATAAGCAATATAGAAATTTTTTAAATCGATATTTAGCTCAATAAACTGTCTGTACTTTTTATAATCAAGGCTAATAAGAATCGTTTTTTCAAGCGCTTCTAATGTGAAGTTTGATGGAGTGTTTAATAAATATGAAACAGTAGAACCAGCAAAGTCATTTTCAAGAAAAATATTTTTATTATAAATATTTCCTTCATAATCTGTTACATATGCTCGCATAGCCCCTTTGCAAATAAAATACACATTTTTAGCAACCTGTCCGTTTCTTAGTAAAATTTCATCTTTTTCTAATTGTTTAAATGAAATTATCGATTTAATTAATAACCAAGATTCGTTTGAAATTGGAGCGTAACCTTCAAACTTTAACCGTAATTCTGAAATGTATTTTTCTCTTGTCAATCTTATTTTTTTCTAATATAAAGATACATGTAATCTTACGTTTTTTTATAGATTATTTACAGTTTTTGGACAGGGGAGTAGAGCGTAAATTTATTTTTCATGAAACTAAAGTAAAACCAGCCCCTTTTAAGGGCTTGGTTATTTTAGAACATTATATAAATTTGTAAAAACTTTTGTTAATTGTAGTTGTTTAATTTAATAGTTCTGTTATAGCCTTCCAATTCATTAACTTTCCATATTCTAAAGCTGTTTTATTTGATTTAGATTTATTTGTTTTATCAGCACCCAACTCTAGTAATATTTCAACATTTATTTTATTACCAGCAATTGTTTCTTTATGTAAAAAGGTGAGTCCGTGCTCATCTTTTGTAGCTATTTCATTTGGGTTTTCTTTAAAAAAGGCATGTATGTTTTCAGCCATGTTTTTACTCATTGGATGTTCTAGTAAGTTTTCTGGGTTCTCTTTTTGTTTGTAAACCAATAAAACTTCATTGTAATCTCCAAAATCTAACCCCCAAGCTTCATCATGACTTTTTCTTTCTTCTTCGTTCATCTCAGATCGCATTGCTTGAATTGTAAAACCGCCATATGTTTTTCCTTGAATAGATAGCATCCAATCATCTATTTCGTTGATTTTTTTTGATATTAAATCTCCTTTCGTAACATTTGTTAATTCATTTGGGGTGTTTACTAATTCACCAGTAATAAATTCACCATTAAAATTGATGTTATTAATCCACATATGTTCAACTAGTGGTACTGTTTGTTCAAGTATTATCTGTTCGAAAGGAATTTTTACCATTGCAAAGTCATGTGCAGGAACTATTCTTCTATATTCCCAAGACAGTTCTCTCCAAAAATATTTAAAACTCTGTTGTGCCTGTGTATAGGCATTTTTCATTTTATCATCTTGTTGCGCGTAAAAAATGTCTTCATTATTGGATTCACTTTTATCATTTTTTTTTCTAAATATTCCCATTTCTTTTTATATCAATTAGTGTTATTTTTCTTATTAATTCTTTCATATATTTTTCGATACTTCCAAGTTGTTCCATCAAGAAAAACAACTAAAAAAAATGCTCCAGATTGATGATGTGCTAAATCAAAGATTAGATTACCTTCTTTTGTTTTACTTAAGCGACTTTTGTTAATATGAATAGATCCTGCTAAATAAGGAACTCCCCAAAAGGAAAGATTCTTATTTTTTAGGTAAAAATATCCATCTTTTTTTAATTTTCCTTTCAGTGGTACTTTTTTAAAAACTTTTCCGTTTTCAAGAAACTTAAAATTTATGCTTTTGTTATCTATTATTTTTAATTCAAACTCATAAGTTTTTAAATTATCTAATTTCAGCGTGTTTTTTAATTTTTTACTATCAATTTCTCTGAAGAAGTTATTGTGAGTCCAGTATTTTTTTTGAATAGAGTCAGCCTCAATATTTAGAATTTTATATTTCCCATTTAATTCCGTTATATTTTTTTCATTCAAAAGGGTAGGATTTGAAACGTTCTTTTGAAATGATGCACAACTTTGAAAAATTAAAACCCCGATATATAATGCTATTTTTATTTTCAAACTTAGATTTTTAAAGGCATACGAATTTGCAGGTTAATATTTATCTATTTCTGATGGATTAAAGATACTAAAAAAGCGCAAACCTAATAATGGCTTGCGCTAATCTTACTACTTTTATATATGTTATTAGGTATTGACTTTTTCTTGTAATCAGTGAATTTTATTAAAATTCTAAATCAAAAATTAAATCAAATTCATCATAAATGGCCTTGTCTTTTAATCCATCAAAGAAACTTGTAGAGCCATATTTTACATCGAATTTTGTTCTATCAATTTTTAACGATGCATTTGCTTTATTACCATAAACAGAAAAATTAAACGAAACCTTTTCAGTTTTACCCTTAATAGTAATGTCTGCTGTTATTTTGTATGCGTTTTTGCTAACAGATTTTACTTTTTTGAAAACTAGAGATGCTGTTGGATATTTTGTAACACCAAAGAAATCATCAGATTTTAGATGCCCCTCTAGTTTACCTTTGTATTCACCTTGTAAGTCTGTACTCGAAATTGAAGACATATCTATAGTAAACTCTCCACCGGTTAATTTATCATCATTAAAGTTTAAGTGACCAGATTTAATTGCGATTGTTCCTTGATGAGCACCAGTAACTTTATAACCTTTCCAAACAACATTGCTGTTTTTTATTTTAATTTCTTTTTTACTGTTAATTGTAGTAAATGAGAATGTAATAAATGCAAGTATTGCAATAAGTACTGTATTTTTAGTTAAATTTTTCATTTTTAATATTTTTAATATTTTTAAATTTTTATTTCGTTTAATTATGCTCCGTAGTAAAATTTTTCTTTAATTATTTTTCCGTCTTTCCATTCTTGCACAGCAATTTGATTGTAATTTCTAATTCCCCAATCTTTATGCGTGTAATCGAAATGCCATTCTACCATAGTTGTGTTTTCACCAATGGTTACTTTTAAAGGTTGAGCACCTCTAAATTCTGTAATAGCACCAAAAAACTCTTCTTCACGTTGTCTATTGGCTGCTTTTCCTTCAATAACAGGATTGTTATTTTCTTGCATAACCACATCGTCATGATAAAATTGATCAAAAGCCTCTAAGGCTTTTCCTTGAAGAATCATGTCATTAACGGTACTAATTTTTTCTAAAAGTATGTTCATTTTTTATTGTTTTAAATACTATGGTACAAATGTCTAAAACAATGAGATGACAGAAAATGATGTAGATTATGAAATGATGTTAAACTAGATTAACATTTATTGGTTTTGTATGATTTGGCTTTTAATTTTACTTAAAAACTCTTTAGTAATACCAAGATAAGAAGCAATCATGTATTGAGGAACACGTTGATTAATGGTTGGGTAACTGTCTTTAAAAACGTGATAGCGCTCTTTAGCTGTAAGACTAAAGTTTCTAGTAATTCTTTTTTGTGATGCAACAAATGCACGTTCTACAATTTTTCTAAAAAGGCGTTCTAGTTTGGGAATCTCTTTATATAGTTCTTCAAGATTCGAGTAGGTAAATTGAATAAGCTGTGTAGCTTCAACACATTGAACATTATAATCTGCTGGAGTTTGAGATGTAAAACTACCTAAATCTGATGTCCACCAATCTTCAATTGAGAACATTACAATATGTTCTTGACCATCTAGATCCATATAAAATGTTTTTGTACACCCAGAAATAATAAAATTTACAGTTTTACAGACATCTCCTTGCTGTGCTATGTATTGATCTTTAAGATAATTTCTATGAACTATTTTAGAAAGTAAAAAGGTTTCTTCTTCATCAGTTAGCGTAATGAATTTGTTTATGTATTCTAATAACGGTTTATTATTCATAGAAAATTTTAGCTTGTACCTAACTTGTTTGTATATGTTTTACGTACTTACTTTCGTAAGTAGGCTATAACTAGTAATAAATTATATATGGCTTAAGTTAGCAATTTAATAAAAAGGTTAAATTTAATACCTATAAATTAGAAAGAATAAATAAGAGAATTAAGATTAATATTTTAATTACTAAAAACAAATTTTTACAATTGAAAAACGATAATTAGTGTATGATGAAATACTGGTTTTGATATTATAAAAATAAATAATAGTTGTAAAAAAGGTAAATTAAAAATGCTAATGATATTACATTTAGCTTAGCATTGAGTATAATTAATGAAAAATTCTCTTAGTTTTTTATTTCATTTTTTTGTTATGCATCATTATTTATTAATAATTTTATTACGATGCGTTAAGCCCCAATCTCGCATTGTTTCAATTACTTTATCTAGTGATTTTCCATAATCAGTAAGGCTGTATTGAACAGAAACGGGTATTGTGTTAAATACTTCTCTATTTATTAATCCGTTTATTTCTAATTCCTTTAACTCCTTAGAGAGCATTCTTGGAGTAATTCCTTCAATTTGACGTTCTAATTCTTTAAATCTATGAATTTTAAAAGAAAGCGCTATAATAATAGGTAACCTCCATTTTCCACCAATTATGTCTATAACATCTCGAACAGGAAGAATAAATTTTTTACATTCGGTTGGTGTGTAAATATCAGTTTTATCTTTTTTTGTCTTCATTTTAACTTATTTCAATAGTTACTATACTAAAGTATATCAGTATACTTTAGTATAGTGGTATACTTTGTATATCAAATTTAATATAAATTTGTTACTCAATAATAAAAGGATATTAAAAATGACGAAAACATTAATAATAAGTTATACACCAAGAGATAACTCGAACACAAAAAAAATGCTTGACTTCTTTACAGAGAGTAATAAGAAGAAAACAAAAATAACATTTGTTGATTTAGCTGAAGAGGCTCCAGATTTATTGTTGAAAGAAAATTTAAATCTTTATGTAAATAGAAATTTTGGTGGAGTAGAACTTAGTGATGAGCAAGAGAAAGTTTTAGCTAAAAATGATGAGATGATGCAGCAATTATTAGCTGCAGATTTTGTTGTTTTAGCGAGTCCTATGTATAACTTTTCAATTCCTGCACCAGTAAAAGCTTGGTTTGACGCCGTTATACAAGCTGGGAAAACATTTACATATACCGAAACTGGTATTAAAGGGTTATGTGAAAACACAAAAGCTTTAATTTTAATGACAAGTGGGAGTGATTTTGGAATGGAACCTTATAAGAGTGTTAATTTTGCAACGCCTCTTTTAATTACAAGTTTTGATTTTCTTGGTATTTCAGCTCAAGCTATTAATAAGTTTGGTATGATACAATATGCAGATAGGTCTGAACAAATGATAGAGGAAGCAAAAGAAGAAATTAAAGTAGTAAGTGAGAAATGGTATTAATTCTAGTTAGTTTAACTTTTATATAAATATTAATGGTTCGTTAAGTATTCTCCCTCTTCAGTTTGTTTTTTTATTTAAAAGTATTTTATTCGGTTCTGGTGGGAAGGATTATAGTTACGTTTAGTAATTGAGTTTTTTTAAACTTTTTAAATTAGTATAATGATTAATCATTTAGGTTTCTTTATAAAATAAGAAAGTAACATCTTACATATGTTTTCTAGATATGTTTTTAAAAACAAACAGGTGTTAGTTTTAAGTTCACTTAATTTTAGCTTTTAGAAAGTTGAATAAAACATAAAAGCCCTTTTTAGGGCTTTTATGTTACTTTTTTTATAAAATAATAAGCTTTTACAAGGTTATCATTATAAGTTATTTCTTTAACTTTCTAACCAATTATTTTGCTCTAATATATTGATCGATTTTAGTAATAATTTGCTGAAATCTTTCAAGGGTCTATTAAAAAGCCCCACAAAAAGAATGTCTTTTTCTGGTATTTCAATGTAAAACGCTCTAAATCCTCCTTGAGAACCAGTATGATAAACAAAATTAACTTCAAAATTATTTTTAGATCTAAATAGGTTTTGTTCACCTGTAAACCAACTATATCCAACAAAAGGATTTAATGTATCTGACCAGTTTTTAGGATGAAATACTTTTCTAGATTCAACAACCATTTTTTTACTTAGGAAGACATTTTTTTGAATAGCTTCTTTATATTTAAGAAGGTCTAATACAGAGGACCAAATACCTCCATTACCTGCAGCTGCAAAAGTAGGTACTTCACCATAATCATATTCATAATAATCACCATAATAAATACTGTCTCCTTTTTGATAATAGTTATCATACCCGTGTGCAACTCCAGATTCAGGGTAAGAACCATTGGTTATTTTACTATGTTTCATTCCAGATGGCTCAAATATGTTTTTTTCAATAAACTTTTGCCAAGGTTCATTGGCTAACTGTTCAATGATTAATGCTAATCCGTTATACGATGGATTTGAATATTGGTATTTTGTTCCCGGATCAAAATTTAAACTATCTGCTTTTTTTAACGGGGCAAAGTTTTCTTTATCTTTTGCGGTGAGATAAAAATCATAGTTATCCCTTACTTTTCTATTATCAGGCAATCCAGATGTATGTGATAACATATGTTTTATAGTTACTTTTTTAGCAAGGTTTATGTTGTTGAAATCATTGAAATATTTAGATAGATCATCATCTAATGAAAGAGAATCTCTTTCATTAAGAATTAAGATTCCGTTCGATACAAATGTTTTTGAAATTGAGCCAGTATTGAAAATGGTATTTTCGGTGATTTTTTCTTTAGTAACAATATCAGCAAGTCCATAACTCTTCAAAAAAGCTATGTTCTTTCCCTTTTTTATTAATATAGAACCTCCAGGTTCATCTTTAGAGAATTCATTTTCAAATAAATTATTTAGTTGAAGATTTAAAGTGTCGTTTGTGTTTTTTTTAGAACACGAAATTATTGTAATGCAGGTTATTAATAAAAATAGATGTTTCATAGTAACTATCAAGTTTCAATTTTATTATTTAGATTTTTTTGGTAAAGATTAGTTGAGTAATTAAGCGACTAATTTACTAAAATAAAACTTACTGTTGTGATTGTAAAAGAATTGATAAGAAAGCAAATACTCGCAATTAATCTAATAAACTGTTAGTGTCTAGTGCTTTTTATTTCACAATATACTTTACTATAATTTTAGATAATCGACCTTAACTTATTTTTCTTTGCAATAAAATTTAGATTTGATTCTACTTAATGTTTCTTGTGATATATTAATATAGGAAGCTACAATTTTGTTTGGTAGGCGTTTTACAATATTAGGATTAATTTGAAACAATTGTTTATACCTTTCAGATGCGTTTAGAGTAGTAAATGAAATTAATCTTTTAGAATTATTCACATATGCCTTTTCTAAGTATGTATTATAAAAATCTTTCCATTTGGGAATAATTTTCATAAGATGTCTAAAATCTTTGTGAGTAATATATAAAAGCTCACTATTTTCAATTACTTGAATAGATTCTTGAGCAGGTTGATTAGTTATAAAACTAACGAATTCTGTAGCAAATTGATTTTCAAAAGCAATATAGCGTGTAATATCTTTGCCTAACTCATCTAAATAGAATAATCTTAAACAACCTTTGTTTACAAAGTAACTAACTTGACTATTTTTTCCATTTGAAAGTAAAGTTTCATTTTTACTTTTTTTTATTTTTTTAAAATGAGATAATACTATTTTTAAATCGTCGTCATCAATATCAATATTCTTTTTTATGTAATTTATGAGTTCGTTATAGTTTGTCATTTATTTATAGTCTCTCACAAATTTACGATATTGAATAATATCTTGAATAGATAAAACAACCAAATTATGCTCCTCTGCAAACTGTATAATCGTATCATTTTTAGCCATTGTACCATCGTCATTCATTAATTCACACAGTACAGCTTCAGGTTTTAAACCAGCTAATTTCATTAAATCGATGCTTCCTTCTGTATGACCTTTTCTTTCTAGTACGCCATTATCATTCGCCCTTAAGGGAAAAATATGACCAGGTTTGGCTAAATCACTACTTTTAGTATTTTCATTGCAGGCTACTTGGATCGTTTTTAATCGGTCTTTAGCAGAAACTCCTGTAGTTACACCTTCTTTTGCTTCTATAGTAATTGTAAAAGGTGTTTGAAAACTACTTGTGTTTTCCTTCATCATATAAGGTAAATTAAGTAGGTCAGCTTTTTCGTTGGTTAAGCACAAACAAACGATACCACTACACTTTCTAATCATTAATGCCATTTGATTAATAGTCATGTTATGAGCAGAGAATATTAAATCACCTTCATTTTCTCTATGGATATCATCAATTAATATAACTCCATTTCCATTTTGAAGATTTATCAATGCTTTTTCTATCCTTTCTTGACTGTTGTTTCCAAATAGTTTTAATGTATCTAGTTCTGTTATTACCATTTTAAATTATTTTAATTTTTCAAGTACAAAACTAATGTTGTTATCAGTCAAATTATTTGACGTAAGTCAATAAATCAATCTTTTCGATTGTTACCTAAAGTATTCTTTATATTGTTTGTTATATGTTTAATTACCTAATTTAAACCAATAGAAAATCCGTAAATATTTTCTTCATTCCTTTTCTCATCCCATTCTTTAGCAATAGATACTGTATTAATGTTTTACCATTCATTGGGCAATGACTTTGTAACATTAGATGTTAATATTTTAGTGATGTTTTTTATCAAATGTATTTCAATAAAATTTTATATAGATAATCGTTTTGTATTAAAGTTAAAATCTATATAAACATTTGTCTTTACCATTAAATTAATTTAGTCATATTATACCTTTATGTAAATCATTGATGGCTTTAATATTAGAAGAACCATAGCCTTTTATTATTTCAAAACCACTCGAGTCTATTAATGTTGCAACATATTCTTGATTAATGAGTTCAATTTTTATATGTTGTAATTCAGTTATTTCAATTAATGAATTTATCATTATTTCCAATTTTCATTTATTATTTGATGTGTAATTACAGAAGCAACTTCACTACCTTCAGCAATTGAAGAAGTTACACCGCTCCAGCCAGTTCTAGCATCACCAATAATATAAAAACCTTTAATTTCTGTTTCTTTATTGTCATCAACTTTATAAAGTTCCATTCCAAAGTGACCAATTTCAGTCGGTATATTCATCTTTTTAACGAAATCAGTACTTTCAGTTGATTTAGTATCGGGTAAAAAACCACCATCTCTTTCAATGATTGAATCATCTATAAGTTTAATAGCTATTAGTTGACCTTTGTTTGAAATAAGTTTTTTAATTTTCTTTTCAACGATTTGTATTCCATTTTTGTTAAGATTAGATATTAATTCGTAGTCCGTAACTTTTTCTCCGTTTGTAAAGACAATAATATTTTTTGACCAATGAGAAATTGTTTTTGAAAACATAGGTGCCATTATAGCATCACCAAAAACAGCCAATTTTTTGTCAGCCATTTCAAAACCATCACAAAATGGGCAAGGATAAACAGATTTACCATATACTTCTAATAAACCTTCAATTCCAATTTCTTCGATGTTATCTTTATGTCCTGTTGCAACAATAACTCTTTTAGCTGAATATATGTTCTGTTTTGTTTCAACAGAAAACGTATTATTTCTATGCTTTACATATATAGCTTTTTCTTTTTTGTAATTAACAGATTTATATTTTGATAATTGTTGCTTTGCTATTTTGAATATTTCGGAAGGGTGTTTTCCATCTTGAGTTAAAAAACCATGTGAATGTGTTGTTACAATGTTTCTTGGGTTTTCAGTATTTAATATTAATGTTTTTATTCTACTTCTACCTAAAACCAATCCAGCACTCATTCCTGCTGGACCACCTCCAATAATTATTACTTCATAATTCATATTTATTGTTTTTTTATTTGTTTTAATTGTAAATTATTAAAAACTACTAATTCTGGGACTATTAGAATTCCACTTAATATTAAAGCCCCTTGTTTTATAAAATTTTTACGTTTCATTTATTTTAATGATTTGTAATAGCATTGAAGTATGATACCCAAGCCATTTCAACAATTTCTTGTAATTTTGATTCATCTTCAAGAATTAAATTTATAGCGGCATCAATTGTTGAAAAATATAGACTTTCTATCCAATCTAATGTTAATCGAGGGTTGAATGAACTATTGTTTTTTAGTGTTTCTAATAAATCTCTAAAAATTTGCATCATTTTTCGAAAGTCTAATGATTCTTCTTCCATCCCTTGATACCCGTTTCTATAGGTATATAAGAAACGGAATTGACATCCACTTTCAATATCACTAAAAAACATTGATTTAAGTTGATATACAGAATCGCTAGAAGATTTAATTGAATCTTCAGTTTTCTTTAAACAAAGGCTACTTGCATAGGTAATTATTTCCTCAATAAGTGCTGACTTTCCATTAAAGTGTCTATGAAGAGTTCTTCTATTTAAGTTTATTGATTCTGCAATATCTTCAATTGAAGCAGTAGGGTTTTTGCTAAATACTTTAATCGCTGCTGATATAATTTTTATTTTAGTATTATTCATTATGTCTCAATTATGAGACAAATATACAGTTGTCACATTAATGAGACAAGTTTATTGTGTTTTTTCTAATTAGGTTTTGATATTTACTATTTATATAAAACCAATTGAAAAAACGATCATAGTTAACAAAAAGAAGGAACCTTAATTTAGATTTTACCTGGTCTGTATAATAGAAAGTATCATTTCTTTATTTAAGTAATTTTTTTTTAAGTTTTTTCTAAATGAATTTATATTCTTCATTAGATCAACTTTGCTAAATGTTTTTAGCTAGTTTATAAACCCTTTTATTGGTTATAAGTTTTAAAGTTAGTTTTTATAGCTTTATGTTCTCTTTTTTCTAACTAATTAGAAACTTAATAAGAGTAGTTATTTATATATTTTTAATTTTCTCATATTAAAGCTAACGTTTTGGTTAATAAACGTTACAGTTATTAAGCTAGTAAGAAGAGCTGAAATTGTACTCCTTTGAGCGTTTTTAAAAAGGATACTTACGTTGTAAAATACCTAGATACAACATCATTTTTTTCCTTTATTAGTTATAGTAACTTTGATTGAATTAAGATTTATCTATTAATTTTAATTTTTCGTATTTGTTACTCTGTATTGTAAACCAAAAAATAACCCATATGTTTTTAGGTTTCTGTTGGTTGAATATTTAATGATTGTTCAAAGACTTATAGATAATTCATAAAATGATAGGCATTCGAGAAGTATATTTTCAGAATAGATATTAAACAATGTACTTTGAAAAGTTTAGGACGACCTCATAAATCCATTTTAATATAAAGTGTAAACGATTTTATATGAATTTTTTTTCTAATTTATCTGAATAATATTCAATTGCTTTTTGATATTCTTGTATGCCCTTATCGATACTTGTTTTTGCAACAACATTCAATAGTAAATTCATTGCTTCTTGATGGTTTTCGACATTATACAGGGCCATAGCTTTAAAAACTTTATATTCATTGTTTAATGGAAATTTTTTTATTGCTATGTTAAAAAGAGTTATGGATTTTTCATACTCCCCAATGCATCTATAAGTACTCCCTAATCCAAGATAACAACCTTTTAAATCTTCACCGTTTAATCCTAATTCAAGTGCTTTTTCATATTTTGGTCGAGCTTCAATTTCTCGTTCCATATTATCGCAAAGCCAAGCATAATGATAGTAGATTTTAGCATTCTTCGGGTAATCATTAATTAATTCAATGAATATTTTTTCTGAATTAGAATAATTTTTTTGACTTCTTAACTCTATCGCTTTGTTTAATTTTTCAGTCATTTTTTTTAGCAGTTCTAATTACTGTTAACTTTTATGTATAAGAAACGTAGGGTAGGGGGGCTAAGTATTGTCGTTTCGGTTAGGTACTAAGCCAAATGTAATATTTTCCTTTTTTGTAGAAAACTCAATTTTATATTTGGCTGTATTTGTTAATACTCACAAACCTTTCGATTTAGCACGAACCCCTAGTTTTTTTATACAACTTTCTATTTCGTTGTAATTAGCTATAGTTATAATCATACTAAAGGTTTAACTCCCACATTTGCTCTTCTAAATTTTCTTTCCAAAGTGAATGAGTTTTAGTTTCAGTCATGATAAAACCATTTTTTTCATAAATTGTGTGCGCATTATCTAAACCTATGTGAGTCCAAAGAAAAATATGCTTATATTTTGTTTTTTTAGCAAAATCTATTAGTTTATTCATTAAAACTCTACCAATTCCAAACCCTCTTAGAGCCGGTGATAAAAAGAAAAAACGTAGTTGCGCTGAGTCATTAGAACGATGCTGTAAAGCTATTGAACCTTCAACTTTTCCATTTTTTTCAACGACATAAAATACATCTTTTTTTGTATCAAAATTTAGCATAAATTCAGAAAAATCTTTAGCTACATATGCTTCGAAAATTTCGGTATAACCATAAATGTCAGCATAATATTTTCCATGAAAGTGAGTAACAGTTCCTAAATCACCAGGTTGATGTGTTCTAATTATTGGTAAGTTTTCTTTTTTAGGATTTAAACAAGAGTAAGCTGTATCAATAGCATTTATTAGTTTGGACTGAGAATCATTGTCAAGTTTTTCAAGTATACTATTAATTCTTTGGTTTTCAAATTTGTTTATTTCATCTGTAATTTTTTCACCTACGGCTGTTAAGCTTAAATAGTTAGACCTTTTATCATTGTTATCTGATATTTTGCTTATGTAACCCTTAGTTGTGTATTTTTTTATTATTCTAGAAGCATAACCAGTATCAATATGTAATGTTTCAGATAGTTCTTTTAATGTTAATTTGTTGTGAATGCTTAATTCATACAAAATACGAGTTTCGGTAACAGAAAAATTATTATTGTAATTCGAATCAAAAACTTTTAATCTGTTAAAATAATCTCGATTAAATTTTCTTATTAGTTCTATTTTATTTGACATAAACATTTATTTAATTGACTTTGTCAAATATAGTGAAATTAATTTAATCTTATTAACTCTTCTAGGTAATTTTATATTCTATTGGTTGTCTTGAAGTTTAAATTTCTACTCTTGATAAATTTTGGGCAATGAATAGCAACGTTTTGCAAAGCTTTGTTTTAATGTAATTTAGGTTTCGTCTATACTTTATTTTTAATTTGGTTAGATATCATAATTATATATTTGACTATTATTTTTCAAATATTTGTGTATAGGCTTTTTTCATTTGTTCTATTTCGCCATCATATAGCTCTTTGTAGAGTTTTCGCTTTCTACTTGCAAGTTTTCCTTTATTTTGAAGGAGGAATAAAATCATACGATCAATTTTATTATCAGAAATATCTACTATGTTTTGTCTTTTACTCTTTAGTTCATCATAGCATTGTAGAAAAAGAAGTTCTTCTGTAATACCTATTGTAACTGTTTATTGTATTGCTTTTGGTAAAAATACTGTATGATTTGTTTGATCTGGATACCTGAATAACGCTTCTATATCTGACGCATTATTAACTATCATTTCACCTGAATCGTTCAAGCGACTTTTTCCGTCATTCTGAAAAACGTAATTTACTCCGTTATCACAGCTAATTAATAGTAGAAATGAAAATAATATGAGAA
The DNA here is from genome assembly GCF_000430545.1 of Tenacibaculum ovolyticum DSM 18103. Taxonomy (GTDB): domain Bacteria; phylum Bacteroidota; class Bacteroidia; order Flavobacteriales; family Flavobacteriaceae; genus Polaribacter; species Polaribacter ovolyticus. The sequence goes on from NZ_AUMF01000010.1 coordinate 92,800, forward strand.
TGTTTTTCTGAAATTCTATTTTTTTTGATAATGAAGCATAAAGTTTAGTGTAAAATGCGTTTTAGTGCATACTTACACCTTGTTGTACGCTAGATTTTCTATTTTTTATTATTCTTATTAAACTTGGAATTACAGCCGTTATTAGAGAAATACCTAGAATCAATCCGTAATTGACTTCATTATATCTGAGTCTTCGAATTCCATCATCACATGCAGTACATTCAACTACTTTCAAGTTCGCATCAATAGTGCAAACTCCTGTCAACATTACCACAAAGATCAAAATCGCTATTACGGAATTGATAGTAATCTTGCTGATTGGCTTAGTAAATAAGTCTAAAGCAAGTAATAATAAGGTAATTCCGAAACTAGGATAGTAAACTGGAGAAGCAAATAAATAAAAGTTCTTTCCAACGAATCGGATTCGATTATTAGTTGTCCATTGATATAAATCCAGTACTGTACTTCTCAAAAATGATTCAAGAAATATTGAAAGTCCAGTCCCTATCAAAAAGAACACCAGTCCTATTATTGTTTTTGTCTTCATTCAAATTCTTGCTTACGTACAACAACGAGCTGTATGTACCAGTACATATATTTCCATTATGTTTTAAAACAAATTAAATACAATTGATAGAGTTTATGATAATGAATACTAAATTTAAAATATGTTAAATAGTATTTGTAGCACAGTATTTTAAAGAGGAAAGGTAAATAAACATTTTAGGGATAAATAAAATATGTGTCGAATTAAACGTTTAATTCGACACATATGAAAAAATGATTAATTCTTATTAAGCGCTTATCTAAAGATTTTTCTTGTAAAGCCAAATAAAAATACAATAAAACTTAGGTTAAGCACCAAAATTTCCACTAAGCTTTTTTGTCTGCTAAAATATTATTAACATAATCATTTGTTGTTTTTTTACTCTGTATAGCCTTTATTATAATCCATTCTATATTTTCTCAATCAGATTCAAGTTCAAAATATCAAAGTCAAATAAGTATGATATTTTCCGATCATATTCTTGTCTTCTCACTGCTATCACTTATATAAAATGTTGTGGACTTTTACACTAAGCTACTAAAAATAATTATTCTCTAGGCGGGCTTGAGCTTTCTCAATAATTTTCTTGTAACTACTACCCATGGTTGACATTTTTTTGATAGCTGCTTTAACAAGTTCATAGTTAGCATTTGTAGGTACAGCATTTCTGCTCATAGTTTTATGAGTAGGAACAAAATTTACCTTAGCAGTTGCAGTCTTCTCAACAGGTGTTCCATCTTTAACCCTTTTTTGAAGTTCAGTGGCTTTTTTTGCATATTTATCGTCCAAAACAATATATGCATCAAATGATAATTTTCCATCAGCTAATTGATTAACTAAATCTGCTTGCAAGGCAACAAACCTACGAAAGGTTTCTAAATCTGCAGCCACTCGTATTCTTGTTGCGTCAAAAGCTCCTTGTAGCTCTATATCTTTTTCACTTTGAATGAGTCGGTAATAAATAGCTGTTGTTGTAACAGCTTCTTCACCAAAAGTCTCGTTATCTTGAATGTTGATAGATGATGCATACAGAAAAGCAATTGTACCAGGTGCTAATCGACTCATAGAAAATGCTAAACTAGCTGCAGCTGTAGAAGAAGACTTAGCAGCTTCGGCAACTGAAACTACCATATCAGAATATGCATCAATTGCCTCTGGGCTTGTGGATGCTTGTGGGTTTTTTGGGTCTGTAGCTACTTTCGCAGCTTTTAAAGCAGAAGTTACTACACCAGCAATCTTGTCTAAACTAAATTCACTTGTGTATTCTGTTTTGATGTTGGCTTGATATTGAGTTTCTCTAGCATCATCAATCTTAGCACTTTCTAAGTGACTGTCAATTTGATGATAAAACGTTGCTTTGTTGGATGCTTCTTGGTCTTTTATCATCGCTTCAAGCTTATCAATTTGTTGTTTAGCGTTAACGGTTTTATCGGCTACACGCTCTACACTTGGAGTTCTACACGCCATGTTCTTATTATTTTAATTTTCCCTACTCGTAAGGCTTTTTGGAAAACGCCCCGTTTATTTTGTGGTCTCTGGACTCCACATATTATATTCAGTATTCATTTTAGATAGGCAGTCAGCTAGTCTTTGCATACCTTTTTTTAGTCTCCCTATTTTTAAGCAATAGCATATCACCTAATTTTTACATTATTGATGATGTTTTGTTTTATTCAGGAACTATCCTAGTCATCACTATTCTTCTCGTGGTACCAACTTCTTTTATTTTTTACAACGATTAATCCTTCTGGATGGATATATTCTTCTCCTTTAATATCTGAGTATTTAGCCCATCTACTTCCTTTAGAAACAGAACGTTCTCCCTCTGTATTTTGGTTTTTTGTATATACTACAGATTGCATAGCATCATACTTAGAGGCATCTCTAACAATTTCGTTATAAGCAGTCGCAATATCACTTTTACTTAAGCTAAGTTTTTCTTTTAAAGGGGTTCCCCAATTTGTTAAACACTTTTCAGCAAGATCTCTAACAATCTTTCCAGGAGCAAATAATTCATCGTTTCCATCTCCTCCATCAATCGCTGCATTTCCTACTACAGTAGCGTGTCTTCCTCGAATTGGCAAAACAGTAGCTTTAATCATTTTATCAAGCTCAGGAATTACAGGTGCAAATCCAATACTTCTTTCATCATGTGCATATACAGCAAAATATTCTTTCACATTAGCTGCAAGCTTAATACGATCATCTCTAAATTGACCTGAACCAGGAACAGGATCTACCGCAAAAATGTTTACAGGTATTTTTTTTAAAGAAGGGTCTTTTGCCATAGCATTAGCTAACATATGGCAGGTAACACCACCTCGGCTCCATCCAATAATATTTACAACTGACGGAAGTTTTCCGTTTCTAAAGATTTCAGCTTTTTTTGCTTGCAATTCTTGAGGGGTTGTTTTACGATTTGGATATTCATAAATATTTCGTATCCAACCAATATTTTTTGCATCTGGAACTTCTACTTCAGATTTTTTTAGAATTTCGTATTCTTCTTTTGTCATATTTTTTCGACTCCATTCATACTTTCCTTTAATTACTGCAACGGCATGTGCTACATTTTCTTCCCATCCTGCACCAAAAGCTTTTCCTCTAAAATCAGCATAATTACCTGGTTGAGTCCATTTTTCGTCCTCTAGAAGATTTCCACTACCTGGACCATCTACAACAATCCAATCTACGAACTCCTTTCCTTCATGATTTGTTGCTAGTTTGGAAATAAGTTCTCCTGCATGGTAATTTTTGTTATAATTTGCATCCCAGTTGTTTGAGCCTGTTCCGCAAAAAAATATAGTAAATACTGACATAATTTTTTAACTTTAATTGTTTCGCTTACTCTATACCTGTTTTCAGCTTCCCAGTTATAAATGTGTTTTTTAATACTAATTTTGACGACTGATACCTTGTTGATAGCGAGTCTGTATTTGTTTCTTACTTTATTTAGATTTATTGTTTTTCAGACCTGAAATTTTTAATAAGTTGACACAGTTGTAATTACCATTTGTATTGTTAAAAGGTAGCATAAACCAAAACGCTGTTTTATTATTGAAATCAATATGTATAGAACTATCTAACCAAACCTTTAGAAACTATTTAGATTAATAGTTAAAACTTTACTTACATAAAATAAAGAACTACAAGAACTATAATAGCGGTAATAAAAACTAACGGAAACCCGAGTTTAAAATAAATCAATAGCTTTTTTTTCTTTACAGTTTTTCGGTATACGAGTAATATAATTGAGCTGGTAATAGATATATAACTAAGAATAATAACAGATTCTAAGAATGTATTATATGGTAGTTTAGGTAAAAGAGAATTAGAGAAAAAATTAAATGCTACCACGGTTAAAAGTAAGGTGAATCCTATATTTAATTGATCTGTATAGGATTTAATCCAAAAAATAACCCAAGAAGAAAAAACTATTAAAAACAGGGGAAAAAGAACTTGCCATAAATAATAGCCTGCTTTTCTTTTAAATTTAATTACAAAAGATGCCCTCGAGTACATATCTTCTTTGTTGTTTGTACCTTCAAAAAAGCCTCCCTTATATTTCATAACCTTTATTTTTGCGTACTGATCTTTAATTTTCCACTCAGGATCGATACCACTAAAAGACTTGTCGTAAAATAAGTCAGGATTAATAAAAATAAGCTCGTCTTTTTTATACAAAAAGGATTCGAAATTTATTTCAAAAAACTGTGTGTCAAAAGGAAACGTAATTAAATTCATCTTAGAATGAAAATGACAATTAAAACGTTTTCTAGATACTACGAATCCATCTTCGCGAATTGTTAAAACTTTATTATCGATAATAACATTATCTAGTTTATTCATGAATTCTATACCAGGCATCCAAAAAAAATGTTTTTTTAGCTCTTCAATTTGATTATCATAATATATGGCACTACCATTTATAAAATTAATGTCTTTAATATCAGCTTTTCTAGCTTTCCATTTTAGAATTAAATATCCATCAACTTGAAAAGTCGAATTGATAGTCTCTATATCATATATTTTATTTACATAAAGTTCAATCGTTACTTGTTTTGATTGAGCAAGTAATAAGTTTAAAAAAAAGAAATAAAAACCAATAAAAAATACATTTCTAATTTTCATACTATTTAGTTAGGTTTAATATTGTTGATTTTTTAGGTAGGTAAATACACTTAGTTTAAATAAGCCTACTATGAGTTTGTTGCTAAGTTTATAGCTCAAATAATTAAAGTAGGAGGTAGGTGTATTTTAGTTAAAACTACTAATTGGGTGATGGTATTAAATTGTCAACCCTAAATTATAATGATTGCAATTTTAAATAGGTTGTAATACATAACCAAGTATCAGCGTTTTATTATCGTTTTGATGCATTAAAATTACTTGGTTAATTAGAAACTTTTTTTCTTGGTTCGTTTTATTCTTAGGTGAATTATAAATCTTAGATAAGATTCCGTATTCAAACCAAGGACGAACAACCTTTAAAATAGAATACTCTACAGTACTATTTTTATGACGAAATAGTTTAGTGTCGGTTTTAATCGAATAGTTACTTAATAAGGTAATATTAGTTTCTCCAACGAATGTTTCTATTTTATTTAACGATTGGTTGGCAAGTACTTTTTTAATAAGGCTACATTTTAAATTAACCTCAAAAGAATTTGTTTTACAATCATAAAGAACTAATTGATTAGAATAAAAATCATCTAGACTTTGAGTTAATGGATAAAATTTAGCCTTATCTTTTTTATAAATTGTATTAAATATTTTATTAAAAGAATATAACTTATTTAACTGTGTTCTTACAGAATCGGCATTCATCGATTTTGAAGATAAGAATGATAGTGAGTTAGAATCAATATTAAAAAATACGCGCTCATAAAATAAATGTTCTTTCTCATAATCAGACAGTTCAAGATCAGCGATACGTGATAGAACTTCAGAACAGATAGGTGTGTCATTATATATACGGTTGTTTTTAACAATATGATTTGCTTTACAACCGGTACAAAGTAACATACCGTAAATTATTACTACTAGTATATATACTTTAGCATTTAAACGTTTTAAGAGGTGCATATAACGGTATATTCTATTGTTTTTGGGTATCTTTATTTTTCTCTTTATACTGATCTTCCTGTATATCTGACCCTGTAATTAAAATACCTAATGATGAGGTAATTCGCTCGATAACACTATAAAGTATTCCAGAAATCATGCCTCCAAAAAAGGCAAAAAGAAACTTTCCAAAATATATTTTAGAGGTTTGAATTTCTGGAATATTAATATATAGAATTTCAGAAAGTATAAATCCAGAAAATATTCCTTCAATTAAATACTCCACTCTAAAAAACTTTATTTTTTCACTAATTAAAGAATGTAACAATCTAAAAGATGTACCTAAACCAGCAATAACAATAGAAAACATTAAGTTATAAAGTAGCATATAACCAGAACTATCTAAAATAGTTACTTGGCTACTTTTTTCATTAATACTATCTAAAACAGCTAAAGAAACAAATAAAACTAAAAATATAGCAGCAATTATAGAAGCTTTGGTGGTTTCTTCTGTTTTAAATAAACCATTAACATTACCAAAAATAGATTTCCTATTACTAGCAACGATGGCTTCTAATTTTCCTTTTATAAAAATTAATTTATTTAAAGGAAATGATTCTCCTACATTTAAAGCTTGAACATCTTCTACTATTTCATTAGGTAGTTCAACACTTTTAATTTTTATTGCTCTAGAAAATATACGGTTAATACGCTTTATTAAAAAGTTTCTATATCTTTTATTTGTATCTATTGACATTTATTAATAGCTTTTATAGTATTTCTTATAATGACTTATTCGAAAACCTAAAGCAATACTGTGCATATAGTTTTAGAATTTTTAGTCAAATGATTATTGCATTCTTTAATTGGTGAAAAATAATATTTATGTAAAATCAGAAATATCAGGATTCGTATTAGGAATAGGAGGATTTTTTTCACACACAAATCCAATTAACTGCATTCCTTTAATTTCGATTGCACCTTCACTAATATTCATTTTTAACTTGCTGTCAGATTCTTCTCTACCATAATTTGCTGATATAGATATTGGACCAAATCCTCCTTGGGTTTTGGTATCTAACTTGCTAGAACTTTCTTTTACTGCCTTGGCAAGAGAAGAAGATTCTATGGTAACATCTTTAATAAAAACAGCTGATCTTGAAAGAAAAGGAAATTGACCTTTAGGTGGTGTTTGCCCATCTGAAAATAATGTTACTGGTGAGTTATTAGAAAATTTCCAACCAGAACTTCTAAGGAATTCAGATGAAAACCAAGGCCTAGAAATTGGCGCCTGAGCTAGTGAAAATGTAATTTTAAATTTTTCTTCTTTAAGATCTAATGAAGAATTTTCAGAAGAGTAATTAGTTTCGTTTGACCCTGAATAAAACCCCCAACGTGCTTTTACTCCAACTTCTAAAGACTGTGAAACTTTATTTTCATGTTTATCTACCTCTTCTTTATTATAGGTGAATTTTGTCCAGTTATTTTCAGTAAGAAAAGTAGCAGGGTACAAGGTTGTTTGATAAAAATCGGTTCCAGAGGTAGGATTGGTTATTCTTGCACTTTCAAATTTGGTTAATAAATCTTTTTTATAAACCTCTAAATTTCGTCGTGTTATAGAATCAATTGTAGCAACAATTTGTTGGTATTCATTTTTAAATCCTTGAGATACCCAAGCATCATAAGCAGCTCCCATTTTTTGACGAAGAACTTTACCATTTAAAGCAAATTCTTGTACAGCCCTAGCATCATTACTATTTAAAGCATCTAATTTTAATGCGTTAAAAGCAATTAAGGCATCTCTGTAAACACTTTCGTATTCTAAGTACGCTTTTTTTAATTTACCATCAACAACTTTTGTCTTTTTCTCGCCAGTAATTATATCTTCATATTCAACTGTTTCAGAAAGTAGTTTTCTAAATCTATTTATTTTACTCTGTTGATCTTCTGTTAACTCTTCATGTGCAACTTCAGAAAATCTTAAAAAGATATCATAAATATCATTAATACTTTCACTTTTAGGTGAGTATATTAATTGAGTTTTTGCGTCGTCTATAAATTTACCAGCAGTAGGAATAGCATTTACTAAGTTAGAGAAGTTTTCAGCAGCAATATATCGCTCTCTAACGATATCGGCTTTTTCTCTTCCTTCTCGGTTTCCTAATCCTTGTTGACTTCCAAACCCATAAAGATTAAAGTCTAGATCTTCAAAAGAAAAAGGTATTCCTGGCATAACCCAAGAGACTGCAAAATCATCTGAAGATAATTGATCTGTTCCTGCCGTTATGGTATTAAAAATTTTTGATAATAAAGATTGAACGACTTGTTCTGGTTTATAATCCATAGTAGTTATTTTTATTTATTGGTTAAATAATTTTGAATTTTGTTTTACTAAGACACATTATAAAAACTTGTATTTAAGAATTTAAAGTGCTACTAATTTTGGTATGTATTTATTAAGAAAAGTGTTCTAAACACTAAGAATTGATTCTTCAGTAAAAGAAGTTTCTGCTACACCATGTTCAAACGCATTTGAAATAAATGATTCACCTAAAGAAAGATTAGGGAATTTTTTAGCAAACTCAACAGCAATTAATGTAGCAAGAAGTTTGTATGCAGCTTCTGTAGGATGTGCTTTATCTGATGTTGCAAAAAAGCCAAATTTTTGAGCAATAACTAACGTTAATAATTCTTTAAATGAACTATTTTTATTTACCCTTGTTAATACATCAGATAAAGTATTATATAGTGCTACATCTCTATTGTATAAATCACTAGTTAAAGACGTTAGTAAGTTTTTTGAAGAAATTTGATCAATTACAGTTTGAATTTTATGAATATCATCAGCATGTTTATTCTTTTGTGTCGAGTAATATTTAATAGCAAATTCTACACGATTTATAAATAATCCTGATGTTAAAAGAATTAACTTTAATGCTTTTGTAAACTTCTTATTTGTCTTTTTAATTTTAGGTAAAAGATCTAATAACATTTTTGAAACATCTTTATGTAAAACGATTTCATTATCCGTTTTTAAAGCTGATTTTATCTGGTTATTAATAGCATCTATAAATTCTTTTAATAGGGTAGCTTCTTTTTCTTTTGATAAATCTATTGAATTTAAAAAATCTCTTAAAGCTTTTGATAATGATACAGGTTCATGAGAATCAGAATAATACTGAACAGGAACTCCAGCTGCTTGATCTATTTTAATAACATCTAAACTATATAAGTTTTGTTTTAAAAAGGTGAATGCATCAAGTACCGTAAATCTACTATCATTTTTTGTTTGAAAAGCATCTTTAAGAAGGCTGTTAAACTCTATTGTTGCGTTGCGTAAGCTTACAACTTCTTCAGATTTTGGATTTTCGATATACCTTACTGCACCTGAAGGATCAGGATTGTTAACAATTATAAAAGAGTTTTCGCTAGCGCTATTATGAGCTTTAGTAATTTCGTCAACCTCATGACATAATGCAGTTAAACGTTGTACCGTTTCTTGCATTAACTCAATACCTTTTTTGTTTGTTACAATATCATTTAAACCAAACCAAACTACAAATAAGTTGTTATTCGGTTTATCATTTTCTGTTTTTTCTAAATCTTTTTTATAATCGTTAACTTGTTCTTCAAAAGTTGTAAGAGCAAATTTGTGTACTAAACCTTTTGGAGTATCAGCAACAGCTCCACCAGTAGCATAATTACAATACGATAAACTATTGTTTTTTGAACCTGTTCTAGAGTTTTTTAAAGATAAATGATTAGATGTAAGTTCATTTGTTTGTTCAGGAGAAAGCCCGTCAACTAAACTATTACCACCTGACCATTCCCATATAAAATCTGTCCAGTTTTTGTTGTCACTAAACCTTTTAATCTTGTTTACTCTTACTTCACCAATTAATCGACCAAGAATACCAGTTGCTGTATTTGCTTTTACACCAATATCAGAAAGACTATCTCCGAAAATAACGATTCTTTCTACTTTTTTCATTTTTATTTATTTTAGAATTATTTATTGTAGCGCAAAACTATATGTAATAATGTATTTCAATTTGATGATAATCACAGTTTGACTAATGTCACAATTTGACCAAGATCACATTTTAACTCAACTTGCATTTAACCTTTTTGCAAAGGAGCTAATTTGTTATATCATTATTATAAACAAAGATTTGCGTTTTATTTTTTTACTTAAAAATTATTATTTCGTTTAATGGTTTACGATTTTTTGTTATAGATTTATTCACACTGTAACCGAATATTACGATATATAATAACCTCAATTTTTAGGCATTAATTTTTAAACCTTCTTTTAATTTTTTTCAATTTTGTGTTGCTTGAATCCTTATAACTAGACATGATTTTATACCAATTATAGCGGTAAATATCATCATGTTAGTTAAAGAAAGGTAACATTGTTTTGTAGCAGAATGAAAGCGTTTTTCTATTACCTGTTAAATCAAAACCTGATTTTTGGAAAATTATCAAACATTTTATTTTTCTTTCTACTACATTTTAGGAAATTCTTATAAACTCTTTAATACATCGACTATCATAACTTTATTAATGGATTTTTTGATTGTTAAACCCAAAATAAAATTGAGAACGTTAGTTGAAATAGTTTTTCGGTATCAAATAGTCTGTAAGCGTGTCTTTAATGAAAAGATTCTAATACTTATCTTCATATATCAATTATTATAGCTTTTAATTATGCTGCAAAGATATGCTGCATGAAAAGCAATTAAATTGTATAAATACATTACATATTTGTATAATTATGCTAATTGTAGCAAAGTGTTTTTATACTACGAAATATTTAAATGTTTTTGAATTTTAATCTATAAATGAATAATCCGTATAGCCTCTTGCAGTGCCACCTCCAAATAAAGTATGGTTGTCGCTAATTTGATTCATTTTTGCATCTATTTTCACACGTTTTGGATAATCAGGGTTGGTTAAAAATTTTCTACCAAAACCAACTAAATCAACCAAATTATTTACTAACAACCCGTTTGCTTGTTGAGGTGTTTTATTACCTGTTGCTATTATTGTTTTGCTAAATACTTTTCTTAATTGAACTCTAAAATCAGTTGGAATCTCAGGAGCATCATCCCAATCAGCTTCACATAAATGAATATAAGTAACGCCTAGTTTTTCTAACTTTTTAGAAGCTAGCATAATTGTATCTAAAATTTCAGGATCATTCATGTCTTTAAAACTGATAAAAGGTGACAAACGAACTCCTGTTTTTTCAGTGCCAATTTCATTAACTACTACTTGAGTAATTTCGGTTAATATTCGAATTCTATTTTCTTTGGATCCGCCATACTCATCTTTTCTTATATTTGAGTTACTTCTTAAAAATTGGTCTATTAAGTAACCATTTGCACCGTGAATTTCTACACCATCAAAGCCTGCTTCAATTGCATTTTTTGCAGCGATTCTAAACTCTTCAATAACCTGATTAATGTCGTTTTTTGTCATTTCTTTTGGCTCATCGACAGGTACAAAAGTTGCATCCCCATTTGGTGCTCCATCAAATATATAAACCGTAGTTTCTTTAGCTATCTTAGCTGATGGTGCTAACGGTTGTAAACCGTTTACTTGTGAACTTGAAACACGACCAACGTGCCATAGTTGTAAGAATATTTTACTTCCTTTTTTATGAACTTCATCAGTTACTAGCTTCCAACCTTCAATTTGTTCTTGCGTATAAATACCAGGTGTTTTAGCATACCCTTTTCCTTGTAAAGAAATTTGGGTTGCTTCTGTTATAATAATTCCTGCAGATGCTCTTTGTCCATAATATTCTGCCATTAAAGCATTAGGAACGTCATTTGGTTGTGTGGTTCTTGAGCGTGTCATAGGTGCCATTAGAAAACGGTTTTCTAATGAAATTCCGTTCATATTATAGGGTGTAAATAGTGTGTTTTTCATAATTGTATTATTTTATTTGTTTAAATAGATTGTTAATTTATCGCGACTAAATAGGGTTGTAAAGCCTGCAAATATTCCAATTAATAGTGGAATGAATAATTCGGGTATTATGCTCTTTAATGAAACTCCTGAAGCAAAAAACAGCACTGTTCCCAAAAATGTTGCAGGTACAAATTCTCCCCAATCTTCAATGATTTCTAAAAAAATTAAAATAGTTGCTATCCAAAAAACAATAAATGCGGTAACATATAATTCATAATTTTCAGATGCTATAGTGTTTAAATAGGTAATAGCATAAGTACCTATTAATGCAATAAAAATTCCTACAAAAAAAGCCAATAGCATTTTAAATGATTTTTTCATATTGCAAGCATGTAAAAAGTAGTTTGCCCACCCAAAAAAGACTACCCAAGCTTTTACTGCCAACCATCCTGAAACTAATATTACAAAGGCAGCAATAAGGCCAACTAAAAGGGAATGTATAAGTGCGTTTTTATATTTCATTTTATTTAAATTCTACTGTTGTAAATATCAATGTGGTATTTCCAATATTTTCTAAATTATGAATGAAGAAATTTTCTTCATTCAAATCATTAAAATGTTTGATATCATTTTTTTCGTATTTGGTTTCGATTACTGTTCCATCAGTATAAAATGAACGTGATTTTCCCTCACTTTTAATAGTATAGAAATACGATTTATTGTGCTTATGAAATGGTAATGATTGACCTATTGGTAAATGAATGCTCCAAACTTTAAATTTGCCTGTTTCTAGTAATAAGTGCTCACCTACAACTGTATTATTACTACCATTTTGTATAGCATTTTTTAATGCTACTGTCCAAGGGAAACTCCAATCTCCTTTTTTATTGATTGTTTTAATTTTCATTTTTATTTCTGATTAAATTATCAATTGACCAACAATTTTTTTCTGTATTAGAGATTAAAAAATAAAAGAATAAGCCATAAATCATTTGCATACCAGCCCAATCCCAATTTTCAATTAATGTTGAACCAAATAAGAGGAAAATAATTACTATTGCTCCTGTAATACTTGCACGATAGGTGAATAATCCCAAGATTAATAATAACCCAATTCCAAACTCTGCAAAGGGTAACACAGTTCCCCAAGCAAAAACTGCAAAAGAAGGCATTAGGCTGTCTTGAAAAGTTGTTACCATCCAATCTCTAAATCCGTTCAATTTTGAGAAACGAACTAAGCCGTGTCCCAAAAAATTAATGCCCATTGTTATTCGTAAAAGAGCAAATGCTGTTTGTTGTGGTCTTGCTTTACTCATAAATTTATTTTTTAAAGTGATATTTTATCAGTTTATTATTTAACATTAAAGGGATGAAGACCGATTTTGTGTTTTTATCAAAATAAATGTCAGCAGTTCCTTTAGGTAAATTTAGTAGCTCGGTTGTAGTACCTGTTTTGTTTGTATAGTATAATAATTTACCTGCTAACCAATCAGATAATAAGAAACCGTGAAGCGTTTCGCTTAAACCATCTAAATTTCCAATAGGCTTGGTTATGTTTTCTATGGTTTTAGTTTTGAAATCAACTTTTTGTAACGTACCTACTATTTTAGTTTCGTAGGTTTTAGGGTTAATCTCTTTTCCCCAATTTGCTACAAACAACTGGTTTTTTGAAATATAAAGCCCGTTTGGCATATTTAGATTTTCATCTTTTAGCCATAATTCAATTTTTCTTTTTCCTTTTTTGGGTAATTTATAAATTCCACTAAAGCCAAAAGTATTACTGGCATATACATTTCCTTTTTTATCTACAGTAATGTCATTTAAAAAAGTAGCATTTTTTGCCTTAAAGGTTAAAACACGTTGAGTTTTAATATCTATTTCTATAATTTTATCAATGTCTGTAACATATAATTTATCATTATAAATAACTAACCCTTTTGGTGCGTTTAATCCTGTTATCCACTTTTGTTGAATTATTTTTCCATCTAAACCTACTTTAGAAATATAACCATTCCCATTTTTTTCGGTTGGATTCCCATTTATATTAGACACATATAAAGCATTGTTTTTTGTGTCTAAAACGACACTTTCAGGATTTTTTAAGCCTAAAACTTCCCAATTTTTTTCGAGTTTAAATGGTAATTTGGTCTTCACAATTGTTGTGTTATACTCAATTTCTGAATTATCAACTGGTGTATTTGGATCATCTTTAATCATATTTGCAATTTCATCTTTTCGCATAAAAACAACTCCTTTATGTTGTTTTGCGTACTGTATAAATTTATCAACAACCTGTACTATTGCAGGACTACCACCAATACGATCGTGTAAACTTATACTCATCATTCTTCTTTTTGTAGCACCTTCAACATATAATTGGTCAAACTCGAACTTTAATTGGGCTAAAAACTGATCTGGACTCCAATTTTTACCAGCTATATTTACAATGTCATTATTACGTAATGTATATGGCATTACTACAAAGTTTTTACCTCTTACTTTGGTAACAAAAGGCTCGTCTCTACTTAAATCATCAATGTGGTATAAAAAACCAAGTTCTTGCAACACTTTTAAAGTGTTTGGGCTTCTACGTAACCAATTGGAATTATAACCAACGCCTCTTTGGCCAGTAATGGTTTCTACAGTATCAATTCCTTTTTTTACAAATGCCAATTCGTTATCATAAGATAAGTTCCATTGATCGCTCCAAGCAATTCCATGTGCTGCAATTTCGTGTCTACCATTTACAATAGCTTTGGCAACTTTTGGGTATTTTATGGCGGCTTCTCCAACTACATGAGAGGTTACATGAATCTCGTGTTTCTTCCAAAGGTTTAGCATTCTGTAAATTCCTTCTTTAGCTCCGTAACGAAACCAACTTTCGGCTGGTAAATCGGGTTGTCCTTTAGGTAAAGGGTTTCCTGAAAACGGACTTTCTGCTCCTTCTGGTTGTCCACCTGTTTCAAATTGCATTGAAAAAGAGATAACCAATTGCGCATCATTTGGCCAATAACTTTTTGTGTCGTTTTTTTGTGCTACAACTATAATCGTTGCAGTGAATAGTAGAATTGTTAATAGGACTGCATTTTTCATATTGTATTTTATTTAAAAGTTATTATTTCGTTTAAATTTCTACGTGTTTTTGGTCTTGGCTTATTTACACTATAGCCAAATGCTATCATATAGGATAAACCATATTTTTTTGTGTTAATGCCTAATTCATTTTTTAAAATTGTTGTTATTTCTTTTCGCTTAAATCCTTCAATAGGGCAGGAGTCAATACCAATCATTGCAGCGCTTGTCATCATATTAGCTAATGGTATGTAGCTTTGTTTTGAAGCCCAATCAAAAAGCTTTCTATCATCAGTTAAATCAAAATCAGATTTTTGAAATGTCTTGTACATTTTTCCTTTATTGTCAACAACATCTTCAGGTAGCTCTTGTACGTTTTTCATAAAGTCTTTAATGTAAGCACTGTTGTATTTAGTCATTTCACTTTTCATTGCTAAACCAAGTATAAAGTGGCTTGCTGTATCTAGTTTTGCTGTTGCTCCCCAAGCGCTGTCTTTTAATTTTTTGCGTAAACCTTTATTTTGAACAAGTACAAAGTGCCAAGGTTCAAAGCCAAAAGAGCTTGGAGAAAGTCTTGCGGTTTGTAAAATGAAGTTGATATCTTCATCGGGTATTTTTTTTTCGGTATCGAATAATTTACAAGCGTGTCTATTATTATATGCGTCCAGTATTTTTTGTTTGTCTATCATTCTAGTGCTGCTTTTTGATACGACAAAATTAGAAAGTGTAGTACGTGTTTTTGATGTATAAATACATTGTATATTTGTATAAATACATCTTTATAATGTCGCAACGCTTTTACATTACTAAAAACTTGGATGTTCTTGAATTTGAAGCAGCCAATGAATGGGGATATCCACGGCACAAGCATAATTTTTTTGAGCTTACCTTTATTTTAAAAGGTAGTGGACAGCATCTTTTAAATGAAAGTGCTATTGACTACAAAAAAGGGGATTTATTTTTTTTAACCCCTAAAGATGAACACGAATTTGTAGTTGACGAGCCTACAACCTTTGGTATTATAAAATTTACAGAACAGTTGTTTTTAGAGAAGGCAAATTTAACTTCAAGCACACACTGGCGAAAAAATTTAGATACCGTTATATTTCATGCCAATAACATTCCTAAAAGTATTATTAGTTATGATGCTGATAAAATTCAATTATTTTATTTGTATGAATTGATAAAGAATGAGATAGGAAATCCTTTAATTTATGGTAGAGATGTTCTGCTTAATTTATTTGGTGCTTTATTGGTGCTGGTTTCAAGAAACTTAAAGTTAAGCCTTACAAAAACAGAAGGACCATATAACTCTGAGAAGGAAAAAATAGATTCAATGTTAACTTATATAAGACAAAACGTACTTGATAAAGAATTGATTAAAATAAAGTCGATTGCTAAGGTTTTTTATATGTCTCCCAACTATGTAAGTATTTTTATAAAAAAGCACGCAGGTATTTCTATTCAGCAATATGTATTGAAAACCAAGATAGAAATGGCAGCGCGCCTTTTGAAGCAAACGAACTTAAATATTTCAGAAGTAGCAGATAAGACAGGTTTTTTAGATTCTAGTCATTTTAATAAGATTTTTAAAAAATATACAGGCCATAATCCTAGTACTTTTAGGTGATTAATTTAGTATTGATTTTTGGTAATATAGTACAGGTTTAGAGTGTGTAACAAGTGTTTCTTTAGTACGAATGCATAGTATTTTTGTATAAATAAACCTTCACAATGTCGCAACGATTTTACATTACTAAAAATTTAGATACCCAAGAATTTGAAGCAATCAACGAATGGGGATATCCACGGCACAAGCATAACTTCTTTGAGTTTACTTATATTTTAAAAGGTAGTGGACAGCATCTTTTAAATGAAAGTGTTATTAACTATCAAAAAGGAGATTTATTTTTTTTAACCCCTAAAGATGAACACGAATTTGTGGTTGACGAACCTACAACTTTTGGACTTATACAATTTACAGAACAATTATTTTTAGAGAAGGCAAATTTTACTTCAAGTACGCATTGGCGAAAAAACTTAGATACTGTTATATTTTATGCGAACAATATTCCTAAGAGTATTGTTGCTAATGATGTTGATAGAATTCAATTATTTTATTTGTATGAATTGATAAAAAACGAAATAGAAAGTCCGATGACTTATGGTCGAGATGTTCTACTTAATTTATTTGATGCTTTATTGGTATTGGTTTCAAGAAACTTAAAATCAAGCCTTGTAAAAAAAGAAAAACCATACAACTCTGAGAAGGAAAAAACAGATTCAATGTTAACTTACATAAGGCAAAATGTGCTCGATAAAGAATTGATTAAAATAAAGTCGATTGCTGAGACTTTTTATATGTCTCCCAATTACGTAAGTGTTTTTATAAAAAAGCACGCAGGTGTTTCTATTCAGCAATATGTATTGAAAACAAAAATAGAAATGGCAGGACGTCTTTTGAAGCAGACTAATTTAAATATTTCAGAAATAGCAGATAAGACAGGTTTTTTGGATTCTAGTCATTTTAATAAGATTTTTAAAAAATATACAGGTGATAATCCTAGTGCTTTTCGATAATGAATTTGCGATTAGTGAGCCTTGGATAATGACGAGCTATTTTTACTTTTTAAGGTGCGGGAAAAATGAAACTCACATGATTGTTGGTTTAGTTTTTTAACTTGTAGGAAACGATTGTATATAGAATTTAAAGAACTGAATTGCTATTACGCTTATGCTTTATTATGCTTTTTTTGTACCCAAATAACTTCTTCTTATACCCTAAAATTAAGGCTTTAGAGCACTTTCTGAAAATTTAGTAGGAGTGGACAGTATTTTTGCATGAATACACCTTCACAATGTCGCAACGATTTTACATTACTAAAAATTTAGATACCCTTGAATTTGAAGCAATCAACGAATGGGGATACCCACGGCATAAGCATAATTTTTTTGAGTTAACTTATATTTTAAAGGGTAGCGGGCAACATCTTTTAAATGAAAGTAGTATTGATTACCAAAAAGGGGATTTATTTTTTTTAACCCCTAAAGATGAACACGAATTTGTAGTTGAGGCACCTACAACTTTTGGGCTTATACAATTTACAGAACAGCTATTTTCAGAAAAGGCAAATTTTGCTTCAAATACACATTGGCGAAAAAATTTAGAGACCGTTATATTTTATGCTAATAATATTCCTAAAAGTATTGTTGCTAATGATGTTGATAGAATTCAATTATTTTATTTGTATGAATTGATAAAGAATGAGATAGAAAATCCTATAGTTTATAATCGAGATGTTTTGCTCAATTTTTTTGATGCTTTATTGGTAGTGGTTTTAAGAAACTTAAAGTCAAATGTTATAAAAACGGAAAAAACATATAACTCTGAAAAAGAAAAAATTGATTCAATATTAACTTACATAAGACAAAATGTACTTGATAAAGAACTGATTAAAATAAAGTCGATTGCTGAGGTTTTTTATATGTCTCCCAATTATGTAAGTGTTTTTATAAAAAGGCACGCAGGTGTTTCTATTCAGCAATATGTATTGAAAACTAAAATAGAAATGGCAGCGCGTCTTTTAAAACAAACGAACTTAAATATTTCAGAAATAGCTGATAAAACAGGTTTTTTAGACTCTAGTCATTTTAATAAAATTTTTAAAAAATACACCGGCAATAATCCAAGTACGCTACGATAATAAATTTGCTATGAGTGAGCATTGGAAAAATGAAATATGTTTGATTGTGCGGTTGGTTTTAGTTTCTGTATTACCAAAATAAGTAGTGATTACATGAAAGAGATAAGCTCAAAATACTGAATAATATTACTTTTAGATTAGTGTAGTATTGTGTAAAATTAATGAAGAATTTTTTGATTTTCACCTCAGTTCTTTGTTAGCAAAAGTTATTTTTTAATTTCACTCACTTTAAATAGGGAAAAAGTTTTTTTAATTTCAGGAGTAAAAACCTTAATACACTTCTTAGTTACTTTTAAAACTGGAAGACACTTTTTCTGATTTCCTGCATATAGTTTTAAGAAAATATAGCCATTAATATCAATTACTTCTGTTTTTATTTCATTAGGGGCTATAGCATTATTTTGCGTAAATTTTAAAATTTCCGGAATAGATTTGTCATTATATGGATTATATAATTCTGTTGGTTCTATTATAAACTTATTTTTGTAAAGTGTTTTTTTAAGTTTTTTAAGTTTAATTTTATTGTTTTTGAGTTTAGTAAATACTCCTTTGATTTTACCATTTTTATATACTTTTAAAGTATCCTTATTGATAACTCCTTTTAGATATTCTTCTATGTCGAGTTTTATGTTTAAAGTGTCTTTGTCAATGTTATAATTAAAAGCAGAGATAGGTTTCTTATAATCTTTATTAAGTACATAATGAAATATTGAATCTTTAGTTTGTCTAATTAAAATTTCATTAGAATTGTTGTATGCCTTTTCATTATTCTTTTCATATTCATATGCGAGCATCCAAGTTTTTTCTTGTGAGTAAAATTTTTGGCATATGATAAAAATTAAAAGAGTTAAAATTTGTTTAGTCATTTTTTTAATTTTTGCTAACGTTTCGGCTATGATTAGTACGGGAATTAAAAGTAGTGAACTTTCGATTAAGCACTTAGCCAAAACTTTTTATTTTGTTTTATCTTTTTCTTTATAAAGCCAAATCAAAAGATTTGACGGGCTTAGTAAATATGCCTAAACTTTGGGTTAATCACCAGAACCCGTATTAATTATAGCCATTGTTGTAAACCGTTTTTTTAGCTTTTATTTTTTTTAATTTCCTCGGCTGATATTGCCATATCTAACTCGCAAAAATAACCTTTCTTTAAATTTCGTTTTATGTCATATACTTTGTTGTCAACAATTACATAGTGTTTTGGGGAATTCCAATAGTTATCTTTTTTAGGTATAAATTCAAATTTTGAAGACACAGGTATATCCAATTTATAAACACCAAAATTTGGGCATCCGTAATAAACACCTTTCATATCAGTACCACCACAAATATTTTCAAAAGGCTTAAAAGTTTTTGGGTCTGCATTATTTATAGGAATTATTAAATGTCCATCCGAATTTGCCCACCAAAAATTCACTCTGTTTTTAGTAGTAAAAAATCTGTCATTATATTTTTTGTATGATGCTAATTCTATTCGGTTTGTGAATTCCTGATAATATTCGACATCAATAAATTTCCCGTCACATCTTCTATGTGTTTTAGATTTTTTAAAAACCTTGTTTCCTTTTGTTACAAAATCGAATATAGAAGCTTTAAATGAGATTGAATCATCAATTGGGTCTATTAATCTTCGTTCGATTCTAAGAGTATCTATTTTAGTATTCCCCAAGTCTTTAAAAAAGTTAATATAATTGCACTCTATAGTTTTATTAAACTTTGTTTCCTCAGAATTGTTCGATTTTACTATTTTTTTTTCATCAGGTTGCTTTTTTTTGGATTGATTACAAGCAATGAAAGAGATGGAAATTAATATGAGTAATATTTTTTTCATTCTAATGATTTACAACAACGGGATATATGTACTGGTACATATATTTCCATTATGTTTTTTACAAATCTAAGGGATTTTTAATTAATTCAAAGTTGTGAGAAGCAACATGTGTACTGTGTCCGAGTAAGTTTTGAATATAGAGCAGATTAATGTCATTTTCTAAAAGATAGGTAGCAAAAGAATGGCGTAACATATGAGGAGTTACTTTTTTATAATTTCAGACTAATTAAAGTAGTATTATTCAAGAGTATTATAAAAACAAAAAGCTCACCAAATAGGTGAGCTTTTTGTTTTTATAAAGAGAGTTTTTTAAACTTCATCATCTATATAATCTTCAATAGGATTACAAGAACAAATTAAATTACGATCTCCAAAAGCATCATCAACACGACGTACTGAAGGCCAAAATTTATTATCAGCAATATACTCTAAAGGAAAAACAGCTTGATTACGAGTGTATGGTAAAGACCATTCATCGGTAGTTAACATACCTTGTGTATGCGGTGCATTTTTTAAAGGATTGTTAGTGTTCTCTTTAGTTGCTTCAGCAATTTCTTTTCTAATAGAAATCATTGCATCACAAAAACGATCTAACTCAGCAACATTTTCAGATTCTGTAGGCTCTACCATAATGGTACCAGCAACAGGAAAAAAACTGTAGGCGCATGAAAATCATAATCCATTAAACGCTTAGCGATATCAAGAACTTCAATTCCGTTTTGTGTGATTGTATACGATAAGTTCCTTTTTTAAAGGGGTAACTTAAATTATTGGTAGGAAATTGAAAAAACTCATTTAAGGAGGAATAATCAAGATCTTTCGAAACAGGATATCCTAAAAAGTTATCACGTGTAATAGTTAGTCGTTATTTAAGGGTGTTTAATTTCTGATTTTTTTTTTTTCACCACCTTATTTTACTATTAAACAATAGGAATTTTAGTTGACTATTATTTTAGAATACTTCACATCTCAATTTAGACGCTTCACTTATAAATAATAATTTAGATTAGTCCCTTACTGTATGTTTGTACCATGAATAAGAAGTAATGCTTTGATATATAGGTGTTATTGGTGTGGTAGGGATTTAACTAATAGATTTTTAATAAATTAATTTAATAAATAAAATGATGAATAACAAAACGATTTTTAAGGCAATAATATTAGTAACAATTCTCTTATTTTGTAAATCATTTTCTCTTTTAGCGAGTTCTATAGAAGATACTTCTAAAAAAAATGATAAATGGATATTATTAGGTATCACAACAGTAAAAGGGAGTTTAGATAGAGATGAAGTAAAAGTTACTAGTAGTAAAGGTATGTTTACACACCTTAAAATTAAGGTGAGAAATGCTTCTTTAGAAATGAAGAAAATGGTAGTTTATTTTGGAAATGGTAGTACGCAAGATGTTTGGTTAAAGAATCGTTTTTCTAAAGGACAGGAGTCAAGAGAAATAGATTTGAAAGGGGATAAACGACTCATTAAAAAAGTTGTTTTTTTGTATAAAAAAGGAAACTGGAGCAATAAAGCTCCTATTGTTGCGCTTATAGGTCAAAATAAATCGAGTAATAATAATCCAGCTAAGCTTGTAGGAAAATGGAAGTTGTTAGGTATTACAACAGTAAAAAGAAGTGTAGATAGAGATGAAGTAAGAGTTACTGCTAGTAAAGGTATGTTTACACACCTTAAAATTAAAGTAAGAAATTCTTCGTTAGAAATGAAAAAAATGATTGTACATTTTGGTGACGGTAGCAAACAAGATGTTTGGTTAAAGAATCGTTTTTCTAAAGGACAGGAATCAAGAGCAATAGATCTTAAAGGAAATAAAAGAATTGTTAAAAAAGTTATTTTTTGGTATAAAAAAGGAAGTTGGATTAATAAAGTTCCTATTGTTGCGCTTATAGGTAAATAAAGAAATATTTCTAATAAATTAGAATTTTAGTACATAACAAAAAAACTCACCAAATAGGTGAGTTTTTCGTTTTATAAAGAGAGTTTTTTAAACCCCATTTCAACTCCAAAAGCATCATCAACACGACGTACTGAAGGCCAAAATTTATTATCAGCAATATACTCTAAAGGAAAAGCAGCTTGCTTACGAGTGTATGGTAAAGACCATTCATCGGCAGTTAACATACCTTGTGTATGCGGTGCATTTTTTAAAGGATTGTTGGTGTTCTCTTTAGTTGCTTCAGCAATTTCCTTTCTAATAGAAATCATTGCATCACAAAAACGATCTAACTCAGCAACATTTTCAGATTCTGTAGGCTCTACCATAATGGTACCAGCAACAGGAAAAGAAACTGTAGGTGCATGAAAACCATAATCCATTAAACGCTTAGCGATATCAACAACTTCAATTCCGTTTTGTTTAAAAGAACGACAATCTAAAATCATTTCATGCGCAGCACGATTCATTTCACCAGAATATAATGTGTCGTAATGACCATTTAAACGCTCTTTAATATAGTTAGCATTTAAAATAGCTAACTTAGTAGAGTCTGTTAATCCGTTAGCACCTAACATTGTTATGTAACCGTAAGAAATTAAACAAGCTAAAGCAGAACCCCAAGGCGCTGCAGAAATAGCTGTAATTGCATTTTCTCCGCCAGTTTTTATTAAAGGATTGGTAGGTAAAAAAGGTACTAGTTGAGGAGCAACACAAATTGGTCCAACACCAGGGCCACCACCTCCGTGAGGAATGGCAAATGTTTTGTGTAAGTTTAAGTGACAAACATCTGCACCAATAGTTGCAGGATTTGTTAAACCTACTTGTGCATTCATGTTTGCACCGTCCATATAAACCTGACCACCATTATCATGAATAATTTGGGTAATTTCTTTAATTGCTTTTTCGTAAACACCGTGTGTAGATGGATACGTTACCATTAAAGCAGCTAAATTATCTTTATGCTTTTCAGCCTTTGCACGTAAATCTTCAACATCAATATTTCCTCTCTCATCAGTTTTGGTAACAACTACCTTCATACCAGCCATAACTGCTGAAGCAGGATTTGTTCCGTGAGCAGAAGCAGGAATTAAACAAATGTTTCTGTGAGCATCATCGTTTGATTTATGATAAGCACGAATAACCATTAAACCAGCAAATTCTCCTTGCGCACCAGAATTTGGTTGTAAAGAAGTACCAGCAAAACCGGTAACTACGTTTAGTTGGTTTTCTAAGTTAGTTAAAACCTCTTGGTATCCTTGAGCTTGATCAATTGGTACAAAAGGGTGAATATTTCCCCATTGAGGATTACTTAATGGTAGCATCTCTGAAGCAGCATTTAGCTTCATAGTACAAGAACCTAAAGAAATCATTGAATGATTTAATGATAAATCTTTACGCTCTAATTTTTTAATATAACGCATCATTTCAGATTCTGATTGATACGTATTAAATATTTCGTTATCTAAGAAAGAAGTATTTCTTTGAATATTTGCAGGAATTACATCTGATGATGTAAATTCGGTAACAGTAATGTCTTGAACATTAAAAGCTTGTTCAAAACAATCAACAATAGCATTAATTTCTTTTAAGCTAACAGTTTCGTTTACTGAAATAGAAACATGGTTATCATCAATATAATTAAAGTTAATTCCGTTTTTCTCGGCAACAGTACGTAACTTTTTAGCTTCAACCTCAATTAATATAGTATCAAAATAAGCAGCATTTTTTTGCTTGAAACCTAAAGTCTCTAAAGCAGTAGCTAACGTATTTGTTGATGAATGAACCCTATCAGCAATATATTGTAAACCATCTTTACCGTGGTACACAGCATACATACCTGCCATAACAGCTAATAAAACCTGTGCAGTACAAATATTAGAAGTTGCTTTTTCACGTTTAATGTGTTGTTCACGAGTTTGTAAAGCCATACGTAAAGCACGACCACCATCAACATCTTTAGTAACACCAATTACACGACCAGGAAGACTACGTTTGTAAGCTTCTTTAGTTGCAAAATAACCAGCATGAGGCCCACCATAACCTAACGGAATTCCGAAACGTTGTGTAGTTCCTACAACTACATCGGCACCAAATTCACCCGGAGCCTTTAATTTTACTAATGATAAAATATCAGCCGCAACAGCTACTTTTATGTTTTTTGCATTACAGTTAGCAACAAACTCAGTATAATCATAAACTAAACCATGCTTTCCTGGATATTGAACGATAGCACCAAAAAACTCTTCAGAAAAATCAAATTTTTCATGGTTTCCAATAACTAACTCAATTCCGATAGGAATAGCACGAGTTTGTAAAATTGATAATGTTTGTGGTAAAATATCTTCAGAAATAAAGAATTTATTTACACCTGCTTTTTTCTGAGCACGCTCACGAACATCAAATAATAAAGCCATTGCTTCAGCTGCAGCAGTACCTTCATCTAATAAAGAAGCATTAGCTAACTCCATTCCAGTTAAATCACAAACCATTGTTTGGTAATTTAATAAAGCCTCTAAACGCCCTTGAGCAATTTCAGCCTGGTATGGTGTATATGCTGTATACCATCCCGGGTTTTCTAATATGTTTCTTTGAATAACACTAGGCACAATTGCCTCGTGATACCCTAAACCAATATAAGTTTTAAAAACACTGTTTTTTGCACCTAATTCGGTAATATGATTTAAATACTCATATTCACTCATTGCAGGAGCTAAATCTAATGCTGAATCTAAACGAATATCATCAGGAACAGTTTCAAAAATTAATTGGTCTAAACTATCTACACCAATAGTAGTAAACATTTGTTGATGGTCTTTTTTACGAGGACCAATATGTCTTAGTTGAAATGAATTAGTGTTCATTGTCTGTTGTTGTTTTTAAGTCGTCCAAAAATAATAAAATTGTATCATTCTATATGGTATATTTTTGCTTTAAAACAGATATTTTATTAACCAAAAGGATAGGTTATAAACATAAAAACTATTTTTGTGTAATGAAACTCTTTAAAATAATAATTGATTTTTATATAAATGCTAGTATTCACGTAGCATTAGCTGTATTTTATTTTGTTAAAATAACCGAGTTTTATTTAGGGGTAACAGGCAGTGAATCTTTAGGTTATTTCGTTTTTTATGCAACCATTACAGCCTATAATTTTGTGAAATATGCGGGCGTTGCAAAATTGCATCACAGAAGTTTAACAACACATCTAAAAATAATTCAAATTTTCTCTTTAGTTTGTTTTCTTTTAATGTGCTTTTATATGAGTAAGTTAAGTGTAAAAATATTATTATTTCTTGCCCCATTAGGATTACTTACTTTTTTATATGCAATTCCTTTTCTTAGTGGGTTTCAAAAAAATTTAAGAAGCGTTGGGTATTTAAAAATAGTAATTGTGGCTATTGTTTGGGCAGGAATTACAGTATTTCTACCAGCTTTATATTCCGAAATAATTTTCACAAAATCATTGTATCTAATAACTTTACAGCGTTTTTTGTTAGTAGTTGTTTTAATACTTCCTTTTGATATTAGAGATGTACAGTACGATGCGGTTTTACTACAAACAATTCCAAAAAAAATAGGAATTAAAAAAACAAAAAAATTAGGCTATTCGTTGTTAGCCTTTTGTTTACTACTAGAACTTGTTATAAAATCGAATGATGAGTTTATAGCGGTGTTTTTACTTTTTATAGTTATTACCTTAATTTTATTAATGAAATCTTCAGAAGAAAAGTCAAAATATTATAGCTCATTTTTGGTTGAATCGATGCCAATTATATGGTGGGCTTTATTATTAATAATAGTGTAAATAATAGTTTTTGAATTTCGTAAAATAGTTGGTTGTTAAAATAGTTTTTATGCTGATTATAGTCTAGTTATTATAAGAAGTGTCAGATTTACAATTGTTTAAATTTCGTAACAAAAAAACATTAATAGTAAGTTTTTATAAAAACAATTGTATTTTCGTTTGCTTAACAAAACAACAACAACAACAACAACAACACAAAAGATTAAATCTAACATGAATTTAGTAAAACGAAGTTTCGTTTTCGATTTCGACAGTACCTTAACAAAGGTAGAAGCATTAGATGTTTTAGCAGAAATCACCTTAGCGGGAAATCCGAAAAAGGATGAAATTATTAAAGAAATTGTAAATATTACAAACCAAGGGATCGATGGGGAAATATCCTTTCCAGAATCCTTAGAAAAACGCATTAAATTATTAAAAGCTAAAGAAGCAGATTTACCTTTATTAATTAAAGAATTAAAACAAAAAGTATCACGATCTATACAAGGCAATAGAGAGTTTTTTGAAGATTTTTCTGACGATATTTATGTGATTTCAGCAGGATTCAAAGAATTTATAGATCCGATTGTTGCTGAGTATAATATTCCTTCGGAAAGAGTATTTGCAAATACTTTTGAATTTAATAACGAAGGTGTTATTGTTGGTTTTGATGAAGAGAATTCATTATCAAAACATAATGGTAAAATAGAATGTTTACAGAACTTAAATTTAGAAGGAGAAATACAAGTAATTGGTGATGGTTACAGTGATGCTGTAACAAAAAAAGCAGGTGTTGCTGATACCTTTTTTGCGTATACAGAAAATGTGTCCAGGGAGAAAACAATTGCCAATGCCGACCATGTTACACCTAATTTAGATGAATTTTTATACCTAAACGATTTGCCAAGAAATATATCATACCCAAAAAACAGAATTAAAATATTATTATTAGAAAACGTACATGCTGATGCTTTTACAAAATTAACAGCAGATGGTTTTGCTGTTGAAACAGTATCAAAAAGTTTATCAGAAGACGAATTAATTGAAAAGATTAAAGATGTACATGTTTTAGGTATTCGATCTAAAACTCAGGTGACTAAAAAGGTGATTGAAGCAGCAGAAAAATTAATGGTTGTTTCAGCATTCTGTATAGGTACTAAACAAATTGATTTAGATTCTTGTAAAGAAAATGGAGTGGTAGTTTTTAACGCACCTTATAGTAATACGCGTTCTGTAGTTGAATTAGCTATCGGAGAAATTATTATGCTAATGCGAAGTGTATTTCAACGTAGTACGGAGTTACACAATGGTGAATGGAATAAAACAGCACAAGGGTCGAGAGAAGTTAGAGGTAAAAAATTAGGTATTGTTGGTTATGGTAACATCGGAAAACAATTATCTGTTTTAGCTGAGGCTTTAGGGATGGATGTGTATTATTATGATGTTGAAGATAAGTTAGCTTTAGGAAACGCAACAAGAATTAATACATTAAAAGAATTATTAAATATTTCTGATGTTGTTACCTTGCATATAGATGATAATTCAGCAAATAAAAACTACATAGGTAAAGAAGAAATAGCTCAAATGAAAGACGGGGCACATTTAGTGAATCTTTCTAGGGGATTTGTGGTAGAAATTGAGGCTTTGGTTGAAGCATTAAAGTCAGGTAAATTAGCTGGTGCAGCAGTAGATGTATATCCAGAAGAACCAAGAAAAAATGGAGACTTTATTACACAGTTAAAAGGGTTAGATAATGTTATTTTAACACCTCATGTTGGTGGAAGCACAGAAGAGGCGCAAAGAGATATTGCAGATTTTGTACCAGGGAAAATAATGGCATATATTAATTCAGGTAATACGGTAGATGCAGTAAACTTTCCGAATATAAGATTACCTCGTCATACAAATGCACACAGGTTTTTACATATACACAAGAATGTTCCTGGTGTAATGGCAGAGATTAATAAAGTATTAGCAAAATACACACTTAATATTACAGGACAATATTTATCTACAGATTCTAAAGTAGGATATGTAATAACAGATATTGATAAGGAGTACAATCAAGAAGTGATTACAAAACTTCGTGAAATTGACGGTACTATTAAATTTAGAGTATTGTATTAAAAATAAAACAATTATGTAGAGAAAGCCTTGTAAATTTTACAAGGCTTTTTTTATAAAGAATTAAAATCTTGTAATGAAGTTTCAATTAAAGTAGCTCCTTTTTGTAAAATAGAAATGTAACCTTGTACGTTTTCTAATTTAAAGCGACTAGAAGGGCCAGAAGCACTTATGCAGGCAATCGCATTTCCTTTTTTATTAAAAATAGGAATAGCTATACATATTAAACCTAATTCAAACTCTTCTAAATCTAAAGAATAACCTTGATCTCTTATGCTATTTAATTTTTCTTTTAATTCGAGTTTTTTGGTAATTGTTTTTTGCGTGTATTTAGTTAAAGAGTTGTTTTTTAGATAATTTTCTTGCTTTTCAATAGAAGAAAAAGCTAATAATAATTTTCCTGAAGCAGTTGCATGAATTGGTTGATAAGAACCAATAGAGGTGCTTATTTTTAAACCCTGTAAGCTATCTGCTTTATTTACGTAAAAAACTTTCTCTTCTTTTAAAATTCCAAGAAGTACTGTTTCTTGTATTTCTAAAGCGACACTCTTTATAGGTGAATTAGTGGCTGTAATTAAAGATTGGTATAAAGAAACACGATTACCTAGTTCAAAAAGTTTACTACCTAAACAATATTTTTCATTTTCATTCTGATGTATAACATTTAAAGAAACCAAGGTGCTTAATAATCTATAGGTAGTGCTTTTATTGTAGCCTGTTTTATTAGCTAACTCACGAACACCCCATTCTTTTTTATCATTTGTAAAAGCATCTAAAACGGTAAACGCTTTTATAATTGATTGGTTTAAATTTTTGTTGTCAATCATTATTTTTTGAAAATCATTTTTGCTAATATAATAAAAAAGTGTAAATTTATAAAACACCGTTTCATTTAGTGAAACACTTTTGTTTTTTGATTTGTTTATAAATCAAGTATCTTTAGTGTTTAAAAAGAAAGGTTTTTTTGAAATAAAAAGAAGCATGTACAAAGCAACACTCGATTACGCACAACAACAAGATAAAGAAGATAAATTAGCGCACTTGCGCAATCAATTTCATATACCAAAAGATAAAGAAGGTAATGAATGGTTGTATTTTACAGGTAATTCGCTTGGGTTACAACCTAAAAATACTCAAAAATACATTCAACAAGAATTAGATGATTGGGCTAATTACGGAGTAGAAGGGCATTTTGAAGGAAACACACCCTGGTTGCCTTACCATGAGTTTTTAACGGAGAGTATGGCGAAAATTGTAGGAGCAAAACCGCTAGAAGTTGTGGTGATGAATACTCTAACAACCAACTTACATTTGTTAATGGTGTCTTTTTATCAACCAACAAAAAAGAAATATAAAATTGTAATAGAATCTGATGCATTTCCTTCAGATAGATATGCCGTACAATCTCAATTAAAATTCCATGGGTTTGATGTAGCAGATGGATTGATTGAATGGAAACCAAGAGCAGGAGAAGAATTATTAAATATTGAAGATTTAGAGGCGATTGTTGCTGAGCAAGGAGATGAAATAGCATTGCTATTGATAGGTGGTGTTAATTATTATACCGGTCAATATTTAGATTTAAAACGTATTGCTGAAATAGGACATTCAAAAGAATGTTTTGTAGGGATTGATTTGGCACACGGAGCAGGTAATATATCACCAGAATTACACGATTCAGGAGTAGATTTTGCAGCTTGGTGTACTTATAAATATTTAAATTCAGGCCCAGGTAGTTTAGGAGGATTGTTTGTGCATGAAAAACATGCACATAATAAAGAGTTACCACGTTTTTCTGGTTGGTGGAATCATAATAAAGAAACGCGATTTAATATGCGTCAACCGTTCGATGTAATGGCAGGGGCAGAAGGTTGGCAATTAAGTAACCCACCAATATTATCTATGGCAGCTATTAAAGCTTCTTTAGATATGTTTGCTGAGGTAGGAATGGAAGCTTTACGAGAAAAATCAGAAAAGCTAACAGGGTATTTCGAGTTCTTAATCAATCAAATAGGTTCTGATAGTATTAAGATTATTACACCGTCTAATCCAAAAGAAAGAGGTTGTCAATTATCTATTCAAGTAAAGAACGCAGATAAAAGCTTGCATAAAAAACTAACAGAAAATAATATTATTACCGATTGGAGAGAGCCAGATGTTATTCGTTGCGCACCAGTGCCAATGTATACTAGTTTTGAAGATGTGTATAAAATGGTTTCAGTTTTAAAAGGATTGTTATAAAACAAAGAAGACTTAGTATATAAAAAATGAAAATTAAAGTTTACATATTATTGTTGTTTGTCTTGATACTTACATCTTGTTCCAGTAAGGTGAAAAAAGAAGTAAGAAAAAGTGAAATTATTACAAGTAAGGAAATACAAGTTATTTTAGATTCAGCTAAAGTTAATGGGGTAATTCTTATTTATAACAGTAAAGAGGATAAATATTATTCAAATAATTTTACTAGTGCACGAAAAGGTTATATCCCTGCATCAACATTTAAAATACCTAATTCAATTATAGGTTTAGAAACACAAAGAATAAAGGGGGAGACATCTGTTTTTAAATGGAATGGAAAACCAAGAGCTTTTTCTATGTGGGAAAAAGATTTGGTATTAAAAGAAGCATTTCAAAGATCATGTGTACCATGTTATCAAGAATTAGCAAGGAAAACAGGAGAAAAGGAAATGAATAAGTATCTTGATAAATTCCAATTTGGAAATATGGATGTTAATGCTGAAAACATCGATGATTTTTGGCTTTTAGGAAAGTCAAAAATAACTCCTTTTGAGCAGATAGATTTTTTAACTCGATTTTATCAGGATAAATTATCAATATCAAAAAGAACAACAGAAATCGTTAAGAACATTATGAAAGTTGACGTTAATGATGCGTATGTTTTTAGTGGTAAAACAGGATTAGCTATTAGAGAAGGAAAAGAGATAGGTTGGTTTGTAGGATATGTAGAAGTTAATAAAAATGTATTTTATTTTGCTACAAGAATTACTCCAGTCGATAAAATGACAAGAAGTGAATTTACTCCTATGAGGCAAAAAACAACAATTTTGGCTTTAAAGGAACTAAAAATAATAAATGAATAAAAAAGATAACATATTAATTATCGGAGCTGGTTTATGTGGAAGTTTATTAGCTTTACGATTAGCACAAAGAGGATATAAAGTTGCCGTATATGAAAGTAGACCCGATTTAAGAACTACTGATATTTCGGCAGGAAGATCAATAAACTTAGCACTGTCTGACCGTGGATTTAAAGCCTTACGTTTATGTGGTGTAGAAGAAAAAGCACGTGAAATATGTATTCCGATGTATGGTCGTTTAATTCATGATAGTGTAGGAAACACTTTCGCTTCTAATTATTCAGGAAGAGAAGGAGAATACATAAACTCAATTTCTCGTGGCGATTTAAATGGTATTTTGTTAACTGAAGCAGAAAAACATGAGAATGTAACTATTCATTTTAATAAGAAGTGTAGTTCGGTAGACATAGAAAATACCATTGCACATTTTAAAGATTATAAAACCAAAGAAGAGTTTTCTATAAATGCGGATGTAATTTTCGGAACAGATGGCGCTGGTTCGATATTGAGAAAAAGTTACTACTTAGAAAGAAAATTCTTATTTAGTTACTCACAAAATTATTTATCACACGGCTATAAAGAGCTAGAAATTCCTGCAGATGCCTTAGGAAACCATCAAATAAGTAAAGAGCATTTACATATTTGGCCTCGTGGCGAGTATATGTTAATAGCATTACCAAATATGGATGGAAGCTTTACCGTAACCTTATTTTTAAGTTATGATGAAGGAGAATACAACTTTAATAATTTAACATCTGAAGAAAAGATAACTTCATTTTTTGAAACACAATTTCCGGATGCTTTAGCGTTAATTCCGAGTATAAAAAATGAGTTTTTAAATAATCCAACAGGAGCATTAGGTACTGTAAAGTGTTCGCCATGGCATTATCAAAACAAAACCATTTTAATGGGAGATGCGTCACACGCTATTGTTCCGTTTTACGGACAAGGAATGAATGCTTCGTTTGAAGATATAACTGTTTTTGATGAGATTTTAAATGAAAATTTAGAAGATTGGGAAACAGTTTTTAAAAGGTACGAGAAGGTAAGAAAAGAAGATACAGATGCTATTGCAGATTTAGCAATTGATAATTTTCATGAGATGAAAGATCATGTTGCAAATCAGATTTTTAAAGAAAAAAGAAAGTTAGAAATGACTTTGGAAGAGAATTTTCCTTCGGCATATTTTTCAAAATACTCGATGGTAACTTTCAATGAAAATATTCCGTATGCTGAAGCAATGAAAAAAGGAAGAGCACAAGATAAAGCGTTATTAAATATGGTTGCGCATCATGATTTAGATGCAATTACTGATTTAAAAGAAGTGCTTAAAAAAGTACAGGAAGAAACAAACGAAATTTTAGAAGAGGATAAAATTGCAGGGATGTAATAATTAAAATGTCACCTCGAGCATTACTGAAATTAAAATGTATTTTAATTGAAAGTAGTAAACGTAGTTTAATTAGAGGTTTTTAATATTAAGAGAAAAAAGAGGTCTCGACTGCGCTCGACCAGACAAAGAGAGATGAAAACGTATTTTGTTTATATATTAAAATGTTCAGATGATCTATTATATACTGGAGTAACAAATAATGTAGAAAGAAGATTTTTAGAGCATGAAAAAGGATTGAATAAAAACTGTTTTACATTTAAAAGAAGACCATTAAAACTTATATTTAGTCAAGTTTTTAACGATATTGAACAAGCTATTTATTTTGAGAAGAAAATAAAGAAATGGAGTAGCAAAAAGAAGTGGGCATTGTCAAAAGGGGATTTTGATATGTTAACAATATTATCAGAATGTAGAAACGCTACGCATCATAAATATAAACCTAAAGAATAGAATTGTCACCTCGAGCGCAGTCGAGAGGTTAATAAACTAAATAGTTCTCAACTGCGCTCGAACAGACAGAAGAAAATATGAAAACATACATTGTTTTATTACGCGGAATTAATGTGTCGGGAAAAAATAAACTTCCGATGGTTGAGCTACGTGAATTATTAAATAATTTAGGTTTTAAAAATGTTGAAACCTATATTCAGAGTGGTAATATTATTTTAAGTTCAGATAAAACAAAAGTTGAGGTTTGTAAAAAAGTAAATAAAGGAATTGCTGATAAATTTGGTTATGATATTCCTGTGCTAGTAAGAACACCACAAGAATGGACAGCGGTAATTGATAAATACCCTTTTTCAATAGAGAATGAAAAAATAGTTGCTTTTACTTTTTTAGATAAAACAACAAGTGAAACTGAAATTGAAATAAAAGGAATTAAAGAAGATCAATATAAAATAACGGGTGATGTAGTTTATTTAAACTGCCCATCAGGTTTCGGAAAAACAAAATTGACAAACAATACAATAGAGAAAAAATTAAATCTAATAGCAACAACAAGAAATTATAAAACAACTTTAAAGTTATTAGAGTTGGTAAAATTATAGTTTTAAAATCGAAACACCTTTTTCATAAAGAAAGATTAAAATAAATAGAATGAATACAAGTAAAGTAATTAAAGGAAAAGCAGTGCCAAGAGGTAAGTTTCCACACGTTAAACAAGTTGGTGATTTTATTTATGTTTCTGGTACGAGTTCACGTAGACCTGATAATAGTTTTGAAGGGGTTGAGGTAGATGAATTAGGAACAACAAATTTGGATATTAAAAAGCAAACAAAAGCTGTTATTGAAAACATCAGAAGTATTTTGCAAGAAGTAGGTGCTGATTTAGAAGATATTGTAGATGTGTCTTCCTTTTTAGTAAATATGAATGACTTTGGAGGATATAACCAAGTTTATGCAGAGTATTTTGATTTTACGGGACCAACACGTACAACAGTGGCGGTACATCAATTACCACATCCACATTTATTGATAGAAATTAAAGTAGTGGCTTATAAAAAGAGTTAGATGAAGAAAATGTTGTTTTTAGTTATCTTTTTTTCATCAATTAAAACTTTTGCTGATGCTGGATACGCTTATCGTTTTTATATAAAGGCCGAGGTAAAAGGAAAAGAAGTTAAAGGATATTTTTATCATTATAGCTATGATAAGTTTGATGAAGCAGGAAGTTTTTATGAGTATTTAAAAAAGACAATTCCTAATCGAGATATTAAGATTTTTAAAGAGATAGTTACAATTAATCTTAATAAAAATTATGACTTTGCTCTAATCGATTCTAATTTAAGTTTTGAATTAAAAGAATTAGGTGAAATAAGAGTATTAGA
The DNA here is from genome assembly GCF_000430545.1 of Tenacibaculum ovolyticum DSM 18103. GTDB lineage: Bacteria > Bacteroidota > Bacteroidia > Flavobacteriales > Flavobacteriaceae > Polaribacter > Polaribacter ovolyticus. Next base: position 127,117 of record NZ_AUMF01000010.1, read on the forward strand.
AACTTTAGTTTTTCCCGTTGGAGATAGATTAATAATGCTAACTAATAAAGAGTTTAAAGTAATAAATTGTAATAAAATAAATTATAAATATGTGTTTTATGAAGGAGAAACTAATTTTAATGAAATTTGTTCTGATTTAATAGTAAGTAGTACTTTGAAAGTTGATGATTTAAATAGGATAAAAAAGAAGATTAAAGGAAATTTAAGTAATAAAATTAAGAGTTTAAGTAATATAGAAATCGAAAATGGAGATAAGTATTACGGTTACTATAATCAATTACGAGAAGAGCTTTTAAATAAAAAAATTCTTTTAATTTCTGTTTGTACACCTTTATAAAATGAATAATATAAAAAACTACATAGACGGCGAATTTGTAAATCCAATAAATGGAAATTACATTGATAATTACAATCCTTCAATAGGAGAAGTGTATGGTCAAATACCAAACTCAACAAAAGAAGATGTTGAGTTGGCATATAATTCTGCCAAATCTGCCTTTAGGCAGTGGTCAGAAACAACCTTAGACCAAAGAAGTAAAATATTATCGAAGATTGCGGAATTAATAAAAGAGAAATTATCTTTTTTAGCAGAAGCAGAATCTAAAGACAACGGAAAGCCAATTAGTTTAGCTAAACAGATTGATATACCAAGAGCAGCAAGTAATTTTCAGTTTTTTGCAAATGCTATTACGCAGTTCTCATCAGAAGCGCATGAAAGTATTGGTTTAAATGCGATGAATTTCACTTTGCGACAACCAATTGGTGTGGTAGGTTGTATTTCTCCATGGAATTTACCGCTGTATTTATTTACATGGAAAATTGCTCCGGCAATTGCAGCAGGAAACTGTGTGGTAGCAAAACCAAGTGAAGTAACACCAATGACAGCATATTTATTAGGAGAAATCTGTAATGAGGCAGGTTTACCAAAAGGAGTTTTAAATATTGTCCACGGTTTAGGAGGTTCAACAGGACAAGCAATTGTAGCACATCCGAATATTAAAGCAATTTCATTTACTGGAGGAACAACAACTGGAGCACATATTGCACGAGTAGCAGCGCCAATGTTTAAGAAATTATCTTTAGAGTTAGGAGGAAAGAATCCGAATTTAATTTTTGCAGATTGCGATTACGATAAAATGTTAGCAACCACAGTTAGATCTTCATTTGCAAATCAAGGTCAGATTTGTTTATGCGGAAGTAGAATTTTTGTGGAAGAAAAAATATATGAACGATTTAAAAAAGATTTCGTTCAAAAAGTATCTGAATTAAAAGTAGGGAATCCAGCAAATAGCGATACAAATATTGGAGCTTTAGTATCTAAACAGCATTTAGAAAAAGTAAAATCATATATTGATATAGCTGAGGAAGAAGGAGGTAAGATTCTTTTTGGAGGCGAAACTGTGACTGTTACCAACAGTGAAAACGGATATTATTTACAACCTACAATAATTGAAGTAACGGATAATAAATGTCGATTGAATCAAGAAGAGATTTTTGGACCTGTTGTTACAATTATGCCTTTTAAAACTGATGAAGAAGCATTAGCATTAGCAAATGATGTAAAATACGGATTGTCAGCAACACTTTGGACAAATAATCTAAACAGAACTATGCAAATATCAAAACAAGTTCATGCAGGAATTGTTTGGGTAAATACATGGTTATTAAGAGATTTAAGAACTCCGTTTGGAGGACAAAAAGAAAGTGGTGTAGGGCGCGAAGGAGGTTTTGAAGCATTGCGCTTTTTTACCGAACCTAAAAATATTTGTATTAAATATTAAAAAAATTAGTTTTGCGTTTTAATACATAGTGAATAAATAATGTCAGTTCGAGTGATTTTGAAGAACGAAAAATTGTATCGAGAACTAAATAAAAATGATGAATAAAGAAATACAACAAAAAATTATTGAAGTTTGTAACGAGAAGATTGCAAAAAAAGGAGATAATGTAGGTTTGTCTTTTTATGCATTTTTCAAGAATAAAAATGACAATCCAAAGCTGTTAATGGAAGTCGCAAAATGGTGGATTGAAACTCATCAATTAGATCATTTTGAAAAAGCAGTAAAGATTAAAGCAATGATTCAGAATAGTTAATGATATAAAATTATGACAAACAATATAGGATTAATATTAATTGATATTCAAAAAGGATTTGATGAAGAAGAGCACTGGGGAGGGAATAGAAATAATAAAAAAGCGGAACAGAATTGTAAGAAAATACTAGATATTTGGAGAGCCCTTAAACAACCTGTTTTTCATATTGTTCATAGTTCTCAAGACCCTGCATCTAAATTGCATGAATCAAATAAAGGGTATGAAATAAAAGATTTAGTAAAGCCAATAGACGGAGAGCCTGTTATAAAAAAGAATGTTAATAGTGCATTTATTGGTACCGATTTAAAAGAAAGATTGGATAATCAAGAAATTAAAAAGCTAGTCATTGTAGGATTAACAACAAACCATTGCGTATCCACTTCTACAAGAATGGCAGGTAATTACGGATATGATGTGTATTTAATTTCAGATGCAACAGCAACTTTTGATAGAGTAGGAGTTAATGGAGAAGTTTTTCCTGCTGAAATAATACATCAAACTACACTTGCAAATTTGCATAAAGAATTTGCTACAGTTATTAATACAGAAGAAGTAATATCAATGTTTTAAATTGAAATAAATGAATTTAAATATACAAAATAAAAACGCCTTAGTTTGCGGTAGTACACAAGGAATAGGAAAAGCATCAGCATTTGGTTTAGCATCAGAAGGTGTAAATGTAACGTTGATTGCTCGTAATGAAGAAAAGCTTAAAAAAGTTTTAGTAGCATTACCAAATAACAATCAAAATCATAGTTATATCGTTGCTGATTTTTCGAATCCGAAGGAACTAAAAGAAAAAATTGAAGCATCAAAATTAAACTTTCATATTCTAATTAATAATACAGGAGGTCCTGCGGGAGGTCCTATTTTTAATGCCGAAATAGATGAGTTTGAACGCGCTTTTACACAGCATTTAAAATGTAACCATGTTTTGGTACAAGCAGTTGTTCCGTTTATGAAAGAAGCAGGATTTGGTAGAGTTATTAATGTAATTTCTACTTCGGTAAAACAACCTTTAGATGGTCTTGGAGTTTCTAATACGATTCGTGGAGCAGTTGCAAGTTGGTCTAAAACATTAGCAAATGAACTAGGTCAGTTTAACATTACAGTAAACAATGTATTACCAGGAGCTACAGGAACAGAAAGGTTAAAAGAAATTATAAACAATAAGGCTGCTAAAACGGGACTTTCTGTAGATGAGGTTTCAACAAATATGATGAATGCTTCGCCAGCAAAACGTTTTGCAAAACCAGAAGAGATTGCTAATGCAGTGGTTTTTTTAGCAAGTGAAAGTGCAAGCTTTATTAATGGGATTAATGTTCCTGTTGACGGGGGAAGAACTAAGAGTTTGTAATTAATTGGTTATACATAAATAAATGTATTAACTTTATAAATAATATTAACCTACTAAATAATATAAAGATGAATCGTAGAAAATTTATTTTATCTTCAGCTATGGGGGCTGGAGCATTATCAATGTTTCCAACATCAACTTTAGGAAACACGAATACGAATACTTTGTCTAGTTTAAACAAAGTAATGAGTCAAGGATGTATTTCATTAAATGATTTACCTTCTAGTTTTGCAAAAGCACATCAAAATTTAATGATTAGTCTTAATGAAGAAGGCTATATCTGTAATTTAAATGAAGCAATTAAATTAAATAGTAAATGCTATGCAATTCCTGTACAAAAAAAATCGCTTTTAGGATTTAAGAGTAATGAATTAGCTTTACTTGTAGAAGGAGAAACAACAAGTAAACATTATATTTTAGAAGAAAAATTAGCTGATGAGTTTAATATGCTAATTGAAAACTATAGTATTAATATGAATGCTAATGGTTTTGACTATGATGTAGCAGAATTTGCTTTTCCTGTAAAAGTTGAAGAAGCTAAAAAAGGAAAAGAAAGTGTTTTTTCTTATAAGAACAAATTAAACAATACTATTATTTTAAAAAGTAGTAGAAAAAAGAGTAGAGCTATAATCTGTTAATTATAATAGTAACGATTATGTCTTAAAAAGGTTGTTTAAAACCTTTTTATACCAAATACATTAAAGCAATCCTTAAATTGAAATTAAGCAATTTAAAGATTGCTTTTACAAGTTGAAAACTGAAGAAACGATGGTGCATGTACTTTTTTAATGTGCACTATTTTTAGTTAATAAAAAACTTTTAAAATGAGTAAACTAGTACAGCCTTTAAATTTTAAAAAATGGATTGATGAAAACCGTCATTTATTAAAACCGCCAGTTGGTAATAAGCAAGTGTGGGATAATGGTGAGTATATTGTAATGGTTGTTGGAGGTCCAAATAATAGAAAAGACTACCATTACAACGAAACACCAGAGTTTTTTTATCAGGTAGAGGGAGATATGGTTTTAAAAATTATTGATGATAAAGGTGAAATGATTGATGTGGAAATTAACGAAGGAGATATTTATTTATTACCAGGTAAAATACCGCATTCGCCAGAACGAAAAGCAAATACAGTTGGGTTGGTAATTGAATATCCACGAGATGAAGGAATGTTAGATGCATTAGAATGGTATTGTGAGAATTGTGGAAATCAATTGTATAGAGAGGAGTTTGCTTTAGATAATATTGAAACGGATATGCCTATTATTTTTGACACCTATTATTCAGATACTAAGAAATGTACTTGTTCTAATTGCGGAACTGTAATGCAAGCACCTATGAAAATTAAATAAGTATTGTCATTACTATATGACTGTTAATCTAGAATTAGCAGTTTAAAAAATTAACGTCATTACGAGGAATAATGACGAAGTAATCTCTAATAAATTAAAAAATTGCCATGGTTAAAGCCTTGCAATGATAAGATTAAAATGGAAAAACGCAAACTACGTATAAACGGACATTCACATTTATTACCATACCCAGAGCAAATTCCTAGTTTTATGAAGGAAAAAGAAATATTTTGGGTAGATGATGAGCGAAAACATATGTTGCAAAAAGGATGGAAGCGACCTGTTACAGATTCGAGTTTCTTTTTAGATGAAAAGTTACTTTGGATGGAGAAAAACAAGTTAGACCATGCCGTAGTTTTAAACCTTTCTCAGTTGTATGGAAACGGGTTGCGTTTAGAAGAAATGAAAAAAGCATTGCGTTTTCAAAATGATTTTAATGCAAAGGTACAGCACGATCATCCAGGTAAATTTACTTGTGGTTTTGTGGTGCATCCTGGTTTTATTTATGGAGCATTATATGAAATAGAGCGTTGTGTAGAAGAATTAGGATTGAAAGTATTGTGTTTGCCAACACATTTTATGGATTCGATAGGGCAGTGGCGTTGTGTTTTTGATAAAGAAAATGATCCTATTTTCGAATTAGCAAATAAATATAAATTAGCAATTGAAATTCATCCGTACGATGGTGATAAGATGATTAAGTTAGAAAATACCAATTGGCGTTTTCATTTAATATGGATGTTAGCACAATGTGGTGACGCCTATCATTTTTATACTTTAAACGGAATGCAAGAACGTTTTCCGAATATTAGAACCTGTTTTGCACATGGAGGGCAATTAGCTCAAATGAACTTGGGGCGTCGTATTCAAGGATTTGACGGAAGACCAGATTTGTTTGAAGGGAAAACGCATCCAAGGAAAGCAGTAGGGCATCCAAATATCTTTTTTGATACATTGGTTCATGATACAGATTCTTTAAAGTTAATGATAGATCGCCAAGGATCTAATCAAATAATTATGGGGTTAGACGATCCATATCCGTTAGGAGAAATGGAAAGTGATGCACAATCTTCATATCCTGGGAAATTATTAGATTTAGCAATCGATAGAGATCTTATTAATCAGAAACAGTATGATGAGATTTGGGAAGATAACACCTTACGCTGGTTATTTGGTGATGATGAAAAAGCAAAACAAGACTTAATATCAAAGATTTTAGGCTAAAATAGCTGTAAAACATACTTTCATCAATATTACTAGCATTTTAAGCAATGAATAAAAACATGTATTTAAATACAGGTATAGCGTCTTTATTGGCGTTTACCTTGTTGTTGATTATGAATTATACATGGCCTTTAACAGAGTATTCGTTGAATGATGTGTTATTGAATAATGTGAGTATTTCTGGTTTAGAGAAAGAAAGTTTAATTAAATCAATAGGGATTAATTATGCTTTAGATACCGTATTTATTTTTTCATGGATAGGATCTTGGATTGGAATTTTTTTGCATTTTAAATCATTAAAGACAAATTTAATAGATGTTTGCTTTGGATTGAGTTTTTTGGGAGCTTTATTAGATATTACTGAAAACTCAATAAGTTTTTCATTATTAATAGGAAATAATAAAAATGTTGAGGGTGTTTTATTTATACATTCAATTGTAAGAGATATAAGTTTTTGGCTTCCAATGGTAGCATCTTTTATGTTGGTTTTTATAATGCCCAAAATGAAAGGTATTGGTTTTATACTTTTAAAACTAACAGGAATTATAGGTGTTCTATTTGCTATTCTTGGTATGTATATTCAGTTTTTTTCTGTATTTCCTTATTACTGGTTTATGTTATGGTTTTTTGCAGCTACCATTTTTTTGTTTGAGAATTTATCAAAGCGAGTATTATAAATTTAGGGTACTATTTTAATTTTTTAAAAATAATATAGTATGTTCGTTAGCTATAATGAAAAAACATATAAATTTTGATGTAAAATGAACGAAATAACCCAATTTCATAATTTATTACACATCTGTATTTCTTTTATTGGAGCTATATTATTACTTGCTATCTATTATAATATTAGAAAGCGATTTAAACAAGTATTAGAAGAAGGTAGCAGTAGTAAGCGAGTAGATAAAGGTTTACTATACTTTAGTTTTGGGATGTTAGTGTGGGTTGTTTCTGGTGTTTGGGCATATATTGCAGGTTATTTTAATTTTACAGAAATAAGTGCTTATCAAATAGGAGTAAACACATTATCTACAATAAATAATTTGTTTTGGTTATTAGCTTTATATTATGTTTATGATGCACCAAAATTTATTTATCAGAATGAAAAAAACGTAAAGATTATTGGGGTTATTATACTTATAGTAGCATCATTAACGGTGTTTTTATCTTTGTTTGTTGGAAATGAAGTGTTTTTTGGCGTAAAAATAGCAGCAGTTCCTGATGTGTTATTAACTACTTTTTTATGTTATTTAATGGCTGTTTCATTTTTTAGGACTTTTATGCACAGAGATTTAAAATTGGTGGCTATTATATCTGTAATTGCAATATTCTTATTATTCTTATCGCAATTGTACGATGTGTTTATTGGTTTAGATAACGACTTTGCAAACCATATGATTCGGATTGTAGCAAAAACTTCTTTGGTGTCGGTGTTCTTAGTTTTAGCAACAAGTTGGGTAATTCAATTAGCAAACACACCAAAACCTAATGAAATTAGAATTAAGTTTTTAGACTGGTCTTTAATACAGTTAAGTGTACCTTCTAAAGGAATTTATGATCAGAAAGTTGATTTTGGATCGAAAACAACGCAATATAAAAACTTATTAAACTTTGCATGTAAAAGGAAGTTTTCTGAAGCTTCAAAACAATCAATTGTTGTAAACTCTGGAGGAGAAATAAAAAGCCAAACCTATTTAACTAGAATAGTTGATAATATAAACTCAATACTTCAGTTAAAAGAAAACGATCGATTAGAACGAAAAGATTTAATTACATTTATTGGAGAAAGTAAGTATCGTTTACGAGTTTTACCAGAACATATATTTATCGATAAAGCTTTGTTAGATGAATTTAATCGATAATTCCAAGTTATTTAACCTTTCTAGCAATTGAATAAGTTTTTACGCACTGCAAAGTTTCCTGACTTAGGGAAAAGTGTTCTGTTCGGTTAACAATGGGGAGTAAAAATAAATAGTAAAAGATCTTAAGAAAAGTAGTGTAAATAATGATAACTCAAAGTCGGAGACTCTGTTTAGCGCAGGTATTATTAGTACATTATAGCAGTAAAACTACAGAATTTTATATGCATGTTGCAATTAACAATTTAAAAACAATTAAAAGTCCTTTAGATTAAATATATTAGTGTCTATAAAACAGAAATAAGAGCACCTTTTATTGTAAAAGGTACTCTTATTTAATTGTTAGCAAATATTAGTCGAAAGAACTCCAAATGAAAATAAGAACAGTAAATTACAATTTTTCAATTCTAATAATATTTATATTCCTAGTGTTTTCTTGTAAGCGGCGATCTAATAATTTGACCGAAAAAAGTACAATTTGGGAAAAATTCAAAACAGGAATTGAGAAAAAAGATTTAGTATATTTAGTTAGCAATTCAAAAGACTCAATTATATGTGTTGATTGCATTCCATCGGAGAATGAAAAATTACAAGCGAGTGAACTGATATTTAAAAATCATATTGGAAAATTGTATAACCCTGAACTTATAGGAGGAATGAAATATTCAAATTATAAAACAGATTCTATTATTAGAATAAGTTATAGTTTCAAAAAATTATTTGGAAGCGAATCGTCAAGTATGATTTATATGTTTGATAAATCTGACGGGAAATATTTATTTACTGGAATGATAACAATACCTTGAAATGAAAAAAAACATTTGCTAACACAACCTAAACTGCATTAAAACGCAGCTTAGCCGAAACGTTGTGTAGAATTACAAAAAAATGGATATGACAAAAATTATAAAAGAAATTTTAGCAATATTATTTTTATTATTGATTACTTCTTGTTCAAAGAATCATAAAGTTGAAACGTTGAAAATTCTCGGAAATAAAGCTGGTATGAATAATCGGATAAACCTTTGTCTTGAAAAAGAAATTGGTTATAGTTCTTACCTATTAAAATTTAAAAACAAACTAAATGACGGAACTGAATTTGAAACAGAAACGGTTATTTATGGACATACTGATAACACAAAAAAATGTTTTGAATTATATACAGGTTCAAGTTTTACTAGGAAAGGAATGCCTGAAAAAGAAAGTAAACTTATATCTAATATTTTTGAAGGTAATGTAAATGAAATGATAATCGAATTGTATGAGAGCGGAGAGCTTGTATCAACTTCTACATTTAAAAATTTATAAGTTAAAACTCTACACAACACTATATATAGCAAATAGGGCGATTAGTGTTTAATTCAAAGGTTATTGTCTATTTGCAAAGTCGCCAAATCTTTTGATTTGGTCTTAAAAGAGAAAAATTAAAACAAAATACAAAAGATTTGGCTTGTGGTTAAACCGAAAATAATCGCTTATTAATCCCGTACTAACCATAGCCGAGACGTCAGACTGTCTAAAAACCTATTTTTGTAACTTTAATATTCGGAGGGCTATCTTTAAAAAAAACAAATACAGGATTCTCTGAGGTCTTATTTTTTTAACCACCCTGCTATACTTCTTCTTTCGCGAGTTGAGGAAGAATGCACTTCATGCTCCATTTCATCACTTCTAAAGAACACCAGACGACCTTCTAGTGGTGAAATATTTATTTGTTCTCTATTTAAAGGATATAAAGATAATTGACCGTCGTCTTCATCCTTCCAATTCTGATTTAAGTACAAAACTATAGAGTACTCCCTACCTTTTTCGCTTTTAAACTGGTCTATATGCTTTCTATAAAAACTTCCCTTTTCATAACTTGAATAATGACTTTCAAAATTCCTTATTGAAGTAAAACATGTTTTATTTAAATAATCAATAAACCTCCATATTTTGTTCAAATAAACCTTTTCGTGTTTATTTATACTTTGTTCCGAAATCCAATTAACTTTATCTTTTCTAATGGAATCGTTTTTATGAAAATTCAATTTATTTCCAATACCTGCAGCTATCATTTTTCCAGAATCATTCAGAATTACCATGTTTTCCCTTAATGCTGCCATAGTTATAGGAGATAAAAAATCATTACAACTACCATGTTTTTCATTAATGAGTCCTTGAATTAACTTTTCAAATTGATTTTCCTCTTGAATATCATTTTTTCCCATATCTGCTTTTTTAAGAAACCTCTGATTTTATATTAATTTATCTGTAGATCAAAACCTTAAGATTGCGCGTAGTTATTTTGAAAATGTAAATTACATATTAGTCAGCACCCAAAGCTCTACTTCTTCATAATCACGCCAATGTTGATCTCTTTTTGTTTTTTTAGAAGCAACTTTCACTGTTTTTTTTAAACATTTTTCTAATTGAAATCTCCCGCCTTCTACTAGTTCTTTTTCTATGGGATGTTCATTTGTTACATTAGTAATTTGAGCTAAATTTGAAAATATAATAACAAGTTTTCCTTCAGGTAATAGTCTTTTTTTAGCTTCTTCAAAAAAATTAGGAAATAGATTGTCATTGTAATAAATGGCATTATCATTACTATCTAAATTATGAGACCCTGGTAACCAAGGAGGATTAAAAACAATCAATTCAGTCTGCTTTTCCCATTTGCTAAAAAGATGTCCAAAATCTAATTCTATCTTTCTAGATAATTTCGTATCTGCTATAAACTCTGTTAATCCAACAATCGCATTAGGATTTGTATCTGTACCAAAAATCTTCTGGAAACCATGTTTTATCATTTGAAAAGAAAGCACGCCACTACCTACACCTACATCTATTGCAGATTTTTTAGGCCCCATATAACGTTTCAACCAATTGTCGAAGAGTAGTAAATGATCAAAACGAGTTGGGAAATATGTACCGTAATATGGATGTATTTTATTTCGCAATACAGGAATAGATATTCCATTTTTGTACCATTGCCAAGCACTATTTAATCCTTGAATTTGCGGAAATGATAATAACATATTACTGGTTTCTGGATACAACTTTTCTAACCAACCAATATAAGGGGCTTTTTTTACCGCTAATTTATGACCAATAATTTCTATTAAAATAAGATTTGATAATTTTTGATATACTGAACGATACTCGCGTTGTTCCTGAAAAGATTTGTTAGGGAATTTATTTTTTAGATGTATTTTCAACGCATTAAGAAGTATTAATCCATTATTATAAAACGCTGTTATCAATACAGGGACTCCAGATTCTAATGTATTAATTGTAAGTTTTATATCTGTAGTTCGATCAAATAAAGCTAACTCATTTCCAGACACAAAGACTTCTGGTTTATTTACTTCTATACTTGTAATCATAGATTGATTTTTTATATAATAAGCCTGTCTTTTTTTTACTGGCTCTTGAAACTCATGCTAGTTTATTAATAATAAAAATAATTTTTTTTAATTCACTAGCTGATTAACGTCATGTGGATAATTCACATTTCGGTTTTGAAATCGAAGAATTGTATCTTTTACTACCACACCTTTATCCACATTTATAGCATTTTTAATTGTTTTATTTTTACCCCAGCTTTCACGACCGAATATTACAGAAGGAAGATGAACTAGTAGTGCTGCAGAAATAGATCTGGAAGCGCTTTCCCAAAAATAACTTGGTGTATGATCTACTGCATAATAATCAATTTTATCAATTGCTATAATCGGGGTTTTAAAAGTTGTAGGTTTTGCAAAGTAAAACCCCATACCTTCATCACAACTCACATCAATAATTAATGTGTCTGGTTTAAGTATCGATTTTTCTTCTTTGTTTACGTAGTTAATTGGGTTATCGGTATTCTGATATGTTCCATTAATAATTATTTCAGATTCATTTATTAAATCTGATAATGGTCTTTCATAACCATTATGTTCAACAACAACGAGCCTAGGTTCATCTTTATTCCCTTTTCTAAGTGTCATATAATGTACATCTAATATCTCTTCTACAACCTCATGATTTGATCTTTGAATACAAATAGTAATATCTCTAAACCCATGTGCTTTTAACGCATAAATAGCTCCTTTACTTACTGCACCGAAACTAAAGACTAAGACTTTTCTTTGATTTCCATAATGACCATCTATTCCTTTTAATTGAAGTGCATGTATCACAGCGCTATAACCCGCCATTTCATTATTCTTATAAAAGGTATGTCTACCCATTTGCCCATTTTCTCTCCAAGTATACATATCTTCAAAAGCAATTAAAGTCAATTTTTTATCTATTGCTGTTTGCGTAATTTGCATCTGTTGAGCACAATGCGGATACCCCCAAATAATGCCACCTTCTTTCAACTCTTCTAAATCGGATAAAATCGGTTTAGCAATAATAACAGAACCAATATCAGATAATATTTCACTCCGTGTTGCTATACCTCCCGTTAATTCACTAATCACTTTATCTTCTATATTAAAAGGAGCTCCATAACCTTTCTCAAAAATAAGCTGTCTACGAATATGTTCTGGAAGTCTGTTTAGGTGTTCTGGATGAATAGGTACGCGTCTTTCATCTTCTTTTTTAGAGGTTCCAATAACCCCCATTTTTAATAAAGCCATTTTTTTGATTTGAAACAAGTTGCAGACTAATGAAATTAGCAAAGCGTTAGATTAAATTACTATTAAATAGTTAATTTCCAGTAATAAGGCATTAAGTTGCTACTAGAGTTTCATTGATCAAATTAAGGGCTTAAGAAGAAGCCAGCTATTCGCAGAAGTGACGCGAAGTGATAAATAATACTTCGTAAAGGTACTTTATTAAAACGCAATGGCACTACGTTTTCAAAGTAATACTCATCAGTTTATAAGGTATATTCATTTGGAGGGTTTTGATGTAACTAAGTTTAAATTAAAAACAAAACAAAAAGCTTATGGCTTGTGGCGATACGAAAATTTGCGGATTTTCTGCCCTTAATATCGCTAGTATGTCACGTAATTGCTAGTGCTAGTTTTTAACTAGTATCGTTTGTGAGTAAGTGTTAATGAAGAGAAATAAATAATATTTAAACTCCACTTCGTAAAGCCTCCTAACTTAGCGAAAAGCGTTCTGTTCGGTCAACAATGAGGAGTGGAAAGAAACAGTAAAAGACCCTAAGAAAAGTAGTATAAAATAATAATAACTCAGAGTCGGGAGACTTTGTGAAGTTAGATAAAGCGTTGTTAGGTGGATTTAAGAAACTGTTATAAGTTATTTAGCTTTCCTAGTAACTGAACAAGCTTACTTTTTGTTTTTGCATACTCATATTGGCTTTTTATCTCTTTTAAATTACTTTCAATTAATTTAACCTCTCTGTAATTAATTAAGAACAACGAACTTTCTCCTAGATAAAATTTTCGCTCTTCACTTTTAACAATTATTTTATAATCACTTACTAAGTTTTTTAAAATAGTATTTTGTTTTTGGTACGAAGTGATTTCTTGCTTAGTAGCATTAATTTTATTTTGTAAAACTATTTTTGTGGCATTGATTTCAAAGTCTAAATCTTGTAACTTTAGTTTAGCAAGTTTTAAATCTCCTCTAGATTTTCTTAGAAATAACGGAACACTAACCTGTAAAGAATTTTTATAATTAGCAACATTAAAAGCATCTAGATTATTAACTTTTGAAGCCAAGAAATTGTGTTGAAAATCTATTTTTGGTAATAAATTATTAACTTTTAGTCGTTTGTTTATTTGTAAATTTTTCTTCTTTAATTCGAGTAATTTTAATTTAGGGTGCTTATCGAAATTACTTTGAACGATATGATTTGTAGACGTTTTTAATATTGAGTCAATTTTAGAGAAAGTACTTGTATCTGGAATCATTTCGTCTTTTAATTCCATAGGTATGTTATTATTAATCCACAAATAGTTAGAAAATTCTAATTTTGATTTTACCTGTTTAATGAAAGCTTTTTCTAAATCTAATTTTCTGTTTTTTAAATTTATACTTGCTTCTAATGTATCTACAGCAGCTTTGTCACCAGCTTTAAAATTTTTAACAACATTTTTTAACCGAATAGCTGCATTCGTATAGTAATTTTTATAAACTGCATATTGTTGGTAATATTGAATCCAGTTTAAGTAAGAAGAAATTGCATTAAATAAAACAGTATTTACAAGTAATTGTTGTTCTAACTCACCTTGTTTAGTGTATAATTTAGCCTGTTTTAACGTAGCCATTCTTTTATTAATAAATAAATTTCTTGCTAACGGAATAGAAACACCTACATTGTATAAACCATTTTTAGGGGTTTTAAACTGTGGGTTTAAATATTGACCTGAGTTATTCTCGTAACTAGCTTTTAATTCAATACCATACCAAGTAGGAATCTTAAAAGTTGAGATTAATTTTTTATAATAATCAGTGTTTTTAAACTCTTTTCTATTGTAATCAACTTCAATTTTAGGATCAAAAGCACCACGCGCTTTCATTAATTTTGCTTCGTTGGTGTTGGTAATAAGTTTAGCCTGTTTTATAACAGGGTGGTATTTTTTTACATATCCTAAACTCTCTTCTAACGAAAGTATGTTTGTTTGTTTATTTTGAGAAAAAGAAGCAAAACTTATGAGTAGATATAAAAAAGGTATTTTTTTCATTATTTCTTTTTCTTTGATTTAGTTTCTTTTGTTTTAGGTTGGTAAAAATTAGGAGGAAAACTATTAATTTGTCTCCATAACTCATACCAAATAGGTACATTTTCTAATAAAGCAATTGTTTTTGCTCCAGAACCTACTCTAATTGCTTCTGGCCAAGGTTGATTTACGTTATTAGGAGCTATTAGAACTCTATATTTGCCATTATTGCTAATGAAATTTTCGATAGCAATAATTTTAGCTTCATAAGTACCTGTAGACATATTGGGCCAACCACTAAAGATTATAGCAGGCCAACCATCAAATTGAACACGAACTTTTTCGTTAACATGTATAAGTGGTAAATCAATAGGTCTTATAAACATTTCAACTGCTAAATCATATACAGCAGGCATTATATTTATTAATTGCTCCCCCTCCTTAAAGGTTTCTCCAATACCAGCCTTTATAGCTTTATTTATATAGCCATCTTGTGGGGCTGTAATGTATAATAAAGAACTTCTTTTGTTATAATTAGCCAAATTTGTTTCTAACTTAGATACTTGTATTGCTGTTTCATAAGCACCAGATTCTGCTGAATGCAACGTACTTTGCGCTTTAGATAATTTATCAATATAAGAAGCTTTAATGCTAGAAATAGTTAGTTTAGCGTTAATAATGTTGTTCTTAGAGGTTAAAAGTTTGTTTCTTTGAGAAATTACTTTAGCAGAAAGTTCTTGAAGTTTTGCTTTCTTTTCCTCAACATGTTTTACTGCCTTTAATCCTTCTTGTTGTAAAGTATAAGTTCTGTCGTATTGAGTTTTTGCTATATCTTTTTTTATAATAATAGTCTCTAAATCAATACTATCACTTTTAACTTTTAGGTATGCTTGTTGTAATTTATTTTTTGCTTGTTGTGATTTTAAACTTTGTTCATTTCCTATAGCGATAATTTGCCTTTTTAAAGCATTTATTTTATTACCATAAGATTTTTCAGAAAGACTTTTCGAGTCAATTTGATTCGCTGTTCTTTCAGCTAGTTTTGTATCGAAATAATTACTTTTTATTTCTGAAATTCTTAATATAGTATCACCTTTTTTTACAAAATCACCTTCTTTAATAAACCACTCTTCAATACGACCAGGTATTTGAGATTGTATAGTTTGAGGACGTTGGTTTGGTTTTAACGTAGTTACGTTACCTGTGCTAGTTACATTTTGAGTCCACGGTAAAAACATGGTAACGATAACCATTAATAAAAAGAAAAGTAAAAATTTTTTAAATAATTTATGATGTGCTTTTTTAAAAATTCTATCACCTGATTTAAAAGTTGATAAATTGACTTGATCAGAAATGGTATTGTTAGATATGTTTAACATTTATTTCTATGAATTATAAGTTAACAATTGCTCCTTTCTTAAGCGTAATTTGTTTGTTGCATTTCTCTTTCCAATTATCATTACTACTAATAATAATTAAGCTCCAAGGTTGTGAAGGCTTTGTAATAAAATCGATAATACTCTTAGCCTCTTTTTTATCTAATTGATCAAGAGGGTCTTCTAGTATTAATAATTTTGGCTTTCTTATAATAGCCCTAGCTAAAATTATTTTTTTAGAAATAGTGTAGCCAATATGTTTTCCTTCAGGTTTTAAATAAGTATCTAAACCATTAGGTTGATGTTTTAAGAATTCGGTTAAACCAACAGTATTAAAAATTTGATAAATATCATCATCTGTAATAGTGGTATCTCCAAAAGTTACATTTTCTCTTATAGTACCTTTAAAAGGAGTTTCTTCTGATAAAGACAACCCCAAATTAGCTCTGTAATTATTAAGATATAAGCTACTTAAAGATAAGTCATTTATAAAAATTCCACCAGAAGTTGGTTCTACCAGACCAGATATTAATTGAGCTAAGCTAGATTTTCCAGAACCACTTTCTCCTTGAATTAAAATTCTATCTTTTGCCGCTATCTCAAAAGAAATATCACTTAAAATGGGGTTGTTTCTATTACTAACATAATAAGAAACGTTTTGAAGTTCAACTTTAAACGAGTTTGTTATGTTAATGTTATTCCCTTTTTGATTTTCAATTGGTTTGTCAATAACCTGACCTAGCTTTTCAATAGATGTAAGTACATCGTAAAAAGACTCTAAACCTAAAATTAATTTTTCAACAGAAGCGATTACTAACAGTATAATTATTTCAGCAGCAACAAATTGACCAATGTTCATTTTTTGGTTTAAAACTAAAAACCCACCCATTAATAACAGCCCTGCAGTAATAATTACTTTAAAACTAATCATTTGAATGTACTGAATAATTAAAATTTTAAAATGATTTTCTCTTGAATCTAAATAATCATTTACAAGAATATCACTTTTATCTACTGCTAGTTTTGTTTTACCAGACAATTTAAAACTAATAATTGTTCTAGCAATTTCTTGTAACCAGTGAGCTACTTTGTATTTGTTTTTAGATTCTTTTAAACTTGTTTCTAAACCAATCTTGGCAGTGTATTTAAATACTACAAAAATTAAAACTAATAGTAAAACCCCAAATAAGATGAAAAAAGGATGGTAAAAAGAAAGTAATAACAAAGCAAAAATAATTTGTAACAATGCAGAAGGAACATCTATTAATATTTTAGAAATTCCTTTTTGAATAGTTAGTGTATCAAAAAATCTATTTGCTAGTTCAGGCGGATAATAGTTTCTTAATTCGCTCATTTTTATTTTAGGAAAACGATAACTAAGCTCTAAAGAAGCTTTTGTAAAAATACGTTGCTGTATCGTTTCAATAATTCTTATTTGCATTAGTTTTAAAACCCCGCTAAAGGCAACACCAGCGGTAACCAATATAACCAGAACAATCCATGAGGCTGAAATTTCAGCTCCTTGTAGCAAATTTATAATTGCTTGAATACCTAATGGCAGCGATAGGGCAACGATACCTTCAAAAATTGCATAATAAGATATTTGTAAAACATCTTTCTTTTCAAGACTTAAAAGACCAAGAAAACGTTGCCAAGGTGTTAATGTATTATTTTTTGTCATTTGCAAGACTATTTAAAGTTAAATCAAGAAAAAATGATGTTGGAGATATCGAATCATTACAATTAGTTAATGATTTAAAATGTTGTTTAATAAATTGCTGGTGCAATGCTCCTTCAATAATAGTACTCGCTAATGTAAGAGGGTGTTGGTAGGTATTATTATAATTAGATATAATGTCGGCTAAACGCTTTACTACTTCTTTATATAATTTAAAAAAACCATCTTTATTTTCGGTATCTACTTCTTTTGTAGAATACGATTTAGAATTTTCATTAATTACAATTAAGTTTAATAAAATCTCATTAATATGTGAGAAATTACTGTCTTGCTCGGTTGTTTTCGTTACTATTTGAATGGCTTTTGTTAATTTTTCTTTAGCATCATGAATGCTATATGTTTCTATAACTAATTGATATTGTATCCACCCCCAATACCAAGAGGTTAAATAAATTAGTAATTTATGTTTGCTTTCAAAATACCTGTAAACCGAACTTTCGTTAGAGCCTATTAATTTACCAAGTTTTTTAAAATTGAAGCTTTCAAACCCAATAATTTCAATTAATTTAATACTGTTTTCTACAATTCTTTTACCTAAATCTGAAGTTTCAGGGTCTTTGAGATAGATGCCAGAAGGAATTTCAATCTTAATATTTGATAAAAAATTTTTCATAAATAAATATTATATGTGCAAATGTAATAGTATTACTATTAATAAAGAAAGTAAATGTGTTAATTTAATAATAAATTAGTTTTTTTAGGGATTACAAAAACTCACAAACACTTATTTTTTTATACATTTTACTACAACGCTTCATATAAAAGGTATGTGAAATTAGATTTGTGTAAATAAAATAATATTATGAAAACACATACATCAACGGGGGACTTTTTAGGGCATCCTAAAGGATTACTTTATTTATTTTTTGCAGAACTATGGGAACGATTCTCTTTTTACGGAATGCGTGCGTTACTTGTTTTATACATGACAAAGCATTTATTGTATTCTGATGAGATGTCATTTGGTGTTTACGCAGCCTATATGTCTTTAGTATATGTAACTCCAATGATTGGAGGTATTCTTGCTGATAAAATTTTAGGGTTCAGAAAAGCAATTTTATTAGGTGGAATATTAATGTCATTAGGTCATTTTTTACTAACCTTTGAACAGCCAATATTTTTCTATGGTTCCCTAGCTTTAATTATTGTAGGTAATGGTTTTTTTAAACCAAATATTTCTTCTTTTGTAGGTAATTTATATAAACAAGGAGATGTTCGTAGAGATGCAGGCTTTACTGTTTTTTATATGGGAATAAATATTGGTGGGGCAGTTGCTCCATTAGCTTGTGCATGGTTTGCTGAAGTTTATGGTTGGCATTATGGTTTTGTGTTAGCAGGTATTGGTATGTTGTTAGGTTTATTAGTTTTTCAAAGAGGTCTTAAAAACAATACTTTTGAGGATAAAGGTTTAATCACAAATTCAATATTATATAACGAAACAATTTTTGGAATTAAAAAGGGTACGGCTATTATTATAGGAGCTTTCTTATCGGTACCAATTTTTGCATTGATTGTACGCTTTCATCAGTTTGAACATTATCTAGTTTGGGTAGTTTCTATGTTTTTAATAGGCTATATAGCATATATTTTAAAGCAGGTAAGCAAATCAGAAAAGCAACGTTTATTAGTTGCTGTTTATTTTACGGTTTTATACACATTGTTTTCGGCTATTTTCGAACAAGCAGGAAGTTCTTTAACTCTTTTTGCCGATAGGAATGTAAACTTAATAGGTATGAATGCCGCAGGAACCAATAGTATTAACTCGGGGTTTATAATTCTGTTAGCAATTCCGTTTTCTATGCTATGGACATTTTTAAATAAAATAAATAGAAATCCAAATTCAGTAATTAAATTCGGATTAGGGTTGTTATTCTTAGGTTTAGGATTTGTTATTTTCGGAATGTCAGCAAACCAAGTAGATGAGTTTGCAAAAACACCAATGCTATATCTTATTGTAGGTTATTTAGTGTTAACTATTGGAGAATTATTTTTATCTCCAATAGGATTGTCTAAAATGACAGAACTATCACCCATGAAATATGTGGCTTTTATAATGGGAGTTTGGTTTTCTGCTAATTTTTATGGACATTATTTTGCAGGTAAAATAGCAAAATTAACAACTGTATCAGAAGGAGATTTGGGCGTTTTTTCAGCAGGCTTTTTTGGAGAGATTGCACAGTTTGTAACTGGGCTATCAAATACCATCGTTTTAGAAAAAGGAATCGTTTTTCAGCAGCTGTATTCTTACGTTTCGGTATATGCTAATTTAGGTCTAATTGCTTCATTCATTGGAGTTTTAGTTGTGTTATTCTCAAATCCAATAAAAAATATGATGGGTGAAATTCATTAATTTTAAATGCTTTAGTAGTGTAAAAAATAAGGAATATGATAATCTAAGCATTTTTAATATCTTGGTATTATGGAAAATAACGAACAATATTTTGTAATTAATAAAGAAACTTGGAATAAAAAGGTTGCGGTACATGCTAAAAGTGATATGTATGATTTAGATGTATTCAAAAAAGGTAAGAGTTCATTAAATAAATATGAGTTAGATGCCTTAGGTGATGTTTCTGGTAAATCATTATTGCATTTGCAATGTCATTTTGGGCAAGACACGTTAAGTTTATCAAGGATGGGAGCTAAGTGCACCGGGATAGATTTGTCTGATGAAGGAATTAAATTGGCAAAAGCGTTAAATAAAGAATTAAGTTTAGACGCAAAATTTATATGTTGTAATGTATATGATACCAATAAATATGTATTAGAAACTTTTGATATTGTATATACAAGTTATGGTGTTATTGGTTGGCTGCCTGATTTAAAACCTTGGGCAAAAGTAATTACAGCTAGTTTGAAAACTGGAGGAACCTTTTTTATGGCAGAATTTCATCCGATTGTATGGATGTTCGATTATCAAGATAACAAAACCGTGATGCGTTATAAATACAATCAAAAAGAAGTTATTTACGAAGAGTATTCAGGAACTTATGCTGATATTAATGATGAAATGCTAACCAAAGAATATGGTTGGAATCATGGTTTGGGTGATGTGGTTACTGCTCTAGTTTCTGAAGGTTTACAGATTGAATTTTTAAGAGAATATGACGAGTGTCCATACAATGTATTACCAGATTTAGAAGAAGAAGAGAACGGAATGTTTGCAACAAAAGATAAACTTTATCCTTTAATTTATACACTTAAAGCAACAAAACCATAAGATAGAGATCTTATGGTTTTGTTATATGAAAAAGATATTTGTAATTTTTGTACGGTATTGATAATGCAATAAGTTAGGTATTTGAAGTTAGCGAGTTGTTATGTTGTTTAAAAGACCAAATAAGGAAAGTTTATTTTATTACATTTACAAAAAAAAATAAATGAAAAACGATAGTCTATACACCACTGTATTTGGTAAAAGAATAAGTATTTTCTTGATTATACCGCTTTTTTTAGTAACTGCCTTTGTAATGTTTTTTGTATTAGTAGAATTATCAAACTCTTTTACTTTTACTGCTTTTCTAATGCTTATGCCTCCTGTGCTTATTAAAGCTTTCGTTCAAGAACTTTTGGGAATATTTAATGTAAATAGGAAAATAAAGGATAAGCTTAGTCTTATAATTTGTATAATAATTTTATCCGTGTTTTTATTAATATTTTCATCCGGGCTATTAAAAACAACAATTATTTATATTGCATATTATCTATATTGTAAATTTATTTTTGAGGTAGCTGTTAATGATCAAGCATAAGTAGGTCTATTAATTTTATGTTCTTTATAAGTTGTAGATTTTATCTTTTGCTAATACTTTAAAGAGGTAAATTACCTCAATATTTTTGCGAATAGGGTCAATTGTATATTGAATTCATATTAGTTTAGAAAAAATAGAAACCATAATATTTGAAGTTTAATATTACTACCAAAATAAAAAACCATAGGAAAGCTCCTATGGTTTTATTATTTTGATAAGTTTACTGTTATTTAAACGTTGAAGTGATGTTTATTGCTACCTCATCCCAAGTTTTAGAAACACCATCAGCTCCTTTATGTAAATCTTTACAAGCTTCATTTAAAGATGTTAAAGCTTTTTGTGCATTCCAATCTGTAATCTTTAGGCTTCCTGTTAAATTAAAAACCTTTCCGCTTATAGTATATTTAAAAGGAAGTTTCTTTGTAACTCCATTCATGGTAATATCAGAAAATCCAATAGAATCATTTTCTAAAACTAATTTACCAGAAAGTAATTCTGTTTTATCCATAATACCAAAGAAGAACTTTTTAATCTTAAAATCTCTACTTGTATCTTTAGTAAAAACACTACTTACTGGAATAGAGAATTCAGCATTATTAATAGCTTCTTTAAGGGTGTTACCTTCTCCATTAGAAGTAATAGTTACTTTTTGAAATTGTCCGTTAACAGGTAGTTTTTCAGTTGTCTTATATGCAGTCCAGTTTATTTTATTATCGGCATCCTGTAATACAAAAGCAGTTTTCTTTTCAACTTTTATTGCTTCTTTTTTAACAGGTGTTTCTTTTTTTGCTTCTGATTTACAAGAAACAATACTACTAATTGCAATAAAAATTGCAGCTAAACGAATGATTTTTTTCATGATAGTTATTTTATAATTGAATTGACTAAGTTGATGTATTCTTGTTTTGCTTGGTCTTCGCTCATTCCTTTTAATTGCATCCAAGCATTAAATTTAAAAGCATTTCTTAAGCCATTATTTGTGTTAAAGGAAAAATGATCTCCTTTAACAGCTTGTTTGTAATAAGCATATAATTTAAGCATAACATCAGGAGGAAGCCTTTCTTTTAGTTTAGAGGCCTCCTTGTATGCTTTTTGAAATTGTATGTCTAAATCATTTACCATAAATACTAATAAGGTATATAATTATATTTTTACATTATATAGTGTATATACAAATATACGAAGGGAGCTAGGAAAAACAAACTGTCTAGCCTATCTAATAAACCTCCATGTCCAGGCATTATTGTGCCACTATCTTTAACTTTTGCTTGTCTTTTAAATTTAGATTCTACTAAATCACCCAAAGACCCAAAAATAGCTACAATAACAGCAATGATTATCCAATTTGAAATAGAAAAATAAGTAGAGTATTTTCCAATGATAAAGCCAGCAATAACTGCGAATAATAATCCTCCAATAAAACCTTCAATCGTTTTTTTAGGAGATACAGATTCAAATAATTTATGTTTCCCAAAATTTTTTCCTACTAAGAAAGCAAAACTATCATTTGTCCAAATCATTAAAATTATAAAAATAATTATATTAGGATTGTAATCGTTTTCAATAAAAGGCAATTTTATTAAAAAATAAAAAGGCAAAATTAGGTAGGTAATATGTAAAGTTATTTTTTGAGTAATAGTAGCCGTTTTTATTGGTTTTGTACTTATTAGGTAATAAAGTAGTACTAGTAAACCAACAAAAGAAAAACCAATAAGGAAACTATCTACAGAAGAGGGTACTGTGATAATACATAAAATGATAATACCTGCTAAAATTAAATATGGAATAATGTTTTTTAGTTTTAGCATTCTTGAAAATTCAAAAACACATATAGCGGAAAAAACACTAATTAAGCCGATGTAGGATTCTGCAGAAAAAAGAATAGCAGAAATAAAAATTATAGCATAAACAAGTCCAGAAATACTTCTTGTTATAAGGTTGCGCATAGTTTATAAATCTTCAAAGAGTAGCAAATATAAGTTTTTTGAATTACTGTTACCGTAAGTTAAAAAACTATCATCGTCAACGTCAATTTTATAATTAGTTATAGAGCTAATATTTGTAGGTATATTACCTTGAAAGTTTGTTTTAATACCCGTTAATCCTTCTCCCATATTTTTCACCAACTGGCTTGTAGTAGCATATACCACAAAATGTTTTGAAAGAGAGGATAGTTTATCGCTTCCAATTTGATTAGAAGAAAACAAAATATCTCCTTTGTTAGCAATTAAATGCTCACAAGAAGTGAAATAAGGGGTGTTTTCAGAAGTTTTTTTTTGAATATTAATATCTAGTTTATCTGTAATCTTTAGTAAATCGAAATCAGAACAAGTAATTTTGTTCCAGTTGTTTTCTTTTAAAATTTCTTTTAAATTACTCGCTACTTCATTTATAGATGTACAGTATAAAAATCGACCTCCTTTACTGATGAAATTATGGACAAAAGAATCATCTAAAGACAAATTAACTTCTTGTTCGTTAATTTGTCTTTCTGTAGATGATTTTTTGTATGATTTATATATTTTCTTGAAAATATTCATTCAAATAAACTATTCTTCAGTTACAGTATTTGTTTTTTCTTCTTTTTTATCAAAAGGTCTTTCTCCAAACACTTTCACTAAGTCATCTTTAAACATAACTTCCTTTTCAAGTAATAACTCTGCAAGTTGGCTAAGTTTATCTTTATGTTCACTTAAAAGTTCAATAGCTCTTTGGTATTGATTTTCAATCATTTTAGAGATTTCTTCATCAATAGTTTTAGCAGTATCATCACTATATGGCTTTACAAAAGAATCATTTCCTGATGAATCATAATAAGTAACATTACCTACTTTATCGTTTAAACCATAAACAGTAACCATTGCTCTGGCTTGTTTCGTAACTTTTTCTAAGTCACTTAAAGCACCTGTAGAAATTTTATTAAACATCAACTTTTCCGCAGCTCTACCACCCATAGTAGCACACATTTCATCAAGCATTTGTTCGGTTTGAATAATTTTTCTTTCTTCAGGAAGGTACCAAGCTGCACCTAATGATTGACCACGAGGAACAATTGTTACCTTAACTAAAGGAGCTGCATGTTCTAACATCCAACTAACAGTAGCATGACCAGCTTCATGAAAAGCAATAACTTTCTTTTCTTTTGGTGTAATTACTTTATTTTTCTTTTCTAAACCACCAACAATTCTATCTACAGCATCTAAGAAATCTTGATGCTCAATAGCTTCTTTATTGTTTCTCGCGGCAATTAAAGCAGCTTCGTTACATAAATTAGCAATGTCAGCTCCAGAAAAACCAGGAGTTTGTTGTGCTAATAATTCTAAATTAGCGTTTTCAGCTAATTTTAAAGGTTTTATATGTACTTCAAAAATTTCTCTACGTTCATGTAAATCTGGTAAGTCAACATAAATTTGACGATCAAAACGACCAGCACGCATTAAAGCTTTATCTAATACATCAGCACGGTTTGTTGCAGCTAATACAATAACATTTGTATCAGTTCCAAAACCATCCATTTCTGTTAAAAGTTGATTTAACGTGTTTTCACGCTCATCGTTACCCCCAGTCATACTATTTTTACCTCTTGCACGACCAATTGCATCAATTTCATCAATAAATATAATTGAAGGAGACTTTTGTTGAGCTTGTTTAAATAAATCTCTAACACGAGATGCACCTACACCAACAAACATTTCTACAAAATCAGAACCAGATAAAGAGAAGAAAGGAACTCCTGCTTCACCAGCAACAGCTTTTGCTAATAAGGTTTTACCTGTTCCAGGAGGTCCTACTAGTAAAGCTCCTTTAGGTATTTTACCACCAAGTTTAGTGTATTTTTCAGGTGTTTTTAAGAAGTCAACAATTTCTTGAATTTCTTCTTTAGCACCTTCTAAACCAGCTACATCTTTAAATGTTGTTTTAACTTTTGTATCTTGATCAAAAAGCTTAGCTTTAGATTTACCGATATTAAAAATTTGACCACCACCGCCAGCTCCAGATCCACCACCAGACATTCTTTTCATAAAGAAAAGCCAAATACCTATTAGTAAGATAAAAGGAAGAAAGTCAAACAATGTTTTCATTAAACTTGTTGGCTCTACATTATTTATGTCAAAATCAAGATTATTATCAGTTCTTTCTTTTTTAATTTCATTTTCGAAATTTTGTAAATCACCAAAATTATATGTGTATAAAGGTGATCCTTTTCTGTAAAAAGGAGAATCTGTTAATTTTTTATGCTCTTCTTTTTTCTCAGCCTCACTCTTTAAGAAAATTTGAGCAAGGTTATTATTCTCAATAACGATTTTTTTAATATCGTTTTTTAGTAAAATTTTAGAGAATTCGTTTTCTGTAATATTACGAGAACCTAAATTACTTGAATTAAAAAAGCTTAACCCTAATAGTACTACTATTATAGGTATATATAGCCAAAATGAATTAAAAGTAAATTTTGGTGTGTTTTTTTTCTTATCACTCATACAATTAATGTGTCTAAATTATTAGCAATTATGATGGGTTAATTTCAGTGATTTTAGCATCACCCCAAAGACTTTCAATATCATAATAATCACGAACTTGTTTCTGGAAAATATGAACAACAACATTTACATAGTCCATTAAAACCCATTCAGAATTTCCTTGTCCTTCAATATGCCAAGGTTTATCCTTAAGTTCTTTACTAACCATTTTTTGAACAGATCCTGAAATAGCATTAACTTGCGTATTTGAATTACCCGAACAGATTACAAAATAATCACAAACGGTGTTCTCAATCTCTCTTAAATCTAGTAATTGGATGTTTTCTCCTTTTACCTCGTCAATCCCTTTTATAATCACAGAAATTAAATCATCTGTGCTTGCTTGTTTTTTTGTCATCAAAAAAAATAATTTTTAGCAAAGTTATTATTTTTTTGCGAGTATATTGCTTAATATTGGCACTTGTTTTACTCACAAAATCTATATGAAAATAATCAAACTTGATGCCATTGATTCAACCAATTCTTTTTTGAAGAATATGGCAGTAAAAACAGTTGTAGATGACTTTACTGTTGTAGTAGCAAGAAAACAAACTTCGGGGAGAGGACAAATGGATGCTCATTGGGACGCTGAGGCGGGTAAGAGTTTGACTTTTAGTGTTTTTTGTAGGTTTTCTGATTTAAGTATTACAGACTATAAGTATTTAAACTATTGTGTTTCTTTAAGTGTTTATGAGACTATTAAATGTTTGAAAATACCTAGGTTAGCTATTAAATGGCCTAACGACATTATGGCAGTTAATAAAAAAATAGTAGGTATTTTAATTGAAAACACGTTGAATCTTAATAAAATAACTTCTTCAGTTATAGGTATTGGTATTAATGTTAACCAGGATAATTTTTCTGATGAATTACCGAATGCGTCTTCATTAAAAATGATTTTAAAAAAAGAAACAGATTTAGATTTTTTGATGAATAGCTTTTTAGAAATTTTTAAAGAAAAAATAAAAATACTAAAAGCAAAAGAATATTCACTTTTAGAAAGAGAGTACTTAAGTGTTTTATATAAAAAAAATGTTCCGAGTATGTTTAAAAACAATCAGAACATTTTATTTATGGGTAAAATTATTGGAATATCCGATAATGGAAATATTCAAATAGAATTAGATAACGAAACTGTAAAAGATTTTGGTCTTAAAGAAATTTCGTTTGTTTAAATTATATTTTTGCAATATTTTCAGTTAAAGTATCAATAAACTTAGTTAAAGGTTTTTTAACCATCATTGCCATCATTGCATTAAACTCACCATTAAAGTTTAAAATAACTTCACTCTCTTCTTTAGAAATTTCAGAAATATCAGCAGATAAAGTAAAAGGTAATTTACTGCTTGCTGCACCTAATGTAACATTAGAATGTGCAGTTTTTTCTTTCATTACTAATCTTATTTCTGGCATTCCTTTTAATCCAAAAATAAAACTATCTCCATCTACCTCAAATTTTTGAGTATTTTCTGGCATTAATTGTTCAAAGTTATCTAATTTTATTAAAAAGTTAAAAACTTCTTCTGTAGATTTTTTTACAACTACTTTGTTTCCTTCAATATTCATTTGCTTTGTTTTTCTTTATTGTTTCCACTGACTAGGTGCCATTCTCCAGTCTTTTAAAGTATTTAATTCTTGGTTGGTAATGTATTTGCTATCTAAAGCTTGTTCAAGTAAATATTCATAATTACTTAATGTAGTAAGCTCTATATTATCATTTTTAAAATTTTCAGAAGCAATTTCAAAACCATATGAAAATATAGCAATCATACCTTTAACATTTGCATTTGCTTCTTTTAAAGCTTTTACTGCATTTAAACTACTCTTACCTGTGCTTATTAAATCTTCAATAACCACTACATTTTGCCCGCTTTCTAAATGACCTTCTATTTGGTTTTTTCGACCATGTTTTTTAGGTTCAGGTCGTACATATACGAAAGGAACTCCTAATTCTTGAGCAACTAACATTCCAATAGCAATTGCGCCAGTAGCAACACCTGCAATTACATCAGGTTTACCATGTTTTTGTTCAACTAACTTAGCTATTTCTTCTTTTAAAAAATTTCTAACTGGCGGATATGATAATGTAACTCTATTGTCACAGTATATAGGTGATTTCCAGCCAGAAGCCCATGTGAAAGGTTCGTTAGGGCTTAGTTTAATAGCTTTTATTTGCAGAAGAAGTTCGGCAGTTTTTTTTCCTGTATCTTTGTTAAAATCCATAAATGCAAATGTATAAAGTTTTTGTTAATGATAAACCAATAATCTTTACAACTTCTATAAAAAATGAAGAAGATTATGTCGTTTTTATTTACAAAAATATAATAATGAGTGAACTTATTTATAAATTAAAATTAAATAAACTAGAAGGTGTATATATTTATACAACTAACATTGTGAGAGATTGGGAAGGATTTAAAAATAAATTTAAAATTATTGTTTCAGCTGGTGGACTTGTTATAAATGATAAAAAAGAGTTTTTGTTTATTTTTAGAGGTAAAAAATGGGATTTACCTAAAGGGAAGAGAGAAAAGGGTGAAGAGCTAGAAGAAACTGCTCTTAGAGAAGTTGAAGAAGAATGTGGTGTATCGAGTTTAACTATTAAAAGAAAACTTATAGAAACTTATCATTTTTTTATTGATAAAGGAAAGTATAGGTTAAAAGAAACACATTGGTATTTAATGCATTCTTCATGTGATAAAGAATTAACTCCACAACTTGAAGAAGGCATAACCAAAGTAATGTTTAAAAACCTTGAAGATACAAGAAAAGCTTTGAGAAATACGTTTTATAACATTATTATGGTTTTTAAAACTCAGGAAAACTTCATTGATTTGTGACACTATGTCATTATATATATGCTATTACAATAAGTTTTCTGCCAAAATAAAAGTAAAAACTTGTTGGCACACACTTTGACTATTACTACTCGTAAAATTGAATCAAAAAATTAAGATAAAATAGTTAATTATGAGTAAAATTATAGGAATTGATTTAGGAACCACAAATTCATGTGTTTCTGTAATGGAAGGAAATGAACCAGTTGTTATTCCTAATGCTGAAGGGAAAAGAACTACACCATCTATCGTAGCATTCGTAGAAGGAGGAGAGCGTAAAGTTGGTGATCCAGCAAAGCGTCAGGCAGTAACTAACCCAACAAAAACAGTTTATTCTATTAAACGTTTTATGGGTAACAAGTTTTCTGAATCTTCAAAAGAAGCAGGAAGAGTACCTTATAGTGTTGTAAAAGGAGATAATGATACTCCACGTGTAGATATTGATGGTCGTTTATATACACCTCAAGAAATTTCTGCAATGGTATTACAAAAAATGAAGAAAACAGCTGAAGACTATTTAGGTCAAGATGTTTCTGAAGCTGTAATTACTGTACCAGCATATTTTAACGATGCACAACGTCAAGCTACAAAAGAAGCTGGTGAAATTGCAGGATTAAAAGTACGTCGTATTATTAACGAACCAACTGCAGCTGCTTTAGCTTATGGTTTAGATAAATCTCACGATGATAAAAAAATAGTTGTTTTTGATTTTGGAGGAGGAACTCATGATGTTTCTATCTTAGAATTAGGAGACGGTGTATTTGAAGTATTAGCTACTGATGGTGATACTCACTTAGGAGGAGATGATGTAGATGAAAGAATCATTAACTGGTTAGCTGAAGAGTTTCAAGCTGAAGAAGCGATGGATTTACGTAAAGATCCAATGTCTTTACAGCGTTTAAAAGAAGCTGCTGAAAAAGCGAAGATTGAATTATCTAGTACAACTTCATCTGAAATTAATTTACCATATATTACTGCTACTGCTTCAGGACCAAAGCACTTAGTTAGAACATTAACAAGAGCTAAATTTGAGGCTTTAATTGATGATTTAATTAAAAGAACTATTGAGCCTTGTGCTACTGCATTAAAAAATGCTGATTTAACGATTGATGAAATCGATGAAATCGTATTAGTAGGTGGTTCAACTCGTATTCCTGCAATTCAAGAAGCTGTTGAGAATTTCTTTAAAAAATCACCAAGTAAAGGAGTAAATCCTGATGAAGTAGTTTCTTTAGGAGCTGCAATTCAAGGAGGAGTTTTAACTGGAGATGTTAAAGATGTATTGTTATTAGACGTTACGCCTTTATCTTTAGGAATTGAAACTATGGGTAACGTATTTACAAAGTTAATCGATGCAAATACTACTATTCCAACAAAAAAATCTCAAGTATTTTCTACAGCAGTAGATAATCAACCATCTGTAGATATTCATGTTTTACAAGGTGAAAGAGCAATGGCAGCAGATAACAATACAATTGGACGTTTTCAATTAACAGATATTCCTCCAGCACAAAGAGGAGTTCCTCAAATTGAAGTAACTTTTGATATTGATGCAAACGGAATCATTAAAGTATCTGCATCTGATAAAGCTACAGGTAAAACTCAAGATATTAAAATCGAAGCTTCTTCAGGTTTATCAGAAGAAGAAATCGAGAAAATGAAAGCTGAAGCTGAAGCAAATGCTGATGCTGATGCAAAAGCAAAAGAAACTGCAGAAAAAATCAACGAAGCTGATTCTATGATTTTTCAAACAGAAAAGCAATTAAAAGAATTTGGAGAGAAATTATCTGATGATAAAAAAGCTCCAATTGAAACTGCTTTGGTTGAATTAAAAGCTGCTCACGAATCTAAAGACTTAGCTCAGATTGATGCAGCTATGGCAACGATTAATGAAGCTTGGAAAGTAGCATCTGAAGAAATGTATGCAGCGCAAGGTGGTGCTGATGCAGGAGCGCAACAACAAGCTCAACCAGAAGCAAACGCTCAAGAAGATAATGTTGAAGATGTAGATTTCGAAGAAGTGAAGTAATACATTAAATTATACATGTTAAGATCCCATTGCAAGAAATTGTAATGGGATTTTTTATTTTCATTATTTTAATAATAACTACATTTGGCTATATAGATACGATAAATAGTTTTGAAGAGAATTTATATATACTTGTTTTTTATTCTTTTAATTTTTACAATTAAAGTAACAGCTCAGCACCCTTTTTTTACTCACTTAACTGAGAAAGATGGTTTGCCTGATATAGAGTTTTATAGTATTGTAGAAGATAGTAAAGGTTTTATATGGTTAGGAGCTGATAAAGGTCTTTTTCGTTATGATGGTAAAGAATTTAAAAACTATACACATCCAAAAAAAAGAGGATTATCTGTTTTTGGTTTAGAGATAGATTCAAAGGGGAGAATTTGGTGTAATAATATTTCTGGACAATTTTTTTATGTAGAAAATGACGAGTTAATTCTTTTTAAAGATTTAAAAGAAGAGGTAAAAGGACAGTTAGCGGTGTTCTCTTTTTATCAAAATGACTTAATAACAAGTACAGAAACAGGAATGTATAACATCAATGTGGATAATTTGTTGCAGAATAGATTGTTTGATAAAAAGGCTGGTTTCTATCCTTTTAATGTTAAAAAAAATAGTTTAATTAGTTTGTATGACCATGAAGTAATGGTTACAAAAAAGAAGCAAAAATCAGTTGTAAAGTATGATCTAGGGACATATAAGAAATATGAATTTAATAAATGGCAAATTACGTCATTTAAGAATAAAGATTTAATCTATGCTCATAATACGAATGACTTAAAAGTAAAACCAAAATTATTTTACGAACAAAAAGATCAGTTAAAAGAGGTTGTTTTACCTGAAAAAATACAAAATAATGTAATTATTACATTTTATGAGCAAAATGAAGAGCTTTGGCTTTGTACAGACGGAGGGTTGTTTATTTATGAATTAAACAAAGGTAGATTAATATATAAGAGAACTTATTTTAAAGGTAAGTTGGTTAGTGGAGTTTTAAGAGATCGAAATAATAATTATTGGATTACCACTTTAAGAAATGGAATATACATAATTCCTAATTTATATATAGAAAGGTATGATATAGATGATAAAAAAATGAATATTAGTGCAATGAGTCGTATTGGTAAAGATTCATTAATCATCGGTTCAACAAAAGGGCATTTAGGAATTTTAAACAAGAAAAAAAATGAATTAACATTTTTTAGAAAAGAATATAATGATAAGGTGTATTCTATTCGTGATAGTAAGAATAAGGTTTATTTAAGTTTAGGAGTAAGCTCTTCTATATATGATAAAAATAGAAAAATAATTTATGAAGATAGATTTTGTGCAAACGCTAAAGATTTATCGTTAATTGATGAAAGTAATATATTATATGCATCTCATAATTCGGCAACAATTATAAATATTGAAAATAAAAGTGTTTGTCTTTTAAAAAAAGCTAGAGCCTACACTACATATTATAGTACTAAAAAAGAGATATATGTAGGGTATGTTGATGGGGTAGAGAAGTATGATAAACAAAAAATAGCTTCAAAAATACTATTTAATAACAAGCCAATTTTTGCAATAGATATTACTGAAACAGCAGATGGCACTATTTGGATATCAACCTTTAAGGATGGATTAATTGGTGTTAAGAATGGTAAAGCAGTACTTAATTATACAGTAAATAACGGCTTGTTGTCTAATCAGACAGGTAAGATAAAAGGGGATGGAGAATTACTTTGGATAGCTTCGGATAAAGGATTGCAAGCACTAAATGTTAGGACTGGTGAGATTAAAAATTTAACTAAAAAGGATGGTATAAATTCTTTTAATATTTCTGAAATTTTACCTTTTAAAAAAGTGTTGTTTTTTAGTTCAAATAAGGGGTTATTTAAAATAAATAAGGAGAAGGTTTTTAAAGTTAGAAATATTTTAGATTTTTATTTCACCTCTGTCTTGATAAATGATAAGGAGGTTGTTGAAAAAGAAAAGTATGTGTTATCTTCTAAAGAAAAGAAGATAAAGTTCGGATTTCATACGAATGGTTTTTTGGCTGAAGATAACATTGTGTTTAAGTATAAGTTAATAAGTGATTTAGATGTAGGTAAATGGAGTACAATTGATAAAGGAGTAAACCAAGTTACATTTAATAATCTTGCTGCTGGGAGGTATAGTTTAAAACTAAAAGCAATAGAATTAAATGGAAAAAAAGAAACAACTGAAAAACTAATTGTTTTAGAAGTAAAATTACCATTTTATAAAGAATGGTGGTTTTTATTAACGATAATAACGTTTTTATTCATTTTAATCTGGTTTTTTTTTACAAAAAGATTTGATGAACTCGAAAAAAGTCAAAGGCAAGCCATTGAAAAAGAGCGAATGCAAAGGGCGTTAGTTGCGTCAAAATTAGAAACACTACAATCTCAAATGAATCCGCATTTTACCTTTAATGCATTAAATTCAATTCAAAATTTAGTATTGAAAGGAAATAAACAAGAAGCATATAATTACCTAACTAAATTTTCATTACTGTTAAGGGAAAACCTATTATTGAGTACTAAAAGTTTTGTGTATTTTGATGAAGAATTATCGCTAATTAAAAAATATTTAGAATTAGAAAAACTTAGGTTTAGAGATAATTTTGTGTATGAAATAAAAGGAGAGGAGTTTATTGATGATATTAAGATACCAACGATGATTATTCAACCATTTATTGAAAACGCAATAAAGCATGGCTTACATCATAAAATAAAAGGTCTTAGAAAAATAAAAATTGAATTTTCTCAAGAAAATCTCTTTAAGTGTATAATAACAGATAATGGAATCGGTTTTAAAGCAGCGGCTGAAATAAACAAAAGAACAAAAAATAAATCTGTATCCTTTTCAACAAAAGCGATAAATGATAAGCTTAAAATATTGAAAGAATTTTATAAGACAGATATTGGTTTTGAATATGTAAGTACAGAAAAAGGGACTAAAGTGATTCTTAAAATACCATTTAAGCATTAAAATAAATTCTTTCGGAAAGTATTTTAAAGCATTCGAAAAATTTATTTACCTTTTTAAAAATAAAAGTAGCATCTTTAAAAATTAGGTTTACTAAATTATAAATAGTTCTGTCTACGATTCTTTTGGGTGAATGAATAAGTTTTTAAAAATATATCATTATTTATTAAACATAGGAGTTACTTCTAAAAAGAATAATGAGTATAAAAAAATAAGACTTTTAAATGCTTTTTGCATGACATGGTCGGTAATGATTGTTATTATAACAATATTCGATCTAATATTTAACAGAGAGATTGAAGAAAGCTTAATCTTACATACGATTTCTTATTTTATTATTGGTTTTATTTTTTATTTTCAAAGAAAGAAAAAATATACATTGGCTAGAGTTCTATTTATAACAGCTATTATTAGTGTTACATTTATTTTTGCCAATTTTATCACACCGCAGTCACTAATAGAAAATTTTTACTTTGTGTACCCTTTAATAGGTATATTGTTTATAGATAAAAAAGTAATAAATGTTTCGTTTTTACTTCTTTGTTTTTGCTTGTATTTCTTACCAAATATTTTTCTTAATATATATCCAGAAAATATGATTTTACCTGTATTGGTTTTTTGTGTTTTTTTAGGAATATTTGTTATTTTAAATTATTCAGAACAGTTAAATAAAAAACAAGAAAAAAAACTGTTAAAGCGTAAATTGGCATTAGAAGAAGCGTATTTTAAATTAGAAAAACAAAAAGAAAGCGAATTAACCCTTTTAAGGTTGCAAACATTAAAGGCACAGATGAATCCTCATTTTATGTTTAATACAATGAATTCTATTCAGAATTTAATTTTAAAAGATAATAAAATAGAAGCATATGATTTCTTTATAAAATTTTCGTCCTTAATGAGAGAAAATTTAAAAACAAGTGGTGATAGTTTTGTGAGGTTAAGAACAGAGCTGTCTATTATTAAAAGTTATTTAGAGTTAGAAAAACTTAGATTTGGTTCAGAATTTAAGTTTATTATAGAAGAGTTAAATTTTGATGAAGAAATTGAAATTCCTTCAATGATAATTCAACCTTACATAGAGGAGGCAATTAGATGTCGATTATTGCATTTAAAAGAAGGTGATAAAAAGATTACAGTCCGATTTTATTTAGAAGACAAAGTGTTGGTTTGTGAGGTATTTGATAATGGAATTAGCAATTTATCTAAAGAAAAGAAACAAGAGATATCATCAAGAAAAATACTAGAAAAAAGACTTGTACTCTTAAAAGAATATTATAAAACAGATATTGGTTTTGAGTACATAGTAATACCGTTGGGTACTAAAGTAACAGTAAAAATACCATATACTTTTTCACATGAATAAAATAAGTGCAATATTAGTAGATGACGAAATTAACGCAAGAGAAAATTTAAGGATTTTATTAAATAATTTTTGTAGTAATGTAAATATTTTAGGGGAAGCAACGAATGTTGATGAAGCGGTATTTGCAATAAGAAAATATCAGCCGCAAATAGTATTTTTAGATATAGAGATGCCTCAGAAAAATGGTTTTCAATTGTTAGAGGAGTTTGATGAAATAAAATTTCACGTAATTTTTGTAACTGCATATGATAGTTATGCTATAAAAGCATTTCAAGTTTCTGCGATAGATTATCTTTTAAAGCCTATAGATATTTCTTTGTTAGAAAAAGCAATTAAAAAAGCAGAGAAATATATAGAAAATAGTAATCAAGGTTCAAGAATTAACTTGTTGCAAGAAAATAAAAAAGAAATAACAAAAATTGCAATTCCTTATAAAAGCGATTATGCTATTGTAAATGTCAATGATATATTATTTATTGAAGCTGATAGAATGTACTCTGTAATTTATACAGTTAAAGGAAAAGAGTTTGTGGTTGCAAAAAAACTGAATTATTATGAAGCTCTTTTTTCTGAAAAGGGTGTGTTTATTAGGGTTCATAGATCATGGATTGTTAATATAAACCAGATAGATACTTACTCAAAAAAAGAGAAAAAAATTGTTTTAAAGACTAAATTTAAAGTACCTGTAAGTAAAAGTTTTAAAGAGAATTTTGAAAAACTTTTTTATATGTAGAAATTTTTCTTTAATTTTAGTAGGAAAAAAGGAAAGAATATTGCTTCATTACTATTTAATATAATCGTTTTAGTTTTGTGGTGAGTCTTAAAGATTAAAGTAATAATAATTTAAATTAATGAAAGATGAAAAAAGTAATTGTGTTAATTGGAGTGATAGGTTTACTATCTTTTAGTAGCGTATCAAGTGAAGTTACGGTTAAAGAAAATACTAAAAAAGAAATGGCTTTAGATGGTATCTTTTTTTTAATTAATAATACTGCAAGTGATGTGCCTGTTTACGTAGGTGCAGACCCTGTAGTTTTAAAAAGGGGATCAAGAGCTCTTATTTCTTGTGTAATAGGTAAAGAAATACGTTTTGACAATGGTGGTGTACAAGGAGATGTTATTTTTACAATAGATAGTAGTCATTGTGGTATATCACTAATGCTGTCTAATTTCTAAACGATATTTTTAAAATTTTATTAAAAGCCAAAACTGAATATTAGTTTTGGCTTTTTTTAGAGATAGGTTAAGGGTAGTTTTTTATTTATCTAACCCTTTCTGTAAAACTTCTTTAATACCTTCAAGGTTTTCAGTAAAAGCCATCATTTGACTTAGTACTTGAGCCATTTCGTTTTCGTTACCAAAGCCTTTAAGCTTATTGTTTTTAACAAAGACTTTTTTTATTGAGTTCCAACGTGTTTCTTCTTCAGTAGATAAAACCCCAATTAACTCTTTGTATTTTAAAAGATTTGCTTCAGCTGCTGATGTTAAAGTTTGAGATTCGCTTTCGTAATGAGATAATATTAAACTATTTAATTCATCATCATTCATTATAGGTACTATTTTAGCAACCAATTTGTTCATGTCACGATAAGAGCCTTGCAGTTTAAAAGAAGGCTCGACCCTATAAGAGTCATCCATGGCGGCAGATTTTATGTAGGCTTGATTTACTTTCATTATCGTATTTCTAACAATAATTACTTTTTCCAATACAGCTACATAATCTTGCACTTCTTGCTTTGTGTGGTTTCCTTTTAAATTAACATCTTGTGTATTGTTTTCAATTTTATCAATTAAAGTATAAATATCCTCAAAAGCTTTGCTACTTAATTGATGTAATACTGGGTTTGCTGTTAAAGAGTTTTCGATTAAACTTAATTTAAATAAATGAGCGGTATCACCAATAATGTCTCCTAAATTATAAATATCTGCTCTGTTGGCTAACATGTCTGGTATTTGAAACTTATCACCACTTTCGGTATAGGGATTACCAGCCATAATTACGCAAAACTTTTTGCCACGTAAATCGTATGTTTTTGGTTTTCCTTTATAAACACCTTCAATTTTACGAGTTCCATCAGAAAGAGAAATAAATTTTTGAAGAAATTCAGGATTACAATGTTGTATATCATCTAGATATAACATTACATTATCTCCCATTTCAAGCGCTAAGTTTAATTTTTTTAATTCTTCTCTAGAAGCTGAATTATTCGCAGCCATTGGATCAACAGAGGTTACTTCATGACCAATTGCGGGGCCGTTTATTTTCATAAACACCAATCCTAATCGGTTTGAAATATATTCCATTAAAGTAGTTTTACCATAACCAGGAGGTGATATTAATAAAAGCATTCCCATTCTGTCAGTACGCTTATTATCACCAACAGTACCTAATTGTTTTGCTAAATTATCTCCAATTAAAGGAAAGTAAACCTGATCTATTAATTTATTTCTTACAAACGATGATAATACACGAGGTTTAAACTCTTCTAACTTTAAATCATTTTTTAAATCATCGGTAACTAATTGCTTTGTTTCTTTAAAATTTAGATAGTTAGGAACCTCGGTATTTGTAAAGTGCTTTAAGTTTTCTGTAAATTGATGGTAATTAAAGGTGAACTCACTATTGTTTAATGTTGTGTGTTCTCCTATTACATCTTTTAAAATTACAATAGGATTAATGTTATTAATTTTTGAAACAGAAGTGTCTTCAAAGAATAAAAGACAGACAACTTCATGAATATATGTTTCGTTATCGAGGTTTGTTGCTGATATATATGAGCTCACCCATTGTTTTATTAATTGAATTTTAGCAACATAATTATTTAACTTTTCAAAACCAGATTTAAAAGTATGTAAAGCATCTTGTTTTTGTAGCGCTTTTATAAAGTTGTCTTTTATATTTGAGGCATTGGTACTAACGTGAAAAGAATTGTCTTGTTGAAGCTCATTAAATAAGTAGCTTGAAATTTCTTTACTTTCACTCTTTTCATATAAAAGAGATGTTTCAGAAAAAGTAATAATTTTACTAGTTAACTCATCTATGATAAAATCATATTCCTTGCTTTCTGGGAAAACTTTAAGTACTTCACCAGAAGTTTTTATAGCAATATTATAATTATCTTGTTCCTCTTGTTTTAAGTGATGCCAAAAATATTGAGCATAAGCTCTTGTGTTGGGTGTGTAAGTTAATAACCCAAGTTCGTTGTGTTTATGTACGAGTGTGTGTAATATTTTACTAGCATCTATATCATGAACACCTTTAATATAGCCTTCTGAATACAAATTACTACTTTCTTTTTGAATTATAATCAATAACTCCTTTTCTGTTTTATTGATTAATTCTTTTTCTGGGAGGTTCTTAAATATTTTATAAGCTAAATATGCTGCACGATAAATAGTTTTATTTTCAGAAACTAATTCCTGGTCCCAGTATTTTTTAGAGTTTATAAGTATTTCATTATTTATTTTCTCATAAAAATTAGTTCCAGTTAAATGGTAGTATAAATCGTTGTCTTTATAAACAATCGTTAAATCTAATACTTGTCTGTTTACACCAAATTTATGTTTACCGAATTTTATGATGTTTTCACCATCTTCGTAAAGTTCTTGTTTGTCTTTTAACTTTCTAATGGCGTTTTCTTTG
The DNA here is from genome assembly GCF_000430545.1 of Tenacibaculum ovolyticum DSM 18103. Classification (GTDB taxonomy): domain Bacteria; phylum Bacteroidota; class Bacteroidia; order Flavobacteriales; family Flavobacteriaceae; genus Polaribacter; species Polaribacter ovolyticus. The sequence continues at coordinate 165,860 of NZ_AUMF01000010.1, forward strand.
GCAACTTTTAGTTGTGTTTGTATTGATTCTGCTTTACCAATATCATCTAATTCTTTTAACTGATTAACAATATCTCTTACTTTGTTAATCATTAAATCAGCAGCAAAATAACCGTTGATTTCTTCATTAGAGTTAAATGTTTGTGCTTTTTTAGCAACCCCTTTTAAAATACGTTCTGAGGCTGTTTGTAAAGCGGTGGTTTTTTTATTTCGCTTTTCTATTAAAGCGTTTTTACGAGCATCAAAAGCATTGTGAATTTCTTCACGTTTTTCTATTATTTGAGTGATAAATTCATCGTAATCTGCAAATTTACCTTCCAACTCTTCAAGTTGAATAGAAGTTTTGGTAAGGTATTCATCACATTTTTCTGGCGTTGTAGCCATGTCTATGTAATTGATGATACTTTGATCTATTAATTTTAATTGGGCAATAAAATCAGCTTTGGCTTCTGTACTACCAAGTGTTTTTATTTTATTTTTTATTCCTGATTTTAGTTGATTAAGTGTTGCGAAAATCAACGAAATATTGTCAATTATTTTAGTTGATTGTGAAGTGTCTTCAATTTCTAAATTAGAAACAATTTCAATCAATAACTCTAAATCAGATGTTATTTTATGTACTTCTTTTTCTAATTTTTTTACCTCAATTACTTTTTTAATAGCAAGAAGTTCTTCTTTTTTTTCTTCAGCTCTTTTATGGTAAGGTTGTAAAGCTTTGTCATTTAATAAAAATTGAACACAACGCTTAGATATTAATGTGTTTTGTTCGGTAATTTGTTCTTCTAGAGCCTTTAACTGTTCAGGGTTTACATAGCGAATATCATGTAAGCTGATTACTTCACCTCTTAAAGTACGAAGTAGGTTTAAGAGTTCTACAAAATCATCAATAGTTTTAAAAGAAGTGCTTCGTATTTTACTAAACAGCGCATCTGATTTTTTATTAATGTTTTCAGTTTCTTTAGTTGCTTGTTTTTTTAATTGTACAACTTTTTCAAATTCATCAATAGCCGAATTTGCCGCCTGATTTATTTCTAAAACAGGAAGGTTTAATTGATGTGTTTCTTTTTCGGGTAACCAGTAATAGGTGTCATTTATATCTTTAGATTGCTTTGCTATATCGTCGTAAAGCCCATTGTAATTGTCATCTTTATTAAGAAGTGTAATTAACTCATGGCATTCGGCCATGGCTTTTACAATATCTTTGTTCCCTATCTTATAGAGTAAGGTATCTTGGTGTTGAGATGGCATAAGATCTCCTTTTAAGTAGGGAGTTTGCCAAATCTGGACTACATGATGTTTTGTTTGCTCGTTTTCAGTTTTAAAATAACACAATTCACCATTTTCTAAAACGGTAAAACCATTACAAATAATAGGTGTTTTTACCTCTTGCTCAATAATGTTGTAAGACATTAATATGTATAAACCACGTATGGTTGCATAAAAAACATATAAATAATCTTCACCATTTGGGGAGCTTATTTTTTGTTGGAATTTAACATTTTTAGCATCGTTTTCAAACAGTTTGTATTCGCCAGTTTGTAAATAATATCCGTTAGGAAATATGATACCTTGATCATCTGGTAATTGAACAGCAGTATCTTTAATACTGTCTATTTTTTTTACTTCTTTTAGTTTATGGTTGTAAACAAAATAACGAGATTCTTCTTGAAAAGGTTTCACTTCAAGTGCAACTAAATTACCTAGGTTGGCGTATCTAAACTGACCATCGTCTAATGTTTGATCTATTTGGGTTACAGGTTCAGAAAGTATTCCCTTTCCATCGTCTGTATTATCTTCAATTTTAATAGTTAAATCACCTCCAGTGGTTTCAACAAAAATTTTATCTAAAATAGAAATGTGTGAGTGTTTACCGTAACGATGCATGTCGCGAGTAGCTTCTTTCCATTGAAATTCATGCTGGGTAGGGTATTTGTACTCATGTTCACTTCTATTGTCAATATATTTTAGTTGGTTGTCATTAATTAACCATTTAAAGGTTTTTATATCGCTATTACTCTCACTTAGTTGAAAAACCATATGTAAGTAATTATCGATAACAGCAAACTTTGAAAATATAGTGTTTCTGTAATATTTATATAGGTTTGTAAAATCGTCTAAAAAGATAGGGTCATTTAATAACTCAAGATCTTTTGATTGAAAATGATTGTCTTTGTATTCGTAAATACTAAATACATCAGATAGTTTTATATCGGTACGTAAACCAAAATGTACATTGTAGCCAAAAATAGAAATGTTACTTAAAGAAATAATGTCTCTGGCAATACAGTTGTTGTCTGTATTAATACGGTCATTAGAAATAAGTTTGGTTTCTATTGTACCAAAAACATGTTTTCTGGCATCGTTTAGTTGTTGTAATCGTTCTTGTAGTTCTTGCTTTTGTTTTTGCAATCTACTTTGAATAATTTCATAGGTTCCGCCGTCTAATTGTTGAGAAGTATTTTGGTTTTCCATGCTTTTTTTTAGTCAAGATTTTTAATCAAGCAACAAAAACATTTAAAATAGAAGAATGAAATTGTTTCTTGAGTAATCTAGTTAAGAGAATTTTCAAATAAATGAAGATAAAAAATAAGCGCTTAAGGTTTACTCAAGCGCTTTTTTATAATGATTATGATAATTTTTTATCAGATAATCCTAAGCCTTTTGCAAGGTTAAATAGGTTGCCGAATAGATTTTGTTCGTCTGTATCGGCTGACTTATTTTTTAAATCCATTAATAAATTAGCGATCGTTAGATTTTTAATGTCTTCAGATGAAATACCGTATTTGGTAGCAAAACCTTTTACTTTTTCTAATAAATTACCTTTTACATCGTCACTTCCTAAAATAGCATCTTTTACATCTTGAATGTTATCACTGTGTTTTACTAATCTGTCAATTCCTTTAGATTTAGTAATTTGACCAATAATTTGATCGAAGAACATAGTTTCACCTCCAACAATATCAATATTAGCAGCTCTTAATGCATCTCCAATTACTTGTGCTTGCGCATCTGCAATATCTTTCTGAACATTTATTTCAGCAATATCTACTTGTAATTCTTTATCTAAGCGTAATTTAAACTCTTCGTGTTCTTTACCAACACCGTCAAGTTTTTTCATTGCTTCAGCCTTCTCTTCAATACCAGCAGCATCAGCAATTGCTTTTTCTTTAATAACTTCAGCTTCAGCTAAACCTTCTTTTTTAATTGCTTCAGCTTTTGCTTCAATACCAGCGGCTTCGGCTTTTGCTTTTTTCTCAATAATTATAGCGTCAACTATACCTTGTCTTTCATGAGCATCTGCTTTAGCATGTAGTACTTGTGCTTCAGATATACCAATTGTAGCTTCTTCTTTTGCTGTTGCTTCTGCTAATGTTTTACGGGCATCTGCTTCTTTAATACTAGCTTCTTTTTGTGCCTGTGCTTCAATGTTAATTTCCTCAGCTTTTTGTTTAGCAGCTTCTTTTTGTGCTTCAGCAGCTTTAATTGTTTTAATTAAAGATTCTTCAGCTTGCCCTTCAGCGACTGTTATTTTTACTTGTTTGTCTCGATCGGCAGTTTTAAAAGCTTGAATATCTTTCATGTTTTCTTGCTCTTCTACAACCCCCTTTTCTAACATTACACGATCTCTAATTACATCTTGAATGTTTTTCTTTTCTACTTCAACTACTTTTTCTTTTTCTATTTGAGCTAAGGTTACAATTCTTTCACGTTCAGTTGCTTCTAGCATACGGTCTTTTTCTACACGCTCTATTTCAACAGCTTCAGTTCTTTCTTTGTTTTTGGCAGCAACAATAATTTGACGTGCCATGTTTTCTTCAGCAACCTGTACTTTTTCTTCAGTAATAATTCGAGCAGATTCAGATTTTAAACGTTCTTCTTCACTAACCTTTAAAGTTTCAGCTTCTTCACGAGCTTTAATGTTTGCAATTTCACGTTTTTGTTGTTCTTCTTTTTCAGCCAATTGCTTGTCTAATTCTAAGATAGCTTCACGTGCTTCAACATCTTGTTTACGAATTACTTTTTGCTCATCACGCATAATTAAGTTAGACTTAATGTTTTGCGCAGCGGTTAATTCAGTAATTTTTTTAATACCTTCAGCATCTAAAATATTATCAGCTTTTAAGAAAGAAACCGGAGTTTGTTCTAAATAGTCAATAGCACAATCTTCTAGCGTATATCCATTTAAATCGGTACCAATAATATCTACAATCTCATCTCTAAACTCACGACGAGCTTCGTATAGTTCGATAAATTGAAATTTCTTACCAACAGTTTTTAAAGCTTCAGAAAATTTAGCTTCAAATAACTCTTCTAAAGTAGTGTGGTGTGATGCTCTTTCGCAACCAATAGTTTGTGCTACTTTTTTAATAAATTCTACTTCATTATTTACGCGAACAAAAAAAGCAACTTTAATATCTGCTCGCATATTGTCTTTACAAAGAAGACCATCATTTCCTAAACGTTCAATTTGAATTTTCTTTACAGAAATATCCATAATCTCAACACGGTGAAAAACAGGAACAACATACATTCCTCTATCGGTAGCAACTTTTGTACCTTTAAAACCTGTACGTACCAAGGCTTGCCCTTGTGGTACTTTTTTGTAAAACATTGCAACAATGGCAAAGTATAAAACGACTAAGAATAATAATAGTCCAATTCCCATTCCAACAATTTGTAGTAAGTTATCCATCATAGTAATTAATTAGTTTTTTTAGTTATTGTATTTTTGTACGTAATAAAATGTTTTATCTTGACTTTGTTTGATAATTAAAATAGATTCTCTAAATTTTATAGATTCTCCATTTAAGGATTTAATATTTATTGAGAGGTGATTTCCGTCAGCAGAAACTTCAGCAGAACCTAGTTTTTTATCTGAAATATTAGATAAGCAAGTACCGGTTCTTCCAATTATATCAGTTGGTTTATCTCCATCTTGATTTAAGTTTTTAAAGAAGCTTTTAAAGGGTGTTGTAAATATTTTGGTGATAATTAATGAAGGAAAGAAGCCTGCTAACATTAAAACAAAACCAAAGCTGTTATTAAAGCTATGTGTTATTACTGTACTGGCAGCGGTGCAAATCCACCAAATAAAAATCCAGCAAGTAAACGTAAACATAAATGGCAATCCAACAAAGTTGAAATATATTAATACTATTTGCCACCATTTTAAAGGTTTTCTTCTTTTACCAAGAACATCTTCTTTATTAACTTCTGCATTGGCTATATCGTGAAAATCAACATTTCCTCCTTCAATACCTGTATCAATATCGATATCTGCATCAATATCAATGTCTACATCGATATCAACGTCAATATCTAAGTCAAAATCAATTCCTGAAACCATAGTAACTATCCAGTAAAGAAGTAATATGATTACTAATATGGTTAGTGTACTATTTACACTCGAAAATATTATGTCTGTAATAGAATTCAATATTATGCGTCTTTATTATTTAAACCTAATTGTTCTTTTAATTTAGCTAAATCATTATCAGCATTGTTTTCAGTAAAATCAATGGCGTCATTTAATTCGTCGTCGATAGACTTAGAAGATTTTGCAATGTCTCCGTAAGCCTCAGCTAATGCTTCTTCTTGGTTTACTTTGTCTTTCATTCTTTCTAACATAGCTACTGTACTCGAATTATCTATTTCAGCCATTTGCTTATTTAAGTTTTTGGTTGCTTTCGATACTTTTACACGAGCTTTTAATGTTTTTAATTCATTCTCCCATTTATTAATGTTGTTTTTAATTTCATCAACATTATGCTCTAATTGAGAAACAGAGGTGTTCAGTTTTTCGGCTTCTAATTGCGAATTACTTACTTGTTTACTAGCTTCTTCTTTTTTAATAAGTGCTTCTTTAGCTAAACGATCGGCTTCGTTAGTATCTAAGCTACCTGTTTTGGCTTTTTGTAATATTAAGATTGCTTTTTGTTGATAATCTTCAGCTTTAGAGGTTAGTTCATCTAAATCATTTTTTGCTCTAATTGCTAAGGCCTTTATTTGCGCTAAAGACTCTAAACCTTCTTTTAAATCATCACGTAAATCTCTTATTCCTTGTTCTGTCATTTTAATAGGATCTTCCATATTATCAATAGCAGAATTAGTTTCAGATTGTCCTATTTTAAATAGTCTTTTAAATATGTTCATATTTTTAATATTTTGAAAATGTTATTATCTGTTCAGAATATTCACTCAACAATAAACTTAATGAGTTTAAACTAGCTTCTAGTTCGTTTAAATCTAAGTTTTCTAGTTGTAAAGTGTCTCTGAAAATTACTCGTTCGCCCGATTCGTCTAAAACAAAGGCGCCGTGAATAATATCTCTATTTTTTTTAAGTAAACTTTTAAATACTTCTTCGCTAGGTTGGTTTACTTTAAAAATAAATTGTTCTAAAATAATTATTGGGTTTGCTACGCCAATAATTAAGTTTTTAATTCCGAAATTTTCTTTTTCTATAACTAAAATTCCATCTTGTTCACTTTCTTTAGTGATGTTGAATTTTAACTGAAGTAAAAAATCTTTAGTTTTTGTGAAATGTGGGTTCATTAGCAATTAATTAAGTAGTTAATATGTTCTTCTTTTAGCGATGCTAATATTACGAAAAAGTTTTGAAAACTACGCTTGTAATGTAAAGTGTAAATAGGATCATAGGTGTTTTTTTTGGTTAGTTATTAATTTTTTTCAATTTCATCTAAAAATATTAGCAACAGATGAATTTATTTGCTAATATTGTTAGTGTAAATATACGAATAAATTTATTGTTTGCAAATAAAATTAGCAATTATGTCTTTTTTTGGGAAAAATATAAAAAAAATTAGAGGAGTTAAGGGGTTGAGTCAGCAAGCTTTTGCTGAGGTTTTTGACTTGAAGAGGGCTACTTTAGGAGCTTATGAAGAGGGTAGAAGTGAGCCTAAGATAGATACTATTATTAAGATTGCTAATTATTTTAGCATTTCTATCGGTAGTATGTTAACTTCTGAATTAACTGTAAATGAGCTTTTGCGTTTTAAAGGAGATTTAACAGTTGCTGATGAGGTTGTAAAAAAAGAAGAGTTTACTGCAGTTCCTTGTGTTACTGAAAAAAATATAAAAGAATATATTCAGTTTTATGATAAGAAAAATTTTGTAAATGATATGCCTGTGTTGCAGTTGCCAATAAATAAAGACAAGGTGTTTAGAGGTTATACTGTTTCTAGTTTAGAAATGACAAACCATGATAAGGGTTTGTACCCAAAAGATATTGTTGTTGGAGAGTTTGTACCTAAAGAGGTAATAAAAAAACTAAACAACGGAATTGTTGTGTTGGTTTTGGTTGAAGATGCGTTAATTCTTAGGCGCTTATATGTTACTAAAAAAGAGGTTGTTTTAAGAGCTGATCATAAGAATATAGAAGATAAAAAGTATGAATTAAAAGATGTTAAAGAGTTGTGGAGAATACGATATGTGTTTTTTAAACGATTACCAGAGTTTAATGATTTATTAGAGGAAAAAATGTTGTTTTTAGAACAAGAATTCACAAAACTTAAAAATAGATTATAATTGAAAACTTATCATAAATTTAATTTTTTTAAGCATACTTATTGTGAGTTTGAATCGCTGCCTATAGATTTTTTTGAAGGTAAATCGGCGCATTACCAAAGTAAATCAGGAAGTTTATATTTTTACACAGAAAAAGGGGTGTATCGGTATTCAAATCATTGGGGACGAGTTGCTAATTGTCGCTGGAAAATTAAAGGTATAGAGGTGTATCAAAGTCAAAACTATTATGTAGGCTTTGCTAATTGGGATACTTTTTATCAGCTGAATGATACTGATAAGGTGTTTTATGTAGTCGTAGATTTTTTAGCTAAACAAGCAAAAATTAAACGTTTAAAAGCTGAAAAGACAAGCGATTTGTTTTTAATGACATCAGAGTTTGCACACCAACGTTTAAAGCAAATTCAAACATTGTTTAAAGAGTATAAATGGGCAAGGTATTTTGATGAAGATATTGAGGTGTTAAGAAAAGAGTTGATTACTAGTTTAATAACAACCAATAAATCAATGCAACAGTTAAAAAGGGAATTATAAATTATAAACTTTATTAATTCCTAAACTAAAACCAAAACGAATTTCATTTTCACTACCTAATCTATGAATAGCAATTTTTCCTAAAGGAATTTTGCTAAATTCACTATTGGTAATTTCTTCTTCGTTTAATAACAATTTACCTTTAAATTGTTTCTTGGTGTTGTATTCGCTTTTATCTTTTTTGTTTTGATATACGTTTAAAGATAATATCTTGTCTTTGTCTGTGTAACCACAAAATACACCATAGTTATCCCAAATCATATAATGATTTGTTTTTTGAAGTTCTCTATCTGGATTACCTAAAATACTAATTAAGCTATTGTAATTTGTAGGAAAAGTAATTGGTTTCTCGTTAATAACAACAAGGTCGGTGTCGCATTTAATAATTAAATCGATTACTTTCTTTTTTCTGAAAAATTTAAACATAGCAGTGCGTTTTTGGGTAGCTAAATAACTTTGTTAAGTTATTGGCAAATTTAAAGAATAAAATTCAACTTTTAATTAAATTTGCTATTCTGTAACAAAATCATTTAAATATGAATATACCTCAAACAAGTTTTCCGCGAATAGTAATTATTGGAGGAGGGTTTGCTGGACTAGCGGCAGCAAGAGGATTAGAAGAACAAGAGCTTCAAGTTGTATTAATAGATAAACATAATTATCATACATTTCAACCTTTATTATATCAGGTAGCAACAGGTGGTTTAGAGCCAGATAGTATTGCTTTTCCATTACGTAAGCGTTTTAACGATGTTGAGAATTTTTATTTTCGCTTGGCTGAGGTTGTTAATGTGGATGAACAAAGTAATACGATTAAAACAACTATTGGTGATTTAGAGTATGATGAATTAATTATTGCTACAGGATCAACCACTAATTTTTTCGGAAACACTAATATTGAAAAATATGCAATGGAAATGAAATCGGTTCCGCAGGCATTAAATATTAGAAGTTTAGTTTTAGAAAACTTTGAAGAAGCGTTACTCGAAACGGATTTAGATAAGCGTAGGGCTTTAATGAATTTTGTAATTGTTGGGGGAGGTCCTACAGGGGTTGAATTAGCAGGTGCTTTGGCAGAGATGAAAAAAGGGATTTTACCAAAGGATTACCCTGATTTAGATATTCGTCAGATGAAAATAAATCTTATTCAGAGTTCAGGAGAGTTACTGAAAGGGATGAGTAGTAAAGCATCAGAAAAAGCTGAAGACTTTTTAATAAAACTAGGTGTTGATGTTTGGAAAGATCTTCGAGTTTTAGATTATGATGGAACAACGGTAACAACAAACGGTCATGATCATTTTAATGCTGAAACAGTTATTTGGGCTGCTGGTGTAAAAGGGAAAGTTATTGATGGTTTACAGCAACAGTGTTTGGTTGAAAGAGCAAACCGATTTAAGGTTGATGAATATAATAAGGTAATAGGCTATGATAATGTGTATGCTGTTGGTGATGTAGCTTGTATGCAAACTAAAGAATATGAATACGGGCATCCTATGATGGCACAACCTGCAATTCAGCAAGGAAGTTTGTTAGCAAAAAACATTTTAGCAAAATTTAAAGGTAAAAAACAAAAGGTTTTTAAGTACAACGATAAAGGTTCTATGGCTACTATTGGGCGAAATAAAGCTGTGGTAGATTTACCTAAATGGAGGTTTCAAGGTGTTTTTGCTTGGTTTGTTTGGATGTTTGTACACTTATTTTCATTAATAGGTTTTAGAAATAAGGTAATTGTGTTTATGAATTGGATGTACAATTATATTCGTTTTGACAGAGAAACAAGGTTGATCATTCGTCCTTATAAAAACAAAAATAAATACAGTTTTAAAGCGTAAGAGATGAGTGTTACAAGAAATATTAAATGCCTAGAATGTGGATTGTTTAATACCAATAAAGAGTATTGTGAAAATTGTAATACGTTAATTTCTCATGAAAAAAAACGAGCTTTAAAGCAGGAGGCTTTTAAGAAGTCTGAAGTAAAAAAAGCAAAACATAAAATAGATAACCCAAACTTAACAGAGCGTTTAAAAAAACATCCTTTTTTTCTTTATAGAGTTGTAGGGTGGGTTTTATACTCAGCCTTTTTGCTAGTTAGTTTAATAGGAGGTGCTTTGGCTTGGTTTATAACAATGGTAGCAGCAGGGTAAAATGAGAGGAGTGTTGCCTGTTTACTTTATACTATCATTAATAACAGGAACAAGTGTTTATATTGCTCAGAAACTTAATGTTAAACTCCCAGGTATTGTTCAGTTTTACCTAAATGATTTTTTAATTATCCCTATACTATTAACAGTTAGTTTAGTTGTTTTAAGGTGGAGTAAGGGGAGTAAAGGCTATGAAATTCCTATTTGGGTTATTTTATACATATGTAGCATGTATGCTTTGTTATATGAATATATTTTGCCTAAAGTTAATATTCGATATACTGCAGATGTAATAGATGTAGTTTTATATTTTGTTAGCGGTTTTGTTTTTTTTATACTTCAAAAAAACAACAAAAGTTTATGAAACCTAGATTGTTAATTTTATCAGATTTGTGGGGAAGTGAGAATATTGAATGGCTTTCTTTATATATAAAAAAGTTATCGGTAAAATATGAAGTAAAGTTTTATGATAGTTGTTTATTGGCAGGCATAGTAAACGTAAATCTATCAGAAGAAGAAAGGCATTTGCATTTTGTTGAAAAAGGAATTAATGAAGCTGTAACTAATTTATTAGAATTAGAAAAAACAGCAGTTACAATACTTGCTTTTAGTGTTGGTGGAGTAATAGGGTGGAAGGCAGCCTTAAAAGGAATTAACGTTACTCATTTTATAGCAGTTTCATCTACAAGATTACGATACGAGGTAGCGCAACCTTTTTGTGATATTATGTTGTATTATGGCGAATTAGATGATTTTAAGCCCCAAAAAGCATGGTTTGATAGTTTTAAGGATCTTGATTATCAATTAATTTTAAATAAAAATCATACCATGTATAAGGAAGTAGCGATAATTAATAAGGTATGTTTAAAATTGGTGAATTAACCTGTGGTTTTTTCTTTTCAACTTAAGAAATGTTATGTTAGATGGATGTTATTCGTTTAAGATACGGTTATTTTATACAAGATAATGGAATTAAATAGGGTGATGATATATAGTTTAAAGGGTATTATGATTTTTTTGAAATCCTTTACTCTGTTAAAATATAGTGTTTATAGTATGTTGTAAATTGTGCTTTAATTAAAATTAAAACGATTAGATATGTGTCCTCTTAAATTATTTACGAAGATTAAAGATTTATGTATATTTGAGTAGCTATATAGTAAAAATAAACACACTAGTGTGTTTATCCAGTTGTTGTGAGGAATTAAATCAACATAATAAATGCTAAAAATTATCAAAAGATTATTTAAACCTAACGATGACTCGACTGAGTCTGAAAGGGAAATTGATTATGATAATTGTTGGATTATAACTGAGATTCCAAACAAAAACAAATTCATTAAAGAAATTCTTGATTGTCTACCTGAGAATTGCATATGGTCAATTGAAGGTATGTTTGATAAAGGAATTTATGACACTATTTCTGATTTTATAATCTTAGATGAAAAGAAAAAAACTAAATATACTGTATGGCCTAAACACAATTTCTTTGAAGTAAAACTGACTAATGAAGCTCGAAGTAAAGTCTTAGAAAATATAATGGAATGGGATTTTGACGCAAATTTCATTCATCAAAACATATTCTCCGAAAATCATTGTTATTTGACCTCATTTGACAATTTACATAGAGCTTGTACTTGGATATCTGATTTCTTTGAAATATCGAAACTCAATGACCTTAAGAAAAAAGGAATACTTGACTTTGAAAAAAGTTAAAACTCCTCACAACACAATGTATGAAAACATAGCTGGTCTGTGATGAATCGAAAGATTTGGTTTTTCTGCCGTGACCGCCAAATTTTAATTTGGCTATATTTATAGAAAACTAAACATAGAAATTAAAAATTGGCTCTGTGTAAAACCCAAAAGCAAGTGAATTCTTGCGCTACGTTTCATACACGCGCTCGTTACCTGAAAACGCAAAAAAATGAAAACATTCGAAAGAGACAATCTGAATAACAAACAAAACTATTATAGGGTTTTAATACTAATTGAGATATTGGCAATAATTGCTTTATTCTACTTTAATATTAATTGGTTTATTCTTCTTCTTGCTTTCTCAATATTACTTCTGGATATCTACTCAAACAAAAGATGTTTAAATAGACAACAGAACTTTATTAAAAATATACAGTTTAAAGATGGAAAAGTAATTTGCACACATCTAAAAAATAATCAAACTGTAGTATCATTGGATAAACTGAGATTTTCGATTAGAGAGGAAAAATTTGAAAAAGATAAAACAGAAATAGAGATTAAACTTAAAAAAGCATTAAAAAGTAAATTAATAGGTAGGCTACATATCAGTAATTGGGCTAATATTTTTGATTTAAAAAACGAATTTATTAAAAATTCTATAGTACAAGTAAAATATAGGTCTGAAGGGTTTTTGGGCAAAATATGGAGTATTAACAGCTGATATTGTAATTACTGGAATAGCTATGGCTTCTGCTACTCTTGCAGATGGAAGTGGTGATTTTAATACCTCTAGGAGTTTGGACAGTGTATTTATGCCAATATCTGAAATAAAAGACACATTTGGTTCTGGAAAAGAAAAACCTACAGGTAGCAAGGGATAGAATTAATACAGGGTTCGGTGCTTAATCCAAAATTTACTGTATTTTATAGAGTTCGCTAAATCTTCTGATTTGGCTTTAGATAATTAAAAATTAAAACAAAATAAAAAGTTTTGACTAAGTGTTTAATAGCTTATTATAGCTGAATATTTTGTAATAAATTTGAGAAAAACAAATGAGTCCAATTGAATTTAAGGAAATCTGGATGAGAGATGATTCAGAAAAATGGATTGAATTTCCTTCCGAGCAAGTAGAAAAATCAAATCTGAATAATGAAACAAAAGGATTTCTAAAAGTGGGATTACCTGAAGATTCTGCACCTTTTTTAAGCTTTGGATTAAGAAGCTATGATTGGGAGTTTAATACAATTCAAGGTTACTATGATGATTATGACTTAAATGAAAAGGCCAAAAACTATTGGATATTTGGCTCAGACGGAAGTGGAAATCCAATTTGTATAGATTCATCAGATAATGACAAATTAATTTTACTTGACCACGAACAAGATTTTGAAATTATCCAGACGATGAATAAAAATATATCGGAATTGGCCTCCTCAATGTTGTTGTTTAGAAACTTCATTGAAAAGGTAAATTCAGAGCTAGGAAAAGATGGTTTTTTTGACTCAAAATTCACTGAAAATCATTTAGTCGAATTAGAAAATGGTTTTAAAAAACTAAATCCAGATTATTATATTCAATCGAGTTTTTGGGATTCTGAAATCGAAAATTTAAGAGCAGAAATTGAATGAAAAATGGTTTGCAACATTAGTAATAGCTTCATGAATCATAATTTTAAGAAACAACTACAAAATAAGCCCTTTTTAGGGCTTTTATTTTTCGCGCAGGCTTTCTGAAAACTAAAATTAAGTGAGCTTAAAACAGAAATTTGTTTGTTTTTTAAGACATATTTAGATAAAATATGTAAAAATGATAGTTAAGCTAGATTATCCCAATTAACCTTAAATGAAATTACTAAGCTGAGAGCTGATGAGTTATTTTTAATTGTTTTAGCTATTGATTCAATAGAGATTTTTAACAACTTAAAGTTAAAACAATAAAAACTTTACTGTAATTGTTAGCGTACTGCCCGCAAAGAGCAACCCCTTTGTTGTAATTGTTAGCGTACCGATTGCAGAGAGCAACTCCCTCGTTGTAATTGTTAGCGTACCGCCTGCAAAGAGCAACTCTCTAGCTGCAATTGTTAGCGTATCGATTGTAAAGAATAACTACACAACCAAAAAAAGATGGTTTTACCTTACTTTTTTTACGGCTTTTTAATGCCTTTTCTCTTTTTCATAAAATACATTTGTAAAAAAAAGCAATGTTCTTTTTACAAAGAACAACAACTCCCAGACCAAATACTTATGATTTACACATTTATTAATTGTAAAGAAAAAAATTATGGCAAAATCACAATTACATTTTTTGGGACATGTAGTAGGCTTATTAACAGTAGAAACCGTTTACACTAAAGATTTTAACAAATATAAGGGTGTTCCTATATTCTATAATAAAGGCGGCTTACTTAAATTTGTTTTCGATTTCGAAGCTAACTTTCGTTTTTTAAAACGCATGAAGACTGTTAATTACAAACTTTATAAACGAGGCTATCCCATTGATGATGGGAAAATTGTTTTCTATGATGCGAATGGCGATCAACTAAAGGTATGGATCTTTAAAGATGCGCCTGTTGTTTATTATCAGTTTAAATTTGATGCTAACGGTGGCGGAATGAGGGTAGAAATGATAATTTCTCCTGCTATACAAAACTATGGTAGCAAAATTCATAGAAGCTGGCACATAACACCTATTGAAGAGGAAACTTACAAATCGCCTGTGCAGGCTGCTGAGAAGAAGGAGAATTTTTATTTAAGTATACAACATTTAACCGATAAGAAAACACTAGTTCCGCTAGGAATTCCTGCGTTTAATAAATCGTCAGAAAATCAAAATATTGAATTTGAAATAGATATTACTGAAAATGGTATTGACGATTTTCAAGTAGAGTTTTTACACAATAATAAAATTATTCAGTCGTATTATTCAGGCGAACAAACATTAGATGAAGTTGTTGTAACCGCAAAAGGTTCGGGTAATTCGTCTAATTCTACTACCAATAGCCAAAACACGCAAAGTAATTACCCAAAAGGAAAATACCATGTTAAGTGGGATGGTTTTGATAAGAATGGTATTTACGATAGTACTATTTTTACCACAGGTAAACTAAAAGCACGTATAAAAGGGAAACGAAATGGTATAGAAAAAATAGCAGAAAGCAGCGAGTTTTCTTTTGAGTATAAAGAGGTAAATTGGGTAGATACTAAAATTAATAAAAAGACCAAACGTATTGATGTTACACTTCGTGTGAATCTTAAAGATGGAGGAGAAAGAGGTGTTGAATGTGTTGATGAAATAATAGCTCCTGATCCTATTACTATATCAGAATGTCCTTGGGATGAAATACCTAAGGAAGCGTTATCTTACTATAGAAAACCTATAATAAAAAATAGAACAAAAAAATTTGAAGAATTAAAAAAAATGGTTCTAGAAGGTGTAAATATTCATTGGAGCAGACGACACTCTAATACGGAAGGAACAATAATTAATGGCATGAATTGGGAAATAATAGTAACAGCCATAAATACAGAAAATTCAAATATTAGTTTAAATGATATTCCTTTAATTTATAATACAAATAATCCCTGGTCTCGTTCTGGAAACCCTGGAACAAGTACTTTAGGTGATGGTAATAAGATGGATGAACTTGCAAGAGTCCTTCCTGACGGTATTGTTCAGCGTATTTCTTATAATGTAGGTTAAATAAATTATACTAATTGGAAAAATTTGGATAAAACACATCGGTTATATAAATTAAATGGTTGGCAATACTATCAAGAAAGAGATGAAGAAAAAGAGTTCAAATATACTGCTGCACACGAAATAGGGCATGAAATACTACAATCTTTTGGAGGGACGGTATACTCTTGGCAGCATAAGGGCAGTTCTTATTACTTACCACAAGATACTAAGCCAACAAGTAAAGAATCTTTTAAAGAAGAATATATCAATAGAGATTTTATGGAGAACACTAAAGGAGAAAACTATCTATATTCAAGGAATATAGATTTAATGAAATATTATAATAATGACCCAACAAGATATGACTACAAAAGAATAGTTGCTCATGAAAAGGATATTCTAGGTCTACTTTGGTTAACTAAACTAAAAATAAAATGAAGTATATAATATTCATAACAATTTCTATTTCATTCTTTTGTTGTAAAAATAAAATAGACACAAAAATAAAAGGTTTTGTTTACACTACACAAAACCTTCCTGCTCTAAATATAGAAATTGGATCAAAAATTACTTATTCACCCATGCATTCTAATTATGCTAAAAGGGAAAATTTGATTTTAAAAACTAATGGAGAATTTGAGTTTAATATAAAAAGAAATGAAATGGAAGGAGATAATAGTTTTGCTATTATTTTTAAAAAACAAGGATATAAAGATGAGTATAGATTTATAGATATAAGGAAGAATAAAATAATTGATTTAGATACAATATATTTAAAAAAGAAATAAAATATAATTTTTCAGATATTACAGCCCATGAAATAGGGCATGAAATATTACAAGCCTTAAAAGGCACGACTTATTCATGGCAGCATAAAGGTAGCTCTTATTACTTACCACAAGACACAAAACCAGTAGAAGAATCATTTTCTGATAAAATTACTCACTTGGATTTTATGGATTCAAATGGGGAAAACTTTCCTTCAAAAGGTAATGAGATCGATTTAATGAAATATTATAATGGTAAAAAGCCTGTAGATTTTTATGAAAGAAGAGTTGCAAGTAAAGAAGATTTAATAGGTTTAATATGGCTCACTAAATTAAAAATAAAAAAATGAAAAAAATAATGAGTATTCTAGTTTTGCTAATACTTACAAGTTGTTGGCGTAAGTCCCACAAACTAGTTGATAATTACAGAGGCTATATTTATGATTCGAAAAATGAACCTTTAGAAAATGTAAGGATTCATGAAATGAACCTTAAGTCTGCGAAATATACCTATACAGATAAAAAAGGTTATTTTTTTTAAAAACCAGGAAGTTCAACTTTTGTTGATGATTTACTTCTTGAAAAAGAAGGGTATATTACAGATACTATTAATTCTTTTTCAGTAAGTCATAGTGGAGAACGAGAAACTCTTTTCTTAATGGAATGGTCTGATACGGTTCGTATGCGAGAAGTTAAAAAAATAGATATTCCTAACAATGGGAATAAGTAATAGAATTTAAAGTAACTGCCGTTCATGAAATAGGGCATCAATTATTGGATCAATTAAAGGGTAAATACCATTCATATACCCATAAAGGAACTTCGCACCCAAGTGTGATTATACAAAGCCCTGTTAAAGGAACTAGGTACCCTGCGGGAGGGAAAGAAATTGACCTAATGAAATATGCAGATGATTTTCGTCCCTATGACTATTTTAAAAGAAGAGTACTTTCTGAAAAAGATCTATTAGGGCTTATATGGTTAACTAAATTAAAATTAAACTAATGAAAAAATTAATGAGTATTCTTGTTTTATTGCTATTTACAGGTTGTTGGCATCCGTCTTACAAACTAGTTGATAATTACAGAGGCTATATTTATGATTCGAAAAATGAACCTTTAGAAAATGTAAGGATTCATGAAATGGATTATAAGTTAGTTAAATATACTTACACAGATAAAAAGGGTTACTTTTTTTTTTAAAAAGAAAGTTCAAATTTTGTTAGTAATTTACTTCTTGAAAAAGAAGGGTATGTTACAGACACTGTTTTTTCTTTTTCAGAAAGCAGATTTGGGAATAAAACTCGTTTCTTAATGGAGTGGTCTGATACGGTTCGTATGCGAGAAGTTAAAAAAATAGATATTCCTAACAATGGGAATAAGTAATTGTTTATATTTAAAAGTATTGCATTTATTAGTTTAATTTAAGAATTGTTTGTTTTCGATTTCGAAGCAAATTTTTGTTTCTTAGAACGGATGACTACTGTTAATTATGAACTTTATAAACGAGGATATCCTATTGATGATGGAAAAATTGTTTTCTATGATGCAAATGATAGCTTTTATTCTATTGGAGCAGGAAGAGGAACTAGCCCAGAAACAATTGATGGAGATGGAAACATTAAATGCGATTCTTTCTTCTCGATTGGCACAAGAGAGTTAGAAAATAATAACAATACATATTTTTATATCTAATGAAATTCCATATAACAGCTATTCTTGTAAACATTATACTAGTATTTGGTATAATGCATTTATATTCTTTCTTTGTAACATTTTTAGATGCTGGTTATTTTGTTAAAAAAGGTCAATATTTCGATTCTTATTTTGCTTATTCTATCCTTGTTTTTTCTTGGTTGGCTACTTTTATCATTTATAAAAACAAAAAATATAGAACACACTATTTTTATTTTGTTTTTATTAATTTTTTATTATTTTTAATAATCACTACTTTTAAATATGTATTATTTATAAATAATAGTACTACCGTTCAGTTTAAAATATTTAATTTATTTATAAGTATTAAAGATGCAATTTTAGAAACGATAATTCCTTTATTGATAATTTCTGTTTTAGTGAATTTCTTTCAGAATATAATAGGGAAGAAACTACTGCCAAGAATGTATGAAAAGTATTAAGAAGAGGCTGTTATTAAAGCTAGTTTTTTACTCTTTCCATTGTTTATAATACACTCATAAATATCTCTAAATGTTTATTATGTTTACATGTGTTAAAGGAACATAAAAACATAAGATTTCGTAATTTTCTATTCTTTAATTATTACACTATTACCTGACTTTGTCCCATCCTAAAATATGCATAGTAAAACAACCAACTAGGAGTTAACTACAACTTCAATTTTTAGTTAAACCTATTTTAAGTCCCATTAATATAAAAGCGAAACCACTAAATTTATGTAGTCGTAAACCAAGCTTTGGGTTATTTTTAATTTTCTCAAAAAATACACTAGCCAATAAAGTGAGGCTTAAGTACCAAACTATTCCGATTATTGCAAATGTTAAACCAAGGATTATAAACGGAATAGGATTATGAATTTGAGCTGGATTAATAAATTGAGGAAAAAAAGCTAAAAAGAATAATGCAACTTTCGGATTTAATGTGTTAGTTAAAAAACCAGCCCAAAAGTCACTTTTATTTTTCTGTTTCTTTTTACTTGTAACTGATTTAGGTAAAAATTCACTTTTAGTTTTAAGCTTTAAGAAACCTAAATAAATTAAATAAACAGCGCCTACATACTTAATAATTGTAAAAGCAAAAGCAGATTTAGCAATAAAAAAAGATAGCCCCAAGGCTCCCAATAAAGAATGAGTTAAAACACCTGTACTTATGCCTAGTGTTGCATTAATCTCTGATTTTCGTCCTTGATCAATAGATTTGTTTAATACAAAAAATGTATCAATCCCTGGTGTCATAACAAAAAGTAGCGCAGTTAATATAAAAGTGATAAAATTTTCTATTCCCATAATTATTTTCTTTTAAGAATTAAATAAAACTAGGGAACAAAGAAAATTGTTTGATTCAAATTGAAAAATACATATTTTAGCTATACTAATGCATAAAACGCATTAATCATGAATGTTCTACAAATTAAATATTTTTTAACACTTGCTAGTGAATTACATTTTTGGAGAACTGCTGAAAAAATATTTATATCCCAATCTACTTTAAGTAGGCAAATTCAATCTCTAGAAGATGAATTAGGTGTTAAACTTTTTGAAAGAGATAAAAGAAATGTAAAGCTTACCGATGCAGGTAAATTTCTTCAAGATAAATGGACCGTTATTATAAATGAGTTAGATCAGGTTCATAGACAAGCAAAAAAAATTGATAAAGGAATAACTGGTCAAGTTTCAATAACTTATCCGGGGTCTATTGCTTTTAAATTTTTACCAACTTTTTTGGAAACTTTAAATACTAATTTACCAGAACTTAAATTAGAACTAACTGAGCCAGTAGATGAGAATCATGAAAAATTATTACTTAACTATCAAACAGATATTGCATTTAGTAGAGATGAAATAAAAAATATAAGCATTGATTCGTTAAAGTTATCTTCAGAGCCAATTTGTTTAGTTGTTCCGAATAACCATTGGTTATGTAAAAAATCGTTAAATAACCTAAACGAGTTAAGAGATGAGAAGTTTATTATTTCAGGTTTGCATCAAAAAACTTTCTTTTCTTCACTTTTGAGAAATGTTAATACAGGTTTTGGTACTTAACCCAGAATTTTAAATAGGTCTATCAAATTTTTTGATTTAGATCTAAAATGAAAAGATAAAAGAAAGTAAAAAGTTTTGATTTGCCCTTTACCCCCAAAAAATCATTTATTTTCTGTCAAACTAGTCATATATTTAACATCAGTAGTAATATATAATGATATGAACGAGAAAGAAACATTTGAGTTAATAAGAATGAGTATTTTATCTATTCAAGAAAAAAAAGATAAACCAATTCGAATTGCAATAAACGGGATTGAGGGAACAGGAAAAACTGTTTTGGCTGAAAAATTGATTAAATATCTGAATTCAGAAAATTTGAACGCAATTCAAGTTTCAATTGATGGATTTCATTTTAATAAAGAAGTTCGATATAAGCAGGGTCGAAATTCAGCAAAAGGCTATTACGAAGACTCATACGACGAAATAGTGTTTGTAGAAAAAGTATTAAAATCTTCTCAAACTGATTTTCCAAATTATACAACTGCTACACACAATTTAGAAACTGATGAATACTTGAGTTTAGAGCCTATAAAATTAGAAAATAATTCGATTTTAATAACTGATGGAGCTTATTTATTTAAGCCAAATTATAGAAATCATTGGGACTTAAAAATTTATCTAAAAACAAGTTTTGAAATAGCGATAAAAAGAGGAGTTGAAAGGGATAAAGATTCTCTTGGAGGAGTTGAATTAACGAAAGAAAAATATGAAAAGCGTTATCACGAATCTTCGAGAATGTATTTAGCAGAAAATGAACCAGAAAAAATTGCAGATATAGTAATTGATAATTCTGATTTTAATAATTTAA
This sequence comes from Tenacibaculum ovolyticum DSM 18103, assembly GCF_000430545.1. Classification (GTDB taxonomy): domain Bacteria; phylum Bacteroidota; class Bacteroidia; order Flavobacteriales; family Flavobacteriaceae; genus Polaribacter; species Polaribacter ovolyticus. The sequence continues at coordinate 186,768 of NZ_AUMF01000010.1, forward strand.
AAGTGATAAAAAATACTATTATTAATAACGAATAATGTAAAAAATAAACAAAATTAGTCTATTAAACTTTAGTTTTTAGAGAAAGTAGCCTTGTAAGTAAGTAAAAAACACTAAAAAATAGAATTAAACAATTTATAGTTGATTATCGAAGCAATTGGATTTCTAATTGTTTCTTTGATAGGTAATTTATTTCTCGTAATTATGATCGTTTTGATTGACTTTTAAAGTGAAAAAACAGCAAGGGAAAGTGCTGTTATATTATATAATAACAAGATATTGCATTTATCTTTAAAATACCTAATTACGCACATTTAATAGTAAAATAATTATTGTTGGTAGTCGTTTTAAGATTAGACATATTTTTCACTAAAAAATAAACAAGATGAATGAAAAGCTGAAAACTATCAATTTTAAAAACATAAAACTTATAACTGTTACAAGTTTAATGTTTGTGATAGGAACTGTTTTTTCTCAGAATAAAATTACACCAAAAGACATTCGTTTAGATGCTACATATGAACATATTAGTGTATTGTGGGAAATTAATGATGATAATAATCATAATAGCAATCTTGAAATAGCGTATCGAGTATTGGGAACGGCGACGTATTTACAAGGAGCGAAAACGTTGAGAGCTTACCCAGAGATGAAAGTAAATAATACTAGTTTAAATAAAAATTATCTTGCCGGGAGTGTTCTTTTTTTAGAACCTGGTACAGCATATGAATTGAAGTTAAGTATAACTGATCCAGATGGCGGAAGCATAACAGAAATTAGAACCATATCTACTAAAACGCCACTAAAACATTCTTCTACTGGTTCTATCTATTATGTAGCACCTGGAAGCGGTGGCGGAAATGGAACAAAGAGTACTCCTTTTTTAGGATTGCAAATGGCAGCTGATAACGCTGTGGCAGGCGATTTATTTTTAATATTAGATGGTTTGTACAAACCATTTACCATTACCGCTGATGGTACAGTAGGTAACCCAATTGTATTTAAAAGTAAAAACCTTCATGGGGCTATTATTGATGGGGCTAATACAAGTGCAGGGATTGTTAATATTGGTGATTTTTCAAAAACTACCGAATACCTTATTGTTGATGGTTTTGTTATTCAAAATGGGCATTGGGCAATTAATGCAGAAAATACTGCTTTTGTAACTATTAAAAATAACAAAATTAAAGATGTAGGTTATGGTTATTACAACAGAAGAGAGAATGGATGGGAACATGATCAAACTATTGAAAATAATGAATTTACAGGAACTACATCTTGGCCACAATCTGGAATTCCATCTGAAAGATGTATTGATATTCGAGGGAATAATAATGTGGTAAGATACAATACGATTCAATACTTTGGAGACGGAATTTCTACTGACGGAAGAGCTGTTGATGTTTCTTACAGCATGGATATTTACTATAATGATATTGCATATTGTGTAGATGATGGTATTGAAATAGACTTTACTATAGCTAACAGTCGAGTATATAGGAATCGAGTATATAATAGTAGAACAGGTACGAGTTTAGCGCCAGTTTTAGGAGGTCCTTGTTATATTTTTAGGAATGAGTTTTTTAACATAGAAGACGGTTTTTCTGCCCATAAAATGAATAGAAGCCCAGCAGGTCTTATTATTGTACATAATACAAGTAATAAGAATGGTAATGGTTTATCTTCTCCAAGTGGTTGGCAGAACACTTATTTAAGAAACAATATTATTATGGGTACAGAATACGTATTTGAGGAATTCGGGTTAGTATCGGGTAGTATAGATGATTGGGATTATAATGCTTATTTTTCAGAAAGAAGCGGAACTAACCAGAGCGAATGGTTTAAATGGTCTAATATTCGTTATGAGAATATTGGTGCTTTACAGGCAGGAACTGATATAGAATCGAATGGAATTGCTATTACAATGTCTGATTTAAAGGATGCGAATTTACCAAACAATTATGTGCTAGGTGTTGTTCCTGGTCAACGAGATCTAGAGCTAACTGATGGTTCAGCAGCGATCAATTCTGGGGTAGCTATTGATAACCTCAATTTGCCATTTGTTTTTGATGGACGAGCCGACAGAGGAGCTTATGAGTTTGGGCAACCCTATCCTCTTTTTGGCGTTAATTTTGATAAAGCAACTCCTCCATATCATAATACTGAAAAAGCTTATAGTGTTTTTCCTAATCCTACGAGCGATCTTTTGCATTTTAATTTGAAAGGAAAAACACAATTCAATGAGTCTATAGAATGGACATTTTACAACCTTCAAGGGCAGCATATTAAAACCTTTCAAAATAATCAATCCACTATTGATATACGTTTTTTAACACGGGGAATTTATTTAGTGAAAATTAAAGTAGGCAAAAGACTAATTGTAGAAAAGATTCAAATTCATTAGAAAAATCTTCATTAGCTCTTTTAACTGTCGCAGAATAATAAGCTTTACAAATTCATAATAGTAAAAAACTATACATAGCCTGTACAGTTTTAAAAGAATAAAAAATAGAAATCAATTCGGATTTTATAGATAGTTCATATTATACTAAAGTGTTTAAGGAAATTTTTGAGTTAAATTCTAAGTTGATGCAGACAAGTTAGCTAGTTGATACAATTTTATTGTTTAAGTAGTAGCTATTTTTGTGTTCCTAATGAGAATAAAAAAATAATCAGCTAAAACAACTTAAAATAATGAAATATCTATTTTTGTTAGCAATATTAGCATTAAGTACAACAGCGAAAGGACAAAATATTGTGGGGCAATGGGAAACTTATGATGATAAAACGAATGAAAAAAAAGGAGTCGTAAAAATTTATAAAACGAACAATCTCTATTTCGCAAAAATTGTCAAAAAATATGGAGGAGAGAAAAATACAATCTGTAAAGAATGTAAAGGGGATAAAAAAGACAAACCAATACTTGGATTAATTATTATTGAAAACCTTAATAATACTGGCACTAGATATGAGGGAGGAACTATTCTTGACCCACAAACGGGAAAAATATATAGTTGTTATCTAGAATTAATTAAGAATAATAAATTGAAAGTTAGAGGTTTTATTGGTATGTCGATTTTGGGAAGAACTCAATATTGGAACAGAAAATAATAAAATGGTATAGAATAACGTGCATAAATAATGGATGAAAAAGTGCAAATCATAATTAGTATGTGCTTTTTTTATAGTTTTGTTATTATAGAAAAAGAGTTGATATAAAAGAAACCTGTTTATAGATAAATGTTATGGTATTTATACTTCTTAAAACTTGTATTAGAGAGCTAAAATAGCATCATGATTTTTAACCAAAATTTAAAAGATTACTTTTCTTATATAGAAGATGAAACCCTGAAGAAACAATGAAAAAAAACAAAATATATTTTGGAAATAACTGGGGTTTCTCAATCGGACAATTTGAAGATAATTTGCTGCATAAACATTATGCTATTCAAATAAACATCTCGCTAAATACCGAAATAATTTTAACAAAAAAGAATAATGAAATAGCTGAGTTTAAAAGCTTTCTAATAAAAAGCAACGTTACTCATCAATTGTCATGTGAAAAAGAGCACTTATTACTTTTATTTTATCCAACTTCTCCAATTGGACATTATTTAAATCAATTATCAAATAATGAAATTTCAGAATTCAAGCATCCAATTTTGAAAGAGTTAAGAAAATGCGGTATAGATTTTCTAAATGAAAAAATAAATTTTGAAAATGTTGTTTTACAAATTAGCAGTTTATTAGACGTATTTAAAGGGGAGTGCGAAACAGAAAATTTTTATAAAGATGAGAGAATTAAAAAGGCGATTAAATATTTAGAAGCCAATTTTAATCGAGTAATATCGTTAAAAGAAATAGCCAAAATTTGTTTTTTATCCGAAAGTAGATTTTTACACCTTTTTAAAGAAAATACAGGGATTACCTTTCGGAAGGTCCAACAATGGAATAAGGTAAGTAAATCTTTTAGTATGTTAAGAAAACAAAACTTGACAGAAACGGCGCATCAATTCGGATTTACAGATAGTTCACATTATTCGAAGGTATTTAAGGAGACATTTGGATTTAATCCTAAATTGATTCAGAAAAGTTAGCCAGTTGATACAAATTTGTTATTTAATTCGTGGGTACTTTTGTGTTTTAAATAAGAGTAGAGGGAGTAATAACGAGCTAAAAAATAACAATTTATGAAGGCTTTGCAAATAAAAGGATACGGAGATATTGAGACTAATTTATCTTTTAATGAAATAAAAATACCAACAATAGGAGATAATCAAGTACTTCTTGAAATACATGCAGCTGGTGTGAATCCGATTGATTATAAAATCACTGAAGGAGCCTTGAAAAGAATCCACAAATTAACATTTCCAGCTTCTATTGGCTTTGATGTTTCAGGGGTTATTATAAAAAAAGGTATTAAGGTTGAAGGCTTAAAAGTTGGAGATGAAGTTTACTCTAGAGTACCTAGAGAATTTCCAGGTGCATTCGCTGAATTTATTGCGGTAAACGCTAATGTAGTTAGTCTTAAACCATCAAACTTAGACTTTAATAAATCTTCTAGTTTACCTTTAGTAGGGCTGACTACAATTCAGTCTTTTAATAAAGCTAATTTAAAAACAGGTGATAAAGTATTAATTCATGCAGGTTCTGGTGGTGTAGGAACTTTTGCTATTCAATATGCAAAAAGTAAAGGTGCATATGTTTATACAACAACGAGTACTAAAAATGTTTCTTGGGTTAAAGAGTTAGGTGCAGATAGAGTTATTGATTATAAAACTGAGAACTATTTAGATATTGTAAAAGATGTTGACATTGTTTATGATACATTAGGAGGTAATTATACCGTCGAAGCATTTGATGTTATAAAGAGAGGAGGTAAAGTAATTAGTACTATTGGAGAAGTAGATAAAGAAACTGCAATAGAATTGAAACTTAATGGAATAATTCGTTTTGTATTGTCTATTAAAAGGAGAAAGATAACGAAGAAAATCAAGAGTAAATCAGCATTTTACAAACTTATTTTGATGCAGCCAGATAGAAAACAGTTAATAGAGATTAAAAAACTTGTAGAAGCAAGCTTAATTAAACCTGTAATTGATAAAACATTTCCATTCTCAGAATCAATAGATGCATTAGTTTATCAAAAATCTGGACGTGTAAAAGGAAAAGTAATAATTAAAATAAAATAACTACCGCAAAAAAGAGCAGAGATGAAATTTTGAGAAAAATTTATGACTTAGCGGAAAACGTAATGCGGCTACTTGCGTGGCAAAAAAGTAGTAGTAATTAAATAAAAGTTTTTAAAATTAGTAAACTAAATGAAATCTTCAAAACAAGTAACACCAAAAACAGTAATAAGAATAGGTAAGGCAATTACTTATATTGAAGAACATTTACATGAAAAATTACTACTAAATGACATTGCTTCAAAAGCTCATTTTTCTCCATTTCATTTTCATCGTCTTTTTTCGAGTGTAACAGGCGAAACATTAAACAACTTTATAACAAGAAAAAGAATAGAAAAATCAGCATCATTTTTGTTACACAAAAAAGAAATGTCGGTTACAGAGGTTTCAGAAAAAGTAGGATTTACAAACTTATCATCCTTTTCAAGAGTATTTAAAAAATTCTATGGTATGAGTGCCGTTGAGTTTAAAAAAGAAAGTAAACATAAATTTAGCAAGATTTGTAAAACAGAAAGCAATAACGGACAAGTGCTAACTTCATTTGAGCAATACATTTGTAATGTAAATAACAACTTAAATTGGTTAAAAATGAATGCAAAAACTGAAGTTAAAATAATGCCAGCATTAAAATTAGCATATATCAGTCATCAAGGGAAAATGGATGCAATTGATAATGTTTATAATAAGTTAATGAGATGGGCACATCCGAAAGGAATAATGGCACAAGAAAATTTACGAATGTTAACTATTTATCATGACAGTCCAAAAATTACAGATCCAGAGAAGATAAGAATGAGTGCTTGTGTTACTTTATTAGAAGGTATAAAAACAGCAGGAGAGGTAAATTTAAAAACATTACCAAAAACGAAGTGTATTGTTTCTCGATTAGAAATAGCATCAAAAGATTTTCAAGAGGCATGGGAAAGGAGCTTTGTGTGGATGAGTGAGCATGGTTATAAAAAAGCAGATCAAGACCCTTTTGAAATTTATTATAACAATCCGCAAGAGCATCCAGAAGGAAAGTGTGTTGTAGATATTTGTATACCTGTAGAATAAATAAAAAGGTCTTTCACAACCTATGAAAGACCTTTTTATTTAAATTAACTTACTAAAATCAGCAATATTTTTTTTAGCTTCCGAATTAATATCTTCACCATTATCTGTAAACCAAGTATGTGTAGCTCCTAGGTAATTCATACCTAAGTATTTTGCGCTCTCAATAAAAGGCATTTCAAATCCGTTTTTTAAATCGTTGGTGCCAGAGTTACTTATCATAGCCATATTTTTTCCTCGTAATTTTCTACCTAATTCTTTCTTATAATGCAAAAGGTCAGACATTCTATCAAAAAAAGTTTTTAAAATTCCACTCATGGCATACCAATATACAGGCGTGGCAAAAACAATAGTATCGTATTTCTCAATAATCATTTCCATTAAAGGAATAAAATCGTCATCAGCATTGCTAAAATCATATTCAAAAGAACCAATATTCTTAGTTTTTAAATCGATAATGTCAAAACGATTATCAGTATTTAAATAGTTAATAATAGTGTTTGTGTTTCCGTTACTTTTAGAGCTGGCTTGTATGATAACAGTTTTTTTCATGTGTCATTTTGTTTAGATTATAAACTTCGGAAATTAAATTATAAGTGTATTTAATCTTTGATTGTAAAAATTGATAATTCCCAAGAGAAAATCAATAAGAAAAGGGGATATTTTTTGTATTTTTATACTATTAATTAAGTAATGCAAATGAATATAGATAGCTATAAGTTTTCATCGGGAGAAGCGTTGAGTAATTTTGAGACAAAAGAAGTTGATGAAGACGCTAAAAAGAAGCTTAAAAAACTAAGAAAAGAAATTAGTGGTTTACAAGATACCATGTATGCAGAGGGCAAATACAGTATGCTTATTTGCTTGCAAGGAATGGATACTTCAGGAAAAGATAGTTTAATTCGTGAGGTATTTAAAGATGTAAACGCACGTGGTGTAGTGGTGCATAGTTTTAAAGTACCAACAGAATTAGAGTTAAAACACGATTTTTTATGGCGTCATTACATTGCATTGCCAGCAAAAGGAAAGATTGGTGTTTTTAACAGAACGCATTATGAAAATGTATTGGTAACAAGAGTACACCCTGAATATGTTTTTGGAGAAAATATTCCTACAATTAAAAGTTTAGATGATTTAAATGATGATTTTTATCACGCTAGAATGGATAGAATCAATAAATTTGAAAAGCATATATCAGATACAGGTACTATTATTTTAAAATTCTTTTTAAACGTATCAAAAGACGAGCAAAAGAATCGGTTATTACGTCGTTTAAATATTCCAGAGAAAAATTGGAAATTTTCTTCAGGAGATTTAAAAGAACGTAAGTTATGGGATAAATATCAAGACTGTTATCAAGATTTATTAAATAGAACATCAACAAATCATGCACCTTGGTATGTAGTGCCTGCTGATGATAAACCAACAGCAAGACATATTGTAGCAAAAACAATTAGTGAAGAGTTAAAAAAGTATGGTTTTAAAGAACCATCACTCGCACAAAAAGATTTAGATAAATTAGATGAGTTTAAAGCTCAGTTAAACAACGAATAATTGCAAAAAAAAAATGGAATTAAACTTAACAAAACCAATTATATTTTTCGATTTAGAAACAACAGGAATCAATATCGCAAAAGATAGAGTTGTAGAAATATCAATATTAAAAGTATTTCCAAACGGAAACAAAGAAAGTAAAACATGGTTGGTAAACCCTGAAGTAAAAATACCGAAAGAATCATCAGAAATCCATGGAATTACTGATGAGAAAGTAGCAAATGAGCCTACTTTTAAAGAGTTAGCTGTTAGTATTAATGAAATGATTGCAGGTTGCGATTTGGCAGGGTTTAATTCTAATCGATTTGATATTCCGGTTTTAGCTGAAGAATTAATGCGTGCTGGTATCGATTTTGATATGAATAATCGTAAAGCGGTAGATGTTCAAGTTATTTTTCATAAAAAAGAGCAGCGTACATTAAGTGCAGGATATCAATTTTATTGCGGAAAAGAATTAGTAGGAGCTCACGGTGCAGAAGCAGATACAAATGCTACGTATGAAATTTTATTAGCACAACTAGATAAGTATACTGATATAGAAAATACTGTTGATGCTTTGAGTGAATATTCAACACACGGTAAAAGAGCAGATTTTGCAGGCTTTATTTTAGTAAATGATAAAGATCAAGAAATTTTTTCTTTCGGAAAATATAAAGGACGTACAGTAGAGGAAGTATTTAAAGAAAACCCAGGATATAATGCTTGGATTCAAAATGCAGATTTTCCGTTATATACAAAAAAAGTATTACGCGAAATTAAAGAGCGAATGACAGTGCCTAAAAAGAAGATGACAGATAAAGAAAAGTTAGAAGCTTTACAGCAAAAGTTTAATTTAAGATAATCTTTAACATCGGTTTAAGAGAAAAAACTGTATTAATTTTTAATTTAGAGATTATAAAATAAGAAAGAATAATGTTTACAGAATATAATAATTTACCAAACAACTCAAGAGTTTGGGTGTACCAAGCAGATAGAGAATTTACTATAGAAGAGATAGAATATATTTGTGCAAAAGCCATACTTTTTATTGATAGTTGGACGCGTCATGGAGATGATTTAAAAGGATCGTTTACTGTTAAATATAATCAGTTTTTAGTGTTAGGAGTTGATGAAGGTTTTAATAACGTTTCAGGTTGCTCTATAGATTCTTCAGTTCGTTTTGTAAAAGAATTAGAAAATGAGTTAAAAGTTGATTTAATGAATAAAATGAACGTCTCGTTTAAAGAAGGAGAGGATATTAATGTTGTTAAATTATCAGATTTTCAACAATTTGCAAAAGATAAAAAAATAACATCAGAAACTATTGTATTTAATAATATGATAAATACAAAAGAAGATTTTGAAACTAATTGGGAGGTAACAGCCGATAAAAGTTGGCATAAACGATTTTTGGTATAACAATTGATTTCTATTTAACTATAGTTGATGAAAATATGATGAAAAAGATAGTAGTTTTTTTAATAGTTGCTTTTGTTCAATTAGCAAATGCACAACAGGTTGATCCTCTTTTAGCAAAAGACGAAAAAGCTCAAGCTGTTTGGGTAGATAGTCTTATGAATTCGATGTCTGTCGATGAAAAAATAGGGCAACTGTTTATGATACAAGCGTATTCAAACAAAGATAAAAAGCATGAACAAGTTATAAAGAATATGATAGAGAAATATCATGTTGGTAACTTAATTTTTATGCAAGGAACACCTGGTAAGCAGGTTGTTTTAAATAATAAATATCAAGCATTAGCAAAAGTTCCGTTAATGATTGGTTTTGATGGAGAATGGGGATTAGATATGCGTCTTAAAAATACATATCGTTTTCCTTGGAATATGGCTTTAGGAGCAATTAGTGATAAAGAGTTATTAAAGGAAACAGGAAAGAGAATAGGAGAACATTGTAAAAGAGTTGGAATTCATATGAATTTTGCACCTGTGGTTGATATTAATACAAATCCAAACAATCCAATTATAGGGAATCGTTCGTTCGGAGAGCGTAAAGAGAACGTTACCGAAAAAGCAATCGCTTTTAGTGAAGGAATGCAAAGCGTTGGTGTTTTGGCAAACGCAAAGCATTTCCCAGGTCATGGAGATACTGCTACAGATTCACATCACACCTTACCAACAATAAATTTTAGTGAACAAAGAATAGATTCAATAGAGTTGTACCCTTTTAAGAAAATATTTAATGCAGGTGTTGCAAGTGTTATGACAGCACATTTAAGTGTTCCTTCATTAGAGCCAAATGCTAAGTTACCTACTTCATTGTCAAGAAATGTAGTTACTAATTTATTGCAAAACAAATTAGGATTTCAAGGTTTAATTGTAACAGATGGGTTAAACATGAAAGGAGCAGCAAATTATTCAACTCCAGCAGAAATTGATTTAGCTGCAATTCTTGCAGGAAATGATATATTGTTAATCCCACAAGATATTCCGGGATCTGTTAAGTTATTAAAAGATGCTATTTTAAAGGGAAGTTTAACAGAAGAACGATTAAATTTTTCGGTTAAAAAAATATTAAAAGCAAAGTATTTAGTAGGTTTAAATAAATACGTACCAATTGCTACTGAGAATTTACAGCAAGATTTAAACTCACCTTACGATGAGGTTTTACATAGAAAATTAATTAAAAACTCTATTACTGTTGTAAAGAATAAAGATAGCATTTTACCTATTAAAAATCTTAAAGATAAGAAAATAGCATATGTTTCTTTAGGTAGTTCTAAAGGGAAAGAGTTTTTAAAAATGCTTAGAAATTATAAAAAAATAGATGTAATTTCAGACAAACACTTAAGTGTTTTAATACAGAAATTAGAAAAATATGATTTAGTTATTGTTGGATTTCATAAATCTAACAAACATCCGTGGAAAGGTTATAAGTTTTCTAACAAAGATTTAGTTTGGTTACAAGAAATAGCAAGAACAAAAAAGGTTATTTTAGATGTATTTGCAAGTCCGTATAGTTTATTAAAACTTAAATCGTTTGAGAATATAGAAGGGGTCGTCGTTTCTTATCAAAATAGTAAATTAGCACAAGAACTTTCTGCGCAAGCTCTTTTTGGAGCTTTTGACTTAAAAGGAAAATTACCAGTATCAATTAATAATGAGTTTAAAGAAGGCGAAGGTCTTTTAATTAAAGGACTTCATGTATTTGAATATACAATACCTGAAGAGGCAGGTATTTCTTCTGAGAAATTATTAATAATAAATAAAAGAATTGATACTATTTTAAAGCAAAAAATGACTCCTGGTGGGCAAATATTTGTTGCTAGAAACGGAAAAGTTTTTATCAATAAAAGTTTTGGGTATCACACAGGTTTAAAAAAAAGAAAAGTAAAAAAAACTGATATTTATGATTTAGCTTCTTTAACCAAAATTTTAGCTTCTTTACCTATGATAATGAAAGCCGAGGAGGATAGAAGAATTAGTTTGTTTTCTAGCTTAGGAGATATCTTACCAAGATTTTATGACTCTAATAAAGATACCTTAATGTTAAAAGAAATTTTATCACATACAGCTCGTCTTCCTTCATGGATACCTTTTTATATGAATACAAGAGATGAAGAAACAGGGAAAAATTCAATTAAGTATTATCGAAAAAAAAGAACAAAAAAGTATAATATTAAAGTAGCAAGGAACTTATATTTAAGTAAAGATTATAGAGATACAATATATAAACATATCGTAGAAATTGATCAGCGAAAAAGAGTAGGATATAAATATAGTGATTTAGGGTATTATATTTTTAAAGAAATTCTTGAGAAAAAATATAAAACACCTTTGAATAAGCTAGTTGATGAGGAGTTTTATAAATCTTTAGGAGCTGATAGAATGACTTATTTGCCACTTAGAAAATTTGATAGGTCTGAAATAGTACCTACTGAAAGAGATAGTTACTATAGAAACCAATTAGTGCATGGTTATGTACATGATATGGGAGCAGCTATGTTAGGTGGAGTAGGAGGTCATGCTGGTTTATTTGCAAACGCAAATGATGTAGCAAAAATAATGCAGATGTATTTACAAAAAGGTGAGTATGGAGGGAAAAAATATTTAAACCCTGAAACGCTTGATAAATTTAATCATAGGTATTATAAAAAAAGAAGAGTACGTAGAGGTTTAGGTTTTGATAAACCACAACTAAACCCTAAAGTTAAAGCTACTTGTGGTTGTGTATCAGACGAAAGTTTTGGGCATAGTGGATTTACAGGAACTTATACGTGGGCAGACCCAGAATCGGGTATTTTATATGTGTTTTTATCAAACAGAGTATATCCTACAATGAGAAATAGAGGTTTGGTTAAAAGTAATATGCGAACCAAAATTCAAAAAGATATTCAGAATGCTATAATTCAGTAAAAAACAATTACAAAGCATAACTAAAAGGCAGTAACTATTAAATTAGTTGCTGCCTTTTGTATTTGATGTTTTTGTGTAAATAAGTACTAGTAGAAATGAAGTTATAGTGTAAAGTAAAGCTATTTTAAAATTAAAGAATAAGTAAATAGTCCAACCTTGTAAGGAATAAAATAAAGGAAACAAAACCATACCTAATCCGAAACGGAAAGTATCAATAAATTCAATTTCATCTATTTTTTTACGTATCAATTTCCAAATTAAATAAGGAAAAAAACTATTTAAAATTATTAGATAAAATAAAGGGGATTTCCTTGTTTTAGAGGGATTTGGTTTAATAGAATAATTTTCTTTTTTTATATTTAAGTTTACAGTATCTATAGCTGTAAAGTCTGTTCTAGCATTATTTAACTTAGTTAAAATAGTGCTGTAATTTTCATCATCTTCAATATGAACAGTTAATTTTTTTAATTGGATGTGAACTTGGTTTTTTAAACTCTTTACCGAAGAGTTTAAGTCGTTTGTATTGTAAAAGTCATTTGCAATTATAGGCTTACCAAATGCAACAGTAACCTCTGAAGGGTATTTAGAAGAGTTTTGATAGGTTATACCAACAGGGATAATATATATCTTTAAATCAGGGTATTTATCTAATGTTCTGTAAACTATTCTTGTAAATCCTTTGCTAATAGGTCTAATAGTTCTTTTCTTACTATGACTTCCTTCTGGAAAAATCAGTAAAGATTTATTGTTCTTTAATAATTTTTGACAATTGTTAAAAATTTCTTCATTTTTTGATAACTGTTTTACTCCATCTCTAATCCGATATATAGGCATCATACCTAATAAATTTAGAAAACTAGCAACTACCCTTTTCTTAAAAACAGCAGCACGAACTAAAAAGTAGGTTTTTCTTGTTGTGTTTGTAGCTATTAAAAGAGGATCTATTAATGCATTCGGATGATTTGCGGTAAATAATATAGCTCCTTTCTTAGGAACATTTTCTTTGCCTAATAGGGTTATTTTTTTTGAATAAAAAAATAACCCTATTTTTAAGTAAATCTTAAAAATAAAATATAATAATGCGCTCATTAATTATTTTTTTTATTGCCCCAAAAAGTAGCTAATATCATTCCTGAAAACATATCCCAAATCCCCCAAAAAGCAGCAAGTAAAGCCATTCCTCCAAGTCCATCGAAAAAACTAAAAACTAGGAGTAAACCTAAACCACTATTTTGAATTCCAGTTTCCATTGAAATAGTTCTGGTATCTTTTTTATTTAATTTAAAAGCTCTTGCTGTAGCGTAACCTATAATGAAAGCATATATGTTATGAAATATAACTAAAAACAAAACTAAATGGATGTAGTTTTTAAAAATGCTGGCATTGTCATATAAAGCAATTACAATTAGTAGCACAAAAAATATAATTGAAAAAGGACGGAGTATTTTATTAATTTTTTGTGCCATTTCAGTATGAAAATGGTTCACAGTCATTCCTAATACTATAGGAATTCCTAAAATAAGTAAAACAAGCTTAAATAATTCAAACGGATTTAAGGAAACACTTTTTAAAATAACATTTGTAGGTTCGTATAAACTACCCCAAAAATGTAAATTTAAAGGAGTCATTACTAAGCAAATTAAGGTAGCAAAAGCTGTTAAGCTTACAGATAAAGCAGTATTTCCGTTTGCCATTTTACTAAAGAAATTAGATACATTACCACCAGGGCATGCAGCAACTAATATCATTGCTAGAGCAAAGCTAGGGTAGGGATTAATTATGCAGATAGCAACAAAAGTTAAAAAAGGGAGTAAAATAAATTGAGATAAGATACCCACTAAAATTGCCTTTGGTTTTTTTAAAAGAATTTTAAAATCAGAAACTTTAATATCTAAAGCAATTCCAAACATTATAATTGCTAAAGCAATGTTTAGCATCCATAAAGCATCAGTATTAAAATTTATTTTAATACTGTCAATCTGTATATCGTTAATGTTTAAAAGCATATTCTATAATATTGGCTCCCATTTTTAAAGCTTTTACTCTTGTTTCTTTTGGGTTGTTATGTACAGCTGCATCTTCCCATCCATCATTTAAATCGCTTTCATAATCATAAAAAACAATCAAGCGGTTTTTATAAAAGAGCCCAAAACCTTGCGCTGGTTTTTTATCGTGTTCATGTATTTTTGGTAGCCCTTTAGGAAAAGAAAAAGTTTGGTGATAAATGGGGTGGTTATTTGGTATTTTTTGAAGTTGAATATCAGGAAAAACTTTTTTTAATTCTCTTCTTATATATTTATCTAAACCGTAATTATCTGAAACATGTAAGAAACCTCCAGAAATTAAATAGTTTTTTAAATTATTAGCTTCTTCAGTAGTAAAAAAAATATTACCATGCCCAGTTGCAAATACAATAGGGTAGTTATTAACCGTATCGTCGTTAAGCGTAATGGTTTGAATATCTTTATTAATAGATGTATTGGTATTAGCGTTGCTAAATTGTATTAAATTAGGTAAAGCAGTTGGGTTAGCATACCAATCACCTCCGCCTTTGTATTTTAAAACAGCAATTTGTTGTGAGAAAATAGAATGAAAACTAAGGACAAATAAAAACAGGACAACGCTCTTCATTAAAAAAAATACTTTTTGTAAAAGCAAGATAGTAAAAGAACAATAAAAAACACCAATAAGATTATTGATGTTTTTTGTGGCTTCTCCTTTTTCATTATTGAAAAACAATTTCAATAAATATTTTCAATATCATATTTTGAAAAACAAATAAGTCTTCAAAAGTTGTCGATATATGAACAAATATAGTTTCAAATAAAAGAACAAGGGTTCGGAATCGTCCAAATAGGGTGTTTTTAGTCCACTATTTATAAAAAGATGCCTTAATTTATTGCAATAGATGTATTTTTAAACTGAACGGGCGTACACGAAGAGTGTTTTTTAAATACAGTGTAAAATGTTGATTTAGAATTGAATCCAGATTCTAGTCCTATTGAAGTAATGGTGTAGTTAGAATAATTAGGGTCGAGTAAAAGTAATTTTGCTTGATCTACCCTCATTTCATTAAGATAATCTGTAAAAGATTTATTAGCTATGTTGTTAATGATTAAAGAAAGCGTACTTGAGCTTAATTTTGTGTCTTTAGATAAGCTTTGTAAGGTGTATTTTGGAACTAAAAATTTTTTATTTTTTTTAATAAAGTTATTTATTTCAATGAATTGTTCTTTGTGTTTTTCAGAAGATGTTTCTTGTGAATTTAAATTAATTGTTTCAAGACTAAAATCACCATTTAAATCAATTAATAAAGATTCCCTTATTTGTTTACGTTCTTTAAAAATTCTTATTTGTCTTAGTCCTTGGTATCCTAACCAATATATAAGTACAGTTGTGTATATTCTAAGAGGGTAGTATGAGAATAAAAAACCTGTAAAATTCATTTTTACTTTTACAGCCAAGGCTATTATCCACAATGCATAC
This sequence comes from Tenacibaculum ovolyticum DSM 18103, assembly GCF_000430545.1. Classification (GTDB taxonomy): domain Bacteria; phylum Bacteroidota; class Bacteroidia; order Flavobacteriales; family Flavobacteriaceae; genus Polaribacter; species Polaribacter ovolyticus. The sequence goes on from NZ_AUMF01000010.1 coordinate 202,399, forward strand.
CCGATAGCGGTTAGTTTAAAAAAGCTATGAATCCATTTTAAATTATCAAAAGATAGTATTTTAGGGAAAAGTTTCTCTTTTTTATAGAGTATATAAAAAGAGTAAATGAAAATACTTAATGATATAATTAGGCTGAAAATCTCTTCAAAAGAAGTATACCTTTCATATATATAGTCTAGTTTATGTTGAGATGGAGAACCACTATAGTTATAAACAAAAATTATTTGAGTAAGAACAATTACTATAAATAAAGGGGTTATTATTTTTAAGAGGTTATATGACTTTTTAGCTAAGTTTAAATAATGAATTAAAAACATATACAAAAAAGGCATTGCTAAAAAATGCCAAGGTATTTGTAAGTATTCTAACGCAAATTTATGCTGAAGTAAATGTTTTTCTAATGCCCATGATTGAATATTGTTTAAAGAAATAGCTACTATTAATAGATTTAAATAGCGCATACTTTTCTCTTTTCCATTTTTTGAAAAAAAAAGAATAATACTAAAAGTAAAACCATGTAAGGCGCTTAAAAGCAAGAAGAAATTAAATAAAACAGGTATATCCAAAAGTTAGTTAGTTAAAAAAGATAAATATACAAAAAATGACTTACTGATTTATAAAAGCAATACTTTGTACAACATTAATTCCTGCTGTTTCTGTACGGAGTCGATTTTCACCTAATGAAATAGGAATGAATTTAGAAGCTAATGATTTTTCAATTTCTTTTGTAGAAAAATCACCTTCAGGTCCTATTAGAATTGTGTATTTAGAGTTTGGTACTGCTATATTTTTTAAAAGCTTTTTTTCTAATCCTTCTTCACAATGTGCGATATATGTTTCCTTAATAAAATCTTGTTTAATAAACTCAGAAAATTTTACAGGGTTGTTAAGTTTAGGAAGTGTAAATTGTAATGATTGCTTCATGGCAGATTGCACAATCTTAGATAATCGTTCAATCTTAACTACTTTTCTTTCAGAGTTGTCACAGATAATTGGGGTGATTTCATCAATCCCAATTTCGGTAGCTTTTTCTAAAAACCATTCCAATCTATCGTTATTCTTTGTAGGAGCTATAGCAACATGTAAGTAATAATCTCTATTGTTTAGTTTTTCTTCTTGTTTTATAATTGTAGCAAGACACCTTTTATCGTTTGCAATAGAAATTTCTACAGAAAATAAAAAGCCTTTACCGTTTGTAATATGTAATATGTCGCCTTCTTTTTTTCTTAAAACTCTAACAATATGTCTACTTTCTTCTTTTTCAAAAGTTATTTGCTTTGTTTCTGTTGTAATATTTTGATTGAAAAATAATTGCATTATAAATCAAGTTTATATGTTCTTCTTCGTTTGTGTGTTGTCGGATCAAAGTCTTTCCATACTTTATGTATAGCTTCATTATCTTCTAATTCTGGAGTTCTAATGCAGTTAATTATTCCTCTTTCAGAAAAAGTATTACAATATTGTTTGAAAATTATAGCAATAACACCTTTGTTTTGATACTCAGGATGTACACCTATTAAATAAAACGTTACATCTTTAGAGTTTTTTCTAGCATTAAGTAGGTGAAATAATCCGAAGGGGAAAAGTTTTCCTTTTCCTTTTTGTAAAGCTTTAGAAAAAGAAGGCATTACAATAGCAAAAGCTACTAGTTTATTATTCTTGTCTACAACAAATTTTATGTATTCAGGATTAATAAAGCTAATGTATTTTTCTTTAAAATGTTCTATCTGAGCATCAGAAATAGGTACATATGTTGAAAGTTTTGAATAAGTATGGCTAAATAATTCAAACATTTCATCTACATATGGCATTATTTCTTTTGTTGAAGTAAAGTCTAAAGGTTTTAATCCATATCTTCTTTGAATTAAATTACTAGCTTTTCCATATTTTACGGCATCAACATTTTTAAAAAGAAATTTATTTTCTAAATACTCTTTTTCTTTTTTAAAGCCTAATTGTTCAAGATGTTTTGAATAATATGGGTGATTGTACCAAGTAATCATAGTACCTATATGATCAAACCCTTCAACTAATACGCCAGTTTTGTCTAGGTTATTAAAACCTACAGGGCCTTCAATATATTCTAAGTTATTTTGTTTACCTATTTCTTTAACTTTATTAAGTAAAGCTTCGGTTACTTTTATATCATCAATAACATCAAACCATCCAAAACGTATTTTTTTTATCTGTTGTTTCTCTACTTCATAGGTATTAATAATAGCAACGACTCTTCCTACAATTTGCTCGTTTTTTAAAGCAATAAAAAAATTTGCTTTAGCGTGTTCAAAAACAGGATTTTTATTTTTATCGAAGTTATTAACTTCATCTTTTATAATAGGAGGAACCCAGTATTTATTATTTTTATAAAGAGAAAAAGGAAATTTAACAAATTGTTTCATTTCCTTTTTAGAGGTTATTTCTTTAATTTTAATCATACAGCAAATGTAAGATTTTTAATTATCCTTCTTTTGTTCTTTTTCTTCTTCCTTTTTTAAATCTTCTTCAAGTTTTTTTATTTCTTTCTCGAGCTTTAAGCGTTCTTTTTCTTTCTGTTTAGCTTCGTTCTCTTTTTCTTTCTGTATGTTTTTCTCGAGTTTTAAACGTTCTTTTTCTTTACGTTTTTGTTCCTTCTCTTCTTCTTTTTTTATGTTCTTCTCAAGTTTTAAACGTTCTTTTTCTTTGTTTTTAATATCCTTTTCAGCTTTCTTTTTTGCTTTTTTAGCAGCTTTCTTTTCAGCTTTTGTCGTTTTCTTCTTCTCTTTTTTATCTTCTTTAATTATAACATCAACTAACGACTTAGAACGTTCTCTTTTTGGTTTACTAACTGTTATTTCTTCTTCTGTATCACCTTCTTTTACAACAACGGTTTGTTTATCTTTCTTTTTAAATAAACCTTTTACTTTACTAAACAGACGTCCAAAGAAACCTTTGTTTTCGTCGTATTTAACCGCCTCTTGTTCTTCAATTTTATTTCCAAACTCATCTAGTTCAACAAATTTATCTTGATGCCTATTTAATCTGTAAGAAACACCAAGCCCTGTGTAAAGACCAGCTTCTTTTTGTTGTAATGTTCCTCTAAGTGTTGCATTAAATTGAAGGTTTTCGTTAAATAAATATGCAGCACCTACGCCAATATTTGTTTTCTTTTGATATTTTTCGAAGGTTCCTTGTATCTCTGCAAAACCAGACCAATAATCATTATAATTATAAGTACCAGTAATTATATATGAGTATTCTGAAAAATCACTACCAATATTATCATAATATAAGTTCGTAATTACATATAGTTTATTTGAAATTTCATTTTGAAGTAAAAGGCCAACTTTTGTACTAATACCTCCTTTTTGATGATAATCAGTTAAAAAACTACCAAAATTTGCACCGACATAAACACCTACATGGGGTATGAGTCTTTTATAATCAAAGGAGTGTCTTGCTTTCCAGCTTCTTATTTCTTCTTTTTTATCATTGTATTTAGGTGCATAAACTAAATACTTAGCACCTAATGTAAATTTACTTAATCCTGTTTTGCTGTAAGAAGACTCAAAAACATTTTTGAATGCAATTTTATCGTTTTGAAGTGATGTATTAAGATTAAATTCTAACTTTTCAGAAAAGAAACTAGTTCTAAATAACAGATTTAAACCTAAAGCTTGTGGGTTGCTAAAAGTAGGAGTTGCACTTGCTTTTCTAAAAAACAAACTGCTCTCAAATTGATAAACGCCTGAACCAACACTGTATGGGCTTTCAGAAAACCCTGGGCGATTTGAGTTTATCACCGTAGTATACTGAGCATTTACAACGAAAGTTGAGAAAAAAGCAAAAAACAAAATAAGTTTCTTAGTCATGTTATAAATTCAAATTATAGAATTAGTACAAACATACATAAAATACAAATTATTATATAATATAAGTTTTGTAAAGTCTTAACGCTTATTTTTAGTTCAAATTGTTATTTTTGATTAATTTTTTATTAAAAGTTACAATGACACATATAAATGAAGCTGGACCTATGAATTTTTTAAAAACTATTTTTATAATAGTACTAATCTATTATATAGTAAAATTTTTTGTTAAGCTGTTTGCTCCATATTTATTGAAAAAAGCAGTAGATAAAGTTCAGAAAAAAGCTGAGCAACAATATAAAAATCAACAAAGAGAAACTACTGTAGAAGAAGGAAAAACGGTAGTAGATAAAACCCCTAAAAACACTAAGCAAAGCAATAATTCGGTAGGAGAATATGTTGATTTTGAAGAAATAGATTAACTATGAATTTTAAAAAATATATTCCGCATGCAATTGCGATTGCTGTTTTTGCAATTATATCACTGTTGTATTTTAACCCAGTTTTAAGTGGTAAGCAAATAAAACAGAATGATATTACCCAATTTATAGGGATGTCTAAGCAAGTTAAAGATTATAGAATTGAAAAAAATGAAGAGCCTTATTGGTTAGGAAATGCTTTTAGTGGTATGCCAGCTTATCAGGTTAGTGCTTATTATCCGAATGATTTTGTAAGATATATTGATAAAGCAATACGTTTTTTACCAAGGCCAGCAGATTATTTATTTTTATATTTCTTAGGTTTTTTCTTATTATTAACAGCTTTAAAAGTTGATTGGAAATTAGCCATTTTAGGAAGTTTGTCCTTCGGTTTTTCTACCTATTTAATAATTATTTTCGGAGCAGGACACAACGCAAAAGCACATGCTATTGGTTATATGCCATTGGTAATCGCTGGGGTTTTATATATTTTTAGAAAAAGATATTTAGTAGGTTTTATAATTACTGCCTTAGCAATGGCTTTAGAGGTATACACAAACCACCCCCAGATGACTTATTATCTTGGTTTTTGTTTGTTCATATTAGTAATTGTAGAATTTATTGAAGCTTTTAAGACTAAATTATTACCTGCTTTCGCAAAACAAGCAGCTATATTACTTGGAGCTATGTTTATTGGTTTAGGGGTAAACTCTACCAGACTATTATCAATGAAGCAGTATGCTGATTTTAGTACAAGAGGTAAATCAGAATTAACAATTAATTCTGATGGTTTACCAAAAGAAAAATCAACAGGATTGGATAAGTCTTACATAACTGAATATAGTTATGGTATTGTTGAAACATTTAATTTAATAATTCCTCGTTTTATGGGAGGAGGAACTGTTGAGAAGTTAGGGGAAGATTCTAATTTTTATCAAGTTTTAGAGCAAAATGCAGGTAAAAGTGTTGCGAAAGATTATTCTAAGAGTGTATTAACTTATTGGGGTACGCAACCTATTGTAGAAGCACCTGCGTATATTGGTGCTATTTTATTCTTTTTATTCTTTTTAGGAATTTTCTTGGTAAAAGGAAAGTTGAAGTATTGGTTGGTGTCTGCTACTATTTTTTCTATTGTATTAAGTTGGGGGAAAAATTTTGCAGGTGTAACTAATTTTTTTATTGATTATGTACCATTATATAATAAGTTTAGAGCAGTTTCTTCTATTCAAGTAATCGCAGAGTTATGTGTTCCGTTATTAGGAGTGATAGCTTTACGAGATTTCTTTTCATCAAAAATTTCATCAGAGGAAAAACAAGAAGCGTTAAAAAAAGCTTTTTATGTTTTAGGTGGAATTACATTAGTATTCGTATTGTTTGGATCTAGTTTATTTGCTTTTGAAGGACTAAGAGATTCACAATATCAACAATTACCAGAGTTAATAGGGGCATTAATTACTGATAGAAAAGCAATGTTATTTAACGATAGTGTTCGTTCGTTTTTATTAGTTTTAGGTTCAGCAGCATTATTGTGGTTTTATTTAAAAGGGAAATTAAAACAAGTTCCGGTTTTAATTGTTTTAGGTGGGCTTATTGTTTTTGATTTAGTATCAGTAGATATTAAATATGTAAATAAAGAAGATTTTACATCAGCAAGAAAAGTATTAAAACCATTTACAGCTACAAAAATTGATAAAGAAATTTTAAAAGATAAGAGTTACTATCGTGTAGTAAACTTTAGTGTGAATCCTATGCAAGATGGTCGAACATCATATTTTCATAATTCGATTGGAGGGTATCATGCGGCAAAAATGAAACGTTATCAAGAGTTATTTGAGTATCAAATTTCAAAAAATAATATAGAGGTACTAAACATGTTAAATGCAAAGTATTTCATTGTAGGTGAAGATAAATTTCAAGAAAACAGAGATGCAAACGGTAATGCTTGGTTTATAGATCGATTAAAGATTGTTAATACGGCAAATAAAGAGATAAAAGCTTTAGATAGTTTAAATACAAAAAGGGAGGCAGTTTTAAATTCAAAAAAGTTAACAACAAAATTACCTTCATTAACATATATAAAAGATACTACATCATATATTAATTTAGTGAAAAATGATATAACAACGTTAACTTATGATGTTAATGCGAAAGAAAATCAATTTGCTGTATTTTCAGAAATATATTATAAAGATGGTTGGAATGCTTATTTAAATGGGGAATTAGTACCGCATTATAACGTGAATTATGTTTTAAGAGGTATGGAGATACCAAAAGGTAAACACGTATTAGAATACAAATATGAACCTACTGTAATAAGCGTAGGTAATATAGTTACACTGTTTTCTTATGTTTTATTATTACTAATACCAATAGGTTGGTTTGTTATTCGTAGTAGAAAGAACAAACAATAAGATTAGTTATCTAGGCTTTTAAGAAATACTGAAGGAGTTACTCCTATTTGTTTTTTAAAAGCCCTAGTAAAAGCAGAGGCATTTGTATAACCAATCTCTTCAGCTAAAGCTTGAATAGAATATTTTCTATAGGTCGCATTGGTTTTTAATTGATTAATAATATATTCGATTTTACGTTTGGTATAGTATTGAGAAAAAGATTCTTCGTTATGTTTATTAAAAACAAAAGAAATATAAGTAGTGTTTGTTTTTAAACTATCAGCAATAGTTGATATTGAAAAATCTGATTTTAAAAAAGACAAATCTTTGTTTATTTCTTCAACCTTATTAATAATTTTAGTTTCTAATATTTGATCAATATTATATTCTTTTTTCTCTGCTTCATTAAGTTTTCTATCCTTAATTTTAGCTAAGAGCTCTTCTTTTTGTTTTTTTTCCTTTCTTAAAAATACAAAAAGAAGAACAAAGAGGATGATTAGAAAACTAATAAAATAAATTATTAATTTTTTGTACTTGTTAGATTCTCTTTTTTTTATCTCGGTATTTAATTGCTGTGCTTTATTGTAATCATTTTTATATAAAGAATTAAATGTTTTTTCTTTATCAGCTCTAGCTAAATTATATTGATTTAAAGTAAGTTGAGAATATTTATATGCACTATCTATTTTATTTAGTTTATTGTATTGATTAGATAAAATAGTAGATACAGTAATTAGTTTACTTCGTCTGCACTTTTCATTTTGATCGTTAATTAATTTTTTGGCATAAAAAATAGCTGAATCTGCTATTTTAAGGTTATGATAACATACTGATTTTTGAAAATATTCTCGATGTTTATATTTATATCCGTTGCTTATTTTTGAATAATTATTAATTTCAGCAAGAGCTTTTTGATAGTTTTTTTTAGCAATTAAAACCTTGGTTTTCCTTAAGCTATAAAAGATTTCAGAATCTTTATGTAGAGGCACAAATGACTTTGTTACGAGAAAAGATTTGTTAAAATAATAAGCAGCAGAATCAAGGTGTCTAGGTTGATTAGTCTTAACATTTAATTTCATAAATGTATTACCCAAGCAATTTAAAATATTAGCTTTCCATTCTTTATAATAAGAATCATTTTTTAGATCCTTTGTAATAGGTGTATTAATTTTTGAACAAGTGTTGCGTAATACTTTTAGAGCATCTTCAGGTAAGTCGAGTTTGTTTTTAATAGTTGCTTTGTTTAAAATTAAACCTAAATTATCTCTAATGCTTTTTTTATTTTTTAAAGGGTAATTTACTATTAAGTCTTCAAATTTTATAAGTACATTATAAGCTTCATCGTATTTTTCTTGATTTTTTTTAATCCAAAACAATCTGTTTAAAGCAGATTTCTTTAAGTCAATAAAACAAATGTCTTTTTTGTCTAAAGAGTCGATTATACTAATTACTTGTTTAACAAGTTTTTCAGATTCTTTGTATTTTTTTAATCTATATAAGCCATAAAATTTACCTGAAATTGCTTTTGTTTTATAACATAAATCATTTGATTCACTAAGCTTTTTACTGTAAAAAAAAGAGCTGTCGATATTTGTGTTTCTATAAAAAATCATTTTTTCTAAGTAAAACGAATCTAAGTCGACTTCTTGAGAAAAAACTTCTAAGCTAATTAATGAAAATAATAAAAGTACGTAGATCCTTAAATTCATTAAAATTTTGATTTTTTTGTATCCAAGACCCAAATATACTATAAATATTAAGCTTTAGATACTCAAATTAAGATGTGTTTTACGCTATTCTTAAAATATTATTTAAAAAGTGATTCTTCTTTTTAAAAAGGTTTTCATGAAAAAGGTGAGTAAATAATGTTTGGAGTTTTTTGTTTTTTAGTTTGTAGATTTTTAACATTAAGAAAATTAAAAGAGATATAAATAACGATATAATTTTAAATAACTACTGACCTATATAACTCTTTATCCTTTTTTTTGTTAGTAATACTGAAATAGTAATACATTTGCTTAAAAATGGATAAATGTATAATAAACTTCCAATAAAAAGATATAAGCATACTATTGAGTTTTTGCAAAAAAACATTCCAGCCCCTGCTGTAATTTTAGATTTAGGCGTTAGAAACCCTTTTACTGAAATTATGGAGAAACACGGTTATACTGTTTATAATACTAACGGTGAGGATTTAGATTTAATGCCTGAGTTAGTGAAAAAACATAAGATAGATGTAGTAACAGCTTTTGAAATTTTTGAACATTTATTAGCTCCTTTTAATGTGTTAAAAGCAATTGAGGCAACTAAAATTATAACTACGGTTCCATTAAAGTTATGGTTTAAAAGTGCTTATAGAAGCAAGACAGATATGTGGGATAGACATTATCATGAATTTGAAGATTGGCAGTATGATTGGTTATTAGAAAAGTCTGGTTGGGAAATTGAAGATACCGAAAAATGGACAAGCCCAATTAATCAAATAGGTTTTAGACCCATTTTAAGAAGATATACACCAAGGTATTACGCAGTATACGCTAAAAAGAAATAGAAATGAGAAAGAGAATTTTGATTGTTGTGGGTACAAGACCCAATTTTGTGAAAATTACGCAATTTAAAAAACAAGCAGCACTACAGAATATTGACCTAAAAATAGTACATACTGGTCAACATTATGATGAAAAAATGTCAGCTATTTTTTTAAAACAATTTAATATAGAAGTAGATTATTTTTTAAATATAAATGGAAAAACACCTAATAGTTTAATCGGAGAGATTATGATTAAACTAGAAGAAGTAATAAATAATTTTAAACCTCATTTATTACTATCTGTAGGAGATGTAAATTCAACTTTAGCAGCTTCAATTACTGCTAATAAACTAAATGTGAAATTAGGACATGTAGAAAGTGGACTAAGAAGTTTAGATAGAGAAATGCCAGAGGAAATTAATAGAATTATAACTGATGAAATTTCTGATATTTGTTTTGTAACTGAAGAAAGTGGTATTGAAAATTTAAAAAATATAGGGAAATCAGACAACCAAATAGCTTATGTTGGTAACACGATGATTGATACACTTGTTCATTTTGAAGAGCAAATTGAAGCATCAACAATACTAGAGGAAATTGAATATAAAAAATATATTCTAATAACCATGCACAGACCAAGAAATGTAGATGGTGAAGAAAGTCTTCATAAAATAATAAGTCTGTTAAAGAATATTACTGAAAATTATAATGTAGTATTTTCATTACATCCTAGAACAGAAAATAGTTTTATTAAAAACAAATTATTCGATTCTTTAGAAACTATTAAAGGGTTAAAAATTATTCCGCCACAAAACTATTTTGCATTTCAAAAATTAGTGAAATATGCTTTTTGTGTAGTTACAGATAGTGGAGGAATTCAAGAAGAAACTACTTTTCAAAAAATACCATGTATTACTTTGAGGGAAAATACAGAAAGACCTAGTACAATAACAAAAGGAACAAATGTTTTAATGTCTTTTGATAATGAAAAGATTGTAAGTCATTTAAATAGTATAGAAAACAAATTATTTAAAGAAGGTCAAGTTCCAGATTTATGGGATGGGTATGCAACGGGGCGTATCTTAAAAAAATGTATTGATTTTTTATCATGAGTTATATAGCTATGGTTGTAGATGCTTCTTATCCTAATGATATAAGGGTAAGAAAAGAAGCTGAATCGTTAGTTAATAGCGGTAATAAAGTGGTGGTTATTTGTCCACGTAAAAAAAACGATGATAAAACTGAAAAGATTAATGGAGTAAATGTTTTTAGAATAGGTACTAATTATTCGAATTCTAAAAAAGGTTTACATGATATCTTTGAAAGCATTTTTAATATAAATCTTCTTTTTTTCTTCGGAATAAAGAAGGCAATGAAGCAATATAGTATTGAATATCTTCATATTCATGATTTACCATTAGCGGGTACAGGTTATCTGTTTAAATCTAAAGTTAAAAAAGTAATTTTAGATATGCATGAAAATTATCCAGAGGCTTTAAAAACTTGGTTTTTATGGAAAAAAAATCCAATAATAAAACTAAAGAATTTTATTTTTATGAACCCTATTTTATGGTCTTATAAAGAAAGAAAATATTGTAAAAAGTACGATACTATTATTTGTGTAGTAGAAGAAATGAAACAAAAATTAATTACTAATTTTAATATTAACCCTAATAAGTTAGTGGTTATTTCTAATTTTGAGAAAAAAGAATTTGCTAGCAATTTTTTAAATTCAGTAGCACAAAATATAATCAATCCCAAAGATTTTTCAATAACATACGTAGGTGGGTTTGGACCTCACAGAGGAATTGATACGGCTATTAAAGCAATGCCTCAAATTGTAGCTAAAATACCTAATGCTACTCTTTTTCTAATAGGTAAAGGAAGTTTTGCTGTCGAAACAAAATTAAAAGAAATTACTAGAGAATATAAAGTTGAGAATAATGTGAAATTTGTTGGTTACCGACCTTTTAACGAAGTTTCAACCATTATGCAAGAATCTAACATCAATATAATTCCTCATAAATCAAACGAGCATACCGACAATACGATACCTCATAAATTATTTCAAATAATGATGAGTAAGAGTTTGTTATTAGTAAGTTCTTGTAAACCTTTAAAAAGAATTGTTGAGAAATACGATTGTGGAGTAGTTTTTAAAGCAGATGATGTTAATGATTTTACTGATAAGGTTGTTATGATTCATCAAAAAGGTAATTTACTAAATTATAAGAAAGATAACGCTTTTGATGCAGTAATGAATCAAGGAGAAAACTGGGAAGAGGAAAGCTTGAAATTACATAGTTTATATACACATATTTAATTTGAAAGTATTAATAATAACTTATTATTGGGTACCCGCAGGTGGTTCAGGAGTGCAGCGTTGGTTAAAATTTGTAAAATATTTACGTGATTTTAATATAGAACCAGTTGTGTATACGGTTGATGAAGCTAAGTACCCTATTATTGATGAATCGTTAAAAAGTGATATACCAAAAAATATAGAAGTTTTAAAGAAAACTATTTGGGAACCTAATAATTTTTTATCAATCTTTAAAAAGAAAGAAACTAAAACAAGTGCTGGTTTTTTAAATCCTAATCCTACCTTTTTTGGGAAAATATTACAATACGTTAGAGCAAATTATTTTATTCCAGATGCTAGAAAATTTTGGATAAAACCTTCTGTGAAATATTTAGAAAAATACCTGAAAGAAAATAAAATTGATGCAATTATAACTACAGGGCCACCGCATAGTTTACACTTAATAGGTTTAGCGTTAAAGAAAAAAACAAATGTAAAGTGGATTGCTGATTTTCGTGATCCGTGGACAGCTATTGATTATTTCCATCAATTACCATTAACAAAAAAATCAATAAAAAAACATCATCAATTAGAGCAAGAAGTTTTAGCAAATGCAGATGCATCTTTGGTTGTTGGTGAAACAATGAAAGCGAATTATAAAACGTTTTCAAATAATATTCATGTGGTAACTAATGGGTATGATTCGGAAGAAAATGAGAAAATTGTACCTGCTTTAGATACAAAATTCTCGATAACACATATTGGTTTAATGAATTCGGATAGAAATCCGAAAATATTGTGGAAGGCATTGTCTGAATTATCTGAAGAAAATAATGCTTTTAAAAACGATTTAGAGATAAAGTTAATAGGGGAATTATCTGATGATGTAGTAACTGATTTAGATAAATATGAATTTAAAAGCGTTGAAAAAATAAATTACGTACCACATAAAGAAGTACAACAATATCAGCGTAATTCACAAGTATTATTGCTTGCTGTAAATAATGTGCCAAGTGCTAAAGGAATCATAACAGGTAAAATTTTTGAGTATTTACAAGCAAAACGACCTATCTTAGCGATTGGACCTGAAGATGGAGATTTAGCAGTAATTTTAAAAAATACAAATTCGGGAACTATTGTTGATTTTAACGATAAAGAAACAATTAAAAGAACGGTTTTAAGTTTATATAAAAGTTATAAAGAAAATACATTGCAGGTGTCTTCAAAAGATATTGAACAATATCATCGTAAGGAGTTAACCAAACAATTATCAGTAATACTAAAACAAGTAGTAAATTCTTGAAAAAAATAGTTACCATATTAGGAGCTCGACCTCAATTTGTAAAAGGAGCAGTGCTAAGTAGAGTGATAAATAGTCACAAGGAAATTGAAGAGGTTATTGTACATACAGGACAGCATTTTGATGCTAATATGAGCGCAGTTTTTTTTGATGAAATGCAAATACCTAAGCCAAAATATAATTTAAACATAAATGGTTTAAATCATGGAGCTATGACAGGGCAGATGTTAGAAAAAATTGAAGAGATTTTGCTAACAGAAAAACCTGATGCAATTGTTGTTTATGGAGATACAAATTCTACTATTGCAGGTGCTTTAGCTGCGAAGAAACTACATATTAAAGTAATACATATTGAGGCTGGTTTGCGATCATTTAATATGCAAATGCCAGAAGAAATAAATCGTATTGTAACTGACAGGATTGCAGATTTATTAAGCTGTCCAACAGAAGTTGCTGTTGCTAATTTAAAGCAAGAAGGTTTTGAAAACTTAGAGATTAAGGTTGAGCAACATGGAGACATCATGAAAGATGCAGTGGAGTTTTACGGGGCTTTTTCTGAAGAGAAATCAAGTGTTATTAAATCATTAAACTTAACAGTAAATGAGTTTGTATTAGCTACTATTCATCGTCAGGAAAATACGGATGATAAAGAAAAGTTAGCCAATGTTTTTTTAGGATTAGAAGAAATACATAAAACTAAGCAAGTAGTAATGCCGTTGCATCCTCGAACAAAAAAAATGCTTGATTTATATGGTTTAAAGCCGAAAATTACATTTATAAACCCTGTTGGTTATTTTGATATGTTAGAGCTTTTAAAAAATTGTGCTTTGGTTGTCACCGATAGTGGCGGACTACAAAAAGAGGCCTTTTTTAATAAAAAACACTGTATTATAGCAAGAGAAGAAACTGAATGGACAGAGCTTGTAACGAATGGTTATGCTAAAATAACCGCAACAAACCCGCAAGAAATAAGTAATGCATATGCTGAGTTTTTAAAAGAAACAAAAAACTTTAAAGAAGCATTATACGGTAATAATGTTGGCGAAAAAATATATCAATCAATCATCAAATTAATAAACGCGTAAATTGGGAATCGTATTAAAGCAATCACTTAAAAATACCATAATTATCTATTTAGGATTTTTAATTGGAGGAATAAACACTATCGTTTTATATTCAAGGTTTTTAAAAGATGAATATTACGGTTTAGCAACTTACGTATTTTCTGCATCAAATTTATTAATGCCAATAATGGCGTTAGGAATTCAATTTACTATTGTTAAGTTTTTCACAGCCTATAAAACTAAAAAAGAAAAAGACAGCTTTTTAAGTTCCGTACTTTTTTTACCCTTATTAATAGCATTACCTATTGGTTTTTGTTGGGATGTTTTTCATAATTTAATTATGAGTTATATTTCAAAAAGTAATGTTGAAGGCAATTTAATTATAGAAAATTACACTATTTATATTTACATTATTGCTGTTTGCTGTGCTTATTTCGAAGTTTTTTATTCGTGGGCAAAAGTGCAAATGCAATCTGTTTTTGGTACTGTTTTAAAAGAGCTTTATAATAGAGCAGTTATTATGGTATTATTATTTGCTGTGCATTTTGAATTTATTAGCAAACAAGAATTTTTATATTATATGGCTTTTGCCTATGTAGTACGAACATTATTAATGTTAGTTTATGCTTTTAAATTATATACTCCTAAATTAAGTTTTTCAATACCTAATAATTTTAAAGAAGTATTACGTTACTCTTTTTACATTCTTTTGGCAGGGAGTGCAGGGGCACTTGTTTTAGATATCGATAAAATAATGATACCTGGTAAAGATGGTTTTGCAACAGCTGCATATTATGCGGTAGCTTTGTTTATAGGAAGTTTTATTGAAGCACCAAGTAGAGCAATGGGGCAAATCTTACAGCCATTAACTTCAAAGGCTATTAATGAAAATAATGATAAAGAAACTAATAGTTTGTATCATAAAAGTGCTATTAATTTATTATTGGTTGGTGGTTTGTTTTTTATATTGGTTAACTGTAATGTTGATGAGTTGTTTAAAATAATGCCAAATAAAAATTATGCAGGAGGTGGTTTAGTGGTTTTATTAATTTCTGGAGGGAAATTATTTATGATGTCTTTAGGAAATAATGGTGCAATTATTCAAAACTCAAAATTTTATAGAATTACCATGCCAATTGGCGTTGGAATGGCGTTTATGGTTACCTATTTAAATATTTTTCTCTACAATGATATAGGTATGGGAACAGAGGGTTTAGCTTTAGCAACCTTATTATCTGTGGTAACTTTTAATGCCTTTAAACTTTGGTTTGTAAATAAGAAGTTAAAAATGTTTCCATATACCCTGAAAACTTTACAAATGGTTTTAATTATTATTGTATTATTTTTAGGTTCTTATTTTTGGAATTTCTCGGTACCAGAATTTTCAATTAGAAGCTTTAGAATAGATCCGATTGTAAACATTATTTTAAAGAGTCTTATAATTATTCCTGTATATCTATTTGTAGTGTTCAAATTGACTATTTCTGATCAAATAAATAGTTTAGTGAATAGATTTATAAAATAAAATTAGTCTTTAATTAGAGCCTCTTAAACTAGTTTTTAAGAATTATTTTAATTGAAGTATGCTAAGATTTTTTTTAATTCGACTTAATTGTACAGGTGAAACATTAAGGTAAGAAGCTATGTAGCGTTGCGCAATTATATTATCTATATCTGGAACTATTTTTTTTAACATTAAATACCTCTCAGTAGCACTATAGGTAGAGATTTCTAGAATTAAACTTTCGGTTTTTAAATAAGTACTTTCGAGGGTTTTTACATATAATAAACTAAGCTTATGGTGTTTTAAAACTAGTTCTTTAAACTTAAAAAAATCACCTTTATAAGCAGTAATCTTTGTTAAAGCTTGGTAGTTTAAATTTGAAGGAGCCTTCTTTATTAAGGCAGCTATGTTTCCCGTTAGTTGACCAGGAAGAAAAAAAGTTCTAGTAATTTCTTTTCCAGATTCACTTTGTAAATAAGATCTAACGATACCTGTTTTTACAATAAAAAATGAAGTAGAATTTTCATTTGTTCTAGTTAGGAAATCAAAAGGCTCTAACTCTATATAGGTAATTATTTCTTTGAAAAGTGAAATCATGTTTTCAGACAAATCAATATACTGAGAAAGAAAATTTTCAATATCACTATTCATAAAAAAATGGAATTAACAAGTTAACCTTAAATAAGGTAGCTAAATTTAAGGTTTTTTTTATAAAAAATAAAATGAAAGACATGAAAAGTCAGACATGCTCATTTTGGGCTTGTCTGAATGTTTTAAGAAAATCACATAAAAGTGATAAATGTAACTTGTTAATTACATTACAAATATATTTGATATTTGTAGGTTTTACATTAACATGTGTTTATAAAAACTAATTTCTGTAATTTTTTCGAACTCTACTTAATTGAACTGGCGTTATATTTAAATAGGAGGCAATATGGTATTGATTAATTAGATTATCAATTTTAGGAAATCTTTCTTTTAGTTTTTCATATCGTTGTGTAGCGTTTAACATTAAAAGCTCTAATATTTTCTTTTCTTCTCTAATGTGTATTGCTTCTAAAACTCTATGGTGAAAAATTGATAAATCATGATGTAACAATGTTAAGTTATAAAAGGAGGCATAATTACATTCTAAAACATCACACTCGGTGAGGCATTCATAAATTAAATTAGAGGGTTCTTGTTTAATTAAAGCTCCTAAGTTACCTGAAGTAATTACAGGGGTGTATATGGTTTTAGTATGTTCTTTTCCTTTTTCATCTATAATATAAGCTCTAATTATTCCTTTTCTTAAAATATAAAAATTAGTTGGTATTTGTCCTAAACGAACAAGCTCTTGATTTTTAAGAAGCTTTTTTGGTTGTGTTAATTTATTAAGCTTGGTAAAAGAACTTTCTGAAACGTGATGAATATTAAAAACAAAATTTCTGAAAAAGTTCATAATGAGAGAGTATTGTAGTTCTCTCAAATTTACATTTTTTACTGAAAAATAAAAAATAAATTAAAATGGATTAAATTTAAGTTTTTATTAAGTTAAATTTAATAGGAGAGCAAAAAAACTATTTTTTTATTAAAAATTAATTTTTTCTAAAAAACTAATAGCGTTTGGACCTTCCATAAAAAGTAAGTCTAAAATAGATAAGTTAGGGATGAAGCCATGTTTATCATCAAACATTTGAATATAAGTATCGACTTCAATCTCAACTCCTTTTTTAGCAAGTGCTAAGTTTCTATAATCAGTAATACTAGGCGTTACATCATACGCTGTTGTTTTAGAAAAAGAAGTGTTTAATTGCAATGCGTCAGTAATAAATAGATGCGTATCTATATTTACATCTTGCAAGTATTTGTATTTCTTGCTAAATATTTTAGAGATATCATCTTCAAAGAACTCAAAAAAAGGAGATGTACGATATGCTGATAATAATGATTTAAAGTGTTGTTGCTGCCATTGAATATCATTTTCAACTAAAGTGTCTTTCGTTTTCTTTCTACCTTCATTTAATACATGCTTTACAGGTATATTTAAGGTTAACTTTCCGTTAGCTCCATAAATATAGCACCTATTTCTATAAGTTTGCTTTTGGTAATTATCTTCAAATTCAAAAATAACAGCATCTGTTTTGTAGATTGCAGCATATTGTGAAATAGGAGCAAAATATGTTGGTATAAAAAGTGACATTATAAATCTATTTCTTTTTGCCTTTATAAAAACTATAAGCAGTATATCCAATAATTAGAAGTAATGCTAACCATAAATAAGAAGTCGGTTTACCGCTACCACCTACAGTGGTGAACATTCTATCCCAACGAATAGATTTTATTTTAGCTATAAAACTTGGTGCATTAGGATCCCAACTTAACCAGATTAATACAGGTTTACCAACTACATGGTCAAAAGGTACATATCCCCAGTTTCTTGCATCTAATGAGTTCTGGCGATTGTCTCCCATCATCCAATAGTAATCTTGCTTAAAAGTGTAGCTTTCAGCTTTTTTACCGTTGATAAAAATAACATCACCAAAAATTGTTAAATCATTATTTTCGTATCTTCTAATGATTTGCTCATAAAAAGGTATTGTATTCTCATTTAATGCAACAGTAGTTCCTTTTTTAGGGATGTAAATAGGTCCAAAATTATCATGAGACCAAGCGTATTTTGGGTTATGTGGAAAAACAGATTTATCGTAATTTCCACTTGGTTGTAAGCGTTTTTCTATACTTTTTACTAAAGGGTTCTTAGCTAATGTCGCTGCTTCTTTATCTGTAAGATTAAAGTAGTAAAGGCCGTCGTTTGACATTTTACCTTCTCTATTTTTATTATATTCTCTTATTACAGTTTGCGGTAATTGTTTTCCATCAGTATCAACTATAAAATACCACTGTGGCTTTGCCCTATCTGGTAAAACTGTTTTTTTTCCGTTTATAAATACATAACCGTCACGAACCTCTAGTGTATCACCAGCAATACCTGTTGCTCTTTTTACATAATTTGTTCGTTTATCAATAGGTTTATAAGTTGCTTCTCCCGAGCGATCACCCCACATTGTTTTTAAAGTGTCTGCAGGCCAGCTAAAAACAACAATGTCATTACGCTTAATGTTTTGAAAACCTGGTAAACGCATGTATGGTAAAGAGAGTTTATTTAAAAAACCATCTTTATTTTTGTTGTCAGATAAGAACGATTTTGTTCCTAAAAGAGGTACTGTGTCGTGTGCCATTGGCGCAGCTACTGTTGTACTAGGTATACGAGCACCGTAATGAAATTTACTAACAAATAAATAATCACCAACTAATAATGTTTTTTCTAAAGAAGAAGTAGGTATGGTATAAGGCTGCATAAAGTAGGTGTGTACTATGGTTGCAGCGATAATAGCAAAAGCAATAGAACTTACCCATTCACCTAAAGGAGATCTTGGTTGTAAACTTCTGTTTTCAATATACGCTGTATCTGTAATGTAATTGATGTAGTATATGTATAAACCTAATGTAAAGACTGCTAATAAGGTGTCTTTTCGCTTGTTAAAGCCAAAGCTTCTACAGGTTTCTATCCAAATAATAGGAAACATTAATAAATTAACTATTGGAACAAATAATAAAATAACCCACCATTTCGAACGGTTTATTATTTGCATTAAAACAATGGCATTGTAAACAGGTATAGCAGCTTCCCAAGCTTGTCTTCCTGCTTTAATATATAATTTCCAAGTTCCTAAAAAATGAATTACTTGTATTATTAAAAAGAATATAAACCATTCGGTAAATGTCATAATGCGTATATTTTGTTTTCCTGTATTAAGGAATGAAATTCAATATTATTAGTGTCTTTTTTTTTAAGATTGTTACGTAATTAACCTAAGTTTAACACATCTCTCATGGTGTAAACACCAGTTTTATTAACTAACCATTCAGCGGCAATAACTGCACCTAAAGCAAATCCTTGTCTATTATGAGCTGTGTGCTTAATGTCAATAGTATCAACAACTGATTTGTATGTGGTAGTATGCGTACCAGGTACATCTGGAGTTCTAATAGCAGTAATAGGGATGTTTTTTTCAGAAGTTAAAGTCTCTAATTCCCAATTATTTTTGTTCGTGTTTTCTATAATACCTTCAGCTAATGTAATTGCTGTTCCGCTTGGGGCATCTAGTTTTTTTGTGTGATGAATTTCTTCAATAGAAACATTATACTGCTCTAATGCATTCATCATTTTAGCTAATTGTTTATTTAGCTCAAAGAAAACATTTACACCTAAGCTAAAATTAGAAGCGTAAATAAAAGCACCTTTTTTCTGATTACACAATTCAACTATAGAATCATATTTATCAAGCCAACCTGTTGTTCCTGAAATTACAGGAATTTGATTGTTTATACAGTTACTAATATTATCAAAAGCAGAAGAAGGAACGCTAAAATCAATTGCTACATCAGCTTCAGTAATGTCGTAACCTTCTTTTTCAGAAGTTTTTATTATAATTTCATGGCCTCTTTGTAAAGCAATTTTTTCAATTTCTTTACCCATTCTACCATAACCAAGTAAGGCTATTTTCATTTTAAAAAGAATATTTAAGTGTTAAACCTACTTTAGGAGATTCTATAAAAAGCGGGTCTGGATATACCATTGGCTTTAAAGATAAATTATCAGTAGTATCAAATTGTAATAGGTGTGCATTTACACTAGCCTCAACAATTTGTAAAACATATAATAAGATACCTGTTAAAAGCGATAAATCTCTGTTCTTACGAAGTACTTTTTGTGCGTTTTCTAAACCAGGTGTAGATATTAAAGTATTTCCGTCTACATCGGTAAATTCATCTTTTAACCCTTGTTTTCTAAGTCTAAAGGCCGTTCTGTATCTATCGTATTCGTTGCTGTTATTTATATAATAATAAGCACTAGTACCCATAGCAGCCCAAACAATTGGAGCTTTCCAGTATTTTTTATTATAAATTTGCCCTCCACCAGGAAAAATAGCAGAGTAAAATGCTGCTTTACTTGGCGACAAAGGGTTGTATTTATTACTTACTATTTGTAATTGTTTTACTTTTATAGCTGTAGAATCTTTTTGAGCAAATAAAATTTGACTCAAAAAAAAACTAAATAAAAAAAGTATGATAGTACGATTATTCACTTATTTTAATAAGTTTTTAATGCGATTAAAATCTTCTTCAGAGTCAAAAGGGATAGAGATTTTTCCTTTACCACGATTGTTAACACTAACATCTATTTTATTACCAAAATAGTTGCTAATATCTTTTACTCCTTCAGAAACAAAGTTAGGTAGTGTTTTCTTTTTTGCTGTTTTAGCAACAGTACCTGCTTTTATATTTTTAACTAATTCTTCAGTTTGGCGAACCGATAATTTGTCTCGAACTATTTTTTCGTAAATATTTAATTGATCAGAATTACTATCAACACTAATAAGTGCACGACCATGTCCCATAGATATAAAACTATCACGCATTCCTGTTTGAATAATAGGATCTAATTTTAATAAACGTAAATAATTGGTAACAGTCGAACGTTTTTTTCCTACTCTAGTACTTAGCTCTTCTTGGGTTAATTGAATTTCATCAATTAAACGTTGGTAAGAAAGTGCTACTTCAATAGGATCAAGATTTTTACGTTGAATATTTTCAACTAATGCCATTTCTAGCATTTCTTGATCATTTGCTAAACGAATGTAAGCAGGAACGGTTTTATTACCGATTAATTTAGAAGCCCTAAAACGACGTTCTCCAGAAACTAATTGAAACGAGTTGTTTGCTAGTTTTCTAACTGTAATAGGTTGTATAACACCTAATTGTTCTATCGAGTTTGCTAATTCTCGTAAGGCTTCTTCATCAAAATAAGTTCTAGGTTGAAAAGGGTTTACTTCTATAGAACTCAATTCGATTTCAATAATATTTCCTACTAGCTTATCTGCGTTTTTATCTTCCGCTGAATTTACTTCAGCAGTTTCTGTTAATAAAGCTGATAAACCTCTTCCTAAAGCTCGTTTTTTAGTTGCTTTTGCCATTTACAGTAATTATGCGTTTTTTGTTAAGATTTCGTTTGCCAAATTTAAGTAATTTACAGCACCTTTACTGGTTGCATCGTATGAAATTATACTTTCACCGTAACTTGGTGCTTCACTTAAACGAATATTTCTATGAACAATTGTTTCAAAAACCATTGAACTGAAGTGTTTTTTTACTTCTTCTACGACCTGATTAGAAAGACGTAAACGAGAATCAAACATAGTAAGCAATAAACCTTCTATGTCTAAATCGGGGTTATGTATTTTTTGAACACTTTTAATCGTGTTTAATAATTTACCTAAACCTTCTAAAGCAAAATATTCACATTGAATAGGTATTATAACTGAATCTGCAGCAACTAAAGAGTTTAAGGTGATTAAACCTAAAGAAGGTGCGCAATCAATTAAAATATAATCATAGTCATCTTTAAGTTCGTTTAATGCTTTTTTTAACATAAACTCTCTTTCTTGTTTGTCTACTAATTCTATTTCAATAGCAACAAGATCAATATGTGCTGGAATTAAATCAACATTTGGAGATTCTGTTTTTAGAATAGTTTCTTTAGCCGATATGGTGTGTTCTAAAACTTGATACGTTCCGAACTCAACACTATCTACATCTAAACCTAAACCAGAAGTAGCGTTTGCTTGTGGGTCGGCATCAATTAATAAGACTCTCTTTTCTAAAACACCTAATGATGCTGCTAAATTTACAGTAGTCGTAGTTTTACCTACACCACCTTTTTGATTTGCAATTGCTATTATTTTACCCATTGTAATTTAAAAAGTTTGAAAGAGGTAAATTTACAATTATTTATCATTTTTTAAAGCTAAAGATGTTAACAAAAACTATAATTTAATTATTAGTGTTTAAATTTTACAGAAAAAACAAATCTGTTATGTTTTTTTCCCCTATTAATCTCCGTCTTTACCACCTGTTAATCTCCATTTTTTATACCACTATTTTATGTTAAGAAGAAAGTAGTTTTGTGGAAATTCTTTTTAATACTAGTTAAAAGAAGTGAATATAGTTTTATCTGCTAAAAAAAAGGTAAGAATGTATCGCGTAAACCGAAAAGCGAAAGAGTAGGGGGATTTAAATTAAAAATCAATTATTATGAATAGGTATTTATTATTATTAATGTTAAGTATTGTAACTGTAGCATGTCAAAGCAACGAAGATGAAAATATTGTAGAAAAAGAAAAGTTAACTAATGAAGTTCTTTTCAGAGAGGATGGAAGAATACTCTCTTTTTCATCGTTTAAAGAATTAGAAATTTTTATTAAAGAATCAATTGAGTCTGGTCAAGATTTGATAGAGTTGTCTAAATCAGATTTTGATAGAAGTGGTAGGGTTTCTTTATTGTTAGCGTATAATATTGAGGCAGATGAAGCTGAAAAATATCAATTAAATAAAAAAGAAGTTGTAGAAGTAAATTCTAGTGATAGTATGCTGTTATATCTATTAAATAAAAATGGAGAAATTAGTATTGAAGGGGCTATTTATAGAATAGATGGAGAGTTTGTTTATACTTACAAACATGGTAATGAAAATGAAATTGAATCATTTTTGTTAGATTACAAAGTAGGAAAGATTAAAGTTTCTGATCAAAAAACGATTATATATAATAAATTCTTAAAAGTATATAAGCATGGTAATAATAAAAAAGAATATTCCTCAAGAGGAATTGTTCGTCATGAGTCGTTTTCAAATGATAGAAGTGTGAAAATGAGACTTGAACAATTTGATCAGCATTGGTATTTTTATAGTTCTATTGGTGCAAAAACCAAAACAGAACAATATAGAAAGGTGTGGTTTTGGAATACTTGGGTAACCGTTAAAACAAACAATAGGTTAAAGTTTGGAGTAGCTTATCAGGCAAAAATTGTTGGGACTAATATCAGAATGAACAGGAGTCCTTTATTTGATAATATATCAAATCATACAAATGAAGTGATGAAAATTTATGAATTCTGTGTAGGTACTCCTGCCTTATTTCATTATACAGCAGTAGATGGCTATACTGAGCATTGGGCAGAATGGTATGGAAATACTGCTTTTAAGGTTGTAAACTACTAGAAAAGGCATTTTTTTTAATGAAAAAGACCGTTTAAATATAATTTAAACGGTCTTTCTTGTTTATGTTTTTAAGGTTTAGCTATTCAGCATTACCGGCATTACTAACATTGTAACTTGTTCACCTTCATCGGTACCATCAATAGGAGTTAAAATTCCTGCACGGTTTGGTAAAGACATTTCAATTAAAACGTCGTTAGCGCTTAAGTTATTTAACATTTCGCTTAAAAAACGTGAGTTAAACCCAATTTGCATATCATCTCCTTGATAGTCGCATTGTAAACGTTCGTCAGCTTTATTAGAGTAGTCTAAGTCTTCAGCAGAAATATTTAATTCTGTTCCTGCCATTTTTAAACGAATTTGATGTGTTGTTTTGCTAGAGAAAATAGAAACACGTTTAACTGAGTTTAAAAATGAAGCTCTATCAACAGTTAATTTATTTGGATTCTCTTTAGGTATTACAGCTTCGTAATTTGGGTATTTACCATCAATTAAACGACAAACTAAAACAACATTTCCAAAGTTAAACTTAGCATTGGTGTCATTGTATTCAATAGTAACATTTTCGTCAGAACCATTTAAAATACCTTTTAATAAGTTTAAAGGTTTTTTTGGCATGATAAATTCCGCTGACTTATCAGCAGTAACATCTGTACGTGTATATTTAACTAATTTATGAGCATCGGTAGCAACAAAAGTTAATTCTTTTGAATTGAATTGAAAAAATACTCCGCTCATTACTGGTCTTAAATCATCATTACCAGCTGCGAAAATTGTTTTAGAAATAGCTGTAGCTAAAATTTGTGATGGAATTTCAGTACTGCTAGGCGAAGGTAATTCAACAGCTTTAGGGAATTCTTCTCCACTAAAATACGCCATGTCGTATTTACCTTGTTCCGAAATAATTTCAATAGTACTATCACTTTCAGCTTTAAAAGTAAGAGGCTGCTCAGGGAATGTTTTTAAGGTGTCTAATAATAAACGAGCATTAATAGCAATCGACCCCGAATCTGTACTTTCTACTTCTACAACCGAAGTCATGGTAGTTTCAAGATCAGATGAAGATATTTGAAGTTCGTTGTTCGCTAATTCAAACAAGAAATTGTCTAAAATAGGTAATGTATTGTTGCTGTTTATAACTCCTCCTAAAACTTGTAGTTGTTTTAATAACTGAGAGCTAGATACGATAAATTTCATTTAGTATAGTTTCTGTTTATTATATTTACAAATATATCTTAATTTGATGGTTTTAAAAATTATTTTTTTAACCATAATAAATAATTAATTAAATTGATAATTTAACTGTATTGTACCATAAAAATTACCTTTAGGTACACGTATGCTTTTTAATTTTTTTGTATGATAATTTATAGCGTAACCAAAATTGAATCTATTTAAAGTAAAACGTATACCTATCTCAGTAGTAAATTTAAAAGGTTCAATTTCAAAAGTAATAGGGCTGTTGTTGTTTAAGAAACTTCCTTGAATAGTAGCATCGTAAGCTGTATAGCTTAGCATCGGTTTTATGTATATAAAAGATTCAATTTCGTTATTGAAATTTGTGGTTTTACTATTTAAATTACCATTAAAAGCAATAGAGTTTATTATTTTTTGCAATGGTTTTAATCCAATGCGCCCATAAAAACCTGTAGAAAAGTCACTATATACGGTTCCTATTTTTAGATTGTTTACCCAGTTTAGATCTAGGTAGTTATCTTTTGTTAAGCTTTTTGTGTAGTCAATGTTTAAGTTTAGAGCAAAAGCATCTGCAATCTGATATTTCCAACCAATAGCTTTTTTGTATCCATAGATATCATGAATAAAATCTTGTAATTCTTTACTAACCGCAGAAGGGCCAAGAGTACCTACTTGCATTGCTATTTTTAAGATTGATTCATTTTTATAAAAATAATTTATACCGAAGCTTCCAAAAGCGTATCCCGCAAAAGGCCTGTCGTGATTATCATGTTGTTGCACAGTTGCTTTAAAAGGAGTGTACATATGATGACCAATTTGAATATTAAATGTTTTTTTTTCTATATTTTTAGCGTTTTTTGTACTTAAATATCGATACGTAAAAAACATTCCGTTAGTGTAATATCTATCCTGAGATGTAGATATATATAAATCATTATCATTTAAAAAACTAAACTCTTTACTGTATTTTCGTTGAGAGAAAATATTGATAGAGGTGAATAGTATGATAAATAAAAATAATATTTTTTGTTTCATAGCAGTTAATATCGTCTTATTTTAGCAATGTTAAGCTTAAATTATTAGTAATGCAACTTAAATTACATGGGGAATAAACCAAAACTTACAATTGATGATTTTGAAAGCGTTTCAACAAATGAAGAATTGTTGACGTTGATTGATAAAAAAGGAGTCTCTATTGATAAAGTTAGAGATAAAATAGCATACGAAAAGGAGTTAAAAGAACTTCAGGTTGAGTTGGTGAAGCTTCAGCAATGGGTGGCTAAAAAGAATAAACGTGTCGCTGTTGTTTTTGAAGGGAGAGATGCAGCAGGAAAAGGAGGGAATATTCGTCGATTTATGGAGCATTTAAACCCTCGTTCTATGCGTTTGGTGGCGTTAAATAAACCTACTGTGATAGAGAAAGGGCAATGGTATTTTCAGCGATATATTAAAGAATTGCCAAATCCTGGTGAAATTGTTTTTTTTGATAGAAGTTGGTATAATAGGGCTGTTGTTGAGCCAGTAATGGGATTCTGTACGAAAGAAGAATATAAGAAGTTTTTAGTACAGGTGCCAGAATTTGAACATATGTTATATGAAGATGGTGTAATTATTATTAAGTTTTGGTTATCGATATCTAAAGATGAGCAAATGCGTAGATTCGATGCTCGAAACGATGATCCTTTAAAAAGGTGGAAGTTTAGTCCAGTTGATAAAAAAGGGCAAGAATTGTGGCGTGATTATACTTTTTATAGGGATGAAATGTTTAGTAAAACACATACCACATACAGTCCTTGGATAGTTGTAAAAACAAATGATAAAAAGAAGGCTAGAATAGAGTGTATACGTCATGTGTTGTCGCAGTTTGATTATCAAGAAGGTGAAACGCATAAAATAATGACAAATCCTGACCCTAATATTGTAATGCGTTATTATCGTTCAGTAAAACATTTAGATTAATATGGAGAAATTAACAAAAAAAGATGTAAATAAGCTTAATTCAAATAAAGGATTGAAAGCAATTTTATCTAAGCCTTTTAATTTAGAGAGAGCGGTTAGGTATGTTGATTATGAACGTAAATTAAAAAAATTACAAGTAGAGTTAATTCGTTTACAAACTTGGGCTATAAACCAAAACGAACGCATTATTATTATTTTTGAAGGTAGAGATGCAGCAGGGAAAGGTGGTGCAATTCGTCGAATTACAGAAAGAATTAATCCGCGTCATATGCGAATTATAGCTTTACCGAAACCTAATGAAGATGAGAAAACACAATGGTATTTTCAAAGATATGTAGAGCAGTTTCCTAAAGCTGGTGAAATTGTTTTTTTTGATAGAAGTTGGTATAATAGAGCGGTTGTTGAGCCTGTAAATGGGTTTTGTACTCAAGAAGAGTATCAAGTGTTTATGAATCAGGTTAATGATTTTGAAAGAATGATTTTAGAATCGGGTATTCGATTGGTTAAAATATATATGTCTATTAATAAAAAAGAACAGGCAAAACGATTTAGAGATATTAAAGACAATCCTTTAAAACAATGGAAGATGACTGCTGTTGATAAAAAGGCACAAGAACTTTGGGATGATTATACAGGGTATAAGAGAGAGATGTTTTCGAAAACAAATACCGAAATATCACCATGGAAAGTAATACGTGCTAATCGAAAAACAATAGCACGTATTAATGTTATAAATCATGTATTAGATAGTATTCCTTATGATAAGGATACGGTAGTGTAATTATACAGTTTATATATTGTCTTTTATAATATCGAAAATAAAATGAATCTCACCTGCAATTTGTTTACTTGTGTTTAAATAAGTCTCAGAAACTAAATCGGTATTATCAGCGCTTTTAGGGTCTGAGTAAGGTAAGTGGAATCTGCTGATAGCATCAGGTATAAATGGGCAGTTTTCATCAGCGCTATCACAAGTTGTAATGGCAATATACGGATAGCTATTGTCAGGGTTGTCGTATGTTTTAGAAAAACCTAAAATAGATTTTTTAGAATCTTTGAATGAAATTAGGTATCGTGGATTTTGATGAGAAAAATCGATAACATTAAAAGTAAAACCTGTTTTTTGTAAAGATTTTACAGTATTTCTGTGAAAAGCAGTGGTTTCTGTACCTCCAGAATAGGTGAAGATATTATTCAATTCAAAATATTCAACAGCAAAAAAACTCCAAGCTTGTGCAAATTGACTTCTTCTAGAATTGTGTGTGCAAATAAAGTTTAAGTTAATTTTTTCACGGTCTAGATATTCGCTAATAATTACATCGGCAATATCCGTAAGTAGTTCTTTACGATCATTGCTGATAATTATTTCTCTTTTAGCTTCTTCAAAGAATATTTTTGTGCTAATATTTTTAGTGTTTATCATTTTTTTACAGTTCTTTTGCAGCGTGTATTTGCTGCAAAAATACGCTGTAAAACTCTTTTGGTTAATTAAGTAAAGGTTAAGAATGTGTTTAGAAATAGGTAATAAAGTAGCGGTTTTAGATGCTGATATTAGGGGGATTATAATAAGAAAAGAAGATAGTCTGTTTTTTGTTAAAGATGTAGATGGAATGGTGTATTCTTTTTTTTCACACGAATTAGTAAAGATTAAGGTAGATCAGAATGAGTTGAGTAGATATATTGATATTAATAATCCATTACTAAAAGAAAAGGTTAAGCAGGTAGGTAAAAAGAAAAAATCAGCGTTTGTAAAAGATAAAAATGAAGTGGTGATGGAGGTGGATTTACATGCAGGTAAATTAGTGAAATCTACAAGAGGGATGGATAATTATGATATTTTATCATTACAGTTAGAGACAGCAAAACATAAGTTGGAGTATTGTATCTCAAAAAGAATATCAAAATTAGTGTTGATTCATGGCAAAGGTGAGGGTGTTTTAAAGATGGAGTTAAATTATTTATTAAATAATTATCATGTAAAATACTATGATGCTTCATATCAAAAGTATGGGCAAGGAGCAACTGAAATTTATATTTATCAGAATGCTAATTAATTGTATTTTTGTGATATGAAAGCTATTTATTTAGATAATGCTGCAACTACACCTATGTTGCCTGAAGTTGTAGAAGTAATGCAACAATCAATGTTAAGTAATTTTGGAAACCCTTCTTCGGTACATCAATTTGGTAGAAAGGCAAGAACAGTTATTGAAACGGCAAGAAAAAAAATTGCAAAACAATTTAATGTCTCTGCAAGAGAAATTTTCTTTACGGCAGGAGGTACAGAGGCTGATAATCTAATTTTGTACAATGCGATTTTGAACTTAGGTGTGAAAAGAATTATAACTTCTAAAATAGAACATTATGCCGTTTTGCGTACTGTAGAGCATTTACAGAAAACATATAATATAACTGTAGATTATGTTAGTGTGAACGAGCAAGGAGTGATTCAATTGGATGATATAGAGAGTGCTTTAAAAAACACAAGCGAAAAAACTTTAGTTAGTTTAATGTATGTAAACAATGAAGTTGGTAATTTATTGCCTGTTAAAAGTGTTGCTATATTGTGTAAAGAATATGGTGCTTATTTTCATTCAGATACAGTACAGGCAATTGGTAGGTACCAGTTAGATTTACAAAAAACACCAATAGATTTTATTGTAGCTAGTGGTCATAAATTTCATGGACCAAAAGGAATTGGCTTTATGTATGTAAGAAAAGGTATTTCTGTTAAGCCAATGCTTCATGGAGGAGGACAGGAGAACGGTGTAAGATCTAGTACTGAAAATGTGCATGCTATTTTAGGAATGGAAAAAGCTTTAGAAATTTCATATAATAAATTAGAAGAAGATAAAAAGCATATAAGCGCAATAAAAAATTATTTTATTACGGAGTTGAAAACTAATTTTAAAGGTATTCAATTTAATGGAGAGTCTGATAATTTAGAAAAAAGTAGTTACACTATATTGAGTGTTCGTTTTCAATTAAAAGATAAGATGTTATTGTTTAATCTAGATTTGTCCCAAATAGCAGTTTCTGGTGGAAGTGCATGTCAAAGTGGTGCTAGTAAAGGTTCGCATGTTTTAATGAGTTTTTTAAAAGAAGAGGATGTAACAAAAACATCAATCAGGTTTTCATTTAGTAAGTTAACGACTGTAAAAGAAATTGATTTTACTGTTGGTAAATTGAAAGAATTTATTTTAAGGTAGTAAATAGGTGTTTTTTAATTTAGTATGGTGATTTGTATTCGTTTTTTTTTAAAAGTGCTTTAAATCTTGTTTTTTCACTGTGTTTTTAATTGATTTATCTTATTCTTTTTTAGTTTTTTATAGTATTTAGCTATGGTTTATTGTGGTGAGAATTAATATCGATTGTTGAGGTAGTGGTTTTCTGATAATTTAATTTATAATTTTATACTTAAAAAATCTACTAAGCATATTAATTATAAAGCTATATATGTGTTAATTCTTTCAAATGTCTTTATGAAAATGATTACAGAAGAATTTTTTTGTTGTAAAAGTATGTGATATATGTTGTTACCCTCATAAAGACTGAGCTTTTTTTTTGAAAAATGTTTTTTTGAAAAAAAAATAATTTTTAATGTTAAAAAATATGCAAATTATAATTACATTCGCAAACTTAATTTAGTATCCCCCCCCGATCTATTTATTTTAACACATATTAAAGCGTGTTAATTGTATCGTAATTTGGGGTGAAATTTCTCAAATATATTTTTAAAATCGATTAAAAGTGAACCTTATTTAATAGGGTTTATAATTATATATAATAAAATGAAGAGAAATTACAATTTTGTTAAATTAAACAAAAGCTTAAGTAGTAATAGATTATTTTTAGCATTACTTTTTTTTACAGTATTTACGTGTTTTTCATATGCACAAACTTGTACGACAGAATCATGGAGTGGATCAACAGCCATTCCAGATGGTTTTAGTTTAGCTTCAGAAACAGTTAATTTTTCTACATCAGATCCAATAACAGATGTGAATGTTAGACTGAATATTACTCACGGGTATGTCAGGGATTTATATATACGATTAACAAGCCCCAATGGAACATCTGTTTCTCTTTCTACCTATAGAGGTTCTTCTGGAGATAATTATACGAATACTATTTTTGATGATTCTGCAGCAAATCCAATCGGTTCTGGAGTTGCTCCTTTTACAGGTGCTTTTAGGCCAGAAACCCCACTAAGTAATTTTATAGGGGAAAATCCAAATGGAAATTGGACGTTAACTGTTTTTGATATTGATGGTGGAGATGTTGGAACCATAGATAGTTTTTTTATAGAAATATGTACTCCTACTAGTCCTTGTACCGATAATGCTAGTACAGATGGTAACCCTACTGCCTCAGATTCTGATGGAGATGGAATAAATAATGTATGTGATTTAGATGATGATAACGATGGGATTTTAGATATAAATGAATTAGCACCATGTAATACTAGTAATTCCACCCTTAACTGGGATGGTGAATATGCTAAGGGAGATGGTACTTATGCTTCAGGTGAAGATCCAATAACAAACCCTAATTTAACTATTAATGGTACGGGAGTTAGACTAACCAGAGATGGAGGCGGTTTGTCAACTCAAGAGTTTAATGTAAATGATGCGGTAACTACAAATTCTTCATATACCTTATATCAAAAGGCTGCAAATGCTGGGGAGTCAACACATATATTTGAGTTCGATGAGCCTATTTATAATTTAGCTTTTACAGTATATGATCTTGATAATGCTTCTGGAAATACTACTTTTATAGATGAAGTTGAGTTTGTTATAACAAAAGTAGATGGTACGATACACACATTAAGTGCTTCAGAATATACATTAAACGGGCAAAGTGTTGTAGGGAATACTTTTACAGGTACAGCTGCCAGTAATAATAGAGACGTTGTGATTAATGGTATTCAGGCATGGATAACTAAAATAGAACTAAAATATAAAAACTTAACAACAGCTCCGTCTGCTGGACAATATCAAGTATTAGCATTAGGTAATTTCACTTTTTGTAACACACAATTAGATACAGATAATGATGGTACGCCTGATTATCTTGATTCTGATTCAGACAATGATGGATGTTATGACGCATTAGAAGGTAGTAATACAGGATTAACACTAGCTAGTATAGATAGTAATGGTAGATTAATAGGAGGTGTTGATAATAAGTCAGGTATCCCTATTTCAGTAGGAACTGGACAAACAAATGTTAGTTCTACTAATTCAAGTATCACTGGAGGTGAATGTGATGATGATGGAGATGGAGTACTTAACAAAGATGACAAGTGTGAAGGTTTCGATGATGCAGCAGATGCTGACGGAGATAGCATTCCTGATGGTTGTGATTTAGATGATGATAATGATGGGATTTTAGATACTGTAGAAAATAGTTGTGCTAATTCTATTAGTTATGAGTTTTATGATCTGGTTCCGCCAGGGTTTAGTGTAGATAATATTCCTACAACAGGGGCTTTAAGTGTAGGTACTGCAACAAGTTTTGATGTAGATGCATTATTTGCTTCAATACCAAGTCCAGCAGATACATTTAGTATTCGATATAAAGGACTTTTATTGATTTCTACAGCAGGAAGTTATACTTTTTTTACTAGATCTGATGATGGATCTAAGTTACATATAGATGGAAATGAAATAGTAGATAATGATGGTTTGCATGGAAGTGTAGAGCAAAGTGGTCAAGTAAATTTAGGTGTAGGATATCATCAAATCGAGGTAACGTTTTTTGAGAATTTTGGAGCTGAATCATTACAGGTACAATATCAAGGCCCATCTATTACTAAACAAAATATTCCTTTCACTCAGTTGTCATGTTTAGTTGATACGGACAAGGATGGAATACCTGATTATTTAGATACAGATTCAGATAATGATGGATGTCCAGACGTTTCAGAAGGAGCTAATAAAATAACAACAGGATTAACAAATTTAACAGGTGGAAGTAACGGAGGAAGTTTAGCTAACTTAGGAACAACTGTAAATACTACACCTGGTCTGAATTATGGTGTTCCAATTGCAGTAGGAAGCCCACAAGCATCTAGTATTGCTGTTATTACAAATGAAAAAGTAATTATTTCGGCAATCAATCAATCGCCTACAGGAAGTGTGTGTGAAGGAGCAGATGTAACATTTACTGTAACGGCTTCAGGAACAAGGGTTGATAACTATGGAGCTTTAGGAAGTGATGAAAGTGATGATACGACATCAGCACTTTTAGCAAGTGATTTAATTTATAAATGGTATTTAAATACAAGTCTTTTACCTGAAAATGCTACTTATAGTGGAACGAACACAGCTGTATTAACGGTAAACAATGTTACGTCAGGAATGTCTGGAAACAACTATAGAGTAGAGGTTACAACAGCAAACAATAGTTGTCCAGAAGAAGTATCAACACAGTTAGCTGTTAATGCACAACCAGCAGCACCAACAGGATTGG
>NZ_KE387166.1:0-197131 GCF_000430545.1 Tenacibaculum ovolyticum DSM 18103
AGATTCAAATGGATGTGCTGCACCAGCAGGAACAGCAATAACAATAAGTGAAGATTTAGTATTTAGTTTAGCAACGACTAAAGATTTAACTTGTTCAGCACCAATGGCCGGAACAGTTACTATAACAGTAGCATCAGGATCTGGAAATTATACTTATGAGATTGCAGGACCAAGTGCAGTAGTTGTAGCTGGAACAGCATTTATAAGTGGTCAAACATTTAGTCCAACAGTTGCAGGTACTTATACAGTAACAGTTACAGATGAAGATGCATCACCAGCAGCTTGTCCAGTAGTAAGAACTATTGATATAGCAGTAGAAAAGCAACCAATATTTACAGCTACAGCAGTTATTGATGATATTTGTAATGGAAGTTCAGATGGAGCAATAAGTATGACACCGGTTAATAATGGTATATCACCATTAACTTATACTATAGCTCCAATAGCAGGAACTTTAGATGTTGCAACAAGTACATTTGAAGATTTACCAGCAGGTATTTATACAATTACAGCAACAGGGACTAATGGATGTTCAAGCATTAGAAACGTAACAATTACTGAAAATGCTGATATTGATATTTCTGGAGCAGTTACAATAAGTGAGTTTGGTTGTACAGTAGGAAATGAAACAAATAATGCTGTAGTATCAGTAAATACTGTAGGAGTAGGAGGTACTGGTAATTTTGTAAGAGCAGTATTTGTATATGATAATGGTACACCTGGAGATACTACAGATGATCTTACTCAAGATAGCGGAGTATTTAGTTATACTGTTGCAAATGAAGTAGGAGGTCAAATAACAGTTACTGTTTTTGATGATAATAATTGTTCAGACACAACAATAAGAACTATAAACCCTTTTGCAAGAATTACAGGGGTAACAGTTACGTCTCAAAAAGCAATTGATTGTAATAATGGTGAAGATATTATTGCAACATACAGTTCTACAATAGCAATTGCAAATGTAGAATATAGACTGTATAATGATACAACAGGTTTGTTATTGGAACCAATAAGAACAATTGATGGAGATTTTATTAGTTTATTAGCAACAGGAAATTATAGAATTGAAATTGAAAACACTGATACAAATTGTGTATTTACAGAATATTATACTGTAGATGAAACACCAGAATATGAGTTAATTGTTAATAACATCCAAAGAGCTTGTTCAGGAGGTAATGGAAGTGTAGATTTAACTTTTAATCCAAGCACACCATATGTTGACATTTATTCATATGAAGTTTTCAATGTAGGAGGAGTAACAACAGGTCAGATAGGAAATGGTATTGGAAATGCAATAACAACAATAAATACGTTACCAGGAGGTGATTATTATATTGTTGTAAATATGCCAAATACACCTTTCTGTACAGTTACTTCAGGTAATTTTACTATTGAAGAGCCAGCAAATGCTTTAACTCTTTCAGAAGAGTTAACATACTTAAAATGTAATGTTTTAACTTCAGGTGAGGTTGACTTAACTGCACAAGGAGGTTGGGGAGCTTACCAATACGAATTGATAAATACAACAACAAGTGTTACTATTCAAAATTTCGATAATAATAATGTAATTACAGGTTTAGAAGCAGGTAATTATCAAGCTACAGTTAGAGATGCTAGTAATTGTATAGAAGTAATAACTTTTCAATTAGATCCAGGTACTACAATAACAGGAAGTTATACCGTAACACCTAATGATTGTATTGGAGAGTATACAGCTACAATTGAAGCTATAAATGTTTTAGGAGGTCAATTACAAGATGCACCTATAAATTACATGTATGCTTTAGAATATCCTGATGGAACTAGAACAACAACTCAAGCATCACCAATATTTACTAACCTATCAGCAGGAGTTGGGTATTCAGTAATAGTATCTGATGGTTATTCTTGTGACGGAAGAGTAGGACCTATTGATATAGTTGATCCAACTAAAACAATTGCATCAGCAAATATTACAGCAGATATTACATGTAATAGAACAGAGGCAACAGTTGAAGTATCAGGATCAGGAGGAACAGGACCTTATGAATTTAGTATTGATGGAGTTAATTTCTTAGCACCAAATGCTGGACTAAACTATATTTTTAGTGTAGGAGCAGGTGAACATAATTTTTATGTAAGAGATACAGAATCATGTATTTCAGATCCAAGAATAATAACAATTAATTCATATACTGCATTAACCGCAACTTTAGATACAGCATCGGCATTTATAACATGTAACGGAGATGCAAATGCAGTATTAAGTGCAAATGCAGAAAACGGATTAGGTAATTACGAATATCAGTTATTAGATGGATCAGATACTCCAATAGATGGTACTTGGCAAGCATCAAATTCATTCTCTAATTTAGATGTAGGAACTTATAAAATTAATGTAAGAAGTACAAATACAGCAGGAGATGTTTGTAGTGTTATAACAGGGCAATACACAATTAATCAACCATTACCATTAGTTGGAACAGCTGTAGCTACTCAAAACGTAACATGTTTTGGTAGTAATACAGGTATAATTACAGCAACAGGTCAAGATGGTAACGGAGATTATGAATTCAATCTTGTTTCTGAACCAAGTAGTCCTGAATACCCAGAAAACAAATATGTTAAAAATGGTGTATTTGAGAATTTAGCGGCTGGTGTATATTGGGTAACTGTTAAAGACATTGTAGGTTGTATTAATGCACCTATAAGAGTAGAGATAATAGAACCAGACGAATTAGAAATAAGTTTAGTTAGTGTAACTGAACAGGTTTGTTTAAACAGTCCAACACCAATAATTACTGTTGATGTTCAAGGAGGAACACAACCTTACTTTGTTAGTATAAATAATGTTGAGTTAGCAACACCTTATAATCAAAATCAAATAGAAATTGGTGCTGCAGCTGGAATTGAAGCAAATACGACTTATTTAATTAGTGTAAGAGATAGTGGTGGTGGATGTCCATCTAAATCAATAGCACCATTAACAACTATAGAATCTGTAGATTTAGAATTAACAGTAGACTTTGAATATACTTGTCCGACAGGAAACATAATCAAAGCAATTGTTGCAGATAAGTATAAGAATAATATGTCTTATAGTTTATATCTAGGAGGTACATTAGTAACAACAAATACAACTGGTGAGTTTATTGACGTAGCTGCTGGTAATGGTTATACTGTTACAGCTACAGATACTGTAACTTCATGTTCAGAAAGTTTAGTGTCAGACCCTATTGATATTGAAGATATTCAAGCGTTAACAATGACAATTGATGATTCTCAAAAAAATAAGTTAATAGCAAATGTAGATTTTGGTTTACCTCCTTATAGTTTTACAGTTGATGGAGTTGACTATGAAGATGAAAACGAAATTGTAATTTTACAAACTAAAGATTATACAATAACGGTAACAGATGCTAGAGGATGTGAAGTAACCTTAACTGTAAGAGGTGTTTATGTAACCATAACTGTTTTAAATTTATTTACACCAGATGGTGATGGAGTTAACGATTTCTGGTATCCTTTAGAAGTAGAGAACTACCATAATTTAAAAGTATATATTTTTGATAGATATGCCCGTGAAATAACTAAGTTTAGAGGAATGCAGCAAGGATGGGATGGTACTTATGATGGTAAACCATTACCTGCAGGAGATTACTGGTATACTCTTTATTACAATGAGTTATCAGGAGAAGAGAAAAAACTAATGGGACACTTTACATTATATAGATAAAATGAAAAAGATATTAATAACAATAAGCATCGTAATTTTTAGTGTAAAATTAGTCGCTCAGGAAATTAATTTACCTCAGTACATAAGTCATATGGCAGATAATCCTTTTTTGATATCTCCCAGTTATGCCGGTATTGGTCCAGGGTTGCAAATTAGGTTAAACGGAGTAAGTCAATGGATTGGAGTAGAAGGAGCTCCAGATACACAATCACTAGTAGTTGAAGCTCGTATAGCTGATCGATTTGGAGGAGGAATAACTGTTTTTAATGATAAAAATGGAGCTACCTCTCAAAAAGGAGTTAAATTATCACTTGCAAGTCATTTGACTTTAAGTGATTTTCATGATAGTTTTTTATCTTTCGGTTTAAGTTATAATTTTACGCAGTTTGGTATTGATACATCTAATAATAACTCAGGACAAACTGTGGCAAATAGATCGGTTACGAACTCTAATTTTGATATTGGTATGTTATATCGTTATGAACGATTTAGTATTAGTTTAAATGCGAATAATATATTAAACAAAAAAGTAGAAAACTTAACTACTAACGAACCAGAAGCATTAAGAAGATTTACAGTTTATTCTTCATATGTTTTAGCCAGAATTAGAAACAATATAGAAATTGAACCTTCTATGTTTGTTGAATATTATGAAGCAGATAAAAGGTCAAGAACTGATATGAATATTAAGGTTCGAAAAGGGATTAATGATGGATATGTTTGGGCTGGTTTAAGTTATACTTTTTTAAATGATCAGTTTTTTGTACCTAATGCAATAGCACCGTTATTGGGTATAAAAAAGGATAATTTATATATGTCTTATGGTTTTAGTATTAACATGAATGAAACACAAGATTTTAATTATGGTACTCATATGATTACCCTTGGTTTTGATTATGAAAGAAGACCTAGTTTGGCTAGATGTACTCAAAAAATGATGATTTTTTAAAAAAAATAATAGTATTATAATTAAATCCTCAAGTTAAAACTTGAGGATTTTCTTTTCTTTGCAATAATGGAAAACAAGAATAAAGTTTCAATCAATCTTAATAAATTTATTAGCAGTACAGGAGTTTCTTCTCGAAGAGAAGCTGAAAAATTTATAGCGGCAGGTAGAGTTACAATTAATAAAAATGTTGCTCAATTAGGTAACAGGGTTTTTGAAGGAGATAAAGTAAGGGTAGATGGTCGTTTATTAGAAGCCAAACCTAAAACGCTTTACATAGCTTTAAACAAACCAGTAGGTATTGTTTGTACAACAGATAGTAAGGAAAAAAAGAATATCATAAAATATGTAGGTCACCCTGAAAGATTGTTTCCAATAGGAAGGTTAGATAAACCGTCTGAAGGATTAATTTTTCTTACGAACGACGGTGATATTGTAAACAAAATTTTACGAGCAGGAAACAATCACGAAAAAGAATATATTGTTTCGGTAAATAAAATAATTACAGAAGAGTTTATAACAAAGATGAGTAATGGAATTCCTATTTTAGGAACTGTAACTCGAAAATGTAGAGTTAAAAAAATAAATGATTTTACTTTTCAAATTATTTTAACACAAGGTTTAAACCGCCAAATACGTAGAATGTGTGAGTATTTAGATTATGAAGTAACTAAATTAAAACGCGAACGTATAATGAACGTAAGTTTAGGTAAATTAAAAGTAGGTGATTGGAGAGAACTGACAGCTGATGAGATGAAAGAGATTAATGAAATGATTTCTAGTTCCTCTAAAACAGAAGAAGCTTCAGTTACGGTTGAAAAGAAGAAAAAACCTAAGCAAACAATTAAAAAGGAAGTTAAAAAACCAAACGATTTTAATAGAAAGAGTGCTTCTTTCAGAAAAAAATCACCAAAATCAAATAAAAGTACAAATCAAAAATTCGGACGTAAACGTAAATAGTTATAAGAAAAATTATTATTATACCAATTCGGATATAAAATGATTGTAAATAAATATGCTTTAATTTTCGCTAGTTTAAGGCATGAAATTGAAACATAGCCTTAGCTATATTTCAAATTTTATAACAAAAAAATAGTAGAAAAGTAAATATATTTTACCGATTATATTATGTCCGAATTGGTATTACATAGAATTTAATACAGTATAATTGATACACGAGGTTCTAAGTAATAATTATTATGATTTTATTTACTTTTTCAATTCTTAAATAAGCGTATATTTGCCACTTATGCAATTCGATCTAAAAACAACCGACCCAAAAAGTAAAGCCCGAGCAGGAGTTATAACTACTGATCACGGAACTATAGAAACTCCAATTTTTATGCCTGTAGGTACAGTAGGTACTGTAAAAGGTGTTCATCAATCTGAGTTGAAAAATGAGATAAATCCCGATATAATTTTAGGAAATACCTACCATTTATATTTACGACCTAAATTAGAAACGTTAGAAGCCGCAGGAGGTTTACATAAGTTTATGAATTGGGATCGAAATATTTTAACAGATAGTGGAGGATATCAAGTTTATTCTTTATCTGGAAGAAGAAAAATTAATGAAGAGGGAGTAAAATTTAAAAGTCATATTGATGGTTCTACACATTTCTTTACACCAGAAAATGTAATGGAAACGCAACGTACAATTGGTGCCGATATTATTATGGCATTTGATGAATGTACACCGTACCCTTGTGATTATAATTATGCAAAACGTTCTATGCATATGACGCATAGGTGGTTGAAACGATGTGTAAATCATTTAGAAAAACTACCTTTTAAATATGGTCATGAACAAACGTTTTTTCCTATTGTACAAGGAAGTACTTATAAAGATTTAAGAAAACAATCAGCAGAATATATTGCTTCAGTTGGAGCGCAAGGAAATGCTATTGGTGGGCTTTCAGTTGGTGAACCTGCGGAAGAATTGTATGCCATGACAGAAATTGTTACGGCTATTTTACCAGAAGATAAGCCTCGTTATTTAATGGGAGTTGGAACTCCAATTAATATTTTAGAGAATATCGCTTTAGGTATTGATATGTTTGATTGTGTAATGCCAACTCGTAACGCTCGTAATGGTATGTTATTTACAGCATACGGATCTATCAACATAAAGAATAAAAAGTGGGAACAAGATTTTTCTCCGATAGACGATATGGGGATTACTTGGGTAGATACGATGTATTCAAAAGCATATTTACGTCACCTTTTTGCTGCAAAAGAAATGCTAGGAAAACAAATAGCATCTATTCATAATTTAGGTTTCTATTTGTGGTTAACAAGAGAAGCAAGAAAGCATATTTTAGCTGGAGATTTCGTAGAATGGAAAGACAAGATGGTTAAACAAATGGACAATCGTTTATAAAAACCTTTTTTTTGAAAATATTAGATTGGTACATATTAAAACGCTATTTGGTAACATTTTTATTTACCCTATTAATATTAATACCTATTGCGGTAGCTATTGATATTGCAGAGAAAATAGATAAATTTTTACGTGAAGAAAATTTAACTCTTTTTGAAGTAGTAAATGATTATTACAAGAATTTTATAATCTATTACGCAAATACATTTATGCCATTGGCATTATTTATTGCAGTAATTTTATTTACATCAAAATTAGCAAATAATACTGAGGTTGTAGCAATTAACAGCTCTCAGATATCATTTACTCGCTTTTTATACCCATACTTTATAGGAGCTACAATTGTTTGTGTCTTGGCTTTATCAATGAACCACTTTTTTGTGCCTTCTAGTAGTAAAACAAGAAAAGCGTTTGTGAGAAAATATTTAAAGAAGAAGAAATATGCTGACAAATCAATAAATGAGTTTAGTTTACAGCTAAATGATAGTACTTATATGTTCCTTCAAAGATTTAATTTAAAAAGTAATTCAGGTAATTATTTTTCAACTGAAGTTTATGATGGAATTCAGTTAAAGTATCAACTAACGGCTGATAATATTAGATGGAACGAAAAAGACAGTACGTTTAAATTAAGTACCTGGAAAAAAAGAAAAATATTTAAAGATAGAGATAGCATTTTTTCTGGAAATAGTTTAGATACTACTTTTTCTTTTACACCTAAAGACTTTAACTATAAAAACATTATGGCTCAAGAAATGAATTCTCCTGAGTTAATAGAATTTATTGAGATTTCTAAAAAAAGAGGAGTTAAAAACTTAAATGTTTATTTAGTTGAATTATATAAACGTACTAGTTTACCGATAGCTTGTTATATTTTAACTTTAATAGCTGTAGTTTTAGCTCATAAGAAAAGAAGAGGTGGAGTAGGTTTAAACTTAGCTTTAGGTATTTCAGTAATGTTTATTTATGTATTTTTCTTAAAAGTAGCAGAAGTACTTGGTGGAGTAGCGGGTGCAAATGCATTATTAAATGTTTGGACACCAAATGTTGTTTTTGGAGGGTACGCAATATATTTATATATCAATGCAAGGAAATAAATTAAAAAATTATCTTCATTTACATTTCATTGTATTTATTTGGGGATTTACAGCAATACTCGGTGCATTAATTTCTATTGATGCAGTTCCTTTAGTATGGTATCGCATGTCTTTAGCAGTAGTGTTTATTGCAATCTATTTTTTTATTAGTAAAAAATCATTTAAAGTAGATAAAAAAGGACTCTTAAAGTTTTTATTATCAGGTATAATCATAGCAATACATTGGGTAACATTTTTTAAAGCAATAAAAGTATCAAATGTTTCTGTAGCTTTAGTAACAATGAGTACAGGTGCTTTTTTTGCTTCACTTATTGAGCCTATTTTTTTTAAAAGAAAAATTAAGCCAATTGAAATTTTATTAGGACTATTAGTAATAGTAGGGCTTTATATCATTTTTAACTTTCAAAGTCAATACACATTAGGAATCATTTATGCCTTAATATCGGCTTTTTTGTCAGCTTTATTTGCTGTTTTAAACGGTCTTTTTATAAAAAAATATGATGCTAATGTAATTTCCTTTTATCAATTATTATTTGGTGCATTAGGGGTAACATTGTATTTATTATTTACACAAAAATTTTCAATTCAATTTTTTCAAATATCAGCAAATGATTGGTTTTATTTAATCATATTAAGTA
Source organism: Tenacibaculum ovolyticum DSM 18103 (assembly GCF_000430545.1). Taxonomy (GTDB): domain Bacteria; phylum Bacteroidota; class Bacteroidia; order Flavobacteriales; family Flavobacteriaceae; genus Polaribacter; species Polaribacter ovolyticus. Next base: position 8,783 of record NZ_KE387166.1, read on the forward strand.
GCATTTGTACTGCATATGCCTTTATTGCTTCTGTATATGTTATGAAATATCTAACACCATACACTGTAATGCTAACTATTAATTTAGAGCCAATTTACGCTATTGTTTTAGCGCTAATAGTATTTGGAGAGAAAGAGCAAATGAGTGCCGAATTTTATTATGGAGCATTTATTGTTTTATTCGTAGTCGTATTAAATGGTATTTTAAAAAATACAAGTTTAATAAAAAATAAATTTAGGAAAAAATAGCGTTTTAAGAAAAGTTAGAAAGCTAAACTCTACAATTTTTTAGTATGTTTGCCTTTGAAAACAACTAATATAAAATCAAACTATATATAATGGAATATTTAGATTTTGAATTACCAATAAAAGACTTAGAGGATCAGTTGGTAAAATGTTTTGATATAGGAAAAGAAAGTGAGGTTGATGTTACTGCAACCTGTAATAAAATTGAAAAAAAGCTTGAAAAAGCAAAAAAAGAAATATACAAAAACTTAACACCTTGGCAGCGTGTACAATTATCACGTCACCCAGATCGTCCATATACTTTAGATTATATTAAGGCTATTTGTGGTGATACTTTTATGGAGTTACATGGTGACCGTAATGTAAAAGATGATAAAGCAATGATTGGTGGTTTAGGTAAAATCGGAGATCAATCATTTATGTTTATTGGTCAACAAAAAGGGTACAATACCAAAACACGTCAGTATCGTAATTTCGGAATGGCTAATCCAGAAGGATACCGTAAGGCATTACGTTTAATGAAAATGGCTGAGAAATTTGGTATTCCTGTAGTTACCTTGGTAGATACACCAGGAGCTTACCCAGGTTTAGAAGCTGAAGAACGCGGACAAGGTGAAGCTATTGCACGTAATATTCTTGAAATGACTCGCTTAAAAACACCAATTATAACAATTATTATTGGTGAAGGTGCTTCAGGTGGAGCAATAGGTATTGGTGTAGGTAACAGAGTGTACATGATGGAAAATACTTGGTATACTGTAATTTCACCAGAATCATGTTCATCTATTTTATGGCGTAGTTGGGAGTATAAAGAACAAGCAGCTGCAGCTTTAAAGTTAACAGGTGAAGACATGAAGAAAATGACTTTAATTGATGCGATTATCGAAGAACCTTTAGGAGGAGCTCATAGAGATAGAAACGGTGCTTTTAAAGCAGTACAAGAACAAATACTAGCTGCATTTAATGAATTAAAAGATTTAGATGAAACTGAGCTAGTTACCCAGCGTATGGATAAATATGCAAACATGGGAGTGTATAAAGAATAACAGTAAAATAGATTAATTTTTATTTAAAAAAACTTGCCTTTTAGGCGAGTTTTTTTAGCTTTAATTTTTAATAGAAAAACGATTGAAAATGAATAAAAAATTAACCCTTATTATTATATTTCTAATACCTTTAAGTTTACTATCGCAAGTAAGACGGCAAAAAAAGAGTTTTTTCAGAATGTAGAACAGCGAGTAGGTCTTACAGATGTTAAATTAAACTATTAGCGCACTTCTATGAAGGGGAGAGCTATATTTAGAAGTCTTGAAAAATATGGTGAAATATGGAGAACAGGAGCCAATAAAAATACTATTATAACTTTTAGTGAAAATGTAGAGATTGACGGAAAAGAATTAAAAGCAGGTTCTTATGCTTTGTATACTAAACCAAATATTGAATCTTGGGATATTTTCTTTTATACTGATATAGAAAATTGGGGAGTTCCTAAAGTATGGGACAATAATAAAGTTGCACTTAAAATAACGATACCCGTATTTAAATTAAATAGAGATATTGAAACGCTAACGATTAACATAGATAACATTAAAGAATCTTCAGCGAACCTTGGAATAATGTGGGAACGAACTTATATTTCAATTCCTATCGAATTTCATTTTAAAGAACTGTTAGAAAGAATTACAAAGAAAGAATTAAGAAGAAATGCAATTGATTTTCATATTGCAGCAGTAAATTATCATGAAAGAGGTTATGATTTGGAGCAAGCTAAAAGATGGATGGAGCAAGCTATTTCGTTAAAAGAAAAACCACATTTTTGGGATTATAGAGAATATTCAATTATTCTATCAAAATTAAAGAAATATAAAGAAGCAATTATAGCTGCAAAAAAGTGTATTCAATTATCTAAAAAACTTGGTGATAACGGAAATAACGCTATTAATTTAAGTAAAAAATCTATTAAAGAATGGCAAAGTAAAATATAGAAGCTGTAATAGTAAGATTAAATATACCTTAATAAAAAAGCAACCTAATTAGGTTGCTTTTTTATTAAGGTATATTTAAAAATTTATGAGTTTGTAAAGAAACACGCCATTTCGGGTTTTTCATTACATAATCTACAATTAACGGAGTCATTTGTTCTTTTTTACTCCATTCTGGCTGTAAAAATAGTTGGCACTTTTTACCAACTTTTTCAGCTTGCTCTTCTGCAAACTGAAAATCATTCTTATTATGAATGATCATTTTTAACTCATCAGCCTCTTTGTAACATTCTTTTGTAGGTAATTTAGTTTTCTTAGGTGATAAGCAAAACCAATCCCAAACTCCAGAAAATTTATAGGCACCAGAAGTTTCAATATGTGTTTTCATTCCTTTATCTTGAAGCTCTTTAGTAATATAATCTAAACTCCACATTAAAGGTTCTCCACCAGTAATAACAACTGTTTTAGCATATTTCTTGGCATTTTCAACAATTAGGTCGGTTTTTGTAGGTGGGTGTAAATTAGCATCCCAACTTTCTTTCACATCGCACCAATGGCAACCAACATCACAACCACCAATTCTAATAAAATAGGCAGCGGTACCTGTATGTGATCCCTCTCCTTGAATAGTATAAAACTCTTCCATTAAAGGAAGCATTTCACCTTTTTTAATTAACTCTTGTACTTCTTTTTTCAACATAAGGCAGCAAAGATAGTTAACATTAAAATTTTTTGAATCATTTTTGTTACTTTTACGTGTTCTATCAATAAAAAGAATTGCAATAAAATGAGTAAAACCGAAGAGTTTTTTAATTATATAAACGAAGGATATAAAAGTAAGGGAGATTTTATCACCTTGGGAGCGGGTATGTTAGGTGAAGAAACCGTAACTAATGCCTTGGTAAATATTCCTTTAAAAACATTAAATCGTCACGGATTAATTGCAGGTGCAACTGGTACAGGTAAAACGAAAACTTTACAAGTATTGGCTGAAAATATGTCTGAAAAAGGGATACCTGTACTGTTAATGGATGTAAAAGGTGATTTAAGTGGATTAGCACAACCAAGCCCTGGGCATGCTAAAATTGATGAACGCCATGAAAAAATAGGTATACCTTTTAATGCAACGAAGTTTCCGATAGAGATTTTATCAATATCTGAGCAAGAGGGAGTTCGTTTAAGAGCAACTGTATCAGAATTTGGACCAGTTTTATTATCTCGTATTTTAGATTTAACAGAAACACAGTCGGGAATTGTTGCAATTATTTTTAAATATTGTGATGATAGTAAATTACCTTTATTAGATTTAAAAGATTTTAAAAAAATTCTTCAATTTGTTACAAATGAAGGAAAAGAAGAAATTCAAGAAGAATACGGACGAATTTCTACAGCTAGTACAGGAGCTATTCTTAGAAAAATAGTAGAAATAGAACAACAAGGAGGTGATTTGTTTTTTGGTGAAAAATCATTTGAAGTTGATGATTTAACGCGTGTTGATGAAAACGGACGAGGATTAATATCTATTTTGCGATTAACAGATATTCAAGATAAACCAAAATTGTTTTCAACTTTTATGATGCAGTTATTGGCAGAAGTATATGAAACGTTTCCAGAGCAAGGTGATAGCGACAGACCAGAACTAGTTATTTTTATTGATGAAGCACATTTGGTTTTTGAAGAGGCTTCAAAAGCATTATTAAGCCAAATAGAAAGTATTGTAAAATTAATTAGATCGAAAGGAATTGGATTGTATTTTGTAACTCAAAATCCTAAAGACGTACCAGAAGATGTATTAGCACAATTAGGAATGAAAATTCAACATGCATTACGTGCTTTTACAGCTAAAGATAGAAAAGCTATTAAATTAGCAGCAGAGAATTACCCAGATTCAGCATATTACGAAACAAAGGAAGTTTTAACGCAATTAGGTATTGGTGAGGCTTTAGTTTCGGTATTAAATGAAAAAGGAATTCCTTCTCCATTAGCAAGAACTATGTTACGAGCACCAATGAGTAGAATGGATGTGCTTACTGATAGAGAAATTAAGCAGGTTTTAGACAATTCAAGATTAATACCTAAGTATAACGATGTTGTAGATAGAGAAAGTGCTTACGAGTTATTAAAAGAGAAAATAGAAAAAATTAATAAAGAAAAAACTACTGAAGCTCGTAAAAAAGAAGAAGATAAAACAAAACGAAGATCGTCATCAACAAGAAGTAGAAGTACACGACAAAATCCGATAATAAAAGTACTAACAAGTGCAACTTTTATAAGAGCTGTTTTTGGAATCTTGAAAAAAGTATTAAAGTAAAACAAATAGAGTATATAAACGTTTAATAAAAAATAACCCAATCAATCAACAATAAGATGAGAAACATAATCAAACCCATAGTGTTCGCTTTAATTTCAGTTGTATTTATACAGTGTGGAAACAATACGTATGACATTTCTAAAGGTAAAGTAGGTGCACTAACTATAAAAACAACAATGCAAGAGGTTGATGGAATTTTTGCTAAAGATTCTATAGTAAAAGAATTGAGCGAAGGAGCCAAAGGAAATAACTTTTTTCAAGAAGATGATAAGTATATGATTTTTGAAAAAGGAGGGAAGCATTTACTAACGATTATACCAAAAGAACAATTAGATTCAACATCAACAATAAAGAGTATTGAGATTTTTGATGAACGTTTTAAAACAAAAACAGGTTTAAATATTAATTCTACATTCCAAGAAATTAATGCAAATAATAATATAAGTAAAGTAGAATCTTCATTCTTATCAGCAACTTTATTTATAGATGATTTAAATGCTACAGTTTCTATTGATAAAGAAGATTTAGGATTAAAAGACTTTAGTACTCAAAAAGTAAGTAAAGATCAAATACCTGATTTAGCTAAAATAAAATCATTAACCATATGGTTTAATTAATAAATAAGAAAAACCGAAACAAATGTTTCGGTTTTTTTTATGCTAATTTTAAAAATAGCAACTATTAAAAGTAACATTTACTTTTTCCAATTTATACTAATATCGTCTGTTACTGGGTTTATTTTTAAACTAAAATATTTATTCTGCTCATTGGGGGTTAATATAATCTCTTTATCATCATAAGTTTTTATTTTTACAAAACTTACATTAGGCCTTTTCCCGTCAACAGGTTCTGGAAGTTTAAATAAAGTAGGGTTAACTGTAGAGACATTTAGAGAATTTGTTTTTAAATTATTAACCTCATATTTAATTTCAAATTCTTTATAACTAAAGGTTAAAGTAGATTTACCACCTCCACCATATGGTTTTTTATCTGATTTACAAGTAATTCGGCCTATAGTTTGCTGTTCTGTTTTAGAAGTAAAAAGATAGCCTCCACCATATCTTTGATCCCAATTGTTAATTACAATTGAATTTTTATCGAAGCTTCTTCCATTAACAGGTAAAATATTTATAGCAGTACTTTCTCTCTCTTGATCTCCTTTCCAATTACTCGAACCGGTACTACAATTGTATGTTCTTTGCTGAGAGTAAAATATTTTTTTAGGTAACTCTTGTTCATAAAAAGCTTGTGCAGTTCCTATATTTAAAGGTGTTAATGGTATTATAAACTTATCTCGTCTTTCTCTTTTACGTTTAAATAATCCTTTCTTCCATTTAAAAACTATTTCACCAATTATATAGTTTTTATCATCATTTGTTTTTATAAAAGCTGAATCAATAATAAAATTTAGTTTAGTGTTATTTGAAGTAGAAGGAAGTATTTTGTTTTCATTAATTTTTGCGAAAACTTCATAAGGTCTATCAAAGTTTTTACCAGTAGCACTAAAAGAATAATCTTTATCATAATTGAGTACAAATACACCAGTATTATATTTGAAAATGTTAGGTTCTCGGTTCTTACCAAAAAAATCATCAATTACCTGGGTTACACGTGTCGCAATAACATCAATATTTTCAATATTTTCTTTTATAGCTTTATTAAAATCATCTTTTAGTGATAAGATTTGATTATAAAGACCTAGTTGTTTTTCTCTTAAAATTTTATCGGTATTACCAATCGTTTCGTTAATATCTTTTTTTAATCTAGCGGATATTGATAATATCATATTACCAGTATTTCCAATACTATTTGTAATTAAATTATCTACAGAGTTTATTTGACTTGTTATTGATTTGTCTAATTCATCTAAAGCCATTAAAGCCGTTGCTCCACTAATTTGAGCGTATGAAAGTGATAAGGTAAATAGTGTAAATGCTAAAGTTAAAATATTTTTCTTCATAATATTTAGTTTTAATTGGTTATGAATCAAAATTATAAATATTAAGAAAGTGCTTTTATCCTTATAAATAGGTAATTTAAAATTGATACTTTTTATCAATAGCGTATTTCACTAATTCGTTACCCCCTTTTAAACTAAGTTTACGAATCATATTTTTTCTATGAGTATCTACCGTCGTTTTTGCTATGAATAATGCTTCAGCAATCTCTTTAGAGGTGTTACCGTTAGCAATTAATTGTAGTATTTCTTTTTCTCTATTTGATAATACAATTTTTTCAGATTTACCTATTGTAACGTTTTCATTTATATAATCATTCATGAAATTAAAAGCGACGTTTGGGTCAAAAAAAGTATCACCATTAGCTATAGTAACAATTGCTTTTGATAGCATTTTAATTCCTGAATTTTTAAGTAAATAACCAGAAGCTCCTGCATCTAACATTTGTTTTATTGCTTCAGGTTGATCAAACATAGTTAAGGCGAGTACTTTAATATGCGGGAATTGAGTTTTAATTAGCTTAGTGGCCTGAATACCGTCCATTCTTGGCATACGAATATCAGTAATAACCAATTTAGGTTGCTTTAAACTAACAAGTTTAATTAATTCTTCACCATTATTAACTGTTCCAATAATATTGATGTCTTCATCGTATTCAAAAAAAGATTGAACACCATCAATCAACATTTGATGATCTTCGGCCATAGCAATAGTTATCATAATTTATGTGTTTTACCCAAAGATAATAAATGTTGTTTTTTTAAATATACTTAGTATTAGGTATATGTTATATCACTGGAATATCCATAATTATAGAAGTTCCTTTGCCTATAGTAGAATCTACGTTAAAAGTACCATTCAAGTATTTTATTCTGGTTCGAATAGAGTTAATACCCATTCCTTCTTTTAAGGTTGTTTTATTATAGCTAAAGCCTTTACCATTATCTTCAATAATAATATTTAGGTTCTTATCGAATAGAGAAATATTAATAGTGGCTTCAGTAGCATTTGCATGCTTAATAATATTTGTAATAAGCTCTTGTATAAGTCTAAAAATTGTGATTTCTAAGTTGTTTTCTAACCTTTTATTTAAACCAAAATCTAAAACATGAATATCAATTTTATTAGCATCTGATATTTTCTCAGCCATAATTTTTATAGCTACTAATAAACCTTTATTAGCAATAACACCAGCATTTTTTGCATGGGCAATACTGCGGACTTTTAAGTAAGTTTCGTCAATTAAATTTTCAGTTTTCTGATAGAGTTCATCTTGATTAAAATGCTTTTTTTCTCTATTAAGTTTTAAGTTTTCAAAATGCAGTTTTAAAGTAGCTAATACACTACCAATGTTATCATGTAAATCTTCGGCAATTCGTATGCGCTCTTTTTCTTGTCCTTTTATCATAGCATTAATAGCCATGATTTCTTGTTCTTTAAGTAAGGTTAAGTTTTTTTGTTTTTCAAGTTCTTTTTGTTGTTCAGCAAGTAAACGTTTCTTTTTGGAGTTTTTTAGAAAAAGAAAACCAGTAGTTCCTGCTAAAATTAAGAATACTAGTGAACCATATAGTAGGTTACGATTTTGTTTTCTTTTGCCTTCAATTTCTAAATTATCTGCCCTTAATTTTACATTATCATATTTTTCTTTTATAGCAGAGATAGCAATATTTTGCTGCGTATTATTTATACTATCCCTTATTAAATCATATTTATCAAAATAAAAATAGGCTGATTTATAGTCACTAATCTCTTTGTATGATTGAGCTAATTTAAAAAAAAGTATTCTTTTTAAATTTAAAGCATATTTTTTGGGATTAATTTTTTCGGCCTTTTTAAATTTTTTTATAGCATTATAAAAGTCATTCTTTTTTTGATATAGATTCCCATAATTTAAATAAGTTGAGAAAATTTCTGTGGTTGAATTTTTGTCATAAATATCAAGAGCCTTTTCAAAAAAATAATTAGCAGAATCCTGTTTGTAATTTGTATATAATAGCCCTATGTTTGAATAGGTATTAGCTTCTATTTTTTTATTTTTTAGATGCTTAGAAAGATGTATTATTTTTTTGTAAAAACTTAAAGAATTAGAGTATTGTCTTTTTTTAAAAAATTTAATAGCATATTCTTTGTAAGACTTTATTTGTTTTATAGTGTCTTTTGAATTATTAACATAATTAATAAAACCTGTAAAGTAAATTTTTGGATCAAAAGGTAAATTTTTTTGGGAATTTAGTAATGTATAAATCTGAAAATTACATTCAGCTACACTATCAAAGTTATTTTTATGTTGATAGCACGTTCTGGCTTTTAAATAGCTTTTATAAGCTAAATGATGTTTGTTTAGGTTATCAAAATTTATTCCTTTTTTAAAGTAATAAAAACTGGAATCATTGTTTATTCTTTTTTGGCTTTTATTCTTAAAAATATTGTTACTGCTCATAACATTGTAATTAACGATCAATGTAGCTATGAGCAGTTTATTAAAAAAAATCATTCAATATAAAATTATGGATTTCCAACAATTACTCCCCCTCCAGCTTCATTTGGTCTTATAAATTTATTTAATGTACCATCATCATTATATATAACTACATGAACTATTTTCTTAGAATCAATAGGGTCAAAAGAAGGTAGACTAGGGTCTATGTTTTTTAAATCTTTAAATTTAATTTTTCCTTTTAATAAATGAGACATTGATTGCTCTCTCGCTTGTGATGATGTACTATCTGTAATATGAATAATTATTGTAGAGTATATTTCCCTATTATCATAGTAAGCGTTTAAAACTTTATAATTTTTGTTAGGAACAGGAGTTTCAATTTGTATATATTTTTTTCCTTGTTGATATTGATAGTAGCTAACATTTGGAGAAACATCTAAATTCTTTTTGTAGTTAACTTTTAATGTTCTTAAATCAATAGATTCACAACTGAAATTATTTTGTACTTCTAAATTTATGGAAGGACTAAAATCTAAAATTGTTTGTTTTTTTTTGCAACATGAAAGGATAGTTGTTACAAGTAAAATTAATATTATTTTTTTTTTCATGATTAGTTTGGTTATAAATTAATAATATTTCAAATATCATAAATATACAACTATTAAGAACTACCTATAAATAGGTATCTTATATTATCTAAATATAGGTAAAATTAAGATAAGGTAAAAACGGTTAACAAAACACCCAAAAGAATTGCAGTAAACTTCTGAAAATTGAATTTGTGATTTTCTGAACTTTCAAAAAGTATAATGGTAGAAATATGAAGAAATACTCCAATAATTAAAGCCGTTATTTCGGTATGATAATCATTAAAAAACGACACTTTATCAGAAACTAATATTCCTAACGGGCTCATTAAAGCAAAGAAGCTTAAAAAAAAGATAATAGTTAGTTTACTATATTTTGTATGTATTAAAAAAGTAGTTAAAACAATTGCGATAGGAATTTTATGAACAATAATAGCCCAAAGTAAATTATCGCCAGTATGGTGTATAGGTAAACCTTCAGAAAAAGCATGAATACATAAACTAACAAATAGTAGCCAAGGAAATTTAGAAGTATCAGAGTGTAAATGAATATGGCCGTGTTCTGCGCCTTTAGAAAAAGATTCTAAAACAGATTGAATAATAATACCTACTAAAATTAAGATTCCTATTTTCTTAGGACTATGAGTATGTGTATAAACTTCGGGTAGTAAATGTAAAATAGTAACTGATAGTAAATAAGCCCCACTAAAGGCTAATAATAAACGTACAAACTTATTATTTGGTTTTAAAATTAAAACAAATAAAGAACCTATTAAAACAGCTATTATTAATAAAATATAACTCATTCAGCAATTAAAATTAATCTATCAGATGTGTTCTTATCAAAATTATTTAAACCATAATCACCAAAAACATGTTTAATTTTTAAATTAGATTCTTTAAAATACGTTTGCATTTTATCTAAAGTTAAAAATTTTACCTGTTCAGTATATGTATGATTTTTTTCATCAGCAATAAAAGAGATGTGTTTTAAAATAAAACCATTTTTAATTTCTCTTTTAATATGAAATTCAATACCGTCTATTGTTTTTATTTCCTCTGTAACTAAAGTAGCTTTTACTTTTTCAACATTTAAAAAATCTAAAACGAATACGCCATTTTCATTCAAGCCGTTTTTTATACTTTTTAAAATAGCAATATCTTCATTGTCATCATCAAAATAACCAAAGCTCGTAAATAAGTTAAAAATAGCATCGTATTTGTGTTTAATAGGATCACGCATATCCCAAACTTCAAAATTAAGAGACTCGTTTTCAGATTTTTTAGCGTGTTTAATACTATTACTACTTAAATCACCACCTGTAACTTTATAGCCTAAAGAGTTTAAAAATACAGCGTGTCTTCCTTTACCACAAGGTAAATCAGCAATATGGCTTGATGCAGGTAATTTTAAAAACGAAGTTATATTTCGCATAAAAAATTGAGCATCAGCATCATTTCTATGTTTGTATAATGTATGATAATATGAGGTATCGAACCACGAAGTAAACCAGTCTGTTGTTTTCATAATTATAAAGTCTGCAAAAATACATAAATCTTACGTTTTTTATATTGAAACAAGAAAAGATTAACATCTACCCAAAATTAACTGTATTTTTGCAATGAAATTTTACAGTTACATGGAGAAAGATTTTAAAATGACTGCTATTACTATGGCAGGTTTAGAGGGAGTATTAGTAGATGAACTAAGAAAACTTGGTGCTCAAGACGTTAAAGAAGGAATACGTAATGTTACTTTTAAAGGAGATACAGGGTTTATGTATAAGGCAAATATTGCTTTACGTACAGCTATTCGTATTTTAAAACCAATTAAAAAGAGTAAAATTTTTGATGAAGAAGATTTATACGAAGCAATACAGCGTGTAAAATGGGATCGTTATATTGATGTTGATGGAACTTTTGCTATTGGAGCTGTTGTTAATTCTAAGAATTTTACAACAAACTCACATTACATTAGTTTAAAATCTAAGGATGCTATTGCAGATTATTTTATGCACAAGTATAAAAAACGTCCGAATGTAGATTTAAAATACCCAGATGTTAAAATACATATTCACATTCATAATGAATGGTTAACTATTTCATTAGATTCTTCTGGAGATTCACTTCATAAAAGAGGGTATAGGAGCGCAACCAATATTGCACCTATTAACGAAGTGTTAGCAGCAGGTTTGGTATTGTTATCAGGTTATAAAGGAGAAGAGAATTTTATTGATCCAATGTGTGGTTCTGGTACAATATTAATTGAAGCAGCAATGATTGCTAATAATATACCTGCAAACATTAACCGTAAACATTTTGCATTTGAAAATTGGAAAGATTACGATGAAGAGTTGTATTTTGTAATTCAGGATGCTTTATTGAAAAAAATAACAAGTTCGCATTTTAAAATAATGGGGTTTGACAAAGCACCATCTGCAGTTACCAAAGCAAAGCAGAATATTATAAATGCAAATTTAGAAGAATTTATAGGGATACATCATGTAAACTTTTTTAACTCTAAGAAAGAAGTATTTGGTAAAACTACGATATTGTTTAATCCTCCGTACGGAGAACGTTTAAATATTGATGTAAATGAGTTTTATGGAAAGATAGGTGATACTTTAAAGCATAACTATCATGGATCTACAGCGTGGCTAATAACTTCTGATATGGATGCCTTAAAAAATGTTGGTTTACGAACATCTAAGAGAATTCCACTTAAAAATGCTGATTTAAATTGCCGTTTCGTAAAATATGAATTATACGAAGGAAGTAAAAGAGTAAAGAATGATTTAGAATCTGAAATAGATGAATAATAGAAAGCCCTTTAAAGAGTATTTAATTCTTTAAAGGGCTTTTTTAGTTAGAAAAGAATTATTCTAGTTTGCTTTATTTAAAAATAAAGAGTTACATAATTGAGAAGCTTCTTGAATATATTTATCAACATTAGATAGTACTATAATACCTGTTTTCAATCTTTTATCTAGCATTAATATCGAAGTAAACCCGCCAGTACCTCCGTTATGAGTAAGTACAGTAAAATTTTCATCTTCAATAATACCCCAACCTAAGCCAATACAAGTGTTGTTTCCTTTATCAAATGTTTTTTTCTGTGGTAAATTATAAACAATGTCGTTTTCAAAGTTTTTACGGACAAATTTTTCTAAATCCTTAACTGAAGATTTAATAGAACCTGCACCTGATGCTACTTCATCAAAATTCCAATAAGGAACTATATTCCCATCTTTATCTCTTCCTTCAACTAATTTTTTTGGATCGACATTTGCTAGTAATGTTGTAGAATTATCCATATTTAATGGTTTAAAAATTATATCATGTAGTAATTCTTCATATGTTTTTTGTCTTTTTTGAGCCAAAATATATCCTAACATTCCTGTTCCTAAATTAGAATATAAATACTCAAAACCACTTTCTGAACTTAAAACAAGATCATTTTGTAAATAACTTTTTAAGTTATCTAATGTGTATGTAGCATAAGGATCACTTGCATTGTATCCTTTTATTTCACCAATGTTTGTTGGTACAACAGGTAAACCAGAAGTATGATTTGCTAGTTGCAGTAGTGTAATGTCTCCACCAGTTGGAATTGAAAAATCAAATTGACTGCTTAGAGTTTCTGTTAAAGTAGCTTCATTTGTTGTAATTAGCTTTGATAAACAAATGCTTGTGAAAACTTTAGTAATAGACCCAATTTCAAAAATATTATCCGAATTATTGGTTACTTTTAAAGTATTCTTATCATTTATTACACCTATATATTCAGTAGATTCATTGTTTATAATTGCAATAGCAACTTGACTATTTAAAGGTAAGTTAGAAAGGTTTTCTTCAATTATTTTTACATATTCTTGGTTTGCAATATCCTTTTTTAATGTACTCGATATAGATATTGGATCTTCAGTACAGCTTATGAAAAAGATAGCTATTAAAAGAAGGTAAACTTTTATTTTTAATGTTTTTATCGATTGTTTTTGATAGTTGTAACGCTTTAAAGTATTCATGCTTTTTTTAAGTTTTGTTTAAATATTATTTTAAAGCAAAACTATATGAATAGGCATCTTAGAAGGTTTCAATTTGTTAAAAATGAACAAATCGGGACTTCTTTTTCTAGATATTTACGACCATTCTTGTAAATATTTAAAAAAAACATGGAAAAAAGCTTTTTAAAATAAACAAGTATTCATTTTAAAATCTTTTAGTTTTTAGAGAGCTAGATATAAAATATAAGACCTGAAAAGGGCTTGTTCTATTGCTGTATTGTAAAATTAGAGGTTTGTACAATGATTACTTTTTTTACACTTAGTTACTTTCTAATTTTAATACAATTCTATTTTTTCCAAGAACAAAATCATCGGTTATTTCCTTTTTATCTTTGTAGACTATTATTTCGTTGATAAAATCTGTTAATATTAATTTATCCTTTTCAAATTTCCAGTTGAATTGTTTAAAAGTACCATTTTCAGAATTCCTCAATGTAATTACATCTAAATTTTTATGAGGATGAAGTGTTCCAAAATAATTTCGCACCTCATATTTATCATATTCATTGAAATTTTTTAAGTCTCCATCTTTTTCAAAGACAATAATTTTGTCGTTAAAAGTGTAAGTTCCAGAAATCAATTTTTCATTGAAATATCGTGTAATACTTCTACTAATACCTTCAATTTTTTCATTTTGTCCATTTAAAAGATTATAACTACTATCTTGATGTACAAGTAATTTTTTTAAATTATTTCTTTTAGTAAAAAAATATTTTACTGAATCAACTTCCCCATGACTATAAAGCTGAGTTAATAAAAGTCTATGTCTATTTTTAATCAGAGCATACATATCTCCAAAAGAATCGAATATTGCTAGGGTATCAGTATCATAATTCAGTTTGTAATTTAAGTTCATAATAGAACCATAACTTTTAATAGAATCATTTTTTATTTCCAAAAGAATAGCAAACCAAGTTGGTTGTTTTACTCTATGCTTAGCTATCTGTTTATCAGTGATTATTTTGTCAAAATAATTATTTAATCCCCAAATTCCGTTTAATTCAGTTCTATTAAGTTGAGGTTTTTTCTGTTCAATTCCCTTTTTTTTTTGATTCGAATTACAATTCAAAAAAAGACAAATTATTATTAAGTAAATTTTGTTTCGCATCATTAAGTATAACCTGTTTGTATATGTTTTTTTGCGTGTTTAAGAACCTGATTTAGGAAATACAAAGCTAATATAAAATCTGTGAGGGTTTTCGTAAGTAGGCTAAAGTTAGCAATAAATAATATGCAAGAGTGTTGGACACATTAATTAACCCCAATACTTTTTATTTTATGACAAATGCAAAACACCTTCTTAAAAGCTACCGAGAACGTACAGGTGTATCTCCATGGTATTGATACAGGAAATCTTTCAAAGATATAGCACCACAAACTGGATGCAAGTATTCTTATTCTCTTTTCATACCACATTATTTTAAAAATTCCGATTGAAAGACTTTTCAAAAACTACTATCCAGAAATTATTAATAATTGTTTACGTAATGGAATCGCTCTAAAAGATAGACTTTTAGAAGAGATGAAAGCACCGCATATTGATAAGCGATTAATACTTGTAGATACTATTGTTGACCGCCTTATAGAACTAGGTAAGAACTATGAGAACTAATCCTCTCGTAGTTACCTTATACCCAAATTCCCTTGGTATGGGCTATGTTATCAGCGAAACACCTAAGGAATTGATTAATTATGGTATTGCTAGAATCCGTCCTTTGACCAAGGATAAATACGTCAAAAGACTTCTAACTTTTATTAAGGAATACAAACCAACCCTTATTTTACTTCGAGGATATACAGATGCTGATAATAGAGTTAGCAAGCGAGTTATGAAGGTTATTGATGCTTTTGAAATGGAAGCGATAAAATTAGATTTACCTATTTTCAAATATTCATGAGATGATATAAAGGAGACTTTCAGCCAATTTGAAGGGAATAGTAAATATTCTATTTCAAAAACTATTACTTCTTGGTATCCAGAATTAAAACGGTTTATGCCAGATATTCGAGTATATCCAAATCCCGAACATTACCGAATGGGAATATTTGATGCTTTTTCGCTTATGCTAACACATCATTATTTGGAGTAATATTACCTGTTTGTTTTTGTCAATTTTGACGAACAGAATATTGGAAAGGCTAAGAATAACCATTAGATATGTGCCTTTAATAAATAACCCCAAGATTCATCTTTGGGGTTATTTGTTAAAAAATATTTTATAGATATGTATTTATCATACATCATTAAACTAAGTTTATATTATAAAAGTACTATTTCGTTTTTATTTTCCCTGCACCTATAACAAATTTATAACCAAATTGAAGTTGAAAAAAATTAGCATCAGCCCCTTTTGTCATATCATCAAATGTTATAAGTTTTAAGAAAATAGCATTATTCTTTTTCTCTACAGGATAATAAGAAAATTCAGCCTCATTCCTCATAACTAAAAAATTATTGTGATCTTCAAAACCTTTTATTTTGTTATATGAGTTTTGATTATAGTCACTTAACTCAAATGAGTAATTAAGACTAAAATTCTTAAACCTTTTAAATTCAAAATTTATTCCACCACCCATTCCTAAGGTTTTATAGCTCTCAACTCCAGATGTAAGATTTATTCTAGATAATTGATATCTTAAACTTCCATACAAACCTGTTTCAAAAGGTAATTCTTTTAATAATTTAAAGTTTAATAAAAAAAGTTTTACCCCAGTATCTAAATACGATTTTCTTAAATGTTCTATCCTTGTTTCTAAGGTCTTAAAATCGGAACTACTACCATCTGTTAACGTTAAAAACTTATCATTGTCATCAAATCGAGAGTAAGATATATAAGGCTTTATCTTTTTTAATAGAAAAACATTTCCTATAAAATGAGTATCCAACCTAAACGGAATAATAAAGAAATCGGCTTGTCCTGAAAAGTTTGTAATACCATTAGCACTTTGATTAGCTAAACCCAATATATCAGTATATGCTCTTAAATCTATCACGTTATTCAAACTTGTAGATTGCCTTAATTCATAAATATTAGAAGATTTTTTATTTGTTTTACCTTCCTTTGTTTCAATAGGAAATGTAAAGCTTTCATCATGGGGGACATAATTACCATTAGGTTGAGAAAAATAACGGAACACATCAGATACTTTTACGCTATGGTTTTTGTATTCAGATGCTCCATTTTTATCTGTTTGTATAGATGAATTACCTAAATAATTTCTCCCCGAAAGCTTGTTAAGTCTAAGTAATGAAATTCCTACAGAATTTTCAAAAAGATATATTTTACCGTTAATGCCTTTCAAATATACTTTAATATCTCTTAAAGTTCCTTCGTATAAATCGATAGTGATTTTTTCAAATTTCAAATACTTAATATCAATACAATTTTTTCCTTTTTTTATTGAGTCGCGACATGATTTTGTAAACAAAGGAATACTTTGACCATCTTGTGGGAACCAAAAATTACCAAAATGCATCTCCGATTCCTCTGAAAAAACATTTGTTAAAACTTCATTAGCAATGGGGTCTTTAATAATTTCATTCTTAGAAATCACTTTTTTGTCTCCAAAATATAGATAGGTCGTTTCTTCTTGCTTTTCCTCTTGCTTTTCTTTAAATCCTACCGAATAATCATCAGGAAGACTTATTACACTATCCAAAATTTTTTGATTAACATTTTTTTGAGAATAAAAAGAAAGAGATGTTTTGGCTACATCGTATAAAGAATCTGTTTGTTTCTTTAATAAGATAGCTTCTTTATAATATTCAGATATTTTGGGGGACAATATCTCGCTTAAAACTTTTAAAGAATCTTTAGCTTTTTTAAAATCTGCATAACTTATTTTTAATATACTGTCTTGTTCTTTAAGGTCTTTTTTTGCTTCATTAGTATAATTTATTTGGGCAAATGTGAGAGTGGGAATAAAAAAAAATAGATAGATAAATGTTTTTTTCATAATATTAAGTTTGGTTTATGCTAAAAATAGCACTTATCAACTTAATATTACAGTGAAATCACCCTAAAATTAATGAATTAGGAAATAATTACATGTAAATATATTTTTCTTGCTTTTTTATTTAAATAGTTTTTTAAAAAAACATTGTATTTTTATGTAAAATACTAAATGTCATTAACTTAAAAAAGACAGTTAGGTTGTCGTTATTATTAATTTCTTGTAGTTTTTTTTCATGTTTATGTAAAAAAAACTGCAATAGATTCGTCTCAGAATAATTCTACTACCTCAATTCCAAGTCCATATAGTTCTTCTATGGATTCATTTATATGGAATTCACAACCCGATAGTAACTCTTCATATATAAAAGTAGCTTGCAGTAATTCTAAATTTGATATTAAACAGGCGTATATAAACCACCATAACAGAGGTTTCGGTATTGATGTAAATGAAAATAACACCCTTATATCAAAACCATTCGTTCAAAATGGCAGGAAAATGAAAATTCATATATCTTATAAGAATAATGAGGTAATTTTATTCGGCTTTTATGAAGGATACTCGCTAAATTACACATCAACGAGAATTAACTGGAAATCTATAAAAAAAGGAGATTCCAATATAGGAACTCCTTGGTGGGAAGTAATGAATTCTTTTTCTTATGTCGTTGATAACCTAAGTGAGCAATATAGGTGATTTCTGAAAAACAAAACTTATAAAATCTCTATTATATAAAATAAAAGTGTTTTTGATTTACAATTTACGATCTCTTTTGTATTATCATTAACCCTTTACTTTCTTTGTATAAAAGACCTACTATTTTTTAGTAAAATATAAATTCATATAATTATGGATATCCATAATTATATGAATTTATATTTGTTATTTTAGAGGTTTAAAATCACAAAAAGAACAAGAATGCAGGAATTACATTTTCCTGTTTTTTTACATACATCAAAAACAGATAATTATTAATGAAAAAATCATCTCATAATAAATTAGTATCCTTTATTTGGTCTATTGCAGATGACTGTTTACGAAATGTATACGTACGTGGAAAATATCGTGACGTTATTTTACCAATGATTGTATTACGACGTTTAGATGCCCTTTTAGAACCAACCAAAGAAGCTGTTTTAGAAGAATTAGCCTTTCAGCGTGATGAAGCTGGTTTTACTGAGTGGGATGAATCTGGTTTGCGTGAAGCTTCGAAGTATGTATTTTACAATACCAGTAAATGGACACTTCAAAAAATTAAAGACACCGCAACTAATAGCACACAAATTTTACAAGCTAATTTTGAGGATTATTTAAACGGATTTAGCCCCAACGTAAAAGAAATTATTGAAAAATTTAATTTACTAAGCCAAGTACGTCACATGGCAGCTAAAGACGTATTGTTAGATGTTTTAGAAAAATTCACCTCATCCTACATCAACCTAACTCCTTTTGAAAAAGAAGATCCTGAAGGTAGAAAATTACCAGCTCTTTCTAACTTAGGAATGGGGTATGTATTTGAAGAACTAATTCGAAAATTTAACGAAGAAAATAACGAAGAAGCAGGTGAACACTTTACACCGCGTGAGGTAATTGATTTAATGACACACATTATTTTCGACCCTATAAAAAATAATTTACCACCAGTAATGACTATTTACGACCCTGCTTGTGGTAGTGGTGGGATGTTAGCCGAAAGTCAGAATTTTATAAAAGATAAAAATGGTGAAATTCGTGCAACAGGTGATGTTTATTTATACGGAAAAGAAATAAACGACGAAACCTACGCTATTTGTAAATCGGATATGATGATTAAAGGAAATAATCTTGAAAACATTAGAGTTGGCTCTACCTTAACGATTATTAATTACTTCCATATTTCTAAAAAAAACTTATAAAGCAGGAGTTAAGAAAATATGTATCGTTTTGATATAGTTGGGTTTCTTCTAGAACAAACGATGTAAATAAAATTTTGGAATTATTGTATGAAGCGATTGAGAGTTTATATTCGATTAGTTAATCAAGATGATATATTTACCTTCACCAAGGTATGTTTTAAATAACATTCATGATCTAGTTTTGAGGCATAATTAAAATTATTTTAAATCATGAAGAAAAATACATTTTTAGAAAATGCAAAACACAAGCAAACCTTTCATAGTAAGGGTACTTATTGTAAAAAGAATAATGAAATAAAAATAGCTACTGAAATCCCGAAAATTTCTTTATCTGATTCTGAAAAAACATATAGTTTGAGTCTTAAAAAGCATGATGATATTTCAAGTGAATTCATTCCATGTATGCTTGCTGTATATGGACATGGTCATCCTACTCATAGAGGAAAAATAGGTGCAGGAAATCTAGATTGGGATAGAAAAAGGTTCCCTCTAAGTTCGATTTTTAAGTGTACGAACTTTCCTTGTGAAAAGATTTTGGTAATAACAGTTCATGATGAGGATTTTGAAGATTGGCATATTGCTATATATCGTTTTTTCGTTCAACATCATGTTTCATTTAATGATGATGAAAAAAACTTTGATTATGATATAAAAATTCTTCAAGATTTTATTGCTGGAAAGTCAAAGGAAATTATTCAACAAGAGGAACCTAGAACAGTGGGTGGAGGTGTAATTGATCCTATTACAACGCCATAAGTTAATACTATAAAAATTAAATTTTGAAATATTTGCTTCTACTATATTGCTTGTTTTTATCTAGTAATGCGTTTACGCAGCTAACTAGATTAGATTCTTTATTGGATAGTAAACTTTATACAGTTTTTGAGCGAGAATTGATACAGTTACAATCTTCTAAAAAAGACAGTAGTTTATATTGGTATTACAAAGGGAAATTACGGCTTAAACAGCGTAATATAGTAAAGGCATTTATAGCACTTAAAAAAGTAGATAGTATTCAACTCCCAAAGGTTTATAAAGGGTGGTATTATTATGTACTTGGAGATGTTTATAGATATAATAATCAAGAAGAAAAAGCATATTCTTTAAAGCTTAAATCTCAAAAATTATTTAATCTAAATAGCAATCTTAAAATGGCTAATGCTGTTAATTACGATCTTCATTATACCTTAGTTTCTCAAGATTTTTTAGAATATGATGGTGAATCTTATTTAAAAATATTTTTTAAAAATGCTGAAGAAAATGAAAATAGCGAACAATTACTCATAGCTCATTTAGGGTTGGTTTTCATGGGAATCTCACCCCAAAACACGAAGAATGCTATTTTTAACTTGCAAAAAGCAAGTCAATATGCGAACAGTATTGGAACACCAGATGCGCTATACAAATTACATAACTATAAAGCTGTTTTTTATCAAAGTTATACTGACGATTTGGATAAAACTAAAATTCATACAGATAGTATGCTACATTATGCAAATATGCTCAATTCCCCAGATAAGATTGAATCTTCTTTAAAAACAAAGGCATATACACATACACTACAAGGGAATTATAAAGAGGCAATTGTTCAACTTTTAAAGGCAGAAGTACTACCTATAAAAGAAAATATTTATAATAGGAAAATAGGATTATACAAGTATCTATCATTAAACTACGAAAATTTAAATAAAAAAGATGTTGCTTTTGAATACTATAAGAAAATGACAACTTATAGAGATAGTATTAATATTACTAAACAAAACACCATATTAACTCTTCTAGAAACGAATGAGTTGTCTCAAAAAAATTTAATTTTAAAGTCTGAACGGATAAAAGATAAAAATCTGCTATACCTAGTTATGACTATTTTAATTGCTGTAATTATTATATGTACAGTTCTGATACTATATTATCGGAGTAAGAAAAAGCTTGCAGAGAAAGAAAAAGAACTAAGGGCTATTGATGCTCGTAATGAAGAAAAAGATTTTCAAAGACAACGTATTGCAGGTGAATTACATGATAATTTAGGAAGTTTAATTGTAGCGATTCAACAATGTTTTGAAAATCTTAAGATTAATAAAAATCGCTTTCTTAAAGAAGAAGAAAATCTAATATCTAAAACAAAAGGATTATTGGATGATGCCTATCAAAAAATTAGAAATATGTCACATTTGGAAGATTCAGCTTCTAAAAACTCGGGGTATTGGATTGACGTTATTAAAGACTTTGCATCTATAATTAATGAAAGTGATCGATTATCTGTAGATGTCCAAAGCTATGGAGTAACTAATATTATAAATATTAGCATAGAGAACGACTTACGTCGCATGACTACTGAGCTTATTACGAATGCTGTTAAACATTCAAAAGCTTCTGAAGTCTCTGTAGATATTACTGTTTATGAAAACTCCTTAACAATTATGGTAGAAGATAATGGAATAGGCTTTGATAAATCTCAATCTAATAACAATAAGAAAGGATTAGGGTTATATAGTATCTATAAAAAAGTAGAAGAATTAAAAGGAAAATTAACGATTGAATCTGTTCCCAACCATGGAGCTACATTTATTATTGAAATACCACTATGATTAATATTGTAATTGCGGAAGATCACAACTGTCTTATTGATGGAATTGATATCTATTTTGAGTTTGAAGAAGATATTGCCATTGTAGGTAAAGCAAATGATGGAATAGCTTTATTGGAAACATTAAAACATAAACACGTAGATGTTGTTATTGTAGACATACGTATGCCTAGATTAGATGGAATCGAAGCAACCAAGCAAATAGTAGAAAAGTATCCTCATATTAAAGTTATCGCTTTTACAATGATAGGAAAACGAGAAACAGTAAATAAAATGATAGCCATTGGTGTTAAAGGATATTTACTTAAAAATGCAAGTTTGAAAATACTTTTGGAGGCTGTTAGAGAAGTATATTCAGGGAAAACATATTATGATTCTAATTTATCATTAGAAAAAGACTCAACAGCTACTATAAAACAAAAAAAACTGCTTACTAAACGCCAATATGAAATCTTAGAACTTATTGGTCAAGGATTAACAAATAAACAAATTGGAGAAAAACTATTTATAGGTGCTTACACAGTAGGAACGCACCGTAAAAATATGATCGAAAAATTAAACCTCAAAGGTAGAAACGCATTATTAGAGTATGCGTTGAATAGAAAATCCGACTTTGATTAAACTTTTATTTCTTATATAAAAATAAAAGATACCTTCATTAAGGTATTGCCTTTTTCACGAATCGTAACGTACTTGTCGTCAAATAAAAACAAGTATAATGGATTCAGAAAAACAACCTTCAGAGAACGAAAATTTCAGGCAATCTCCCAAAGATGTATTAGCTAATTTAAAGGCGTATTACAGTAACGAAGAAATACTTCGAAGTATTGAACTACAAGTAGATTTCACTAATGAAGAAACTTTTTTTAAAAGCCTACAAACATTTTTAAATGACTTTGAAGATGCACATGTAATTGAAAAGCTCTTTAATTCTTCTATTGAAGGTATTTCTGAGGAAATGGATTTATATAAACGAGCTGAACAAAGCATTATAAAAACAGTAAATCGACCTGTGTTTTTGATTAATAACGATCAAATTGATATTGCAATTACCACGTCTTGGGATAAACACATAAAAGAAAACCTTACTACAATTTCTAAAGTTATTCCTGCTGTAGGTCGTATTGAAATTACTGGAGATGATAGAAGAAAATGGGCAGGAACTGGTTGGTTATTAAAAAACACGGATATTATTGTTACCAATAGACATGTTGCTAATTTATTTGCTTCTGAAAAAGAAAAGGGTATTTTTCAGATAAAAGACAGTTATAGAAGACGTCCATTAGGAGTTAAAATAGACTTTAAAGAAGAGCACGATACCAATATAGAGCTTGAATTTGATATAAAAGAAGTAATTCACATAACAGAAAATTCAGAATTAGACATTGCTTTATTAAGAGTGCAAACTCAAAATCATAATGATCAGAAATTACCTGAAGGATTAGAACTTTCATACACACCTCCAACATTAAAAGAAGACGTTTATGTAGTAGGGTATCCTGCTTGTAATCAAAATGAAGATCTAAAAAATACATTTTTTAACAGCGTTTCTGGCGTAAAACAATTTGCTCCTGGAGCTTTTTTTCGAACGTCAGTTTCTAATTATATCTATAAACATGATTGCACAACTTGGGGAGGAAACTCAGGTTCTCCATTATTAGACTTTAATTCTGGAAAAGTATTAGGTATTCACTATGCGGGAACTTCAGAGGAATATACTGAGTTTCGAGCAAATTATGCAGTAAGTTCTCTATTCCTTATAGAACTTTTAGAAAAATTAGGTGAGAAATATACCTATGAAATACATCCAGAGAAAGAATAATTTTCAATTTAAAAAGACAAAATAAATGAAAAAAACAACATTCATTATAGCTATAAGCTTTGTTACGCTTTTAATAGCTCAACAAGAGAATAATCAAATTGAGGAAAAAGTAATAACTAATTCAGAAACCCTGATTAAACAAAACATAAGCAAAGAAATTTATTCATTAAGTAATGATATTCTAGAAAACACAAAACGGACAATTACCAATGAGAATAATATTGATAATTTATTCATTTCAAAAATAGGTACACAAGGGTTATTATTAACATTATTTTTGACTTTTTTAAGCATTTTAGGTCTAGATCAAATTATAAAACAAAAAACGGATAAAAAGATAAAAGCTTTAAAAAAAACATTTCAAGACTCAATTGATAATGTAAAGGAAGCTGAAATTAGAACGATACAACATATAAAGAATGCTGAAATTGATAATAATAATTTACGAGCTCAATCTAAAATATTATTGGTAAATGAAGTCACTACACCAGTTAATAAAGATTTACAACGTATTTTCATTAAAGGGTCTTCAAAAGTACAATTCAATTGCACTCAAATAAACATCAAAGAACTTACCTATAAAAAGATTAAAAATGAATTGGTCAATAAAAAAGGGCCACATCCTACGGATTTTGAGTTAATCATTTTTGATAATTCTAGTGCAGATGGAAGAAAATGGGATAAAACTTGCCTAGATGATGATATGATACCTCTTGTTAAAGAGTTTTTAAGTGAAGGAATTGGAGTTTTATATTATTCAAATGATCAATTTTTTCCTTCGCATAATTCAGAATATAAAAACATACCTAACAAACATCTATTAACATATGCGAACGTAGTACCGCATTTGTACAACAATGCAATGACACTACTAAAACTACAAAACCTTTATGCTTAAAATGCCTTCTTCGAGGTATTTTATTGCCTTAAAAAATGCACTTTCTTGCAATCAATAAAATATTAAAATATTATGGATATAACTAAAAGTGAATACCTCGCAGAGGTGTTAGAAAGCTATCGAATGGCACATGTTAACGATTTATTGGATAAGTATCGTGAAAAAAGAAAAGAAATAAAGGAAGCTATTGAGAGTAAATATACAACTGATATGTATAGTCCATTAAACTCTGGTTCCTATGCTAAATCTACAGCAATCAATAATAAGTTTGATTTAGATGTAATGATTCCTTTTAAACGGAATTCATTTGATACTCTTGAAGTAATGTTTGATGATATTTTTGATTTTCTTTATGAAAAGTATAAAGGTGAAGCTAATGTGATAAAACAAAAAGTATCCATAGGTATCGAATTTTATACAGATGAAGACGGTGATGATATCAGTATTGATGTTGTACCAGGAAGGGAGTTAAATAAAGATCAATATGAAGATGACAATAAGTTGAATCTATATATTAATTCTAGATATGGTTCATTAGAAGAACAAAGCTACATTCAAACCAATATCAAAGCACAAATAGATCATATAAAAAGTAGGGATAATGAACGAAAAATTATTCGGTTGCTTAAAATATGGAAAACTACAAACTCTGAAAAATATAAATCATTCTTACTTGAACTCATTACAATTAAGGCATTTGATAAAGATACCATTTCTGGAAACCTTTGGGAGCAATTAAAAGCTGTAATGGAATATATAAAAGACCATATTGCTAAAGATAATTTCACCCTTAAAGACCCAGGGAATAGTGGAAATGATGTTGCTGATACTTTAGAAACTCATGAAAAGAAAGGCATGTCTAATAAAATGAAAAACATGTTAGATAGAATAGAGGAAAATGAAGATAATTTAAAATTCTATTTCCCTAAGAATTCTGACTTCGAAGAAAATAATGGATATGGAGTAGAAACGGGTGCAGGATTGAACTCTAGACCACCAAAAAATGAACGTTTCGGATAATGGCAGCACAAAGAAATAAAACGATAATAAATACTATTGAAGAGCTTTCTTTTGTTTCTATAATTAAAGAATTTAAATCAGATGAACTCTCTCTTAAAGGGAGAGTTTCTATTGATTTTGAACTTTTAAATTTTCCTTTAGAATTTGATGTAGAAATTTCTTTACAATACCCATTCAAAAGTCATGATTCTGAAACTATAAATTTCAGTAATTCAGAATTATTAGAGTATAAACATGTTATGGGTAATGGAATGATTTGTATTCATACCTCACATTGTATTGATCTTAAAGAAAAGTTGAATATTGATTTCAGTTCACTTAAAAATTGGATAGTAAAATATTATATAAATAAAGAAGAAAACACACACTATGAACACTTAATTGTACCCGAACATACTTTTAAAAATAAGAAATGTGCATTTATATTTACTGAGGTAGATTATCAATTTAAAAAAGATGCTTATGGGTTTGTAAATCTAAAATTTCTTAATGAAGGATTCTTTAAAGATATAAAAATCACTAATTTTTTAACAGAGAGCTTTACTAATTTATCTGGTTTAAAATTAGCAAATTGTAAATGGAGTTCTTTTTATAAAAACATTTCAAACAATTATCATGGGGTTTATGTCTATATAGAAGAATCTCCTGCGATACTTAATAAATTTATTTATAACGATTGGAAGAGTTTTAAGTCTATTTTTAAAAAGAATTTTCTAGAATTTCTTTATGGTTTTGAAAAGGATTGCATAAATAAAAAACATTTAGGAGAACCGATTCCTTTATATATAGGCTATAAAATTTCTGAAAATGAAATTCATTGGCAAGTAGCACTATTGGAAATAGGGAAATTCCCTATAAGAGGGGTTAAAAAAGATCAAAAATGGTCAACAGAACTTATTGATGGCAAAATTACTTGGGGGATCTCTCGTAATTCCTCGTATTCATATTTCTTTGGTAGAGGAGTGTTTTCTGAAAAAATAACAAATAAAAAGATCCTAATTATAGGAACAGGAGCTATAGGAAGTATAGTGGCACATACCTTAACAAAAAGTGGATGTAAAAATATAGATTTATGTGATTATGATATAAAAGAACCAGAAAATGTATGTCGTGCCGAATTTCAATTTGCAAACGGTTTAACAGGAAAGGTTGAAGAGCTAAGGAGTACATTATCATATATTTCTCCTTTTGTTGAAGTAGAAAGTAGTGCTGATCAAGCTTACTTTGAATTTATATCAAAAGCTTTTTTTAATGAATCTATAGGTCGTCAAAAATTGGAAGAATATCTAAATTCATTTGATATTGTATTTGATTGCTCTACAGATAATGACTTAATGTATGTTTTAAATAAACTTGACCTATCGTGTGATTTAATAAATATGTCAATAACTAATAAAGCACAAGAATTGGTCTGTGCTTTTTATCCCAACATTTATGATTTTGTAATAAAACAATTTTCAGAAGTACTAAAGCAAGACACTGAAGATATGTATAATCCAACAGGTTGTTGGAGTCCAACTTTTAAAGCTTCTTATAATGATATAAACGTATTAGTACAGTATGCTTTGAAACATATTAATCTAAAATATCAAGATGATTTACCTAAAAATAATTTTGTTATTGAAACAGGATCTGAACAAGAGTATAAACTTAAATTAAAAGAATTTTGAAATTAAAAAACACAACTAAAGATGTTGAAATTATAATTTCAGATAAGCTATTTAGCAAAATTTCTACTTATGGTATTGATCAATATCCAAACGAGTTTGGTGGTTTTTTGATAGGATATTATAGTAATGATTTCAAAACACTAACTATTAGTGAAACGATTTTACCTAAGGTTTATAAAGGAAGCCCTTCTTTATTTCAAAGGAGTGTAGAGGGAATACAAAAAGATTTCGAAGAAGCTTATAAAAAAACACCACATCAGTATTATGTAGGAGAATGGCACACGCACCCTAATGGTTCAATACACTATAGTAATACAGACTTAAAAGCTATGATTAGTATTGAGCAATGCAAAACTGTACATATTAAAAATCCAATATTATTAATCATAAGTACGAACAAAGAATCTATTAATAATTTTAAGTTTTACTTATATGAGAATAAAAAACTTTTCCCTTTTATATAAATATCTTCAAGCATTTGAGTAATTAAAATAAATTATGAAAAAACCAAAAGATAATTTTACTGGAACTGGAGCAATTGTAGGAGGTGTACTTGGCTTGATAATGAATATTGTAGGTCAATCTAAAGAAAAGAAAGAAAACCCTCACAAGGAATTTGATTTTCAATCGCTTATTCTAGTTGGAATGATTGGTGCTATTATAGGATCAGTTAGTTTTGAAATTATCAAATTATTACTCTCTGTTTTTACTAGTAAAGAAGAAATTTTAGATGAAGCTGATGAAATAAGTTACTTAGGATCTGTATTAAATTCTTATCAACCAGATGAAATTGATAAACAAGTCCTTCAAAAAGGGAAACAACTTAAATTGGCTATAAAAAGAGAATTTAGTAATAAGTTATTAGGAAGGGGAGTAACATATCAGGGGTCTACTGTTCAAGGAACTGCTGTAAGTGGTTTATCTGATCTAGATATATTGGTCAAATTTAAAAGAACTAGTTTTTCTAAGGAGGAAGATATGCATGATGCCTTACATAACTTTTTAAAGTATAGATTTAATGATACAGATTTAATTGGTATTCGTGAACAAAAGCATTCTTTAGGTTTGATATACAAACTTAATGGTTCTAAAGAAATTATTGATGTAGTACCCACATTAAGAACAGATTTTATAAGAGGTAAAAATGAATATAACCTATTTAGAAACCCCAAATTATTAACAGGTTCAAGAAAATTAAAAATGAATCCTAATATACAAAAAGACCTTGGAGATAATGAGAATGAAAAAATAGAGATTATCAGATTATTAAAAATCTTAAAGTCAGAAAAAAAACTACCATTAAAATCAATTCTCATTACAGAATTAACTAAAAAAGCTTTTCAGGAAATAAGAATGCCTAAAAAGTTGAATCAAAAATTAGTTTTGATTTTAAATTTTATAAAAGATAACATCAAGACTATTCAAGTTAAGTCTCCAGATAATTTAAGAATATCTTTAACAGATTCACTTTCTATTAAAGATAAGGAAGAAATAAATATTGCTTTAGATGCTGTCTTAGATGATCTTAAAAATGACAAAAACTATTTATTAGATTATTTTCCTGAAAAGTCTTAAAACAATTAGATACTTTTCCTTGAATGATTCCTGATTCAAGTTTAGTTACAAAATCATCAGTTAAATTAAGAACCTTGGCAATAGTCTATTTTTTCATTAAAGTTTTCTAATTCCGTGGAAATACTATGTACTAAAAGTATTTCCACAACAAATATTACCTTGTTTTAGTGAAATTGTTGTGTTAGCTTAGCTTTTCATTCACAGAAACTTAGAAGTCATGAAAAAGCGAGTTGGCGTGTGGATTCGAGTATCCACAAAAACACAGCAGAGTTCAGATAGTCCAGAGCATCATTTAGAGAAAGCAAAAATGTATGCAGAGCTAAAAGATTGGGAAATTGTAGAAGAGTATCATCTGGAAGCATTCAGTGGTAAAAGTGTAATATCACATCATGAAACACAACGTATGATGCGTGATATTAAAAGTGGACATGTTGAAGCTTTAATTTTTTCAAAAATATCACGTTTGGCTCGAAACGTAAAAGAGCTTCTTGAATTTTCAGATATTTTTCAAAAATACAATGCTGACTTAGTTTCACTTGGAGAATCGATAGATACAAGTTCTCCATCGGGTAGATTTTTTTACACTATAATTTCTGCTATGAGTCAGTGGGAAAGAGAGAATATTGTTGAACGTATTAAGTCGTCTGTTGAGGTAAGAGCGAAAATGGGAAAAGTGATGGGAAGTATTTCATTTGGATATAAGCGTGTAGGAAAAGATGATATGGCACTAGATGAATACGAAGCTCCCATTAGAAAAATGATGTTTGATTTATTTTTAGAGCATAAACGATTTGGAACTGTTGCTAATATTTTAAATGATAAAGGATATCGTACTAAACGAAAGAGCCTCTTTTCAGGGACTACTATAAAACGATTATTAAGACCCAACAGCAAAGGGAATACGTCGCTCACATACCACTAAAATAGACGAAAACGGAAAAACCGTTATGCGTGATAAAGAAGAATGGTATATCCATGAAGCTCCACGTATTGTATCTGACGAAGTTTGGGATGAAGTAAATGTAATTATCCAAAAACAAGAAAAGGAAAAAGTGCAGCCACTGAATAAAAAGGTTTACCTATTCACAAGTTATCTTTTCTGCGAGTGTGGAGGTGGAATGTACGTTCCTTCAAGTAATCCAAAATACACCTGTAAAAAATGCAAACGTAAAATTCATATTGAAGATATCGAAGAAATTTTCAAAGAACAACTTACCGAGTTCATTATTTCAAAAGATGAAGTAAATCGTTATTTTGATGGAACACATACTGTAATCCGTGATAAAGAGCAAGAGATTGTAAATATCAAATCAAAAATTGAAACATTAGAAATAAAAATACAAAAACTATTTGAACTCCACGAAAAAGGGCAAATTGAAACAGAGAGATTTAAAGATTTCTATGACAAACCAAATACTCAAATAGAACAGTTAAAAAGAAAAATACCAGAGCTTGAAGGTGAAATATATGCTTTAAAAGACCAGTTTAAATCTAGTGGTTATATTATCGAAGAAGCTCGTTCTCTTTATGAAAATTGGGATAAACTTACCAAAGAACAAAAACGTAACATTATAGAAATCATTACTGAAAAGATAGTCGTATCAGAACAGGAAGTAAATATTACGCTTAACTATATTCTGCCTACTAACTCTTCTTTGCAAAAGACGTCAAATGGGGCACATGGGCTATTGTCAATGTTGGTAAATCTTTTTATTTTTTTCTATGAGTATAGTCATTTACAGTTTTACAATTATTAATTAAATAGAAAGTCAAATCCTTAATAAATAACTCTGAACCTATTTCAAATGATAAATCATAAACTCTCATCATTCTTTCTACATTTTCTGAAACTTTTGGAATCAAAGCATTAGAAAGTGCTTTTTGATTAAAATTTTTAGAGTCATTTTTTTCTATAGTTTGGCAAATTTCAGTCGCAACTGATTCTATAAAATCTCTCTTTTTTTTATTCCTTTTTTTCTCCTTTTTACTTAACGATTTATCAATATCTATTTTAAATTCAGTTATGAAGTTTTCTTCAAGATACTTTATTTCCTGTTCAGAAGGTTTAGTTTGCTGAAAATAAATTTTAGAAGCTAAACAGGTTTTAAAAGCAATAATTTCACTCATTTTATTTTTAATAGCAATAGTTCCTAAAACACGTAGGATATCTTTTGTATTCAATATTTCGTTTAAGTCTTCGATAATAGCTATACCTTTACTAAATTCAAAACTTTCCTCAGTGTATATTTTTTTTGAAGAAATTATTTTATAGGATATAGTTTTTTGAAATTCAACTTTTGTTTCAATTGATTCAAACTTATCAACACAATTAAAATGGTTCCTTTCTTGTGCAAAATTAAAGTCAGAAATAATAATATTGTTAAAATTCTCATTCAGTTTTTTTTATGTTATGCTAATAAATATATAGTAATTATACTATAAAAGTAATGAAATTTCATATTTAACCCTAAGTGGATTAATGGTTTTTTTGAGAATTATAAGGAAAATGCTGTAACAATATTGTTACTGTAAATACTGAATACAAAATAACAAACCCCTCTATAAAATAGAAGGGTTTGCTTATTTTGATAAACCGAAATTTACAACTGTTTTACTTTAAGAAAACATTTTAGCTACTTTTTCAGCTTTTCGACTTTCACTATAGTCGTAAAAACCTTCACCAGATTTACTACCTAATTTACCTGCGTTTACCATATTTACTAATAGCGGGCATGGAGCATATTTAGGATTTTTAAAACCTTCATACATTACATTTAAAATTGATAAACATACATCTAAACCAATAAAATCTGCTAATTGTAATGGACCCATTGGGTGTGCCATACCTAATTTCATAACTGTGTCAATCTCAGCAACACCAGCAACGCCATTATATAAGGTTTCAATAGATTCGTTAATCATTGGCATTAAAATACGATTTGCCACAAAACCAGGGTAATCGTTAACCTCTACAGGAACTTTTTTAATTTTCTTAGTTAAATCAACAGTAAAATCCATTACTTCATCAGAAGTATTATAACCTCTAATGATTTCAACTAATTTCATGATTGGCACCGGATTCATAAAATGCATTCCAATTACCTTATCAGGTCTTTTTGTTACAGCAGCAATCTGTGTTATTGAAATAGAAGAAGTATTTGTAGCTAAAATGGTGTTTTCAGGACAAACTTCATCTAAATCTTTAAATATTTTTAATTTTAAGTTTACATTTTCTGTTGCAGCTTCAATAACTAAACTAGCAGATTGCACCCCTTCTTTAATAGAAGTATGTGTTGTAATATTAGCTAAAGTAGTTTTTTTATCATCTTCAGATATTTTTTCTTTAGACACCATTCTGTCTAAATTCCTGGTAATAGTAGCCAAACCTTTGTCTAAAGCAGTTTGAGATATATCAATAAGTTGAACGTTGTAACCAAATTGAGCAAATGTATGGGCAATTCCATTTCCCATAGTTCCAGCTCCAATAACAGCGATGTTTTTCATATTGTTTGTTGTGTTTTTATTATTTTTTGTTAAAAGCAGTCTATAATTAAGTGAGCAACTCGTAAGGCTTCTGTACCTTGGGTTAATGAAACAATAGGTGTTGTATTATTATTTATTGCATCAGCAAATGATTCTAGTTCATCTAAAATGGCATTATTCTCAACAACCGCAGGATTATCAAAATAAATTTGTTTTTTAACACCTTCAGCATTTTGTAAAATCATAGCAAATTCATCAGGGTTCT
Source organism: Tenacibaculum ovolyticum DSM 18103 (assembly GCF_000430545.1). Taxonomy (GTDB): domain Bacteria; phylum Bacteroidota; class Bacteroidia; order Flavobacteriales; family Flavobacteriaceae; genus Polaribacter; species Polaribacter ovolyticus. The sequence goes on from NZ_KE387166.1 coordinate 41,539, forward strand.
CAGGAACATCTTTCATTTTAACAACTTCAGATTTTTTCTCTAAGAAATCAACAGAAATATAGGCGTCTTTTTGAAAAAAACGACTTTTACGCATATTTTTCATTGATATTCTGCTAGAAGTTAAATTCGCAACACATCCGTTTTCAAACTCAATACGAGCGTTTGCAATATCTGGGGTGTCAGAAATAACAGAAACACCACTAGCATGTACGTTTTTTACTTTAGATTTTACGACTGATAAAATAATATCAATATCATGAATCATTAGATCTAAAACAACAGGTACATCAGTTCCTCTTGGGTTAAATTCTGCTAATCTATGTGTTTCGATAAACATTGGAGAGTCTATCATGTCTTTTACAGCGGTAAACGCAGGGTTAAAACGTTCAACATGTCCTACCTGACCACGAACATGGTTCTGGCTAGCCAACGTTTTTATAGCCTCAGCTTCTTGTAATGTATTTGTTATTGGTTTTTCAATAAAAACATGTTTCCCATTTTCAATAGCTTGTTTGGCACAATCAAAATGAGATAGGGTTGGGGTAACGATATCTACGACATCAACAGCATTAATTAACTCTTCAATAGAATCAAATAATTTATACCCAAATTCTTTTGCAACCTTTTTAGCGTTTTCAGTAAAAGGATCATAGAAACCTATTAAATCATATTTTTTAGATTGTTGTAACAAACGCAAGTGTATTTTACCTAAATGACCTGCACCTAAAACTCCAGCTTTTAACATAATATGTTTGATTTTTTAGTCATTTTTAACAAGAAGGTTGTACATTACTAGAGTATTCAACCTTTAAATGACGTTGTTTTTAACCTATTTAGCTTTTCTATTTTAACTTGAAAAGCAATGCTAACAAAGATACACTTTTATACAGATTTATTACTATTTTTGGCATGTTGAAATTATATTATTAGAAAATAAACAGCATAATTATTTGTTAAAAATAATAGAATTGTAAATCAACAGATTAAATAATAATTCACCATTAGCATCGTATTTATAAATGAAAGACACAACAAAGCACCAGGGACTTAGAAATCAGTTAGCAACTACGTTACAAGCCAAAGGCATTGTAAATGAAAATGTATTGAAGGCTGTTCGTAAAATACCTAGGCATTTGTTTATAGATAGTAGTTTTGAAGCGCATGCATATCAAGATAAAGCATTTCCTATTGCGGCAGAGCAAACAATTTCTCATCCATATACGGTTGCTTTCCAATCACAAGTTTTAGAAATAAAGCCAGGAGAAAAAGTACTTGAAATAGGAACGGGTTCTGGTTATCAAACAGCAGTTTTATTAGAGTTAAAAGCTGAGGTTTACACGATAGAGCGTCAGCATGAGTTGTTTAAAAAAACATCAATGTTTTTACCTAAGATAGGTTATAGACCTAAACGATTTATTTTTGGTGATGGTTATATTGGGTTGGTAGAAGAAGCACCTTTTGATAAAATAATTGTAACAGCAGGAGCGCCGTTTGTACCAAAAGCATTACTTGGGCAAATAAAAGTAGGAGGTATGTTATTAATACCTGTAGGTGATAAAGAACAGGTAATGACATTATTTATTAGAAACTCTCCAAAGGAATTTGAAAAACACGAATTAGGTGATTTTAAATTTGTACCAATGTTAGAGGACAAAAACTAAAAAATCCGCCTAAGAAAAGCGGATTTATTGAATTTGAATTAAAAGAACATCAACTTATTCAGCAATCTCAGTTGCATCAGCAACAATAATTTCTGATTGATGTTTATTTTGTTTTGTTTTATCAATTTTAGATAAACCGCAAGGTGCTGTACTTCCACAAGAAGAAAAACCCACTAAACTAACAACACAAATTGCAATAAATACTATTTTTTTCATTTTTTTTGGTTTTAAAAAATCAAATATACATATTTCTGATTAACTCACCAGAATCTTTCTTCTCTTCAATAACGTTAAAACCTATCATTTTATTTTGTATGCTTGTTATTAAATTTTTTGTGATAGGTTCTCCATGATTCCATTCAGTTATTGATAACCATTTTTGAATGTCTTCTAATTGTTGTTCATACCTACAGGCTAGTGTTTCGTCAATATTTTTAAGGTTCTTAAAATCAGTAGTACAATTATTAATAATGTCTAATACTTTTTTTACTTCATTAAAGTTTTTTTCTAGTATTTCATTACGTACTGCTACAACAAAACAAGGCCATGGAGTAGGGCAATCACCTAAACGCCTAAAAGTAGCATTATCTACCAGTGGTTTTGTTGTAAAGTGTTCCCACATAAAGTAATCGGCCTCACCATTTGTTAAGGCGTCTATTCCTCCTTGTAAATTACCAACAACTTTAAATTTTAAATTATCTATATTCCAACCATTATTATGTGCATTTACAATAGCCATTAAATGTGATCCTGAACCAAAACGACTTATAGCAACGGTAGCATTTTCTAAATCTTCAATTTTTTTAAATTTAGATTTAGCGCCAACATGAATTCCCCATATTAGAGGGCTTTGTACAAAAACTTGGGTTATTTTTGAAGGATTACCATTTATAATGTCTTTAATAATACCTTCAGTTAATACAATAGCAATATCAACATCACCAGAACGTAAAGCCTTACACATTTCTCCGGTTCCTCCAGGGAAATCTTGCCAACGTAAATTAATGTCTTCGTTCGTATATTCTTTATTTTTTAAGGTTAAATACCAAGGATAATTAAAGTGTTCTGGTACGCCACCTACTTTTAAGTTTAGCATTTATTTTACTAATTTATCTAATGTATATTTAATTAAATCAGCAACAACCTTACCAGGATTTTCGCTAAATGTTCCGTTAGCTCTGTTGGCAATTATAGCATTCATTGAAGCTGCATTATGACCTAATAATGTTGATAAACCATAAATAGCAGAAGTTTCCATTTCTAAATTGGTAATTCTGTTTCCGTTATGGTTAAAACTATCTATTTTTTTATTTAATTCTGCATCTTGTAAAGCCAAACGTAATACGCGTCCTTGTGGGCCATAAAAACCTCCTGCTGTAGCAGTAATACCTTTAAAAACTTTATCAGACATTAATTTGTCTTCTAAGTATTTTCCATTCGATACTATTAAAGGGTATGGTTTTTTTGAACACCAATCGGTGTGTGCAATAAAAGCTTTTTCAACTTCTGGATGGGTTATTTCTTCTGTTTTATAAGATAATAACATTCCGTTTAAGTCTAAGGCATGTGAACTTAGTAGAAAACTATCAACAGGAATATCTGTTTGTAAAGAACCAGAAGTACCTATGCGCGTAATATTTAATGATGTATGCGTTTTTCCTACTTGACGTGTATCTAAATTGATGTTTACTAAAGCATCTAATTCATTTAAAACAATATCAATATTATCAGGGCCAATACCTGTAGAAATTACAGTTAAACGTTTTCCTTTATAAGTTCCTGTAGTAGTTTTAAATTCACGTTTTTGAGTTGTAAATTCAATACTGTCAAAGTGTTGCGTAACTTTATCTACACGGTTTTGATCTCCAACGAATATAATATTGGTAGCTATATGTTCTGGCCTTAAATTTAGATGATATATACTTCCATCAGGATTTAAGATGAGTTCAGAATGTTTAATGTTCATTTATGATGTAATTTTCAACAATTTATCTGTAGCGTTTACATATAAATAGCTGTATTTTTTAGCTCCGCCAAGATACGAAAAATCAGAACGTATTTTACCATAATAGTTGGTTTGCAGTTCTAGTACTTGTTTACCAACCCTACTTAGTTTAACGGGATTAAATGAAGTGAATAGTTTTTTTAATTGCTCTATTTTATTAAGGTACTGTGTATCACCAAAACCGTAATTTTCTTGGTTTGCTAATAAATTAGCAACAAGTTGATTTTTAGTACTAAATTGATTGTTTTTTGCGGTTTCTAAAATGCCATTTTCAATATGGTTTAAACCATTTTTGATTGATGGAAATCGAAGAAGGTGAGATTTTATTGCTTCTTCTAAATAACTGAAGATTGAATTTTTATTTGATTTAGAAGCGTTTTCTAATTGTAATGGACTGTCTGAACAATATAACTGCCAAATATAATCAGCATATTCGATGTCATCTTGGGTTAAAACAACCTTATTTTTATAATGTTGTTTTAATTGATTGTCGGATAATTCTCCTAGACCGACTAATTTTTCTTGTGTTTCTATTTTTCCGCTACAAACTAAAGATATTTGACGTCCTTTTCTATAGCGTTTTAGCCAGCTTATAACAGCAAGCATGTTTATTTGACAAAACAAATCATATTCAAACCATAAAACAATTTCATCTTGTTGTTTTTGATTACAAAGATTACGGTATTCTTTTACTGTATAGTCAATAAACTTTTGCTTAGAAACTTTATAGGAAGATTTAAAAAAATCGAAACGAGTTCTCCAAAAGTCTTCACTACCAACTTCAACAGTAGTTTTACCTTCACAGAGCATTTCTCGCCATGTAATTATTTGACCATCAAAATTTAATTTTCTTAAACGTTTTGTAGTGTAGTCTCCGTTTGTAATATGTAATGTTGGGGATGTCATATTTTAGGGATTGAAATTAATTATATTGATCTATACATAATAAACGCTCTTTTTTTAACGTTATTATTAGTTTCTTGTTAAAAAACGTTTAAATATAGTAAAAACAAAAAACATCAAGAAATATTTATTCTTGATGTTTTAATATTAATTAACCTCCAACGCGTTTTACATTAAAGCCTTTGTCTTTTAGAATTTGCATTATTTTATCTCGGTAATCTCCCTGAATAATTATTTTATCATCTTTAAAACTACCGCCAACACTTAACTTTGTTTTAATTTCTTTTGCAAGTTTCTTAAAATCTTGGGTAGCGCCTGTGTAGCCATCTAAAATTGTAATCGGTTTTCCTTTACGTTTTTCATACTTGCAAAGTATAGGATCGTCTTGCAACCAAATATCAGGTTTCTGTTCTTTTTTAACTTCAGTTTCTTTATGCTCTGGAAATAAATTTTTTAATTGATCTTTTAAGTCCATAATATTATTTTTTCAATCCTAATTCACGTAAACGTTCATCTAAAAATTCACCAGCTGTAATATCTTCAAATTGTTTAGGGTTGTTTTCGTCAATACAATTATCTAAAACATCTAATTTCATATCAGATACTGGGTGCATAAAGAAAGGAATAGAATAACGAGAGGTTCCCCAAGATTCTTTTGGAGGATTTGTTACTCTGTGTATGGTAGATTTTAATTTGTTGTTACTATGGCGAGATAGCATATCGCCAACATTAATCATTAATTCATCAGGCTGCGCAACAGCATCAATCCAATCTCCTTTATGATTTTGAACTTGTAGCCCTTTTCCTTGAGCTCCCATTAATAAGGTAATTAAATTAATATCTCCATGGGCAGCTGCTCTTTCAGCTCCTTTTGGTTCTGTTTTTATAGGAGGGTAGTGTATAGGGCGTAATATACTATTTCCGTCTTTAATATAGTTATCAAAATAAACTTCTTCTAAGCCTAGGTGTAATGCTAAAGAACGTAAAACGTATTTAGCCGTTTTTTCTAGCATTTGGTAGGTTTGTTTACCAACTTCGTTAAACTTAGCAAGTTCTTCAACACTTACATTGTCTGGATATTCATTTGCGTATTTAGAGGCAGCATCTACATACTGACCAAAATGCCAAAATTCTTTTAAATCACCTTCTTTTTTTCCTTTAGCACTTTCCTTACCAAAAGAAACATAGCCTCTTTGACCACCAATACCAGGGATTTCATATTTCTCTTTTATATTAGTAGGTAAGTCAAAAAAGTTTTTAATTTCAGTATATAAATTATCAACTAGTTTATCGTCTAAGAAATGACCTTTTAAAGCTACGAATCCTATATTCTCATAAGCGTCACCAATTTCATTGATGAATTTTTGTTTTCTGTTTTTATCGTCTGATAAAAAGTCTGCTAAATTTACGCTTGGAATTTTATTCATTGTTAATAAGTTTAATTATTTAAAGTGTAAAGTTAGTGAAATCAACGATAGGCTTTAAAATTACTTATTAACAAAAGGGATTAGGTAAGAGATTGTATAATTAAAACCAAAACCGGTATTACTTTCAAAAACACGATTAAAACCAGGGGCATATAATGTTTTAAAGCTCTTTTGATCATCTAAGCTTAACATTATTTTGTAAGAAAACCCTCCGCTTAAATATAAGTTCTTTAAAACTTCTACCTTTATACCTAGTTGAATTTCAGTCCAATGAGCTGTTAATCCTGTTTCTGTTAAAGGAGTTGTTATTGTATTGGTAGGGAAATAGGGAAGTGTCTTTTCAACTCCACTAGTAACATTAGGTGTGTAGCTATTTAAAGTATGATCAAAAATAGCAAACCCATATCGCATACCTACATAAATTTCGTTGCTCATATCTAACCAATTTTTATAGGCGTTAAAGTTAGCTCCTAATCTAATAAAGCTTCCTTTTGATGTTGAGGTTGTAAAATCTTCAAAAGTTTTTTCTTCTTCGTACCCTAGTTCTGTAGCGATATACCATTTTTTAGAAATACGATAATCACCAACCAATTCTAATCCACTATAGCTCTTATCTACAATTGATAAGGCAGGTCTGCTAATATCTACACCTAAACGTAAACCATAACCTGTTTTATAGGTTATGGTGTCTTTTTTAGTTTTTGATAGTTTTTGTTTCTGAGAAAAACCATTTGCACCAACAAATAGCAAACAGATACTAATAATATACTTGTACATGCGCTTTTGTTTGATCGTTAATATTTGTAATTGTTGAAGTAGATAAATTATCAATCCAACTAGTATGTGTTAAATTAATATCTTTAAATACTATTCTATAACCACAAGAACGAGAAACATAGTCGTCTTCAGAGTTGTGTTTTATGGTTAAAGTTGCTATTTTATTGTTTACAGCTATGTTATCTACATCATTCATTTTTAAAGTGTAAATAGTCTCATTTGCTAACGAGTTTAAAGGTATTGCAATACTATCTGTAGTTATACTTGTAAAAAGACTATCTGTTTTACCTTGTGCAATCATAGAAAAACGCAGTGCTTTCTTTTTTAAAGAGGTATCATCTTTATCATAAAAGCTTAAGATTAATCTTGGTGTAACAGGATTTTGAACACAGAAATCATCTTTTTCACAAGATGATAATCCTACAGAACAAATAAATAATAAAAGGATGTATTTTTTCATTAAAGCTTATTTTTCAAATAAAACAACGGTTTCTATATGTGCTGTATGCGGAAACTGGTCTACTAAACTAATCTTTTTTAATTTATAACCACTGTTAATTAATTCTTCTGTGTCACGAGCTTGTGTTGCTGGGTTACAAGATACGTAAACCATTCTATCAGCATTCAATCTGATTATTTTACGTAATGTTTTTGGCGCAATACCAGCACGAGCGGGATCTAAAATAATTGTTTTTATTTTATTTTGATATTGTGGGTGTTCCAATAAAAATTTACCAACATCAGCTGCATAAAACTGTAAGCCTTCAATATTGTTTCGTTTCGCATTTTCTTTTGCATCATCAATAGCAGAAGCTACAATATCTACTCCAACTATTTTTGCATTGTCGCTTCGTGAAGCTAAAATTTGTCCGATAGTTCCTGTTCCACAGAATAAATCCATAACCACAGTATTGTCAACAGCTTCTTTGTTCTCTAAAGCATAATCAACAACTTTTGTGTATAGTTTTTCGGCAGATTTAGGGTTTGTTTGAAAAAAGCTTTTCATGCTTATTTCAAAGTTTAAGCCTAATAGTTCTTCTACAATTTTATCTTTTCCTGTAACAAGTTCAATACTTCCTGAAGTTGCTATAGTTCTGTCTCCAATTTCATCGTTTATAGTATGAAGTAAACCAGCTAAGCGTTCTCCAAAAATATCTTTTAATAATTTAGCAAAAGCCTGCATATCAAAATTAGGTAAATCATACGATGTAGTTACTAAATTAAATAATAACTCATTTGTTTTATAAGATTTACGAACTACAAAATATCTAAAAAAACCTTCTTTTCTAGGGCCATGCCAAGGAGCTAAACCTGTTTTTTCACAATACTCACGTATTACTTTTAGGTTGTCTTCAACTTGAGCGTCAAATAAACCAGAATCTTTGTTTAGATTATCACCCATCCACCAAGTTCCACGACGTTTAAACCCTAAGGTAAAAAAATCGGCATCTGTTTTATTTTCTCTATCGTAACCAATTGCAGAAAAGCCGTATTCCATTTTATTTCTGTAGTGAAATACGTTGGGAGAGGTTATAAATTCATCAAATAAATCATCAATATTTTCAACTTTCCCTATTCTTTTAAATAAAGAGAGTGTACTTTCTTTCTTATATTTATGTTGCAGTTCAATAGGTAACTGAATGTAAGGAGCTCCAGGAATGTCTTGAAATGGAACTTTAACTTCATCTTCAGATGGTTCTAAAACATCAATTAATTTAGCTTCAGCATATTTCTTACTTGATTTGCTAATTTGTGCTTTTACCAATTGACCTGGTAGCGTATTAGGAACAAAAACAACAAAGCTACCTTCTTCAGATTTTATTCTTGCTATTCCTTTTCCTCCAAAAGCGTAATCCTCAATTTTTAATTCTAAAACTTGATTCTTCTTTACAAATTTATTTCGTTCTCTACGTGGCATTTTCTGTTATTTATAGATATGCAAAATTATGAAAAGTTATGGTTTGATAATACAAAAAAGGCTACTCATTTGAGTAGCCTTTTTTATAAAAGAGAGGATTGTTTATTGTCCTGCTTCTTTTTTAGCTTCATCAATCATTTGTTGGTTTGCAATAATAGCAAACTCTACACGTCTATTTTTACTTCTACCTTCAGCAGTTTCGTTAGAAGCAATAGGGTTTGTTATACCTAATCCTTTTGTTTTAAAACGACTTATACTTAAACCTTTACTTGTTAAGTATTTTTTTACTGAATTTGCTCTTTTTTCAGAAAGAGTTTGATTATATGCAACTTTACCTTTGCTATCAGTAAAACCATAAATGGCAATATCAGTATTATCATAACTTTTAAAAACAGGTAGTAATTTATTTAAGTTTGCTTTAGCTGCTGCACTTAAGGTTGATTTATTAGTATTGAATCTAACTGCATTTTCACCTAAGGTTAACTTAATACCTTCACCAACTCTTTCTACTTCAGCACCAGGTAAAGCTTCTTTAATTTCACGAGCCTGCTTGTCCATTTTGTTACCAATAACACCACCTGCAACACCACCAATAACTCCTCCTAGTATTGCTCCTAATTCAGAATTTTTACCACTTCCTACATTGTTTCCAATCACGGCACCTAAAATAGCACCTGCTGTAGTACCTATTACGGCTCCTTTTTGAGTGTTGTTAGCGTTTTTAATTGAACTACAAGAAATAAAAATACTGCTTGCTAAAAATAAAATTGATAGACTATATATTATTGTTTTTTTCATTGTTACTTTTTTTATAATTATTTTCTTTGAAATGTATATGTTATATTTTTTGTTTGCCCTGCAACATTTATTTTATCAATTAAATTGAAGCTTGTTGCAGTTACATTGTTTATACTTAAAACAAAACCATTGTTAACGTTTTTTGCTTTATGATCGTTAATTATTTTTAATACAAACTCTCCGCTTTTATTAATGTACCAAGTTATTGGTGAACTAAATTCTTTACAGTTAGTATCTGGGGTATTTAAACTCATTTGACCTTTATTATTATTAGAAATAAAACTCCAGTTACTACCAATAAAACATTTAGAATCTCCTAAGTTAAAAGAGTTCACATTTAAATAATCAGAACCAGGGAAATTTACAGCAGAAATGGTCCAATTACCTTTAAGCATTTTTTCGGTTTTGTTATCTAATTTAGTGTTAACTACTGAAGTAGATTTACATCCAGCAAGTGTAGCTAAAAAGATGATAAAAAATAAAGTCTTTTTCATGATTTAATAAGTTTGTTATTTATATAAAGTGTTGTGCCGTTAGAAGGTTTAATTTTTTGACACATAAAGTGTTTTTAAGTCACTCTATTTTAATGTTAATTTATAATGTTTTTTTAATTGATTGATAAGTATATGTTTATGCTGTAATAAATTTCTTTTTTTTAATGAAAACAACTTCTTACTGGTTCTAAAAACCGTCTGTTGTAACGTTTTTTTATGCAGTGTTGTTATCTATTAACAACAGAACGTAAAATTAATTAAAAAAATATAAATAGGGTATTAAAAATGACATTATATGAAGAAAAAAAAGATCTATAAATAGTATATTTATTGAAACAATAGGAGAGTTATTTAATGAGTAAATATTATGACCTTCATGAATAAAAATGCTTTGTTAAGAGTAATTAAGCGATTAAGGTTGTAAGTTTCTTCATTGTTGGCAAAAATCTCAGATTAAGATATCAAAAGACAGGTAATATTTAGTAAATTGCAGCACTTTTTAGGGATGATTTCTTTCCCACGCTGAATTTTCGGAGCTTTTCGAAAGGATAAAGGTAGAAGAGGAATAGTTTTTTATGAATTAAAAATTATTTTAGAATGGCTGTTTTAGACCAATTAACTTCGCAACAAGCGATTGAATTAGAGAATAAGTATGGAGCTCACAATTATCACCCGTTACCAGTAGTATTAAGTAAAGGTGAAGGTGTACATGTGTGGGATGTAGAAGGTAAGAAATATTATGATTTTTTATCAGCTTATTCAGCAGTAAACCAAGGGCATTGTCATCCGAAAATTGTTGGAGCAATGGTAAACCAAGCACAAACTTTAACTTTAACTTCTCGTGCGTTTTATAACGATATGTTAGGTAAGTATGAAAAATTTGCTACCGAACTTTTTGGTTTTGATAAATTATTACCAATGAATACTGGTGCAGAAGCGGTAGAAACTGCTTTGAAATTGTGTAGAAAATGGGCTTATGAGGTAAAAGGAATTAATGAGAATGATGCACAGATAGTGGTTTGTGAAAATAATTTTCATGGTCGTACTACAACAATTATTTCGTTTTCAAATGATCCTGTAGCTCGTAAGAATTTTGGACCTTTTACAAATGGGTTTATTAAAATTGAATACAATAACTTAAAGGCTTTAGAGGAAGCTTTAGAGAGTGATAAAAATATTGCAGGTTTCTTAGTAGAGCCTATTCAAGGAGAGGCTGGAGTATATGTTCCTTCTGAAGGATATTTAGCAGCAGCAAAAGCTTTATGTGCAAAACATAATGTATTGTTTATTGCTGATGAAGTTCAAACAGGAATTGCTCGTACTGGTAAAATGTTAGCTATTGATCATGAAAATGTAAAGGCTGATATTTTAATTTTAGGAAAGGCTATTTCTGGTGGAGCGTATCCTGTTTCGGCAGTGTTAGCAGATGATAATGTTATGAACGTTATTAAGCCAGGAAATCATGGTTCTACTTTTGGAGGTAACCCTATTGCTGCGGCAGTAGCAACGGCTGCTTTAGAAGTTATACAAGAAGAAGGTTTGGCAGATAATGCTGAACGTTTAGGTAAAATATTTAGAGCTGAATTAGCTGAATTTGCTAAAGAAACTGAATTAGTTTTATCTGTTAGAGGTAAAGGTTTATTAAACGCTGTTTTAATTAACGATACTGAAGAGAGTTCTACTGCTTGGGATATTTGTATGAAGTTACGTGATAACGGATTATTAGCAAAACCAACACATGGAAATATTATTCGTTTTGCACCACCTTTAGTTATGACTGAGGAGCAATTAATGGATTGTATTTCGATTATTAAGAAAACAATTTCTGAGTTTAAGAAATAAGCTTTTTGAAATTTTAAATAAAAAAAGGAACGATTTTAATCGCTCCTTTTTTTGTTTTTAGATAATATTGAATGTGGAACCAATTTGTATTTTATCTAAAATGTTGGTTAATAGGTTAGCCCCGATTGTAGCATTTGTTTGAGCTCCTCGAAGAGAGCGAGTGCGGAAAGCGGGAAATGGCTTCTAAAAAATAAAATGTTATTTCCTTTATTTAACCATTTCGTGTACGTTTAAATGCTTTTTTAAGATACCAGAAGGTGTGTTTTTTGTTTCATCAAAAATTCGAGTGTCTCCAAATAAGATAAAACTTTCTTTAGCTCTAGATACGGCAACGTTTAACATGTTTGGTTTGTTGTCTTTTTCAAAAAACATGGTTCCTTCGTCTTCATTAGAATATACAGAACTGAATAGTATAATGCTTCGTTCTGCACCTTGTAATGCGTGTACGGTTCCTAGTTTTATGTTGTTTACTTTGTAACCTGCATCTGTTAAGGCTTTTGCTAATTCTCCTTTTTGACTTGCAAAAGGGGTGATAATTCCTAAAACACTTTCAATGTTTTCAACATTATAGGCTTCTTTTATTTTTTCTTTATTTTGTTGTAACCAGGTTATAATAGCTTTTACTTCGCTTATATTACAACGGCTATTGTATTTACGTTCGCTAACTCCTTCTATATGGTATGCCATCATTGAAGGGAAAGCTTGTGAATCTTTTGCTTTTCCTTTCATTGGTTTTAAAATACCATTGTAGGCTAGTTCGTTGCAAAAGTTAATAATTTCATCGTTACATCTTCTATGTTCTAATAGTACTAAGCCTTGTTCTTTCTGGGTAGCTAAAGGGGTTTCAAATTCACAGGCGTTTTGTGCCATTCTCATAATACTACCGCTTGAAGCTAAGAATCCTAAGTTTTTTAAATAGTTTTCATCGTCTTCGCTGTTTAGCATGTTAAGACTGGTTAAATTACCAGTGTCTATTTTTGGAGGTATTGACCAAATTGGTTCAATTTGTTTTAAATCTCCTACAACAAAGGCTTTTTGGGCTAAAGAGAATACAGGAATACTAACTTCTGGAGTTACTTGTCCTGCTTCATCTATAATTAAAAGGTCTAAGAAGTTATACAATGGTATATATTCGAAAATTCCTCTTCCGTTATCGTCTTCTCCTTGAAATTGGCTGTATAAAAAATGACTTGGTGCCATGTAAAATGTAGCTACAAAACACGGTGTTAGCATTGCTCTACGTTTCCATTTATTTTTAACGGCGTTTTCTCCAGTACCTTTTTCGGTATTGTTTTCTAACATGTCGTTTGTGGCTAACAACCATCGTGCTTCCCAATAATGAACAGCAAGTAGAAAGGCTTTATGGCGGAGTTCCATATCTAATTCGTCGTAAAAAAAACGTTGCGAATTATCGTTAGAATTCATTTTTTCGTATTCATTATTCCACATTTGTTCTTCTGATACAAAGGGAAATCCTTTAATACTGTTTTCTGCTTTCCAGTTCTTTAATCGTAAGTTAGCTTGTAATGCTAAGTTTAAGTTGGTAAGACATTCTTTTATAAGTGCTATTGTTTTTTCGTTACTAGCAATGGTATCTTCTGTAATTTTAAAAATAAAATCGACACTGTTGCTAGTTGTATCGGTATCAACTTTAAAATATTGTTTTACTTTTTCTATAAAATCGGCTTGTTTTACTGCCGATTTAAGATCTGTAATTATAGTTCTCCATTCTTTAAGTGTACCAATTTTAAAGGCATCTTTTTTTACATAGTTACTTTCATCTAAAAGTATGTTATTTATGTAATTTATAGAGTTTATATAGTCGGTAGAAAACTCAACACCATCTATTAAGGTGTTTTCTATAATTATAATTTCTTCTTGTAAATGATCACAAACATCTTCTAATGAGTTTGTTTCTGTATTGTAATAATTACAGAAGTTTGTTAAGAAATAATATTCGGCTTCGTCTATATAGTCTTCATTCTCTAAGTCGCACAACGTCCCTTCATTACCAAAAAGGTTCCCTTTTAAAAAGTTGATGTTTTTTAAGGCTTTTACACTTTTAGAGTTCGAAGGTAAGTAAGTTGCATAACCGTTAAAGTCAGGAATCCATCTGCTAGATAAGTCCACCATCGTACTTTCAGAATTGATAAAACTATCAATAATATTAGTAACCGCTTGGTTGTTGTTTGAACAGGCTAAAATTATTGGAGCATCTTCTCCTCTTATTGCCGCTTTTACAAATTCGGTAGCAACTAAACTTTGTAATAATGTTGTTTTTCCTGTTCCTGGGGGGCCATTAACTGCGGTAACAGCATTTTCTTCTGCTGTTAAATAAGAGAGTAATGTTTTTCGTTGACTGATTGATAGCGGAAATTCGTTAGACATTTGCCCTAAATGCAAGTGATTGTAATTTAAAAAACCTGCATCGGTAATTGCTTCTATTCTGTTTTTAGAAAGCGGATTTATTATTTTAGACAGTATAGGTAGTTCTTCTTCGTTTTTTAATAAGTTTTCGTATAAAAATAGAATACTTTTTGCAGTCGAAATTTTTGAACTTATAGCAAAGTAAGTAAGTTGATATTGTGTTGTGTAATTTTCTACTTGGTATTGTTGTAGGTTGCTATTGGTTATTTCTGAAAATATTTCGTTTATATAATCCCAGTATTCATCCCATGGTACCGATTCATCTTCATATTCGGCTTCTGGTGCTTCAAGATCTTTGGCATCTAAAATAGTATCAATAGCAGAAAAAATAAAATCGTTTTTAACATCGGCAACAGGGGTTAGGTAGTTACGAACGATTAAAGGAAATAATTCTTTAGGAGCTGATAATTGACCATCACGATTAACAACTGCAATAACCCAAAAAGGATGAATAGGGCGTTGTTTAGATTTTGGGTTGTCAGTTTTGTAATCTAAATGAAAAGGAGAAATAAGTATTTTTGTTTCTTCTACTTTATGCCAGTTATTACTGTCTTTTTTTATTCCTTTTAATCTATTAATTCTTCGTTCTTCAACGTCTAATAGTTCATTTGCTTGTTTTGAACCTATAAGTGCATTGCTTAAATCTGACGTGTTTTGATGAAATAAGTTTTTTATTTTAGAAATATCAATCGCTAAGTTTTCACTATCAGATAAACTATTCTTATAATATTGTAACCAATTTTTTTCGTTTTTCATAGGTATGAAGAAGTACTTGTTTTATAGATTTTGTGATAAAAAAGATGGCGAAAATAATATATTATTAGGGGCTAAATTTAGTTTTGTGATTCTTTTTATTAACGAAATGAACATCTTTTTTAACATATTCGTTTTTAGTAAAATAACGAAGTGGTTTTATAAATGGTAAATAGAAGTATTGCTGTATTAACTTTAATAAATATGATTTTTTAATAAAATTCAATATATTTAGTGTCTGACTAAGTTGAAACAAAAATTTGCGCATAGATTAACTATGTAACACGAAAAAGATATAAATAAGTTAAATATAATATTATTAAAAATTACAACTATGAATGAAGAAGTTTTGAAAGACAATGAATTAGAATTGATTTTAGGTAAAGAAGCTTATGCTCAGTATGAGCAAGTGCTAAAAAATAAAAAAAAGAATAAAACCTCTGAAGAAGCGCTTTCTGAAGATGCTGTTTTTCATTTTATGGCAGATCAAAATGCGATGGAAGAAGAATTTTCTGAAGCTTTGAAATATTGTAATGCGGCGATACACTTAAATCCTAAAAACGAATATTACCAAACTAGAGGTGATATAAAAAGAGTTACAGATGATTTAGAAGGAGCTATTGTAGATTATTCTACATGTATAGAAAAGGAACCCAAAAGTGGTGTTTTATATAAGCTTAGAGGGACAGTTAAAATTGGATTACAGGACTATTCAGGAGCTTATGATGATATGGTAATCGCTAAATCCTTATCAACAGAAGGAGTTACGGATAATTTGATAAAAGAACTAAAAGAAATAACTGGGAATTAAAATTGTTACTTGTAATAATACTAACTGTTGTACAACCCTATTCTTCTTATAATAAGTTGTTTATAGTGTAGAAAACTCAATTAATTGAAAGTAAGTGAAAAAATAAGAGAACTTTACAAACCAATTCAACCAACAATTCAGCGGTCAGATAAATATGTAACATATCAAGAAATTAGTCCGAATAAACCACTCCAAGAATTCATTTATTGTTATTGGCAACTAAAAACAGAGAAGCCACTCTCCAATCAATTTAATTATAAGGTTGTTGCAGACGGTTGTATTGATATTTTTTTTGAACTTACGAATCCAAAAGAAAGTTTTGTAATGGGGTTTTGTAAAAAGTACACGGAATTCTCGTTACAAAACACATTCAATTATATAGGTATTCGGTTTTTACCAACAATGTTTCCACAAATATTCAATTTTAATGCTTCTGAATTAAGTAATCGATTTGAAAATTTGAATAAGATTGAATCGGAAACAGCAGTGTTTATCACAACGAAAATAAATGAAAGTCAAAGTTTAGAAGATATTGGCGCAATATTTAACGAGTATTTTCAGCATAGAGTTTCTGATACAAATTTTACAATTGACAAAAGACTATATGCTGCAATTGAGATAATTCTTGAAAATTTCGGAGTTGTAAATATTCAAAGAGATTTAAACACAGGCATTAGTTCAAGGCAACTTCAGCGATTATTTAAATATTATATTGGCGATACCGCAAAGACTTTTTGTAAAGTGGTTCAATTCCAAAATTTTTTAAAAGCAAAACCTTCAAATGAAAGTTTAAGAACGAACAAATTATTTTATGACATTGGTTATTACGACCAAGCTCATTTCATAAAAGATTTCAAAAATTTCTATGGCGTAACACCTTCAAAAGCATTCGAAAAATAATTATGTCCAATTTTTACAATACTTGATTTTAATTCTATGATAGTTTTGGGTTATAAATTATAACTGAAGAATATGAAAAAAACTATTACATTTTTAATTGCAGTATGCCTATCAGTAAGCGTATTATCACAATCAAATATTAATAAAAAAGAAGATTTAAAAATGAAATTGAATGCAGGAATAACAACAGAAAAAATAGCAGAAAGCAAAGAGTTTTATACTAAAGTTCTAAATTTTGGAGTAACATTTGAAAATGAATTTTATCTCTTGTTACATACGCCAGATAAGAATATGAATTTAGCTTTTTTGTTACCAAATCACCCATCACAACAAGCATTGTTTCAGGAACCTTTTAATGGTAAAGGAATGTTTTTGACAATAGAAGTTAATGATGTGGATAAAATTTATAATGAAATAAAGAAAATGGGAATTGAAATTAGAATTGACATTAGGAATGAGCCTTGGGGAGATAGACACTTTGCAATTCAAGACCCAAACGGAATAGGGATAGATATCGTAAAATACACAGAACCAGTAATGAAAACATTATAAAGCAAAACGTTAAATATAAAGTTAAAAAGATGTAGGTTTAGATATATTAATATTCAATTCTAAAATATTGCTATTATTCTATTAAATTTGGAATGAAAAATTAAAAGTTGGCTTATTAAAGTAAACTGATGTTATTAGCCATTACAATAGATAATAAAAAAATGAAAATAGACAGTTTATATACTTATCCGATCAAATCAACGAAAGGAATACTCTTAAACGAAGTTAACGTTAGTGAAATTGGTTTTGAAAATGATAGATATTTTGGAATAGCTAATTCTTTAAATGAAATTATTACAGCTCGTGAAAACCCAAAATTACTAAAATTAAAACCCGAGATTAATGCTAAAGAGCTTAAAGTGATTTATGAAAACAAGTCTGTAAACTTTCCTTTAAATAGTAAATTTAACGATATTAAAACTTCGCTATTTAAAAAAGAAGTAAGTGTAAAGGTTATTGATAATGAAATAAACGATTGGTTTACTAAAATATTAAAGACTGAAAGTAAGCTAGTAAAAATAAACTTAAAGAATCTTCGAGAAAAAAACAACACTAAAATATCTTTTAGTGATTCATGTCCTATTCATTTAATAACTAAAGAATCTGTTGAAGCTCTTAATGAAAAACTAGCAATACCAATAGAGATAAATCGTTTTAGAGCTAATATTATAGTTTCTGGAGTTAAAGCTTTTGAAGAAAGAAATTGGAAAAAAATAATTATTGGAGAATGTGAGTTTAAAGTTGTTTCTGACACAGTAAGATGTTCTTTAATTACTATAAACCCTGAGAATGGAGATAAGGATAACAAACAAGAACCATTAAGAACTTTAGCAAAAGAATTTAAATCTAATGGGAAAGTTAGTTTTGGAATTTACTTAGTCCCAACAAAAATAGGATTAATTAAAAAATCGGACTCTTTGATAATAAAAACAGAAGTTTAAGTGTAAATCAAATAATTATAGGTGAGAAGTAGCAATACATTTGATAAAGGTTATAAAAATGAAAGAAGTTGATAAAATAGCGTTTATTGAAACTAAGGACGGACAAATTTTAAGCACACGATCTAAAGGGAAATCAAAATACTATATTCCAGGAGGTAAAAGAGAATTAGGAGAAACTGATGAAGAAACGCTTACAAGAGAAATACTAGAAGAGTTAGATGTGCATATTAAACAGAATACAATTAAATATGTAGGAACTTTTAAAGCTCAATCTGACGGAGTAAAAGAAGGTGTTTTAGTTAAAATGACTTGTTATAAAGCGGAATATGATGGGGTTTTAAAACCAAAGAGTGAAATTGAAGAAATAAAATGGCTGAATTATAAAGATTTAAATATTATATCGGAAGTAGATAAAAAAATATTTAAGTTTTTTAAAGAAAACGGAGAACTGAAATAAAAACTAAGCGTTGGCATAAATTAAATGAAAATGAGTGAAATTCAAAATAAAATGTTTCTAGAAATTAGAGACAAAGAAATATTTAACCAAGCGCAACAGTATTCTTTTGAATACTTAGAAAGTGTTTTTGATCGAAATGTTTATCCAACAGAAGAAGCGCTCGAAAATTTATCGATATTTAATGAAGGGCTACCAGCTAACTCTACAAACGCTAAAAATGTAATAGAACAATTAAATAAATACGGAAGTCCTGCAACAACAGCAACACTAGGAGGAAGGTATTTCGGGTTTGTTTGTGGAAGCGCAGTTCCCGTAGGTTTAGCAGCTAAAAATTTAGGAACATATTGGGATCAAGCTCCAGCAATGAATGTATTATCACCCATAGGAAGTAAGCTAGAATCGGTTGTTGAGAAATGGTTAGTAGATTTATTTAATTTACCTAAAAATACATCTGCAGGTTTTGTTAGCGGAACATCTACAGCTAATTTATGTGGTTTGGCTGCTGCTAGATATCGTATTCTTCAAAGAAACAATTGGGATATAAATAAAAAAGGACTTAATGGTTCACCTAAAATAAGAATTGTAACAGGAAAACAAGCACATTCTACAGTTTTAAAAGCAATAGGTATATTGGGTTTAGGAACAGAAAATATTGAATGGGTAGACATAGATAACCAAGGTAGAATTATTGCAGAAGCTATTCCTGAATTAGATGAAAATACAATTCTTATTTTACAAGCAGGTAATGTAAATAGTGGCGCTTTTGATGATTTTGAAACTATTTGTGAAAAAGCAAAAAAAGCAAATTCTTGGGTGCATATTGATGGTGCATTTGGTTTGTGGGCTGAGGCAGTAGAAGAATTGAAGTATTTAACAAAAGGAATAGGAAATGCTAGTTCTTGGGCTGTAGATGGACATAAAACTCTGAATACACCTTATGATTGTGGAATTATTTTATGTTCAGATCAAGAAGCAATGACTTCGGCACTTCATATGTCTGGAAGCTACATTATTGAAAGCACAGAAAGAGACGGAATGTTTTACACACCCGAAATGTCTCGTAGAGCTAGAATAATTGAATTGTGGTCTATAATGAAGTATCTAGGAAAAAATGGAATTGATGAAATGATTTTAACAATGCATAAAAGAGCCAAACAGTTTACTGAAGAAATAGTGAAAATAGAAGGTTTTTACGTTGAAAATGATGTTGTATTTAATCAAGTAATTGTTAGGTGTAATTCTGATGAAATTACTGAGCAAGTATTAAGTAATGTTCAAATGTTAAGAGAATGCTGGCTTGGTGGATCTGTATGGTTTGGTAAAAAAATAATGCGAGTAAGTATTTGCTCCTGGGCAACAACCGAAAAAGATATATTAAAATCAGTAAAATCATTTGCAAAAGCGTTAGCACTAACTAAAACAAACAAAGAACTGGGATAAAATAGAACACTTTCATTAAATTTATTAGCTGTTTTTATTTTCGTTGGTTTCAATAGAATAAATCATTTTATCGATAAAGAATTCCTATGTTTTAATGATATAGGAATTCTTTATTCTAGTAATATATACAGGTAGGTGCTAAAAATAGTAAGTATTAGCGTGAAAGAAGAAATTTATTGCTACTAAAAGGTTATGAATTAACATGTAAACATGATATTGAAAGAAGGACTTTGTTTTGACCAAATTTACACAAACTTGATTTACTTGAAAAGCGAAATTAATTTATACAATGATATAAGATTACAGTTACCTTAGCCCTTAAAATACCTTATATAGTATGTAAATTATCAAGATAAAAGATATTTAACCTGTATTAATATTTTGGGGCGTTACATTGAGGAATATTTATAAAAAATGACATTTAGTAACATTGAACATATAACTATTGAAAAGCAAACTGCTGAATTTCCAAAGCACTTTCATGAAACCTTTTGTTTCTCGCTTGTTGAGAAAGGAGTGAATCAGATTGATTTTAAAAATCAAAGTATTTTTAGTGAAGCAGGTTGTATATCAATTGTTAATCCTTATGAAATACATTCTAATCCAATAATAGATAGTGATTCTCATATAAAATTTGAAACGATATACGTGCCAAATGAATTGGTAAAACACGTTTTAAAAGGGAGAAATATCAAATTTATAGCACATAAAATAACCAATAAAAAAGCAACTCAATTATTCTTAAAACTAAAAAGTGCTTTAGAAACAAAAGATGATAATATTATAGAGACACATTTATCTGAATTTATAAATACGCTAAAATTCTGTTCGGTAGAAAAGGAGCAAGAGTATTTAGGATTAAATTTTGACAATTTTAACCAGGTTAATGAATATATAGAAAACCATATTCAGGAAAAACTTTGTTTAGATGAACTATCTAAATTAGCAAACATTAACAAGTTTGGATTTAGTAAAAAATTTAAAATGACTACTGGCATGACGCCAATGAATTACATTTTAATGAGAAAAGTATTTTCAAGTAAAAAAATCATTAAGTCAAATTCAGAACTTACTAAAATAGCGTATCAATACAATTTTACAGATTTAGCACATTTTTCTAAGACTTTTAAGCGGTTTATAGGTGTTTCACCAAAAAAATATAAAGAAAGTATTGCAAAAAAAATGTAATAACCAAGATTATACAAGTAGTTACTTTTTACTAGAAGTAGATTTGGAGCAAAATTAATATTCAAATGAGTAACATAAAAACAAATCAATCTTTGGGCTATAAAACAATACTATGTATTCTATCTCTAGTTATATTTTTCTATTCTTGCGATAGTAAGAAAAACAGATTATCTATTAATGCAGCTCCTCAAGAGTTTCATATTTTAAAAACAGATACTGTAGCGTATAGTGTTAAATTGATAAAAGATAAATTTTATTCATTTAATATAGATCAAAAAGGAATAGACTTAGTAGTGTATCTAGTAAATAGTAAAAACGAAATTGTAAAAGAAAAAGATAGTCCAAATGGTATTAATGGGGCAGAGCAATTTTATTTTTATTGTGAGAATCAAGATGAATATCAACTGCAAATTAAACCACTTAATGAAAACGAAAACTCAGAAGAAGGAAAGTATTCTGTAGCAATTTCAGAAGTTTCTACAGAAACTGAAATTTCATTAAGTGAGCCACAGTATTTAGAAGATTTTAAAATATTTAGAGGGATTTTTGAAAAAGCAAATTCAGGATTATATAGGTACCATTCTAAAAAAGAAGTTGATAGTGTATTTTCAATAAATAAAAGCAAAATAGGTGGTAAAACAACATATTTAGAATTTCAGAATCTAATTTGGAATGTTATAGATTACACAGGGAGCTGCCATAATAACTTACGTTTTCCTAAATATTTAAAAACTCTTTTATTTAGAAAAGACATCTTCTTTCCAATACCATTAAAGTTTTTAGATAAAAAACTTTATTCGAACTGTAACTATAAAGACATTCCTTCTGGTGCAGAAATAATTAGTGTAAATAAAATAGCAGCAACTCAATTTGCTAATAAAATATCTAGATTTAGAAGTACAGACGGTTTTAATGAAACATCTAAATTTAACTTTATTCAAACCAATTGGGCTCCTTTTTATATTTACAAAGCTTACGGAGAACAAGATGAATTTGTTATAGAATATAAATATGATACAAATGTAAAGTCTGTAACTGTTAAAAGTGTTAACTATGCTACTTATAAAGACAACTATAATAAAAGGTATTCAAAAAAATACGAAGAGAAAATACAAGATGATTATCACTATGAATATATTGATAGTTTAGATGTTGGATTACTATCTGTAAAATCTTTTGCTGTAGGGCAAAAAGGAAACGAAAGCTATTCTAAATATAAATCTTTTTTAGATACTGTTTTTATCTCCTTAAAAAATAAAAAGAATTTAATTGTTGACTTACGTAGAAATGGGGGAGGAAGTGGTGATGCACTTATGTTACTTACTACTTATTTAAGTAATAGAATTGTAAAAGAGAATGTAAGCGCATATACTATATTTAATAAAATACCGTACCCTGAACTTTATAAAGGATCAATAAAACAATCTGAAGATTTTTTACTTGATTATGTTACGGAATTTAATAATGGGAAATATTATCAAAATCAAAAATTTAATCCAGAATGGAAACCTAACAAAAACAGATATCAAAAGAATTTTATTTTATTAATAGATCCTTTCGTAGCATCTGCTGCTTCTCATTTTTCAGCACATATTAAAAGTGATAAAAGAGCTATTATTATAGGTGAAGAAACTGGCGGAGCTTATTATGGGCATACGGGGCATCTTCCAGCAACATATGAGTTACCTAACTCAAAACTCGGCTTAAATTTTTCGGTTGTAAATTTAGAACAAGATGTAGTTAAGTTAAAAGATGAAGAATTTGGTAACGGTGTTATGCCAGATATTAAAATAATACAAAGTCATAAAGATTTTTTAGAAAATAAAGACTCTCAATTAAATTATGCACTTAAATATATAAAAAACAAAACGACTAAGTAAAGCGTTGTATAGCAGAGAGTTTACCTTTAAATAAAGAGTAATCATTTAGAGTAATAGAGATGAGGTGAAATAAAAAATATTCTTTGAAGCTTAGTGTAGTGAAAAATAGTGATTGTATTTTAAAGATACATGTAGCAGGTATGTTCCTGTGTTATTTTTTCTGTCAAAATATTTGAATAAATTAGTACTCGATAAATAAGAATTCAGTAGCAAAAAAGTTATAGGGCATTATAAAAATGGGATTAGTTTGAATGAATTGATATTAAATATTGAACTATTAAAGAATAAGAAAGAAATCCCTTTTGATTTACTTCAATTGGCAGATCCATCAATAGATCAAATTAATGATTATTTAAAATCAGGGAAATGTTATATAGCTAAACTTGATTCTCAATTAATAGGTGTAATTGTTTTGAATAAAGTTGATTCAACTACAATTGAGATAAAAAATATTGCAATTAAAGAATCTGTTCAAGGAAAGGGATTTGGTAAAGTTTTATTGAGATATGCTTATAAAATTAGTAAAGAATCTAATTTTAAAAAATTAGTAATTGGAACAGGAAATTCAAGTATAAATCAACTTGCTTTATATCAAAAAGAAGGATTCGAGATGTCACGAATAGATAAAGGTTTTTTTATCAGGAATTATAAGGAAGCAATTTTCGAGAATGGCATTCAATGTAAACATATGATAATTTTAGAGAAACAATTAAAAGAATATGATGAAGAAAATAAATAGAATAATGACAAATATCTGTTCTGATAATTTACCTGAAAGCAGAAATTTCTATACAAAATTATTTGACTTTAATGTTGATTTTGATAGTGATTGGTTTATTCATTTAATCTCGAAGGACAAAAAACTTGAATTAGGAATAATAGACCGAACAAATGATATTGTACCGAAAGATTTTCAAGACAATCCACAAGGATTCTATGTAACGTTCGTTGTTGATAGCGCAGACGAAATATTTCAAATAGCTGAATCGGAAAAATTTGAAATTATAAGTGAACCTACTGATACGTTTTATGGCCAAAGACGATTATTACTTAAAGATCCGAATGGAGTTTTAGTAGATATATCTTCTCCTATTGAAGAATTTAATTTTTAAGGCAAAAACTGATCGTAAGTGAATTAATAAATCTAAAATGAAGCAAAAAGAACTACGATAAAGATCAATCGATTACAAATATGATTTTCTGTCAAATTAAAAATCTTCATATTATTCTATTAAATTTGAAATAAAAAATAAACGTTGGGTTTTAAATAAGCTAACGTTACGAGTCCATTAAAACATTATAAATACCATCCTGTTAAATGCAAGAAATAACGATTCGAAATATAAAAGAACCTGATTTTCATGGGAGCTTTGATATTATTAATCTTGGAGATTTACTTGTAGGTAAGAATATGGAAGAAGGGTTGCATCGTCATGATTTTTTTTTCCTTATGGTATTAGAAGAAGCAAGAGGTAAGCATCATATTGATTTTAATAGTTTTCCCATAGCTTCAAATACAGTTTTTTTTATCCGGCCAGGACAAGTTCATGAATTAATTCTTAAACAATGCAGCAAAGGCTATCTTATTACATTTAACGCTACTTTTTATTCGTTTAGTTGTAACCAAGAAAGAGAGGTTTTTCGAAAGATAATCCAACATAATTATTACAATTTTGGTAATGAAAATTTTTATGCTGTTTTATCAATTTTCAAATATATTTTTAATGAATTTTCTCAAAAAAAAATAGGGTATAAAGAAGTAATTAAAGCCAATTTAAACATTCTATTTATAGAGTTAATGCGAGATATTCATGAAAAAAACACACAAATAAAACAGAACAATCCGTACGAACAAGAATTATTTGAAAAGTTTATGCAACTGTTAGATAGTAAAATATGTACAAATAAACAAGTAACCGAATATTCTAAAATGTTAAACATTACACCTTATAAACTAAATGCTATTACCAAGAAAATGTTTGGCAAAACCAGTTCTCAATTAATAAATGAACAAATTATTCTTGAGGCAAAAAGATTGTTATTAGCAACATCTAATCAGATAAATGAAATAGCATTTAAATTATGTTATGAAGATCCTGCATATTTTATTCGGTTTTTTAAAAGAAATACGGGGTATACACCTCAGGTTTTTCGACAGAATTTTAAATAAGTACAATCCCTTTTGATATTTGTCCTATCAAGTTAATTGTATTGCGAGTCATCTTTGCTAAGAATTTAACAACTTAATATAAAAGATGAATACAATATTTAAAATCGTACTAATAGGAATTGGAGGTACTATTACAATGGATGTTTATGCCTTTATTTTAAAATTATTCAAAATTAAAGGACTCGATTACAAATTTCTAGGTCGTTGGATTGGGCATCTATTTAAAGGTAAATTTAATCACAATAAAATATTTGATGCGTTACCTATTAAGTACGAGCAAATTATCGGGCAGGTAAGCCATTATGCTATAGGAATTGCCTTTGCTTTTTTGTTAGTAATTGTTTTCGAAAAAAAATGGCTAGATAATCCTTCACTTTTTCCTGCTTTAGTTATTGGTTTACTAACAATGATTGCCCCTTTTTTTGTAATGCAACCTGTCTTTGGTTTTGGTATTGCAGGTTCAAATTTACCAGATCCCAACAAAGCTAGGTTAATGAGCTTTTTTATTCATTGTGTATATGGTATGGGGTTATTTATAACAGCAGTAGTTGTAAATAAAATTACTGATTAAGAAACGAATACATAGTAAATAAAATAAAATACAAGTCATTTAAAGCTTGTGTTTTGCTTTTTAAAATTAACTTCTATATCATTTTTTATTAAGATATTTGAATATAAATAGGTTGTAATAATTTTTTTGAAAAAACTATGAAAAATAGAATAATAGGCATCTTAATTGCCCTAGGTTTAATGTCATCTTGTAAAAATGGTGAGACTGAAAAAAATACAGATAGTAATAATAGAATCGAGTTTACAGATGCTAATGGTAATAAAATTTCAAAAAAAGAATTAGCCACTTCAACAGGAAGATTTAATTATGAGGTTTATGGAGTAGAAGGAGTGTCTGATTTAGCAAAATCATTACATAACCAAGCAAGACAATTAGGACAATCTGGTGATTATACGAGTGCAATTAAAAAATTGAACGAAGCCAATAAAGAAGCACCTAATTGGCCATATCCGCTTTATGATTTAGCATATACTTATTTATTGCTAGATGATCACGAAAACGCTTTAAAGTATTATCGCATTACCAATAAAATGGCACCTAAAGGATTTTATACATCTAAAACCGCATTGCATACGTTAGAACGAGAAAATAAAGGAGAATTAAAAAGAGGGTTATATAAGTCATACTTATCTCTTCAATGGATAAATAATCCTACCGAAAAAAAAGAAATTATAAAGCTATTAGTTAAAAAGTATCCTTCTTTTGCACCATCTTGGAAAGATTATTCAGATTTATTAGTGAATGAAGAAAGATTAGCGGCTATAGAAAAAGGGCTTGAGCAAAATGCTGATGTTGAAACAAAGGGAATTTTACTTATTAATAAAGCACTTGTAATAAATGAGAAAGGAAGTTTTAAAGAAGCAGCCGAATTATTAACCAGCGTAATTTTTGATTTAAATGCTACTTTAGGAAATATTGAAATGGCTAAATTTGTTTTAAATAACATCTCTGAGAATAAATAAATACTTAAATTTAAGCTAAGAGAAAAATTAAATGTTCGTTCTAAGACAAACAATTATCATAAAAAAAATATTAAGATAAACTAGATGGCAACCATATCAGAAGTATTTATCCGTCACACGGATAAAGATTTAATTATTTCCTTTTTGTCTATTTACTATACTATTGGTAAGAAAGATGTTTATTCTGAAATTCAACTACAGAGATATTATGAAGAGGAAAGTAAAACTAGAACTTTTGTAATTCATAAAGAAAGAAATAATAACTGGACTCAGGTCGATTATGAATTAGGAGAGTCTACCGAAGATTTAAAAGAGTTTGATGAATGGATTATTGAGTTTACTAGGGAATATAATACACAAGCCATAATTGCATATGAACAAACAACAAGTGGCTCTTGTCGATTTGCATTTTTTGATAGAGGTAAGATTATTCGTTCTATAATTCAGGCTTATTTATACCCTGATAATAATAAAATTAGAATGACAGAGAACTTAGGTGAAAAATTCGATTTTGAAACTTATGAATATGCAACAAAAATTCGAGAGGAAATAGATCATGAAGAACTTTTAAGTTATCATGATGATTTTAAACTATGGCTTTCTGAGTTAGAATGCGGATGGGGTAATAAAGTTAATAAATATGAAAACTATATACATCTTGAAATTTTAAAATAAATATTCATATAACTAATTTATGTAATGATAAGAAAAGAACACGAATTCAACGTTTAAATAAGTTATGTATAATTGTGAACTGGAAGATAATTAAAGAAAATAAAAGAAATTATGCAGATACATCTTACTATCTAAAAGCAGAAAGAGATTATCAGCAAGGGAAAATTGTATTAAATATACGTTGGGTTGAACGCTTTATGTATAACTTAAACGTTGAGTTTTATAGCGGGAAACCTAAACGTAAATTTTTGTTTTTTAAGGATGGAAATCCTGAATTACTTTATTGTACTTTGGTGTTTTATAATGATCGTATAGAAAAATACGGACATCAAATAATGAGAATGACAGAAGATTCTCCTTTAGAAAAATTAAACAGATTGGATTCGCTTCAAAAAGACGGTGTTCTTAATTATAAGCTAAGAGAAAGGCATAATGTAGATTTTGAGACAACACTACCAGAAAAAATAGAAGATACAAAATGAATTGGTTTTTTAAGAATTTACACCTTCTTGTTTCCTTGTTGATAGTTATACCAACAGGAATAATTTACGGTTCGCCATCAATTTTACAAAAACAATTAGATATTCAAGTAAATACTATCGACCTTTCAAATATGTTAAAAGCCAATATGTGCTTGTATCTTGGTATTTCACTTGTATGGCTTTTTGGAATTTGGAAAACCCAATACTGGAAACGAGCTACCGAACTGAATATATTATTTATGTTAACCCTTGCAACAGGACGTGCGCTGAGTATGATAATTGACGGATTACCAACAGGAGGTTATATTTTCGGAATTATAGCGGAGTTTGTGCTAGGTGTTTTTTCGATTTATCAACTTAAAAAGTATAATGAAATATAGTTTAGACTTACGAAAAAGAGTAGCTTTTTATAACTTTTTCATCAAAGTATTTTGAATATATTAGCGGCCTTATAAGCAGGAATAAAATTTTAGCGTAATCAACCTATGTATGCGTGATAACAGGATACGATTTTCGCATATAAATAAGTTATCAAAAAGTAATAAACAATGAAAATATACTATATAAAAATATTTGAATCTATTATCGCTATTGCGATTTATCTTATCTTAAGAAAAATCTCTTTAAAAGTTATTAATAGAACACTTTCTGAAAAATTAATTCATAGCTCTCGTGGAATGATAATTAAGAAAGTTATAAATATTATCTTATCATTAATTTTTCTAATTATTACTTCATTAATTTGGGGAGTAAAACAAGCTGATTTAGCATTGTTTATAGGTTCCGTTTTAACATTTGTAGGAGTTGCTTTTTTTGCTCAATGGTCATTACTGTCAAATATTACTTGTAGTATTATCTTATTTTTTAATCACCCCGTTAAATTAAATGATTCTATTATTATACTAGAATCAAAAGACTATGTAATCGAAGGCAGAGTTGTTGATATAGGTTTATTCTTTGTGACACTTGAAACAAAAGAATCTGGAAAAATTACTTTACCTAATAATATTTTTATTTTAAAAAGTATTAAGAATATTACGAATGAAATTAAAATATCAAATGATAATGTTTAACTTTATTTAGCCTAAAACTAAATCAAACTCTAAAAAATGAAAAAGCTTACATCAAATATTGGACTTTTAACTAAAATGATTTTTTTAGTTATAATTATCTGGATTGTTTCAACAATTCTAATAATATTTGGTCTTGATAATTGGTCTGACAGAGGTACTTTTGGTGATTTATTTGGAGCGGTAAATGCTTTGTTTTCTGGATTAGCTTTTGCAGGACTGATTTACACAATAGTATTACAAAAACAAGATTTAGAATTACAACGGAATGAAATTACTTTGAACAGAGCAGAACTTAAAAAGACTGCTAAAGCACAGCAAAATTCTGAAAAAGCATTGATTGAGCAAGTTGAACAAATGAAAAAAGCATCGAAATTAAATGCGCTAAAAACATTAATTGACTATTATAATATTCAAATTGATAATTCTAATAATACTCCTGAAGTTATATTAAAAGCGAAAGAAAAAAGAAAAGCTACGATTAAAGAAATAGATATACTAATTGATAGAATAGAAGATGACGATTTAGAATAAATCAAGATATAGCAATAGTAACTGTTACATAAGTCTATAATTATAAAAATAACGATCATATAAACTCTTTTTAGGTCTTTTTTTATTTAGTTTTCATAATCAATTTGGACTATTAATAATTTTTTGACACGAAAATAATGTTGCAGTTTTATTTATTTAGTGAACAAAAAAGATGTGAATTACGCATATAAAGAAGTTGTCAGAAATCCAGGAGAAACTTTACGCTTCGAAGTTAAATATCTTAATATTCATGGAAATAATATTTATTATCGGAAGTTTAATTACAGTTGCTATTCTTTGGAATTTAGCTTCAAATTTTATTGAAAAAAGGAAAGAAAACAGAATAAAAATAAATGAATATCCCCAAGTTTTAAAAGAACTTTCTGATGAAAAACTATTATCAAAAAAATATAAAGATAATTATGAGAATGAAATAGTTAAAACTAACAGGTTTTTATCTGAAATTAGCTATAAAAATAAAATACTTCAAGACTTAACTTTAAAAGTTAATACCAAGAGCCAAGAACTTGATGAATCAATAAAATATTTAGAAAACTATCAAAAAGAACTAAATAATTGTGAAATAAAAAAGGATGAAAATGAATTAAGATTTAAAGAACAGATTAGAATTAATAATAAATTAAACAATGATTTTAAAAAAATAGAAACAAAATATATTGAGTCAAATCAAAAATCAATTAATATTTTAAGAGAAAGAGATGAATTAAAAAACACTCTAAAAAAGCAGCACGATTTATATTTGTCAATAGAAAATAAAAGTGATAATTCTGTTAGCAAAATAACATCTATGTACTCTGATTTTTTACTTTTAGAGTATGATATAATTGCAAGACGTTTAGAGAATAAAAAAAGACCTGCAATATCTGAAAGTAAAAGAATAAAAGAATTAAAAGTTCAAAGTAAGTTTCATATTCAGCAATATCGTCAAATGCTATATAAATATGAATATCTTTTAAATGTTTTCCCTGAGTTAACAAACTATGTAGACGATTTTGACACTTTAAAACGATTAGAGAATGTAAATTCAATAGAAGGATTCAAGGATGATTTTGATAATGTTCAGAATTATCTCACAAAAGAAGAATATTTTGATTTAGATGAAAATTATAGAAACCAGTTAGCTTTAGATAGATATTTAAAAGGTAAAAAAACTAATTGGCAAATAGGTAGAGATTATGAAATGTCTTGTGGGATATCATATGAAGAAAGAGGTTGGGAAGTTGAGTATTTTGGCATGGAAAAAAGGTTAAATGACCTTGGGCGTGATTTAATTGCAAGAAAAGGTAATGAGGTAGAAATTATACAATGTAAACTTTGGAAGAAAACAAAGACAATACACGAAAAACATATTTTACAATTATATGGCACAACAATAATTGATAGGCTAATCAATCCAGATTTATTTAAGGTTGTTACACCTGTATTTATAACAAATACTTCTCTTTCGGAAACTGCAACAAAATTTGCTAAAATTTTTGGGAGTGAGAATAGAAAAATGGGAGATGAAAGAATTTCCAAGAATTAAATGTAATATTGGAGTTAGCACTGAAGGTACTGAAACAAAAATATATCATTTACCATTCGATCAACATTATGATAGAACAAAAATAAAGAAAGGACAAGGTTTTCTAGCAAAGAGCATACAAGAAGCAATTGAAAAAGGGTTTAGAAGGTCTTATAAGTATTATGGAAGATCTTAACAAAAAAGCTTAAATTTTTCATAAAACACCATATTCTAACTACTTAATTTTTATAAACGAGCTGTTTTTTTGTATTTTGTACATATTTATTTCTAGAAATAAAAACTGTACATTGAATGAGGTTATATTTTTGTACAGAAAAAAATGAAATAAAATAGAAATGTACAAGCGATGTACATTTTTTAATACTAAAAAAAAAACTGTACAAAAATGATAAAAGAAATAAGAAAATACTTTGATGCAAGAATTATATCTCTAGCTAATTATTTAGGCGTTTCTTTCGAAACAATGCAATCGATATCAGTACATCGCAGGAGCTATAGTTTTGAAGGAATGAACAAGTTGTTAACACTATACAAAGCCTTGTCTTTAAAAACTCCTTTAGAAGAATTACCTGGTGCAGGCGATTTTTTTATGGCAGAAAAAACCGCAGCTGAAAAACCTTTAAATAAATTGTTAGCTACAAAAAAGAGAAACTTACATACACGAGAAACATCTTTACAAACATTAAAAACAAAACGAAAAGCTTGGCAAAGGGGATTGCATGCTTCTATTAAGTTGTTAGAACAAAAAACGTTAACCAAAAGTGATGCAAAATGGGTTGATTTACGTAAAAGGCATTTAGAAATAAGATTAGCCGAAAATACTTATTTTAAAGAGATAGAATTAAAAGCAAAAATAAATGGCTTAAAAGCTGAGGTAGCTTACATAGCAGCTTTTATTGCTGAGCAAAATAATGATAATCTTTAATAATAGTATCTACAAAATCTACTGGGTTTTGTTTTGTTGTAATTCCTGTTATTTCTATAATTTTTAAATGTAGTTTTGAAATTACTTTATGATTCCTTTTTTTTATAGCATCAGTATATACCTTTTTTATGGTATGCATATCATCATCATTCAATAATGTTGCTTGTGTGTAAATAGGTGTATAATTATCAGATATATCATTCGCAATAGTATCTCTTAAAGTAATTCTTTTCTTTTCAGAAACAACAGTAGTACTAGCAGCTAAATCGCCAAGTCGCTGCCCTTTTCCGTTTAAAAGAATTGTTAAAACAGCAACAGAACCACTAGCAAGCCCAAAATCGATAATTCGCAATAACCAACGAATTAAATAACTACCAAAAGTAGGTTTAGAACCGTCTATTTTTACAACCCTAGTTTGGTTAAAAAATTTACCAGGAGTTTGCCCGTTCATTAAAACTTCAAAAAGTAAACTGTAAAAAAAAGTAGGCAAACCTAAAAGAAGGTATAAGCTCATATACTCCATACTAGGTACCATATTAAGCATACCCATTATTAAAAATATAATAATATAGTAGCCGATAATAAATAAAGCATCTATTAAATAAGAACCAATACGGGTAGTAACATGCGCTACATTTTGAGTTATAGCAATATTTTGAGCCGTTTCTATTTGAAAATTATCCATTAATTAGTTTTTCATTTTTTTTGTTGATAATTCTATAACTTTTTTTAGATTAGCGAAGATAAAAATATTCTATGAAAAGAAAGAGTTCTCATAAAACTTGCTATAATTTATTTTTTAAATGAGAGAAGCTGCTTTTGTAAAAAAAAATAAAGAGAAATGGCAATTGTTTGAAGACGCGTTGTATAATAAAACAAGTCTTTCTCCTGATAAATTATCAGATTTATATGTTGAGTTAACAGATGATTTAAGTTATGCTAAAACCTTTTATCCAAAGGGGAATACCTTGGTGTATTTAAATGCCATAGCTGTTACAGCACATCAAAAAATTTATACAACTAAAAAAGAAAGTAAAAATAGATTCATTAGTTTTTTTAAAACAGAATTTCCATTATCATTTTACAAACATCAAAAGCAATTATTAATAGCTTTTAGTGTTTTTGCTTTTTTTAGTATCGTGGGAGCTTTCTCATCAGCAAACGATGTTGATTTTGTTCGACTTATTTTAGGTGATAGTTATGTAAACATGACTTTAGAGAATATTGAAAAAGGTGATCCGATGGCTGTTTATAAAAAAGCCAATGAGGTTGATATGTTTATAGGGATTACCATAAATAATATAAAAGTAGCCATGTATGCTTTTGTTTTAGGAATGTTATTCTCTGTAGGAACCTTATATATTATGATGCAAAACGGTATAATGTTAGGCTCATTTTTATATTTTTTTTATGATAAAGATTTACTTTGGGAATCTTCTAGAACAATTTGGATTCATGGTACTATAGAAATATCAGTAATTATAATAGCTGGTTGCGCAGGTTTAGTTTTAGGAAACGGATTACTATTTCCCAAAACCTATTCTAGATTAGAATCCTTTAAAAGAAGTATGAAAGACGGATTAAAAATAATGGTAAGTAGTATTCCGTTTTTTATAATTGCAGGTTTTTTAGAAGGTTTTGTAACACGCCATACCGAAATGCCAGATTGGTTAGCAATTCTTATCATCTTATTATCATTAGCAAGTATTATATTTTATTACGTTATATATCCAATTCAACTACACAAAAAACAAGTAACCAATGAATAAAGAGTACATAGAGTTTAAAAAAGAAAGAGATTTAGGAGCTATTATTAGCGATGCTTTTAAGTTTATGAGACTAGAAGGAAAAGAGTTTTTCTCAACAATTGTTAAAGTGGCAGCAATTCCTATTTTAATAACAATAATAGGAGCTATTTTTATAGGATATTCATTATCAACTATATCAAGTGAAAGTACTCCAGAAATGATGGGGCTTAGTATTGGTGGTGCAGGTTTCTTAACAATAATAGCATATATTGTAACTCTTGTATTTATCAATTTAGCAGGTATGTATTACATAAAATCATATATTGATAACAATGGAAATGTAAATGAAGAAGAAGTAAAAGATAATTCTAAAAATAAATTTTGGTCATTTACCGGTTTTGGAATTTTAGCAATGCTTATTGTTATGTTTAGTATGTTGTTTTGTGTTCTTCCGATGTTTTATACAGCAATAGTTTTATCTTTAGGCGCATCAATATTAGTTTTTGAAAATGAATCAGCAACTGCTACTGTTAGTAAATGTTTTAATCTTATAAGTGGTCATTTTTGGGAAACTTTTGGGGTGATTTTCGTAGTTGGTTTATTAGTAGGTATGTTAGGATATGTATTTAAAATACCAGCAATTATATATCAGTTTGTTCAAATGGGAATTGGCATGAATAATGAAGATCCTACTCAAATTTTTAATTTATTTAAAGACCCCGTTTACATAATCTTAAATTTAGTTTCTATTGTAGGTCAATTAATGTTTTATACAATAACATTGGTAACCAATGTGTTTTTATATTTTGATATAAATGAGCAAAAAAACTTAACAGGAACCCTTGAAAAAATAGACGGCCTAGGTCAGTAATAATTTGAAACACTTACTTTTTTATATAGCATTTTTATTGCTTTCTTTTTCTGTGTTTTCACAAACAACAACGAAGGAAGTTAAGTTTGATGAAACATTTATTGAGCAACGAAAATTTGATGCAAAAAAAATAGAAGCATACAAGCAACAAGATGATTTTATATATGTTGTTGAAAAAAGAGAACCTACTATTTTAGAAAAAGCATGGAGCTGGTTTAAACGAAAAATAAAAAGCATACTATCTTATATTTTTGATGATATAAAACCAGCAGTAGGTTTTTTATGGAGTCTGTTTAGAATTTTACCATATGTAATTGCCGTTTTAGTACTGTACTTTATCATTAAGTTCTTTTTAAAAGTAAATGCTAGCAATATTGTAATAGGTAAAAAAGCGAATTCGATAGTAAACTTATCTGATGAAGAAGAATTAATAAGAGATAGAGATTTACCAAAATTAATAAAGGAGGCAATAACAGATGGAAATTACAAATTAGCAACGCGTTATTATTATTTGCTGTTATTAAAAAAGTTATCAGAAAAAGAGTTGATTTCTTGGCAGCAAGAAAAAACAAATGAAGATTATATAAAAGAAGTTTCATCAAATAAAAATTTGCATAAAGAATTTAAAGAAGTAACACATTTATACGATTACGTTTGGTACGGAGAATTTTTAATAGATAAAGAAAAGTTTTTACAAGCAGAAGTGAGTTTTAAAAAAGTGATTGCTAAAATTTAAGAATTTGGATAAAAAGCTAAAAATATATATTGGTTTATTGGTGTTTATTGTACTTGGTATTATATATATCGAATCGATAAAACCAAAAGAAATT
The DNA here is from genome assembly GCF_000430545.1 of Tenacibaculum ovolyticum DSM 18103. Lineage (GTDB taxonomy): Bacteria > Bacteroidota > Bacteroidia > Flavobacteriales > Flavobacteriaceae > Polaribacter > Polaribacter ovolyticus. The sequence continues at coordinate 77,097 of NZ_KE387166.1, forward strand.
AATTGGTTTCCAAGTTATGACGCGAAACATAAAATACCATACGGAACCTATATTTTGCATAAAGAAATGCCTTCGCTTTTTGCTAATAAAAAGGTAAGAGACGTATATCAAAGTCCATATTTATTTTTAAAAGATTCAATAAATAAAGGAACTTATTTTTTTGTTGATGGTAAGCTAAATTTTGGAGAAGAAGAGTTTAATGAGTTGCTAAAATTTGTAGCAAGAGGAAATGATGTTTTTATAGCTACCAATGATTTTAATTTAGATACATTAAACATTAAAACAAAACAGTTAAGTACTACGGCTTTTGAAGAAAAAGCATACCAAAATATAGTTAATAAAAAATTAGATACGAATGAGTATCATTTTGATAGAAATTTTCCGAAAGCCTATTTTTCGAGTGTAGATACTTTAAAAACAACAGTTTTAGGAGCGTTGCTTATTAAAAATGAAAAAGATTCCATTGTAAGTCATAAGCCTAACTTTGTTAAAACAGAATTCGGAAAAGGATCTTTTTACTTACATACATTTCCGCAAACATTTACCAATTACAATATGCTTTTAAATACCAATTATACCTATGTAGCAAGTGTATTATCGTATTTGAATACAAATAACAAAAATAGTTTAAGAGAGCAAAATACAAGTTCTAGTAGCAGTAGTACTACAATTCTTTGGGATGCGTATTATAAAACAGGAAAAAGCGGAATAAGTTCGCCAATGTATTATATTTTAAGTTCAAAGCATCTTAAATGGGCTTATTATACGGCTTTAATTGGTGTGTTGTTTTTTGTGATTTTTAAAGGAAAAAGGGATCAACGATTTATACCTATAATTACGCCTTTAAAAAATCAAACATTAGCTTTTACCAGAACAATTGCGAATATGTATTATGAAAAATCAGATCATAAAAATATAGCAATTCATAAAATTAATTACTTTTTAGAATACATACGAGTACACCATAGATTAGCAACCTTAAAAATAGATGCTGTTTTCTACGAGCATTTAGCGAGTAGAAGTGGTAATTCAGTAGGAAGTGTAGAGAAATTATTTAAAAAGGTAACTATAATAGAATCAAAAGAAAAAATTACTGAAGAAGAGTTGATTGCATTGAATAAGGGAATTGAAATGTTTAAAAAGGATAATAAAAAATGATTAAAACTTGGGGCTTACTACTTATACTATCCTTTAATGTAGGGTTAGGATATCGTTTGCCAGTTAATGCTTTAGATAGAAATTCTATTAGCTCATTAAAATTAACAGGAATTGGTGAATTTGGTCTGCTAAGAAAAGAGAGGCCTAAAGTTCCTGCACATTATCATACAGGAATAGATATAAAGAGAGCTACAAATAATTATGAGTCAGAACCAATATTTCCAATATTTGAAGGCGTTGTAATTAGTAAGCGAGAGGACGGACCTTATGCACAGCTGATAATAGAACATGGAGATAATCACAAATTTTGGACAGTTTACGAACATATTGCAGGAATAGAAGTAAATTTATTCGACCATGTAAATACGGATACTAAAATAGCTAGGTTTATGAATAGAAATGAACTTAATAAGTATGGATGGCAATTTGACCATTTTCATTTTGAGGTTTTAAAAGTTCAGCCTTTTAAACTAAAACGAAATAATTTAAAACCAGAAAGGTTGTTTTCGTCTTATACTTTGGTAGCTTACACGAAAGAGGATTTAAACAAGTATTTTTATGATCCGTTAGATTTTTTAGAGAAGCATTTAAATTGATAAACAAACAATATTTAAAGAAAAAAGTGAGAAAAAGCACAATGCTTTCTCCTTCAAAAAAACAAAGAATAAAAAAATAAGAGCATGAATACAGAAGATAACAATCAAACAACAGAAACGAATGAACTATTTTCTAGTAGAATAGATTTATCAAAATTAAAAGAAGCTGTTGGTAACATAAAAGAGCAGTTGGCTAAAGTAATTGTTGGTCAAGAAGATTTTATAGAGTTGTTATTGGTTTCGTTATTAGCAGATGGACATGTGTTAATTGAAGGAGTACCAGGAGTTGCAAAAACAGTTACAGCAAAATTGTTAGCAAAAACTATTGCAACCGATTTTAGTAGAATTCAATTTACGCCCGATTTAATGCCTTCGGATGTATTAGGAACATCAATTTTAAATATGAAAACATCTAATTTCGAATTTAAAAAAGGACCTATATTTTCTAACGTTGTATTGATTGATGAAATAAATAGAGCGCCTGCAAAAACACAAGCAGCTTTGTTTGAGGTAATGGAAGAGAAGCAAATTACGATGGATGGAACTCAATATAAAATGAGTCCGCCATTTATGGTTTTAGCAACACAGAATCCTATAGAACAAGAAGGAACTTATGCATTACCAGAAGCACAATTAGACCGTTTTTTGTTTAAGATAAATGTAGGATACCCTAGTTTAGAAGAAGAAATTAAAATAATTGCAGCGCATAACGATCGAAAAGGAGCATTACCACAATCAAAAATTGAAGCTGTATTAACAGAGGCAGATTTATTAGAATACAGAAGTAAAGTATTTGAAGTGTTGGTAGAAGAAAAAATTATTAAATACATTGCGCAATTAATTTCAAATACGCGTAACAATGCACATTTATATTTAGGAGGGTCACCAAGAGCAAGTATTGCAGTATTAATGGCGTCAAAAGCATTTGCAGCGATTAACGGACGTGATTTTGTGATTCCTGAAGATGTAAAAAAGAGTATTTATCCGGTATTACGTCATAGAATAATGTTAACTCCAGAAAGAGAAATGGAAGGAATGACGACAGACAAGGTTATTGAGATGATTGTTCAATCTGTAGAAGTTCCGAGATAGTGATTCAATTCTTTAAATCAATATATATTCATAATCGCTTTTTTACGTATATAAGCGTACTGTCGGCATTGTTTTTAATGTCGTTTTGGTTTCCTATTATATATAACGTAACATGGTTATTGGTTTTGTTTTTTGCAATAACTATGTTTATAGATTTAGTTATTCTATATCGTTATAAAAACGGTTTTTTAGCGAAGCGAATAGTGTCAGAAAAATTATCAAATTCTGATGCTAATGAAATATCAGTAACGTTAGAAAATAACTATCCGTTTCAAGTTTTTATAAATGTGATAGATGAATTACCAGCACAATTTCAAAAAAGAGACTTTGCCTATAAAACAGCGCTTCAATCAGCAGAAAAATCAACATTTGTGTATAGTGTTCGACCAGTAGAAAGAGGAGCCTATAATTTTGGAAATGTACATGTATTTGTTTCTTCTGTATTACAAATGTTTTCAAGAAGATATACTTTTTCAGATGATAAAAGTGTAAAAGTATATCCGTCGTATGTGCAAATGAAAAAGTACGAATTTTTGGCAATGCATAATAATTTGACAGAATTCGGAATGAAAAAAATCAGACGAATTGGTCAAACAATGGAGTTTGAGCAGATAAAGAATTACATTCCGGGTGACGATGTACGAAATGTGAATTGGAAAGCAACAGCTAAAAGAGGGGAGTTGATGGTAAACCAATACCAAGATGAAAAATCACAACCCATTTATTCTATTATCGATTTAGGGCGTGTTATGAAAATGCCTTTTGAAGAATTAAGTCTGTTAGATTACGCTATAAATTCAACCTTAGCTTTTTCGAACATAGCCTTGTTAAAAAATGATAAAGCAGGAATGCTTACGTTTTCTAAAAATGTAGAAAAAATTATTGCAGCAAGTAATAAAAAAACAAACCTTTCGGTAATTAACGAAGAACTGTATAATATAACAACCGATTTTACCGATGCTAATTTTGCACTATTGTATGCAACGACTAAGAGAAAAATTAATCAACGAAGTTTATTAATTTTATATACAAATTTTGAACATATTTCGGCTTTAAAAAGGCAGTTGCCTTACCTAAAAGCAATTGCAAAAAAACACTTACTAGTGACTGTTTTCTTTGAAAATACAGAATTGGATAGTTTGATAAATGAAAATTCAGAAGATTTACAAGATGTTTATCATAAAACAATAGCTGAAAAATATGCGTTTGAAAAACGTTTAATAGTAAAAGAATTAGAGCGAAATAGTATTCATGCTATTTTAACGAAGCCACAGCAATTATCGGTTAATGTGATAAATAAATATCTTGAGTTTAAAGCAAAAGGAATGATATAAAAAAAGCGACCAAATTGGTCGCTTTTTTTATGGAGTTAAATTTATTAGTAGAGGTGAGTATATATAAATTAACTATGTCAGGTCGAGCGCAGTCGAGATCTATTTATTATAATTTAGTAATTCCAATATTTAAGAGGTTTGAATTTAAGGTAGTTCCTCCAGCATTAATTACGTATCTAACGTTTACAAGATCGTTTTGGTTTAGCGCATACATTAAAGTACCAGTTGTACCCCAATAATCTTGTGAAGGAAAAGAAGTGAACCCTCTAGATAAATATCCACGTCTAATTCCGTTAATAAATACCCCTAAAATAAATTTAGTATCACCAGAAGGCATATTTGTGACAGATATTTCTCCCGAAATTAAATAATTACCGTCGTGTAGTACTCTAATTTCAGAATTTTCTACAACTGAATAATACGATGTGTTTATAAACTGTATTTGAGGAGTATTTAAAGGGAGGTCGTAAAAAGTATTAGTGCCAGTATTTAAATTAGTAGAACTATTTCTGTTTAAAATAACAGTTTTACTTTCTGTGCTAGGTGCTATTAACATTTTCCAACCGTCAATATCATCCCAAATCTTAGTTAGGGTAGGCGTATTATTTGTGTCAAACCAAATATCATTTTCTAAAGGAGATAAAGGTGCTGTATTTGAAGTTGTTACTTTGTTGTTGTTTACGTATTTAATTGTGCCTTTATTATCAACAACTCTCACTTCTTGAGCATTTAATGATAGGCAGGTAATTATAATACTAAATAATAACGTCAAATGATTTTTTTGATTACAAAACATTTTAATCGTTTGTATATGGGTTTGTTATGGGGCGTAAAAAAAACGACCAAATTGGTCGTTTTTTTATTATAAGAAGTAATTTTATTGATATTTTTCTAAAGCTTCTTGGTATTGATCCATAAATACACTCCAATCTGTAGTGGCTAATCTATAACCTGTTAAAAGCAAGTAAACTGAGTTTACAATTAAAGCAATCATAGCAACTGTTCTAGCTGTCTTTATCGCTTTAAGTGTAGCAGAATCATAATCGTTTGGATTTGCTTGGGCGTCTTTCATTTTGTTATTAGCCATAATAAAAGCAGGTGCAGCTAGTATAATACCTAAACCAGCAAAACAACAGCATAAAAAACTGATTATTGATAGAACGTAAATTACTGTTGGGTTAAATTGTTTTTCCATAGTCTTTAAAATAATTTTATATTAATTGATTCATTTTTATTAGATAACTTACTACAATGATAAGTACATTAATAACAGCTAAAATACTTATAATTCTTTGAGCGTATTTAATTTTATAAAAGAAATTAAGTACAATAATTACCGCTAAAAAAAGTAAGGTGTATATAGCAGGATACATTTTAAAAGCAGCAATAAACTCACCATGAATTAATAAGCTTAAAGCTCGTTGTATACCACAGCCCAAACAATCAACCCCAAAGAATTTTTTATTTAAACAAGGTAGCATGTAATCATCCATTTGTAAGTATATTATTATTTAAACATATCCATTCCAGGAATGTTTGGCATTCCATCTTTAGCCGCAACAGCTAGTTCATGCTCATTAATTTCTCCAGCTCGTTTTAAAGCTTTATTTAATGTTAAAATCAAATAATCTTCTAATTCTTCTTTGTCTGCTAATAAAGATTCGTTAATCGTAATTGCTTTTACCTCTCTATTGGCAGTAACAGTAACTTTTAGTGCGCCATTAGTAGCATTCTCATCAATTAAAACAGTGTTTAATCGTTTTTTAGTTTCTTCAACCTTTTGTTGAGCTTCTTTTAATTTGCCCATCATCCCTGAAATATCTCCAAACATTTATCGTTGTGTTTATAATTATTACGGTAACAAAAATAGTATTTTCACAAGAAAATTAACCAAACTAAGTAAAAATGAAAAAAATAATACTAACTGCTATAGCTTTTAACCTTATTTTTGTGAATTGCAAAAAACAGGAAATGAAGAAAGATATTATAGCTCCAATAGCTGAAAAGCAGCCAACAACATTAAAAAAACACGGAGACGTACGTACTGATGATTATTTTTGGATGCGTTTAACCGATGCACAAAAAGAAGCTGCAATTAAAGACGAACAAACTCAAAAAGTATACGACTATTTAAACGCTGAAAACTCTTATTACAAAGAAAGTACTAAAGAAACAGAAGAGTTTCAAGAGCAGTTATTTCAAGAAATGAAAGGTCGTATTAAAGAAGATGATGAGTCGGTACCTTATAAAAGTAACGGATATTTTTACATTGCACGATATGAAAAAGGACAACAATATCCTATTCACAGTCGTAAAAAAGGAAATTTAGAAGCTGAAGAGGAAATTATATTTAATGTAAATGATGAAGCAAAAGGGCATGATTACTTTCAATTAGGCGGTTTAAGTATATCACCAAATAATAAGTTAACCACTTTTGCAACAGATACGGTAAGTCGTCGTCAGTACGTTATAAAAATAAAGAACTTAGAAACAGGCGAAATTTATTCTGACAAAATAGAGAATACAACAGGAGGTGCAGTTTGGGCTAATGACAATAAAACATTGTTTTACACCAAAAAAGATCCAGAAACATTACGTAGTTCACAAATTTATAAGCATGTTTTAGGAACTGATTCAGCTAAAGATGTGTTAGTTTTTGAAGAAAAAGATGAAACTTTCGGAACTTTTGTTACAAAAACAAAATCTAAAAAATACCTAGTAATAGGATCTTATAGTACTGTATCTAATGAATATCAAGTATTAGAAGCAGATACACCAAATGGTGAGTTTAGAATGATTCAAACGCGTGAGCGCGATTTAGAGTATGATATTGCACACTATAAAGATCATTTTTATATTAAAACCAACAAAGATGGAGCAACCAACTTTAAGTTGATGAAAACTCCAGAAAGTAAAACCACAAAAGAGAATTGGGTTGATGTTATACCGCATAGAGAAGATACTCTATTTGAAGATTTTTCAATATTTAAAGACTATTTAGTTTTAGAAGAAAGAAATAACGGGTTAAATAAAATACGCATTAAACGTTGGGATAATAGTGAAGATTATTATTTACCTTTTGATGAAGAAACATACTCAGCAGGTGTACATGGAAACCCTGAGTTCGACACAGATATTATTCGTTATTCTTATAATTCTATGACAACGCCAAGTTCTGTGATTGATTTTAATATGAAAGATCAATCAAAAGAAGTTAAAAAAGAACAAGAAGTTTTAGGAGGTAAGTTTGATAAAAATAATTATGTAAGTGAACGTATTTGGGTTACGGCACGAGATGGTAAAAAAGTAGCATTATCAATAGTACATCATAAAAATACCAAATTAACTAAAGACACTCCAATTTTACAGTATGCTTACGGTTCGTATGGACATACTATTTCTGATGGATTTTCAACAACACGTTTAAGTTTATTAGATAGAGGTTTTGTATATGCTTTAGCACATATTAGAGGAAGTGAATATTTAGGTCGCGATTGGTATGATGACGGAAAAATGTTAAATAAGAAGAATACTTTTAATGATTTTATTGATTGTTCTAAGTATTTAATCGCTGAAGGTTACACTTCTCCAAAACACTTATACGCAATGGGAGGTTCTGCTGGAGGATTATTAATGGGAGCTATTATTAATATGAATCCTGAGTTATATAACGGAATTATAGCTGCTGTACCATTTGTTGATGTAATTTCTACAATGCTAGATGATACGATTCCTTTAACAACTGGTGAGTATGATGAATGGGGAAACCCTAACGATAAAGAATACTATGATTATATTAAATCATACTCTCCTTATGATCAAGTAACAGCAAAAGCATATCCAAACATGTTAATTACAACAGGTTTACACGATAGTCAAGTACAGTACTGGGAACCAGCTAAATGGATTGCGAAACTTAGAGATGTAAAAACAGATGACAACCTATTATTTTTACATACTAATATGGAAGCAGGACATGGAGGAGCGTCTGGAAGATTTGATGCATTAAAAGAAACAGCAGAAGAATATAGCTTCTTTTTAATGTTAGAGGGTAAGTTAGAAAAATAATTATATTTTTGCACTCGATTTGAGTGTAAGCGTCATTGTAAAAAATAGCGAAAAATCTCAACAAGAAAATTCGTGTTCATTTTTACAATGACGCTTTCTTATTTTATAATAAAAATGGATAGACATACAGGTATTACCAATTCAATTTTAGATTTAGTTGGACAAACCCCAATGATAAAACTAGATAGAATAACTAAAAATTTTTTAGGTACATATTATGCAAAAATAGAAGCTTTTAATCCAGGACATTCAGCTAAAGATAGAATAGCACTACATATTATTGAAAGTGCTGAGAAAAAAGGTATTTTAAAGCCAGGAGATATTATTGTTGAAACTACATCAGGAAACACAGGGTTCTCTATAGCAATGATAAGTGTTATTAAAGGATATAAGTGTATTTTGGCGGTGAGTGATAAATCATCTCAAGATAAAATTGACATGTTAAAATCAATGGGAGCAGAAGTACATGTTTGCCCTGCTTACGTACCTGCAGATGATGCTCGTTCTTATTATGAAGTAGCAAAGCGGTTACATAAAGAAAATCCTGGATCTATTTATATAAATCAATATTTTAATGAGTTAAATATAGAAGCTCATTATAAATCTACAGGGCCTGAAATATGGGAACAAACAAAAGGTAAGGTTACTCATGTTGTAATTGCAAGCGGAACTGGAGGAACGATTTCTGGAACTGGGAAGTTTTTAAAAGAAAAAAATCCTGCTATAAAAGTTTTAGGAGTAGATGCTATTGGTTCGGTTTTAAAGAAATATCATGAAACAGGTGAGTTTGATGAAAATGAAATATCTCCATATAAAATTGAAGGGCTAGGCAAGAATTTAATTCCTACGGCAACCGATTTTGATGTAATTGATATTTATGAAAAAGTATCAGATAAAGAAGCGGCATTTAAGTCAAGAGAATTAGTAAAAACAGAAGGTTTATTTTGTGGCTATACCTCAGGGGCGGTTTTACAGGCTACTCAACAGTATAACGATAAAGGATATTTTGATAAGGATAGTGTTGTGGTTGTTATTTTACCAGATCATGGTTCTCGTTATATGAATAAAATCTATTCAGATGCTTGGATGAAAGAACAAGGTTTTTTATAAAAATATCTTTATAATATTAAATGAGTGTAGAAAACATACCAGAATCATATCTTATAACAAAAGGAGAAATACCCGATTTGTTTGTGTATGATTTTAAAATGACTGAAAACCTTATTAAAACCAAGGTTAATTTAAACAGTCATATGTTTAGTTTTTTGCAAACAGGAAAAAAACAAGTTCATTTTTCAGATACATCAGTTTTAGTAGATAATTCACAATCTTTATTGATAAAAAAAGGAAATTGCCTTTGGACAGAATTATTAGATACTGACGAAATTTATTATTGTAAGCTTCTTTTTTTTTCAGACAAAAAGATAAAAGAGTTTTTACATAAACATGTAAAGCACAATTACGAAATACAAGAAACACCATCTTATTTTACAATAGAAAATGATTCTTATATTGATTCTTACCTAAATTCATTAGCTACTATAATGGCTGCACCTGTAGCTTTTATGAATACTTTATTAACCGTTAAGTTTGAAGAGTTGTTATTGTATTTAACGAATAAATATGGAGTAGTATTTGAAAATTACTTAAAATCGTTAATTGCAGAAGAAACTTCTCCTTTAAAAAAAACGATTGAAAAAAATTTATATACTTCACTTAGTTTAGAAGAAATTGCTTTTTTGTGTAATATGAGTTTATCTACATTTAAGAGACATTTTGTAAAAGAATACAAACAATCTCCAGGAAAATGGTTTCGAGATAAACGATTGTTAAGAGCAAAAGAATTATTAGAAACTTCAAGTATAAAAGTATCAGATATTTATTTAGACTTAGGGTATAATAATTTATCTAACTTTAGCAGTGCTTTTAAAAGTAAGTTTGGTATCAATCCTTCTGAAATATAAACAACAATATTTTTTTGACCTTTTTTCATAACAGGTTGACCTTTTCTAGTAAGTATGTAATATCATATACAGCGTAAATTTGCAGTATAATTTACAAAGACAAAAGATGAACATTACTTTAGAACAAGCAGAAAAAATTATAGAAGTAGCAAAAGCTAAATCTTTAGAAATAGATACTAAAATGAATATTGCAGTTGTTGATGCTGGAGCAAATTTAGTAGCCTTTGCTCGTATGAACGACGCATGGTTAGGATCGTTAGATATTTCAATTAAAAAAGCAAAAACAGCTCGTTTTTTTGATATGAATACAGGTGTTATAGGAGAATTATCTCAACCAGGAGCGCCTTTATTTAATATTGAATCTTCTAATAATGGATTAATTACTTTTCCAGGAGGTGTACCAGTGAAAGATGCGAACGGTACTATTATCGGAGCAATTGGTGTAAGTGGTAGTTCTGTAGAAAATGATCATACAGTAGCTGAAACAGGAGCAAACGCACTGTAATTTTAAAAAAATAGTAGTAATTAAAAAGGATGGCTTTGCCATCCTTTTTTTTTATGAATAAAGATGTAGTTGTACATTTGTGGTTAATAATAGTGTTTATGAGTGTTAAAAAAAGAGAAAAAAAACCTTGGCCAACAAAAGAAGCAATGGAGCAGGTTTATGAAAAGAAGCTGTGGGGAAGTGATAATACTAAATTTTACTCAGGAGAAGGTTCTCATAACATTGAAATTGTAAGTCCATATATAACAGCGATAACGTCATTTTTAACAACATTTAAAACACCACTTACGGTATGCGATTTGGGCTGTGGTGATTTTAATGTAGGTAAAGAGTTGGTAAAACATACAAAAAAATACATTGGAGTAGATATTGTGCCAGAACTTATTGTGTATAATAAAGAGAAATTTAAAGAAGAGAATTTAGAATTTCATTGTTTGGATATAGCGAAGGATGAGTTACCTATTACAGATTGTGTTTTAATAAGGCAAGTATTACAACATTTATCGAATACTGAAGTGACACAGGTTGTAGATAAGCTAACCAAATTTAAATATGTTATTTTAACTGAGCATCTTCCCAAAGGAGATTTTGTAGCTAATAAAGAAATTATTTCGGGTCAAGGAACTAGACTTAAAAAGCAAAGTGGTTTAAATTTATTAATTTCTCCGTTTAATTTTAAAATAAAAGAGCAAAAACAATTAATAACTGTTTCTTTAAAAGAAAATAAAGGAGTTATTGTAACAACACTATATACGGTTTTTTAAGAGTATTAGAGTTTTGGTGAAAATTTTATTGATTAACAATAAGTCTAAAACCTTTACCATGAATGTTTTGTATTTCTAATTTACCTTCAATATCATTTTTTAAATATTTTCTTAATTTAGTAATATAAACATCCATGCTTTTCGTGGTAAAATAATTATCATCACCCCATATTTCAGATAGTGCTTGCGATCTTAAAAGAACATTATCTTTATGTTCAATTAACATTCTTAGCAATTCACTTTCTTTAGAGGTAAGTTTTGTTTCTTTTTTATTAAGAATAAGTACTCTTTTTAAAGTATCTAACTTAAATTTACCTATTTCATATACCGTTACTTTGTCTTTTATAGCTTCTTTTGATTCATTATTTAAAAGTGCTTTAATTTTTAATATTAAAATATCTGGGTCAAATGGTTTTACCAAATAATCTAAAGCTCCTAATTCAAATCCTCTTACTTTATCCTCTTTCATAGCACGAGCTGTTAAAAAAATAAAAGGAGCTATAATTTTTTCCTCTTTAAGCTCTTTTGCAATAGTAAATCCATCTTTATTTGGTAACATTACATCTAAGATAAAAAGATCAAATGAATTATTTTTTGCAATTCTAATTGCGTCATTTCCATCATTACATAGTGTAACACTAAATTTTTTAATTTCTAAAAAACTTTTTAGTACCATTCCAAAATTTGGATCATCTTCTACTAAAAGTAATTTTTTTTTTGTTTCTATATCCATCTTACTTAGTGTTTAAAGGTAAAAATAAAGAAAAAGTACTTCCTTTTTTACTGCTTAAAAGCTTAATATAACCATTATGAGCCTCTACGATCTGTTTAACATAGCTTAAACCTAAGCCAAATCCTTTTATATTATGTAAATCTTTGGTAGAAACCCTATAGAATTTTTCAAAAATTCTTTTTTCATCCTCTTTTTTTACTCCAATACCTTTATCAATAACATGTATTACCAAATATTCATTTTTATTTTCAGAAATAATTTTCACATCAACAGCATTGTAGGAATATTTAATAGCATTATCTACTAAGTTGTTAATAGCTTGGTATACATGCATTTCATCTATTTTTATTTTAGTTTGTTGTGCTTTAACTTCATAGGTTATAGTCCCTTTATTTTTGTCTAATCTAGCATTATGCTGAGAAATAACACTTCTAACAATATTATTAATATCAATATCTTCTTTATTTAATTTAGAAATTAAATGATCGTTTTGGGCTAATTTCAATATCATTTCAACCTGTTTATTCATTCGCTCATTTTCTTCCTTTATCACTTTTGTAAACTGCCTAACCATAGATTCATTTCTAATAATTTCTGGTTCTTCTATAGTTACTGCTGCTGTTCCTATAGAAGCTAAAGGTGTTTTAAACTCATGAGTCATATTGTTTATAAAATCAGTTTTAATTTGTGACAATTGTTTCTGTTTTAAAATAATTCTCAAAGCATACCAAAAACTAAACAAAATAATAACCACTAATAATACTGAAAGCAGAATATTTACAAGTAATGATTTATATAAATATACTTTTTTATCATAAAATACAAGATGAATATCTTCTTGATCCATTGTATCTATCATATAACTACTATTATCTAATAAGGTAGTGTCTTTTAATTTCTCACCTCCAATACAATTCCATTTTTTTGTCGCTTTATCTTTAAAACCAAAAGTATACTTAAGGTTTATATTGTTGTTGGCCATACTGTTTTGAAAAACACTATCAATATTAACCTCTTTATAAGAATCTCTTTTAATTGTATCAGCTTGTGTGTAAATGATAATTACTTGTTCTAAGAAAGAACTAGTTCTTTTTCTTCTTTGAAGAAATTCATCCTGTAAAGATTCCAAAGTCCTGTAAAACTTATCATCATAATTAGGGGGCAAACCAAATTTAGATACCGAATAAAATTTAAAATTGTATAATGAATCGTTTGCCTCATAAGTATAAGCAGCCTTTATATTATTATCAATTACAATACTATAACGTAAACGATAATCTTCAAGAGCTTTTTTTGCTGTATTTATCGATTGAAAAGCTAATTTTTCAAAATTTTTCTCTGTAATTGTATAGCTATTACTTAACCAATTTAATTGAAATAAGATAATACCTAATGTAGACAAACCTATTAAAAGAATAATGTATCTAAAATTAGTACTCTTCATATTGTATTCATTTAGTCTTCAAAATAAAACATTTTTTAATTATTTGATAAACTCTTTAACCTTATTTATTGTTTTTTAATCTTTTTTAAGGTTTTAATTAAAACATAAAATAACGCCGCTCTCTTTTTAACCTTTAATTAAGTATTGTTAAATTTTAGTTACCTATAAAATAACCAATTGGAAGTTAAATTTGTCTCATCAAATAAATTAAAGTTATGTGCTTAAAAAAAATAGTCTTAATCCTCTCTCTTTTCATTAATATGATTTGTAGTGTAGGGCAAACCAACAAACAAAAAGGTAGTGGTATTGATCTAATAATTGATAATTATAATAATAAAGCAATTGAAATTAATATTACAAAAAATAAAAAAACGATAACAGATAAATTTAGTTCATACAAAGAACTTAAAAATAACAAAATTTTTGAAACAACAGGGCTTACTATTTCTAATTACATTCATTTAAAAAACAATAGAATTCATATAGACATAAATGGTCTTCAAAAAACAATAAATACAAAACCTGAAAAAAAAAATCAAGAATTAATATTTTCTCATAGCATCGAAGATGACAAAATTATAATAAGCATTAAAATTAAAGATGAATAACCCTTATTTTTTTTACGAATCACAATCTTAAATTAAAAAACACTAATAATCTTATACATAAAAAATGAAACAATTTATTACAATTCTATTTATTATATACGCAATGTCAAACAGTTTGGCACAAGAGAAAAAAAAAGACAGCCTTCCTGGTAATCCAACTTTACCTTCATCTTCAGAAGAACTAAAGAAACTAGCAGTTTTAGATGTTGGAAATTATCAATACAATGTTAAAGACTATTTTAAAAAGCCTAAGAAACGCAGTTTCATATTATCACCAGATGGAAGATATTTATCTTATAAGAAAAAAAACGAAAATGGAAAAACTCATGTGTATATTAAAAATATTGAAACCAATAAAATTACATTAACTATAGAAGAAAAAAAGGAGCTTATAGGTCAATACTTTTGGGGTAATAATAATACGTTACTTTATTTAATGGATAAAGGAGGTAATGAAAATTATCATCTATACTCTTACAACATCAATACAAAAGAAGATATAGATCTTACTCCTTTTGAAGGAGTAACATTAAATACAATTTATAACTTAGACGATTTGCCTGAGTATGTAATTGTACCCTTAAATAAAAGAAACAAACAAATATTTGAACCTTATAAAATTAATATTGAAACAGGTGATATTCAATTGCTGTTTGAAAATTCAGATATTAAAAACCCAGTAGTTTCATACGAATTTGATAATGTTGGAAAACTACGTGCTTTAAAAAAACGTAAAAATGGTGTAGATTATACTTTAGAATATAAGGCTATTGGAGAAACAAAGTTTAAAGAAATAATTACTACAAATTGGAAAGATAAGTTTTCGATTTTAGATTTTGTTTCTGACCAAAGTGATATTGCCTATGTAAAAACCAATTTATATAGTGATAAAAGCGAAATTGTATTGTATGATTTAAAAAATAAAAAAATTATTGAACACTTGTATCGTAACGAAAATTTTGATGTAGGGGGTATTTCGAGATCAAAAAAACGCAACTACGAGTTGGACTATTTTTGGTATAACGGCGAAAAGGAAGTGATAAAACCTATAAGTAGATATTTTAAAAATTTAGATCAAAAAATTAAAAACAAATTTTATCCGCATGATTATAGCATTTTAAGTACTACTAAAAAAGAAGATAAACTTTTAATTTATGTTTCAAGTGATGTTGTTTATGGAAAATATTATGAGTACGATGTAATTAAGGATAGCTTTAAATTATTGGAAGATTTAATGCCTAATCTAAACCCTAAAGATATGGCAAAAATGACACCAATATCTTTTAAATCAAGAGATGGATTTCGTGTCTATGGATATTTAACTCTTCCCAAAAATGCAAAAAAAGGGAAAACACCAATGATTGTAAACCCTCATGGAGGTCCTTATGGTGAGAGAGATTTTTGGGGCTTTAACCCAGAAGCTCAACTATTTGCTAGTAGAGGTTATGCTACTTTAAAAATAAATTATAGAGGATCTGGAGGATATGGAAAAAAGTTTTATTTAGCGGGTAGTAAACAAATTGGTCGTAAAATGTTAAATGACCTAGAGGATGGTGTAAAACATATACTAAAACAAGGGTTTATTGATAAAAACAAAATAGCTATTTATGGTGGAAGTTATGGTGGGCTTGCAACTTTAGGTAGCCTAATAAAAACTCCTGAAATATATACTTGTGGGGTTGATTATGTAGGTGTTAGTAACTTTTTTACTTTTATTGATTCTTTTCCTGCGTATTGGAAGCCATTAATGAAGCAGTTTTATGAACAATGGTATGATCCAGAAATTCCTGAAGAAAAAGAAATTATGACTGCTGTATCTCCTGCATTAAATATTGACAAACTGAACAAACCTGTATTTGTTATACAGGGGGCAAATGACCCTAGAGTAAATATTAATGAGAGTGATCAAATAGTTGAAAAACTTCGAGGTAAAGGATTTGATGTTCCTTATATGGTAAAATATAATGAAGGACATGGTTTTGGTAGAGAAGAAAATAAAATTGAACTCTACAAATCAATGCTTGGTTTTTTTGCAAAGTACTTAAAATAAGAATTATGAATAGAAAAAAAGAAATTCTTACAACTGTGTTTTTATTGAGTGCAGTAATATTATTCTCTCAAGATTCTGAAAAATTATCAAAAAAAGAAACAAATAGTTTAATTAATACTATATGTCTTAAATTAAAGAATACTTATTTTGATTCTACAAAGGCTAATGAATTATGTAAAGTTTTGAATTAAAAACTTAAAAAGAAATTTTTTTACAATATATAGATACTCTAATTATCTATTAATTAATTATAAAAAACGCTGTTAATTTAATTATTAACAGCGTTTTTTTTATTCGTTTAATATTTTTTCTCTATATAAAATTGTTCTTGTAATAGGGTTGAGTCTTTTGAGTGTTTCTGGATGAAATCCTCTGTCTCTGAAATATTCTTTTACCCCTTTTTTATTTTCCCCATACCAAACTTTAGGTTCTCCATTTTCAAAAAAAATAGTGCTATCTGAAATAGTAAATTTTTTAAATTTTTCAATATTTATAGCATATTTTCCGTTGTTAATAGCATTTTTTGCAAGGCAAGAAGATTTTTCAAAATGATCTGTCTTCCAAATAATACAGTCCCCTTTAATTGAATAGTTATTTTGATAAGTATATATTGATAATACTAACATAAATACAGTTGAAGCAGTAACGACTAGTTTATTGGCATTCTTTTTATACCATTTTACAGGAATTTCTGTATCTATTGTTGTTTTAGCGTTTTCAAAAACAGGGTTTTTTTCTGTTTCTAGAGATGAAGAGGTTATTTCTCTATCAGGATATTGGAAACTGGCTTTATACTCTTCAAAATTTTCAAAATTTAAATATTGTGCCATAATATCTTTTATAAAGGGTTCTGGAACTCCAACAATAACATCTTCTTGTCGGTCAATATATTTTTTATGTAAACGTGTAATAGTTTGTACGCTTGTGCGATTAAAAGCATCGTGTTTTGTTTCAAGGATTTCTTTAACAAAAAATACTGCTTTTCCATTTCTTGAAGTAATAGATTCTTCCTGTTTTATTTTAGTAAATAAATCAATAATTAGTTTTTCAATCATAGTAGGTTAGTGTGTTGTCTAATAATTGTCCAAAATTACTTCTCTTAGACAGTTATTGGTTACGGTTACCCATAAAATAGCCAAAACTATTTGGTTAAAAATTGTCTAAATCCTGACTAAATAAAAACTCAAAAACCTTCCAATATTTGCAGTGTCATTAATCGATAACAAAAAAACAAAAATTGATTAATACAATTAAAAGGTTTTAAACCAGTGCTTTTATTAGAAGGAAAGCTACTAAATAGTTACTGGTTTTAAACTTCACTTTCCACGAAAGAGGCTCGAGACTCTTTTAAAATTATTAGGCTTTTCAAGCATCATTAAAAACTGGGCAACAGCTTGGAAAGGAAAACTAATGCTCAAAATTTTAAGAGAAAACATGAGGAATTTAATTTATATAGCAGTTTTAGTAGTAAGTGGAGTATTTACATCTTGTACAGATTTAGAAGAAGATATAGTACCAAATCAAGTAGAACAAGAACTTCAGAATACGGGGGGAGAGGATGGTCAAACTCCTGCAAAAGATGATGATGATGACTAGTTAAAAAAAAGAAATATTTATATCAAGGTTACATGTATACATGTAACCTTTTTTTTATATTAACAGAATGAAAAGATACATTAATATTATTGTTATGTTTTTTGTTGTTACTTCTTGTACAAAAAAGGGTAATGTAATAAAAACAGAATATAAAGTATTGTTAGACAGCATAGAAAGTTCATATAAAAAGAGTGATATAGATAAAACTAAAATCTACTTAAAAAAATATTTATTTAAAGCGGTTGAGAATAAGAATAATTTTTACAAGGGGAAAGCATTTTTTAGGTTAGGGGTCTATTATGGAGAATTTAGACAAATTGATTCGTCTTATTATTTTTATAAGCAATCAGTTATTTCTTTTAAAAGTATAAATGATAGTATTAGGGTGGCTAGAAGTTTGTGTAATATCGCAATACTTGAATCAGATTATTATAATGACTATTTGAGTAGTAGTTTATCAGGGGTTAGTGCTTTAAAATATATTAAAGGAGAAAAAACTAAATTTTTATCTGGGATTTATAATTGTTTAGCGGTAAATGAAAGAAGATTAAATAGAGCTAGAGGGGCAATAAAATATTATGATAAGGCAATAAAATTTTCTTCAAATATTAATAAATATACATATTATAATAATAAAGCAAATATTTATAAAGATTTAAAAGAATACTCAAAATCTATCGAAATTTTAAAAACCCTTTTAATTGATTCTATTCTTGAAACTCAACCGAAAACAAAGGCAAGAATTATAGATAATTTAGCATATACAAAATGGTTAAAAGACCCTGAAGAAAATGTACTGACTCAGCTTATTGAAGCTAAATTAATTAGAGATGAAAAAAAAGATTCTAATGGATTAATAGCAAGTTATGCACATTTATCAGATTATTATAATTCTATTAATTTGAATAAGTCGTTAGAGTTTGCGTATAAAATGTATGTAGCTTCTAAGCAAGAAAAGAATTCAAATGATGTTATAGAAGCTTTGGATAAAATTATAAAACAAGAGAAACCAGAAAAAGCAATTCAATACGCAAAAGAAAGAATTAGAATAAATGATAGCTTACAATCTGCTAAAGATAAAGCTCAATATAAATATGCGTTGGTTAAATATGAAAGTGAAGAAAATGAAAAAGAAGCTATTGAGAGTAAATTGTTAGCAGAACAACAAAAATCTCAAAAACAACTTTGGGTTTTTATCGGTTTAACTACTTTCTTAGGTTTTATAGTATATTTTTTCTACAAAAGAAATAAAACCAAAAAAGAAAAAATAATAGAAGTTTATAAAACAGAAACCCGTTTGGCTAAAAAAATACATGATGAATTGGCAAATGATGTGTATTTAGCGATGAATAAAATTCAGAAAGAGAATAGAGAAGATACTTCGGTGTTATGTGATTTAGAAAAAATTTATTCGTTAACCAGAAACATTTCTCATGAAAACAGCCCTGTAGTTACAGGTGAACAATTTGAAGACTTTTTAAAACAATTGTTTTTAGAATTTTCAATAGATACTTGTCGGGTTATGAGTAAAGGATTATCAGAAGTACAAATAAATATTTTGGCTAAAGAAAAACAAATTGTTATGTACAGAGTGTTGCAAGAGTTATTAGTAAATATGAAAAAGCATAGCAAGGCAAATTTGGTAGTCATTTCATTTTCAGCACTAAAAGGAGCGATACAAGTAAGGTATAAAGATAACGGAATTGGTATTGATAATTTAAGTTTAAAAAATGGTTTGCAAAATATGGAAACCCGTATAAAATCGATAGGAGGAACTATTATTTTTGAATCAGAAATACAGAAAGGATTTCAAGCTAAGTTTCAATTAAAAAAATAAATATGTTTCAAAAAGTATTAATAGCAGAAGATGCCGATTTTATGTCAAGTGGAATTAGAGCAGCTTTAGATAGTTTACAAATTCCAGTAATAGAATATGCTAAATATTGTGATGAAGCTTTTTTAAAACTCAAAAAAGCTTTTGTAAACAATGAACCATTTGATTTGTTAATTAGTGATTTGTCATTTGTTGAAAACCCCAATCCGCAACGATTAACATCAGGAGAAGATTTAGTAGCAGAAGCTAAAAAGTTAGACTTGTCATTAAAAACAATCGTTTTTTCGGTTGAAGATAAACCATATAGAGTACAGCAATTGTGTAATCAATTAAATGTAAATGCCTATGTGTGGAAATCAATATATGGAGAAAAAGAATTGAAAAAAGCAGTACAATTAGTATTTGATGAAGCCTTTTTTATATCTCCAAAATTATCACATATTTTAAAGCATAAAGAAACTTTTGAAATAACCGATTATGATGTAATTATATTACAACAGTTAGCAGAAGGATTAGATCAAAAAGAAATTAGTGAAGCGTTAAAAATAAAAGATATTAAACCCAATAGTATTAGTTCGGTAGAGAAACGCTTAAAATTACTTAAAGAAAATTTTAATGCTAATAATCCAACTCAATTAATAGCAATTACTAAAGATTTTGGATTAATTTAATTTGTTATTATAGCGAGAAACAAATAAGTAATTTTATTTAAAATATTAGAAGCCTTACGGAAATCCGTAAGGCTTTTTGTTTTTAGTAAGGTAGTTTTGAAATGCTAATAAATTAGCGGCTACTAGAAGTAGTTATAACAAATAACAATTAAAAGTAATATGTCAAAAGGAAGAATTGAAAAATTGAAAGAGCAAATTAGTAATGCTCAAGAAAATATAAGAATAACAAGAACAAATACAGCCAATCATAAAGCTAATGGTAATCCAAAGCATTATCAAGAATCTGGTAGAAGAAAGATAAAGAGTCAACAGCAGTCGATAAAACAATATAAAGAAGAAATAAGAGAGCTTAAAGGAAATAAACCGTCGAGTAAAAGAGGTAGTGATTTTAATGGTAATATTTTATTCTTACCATTTAGAATACTTAGCTGGTTTATTAAACTTGCTTTAAAAGGCTAATTTTATTAAACGAATAATATGGGTAATTTTGGAAGAAGCCTAGCTCGTGAGTTAGGTAAAAATACAGGTAAATGGATGAGTAATGCTGTTTTTGGAGATAAGCATGCAACACCACATAAATTTATTTATAATAGGCAAGTTGAACAGCGTAATAGTGAGCGAATTCAAGTAAAAGAGTATAAAATTCATCAGAAAGAACTTGAAATAAGTAGAAGAGAAAATGAAAAGGAATTAAAAAGACTTGCTAAAGAAGAAGCCGAATCTCAAAAACGTTTAATAATTGGTAATAATAAAATTGAGGTAGAGGAACATAATACTTATATTCAAGTAATTCAGTCAGTTCATAAAGATTATTCTGATTATGTAGATTGGAATGAAATTGTAAATCAAGACAGTCCTAAATATATTCAAACAGTTAAAGAGGTAAGTGGTATAATAGAAAAAAAGGTTGATAGGTATATTGAAAAGTCTGTTGAGATATATAAAAACGAATTAGATCTGTCTTTTTGTAGAAAGTTATTTGACAAGCTATTTAAAAATAGATTTATGTTTATTAAGAAATTAATTTTTGCAGACGATTATAAAAAAGAACAATCGATGCAGTTTCAAATTGAGGAAAAGACTAATAGTCGAGAAAATTTGATACATAAAAAATTAGAGGAACATGAAGAGAAAAGAGAAACTTATGAACGAGAATTAAAAAAAGATGAAGAACTCTTAATGGTAGCAGATGGAGTAATCGAAAAAGATTTAAACGCTTTTACATATGCTATTAACTTATTTAATCCTTTTTTTGATTTAAAAGAATATGGTTCCGATTTATCATTTTCGGTAGAGAATAACCAAATTTCAGTTGATTTTTTTGTTCATGGTGAAGAGGTTTTACCTACTGTTTCAAAAAAAACAATGAGAAATGGTTTAGAAATAAAGGAAGAACTTATACCAACTTCAAGATTTAACGAAATTTACCAAGATTATGTTTGTAGTTGTATTTTACGAATAGCAAAAGAGTCTTTCTTGTTATTACCTATTAACAGAATTATTGTAAATGCAAAGGGGAGTATATTAAATTTAGCAACCGGTAATTATGAAGAGGAAATAATTGTTGCTGTTCAGGTTGAAAGAGCTATTTTAGAAAAACTAAATTTTGATTTATTAGATCCGTCTGAAAGCATGAGTAATTTTAAACACAATATGTCTTTTAAGAAAACAAGCGGATTTATACCAGTTTCTGAATTGTCATAATAAAACAATGCTATTTTGATGATAGTAAAATTAAAACCCTACGGAAACCCGTAGGGTTTTGTGTTTTTTGATAGGTAATTTTGAGGTAATATTAATTTAAAGTAAAAAGAAATGGGTAAATCAAAGTTTGAAATTAAAAAAAGAAAAGATGAAGATTTTATGTTTAATCTAAAAGCAGGAAATGGCGAAGTTATTTTAACAAGTCAAGGATATGAGTCGAAGCAAGGATGTGAAACAGGTATAGCCTCTGTAAAAGTGAATGCTCCTTTTGATAATCGTTATGATAAAAAACAAGCTGTAAATTCAGATTATTATTTCAATTTAAAAGCTAGTAACGGACAGGTTATAGGAACAAGTGAAATGTATGTATCTACTGATGGTAGAGATAAAGGAATAGCATCTGTAAAAACAAATGCTCCAGATGCTGAAATTATAGATTTAACTTAGGCTAAAATAATACTAAGAGAATTTTTATTACCCTACGGAAACCCGTAGGGTTTTGTGTTTTTAACGAGGTAGTTTTGATAAAAATAAAAATAAAATGTGGATTATAATTATCTTATTACTTATTGTAATATTAGTACAAATAGGAAATATAAAAAGTGTAAAAGAAGAACTAGCTAAAGAAAAAAAAAGAGCGTTAGCGAACAATGAAAAATTAAAAGAAGAATTATATGAGGAACAAGAAAAATATAGACAATATTATACTACTACAGAATATTTAAAAAAATACGAAATCATAAAAGATATCGAAATAGAGCACAGTCGTA
Organism: Tenacibaculum ovolyticum DSM 18103; assembly: GCF_000430545.1. Lineage (GTDB taxonomy): Bacteria > Bacteroidota > Bacteroidia > Flavobacteriales > Flavobacteriaceae > Polaribacter > Polaribacter ovolyticus. Next base: position 99,988 of record NZ_KE387166.1, read on the forward strand.
TAAGAAATAGTATAAAACAAGATAAAGAACGTGCTTTTCTTGATAAGCAAGAAATTTTAAAAGAAGCAAGAAGTGCAGCAAAAGATATAAAGAATAAAGCTGAAGTGTTGTTAAATAACACACATTTAATAGTTTCGGAAATGGAAGCAACTGCAGAGAAAAGAGCAATAGAGGTAGCAGGTGAAGCATGGGAGGTAAAACAAAATGCTACACATTATGAAGCCACTTTAAAAGCAATGAAAAATAGAGTAAAAGGCTATGGAGATGAATATTTAGTTCCTAATGAATCATTATTAGATGAATTAGCCGAAGAATACAATCACACAGTAGCAGGAAGAGATTTAAATAATGTTAGAGTTTTAATAAAATCAATGATAAAAAATCATGAAGTAGCTGATTGTGACTATGTGATAGAGGAAAGAAAAAGAACAGCAATAGAATTTGTTATTGATGCATTTAATGGAAAGGTAGATTCTATTATGTCGAAAGTGAAACATGATAATTATGGTGTTTTAGAGCAAAAATTGAAAGATGCTTATAGATTGGTAAATCACAATGGAAAAGCGTTTAAGAATGCTAGAATAGCAAAACGATATTATGACGTAATTTTAGAGCAATTAAAATTATCGGTTATAGTTCAAGAGTTAAAAAATAAAGATAGAGAAGAACAAAAAGTAATTAGAGAGGCCATACGAGAAGAAGAAAAAGCGAGAAGAGAATATGAAAAAGCAGTAAAAGATGCTGAAAAAGAAGAAAGGTTATTAGCAAAAGCATTAAAAGAAGCAGAAATGAAATTTAAATCAGCTGCTTTAGAAGAAAAAGAAAAATACGAGGAAGAGTTGAATAAATTAAAAGAAGATTTGATAATAGCAAAAGAGAAAGGAAATAGAGCATTATCTATGGCACAACAAACAAAACAAGGGCATGTATATGTTATTTCTAATATAGGATCTTTTGGAGAAAATATATTTAAAATAGGATTAACAAGAAGGTTAAACCCATTAGATAGGGTTAAAGAATTAGGAGATGCATCCGTTCCTTTTTCATTCGATGTCCATGCAATGATACACTCAGAAGATGCGCCTAAATTAGAAAAAGAATTACACAGTGTTTTTAAAAATAATCAAGTAAATAAAGTGAATTCAAGAAAAGAATTTTTCAACCTACAGCTTACGGATATTAAAAATGAAGTAGCATCAATGAATTTAAATCCACATTGGACAATGAAAGCTGAGGCACAAGAATATCGAGAAAGTAAAATAATGAATCAAGAAGTATTACAGTCTTTATAATAACTTTAAAATTTATAAGAACAAACAGCCTTACGGATTTCCGTAGGGTTTTGTGTTTTTAGTAGCGTAGTTTCGAGGTAATATTAATTTAAAATAAAGAGAAGTAATGGGATATGAAGTTTTAGTAAGCTTAGATTTAAAAAAACAAATGACGAGGAGCGAGATAAGTTTTATGAAGTTTTAGGAAAAGAAAATTGGGAAAAAATTAAAAGTTTAACAACTTCGTGGAAAGTATCATTTAAAGATAAAGTAATATATAGTGATGCAGTTAGTACTATTATAGAAGATTTAAAAAAAGCAAAAAAAGAAAGCAAAGTAAGTGATGTAGAATATGCTTTTCAACTTAATAAAGAAAAAGTTATAATTAATAAAATAGTATGAAATATAAAGTAATACCATTCGTGCCAGCAATAAATAGAAATAAAGAAAATTCAACACAAGTAGCTCAACAATTAGAAGATGTCATTAAACATCATTCTAATCAAGGGTTGAATTATGTTCGTTTAGAAAGTGTAGAAACTTTTATTCAACCAGAATCAGGTTGTTTTGGTTTTGGAGCTAAACCAGGATATACAACTTCTCGACAAATGATAGTTTTTAGTAAGTAGTAATGAAATATGCATTAATATTTAGCATCAAAGTATATTGGTTTTTAAAACCCAAAGGAAAAGCACCTTGTTGTATTTTTAGAAAATCTTGCTCTCATTATGTATATGAAAAAACAATAAATGAAGGATTTGTAATAGGATTTGAAGCTTTAAAATTTAGAATTAAAAATTGTAGACAAGGTTTTGAGTTGTTTAGTAATCCGATAAGTAATAAAACTCAAATGATGTTACTAGATAAAAGTGTTATTGATGAGCATAATATTGCTGAAAGATTATTAAATTAATTTTTATACCCTACGGAAATCCGTAGGGTTTTGTTTTTTTAGATAGGTAGTTTTGAATAATTAATTTAAAAAATATAGTAATTATGAATGACAAGTGGGAATTTTATAAAGATTCAAGTAGTAAATGGAGATGGAGAAGAACAGTTTCTTCTAATGGAAAAATAGTGGGAGCTTCATCACAAGGGTATGTAAATAAATCGGATTGTATAGATAATGCGAAAAGAAGTGGCTATAAAGGCTAAATTTAAACTTAAACCTTGAGCTTGACTCAAGGTTTAAAATTTTATTAAAATGAAAAATATAATTAGATTAATCTGTTTATTATTTATTTGTAGTTCATGTTCAATAACTTCTAATTTATATGAAGCACAAGAGGAATTTGTGCTATACTCTCAGAAATCCAAGGATAGTGATAAAATAATTATAGTCCCCAAAGGAGAGAGTGTTAGAGTGATAAGGGGTAAAGGGTATAGGAGGATTAAATATAAAAATATGTATGGCTGGAGTTACAATCCCTACATAAAAAAGAAATATACTTATCATGATTTTTCTAACTATAGCGGAAGTGTATCAGTAAAGGGGTATTATCGTAAAGATGGCACTTATGTAAGGCCTCATTCTAGAAGTTATCCTAAAGCTAAAAAATATAAATATCGAAAATCTTACAAAAGAAGAAAAAGATATAGAAAAAAGAGGTATTAAAATAAAACCTTACGGAATCCCGTAAGGTTTTGTTTTTGTATAGGTTTAGTTTTGAGGTATCTAATTAAACAATGAAAACATGAAGAAAATAATTTTAACAAGTCTATTTATTACCGTTTTATCAATTTTAAGCTGTTCAACAAGTGATGATGATTTAGAAAAAAGGTGCGGAACTCATAACGGAAAAGAATTATGGACAGGTCCCAAAGATGGATGCTATTATAAAAATAGTAATGGGAATAAAACATACGTAGATAGATCTGAATGTAACTGTTAATAGTATGAAAACTATTTACCAGTTAATTAAAAAAGGAAAGAGATTACCGAAGTTTATTTATAGAAAAAGAATAATAATAGCGTTTAATATAATATGTGCTTTTCTATTATTAATAGCGCTACTGCATTTACCAATTCAGTATTATCGATTCTTAAGAATTATGGTGTTTGTTGGATGTTTATTAATTATAATAAATAAAGAAGTTCAATTTTTTTGGAAACTTATTTTTCTTCCTATCGCAATTTTATTTAATCCAATTCTCCCTATTTATCTATACTTAAAACCTTATTGGATGTCTTTAGATGTTGTAGCAGCAATTCTTTTTCTTTTGATTGCTTTTTATGGGTATAAAACAAAAACTAAAGAGATAGTAAAAGAATCTAAAAATGAAACTCGAAACATGTATAAAATTAAAAACTAAAATATGAATCAAATAACTACCGAACTTAAAAGTCATTTCTTAAGACTCTATCAAATAGCATTTGCAGATGATAATTTTGATGTATTAGAAATGCAAATGTTATACAAGTTTGCAGAAGAAAGGCAAGTATCTAAGCAAGAGTTAGAAGCTGTTTTATTATCACCACATCATGAAAGTGTTGTACCAGAAAGTTTAGAACAAAAATTAAAGTATTTATATGATTTAGCAATTATGATTTGGGCTGATGAGGTAGTTACTGATGATGAAATAAATGCTTTAAAAAAGTATTGTTTAAAATTTGGTTTCTTAGAAGAAAACATTGCTGAATTGTGCGAGTTTTTAATAAGTAACGCAAAAGAAAATACGACAAAAGAAGAACTATTAAAACAACTTACAGTATAAATTATGGGAGTAATAAAAAAAATATTCACAATAAAAAAAGAGGATTTTAATACTGTTAAAACATCAGAGAAAGAAATTGTTAAAAAACTTAGATTAACTTTTTTTGAAAGTGGTTATGGTAGCTCAAAACAATCATCAGGAAATTCAAAAGTATTTAGAGCATGTTTGAATGATTTGTATATGGATTATAAAACAGAATGTGCTGAAAACGTTGAACTACAAAAAAAATTAAAAGAACCTCATGTTCAAGAAAAAGGAAGAATAGGTATTGAGTTAAAGAAAAGACAAACAGCCAAAGGATTGTTTGAAGAAGAGATAAAGAAAGAAGAGGGTAAAATAGAAAAGTATAAACATGAAATAGTAGATGTAAAACAAGACCCAGAAAAATATGTTGAAGATGTTGATAAGAAACCTAGAGCACAATTTTATTTAGGGTTGGCAGTATTAATACCAATAACTTTTTATCTCTTGGTATTTTACATGTCAGCATCATTTTCGGCCTTTTTTAAAAATTTTGAAGAAGCAGAATTATCCGCAGCAATATTTGATGGTAATTCATTATCAAAATCTTTAGAGCACGGTTGGTTAGAAGCTGTTTTTATAATTACAATACCATTTGCTTTTATGGGCTTAGGGTATTTGATTCATATGTTTCAAAAACATAAAAATTGGTTGTCGCATGTTAAAGTGGGGGCTTTATTTATTATCACTTTTATTTTCGATGCTATTTTGGCATATCTAATAGAAATGAAGATTTATAATTTTAATAAAACACCAAACTCTCCAGAGTTTAATTTGTCAATAGCTTTTACCAAAGCAGAGTTTTGGGGAATCATCTTTGCAGGTTTTGTAGTGTATATTATTTGGGGATTAGTATTCGATTTTATAATGAAAGAATACGATAACATAGATAAAATAAAAGCATTTATAAGAGCTAAAAGAGAAGCTATTGTAAATTTAGATAAATCGATATCGAAAATAGCGGATAAACTAAATGAAGTAAAAAAAGCAATATCAGAAAAAGAAGGAAAAATCGCAGAGATGCAAAGAACTATTGATGGTTTTGTTTTTCCTAACAAACGTTATTTAACATACCACGCAGAATATGTAAAAGGTTGGTATTTATCAATAGCAGATAATTATCTAGAGCTAGATAAAAAGAATAAAGTACTCTCTACATGTGAAGTGGTAGAAAAAGATCATTTAACAAAATATGATTTGAATGACGAACATACAGAGGGAATTATTTATAAATCACAATTAAATTAAAAAGCAATGAAAAGAAGTATATTATTTATACTAGTAGCTATTTTCTTTTTTACTACAAATGCCTGTAAAAAAGAAAATGCTTCAGAGGTAGTATTAGAAACAGCAAAACAGATTGAGGTAAAGAAGAAAAATTCGAATTTGAATATTAGCATTTTATTAGATCTTTCAGATAGAATAGATCCAGAAAAATATCCTAAAGAATCAATGGAGCTTTTTCAAAGAGATATAGGGTATATAGAATTGATAGCTAAAAATTTTGAAAATCATATTCGAAATAAAAAAAGTAGAAAAATAAAAGATAAAATTCAGTTGTTTTTAGATCCAGAGCCGTCAGATAAAGCGTTGAATCAAAAAATATCAGATTTAAAAATATCTTTTGATAAAACAAACGCAACTAAAGAGTTAATATTAGAAACTTCAAAAAAATATACAAAAACTTGTACCGCTATTTATGAACAGGCAATATCAGACGGAAAATATGTAGGGTCAGATACTTGGGGTTTCTTTAAAAATAAGATTGAAGATTACTGTATAGATGATAATTACAGAAACATCGTTGTAATTTTAACAGACGGTTATATTTATCATAGGGATAATATAAGAAAAGAAAAGAACAGTACTACCTATTTAACTCCAGAAACTATTAAAGGATTTAATTTAAGAACAAGTAAATGGAAAAAGAAGTTTGATGAAAAAGAACTAGGGTTTTTACCAATAGATCAGAATTTAGAAAATTTAGAAGTTTTAGTATTAGGTATTAATCCAGATACACGAAACCCGTATGAAGAAGATGTAATGAAGGAGTATTGGAAAAAGTGGCTAACAGCTATGAATGTGAAAAAGTTTGAATTGAAAAGAACTGATCTGCCTTCACATATTGACAAAATTATAAAAAAGTTTCTCTTTAAATAACTATGCATTTAAAAACACTATTCATTTTACTACTATTTATAACACCAAAAACAGTAAAACTACCAGAAAATTTCTGTGCTAAAGTAATTGGTGTTATAGATGGAGATACTATAGAGGTGTTATACGAAAACAAACCAATACACATACGATTGGCGCATATTGATTGTCCAGAAAAAAAACAACCCTTTGGTAAAAAATCAAAACAATTCGTATCCAATGAAATTTTTGGAAAAAAAGTGAAGATAATTCATAACGGTAAGTGGCATTGGAATAGATTAATAGCTGAGGTGTATTATGATAACAACAAAAATTTAAATAAAGAATTGATAAGTAATGGTTTGGCAATGCACTTTAAAAAATACTCAAAAGACAAAAAATATAGTGAATTAGAGATTGAGGCCAAAAATAGTAAGATTGGTATTTGGTCAAACTCAAGTTTAATATCCCCTTGGGAATACAGAAGAGGAGGCAAAAAGAGAAAAAGCATTGAAAAATTACATGTAAGTAAACAAAAGATTATAAAAATGAGAAAAATAATACCATTTATGTTAATAGGATTTGCATTAACAGCCTTTCAAGAAAAAGAAGTTAAAAAAGTATTTATATGTAAGAGTGTTGCAAGTAAACGCTATCATTTAAAAAAAACATGTAAAGGTTTGAAAATGTGTAAGACAGAAGTGAAAACAACAACGGTAAAGAAGGCAGAAAGACTGGGGAGAATATTGTGTAAATTTGAAAAAAAACAATTAGAAAAGAAATAAACGAAACGCTGTTAATAACTAAATTAGCTGAGTTTTTTTATTTTTACCGTAGGAAATACTACTTTAGCAAAGACTTCAATTTCCTCAACTTTTATGACTCAAGAAACAAAATATACCGAAGATAATATACGCTCGCTCGATTGGAAAGAACACATCCGTATGCGTCCGGGAATGTACATTGGTAAATTAGGTGATGGTTCATCAGCCGATGACGGAATTTATATTTTAGTAAAAGAAGTTTTAGATAACTCTATTGATGAATATGTAATGGGGGCGGGTAAAACCATCGAAATTTCTATTCAAGGAAATAAAGTAATTGTTAGAGATTATGGTCGTGGTATTCCTTTAGGTAAAGTGGTTGATGTAGTATCTAAAATGAATACTGGTGGTAAATACGATTCTAAAGCATTTAAAAAATCAGTAGGATTAAACGGTGTAGGTACCAAAGCAGTAAATGCACTTTCTTCATTTTTTAGAGTAGAATCATCAAGAGATGGTAAATCTGCAGCAGCTGAATTTGAACAAGGTAATTTAACCAATCAAGAATTTTTAGAAGAAACATCACGTAGAAAAGGAACAAAAGTTTCTTTTATACCAGATGAAACCATCTTTAAAAACTATAAATTTAGAAACGAGTATGTTTCTAAAATGCTTAAAAACTATGTATACTTAAATACGGGATTAACAATTGTATTTAATGGTGAAAAGTATGTTTCAGAAAATGGATTGAAAGATTTATTAGAAGATAACAATAGCCAGGAAGATATGTTATATCCGATTATTCACTTAAAAGGAGACGACATAGAAGTTGCAATAACGCATAGTAAAACACAATATTCAGAAGAATACCATTCGTTTGTAAATGGGCAACATACAACACAAGGAGGTACACACCAAGCAGCATTTAGAGAAGCTATTGTAAAAACTATTCGTGAGTTTTACGGTAAAAATTTTGAAGCTTCAGATATTCGTAAATCTATTATTTCGGCAATAGCCATTAAAGTGATGGAACCAGTTTTTGAAAGTCAAACAAAAACAAAACTGGGATCTACTGATATGGGTGGAGAATTACCAACGGTAAGAACTTATATTAACGACTTTCTAAAAACGAAATTAGATAACTTTTTACATAAAAATACTGATACAGCCGAAGCACTTCAAAAGAAGATAATTCAAGCAGAGAAAGAACGTAAAGAATTATCTGGAATTAGAAAATTAGCTAAAGACAGGGCAAAAAAATCAAGTTTACATAATAAAAAATTACGTGATTGTAGAATACACTTAGGAGATACAAAAAAGGAAGCGTATTTAGATTCTACTTTATTTATTACGGAGGGAGATTCTGCATCTGGATCAATTACAAAATCTAGAAATGTAAACACACAAGCCGTTTTTAGTTTAAAAGGAAAGCCTTTAAATTCATACGGACTTAGTAAGAAAATTGTATACGAAAATGAAGAATTCAATTTATTACAAGCAGCTTTAAATATTGAAGATGGTTTACAAGATTTACGATATAATAATATTGTAATTGCTACCGATGCCGATGTAGATGGTATGCATATTCGTTTGTTATTAATTACCTTCTTTCTACAATTTTTTCCAGAAGTAATTAAAGAAGGACATTTATATATCTTAGAAACTCCTTTATTTAGAGTTCGTAATAAGAAAGATACTTATTACTGTTATTCAGAAGAAGAAAAAAGAGAAGCAATAGCTAAATTAAGAGGGAAACCAGAAATAACTCGATTTAAAGGATTAGGGGAGATTTCTCCCAATGAGTTTGTTCATTTTATTGGAGACGATATTCGTTTAGATCCGGTAATGTTAGATAAAGAAATGTCGATTGAGCAAATGTTAGAATTCTATATGGGAAAGAATACACCAGATAGACAAAAGTTTATTATCGAAAATTTAAAAGTTGAATTAGACGTTGCTGATGAAGAAATATAATGCAAAGAAAATAAAGAATATTATTACTGTTTTGTTTGTGTTGGTTTTATTATTTTGGTTGTATTATATTGATTGGAATAATATATTTAATAAAAATAATTCAGGAGCTTTCTTAGGTGTTTTAACAGCCGTAATGATTATTTTTTCATTACAAATGAAAACAAAAAGCAATAATGGATAAACTTAAGAGAGTAAGAATATATATAATAATTGCTTTTACAATTTTTTGTGTTAATTTATTTAATGTCGATTTTGATAACTTGAGTTGGGTAACTAATAAAAGACATTATATAAATATGATTGTTGCTGCACTAGTTTGCATTTCAATTTTAATACTTAGTAAAAAATACAATAAATAAACTCTTAAACGAATACCTATTATTTAATGAGTGAAGAAATAAACGAAAACGAACACGACGAAGAAATGCAGCACCAAGCTGATCCGGTAGAAACGATAACGAAAGTTACCGGAATGTATAAGGAATGGTTTTTAGATTACGCTTCGTATGTAATTTTAGAAAGAGCAGTTCCGTCATTAGAAGATGGTTTAAAACCAGTACAACGTAGAATAATGCATTCTATGAAAGACTTAGATGATGGGCGTTATAATAAAGTAGCGAACATTGTTGGACACACCATGCAGTATCACCCACATGGTGATGCGTCAATAGCAGATGCGATGGTGCAAATTGGACAGAAAGAATTGCTAATTGATATGCAAGGAAACTGGGGTAACATTTTAACAGGAGATCGTGCAGCGGCTTCTCGTTATATAGAAGCTCGTTTATCAAAATTTGCATTAGAAGTTGTTTTTAATCCAAAAACGACAGATTGGAAAATGTCGTATGATGGTAGAAGAAAAGAACCAATAGATTTACCAGTAAAATTTCCTTTATTACTAGCACAAGGAGCAGAGGGAATTGCAGTAGGATTATCAACAAAAATATTACCACATAATTTTAATGAGTTAATAGATGCTTCTATTAAATATTTAAAAGGAAGAAGCTTTAGTATTATACCTGATTTTTTAACAGGAGGAATCGCAGATGTAACTAATTATAATGATGGAGTACGTGGAGGAAAAGTTCGTGTTAGAGCAAAAATTTCTCAACAAGATAAAAAGACGTTGGTTATTACAGAAATTCCTTTTTCAACCACAACAACCTCGTTGATTGATAGTATCTTAAAAGCGAATGACAAAGGAAAAATAAAAATTAAGAAAATTGAAGACAATACAGCAGCCAATGTAGAAATTTTGGTGCATTTACCACCAAATGTATCGCCAGATAAAACAATTGATGCTTTATATGCATTTACAAATTGTGAAACATCTATCTCACCATTAGCCTGTACGATTGAAGATAATAAGCCCGTTTTTGTTGGAGTTTCAGAGATGTTAAAACACTCTACAGATTTAACCGTAAAATTATTAAAACAAGAATTAGAAATTCGGTTAAATGAATTACAAGAACAATGGCACTTTGCATCTTTAGAGCGAATTTTTATTGAGAATAGAATATATCGTGATATTGAAGAGGTTGATACTTGGAAAGGAGTAATTGAAGCAATTGATAAAGGTCTACAACCACATATAAAACACTTAAAAAGAGACATAACAGAAGAAGATATTGTTCGTTTAACAGAAATTAGAATTAAAAAAATATCAAAATTTGATATTGACAAAGCGAAACAACATATTGAAAGTTTAGAAGAACAAATAGCGGAAGTAAAAAATTACCTAGATAATTTAATTGAGTTTGCTATAAACTATTTTAAAAACTTAAAAACAAAGTACGGTAAAGGTCGTGAGCGTAAAACAGAAATTAGAATTTTTGACGATATCGTAGCAACCAAAGTAGTAATGCGAAACACCAAACTTTATGTAAATAGAGAAGAAGGTTTTGTAGGTACTTCACTTAAAAAAGACGAATATGTTACTGAGTGCGCCGATATTGATGACATAATTATCTTTAAAAGCGATGGTAAAATGATTGTTACCAAAGTAGCATCGAAAACTTTTGTAGGTAAAGACATTATTCATATCGCAATCTTTAAAAAGAAAGATAAGCGTACGGTGTATAATATGATGTATAAAGACGGTACAAAGGGACCGAGTTATATGAAGCGTTTTAATGTAACAAGTGTAACAAGAGATAAAGAGTACGATTTAACAACAGGAAATAAAGGCTCTAAAGTTTTATACTTTACAGTAAACCCTAATGGAGAAGCTGAGGTTGTTACCATTAATTTACGATCTGTAGGAAGTATAAAAAAGTTGAAATGGGATATTGATTTTGCTGATTTAGCAATTAAAGGACGTGCAGTTCGTGGTAATCAAATAACCAAGTTTGCAATTCGAAAAATTGAATTTAAATCTGCGGGTGTTTCTACACTAAAACCTCGTAAAATTTGGTTTGATGAAGCTGTACAACGTTTAAATGTTGATGATAGAGGTGATTTATTAGGTGAGTTTAGAGCTGAAGATAAAATATTAATTGCAACTCAATCAGGTAAAATCAAAGCAGTAGCGCCAGATTTAGCAATGCATTTTGATAATGATATGATTATCTTAGAAAAATGGAAACCTAACAAACCTATTTCTGCTATTTATTTCGATGGAGAAAAAGAACGTTATTATGTAAAACGTTTTTTAATAGAAAGTACAGATAAAGAAGAACTTTTTATTTCAGATACAGAAAAATCGAAATTAGAGATTGTTTCTACAGATTATCGACCAGTTGCAGAAGTACTATTTTCAAAACGAAGCTTAGATAAAATAGAAGTGAATTTTGAAGATTTTATAGCAATAAAAGGTATAAAAGCAAACGGAAATCAATTAACTACAGATAAAATACGTACCGTTAATTTATTAGAATCTTTCCCATATGAAGAACCTGAAGAAGAAAAGGTAGAAGAGATTGAGGTAAATGAAGAAGAAGAAATTATTGAAGATAGCTTACCTTTAGATATTGAAGAAGTGCCCCAAAAAGAGTTTAAAACAACAAAAGAAGATAAAGCAAAAAAAGCATTAGAAAGAGCGCTTCAAAAGAAAAAGGCAAAAGATGACGATAGTCAAGAAAGTTTATTTTAAATGAAAACAATAGGATTAATAGGAGGTATTACACCGCAGTCTACCATTATGTATTATCAAGTGCTAAATAAATTAGCCAGTGAAACATTTGGTGAAAAACATTCAGCAAAAGTAGTAATGAACGCTGTAGACTTTGGAGAGATTTCTAAGTTACAATCAGAAGGTAGATGGGATCTTTTAGCTAGGATAATGGTAGATGCTGCAAAAAGTTTACAAGCAGCAGGTGCACATTGTATTTTAATTTGTGCGAATACCATGCATTTAACCATTGCTGAGGTTAGAGAAGCAGTTACTATTCCTGTAATTCATATCGCAGAAGCCACAGGTACTATAATTTTAGAAAGTAAACTAAAGAAAGTAGCCTTGTTGGGAACGAAATATACTATGGAGAAAACCTTTTATACCGATGTTTTAAAAAACATGGGGATAGAAGCAATAATTCCAGAAGAAGAAGACAGAACAATAATTCACGATGTAATTTATAACGAATTATCTAAAGGAATTTTAAATGAAGCATCCCAAAAAGCATATATAGCAATTATAGAAAAATTAGCACAAAAAGGAGCTGAGGGTGTTATTTTAGGATGTACAGAAATCCCTTTGTTAGTTGCACAAAAAGACGTTTCAATTCCTGTTTTCGATACAACAACCATACATGCAACAGCAGCATTTAAACAATCGGTATAAATGGAATATTTACTATCATATCGTTTTAATTTAGATTCTTTTTTAGGGATTTTAGCGTATGTATTACTCATAGTTTTCATTACTTGGGTAATTTCACGAATTATAAGATATTGTATAGTACAGATTATAAAAATTAGAAAAACAGACCAAAACGGAAGAACTAGTATTCAGTTTTTACGTAACTCCGTAAAGTTTTTTATGGGAGTATTAGGTATACTCTATATTATTATGACCGTGCCTGTTTTTAGAAGTAAAGCTACTTTAATTTTTTCTGGAGCCGGTATCTTAGCAGCTATTATTGGTTTTGCTGCGCAAGCAGCTTTATCTAATTTAATAGCAGGGGCATTTATTGTTATTTTCAGACCTTTTCGAGTAGGAGATTATATTAAGTTAGATGATACCCGTGTAGGTATTGTTGAAGACATTACGTTACGGCATACTGTAATTAATAATTTTGAAAATAAACGATTAATTATACCAAACTCGGTAATAAGTACCGATTCGGTATTAAACCATACTATTGAAGACTCTCACGTGCTTAGTTTTAATAATTTTAAGTTAGGAATAAAAGCAAATATTGATTTAGCTCGACAAATTATACAAGAAGAAGCTATTAAGTTACCTTCAGTAATTGATTTTAGAACGCCAGAACAAGTAATGGCAGATGCAAAACAGGTTGACGTACGAGTAATTGATGTACATACAGATCATATACATATGCGTGCTTATGTTTGGTTAAATGAACCATTTCAAGAGTTTAAAACCAAATGTGCTTTAAAAGAAGCAGTACATAAACGATTTTTAGCAGAAGGTGTTGCATTACCTATTCCTATTTATAAAATAGCAAAAATATAATAGCTGTAAATAGGAGAGAGAGATTATAATTACGGTTATTTGAAAATTTCTTCACTATTTTCAAAACTTTTAAACTCCAAAGCATTATTACTATAATCTAAAATAAACATTGTTTGTTGCGTTCCTTTTTTGCCTTCATATCTTTTTTGAGGCTTAACAATAAAATTTATTCCATGTTTTTCTAAACTAACTTTTATGGTATTAAAAGTAGTATTATCAACAATACAACCAAAATGAGGAATAGGAACTTCTAGGTTTTCTACAATTCCGCAGTAATCTAATTCTGGAATATCTTTAGATACATGGGCAGATAACTGATGTCCGAAAAAATTAAAATCAACCCAATTTTTTGTTTGTCGACCTAATTCACAATCTAAAATTGTGTGGTAAAATTTAATAGTACTTTCAATATCTTTTACTTTAAATGCAAGATGAAATTTACTGTTCATAATTTAATATCCTTTTTTTAATGATACACTATTTTTTATTTCTTCTTTATTTAAGAAGCTTTTGTAGTTTTCTGTAATTTGATTGATAGCAGTATTCACATTCGTTAAACTCGCTATATGTGGTGTTATTTTAATTTTCGGATGTTTCCAAAAAGGATGTTCAGCTGGCAAAGGCTCTGTTCTAAAAACATCTAAAAAGGCACCAGAAAGCATTGAGGTATCAAGAGCATTTATTAAATCATTATCAACTAAATGTTCACCCCGTGCAACATTGATAAGAAAAGAACCTTTAGGCAATTTATTAAAGGTGTTTTTATTCAAAATATTTTTTGTACTGGCTGTTAAAGGTAAAAGATTAATTAGAAAATCAGCATTGTTTAAAAAAGCATCAAACTTGTCTTTTTCATGGTAACTCTTAACGTTAGGTATTTCTTTTTTAGAATTACTCCAACCTTTTACATTAAAACCAATCTCAGTAAATTTCTTAGCAACATAACCACCTATTTCTCCCAAACCTAAAATAGCAATGGTGGTATTGTTAATAGATCTATAACTGTTTTGTTTCCAGTTTTTTGTTGTTTTTTGAGTTGAATATAGCGACATGTTTTTTAACTCAGATAAAACAACAGTAATTAAAAACTCCCACATATCGTTAGATAGTCTTTCGTCAATAATACGCGTAATAATGGTGTTTTTAGATATTATCTGTGAATTCGTAATATGATCTATAGCGGCACCAGCAGATTGAATTATTTTGATGTTGGGAAACTCTGTTAATACATTTTTAGTAGGTTTCCAGCAAATAACAAAATCAACAGTATTTTTATCATTTACTTCAGGATATACTTCAATTGTTGTGTTTGGTAACTCTTTTTTTAGAGCTTTTATCCAAGGTGAAACGTTTTTATTTTCAAAGACTAAAAGGATACTCATACTTTGTGAATTTTTATATAAAATTAGAAATAAATTAATAGAAGTTAAAATTGAATGTTTGTAATTTATTTATATTTACAATTGAAATAGCTATTTTATAGCTTAATTAAAATTGATTCGATGGTAGATGATTTAGATAAACAATTAATTGAAGAGTTAAAAAACAATTCTAGATTGTCTTTTGCTGATTTAGGTAGAAAAATAAACTTATCACCATCAGCAGTAAGAGAGCGGGTACAAAAATTAGAAGACACAGGTGTTATTCAAAAATATACAATTCAATTAGACAATAAAAAATTAGGTAATGACTTAGAAGCTTTTATTTTATTAAAAGTTTTCCCTGGACAACTTATACATATTCTTAAAAAAATAAATAGTTTTAAAGAAGTGAAAGAAGCACATAGAATTACAGGGAGCCAAAATATACACTTAAAAGTTGTAGTGAAAAATCAATTAAGTCTGCAAGAATTGTTAGATCAGTTAATGGTATTTAGTGATACCAATACATTCCTAATTTTATCTAAACTTTAATTAATGGGCAATTAAAATTTAGATATTTTTGAAGTAGTTTGTTTTAAGGAAGTTGATGTTTCTATTTTAAAAATTCCGAATATCAATAATATCTCCGTTTTTTAATTGATTTTCGATATCAATTTTATAAATAGAATTAGCAACAAAATCAGGAGAATATAGTTCGTTATTATTCTTTAAATCCACAAAACGCTGTAAACTTGTAAAATCAGATTCATGGGTGTCTCTAATTTGAGTTTGCATGTTTGTATCTACAACACCAGGATAAATAGAAACACATTTTACACCATTTTCTTTTTCATTTTGTTCTGTAGCAATAGCTTTGGTCATCATATCTATTGCAGCTTTAGAAGTACAATATACAGACCAACCTTGATAGGCATTTTTAGCTGCTCCTGATGAAATATTTATAATTTGTTTTTTGCATACGAGTTCTTGAGTCATTTTAATAAATAAACTAGAAAGTATAAGTGGAGTAGTGGTATTTAATTGAATAGATTTAGCAATGTCATTAGTTTTTAAATTTTCTAAATCACCTATTTTACCTAGCCTACCAGCATTGTTAATCAAAGTAATTGATGTTACTTTTTGAAGGAGTATTTCCTTTAAAAGAGAAGTGAATTTTTTTTCTGTTACAGTAAAATCAGATAAGTCAACTGAAATATTTTGAACACTTTCTAATAAAGATGCTGTTCTTGCTAAAGAAAATACTTTGTAGTTCTCAGAAGCATATTTTTTGACTAATGCTTTTCCAATTCCTTTACTTCCGCCTGTAATAATTATAATATTCATAAGGTAAATATACAGAAAACGTTATTGTGAAATTTTAAAATTAGCATATATTTTATAAGTGACTAATTCATTTTTGATTTATTATTTTAATAAGAAAACTTTTGTTAAGTATTTGTTTATTAGGTTTTTAGAGTTTTTTTTGTAACCGTGTATTTACGTTTGTGTTAAAATTCTGTTTGTTAATGTTTGATTTATAGACGCTTAAGGTGTTTTTGTTACAGTGAGATAATTTAGTTTTTAAATTGTACTACGAAAAATAAGGAGAAAGCTGAAAATCCATTAAAAGAGTAAGCACAACTAACCAACTTTAATAATTAGTATTATGTCTCAAACTAAAAACGTGGCAGAAGTAGCCGCAGCAATGCAAACAGTAACAAAAAAATTTGAATGGACTTTGAGTGCTTTTGAAAAGCAAGGGAATTTATGGCTTCAATGGAGTACCAATGCCCCTTTTAGAGCACAACAAGACAAGATTGAAGTTTATGCAAATGGATGGCCTTCAAATCCTGATTCAAACGCAAAAGCATGGACATGGGCAGATGCAAAGAATAGCCCTTGGGATTCTGGATTAAGATGGGGATCAGATTGGTACTGTGCAAGAATTGCACAATCGGCACCTAATGGACCTTATGTATATGTTGAACAAATAATTACAAAAGAATAATTATAGGTATGTAAAGCACCAAGTAATGAACATTTTTTACTTGGTGTTTTATTATTTTTTAAGATGTAGTTTTAGAAGAATACCTACTAACTGAATTTTGTAATTTAGTAATCATTCGGTTACGGAGTTTCTCTGGTTTTTGAATTTCAATAGCATCCCCAAAACCTAAAATCATACGTTCTAACTCATAATTTACTTGAACTAGAATATTAAAAATTACGCCGTCTTCGGTGTGTTTAATTAATCGTTGACTTTTATGAAAAGGCTTTGTAATTACATACGGGGCATTTTTTTTATCTATCCAAAACTGAATACGCTGCGCACGTGTATCTGCAACAGTAGCACCAATAACCTCTTTATAGTAAGCATCACCATCAATAGCTAAATCATTGTATTCCATTTTATCATTAAAAAGAATATTTGATATTCTGTCGAGTGCAAGTGTTATAAATTTTTTTTTATGTGTTGCCAACAAAAACCACCTATTATTGTATTCTTTTAATAATTGCGGATGCACTGTCATGTCGCTTGCTTTATGAGCTTTAAAAGATTGATAGGTAACTGTAATTACTTTTTTATTTTGAATAGCTTTATATATAGGATCAATGTATTCCAATCCTTTTAATTGTTCGTTTTTATCTAAATGAATAATTGGCCTGTTCGTTTTTTGTGATGCATAAACAGAATCTTCTAATCGTTGTAAAACTCCATCCATTTCTTTAAATAAAGAAAAGTCTTTAAACTGACGAAGTACCTGAATTGATTCATTTATAATTTTCACATCATTATCAGTTACAGGAATATTCATAATACTATAGCTTTCTTCTGCATAACGATAGTATTTTCGTTCATACACTTCAATAGGCGCATTATAACCAAGTTTATCACTTCGCATTAACTGAATATCTAATTGAATAGTTCGTTTGCTTACATATACATCTTTTCCTTCATATTCATACAAAGCATCAGAGCAAGCATCAATTAAATCATTTAAAGTCCAACGTTTCATTGTATTCCGTAAACATTGATCTATCGTTTTATAACGGATAAGTGCATTTTTATTAGAAGCCATTTATAAGCTGTTTAATTCATTAGTTAAATTGTGTTTTGCTTGGCCTTCATATAAATTTCTAAATTCATCTGTGGCATAAATAAAAGGCTTATCTATAAAATGTTGCAGTACTTTTTTACGGCCTTTTTTATAAAGTATTTTGGGTACTAACTTGTATTCTTCTCTAATTTGTTTCGTGTAATTAATGTAAGTCTCAGCAGGTGCTCCTAAAATACCTAGGTCGAAATCTACCATCCACTTGGTGTCATTATTAGTAGCTTCATGTGTTTTAGTAGCTATTATTTGCTGATGAATTTTTTCTAAAAAAGAAGTTTTAATATTTATTTTTGATAGATGCTTAACAGCAAAATCAGCACTTTTTTCTTCATTGTCTTGTTTCCATATATTATAAATAACATCGTGGTAAAAAATAGAGAACGCTAAACAATCATAGTTTTCTATATGCTGCTTGTATACATCAGCATATTTAAAAATTTCATTTAAATGTGTAAGATTATGGTATGCTCTATGTTTTTCAGAATAATGTTTATCAATATTTATCCATAGTAATGCTATTTGGTTTTCATCTTTGGTATAGTTAGAAACTAATTTGTGAAATCGCTTTTTTAAATCCATTTGCATAAAAATTTCAATAAAAATAGCAATTAATTTTTTCTACGCAAAAAGATTGCGCACTTATGTATAATATTTGCAACGGAATCATAAGAAAGATATTAAACTCTTTCAAATAATCGCTCCACAAAACGAGGATTTTGTGGAGCAAACAAATAGAAACTATGAAAAATGAATTCAGAACTATACTTTATGAAACGGAACGATTAAAAATAGAACATGAATACGAAGCAACATATTTAATAGATAAGTTAGTAAATGAAACACTGTTGGAAGATAATTTTTATGGAGATCCTGATTGTGCATTAATTGATAAGGATAATAATTGGGCTATTATGGCAGGAGAGCACTTGACATTTTGGACATATGAAAACTGGAAGAGAATAGAAAATGAAGATTTGAAAGATATTCATTCTATTAGACAAAAGGATTTTTATACTGTGGAAATTTTAATAGACCCTTGGTCTGAAAAACCAGCAATATGGGAACTTAATATCCTAAGTTTTGAATATAAGAGGATAAGAGGTTTTTATGATTACAAAGATGAAATGTACAAGGACACTGTTATTTGGTAAAAAGATAATAGGTTTTTAAGGCTTAGTTAGTAAGTCGGAATTTAAATAGGTTAAAAATTGATTAAGATGAAAAATAAAATGAAAATAACAGGAAAAGAAATAGTAGCAATGGGTTTTAAACCAGCAAAATGGTTTCCAGAAGCAATGGAGTATATCAATACAAATGAATTAACCAAGGAAGAAATAGGAACATATTTAGAACAATTTCGTTCAGAACCAGAAATTCCGTTGTTAGATAATTCAGTAGAATTTAAGGTCAATATTAAGGCAGAAAACGAATTGGAAGAAACTAATGTGAATTCTGTTATAGGTTCTATGGAAGTATTAATGAAAACACCAACGATTGTAAATGGTGCTATTATGCCTGATGCTTGTCCAACGGGAGCTTCAGGAACAATACCTGTTGGTGGAATTGTGGTAGCAAAAAATGCCATCCATCCAGGTATGCATAGTGCAGATATTTGCTGTTCAGTAATGTTAACAGATTTTGGAGATGCAAACCCGAAAGACGTTTTAGATGCTGCACATTCAATTACGCACTTCGGACCAGGAGGAAGAGATAGAAGTACACAATTTCGTTTTCCTATGGATTTGTTAGCTGAAATAGAAGCAAACCCGTTTTTAAACAATCAAAAATGTATTTCAGCAGCAAGAAGTCATTTAGGAACACAAGGAGATGGAAATCACTTCTTATTTGTAGGGAAATCTAAGAATACAGGAAACACTATGTTGGTTACACATCATGGAAGTAGAGGTTTTGGAGCTAATTTATATAAAAGAGGAATGCATATAGCTGAACAATTTAGAAGAGAATTGTCACCACAAACATTAAAACAAAATGCATGGATTCCGTTTGAAACAGAAGAAGGAAAAGCATACTGGGAAGCATTACAAATTATAAGAAAGTGGACAAAATTGAATCATGAGGTTTTACACGATTCGACGTTAGAAAAATTAGGTGTAGAAAAGGAAAATAGATTTTGGAATGAACATAATTTTGTTTTTAAAGAAGGAGATTTATTTTATCATGCAAAAGGAGCAACACCGTTAGATGCTAAGTTTATGCCAGATATTACAGGGCCACGTTTAATTCCGTTAAACATGAGTGAGCCAGTATTAATTGTAGAAGGAAAAACAACCCCAAATAATTTAGGGTTCGCACCACACGGAGCGGGACGTAATGTAAGTAGAACACAGCATAGGAAAAGTAAAATAGGCACAATTCAAGAAATTTTTGAAGAAGAAACCAAAGGGTTAGATATTCGTTTTTTCTCTGAAGAGATTGATATTACTGAGTTGCCTTCAGCATATAAAAACGCTGATAATGTTAGAAGTCAAATGGAAGAGTTTGGTTTAGGAGAAGTAATTGACGAAGTTTTACCTTATGGTTGTATTATGGCAGGAAACTGGCAAAAAAATGCACCTTGGAAGAAACGAAGAAGAAAATAGATTATGAAACTATATTGTAAAAAATGTAATGACCTTTTAACACCTGAAACTTTAAAGAAATCAACATTTAAAGAAGTTAGATTTATTGATGAAAAAGAGTTGTTATTTGATGGTAAATATATAGATGCTTCTGAAGTTGATTATAATTTTGAAATTCCTATAGATTATTTAATAAATACAAAAAGTATTGTACTTAAAAATCACAAAGAATCAGTTAGATTTCAAGGTTGTTGTGGACCAAGTGAATTCGGAGCCTTAAATCAAGTTTGTCTAAAATGTAATTTTGAAATAGGAGTTTTAGTAGCAGATTGTTGGACTTCACGTTTTATAGGAATAGATAAGAGTAAAGTAAGTGAAAAACCATTATGGAAATAAAAATAAATTAATTGAAATAGAAAAAAGCAGAAATGGAAACGTACTTTTTACTTGTGAACTGGGAAGCAGAGCTTGAAACTTTGCTTCTCAGATTTTTATTAAAAGACTACACACAAAATGACTAAAAATAGAGGTAAAGTTGGCAGAGACGATTATTTATTTGGAGAAGTATTTATGCAGCAAAAAATAAAAGAAGCAGTATTCGATATGTCTTTTTTATTAGAACGAGGTTATGGTGAATCATCTTCATGTGAATTGGTAGGAAATCGTTATAAGCTTAATAAACGACAGCAACAAGCTATAAAAGGAATGGCAGCAAGTAAAACAGCTGTTGTTAACAGGCAGAATACTAAAGTAACTATTGAAGTGTTAGAAGGAGCGACATTAATTATTGACGGATTTAATCAGTTAATATTATTAGAAAGTATATTATCTGAAGCTTATATTTTTAAAGGGAGAGATGGAGCGTATAGAGATTTATCAAATTTATATGGAACTTATAAAAGTGTAAGCCAAACCCAAATTGCAATTGAAACTTTTGCAGCATTCTTTAAAAAATATAAAGTTTCAAAAGTTATTTGGGTATTTGATGCCCCAGTTTCTAATAGTGGACGTATGAAAACAAAGCTAACTGATTATGCAAAAGAAAAAGAACATAATTGGGAGGTTGTGCTATTGAATAATCCAGATAAATTTATTGCTAATAGTGAGTTCATCGGAGTAAGTTCTGATGCTTGGATTTTAGATAAAATAAAATTATGGAGTAATATTATAGAAATTATAATCCCTAAAGATTACTCTAGTTTAATAACTTGCGAATAATAATGAAATGGAAAAAGAAACTCTAAAGAATAAATTAATAGAAATACAAAAACAGTATTTGTATCAAAAAAAGGAACATTACATATTAAAGTGCCAAGAAGAGCATCTTAAAATAATAGCGTGTAATTTAACGAACTATTTTACAGAACAAGATTTTCTTAAAAAATATGAATTGCCTTGTTTTGAAGAAGAAATTAAAACGGATAGAAGCATAGCTTTTAATAAATTTCAGTTTTTAAAAGAAGAAGAATATATATTAGAAACAATACAAAAGTTTCAAGAAATAAATATTAACGACTTTCTAATTGTTTTAGGGCAAAGAATAACATCGGCAACAATTAAAAATGAAAAAGCAATTCCGCCAATAAACAAAGAAGTTTATGATGCAAGTTTTGAAATTTTTAATGCACAAATAACAAAAGCGGTAAGAGCTTTTGAAAAACATTCAGAAAGAACCACAAATAATTTTTGGGGAAAAGCGATTGGAAATCCAGCTGAAAAGGAAAAAAAAGTAAGAAGTTTATTGACGAACATGTTAAAAAATAAAACTTGGTGGAATGTATATTATCATTACAAGCATGAATTAGTTTATGAAGTAAGAATAGCATCAGGACATGGTGCACGTTGGAAAAAAAAAGACTTACAATTTATTGGTTTTGTAGAGCCATTTTTTAAGTAAAATTAAAGAAATATAATTTTTACTGTGCTTTAGAATATTTTTTTTGAACGATTAATGTTGTTAAAAAAGAAACACCCTAATTTGCATAAAATGTTGTCAGACTGCTTTATGCCTTCAGTAAAAATTAAATTAGGGTGTACTTAAAAATGAAGGGGTAATTATTTTTTTTTGAGATTAAAGTATGTTTAGCCTACTTCAAAAATTAAAAACCCGTAATAAGTTTAATTATTACAGGTTCTTAATAATATATTTATGCAGATATTTCACGAGTCAACCATCCACTTTTACCTGCAGTAGCAATAGCGTATGGAGTAATCCAGAATAATCCAAAAGTATATAAAATACTATAAGAATATGCCCAGAAAGCTTCTTTTGAATCATATCTTTTAGCATAAAATAAAACGGGGAACGTCGATACTATCAAAATACTAAATAAAGTAGAACTTATAAATAAAACGGGGTGAGATAAAAGGAAATATAACATAAATAATAAAAAAGGATACGACATAATCATTTTTATTGATTGGGTAACAAACAATAATCTTGATCCAAATTTATTACCTTCTTTAAAATTTGTAAATACATATTTAGACATCGCAATGTTTTCACGAACATTACTTCTATCCCATCTAATAAACATTTTATATAGCCCTATATAATCTTCAGGTACATTTGTATATGCATATGCGTTTTTTTGAAATAAAACGCTATAGCCTTGTTTTAATATCATGTTTGTTAATGCTCTATCTTCACCAATATCAGATGATTTACCCATGAATTTTTGATCAATCCATTCTGGTAAACAAGCAAAAACGGCAGTTGATCTGTAAGCAGCTAATGCACCAGGAGTACATAAAACAGAATTTAAACTACTTTCAGCAGAACGTTTAAATTCAAAACTCATTACAAAACTTACATTTAGCATTTTAGGTAATAAAGTTTTTTTGTTATTTAACACTTGAATGTTACCAGCTACAGCACCACAATTTTTATCAATAACTATCGGGCTTACTAAATTACGAAGCGTATCTTTTTTTACTATTGAATCACTATCAACAGTAACAAAAACATCTCCTGTACCAATATTAAAACCACGATATAAGGCATGACGCTTACCCATATTTTTAGGTTGTTGCATTATAGTAACTTCACTACCTAAAATTCTTTTAGCTTCTTGCATCCAATGCCAAGTATCATCTTTACTACCATC
The DNA here is from genome assembly GCF_000430545.1 of Tenacibaculum ovolyticum DSM 18103. GTDB lineage: Bacteria > Bacteroidota > Bacteroidia > Flavobacteriales > Flavobacteriaceae > Polaribacter > Polaribacter ovolyticus. The sequence goes on from NZ_KE387166.1 coordinate 123,665, forward strand.
ATCAATAGATAATAATTGTAATTTTTCTTTAGGATAATCACTTTTATCTAAACTCTTTAAAGTTTCTAAAACTTGTTTCCCTTCATTATAAGCAGGTACTATAACAGTAACAGTAGGTAGTTCATTATCATTTACAGATGCTATTGGTTTGTATTTAAAATATAAGTATAAATCATAAATAAAAGTCATTGCTCCAAAAGCAAACAATATTGCTGCAAGTATAAAAAAGGAAAAACCCCAAGTTGTATTTAATCTTTCGAAATTAAATTTAGAAAAATCATCTTGTAATAAGTAAACAGAATAAGTAGCAGCAATCATAATAACAAATGAACTCAGCATAACAATAAGAGCTCGAAAGTTAATTGGAGTCGTTTTTTGGTTTGTGCTAGCGTATTTGCTATGTGATGATTTTAAATTAATAGTTCCTATACTCATATTATAGTTTTATTTAAGTCCATTATATCAATTTACATACCATTAGTATTTAAAGCTTATTTGCTGGTTATTATAGATTTTTAGATTGTTTTTAGTGTGTATTTTTTACACACTAATCATGTAGTTGTATACTTTTTATACACTTGTACATCATCGACTATTTTCACAATAAGTAAACAGAATTTGTAAAAGGAGAGAATTACGTAATTAGAATAATATTGGTATTTTGTTAAAGTGTTTTAAGGCAGATAGTTTAAGAGTTTTACCGATAAAATAGAATTAAAGAATATTCTTAATTATTACATAAATTACTGAGAAGAACTATTTTTTTTAGAGGATAGGAAACTATAATAATCCAGACATTAAAATACTTATAACTTACTCCTATTATTTTTTAAACGACAAATGTTGTTAAACTGTTTTATGTTTTTTTTGTAGCACATGAAAATTAAATTTGGAGATAATCTATTAATTATCGCATCTTTGCAGCAGTTCATTGAAAAGGTTCTTTTATAGTTTATGAGATATGTAACCCAATATTGCGTTACATAATTTATAAAATATAATAAATATGAATTGGAAAATTCAAAAATTAAATAATGGTGAAACCATTATATCAAAAGAACCAGGTAATTCTATGTTACCACTTTTAAAATCGAAACAACCAGTACGGTTACAACCTATTATTTGGGAAGATTGCGAAGTAGGAGACATTGTTTTTTGTAAAGTACGTGGAAACTGCTTTACGCATCTTGTAAAAGGTAAAAATGACAAACGGGGATTGTTAATAGGTAACAACCGAGGGAGAATTAACGGATGGACAAAAAATGTGTATGGAAAAGTGGTAGAAATACTATAAATGCCATAGGCATTCTTAAAAGAAAACAAAAAAGAGCATTAAAACGCTCATTTATATTTTATAAATTAATTAAAAACTAAAAATTAAACCTATGACAATACAAAAAATCACATATCAGGACGCAAAAATGCGACTTTGTGAGTTGTATTTTAGGTAGAAAATTATACCATAAAAAGTAAAAACGTCCAAAATTTAATTTTTGGACGTTTTTTTTATGAAAAAATTTAAAACCTGAAACTCAATTTGAATCGTGTAGTACAAAAAGTACATAGCAAAGAATCAGTTAGTTAAAGAATCTACAAAAAGTGGACAGGAATTACAGTGTCTAAATTATTTTTAATCAATTGATTTTTAGGTGATTAAATTTATATTTATTTGTGTAATTCAAAAACACGTTATAAGTTTGCATCGCAATAAAGCACAAAACATACTTATTGAAATGTTACCTTAAGCACAGTATAAAGGTCTTTCAATAAAAATTAAAAACGAAGTAAATGTTTAATACACTATTCAACAAAAACATACAAAGAGAACTAGGTTCTTTTTATTGTTTACTTCGCGACTTTCCACACTATACATAGCAAACACTATTATATATGAAAAGTCCGAAGTTTTAAAATTTCGGACTTTTTTTATGGAGTTTATTTCCAAGGGATTTTTCGAAGTTTATAGTTTTCCTGCCTAAGTAGGAATTTTAAAAGGAAACCAATTAAAAAATTGGTTTCCGTAGAAAAAACATCTCAAAATTAAATCATGGGAAATAAATTAAAAGGAAAAGACCTAATAAAATTAGGGTTTCCAAAGAACAATAGTATCAATATCGCTTTAGGTCAAATAAACAGATACCGTAAAAAAGAAAAGAAAGAACGCATTTTAGAAGAAGCAAAAGAAGTGTTATTAACACCCGAAAAGTTTCAAGGAAATGCCATTTGGGGAAAAGTAGTTGAAGGATTAATAAAACCCGTAGAAGTACGTTTTCATCAATTAAAAAATACCAGAGCACCCTTTACAATTTACGGAGAAAATGAAATTGACGACTTAGCAAAATATCAATTATATGATGCTTTAAAATTACCAATAGCAGTGCAAGGAGCTTTAATGCCTGATGCTCATGCAGGTTATGGCTTACCAATTGGTGGAGTTTTAGCAACAGAAAATGCTGTAATTCCGTACGGAGTAGGAGTAGATATTGGATGTAGAATGTGTTTAACAATTTACCCGATAAAAGCATCGTACTTAAAAGGAAAACGACATCAATTAGAAAATATCTTGTCAGAGCACACCAAATTCGGAATGCGTGAAACACATAAGGTAAAACACGATCATGAAATATTTGAACGTACTGAATTTAATGATATTCCATTGTTAAAACGTTTAAAAACCAAAGCCTACAAACAATTAGGAACCTCAGGTGGAGGAAACCATTTTGTGGAGTTTGGGACTGTAAATATTACAGATGCGAATAATGAGTTTGGTTTACCAATTGGTGAATATGTAGGCTTATTAAGTCATAGTGGAAGTAGAGGTTTTGGAGCTAACATAGCTAAACATTACACGTATTTGGCAACAAAACAATGTCCGCTTCCTAAAAATGTACAGCATTTGGCTTGGTTAGATTTAAATACGCATGACGGACAAGAATATTGGTTGGCAATGAATTTGGCTGGAGATTATGCAAAGGCTTGTCACGATAATATTCACAAACGAATAGGTAAATTATTAGGTACTAAAGCCATTGCTAAAATAGAGAATCATCACAACTTTGCTTGGAAAGAACAAGTAAATGGGCAAGAACTAATTGTGCATAGAAAAGGAGCAACACCTGCAAATAAAGGACAGTTAGGTATTATTCCGGGTTCTATGACAGCGCCAGGATATATTGTTAGAGGCTTAGGAAATAGCGAAAGTTTAAATTCTGCTTCACACGGTGCAGGACGTTTGTTTTCTCGTAAAAAGTGTAAAGAAAAATTCACGAAAAGCGAAATTAAGCATCAATTAAAAATGAATGATGTGAGTCTTATTGGTGGCGGAGTAGACGAAGCTCCAATGGCATACAAAAGCATTAAAAAAGTAATGAGTAATCAACAAGAATTGGTTGAAGTGTTAGGAACATTTACACCTAAAATTGTTAGAATGGATAAGTAACATTTTTTGGGCGTTACCTAAAGGTCGGGCTTTACACACTCGCTTTTTTTGAAAAATAAAAAAGAGCTCAAACAAATGCTTCAATCCCTAACGCAAGTTTACTTGTAAAGATATTCATATAAATAATAAGAAATAATGAAAACTAAAATAATACAATTAACAGCAGCAAAAGGTCCCGCAGAATGTGCTTGGGTAGTAGCTAAAGTGTTAAAACTATTTTTAAAAGAATTGATACATAATAAGATTGTATATCAAATACTTCATAAAGAAAACGGAATAGAAAATGGCACGGTACAATCAGTAAGTATAGAACTAAAAGGAAAACAACTTCCCGAGTTTTTAAACGATTGGTTGGGTTCAATTCAATGGATTGGCACATCAACATTTAGAAAATATCATAAACGTAAAAATTGGTTTATTGGATGTTATGAGTTACATCAATTTGAAGAAAAAACAATCAATGAAAATGAAATTCAATTTCAAGCCATTCGAAGCTCAGGAGCAGGTGGGCAACATGTAAACAAGGTTAGTTCTGCAATAAGAGCAAAACATACACCAACAGGCGTACAAGTTTTGGTAATGGATAGCCGTTCTCAACATCAAAATAAAAAAATAGCGATACTACGCTTAAAAGAAAAGATTCGAGAACACAATACTAATCAGTTAAAAGAAACTGTAAAAAGTGAATGGGAAAACCATTTGAGTTTAGAAAGAGGAAACCCAGTAAGAATATTTACAGGTTCCGATTTTAAGCAAAAAAAGAAAGAGAAATCTTTTAAAACAAAACGAAGTCAGTTAAAAACTGATTTAAGAAAACAATTAGAATAAATATGTCAGTTCGAGTGATTTTTTGTAGTGAAACGGAGAAAAATTGTATCGAGAACAATTAATAACTTCTCGATACAAAATTATTTTTCACGTTGTTGTAAATAATTTCACTCGAAGTAACATTAAAATAAAAATATGGGAAATAGTATAAATAATTACGTTTTTAAAGCGCTAGATTCATATCACTATGATTTAGAAGAAACAATGGAGTCTTTAAATTATGCTTTATCATACGACGATAAAAATACCATGGCATTAACATTAATGGGTAGAGTATATGCTGAAAGATTGTATAGGTATACCGAAGCTATTAGTTATTACAAAGAAGTATTAGCAATAAATATCAATGCTTTCGAGGTGTATACACATTATATTAATGTGTTATTATGGAATGAAGATGTAAAAGAAGCGGATGATTTTATTGATTTTGCATTAACGGTAAAAGGATCAGATAAAGCATTGTTATACTCTAAAAAGGCAGTTTTAAATGAGCAACTTAAAAAATATAAGACAACATTGAGTTTTATTAAACTAGCAAAAGAACACACTTTTAATTCCGAATTTATGGCAACTATAAAAGAGCAGAAAGAAAGAGTTAAAGAAAAAATGCCAAAGAAAAAGAAAAGTAAACCTTCTAAAAAGGGTAAAAAAACGAAAAAAAAGTAAACTAAATTATACTACGCAAATACAATGCGTAATAGCGTTGCATATTTGTAGTGTTATTAAGAAAAAGAAAAAAATGAATTAAAATAAATAGGTCGTTATGAGGTAGTAAAATGAAGTAAGTGTTAGTTTAAAAGAAAAGATTGCTTCGTTTCTCTCGCAATGACATTTAAAAATATCAAGCAAGTCTTGTTGGGTGTTTCTGTATAGCACCATTGTATAAATCCGTACAGTTTTTGTATTCGGTTTTTATATGCAACTAGTCTTGAAGGTTTCGATTATTTACCAAAAAATAATCTCACTCTATGTACGAAGGTTCGAATCCTTCCATAACGAAAGTTATGTAGCACAGTCGGTTAATGCAGTAGAAAAAGTTCGTGGGTTCGAATCCCACTATCCGAAAGGATATGGCAGAGCGGTCGAATGCACTAGATTTCGGTTCTAGTAATTATGGTAAGCCTAACGGCATGTTGGTTCGAGTCCAACCTCTTGGCTTGAGTAAAGCCCCTTAAGCTAATCATCTTGTAAAACTGATTATTAAAAAATAAAACGATACGTTCTAAATGGGTTTTTTAATAAACACTTAAAAAAGAACTTTGAAGTTTTTAGTTTTAAAAATAGTAAGGAATGACTTTTTATAAATCAGTTGCTTTCATTTATGAATTCAATCCATTTTAAAAAACAAATTTCAAGCTTATTTTAAATAAATCACTTCCGTTATTTGTTAAGCATTTTAGCGTATCGTTTTTAAAATTAGTAGATGTTTCTCTGTTACAGAGAATATTATATAAAGTAAATCATTCTGAAATTAATAAAAATAAATTTTCAGAATTTAAAAATTAAAAAAATGAAAAGAGTAAGAATTAATACAGGAAAAGTAGGATTGGTATTTAAAAATGGAGATTATCAAAAGGTAATTACACAAGGAAGCCATTGGTTATTTTTAAATCAAAACGTAATTATATATGATTTAACAAAAGAGTTTAATACAGCTGTTGCGATAGAAATTTTATTAAAAGATACGCTTTTAGTAGATATGCTTGAAGTTATTAATGTAAAAGACAATGAATTGGTTATTATTTATGAGAATGATAATTTTACGAGGGTTTTACAAGCAGGAAGACATGTTTATTGGAAAGGTGTTGTAAATAGAAAATTTCAAAAAATTGATGTTAGTAAGATTTATATTACAGAAGCTATTGATAAAGCATTGTTTAGTAACTATGAATTTAATAAATACATTCGATTATTTGAAGTTGCAGCTTATGAAAAAGCAATATTATTAGTTAATGATACGCATACTAAAACCTTAACAGGTGGAACCTATAGATTTTGGAAAAACGATACGACTATTAAGATTGCAAAAGCTGATATGAGGCAATTGCAATTAGAAATTGCAGGGCAAGAATTGTTAACTAAGGATAAAGCAACTATTAGAATCAATTTTTATACACAATATAAAGTAGTTGCTATTGAAAAAGCCTTGTTAGAAAATAAAGATTATGAAAAACAATTATATATTTTAATGCAGTTAGCTTTAAGAATGTATGTTGGTACCTATACTTTAGATGAATTGTTAGCAGAAAAAGAAAATATTGCAACAGCTGTGTTTAATGAAGTTTCAAAAAAAGCTGATGATTTAGGTGTAAAAATTATTAATTGTGGAATTAGAGATGTGATTTTAACAGGAGATATGAAAGAGATTATGAATCAGGTTTTAATTGCGCAGAAAAAGGCACAGGCCAATATAATTACGAGAAGAGAAGAAACAGCTTCAACCAGAAGTTTGTTAAATACCGCTAAATTAATGGAAGATAACGAGATGTTATACAAATTAAAAGAAATGGAATATGTTGAGAAAATTGCAGATAAGGTAGGAGAGATTTCTGTTTCTGGAAACGGAAATATGGTGAGGCAATTAAAAGAAATTTTTGTTGCGAGTAAATAAAAAAAAGTTGTCGTTTGTTTACAGCCTTTTATTTAAAAGTAGCGGTTTAGGTTAGTTCCTAAACCGCTACAATACTCTCTACTGGATTTTTTATTTATATTTTAATCTAAGAATTCGAAAGGGAGTCTTTGATTTATCTATATTTCCAGTGAAAGCGGGGGACTTATGCAGTTGATTTGTTGCAACATATAGCCAGTTATTATGTATTGCTATATTATCTGCCCAATTTAAAAGGGAATCTTTTTTTAAGGTATTTAGTTTTCCGTTTTTTAGAAGTACATCAATACTATAATTTTGAATATTAGTAAAATAATGGTTGCCAATATTATCTGTAGCGGCACCATCAGAAATAGGCTTCTTACCTACAACTGAAATAAGCTTAAGTATTTTACGGTCTTCATCATTATTACGAATAGTACTTGTTGGTATTTGATACCATTTAGTACCATTCATTGCTCCATAATATAAAGTTTCTCTATCTGCAGAAAGTGTGATAGGATCTAATCCAATTCGAGCAGGTTTCCCCATAAATTGTTGCACTTTTCCGTCTATTATCATATCAATATTTTCGGCTTGCATACTAGGAAGATCTACAATTTTTCTAAAGGTATTTTTTTTAATATTAACAACAATAATTCCAGGGTTTCCAAAATCAGCTAGGTATACAAAACCATTTTTATCATCAACAGCTAAATCTTGTACAAAACTATTACTTGGAGCTATTTCTTGAGGAATATCAAATTGAAATAGTTTCTTTCTAGTGTTAATATCGTAAGCATATAATCTGGTTTTTCCAATATTTAACCCTATATCAATTACCCAAAGGCGATTTTTAGTGTCAAATATTATTCCTAGTGGCGTATCTAGCTTTTCATCTGATTTACTTTCTAATGTTGATTGAACTTCTAAATTAGGAAAAGGAATATATGTTGTTTTATTGGTAATTTCTACAAGTTGTAATTTTTTTGACCTTAAAGGATGAATACTACTAAATATTCTACCTTCTTTTGAAACGGCTACATTACCAGGATTAATATTCATCTCAGCTACAACCTCTAATGTTCCTATTTTTTTTACTGCTTTTTGTGTTGTTTTCTCTTTTTTTATAGAAGTATTACAAGAGAGTAATGCAGATGAGATTAGTAATAATATACTATACTTATTCATTGTTATTTGTATTAGAGAAGATTTTATTTACTTGCTAGAAAAGAAAATCTTTTTTATAATAATTTATCGTTTGTAATAAGAAACAATCGTTGCTTTTCCGATTGTATTTGCATTTATAAAGTAGTTTACTTGTGCAGCAGGTGTACTTGAAGGAAGATTAATTTTATCAATACTTAATGCATATACAGTAAAAATATATGGATGCTCTCCATTTCCTTTAGGTGGGCAAGCCCCTCCAAATCCTTTGGTACCAAAATCTGTTATACTTTGAATAGTTCCATTTGGTGCTAAGTTTAGTTTAGGGTTTCCTGCATTAGATTTTAATTCATTTGTGTTTGCAGGAATATTAAAAGCTACCCAGTGCCACCATCCGCTACCAGTAGGTGCTTTTGAGTCATAAACGGTTACAGCAAAACTTTTTGTTCCTTTTGGTGCGTTTTCCCAAAATAATTGAGGTGAAATATTTTCTCCTTCGCAACCAAATCCAGCAAATACTTGCTTATTGGTAAGTTGGCCTCCCATTTCATTACTTTTTAAAGTAAATGTTTGGCTATTAGCAGTAATAGCTGCAAAAATTATTGATGCGACTAAAATTATTTTTTTCATGATATATGTTTTTAAAAAATTAAATAGTTGTTGTTGCTTCTATAATATCAACGATATTTTTAGGGTCTAGTCTTTCAGTATAATCTTCAGGAACAAAACTGTAGATAATTTCTCGTTGTTTGTTTATAATATAAGTTGCAGGCATTGGTAATTCATATTCTTTATTACCATTATGAACATCTACATTTAAATTAAAAGAATGGTATAGCGTTCGTAAATCTTCAGGCATTTTAAAAACTAAACCTAATTGTTTAGCGTACACATTATTAATATCACTTAATACATTAAATGATAATTTGTTTTTTTCTGAAGTTGTTAATGAATTGTCAGGTGTTTCTGGTGAAATTGCAATTAGTGACGTATTCAGTGCTTTTAATTGTGGTAGTATATTTTGTAATGCTTTTAATTCGAGATTACAGAAAGGACACCAACCACCTCTATAAAAAGAAATTATTAAAAAGTCATTTTCAAAGCTATTAAGGGTAACTACCTTTTCATTAATATCAGGAAGTTTAAAATTAGGCAATAATTGCCCTTTTTGTAAGGCTTTTCTACTAAGAGAATCCTGTTTTAAGGTATTAGTGCTATTTTCCATAATAGCCCATTTATCAGCAGGAATATTCTGTGCATTTGTTGCTTTTTTATCAGCAAGTATTTTAGATAGACTCATTTTATATTTTTTTAATTTCTAAGGTGTTAATTTGATACTACAAAGATGTATCAAACGGAAGCTTATAGAAATGGAAAAAAAATATAAAAGATGTAAAAAATTCCCGCTTAACTTATTTTTGAATATTGATTTCTATATTGCGTAGGAGTGAGGGTCGTATTTTTTTTAAAATACTTTATAAAATAATAAGGATCTTCAAAACCTAATTGATAAGCAATCATTTTACTAGTATCATTGGTTTGAATTAATTTGTATTTAGCTTTTTCAATTACTTTTTCAGTAATAAAAGTACAAGGTGTTTTATTTTCATTTTTTTTAACCTCTTTAATAAGGTGTTTTAATGGAATTCCTAGCATTTCAGCATAGGTTCCTGCACAATAATTTCGTTCAATATTCTGATCTATTAAATCAGAAAACTGCTCAATGGTAGACTTTGTAGTTTCGTTGCTAGAAAAATCAGTTAATAATTCACTCCATAAAACATGAGTGTAACTTTCTACAAGTCGTTTATTCCTATCAGTATTTAAAAGAGATTGAATTTTACTTTTTTTACTTTCTAAGTTTTTTATTTTATGAAATTCAAAATTATTTTTTATATTCTTAGATAGTTCATCTATATCAGGAAACGTTTTTAAAAAATCAGAATTAAGCTTAATAACAAAACCTTCTAAATAAGGTGCAGCAGCAATAATTTGAAAAGAAGTATCAAAAAAGAAGTAACTTTTTGAAGGGATGGAAATGTTTTTTCCATTATTTTCAATTGTTATGCTACCATTAAAAAGGATACAAATATTCTTTTCACTTTGTGTAATGGTTTCGTTATTTTTAATGGGGTATATCATACTCTTTTTAGATAGCTTGTAGAAAATATTATATATGGGAACGCGTAAATTTAGCAAAAACTAAGGAAGCAAAAAGCTTCTATAGAAAGTTTATATCTATAGTTTTATAGAGTAATAATATAATTTAGGTTTTTGTTATTCTCACGCTATCGCGAGCATCTTGTTCGTGACGTCAAGAGTAATTACAGTGGTCGATTACTATTGTAAATGACAATCTATGTGGTTTTGAAATAGTGATTTAGCGTAAAAAATATCACAAGCGAGATGCTTGCGCGATTATTGAGGAGGTTTTAGGAATTCCATTAAAATGGGTTTATCGTTCTTTAAAAAGAGATAAAAAACATTTAGATAAAGAGTTAAAAGGAATTGAAGAAAGGTTATTATCTCTAGTAAAAAAGAGCAGCAGATACAGTTAACATTATTAACCAGTATTCCAGGAATCGGACTTAAAACAGCTTTATTTATGCTTATAATCACCGATGGTTTTACCAAGTTTGAAAGCTTGAAACAACTTTGTAGTTATGTTGGTATAAACGCTATAATACGAGAGTCAGGGAGTAGTGTAAGAGGTCGAAGGAGAATAAGTAAAGTTTGGTAATAGAAAGTTACGAAATCTTTTGTTTTTATGTTCCTTTAATGCATGCAAACATAATAAAGGATGTAGATATATTTATGTGCGTATTGTAAACAAAGGAAAGAGCAAAAAACTAGCTTTAATAGCTGTTTCAAATAAGTTAATCAAACAAAGTTTTGCTATTGTAAAATCGGGTTTACCTTATGATGAAGCCTATGTTTCAGTTTTGTAAAAATAAGTAGTAATTATACAGAAAATAAAAGCTCAAAATACCAAGTAGTAGTATTTTGAGCCTAGAATAATATTGTGTAAATTTAATGAGGAGTTTTCTTGGTTTTTACCTCAGTTTTTTGTTGTCTTTTAGTGTGTTTTTTTCATTTCTTATTTTTTAATGAAACGTCTAGTACTTGTTCCTTTTGAAGTGAAAATCTTAATGAAATATGTTGATGACGGAAGGTTCTCTATTGAAAATTTTGTTTCCCTAATTTCCATAATTATTTGCCCCAATATATTATAAACTTCTCCTTTTACTAAGGTTACACCAGTACTTAATTTAATATTTAGATTAATACTTGTAGGATTCGGGTAAATCGATAATTCTTTTAAGCTAATAAAATCATTCAAAGAAAGCGAACTTCCTATATTCTGATGATTTGATTTTATTTCTGTAGAACTATTTGATTTTCTTCTTGCAGATTGGCTTAAACAAGCATCAACTTCAATAGATATATAGTATTCATAATTATTATCTGCAGCATTTGCTGTTGTGTCATTGTATGAATTATTATTTGCTGAAACTGAGCCAATCATTTGAAATCCTTCTTGGTTTTTGTTTCTAAAAATATTATATGTTGTAAAACTTGTTCCTTGATAATCAGACCAATTTAAGTTTACAGTTTCATCTACTGCAATGCTACTTTGTAATAACATAGTTTTATGCAAATCTGAATTTGAAGAAGTAATTCCACAGTTATCTATTAATCTAACTTTATAATTATAGGACTGTGAAATGTTATTTGAGGAATCATCTAAAAATGAATTTTCAATAGACTCTATTGTTCCAATGGTAGTATAAACATTAGCTACGTTACTTTCTCTTAAAATTTCATAGAAAGCTACGTTATAGTTTCCTTGATTGTTTAAATAAATTCTATTTTTTGTTACTTCAGAGTCATCGCTTGATACACGGCAAATACTTAAATTATTATATTGTGGAATTAAAGATATTTCAAAGCTCTCATTATAAGTGAAATTATCGTCTGATATAGATAAGTTATATGTTCCATCAGGTAGATTTGTTAAATTTTGACTATTTTCTTGACTAGAAGATATTACTCCACCATTACTTGCTGACCAATTGTAGATTATTGTTCCAGAAGTTTGGTTAACATTCGTAATGTTTATTACACCTGTACCTGTACCTGCTGAACAATAAGAATTAGTAATCTCAGAAGTTATATTTATATCGTTAACGTTGATTGCATTAATTACAAATGATTTTTCAAAAGATTGATTATTAGCATCTATAACTTTAAGACGAATTGATAATGTTTGTTGTGCTTCATAATCAAATGAAGTGTTAGAATAAAGATATTCATCATTTATAATAAAATTTGAATTATTATCATCACCTATTCCATTTGCCAATTCAAATGTATGACTATCAGAAGGTAAATCTAAATCTATCACAGTTAACTGTCCAATATAAGTTTGAGATATATTTTCTTGAATAGAATTATTAGATAACTGAATATCTGTAGGTAAATTATCATTAATGGGATTAATCGTAATATTTACCGTTGCTGTATTACTATCTAAAAAACCGTCATTGGTTTTGTAAGTAAAACTATCTGATGCCGCGTCTGAACCATTATGTTCGTAAGAAAAAGTTCCATCAGAGTTTAAAGTTAGTGAACCATAGTTTGTGGGAGATACAATTATAGCTGTTAAAGCATCATTTTCAATATCTGTATCATTATAAAGTACAGAAGTTTCTCCATTTTGTAAAATGGTTATAATATTTCCTTCGTAAACTATAATGGAGTTACTATTTGCAACTGGCTTGTCATTAATAGAATTAACAGTAACTGATACCGTTGCAACATTACTATCAGCTTCACCGTCATTTGCAGTTAAAGTAAAACTATCAGCACCATTAAAGTTTTCTGAAGGGGTATAAGTTGCTATATTGTTAGCAATGCTTACTGTTCCATTCGAACCATTAGAAACTAAAGCATACGTAATTTGACTACTATCAGGATCAGTTGCGGTAAGTGTTAAATCAATATTGGTATCTTCATCTGTTGATATAGTAGCATCAGCTAATACTGGTGCAACATTATTTTTAGCTGTGGTATTTAATGTCGTTGAAAAAGATGTGTAATCTACGATTCCATAAGTTGCATTATCTGTCCAGTCGAATATTTTATTTTGGATTTCTGATTCAATAATTGTACCCCAATAGTTATTTTCAGCATTAATATTAGTAATACTAGAGTTTTTTAAAATTATTTGTTCTGAATTATTGTGAAAATTATTATGATTAATTTCTCCATGAAACTTGTTGTCAGTTTGAATTATATTCAAAGTAGAATTTTCTTTAATTTCATTGGCATTAATTTTGAAGGTTATTTTACTTGTACCATTGAGGTATATCAAGTTGTTTGAAGAAATGTTATTAACAATAATATTGTTATTGAAATCAATTTCTGTAGTATAACCTGTATTAAAATAATTTATGTAAATAATACTCGAACCTCCAACGTTGTCATAGAAATAATTCCCGGATAATAATAATTTACCAGGGTTAAATCGACCTTCAATATGAATTGCAGCACTAGTATTACCATTATTTTTTCTAATATTATTAGACCTAAAAGTAACATTACCTCCTCTACAATAAAACGCTCCACCTTTATTAGCACTATTATTAAAAATATCGTTTTCTTCTATTACTAATGTTGCATCTTGAGTGTTATCGAAATGAATTCCACCTGTACCGTTGTTATTACTTATTGAGTTTTTTTGTATCGTAAACATGAAAGAAGAACTTAAATAGCCATCAAATTCAATTCCTCCTTCAGAATTATTATATATTGAATTGTTTACAATCTGAATATTTTTTGTAGAAGAACTGTTTAGAAATAATCCGTTTTTTGTATTGTTATAAATTTGTGAGGTATCTATATGAATAGACCCACTTTGAATATTTACGCCATCAGATGAACTATTTCGGATAATACAATTTTTTAAATAATGAAAAGAATTTTCAATAGCTATGATACCTTTGCTTAAACCTCCTCCATATTCAAATATACAGTTATTAAATATTGATCCTGAAACATATGCTCCGTTAGTAATAATAGCATCATTAGATTTGTCTGTTAAAGCAATATGTCCCCAGTCTCCATTTTGGGGGTTTCCTGAAGCTGAAGTAAACTTAATTTTATCATTAGTATTCCCAATAGCATTAATTTGACCATCAATTTTTAATACAGTACTATTCACAAATTTAACAATCACTCCAGGTTCAATAGTAAGTATTATACCTTCATTTACTATGGTATTTCCGTTTACTACATAAGGGCTATTAGCTAAACTCCAAGTTGTATCTGAAGAAATTGCACCTGAAATATTCGTTTGTGCAAAAGTTACTGTAACTAAAAGTAGAAACAGATTTAATATTAAAGTAGTTTTTTTCATAGTTTTTTTAATTTAATGTAACAAAAATAATATAATTTAAAATTTTGATATCCAAAAAGGTGGAATTTTATTTCGTTCTCTTTTTTAATCCCACAAATTCGCTGAAATTCAGGTTTCATACTACTCATATTTAACGTGCGAGTGATTTTTCGCATTAAAGCCATAAAACAGTAATATTTTTAATTTAAAAGACTTAATTATTGTTTTTAAAATTATTAATTTCAACAAGGTTTAAATAAATAACTGTACAGTTGCTTATAAAACAAGGAAAATCTGTACAACACTTGTACAGATTTTTTTACTGTATTTTTTTCTGTACAAAGAAAGTGTGTCGCTTCGTGTACAGTTTTTTTTAAAAGATAATAGAACTGTACATGAAAAATTGGGGTCAGTGGCTAATTAGCTATGTTTAACTGGAATATCATGAGCAATGTCTGGTTGAGCGCAGTCGAAACCTATTTTTTAGAGTTTAATAGTTGTTCTCGTAAACTTCGTTTGCTACTTTCAATAAAATTGTCATTTTACTTCAGTAATGCTCGAAATGACAATAAAAGGGCGACCTCATAGGTTTCAAAAACCTGTGAGGTCTTAGTAAAAAACACAATTAAAATACCTCACAATATCCAAGCTAATTTAATAAGTGTTTTATTCCGTTAAAGCATCAGCATTTTTATAAATATCTTTTAAATATTCAATTGTTTCTTCTGATGGATTTTCCCACAGACCTCTTTGAATAGCTTCTAACATACGTTCAGACATGTCTTTTAAAGCCCAAGGATTGTGTTCTTCAATGAAAGCTTTATTTTCATCATCAAACAAATAATTATCGGTAATTTGTTCGTACATAAAATCCTCAATCAAATTAGTAGTAGCATCGTAGGCAAATAAATAATCCATTGTTGCTGCCATTTCAAAAGCACCTTTATAACCGTGTTCTTGCATACCTTGCATCCATTTAGGATTTACTACCCGAGATCGGAATACTTTTAACAGTTCTTCTTTTAAAGATTTAACCTTTGGATTCTCAGGGCGAGAATGATCTCCAAAATAAGTTTCGGGTTGCGATCCTTTTATGGTGTTTACGGCAGCCGTCATTCCTCCTTGAAATTGATAATAATCATCAGAATCTAAAATGTCATGCTCTCTATTATCTTGGTTTTGCATTACCACTTCAATATTCGCTAATCGCTTTTTAAAGGTTTCATGAGCCGATTTCCCACTGTTATTTTTACCAGCATATGCGTAACCACTCCAATTAATATAAGCCTGTGCTAAATCATCAGAAGTAGTCCAATTTTTGCCATCAATTAAACCTTGTAAACCTGCACCATAAGCTCCCGGTTTCGATCCGAATACACGGTATAAAGCTCGTTCATTGGCTTGTTTATCATCTAACCCTTCTTCTTTCCATTGCTTTCTTTCTTCATCAAAACGCTTTTTTATAGGGTTTTGTTCAGCAGTTTCATCTAAGGAAGCTACTTTTTCAATAGCAGCATTAAATAGTGAAATTAAATCAGGAAAAGCATCTCTAAAAAAACCAGAAATACGCAGCATTACATCAACTCTAGGTCTTTTAAGTTCTAATGTAGAAAGCACTTTAAAATTTTTAACTCTTCGGTTGCTTCCTTGCCAAACAGGTTTTACACCAATTAATGCCAAAGCTTGTGCAATATCATCGCCACTAGTTCGCATAGTAGACGTTCCCCAAACCGATAAACCAATAGAAGTAGGGTATTCGCCATTTTCTTGTAAATAACGATCAATAATATTTTGCGCACTTTTTTGACCTAATTGATACGCTGTTTCAGAAGGAACGGTACGTACATCAACAGAATAAAAATTTCTTCCCGTAGGTAAAATATCTAAACGTCCTCGTGTTGGAGCACCAGAACCACCAGGAGGAACATACTGCCCGTTTAAACCATTAATTAAATTACCTATTTCATTGCTTGTTTTTTGTAAAACAGGCATCGTATGTTGTTGTATGTATTTTATAATTTGTATTGTATCAGCACCAATTTTACTAGCATTATTACCAGCTAACAATTGACTGATGATATTTTTAGCTTTGTTTTCCAGTAATTCTACTGCTTGTCCGTAGGTTCTACAATGAATACCAAAAATCTCTTTGTCAAAAGAATCAGAATAAACAACATTAATTGGGTCAAAATTAAGTTGTAAATCATCCGCTAAACATTGTGTAATTCCTTTTAAATTACCTTGTGGTAAACGATGTAAAGCAACAATTAAATCGACTAATTTTTCTTGTCTAGGTAATTTTCCTAAAATATGTAAACCACCTCTAATTTGAGACTCTTTTAATTCACATAAATAGCCATCAATTACTTCTAGTAATGCATCAATATCTTTTCCGTCCTGATTTAAATCAGTTTTTAGATGGGTTTCATTTACAAGATTTTCAATCTTAGTTTTAATCAATGTAGCACGCTTTCTGTCAACTAAAGCCGATTCGTAAAATTCATCAATTAAAAGCTCTAATTTTAGTAAATCACCATAATTCTCAGCTCGTGTCATTGGCGGAATTAAATGATCTAATATAATAGCTTGATTTCTTCTTTTAGCTTGTGTTCCTTCTCCTGGATCATTAATAATAAAAGGATAAAAATGAGGAATCGGACCTAAAATAGCAGCAGGAAAACAAGTTTCTTCACTTAAGGCAACACTTTTTCCTGGTAACCATTCTAAATTACCATGTTTTCCAATATGTACTAAAGCATCTGCTTTAAAACTGTATTGTAACCAAATATAATAGGCTAAATAGGCTGGAGGAGGGGGTAAATCTGGTGAATGATAACTTGCTTGTAAATCTAAATTATAACCTCTGCTGGGTTGAATACTAACAAATATATTTTTAGATATAAATCCGGGAATTAAAAAAGCGCCTCCTTTGTAATTAGGAGATTCATTTGGTTGCCCCCATTGTGCCTCTACAGTATTTCGAAGTGTTGGAGATAATTGATTGTAGTATTCATAAAAAACACTTTCTTCTAAACGAATTGTTTTACGCTCATTTAAAGTATTTATAGTTTCTACATCATTGGTAACAGCATCGGTTAATTTATTTATAAGTTCGTTAGTTGTTGTGGGGTAATTAGCAGCTAATTCGTAATTTTCATCAGCTAATTGCGCTAATATTTGCAAGGTACTTTGTGGAGTATCTAAACCAACACCATTTGCTAAACGGCTATTTTTATTAGGATAATTTGGTAAAACTAAAGCGATTTTCTTTTCTGAATTATTTTTATTCTGAAGATTTATCCAAGCTTTTGCCATTTTAGCAACAAACTGGCAGCCTTCAATATGTGGTACATAAGAAACAACCTCAGAATCTGTTAACGTGTCTTTTTCTATAGATTCTTTAAAAGAAATAACTTTTGAGATAATTTTACCATCCACTTCTGGTAGGGCAATATTCATTGCAATATCAGTAGGAGGCAAGCCAAAATCACCTTCTAACCAACTTTCATGATTACAACTTCCCATAATGGCTTGAATTACGGGAACATTAAATACATCAAATAAACTTTGTGTGGTGTCATGAAACCCTTGCACACTAAATCCCGTAGTATTAATAATTACTTGAGGATTTTTAAGATGATGTTGTTTTAGTAAGTCGAATATTTGTTGCTGAATATCATGTTCACGATAGCCAGCAGCCATTAAAACAACAGCTGAAATACCTTGTGTTTCTAATGCACTAATAAGACTATGTATAGGTGCTAAATTATTAGATAGATAGTAGCTTCGGTACCCAAAAATGATGGCTTGTTTTTGGGTGCTTTTTGGTTTTAAAGTAGTATAAATTCCTTCTTCAGGATGATATAAAAATAAATCGGGAATCGTTTTAATAGCATTCGGAGTTACTTTTGAATCACTAATTCGGTTGTTAATTAATTGCAACGCTGATTTACAATTTTCAATACCACCAGATTGAATGTATTTCCAAATGAGGTCTACATCTTTTAACGGAATGTTAGAAGATTGCATTAACTCTAAATCTGGTTTATTATCACCAGGTAAAAATACTAATTGAATGTTGTTTTCTTCACAGCAATCAGTTACAGCTTCACATAAATAATTATAATAGGCTTTACCACCCAAAAGTTTAAGAACAACAATTTTGGCAGATGAAATAACCTCATCAACATACGTATCTATAGTTAGCTCTTGTTTAAAATAACTAAGGTTAGCAAAACGAAAAGAGGGGGCATTTTCTAAAGAATTATGTACTAATTTGTAGGCATTATTCATCATAAATAAATCAGAATCTGCCGAAGATAAAAAAACAATGTCTCCAGGAGATTGATCGATGTAAAACACTCCTTCATCGTTAGGGTTCCAGCCGCCTGGTATGGTAGAAATTAAATGCACGCTTTATATTTTTATTAAACCTAATTTGTAACAAGTTAATAGTTTTCAAAACTCGTTTGTTACTTTCAATCAAATTATCATTCGATTAAAAGTAATGCTCGAACAGAGAACAATAAAATGTCTCCTCGAGCGTAGTCGAGAAGTATTTATTAGTTTTCAAATATCATCTTATTTAAAGAAAAGCAATTAATGATAGTTAACTACTGATCTCTATAAAAATGAATCAAATTATACACCTCTTAATGAGAATGCGAATGCCCGTGACTATGCGAATGAATATGAGTAATCACTTCATTTTTTTCAGTCAATTCTATATTTTTACCAATAACAACGATACTTGTTTTACGCTCTTCATTAGCTCCCCAAGGTCTTTCAAAATAATAATCGAAACGAGAACCTACACCTTGTAAAACCATACGCATAGGTTTGTTAGGAATGTTTACAAAACCTTTAATCCTATAAATTTCGTGTTTTTCTACCAATGCTTTTAAATCGGTAACTAAAGTTTTAATAGCTGCTGTTTCGGCATATTCTAACAAAATAGTTTTAATATCGTCATTATGATGGTGGTGATTTCCTGACTTATGGTGCTCTTCGTGAATAGAATGACGATTATCTACATCATCTTCTGCAGAAGCTTCAATACCTAACAATAAACTATTATCTAACGTACCGTTTTCTACAGGTATAATTTTCGTATTTGGTCTTGCTTTAGCGGTTACTATTTTAGTTATTGCTGAAAATTTTTCATCGTCAACTAAATCTCTTTTACTAACTAAAACTAAATCAGCACAGGCTAATTGATCTAAAAATAATTCTTCAATTGGTGTTTCATGGTCTAAAGAATCATCAGCCAAACGTTGTGCCTGCACGCGTTCTCTATCACAAATTTCTCCAGTAGCTATTCCAACAGCATCTACTACTGTAATCACTGAATCTATAGTTATATGAGGTTTTAAATCTGGCCAGTTAACAGCTTTTACTAAAGGTTTTGGCATTGATAAACCAGAAGTTTCAATAACAATATGGTCAATCTCTTCTTTACGTTCTAATAATTGTAGCATAGAAGGTAAAAACTCTTCCTGTACGGTACAGCAAATGCATCCATTAGGTAATTGTACTAAATTACAATCATCATCACCACATTCTGATGAAGCAATTAATTGTCCATCTACATCTACTTCCCCAAATTCATTAACCAATACAGCAATACGCTTTCCGTTGGCATTTCTTAACATGTTATGTACTAGGGTTGTTTTTCCTACACCTAAAAATCCGGTAACTATGGTAATTGGTATTTTCTTATTCATTATTTTAAATTTTATTAGTTCCTATTTTGTCACTTCGCGTGAAATTATTTGTAACAGCGAGAAAAATAATTTTGTATCGAGAAGTTATTATTTGGTTCTCGATATAATTTTTACTTCGTTCCACTTCTTAAAAATCACTCGAACTGACAGTGTTAATAATTATAATTCTTTTTTAAATTTTATTCGATTATTACCTTGTCACTTCGAGTGGAATTATTTGCAACAGCGAGAAAAATAATTTTGTATCGAGAAGTTATTATATAGTTCTCGATATAATTTTTACTTCGTTTCACTTCTTAAAAATCACTCGAACTGACGGTTGTTAAATAGTTCAACAGAAAAATCAGAGTTATTTTTTAACTGCTTTTTTCTTTCTCTTGTATAAGAAAAGATTCCATTTTTCTTCGGCTACACCATGTTTGTCCATTTCGGCTCTAGCCATGGTAAAGAATAAGTCAGACATACGGTTTACGTAACTCATAATATAGTCATGTACACACTCAGGATCTTCTTGCATTAAAGTAACCAGTTGTCGTTCACCTCTTCTTACTTGCGTTCTACAAACATGGCAAAGTGCAGATATTTCATTTCCTCCAGGTAGTAAAAAATAGTCAGAAGGAGAACTGATACTATCTTCCATTTCATCTAACCATTGTTCACAAAATTCAGCACCGTCTTTAGGTTCAGGATTTGGGTTTACTTTTTTAGAATCTGAAGGGCGTGCTAAATGCGACATCATATTCATCATATCTTTTTGAATACGGTGTAGGTTAGGTTGCCACTCGTGGTCGTTACCTAATTTAGAACGCATTAATCCTATAGTTGAATTTACCTCATCTAAAGTTCCGATACATTCAATTCGTGCTGAGTTTTTAAATTCTCTTTTTCCTCCAAAAACTCCAGTACTACCTTTGTCTCCTTTTCTTGTGTAAATTTTCATACGTTATTATTTTAATTCGTTAATTAATTGTAATAGTATTTCAGGTGTACCAAAATAGTGGTGGATATAAGAAGCTATTACCTTATTTTTTTTATGAATTTTAGTATCAGTTTCACCATCTCTGGCATTTAAAACTGTTGCATTTATAGTAGTTTCATTATCGTTTTGTAAACTAGAATAATGAAACTCATGTCCTTTAAATATGTGATTATTTGTTTTGGTTGTTCTATAGCCTAAGTGCAATTTTTTATCAACTATGGTCGATTCAAAATCAAAATAATTAACCATTTTAAAAGCGGTGTTGTTTTCAGATATAATTGATTTTCCTAAATACATCATTCCGCCACACTCCGCATAAATTTGACCATTATTCTCAGCGAATGTTTTGATGCTTTCTAACATTGAGGTGTTAGTAGAAAGTTCTTTTAAGTAAGCTTCAGGATATCCTCCTGGAAGAAATATAAAATCACATTTCGGAATTTCAGTATCATGAATAGGGCTAAAGAAAATAACTTTTCCCAGTTGTTTCATTGCATTTATATTGTGAGGATATATAAAATTGAAAGCTTCATCTTTAGCGATAGCAAATGTTATATTTTTAGTCGTTGTTTTATGTATTGAAGGAGGAGGAGTGTTTACTTCTTTCGAAACTTTTAAAATAGCATTCCAGTCTAGTGTTTTTTCTAATTCGTCAGCAATTAGATCAATAATACTATCAAATTTCTCAATTTCTTGAATGTTTAATCCAAGATGTCTTGAAGGAATTTCAATGTTTTTTAAATTTGATAAATACCCAAAACATTGTACACCAATATCTTCGCAAGCTTCTTGTAACATGGTATAATGTCTTTTAGAACCTACACGATTAAAAATAACTCCCATTATTTTTATAGTTGCATCAAAATTCACAAAACCCTGTATAAGTGGTGCAACAGAGTAGGCAACTGCTTTGGCATCAATTACTAGTAAAACGGGAGTTTGTAGTTTTTTAGCCATTTCAGCTGTACTACCTTTGTCTTTTTTAGCACCATCAAATAAGCCCATAACACCTTCAATACAATTAATGTCACCTTTTTCTCCGTAATGAGATAGGTTCGTATCAATATCTTGTTGAGACATCATATATAAATCTAGATTCACACCAACTTTATTGCAAGCCAATTCATGAAACTTTGGGTCTATATAATCTGGTCCAACTTTAAAAGGTTGAATTGTTTTGTTTTTACGTTTGAATAAACGCAATAATCCCAAGGTAATGGTGGTTTTTCCTGCGTTACTATTGGGTGCTGATATGATAAACTGTTTTGTCAAGTATCTTAGGTTTATATATTTTCAGTAATTAAAACTTCATAGTTCGCATTAATGCGATTGGCTAATTCTTTGGCTTCACCAATTTTTACCATTCCTTTTTCTGCATCAATAATTTGAGCATCATGTATACCTTTACAATAGGTTTGAAAAGCCAATACAGTATCTTCTAAATTATCACCAGCGTTTAATTTTCCATCAGTTATTATATGTAAGTAATGCTTAAAATCAACAGCAGCAGTAATTCGTTTTATATGTTTAAAACCTGCTTTTAAATTTGTTTTTCCACCAGTTTTTAAATCCATTAAAGCAATTTCAATGTCTTTTAAAATTTTTGTTTGCTTTAAAAGAAGTTGCGCTTCACCATCAAACAAAGAAATCATTGAAAATTCTGTGTTTTGGTTTTTAGAGTTTTCAGCTATTTTATTTA
The DNA here is from genome assembly GCF_000430545.1 of Tenacibaculum ovolyticum DSM 18103. GTDB lineage: Bacteria > Bacteroidota > Bacteroidia > Flavobacteriales > Flavobacteriaceae > Polaribacter > Polaribacter ovolyticus. The sequence goes on from NZ_KE387166.1 coordinate 146,484, forward strand.
CAGTTCCTTTAGCATAAGCAATAATTTGGTCTTTTAACATTGAACCACTAGAGTCAATTAAAAAAACATGATGTTGCTTTAATAGGTTCTTTTTTCGTTTCGTTTTTAATTCAAATTTATCAGTTGCTAAATATTGACTTACCGTTTTTTTTGTGTCATTAACTGAAATATTACCATCTATACTATTAACAGTATTTGTAGCTTGCTGTATGGTATTAGAGGCGCTTTCTTTTTGTTTTTGAAACTCGTTTTTAGGGATAAGAATAGTTGCGTTTTCTTCTTTAGATGAATTTGTCTCAGAATTGTTTTCTGGTGATTGGTTATTTTGATTTTCAGAAGAATCCTGCTGATTAGGAGGCGTGTGTAAACTTCTATGATTTAATACAAAATCGGCAATTATAGCTACATCTTTTTTAGTGATTGTAACTGTGTTTTTATATGCTACATACGCTCTTGCTGTTTTTAATAATAAAATATCTGCACGTAAACCTTCCACTTGATGTTTTACAGCTAATTCGCTACAATATTCAATAATAGCATCGGTTATTTGTATAGTTTTTAAGTTCTTTTTAGCAGTTTCAATCTGTTTAGAAATACTTTCCTCTTCACTTTTATAATTCGTTATAAATTCAATAGGGTTGTCATCAAATTTAAAACGTTGCTTAATTATTTTCTGGCGAATTTTAACCTCAGTAGGTGTTTTTATAGTAACACTTAAACCAAAACGATCTTTTAACTGAGGACGTAAATTTCCTTCTTCTGGGTTCATAGAACCAACTAAACAAAAACGACTTTTAAAATAATGAGATACACCTTCTCTTTCTAAATAATAACTACCAGAAGCAGCTGCATCTAATAAAATATCAGTGAGGTAATCTTGTAGTAAATTAACTTCATCTACATATAAAATACCTTCGTTTGCCTGTGCCATTAAACCAAGGTTAATCACTTCTTTTTTAGTGTTTATCAATTGTTCTAAATCAATACTACCTAAAATTCTGTCTTCTGAAACACCAATAGGTAAATTTACAAAAGACGAATTTTGTTGGGTACTCATTAAGTTGGCTACCGACCGAATTAAAGTAGTTTTTCCTGTACCTTTATCTCCAATAGCAAGTACTCCACCAATAAGTGGATCAACCAAATTTAAAATTAGCGCTAGCTTAAAATTATCTTGCCCAACAATAGCTGAAAAAGGAAAGTTGAGTTGTTTTTTATCTTGTATCATAATTGAGGAATACTATTATATAGCCAAACAATTCCAATAATAACAGAAGCTATTCCTGCAATACCATTCATCCACTTAAAAATAGCTAAGTTTCGTTCTAAAAATCGGCTCATTACATAAATTAAAACATAACTGTAAACACCCATTGCTACAATAATTCCTAGTGATTCTACGGCTAAAATTAAAATAGCATCAGCTACCGTGGTACTACTTAAAACTAAAGCAGATGTTAATGCACCACCTGTTCCTGCTAAACCGTGTAACATACCAATCCAAAAAGATTTATTCATTGGGTTTACGGCTATTTCTTCCCCTTTGGTTCCGTGTAAATGTATTGGGTTTGAAAGGTCGTGTTCATGAGCTTCAATCTTTTTATGGTCATTTACCATTTCATTAATAGCATGATTTCTTCTAATAGCTACAACTCCTAACCAAATCATAATTGGGCCTACAGCTAGTTCTGCGTAAAAAGAAATATCATGTATAAATAAAGTAGCCATGCTTTTAAATAACAATGCTACACCACCAAAAAGCAATAGTGTTACTGAATGACCAAAAGCCCATTGAGATGCTTTAAAAACAGTTTTAAAACTAACTTTTTGTTTATTGATCGCATTCTCGGTAGCTAATACTGAAACAGCTGTAACATGATCGGGTTCAAAAGAATGTAAAATACCAGCCATTAAAGGCCTGATTAAAGAAGTTAAAGTCATTTTTTTATAAATTGAATAAGGGTTCCGTTTTTATGAATAAGGTAAATATCTAGTACTACCTGTTTAATTTTTGTATGTGTGTGCTGGTAACAGTGTTCTAATAATAATTGAAAGAAAGGGGAGTTTTGTTCAAACTCAAACAATTCAATCAATCGTCCAGCCATGTTTAATTTTTTTATTCTATCAGCGTCGTAAAATCCAACTTGGTTTGCTAATTCAACAACAAAGTCTTTGTTCCAACTAGATACACAACTATGCGTATCTGTAACTCCTCCTGCTAGTTTTACAGCTTTTCCTAGCATAATACCAATACTAACTTTTTTAATGGGAGATTTATTTATTTTAGTAAGTGTTTCACCAATCCAGTTTCCATAATGGATAAAAGCATATTCAGGTAAATGACTAAATTTATTTGATAAATATTTTTCACTTCTAGCACCCGAATTAATTACCAATTCGGTAATGTTATTAGCAATTGCAACATCAATACCTTGCTCTATACTTGCGATATATGATGATGATGAATAAGGTTTTACAATACCGCTTGTACCTAAAATAGATAAACCATTCATGATTCCTACACGTTCATTAAGCGTACGTTTTGCTAACTTTTTGCCATCCGTAACATATACTGTTACAGATACACCACATTCTAAATCATAATCATGTAATAATTTTTGAATGGCACTGGTTATCATTTTTCTAGGAACAGGGTTAATAGCAGGTTCTCCAATAGCGAGCTCTAAGCCTTTAAGCGTAACAGTACCAACACCTTCTCCTGCGATAAATTGAATTTCTTTTTCTTGTGTAAGTTTTAAAATACATCCAATTTCTGCTCCGTTTGTTACATCAGGATCATCACCTGCATCTTTAATTACTGAAGATTTAGCGGTGTTTTCTGTAAATTCACAATGATGCACAGGAATTTCCAATACTTTATCAATAGGGAGGTGGACACTTACTGAAGCTATCTTTTTTTGATGGATAATCGCCATCAATCCTGATTTTGCAGCAGCTGTGGCAGACGTACCAGTTGTAAATCCGTCTCTTAATGGGCCTTTAGGTACTTTTCTTAATCCCATTTAGTTGCGTTATTAGTTAGCGATAATGAACGCTGCGTACTAGTAAGTAAGTTTTCTAACTCAACTACATTAAATACTGGTTTAAAGTAAGGTGGAATTTCTGGTTGTGTGATGATGATGATTTGTGTGTCCGTTTTTAATGCCGCTTCTATTTTTGTACTTAAAAAACCACTGTTTCCTGTTTCTTTAGTTAAAACAATATTTATTGATTTTGCTTTAATTAACTCAATCTCTTTTTTTAAATCAGCAGAAGGCAATCCTAAAATTAATTGTTCTTCGGGGAAATTACTCTCTCTTGCAATAGCTAAAGATTCAGGTCTGTTTAGTATTCTAAAATAGGTAGTGTTTTTTTGCCACCAATGTTTTAGTCTCTTAATAGATTGTACACCTGTTAATGCTAATAGTATATGATTTTCTTTAAATAAATTTGAAGCATCATCATAAGTATTTATATAAGATACTAACGGATGAATTGTTTTTGATAATAATTTTCTACCAAATCGTATTACAGGTATTTGCAAACTTTCAGCTACCCTTGCGATAGTATTATGCAATATTTCGGCAAAGGGGTGAGAGGCATTAACAATCAGTTTTACATTGTTTTTTATCAGATAATTTTCTAATTGTTTTTCATTTAAAGCACCATGCCTGTAACTAGCAATTTTGTTTTCTTCAAAAGGAATATTTGTTTTTGTTGAATACACAAAAGGCATCGATTTTTCTTGTAGCAATTTTGCTACTTTTTTACCTTCTGTTGTTCCTCCAAATACAAGTATCATTGTTTTTCTTATTTATTTTTAATTAATTAGCCTGTTCTTTTTTAAGTTACCAACTTAAACAGAATTTATTATTTCCATTTTCTCTATCAATTTCCATTGAACCTTGTTCAGCTCCAAAAGTCCAATGACCAGTAAATAAAAGTTTTATCGGGTCAGTTTTCTTTTCGAATGATACATTACTAATTTTCCATATGTTGGTTGATTCGTACCCTTTTGTATTTTGAGTATTCATATCCAAAGTCCATTTAACTTTTCCTTTTTCAATCAAAGTCAATGTAGGAGAAAGAGTATCATTTCTATTTTCCAACATTAATATTCCATTATCAGATAAATCAAATTCTTTAGCATTTTTTGTTATTTCACTAGGGGTAACAATTACAGCTTTAAATGGACCATCATCCATTCCACAGCCAACATTAAATTGATACCAAACCAGCGAAACAAGTGTTAAATAGCTAACAATTCCAATTCCTGATATAATCGCAATACCTGTTAATATTTTTTTGAAGGTTTTATTCATTTTAAGATGCACAGCTACTCTGTAACTACAAATTTCTTATTGGTTCTAAAAATGTGTTTCCATTCAGGGCTATATAATTGCGATCTGTTTTTACGAGCTCCAATAGCATGACCAACGACAATTAATACCGTTCTTGTTTTTTTACTCTCTTTTACAATTTGTGCTAGGTTTTCTAATTTTCCTTGAAAAATTTCTTCATCTTTCCAAGAAATTCTATACATCACGGCTACGGGAGTATCGGCATCAAAATGTTCTAATAGTTGTGCTTCTACTTTTTTAGCAATACCAACACTTAAAAAAATACACATGGTTGAATTTGTTGCTGCAAATGCTGAAATACTTTCTTTTGAAGGCATTGGCGTTTTTCCTTCACCACGAGTTAATACAATTGATTGGACTACCTCAGGAATGGTAAATTCTGATTTTAATACAGCGGCGGCGGCACTAAAAGAAGAAATACCAGGAACAATAAAATAGTCCATTCCTAACTCATCAAAAATGGTCATTTGTTCTTGAATAGCACCATATAAAGAAGGGTCACCACATTGTAAACGAACAATAGCGTTTCCTTTTTTATAATGTTCTTGCATTAAAGAAACTTGCTCTTCTAAAGTCATCATTGCAGAGTTTCTAACTACCGCTCCTGGCTTACACCAATTCGTCATTTCTTCAGGAATCAAGCTACCTGCATATAACACACAATCGGCTTCTTCTAAATATTGTTTTCCTTTTACGGTTATTAATTCCTCATCACCAGGCCCTGCACCAATAATAGCAACCGCTGTTTTACGAACTACTTCTGCGTTTAAAGCAACCGAAAAAGTGAATTTCTCACTGTTATCTAAATGAATTTTCTGTTTTTCAACAAGTAATTCATTATTTCCAGAAAGTAACATCGCGCAAGATTCTGAAACACCATTAACACCAATTTTAGATTGCACCATTGCACTTGGATTAGGTATCGTAACGGTGTTTATTTTATCAGAAGTAAAGGTGCTGAAAGGAATATTGTTAGTCTCACTAAAGTCTAAATAAGCTTGCTGTTCCGCTTTAATATCAATAGAACCAAAGTTTTTGATGGCAGAAAAGTATAATCCTTCAGCAGCTAGTTTTGATTTGAATGTTTCTTGAAATAGTTTAAAATCTAATTGCTTAGAGCATCCAGAACCAACAGATAGTACTTTCGGAATTAAAAATAAACTAGAGATTTTAGCTTCGTAAACTTTATAACTTACCGCAATAAATAATTCGAATTGTGTATAATCAATGTCTTTTTCATTATAAAAAACGGTTACAAAATTAGGAACTATTTTTTCTAAATGCTGTGTACCTTTATCTTTAATATCTAAAAGTAATGCTGTTGGTTTGTTATTAACAAACAACGCCATTATTTTATTCGTAGGCACTGAACTTTCTGTTTGCCAGTCAAATTGACTTCCAAGGGTATCTAAAGCCCAAATATTTTGCACATCACTTGCGGTAGATATTACAGCATTTGCTCCTAATACACTCGCCGTTTTTGATGCAAAATCATTCGCACCACCTTTATGTCCGCTTAATACAGATTGCACGTTTAAACCTAAATCATCAACAGAAATTACTGCTGGATCAGTATTTTTATCTTGAATATATGGTGCAATTAAGCGTACGCAAATACCTAAGGCTGTTACAAAACAAATACCATCTAGTTTCATGAAATTATCAGCTAAATAGTCAGAAATAGACGTAATAGTTGATACACTTTCATTACTAGACTGTAAAGTAGTTATGACTAATGATTTTGGAAATTCTTTCTGAATAATAAGGGCTTTTTCTATCCCTTTTTCAGTTACTGCTATGATGGCTATTTTTCTCATTTATTTTTGTTCAGCTGTGTGAATGCTAATTTTATTATGTTGGTTTACTTGAATAACACTAGTATTAACGATGTAATTCAATTTTGTAAGTTCTTCTGTAAATATTTTAGAGCTGCTTTCTCTTACAGCGTTGGTAACGAATCGCACTGCTGGATTTAGTTGATGTATTAAATGGAGTAGTTCTTTTAAGCGTCCACCATGACCACCAATAAAAACAACATCAGGAATTTCAAAATCATTTAAGTTGAGGTTAAAAAAATCATCAATAATAATGTCAATACCAGGTGTTGAAAAACGTGCTGTATTCTGTTGAATTATAGCTGTGCATTCAATTCGTTTTTCAAAGGCAACGATTTTTAAATGCGGAAAATGTTGTTTTGCTTCAATAGCAACAGATCCTGTACAAGCTCCTACGTCCCAAAACACCGTTTTATTTTGTAATTCTAAAGCACTAATAGTACTTAATCGAATTGGCATTTTAGTAATCATGTTTGCTCTATTCGTTAATGGAATAAAGGATGCATCAGGAATACCAAAAGGTTTATGTTTAGGTGTTACTTGTTTTAATAATACACAGTTTAAATTATCATGTGTTTTGTTAGAACAAGAAACTAAATCTAATTGTTCAATATGTTCATTATCTCCGTCTAAAGCTTCTCCAATGGTTATTGAGTAATTATCAAAACGATATTGCAGCATGCGTTTCGCAATTTCGGCAGGTGTTTTTTTATTATCGGTTAATACTCCAATTAATTCGTTTCTTTTAATTAGTGCTTCATCTAGTGCAGACCAATCTCTACCGTGTATAGACACAGCTTTTAATGTATTGTAGTTCGTTTGTGTTTTATGACATAACAGTTGAATACTATTAAAATAAGGAGTAGCGCTTAATTTAGCATTGGGTAATAAGCGTTGTAACGTATTTCCGAAGCCATAGAAAAAAGGATCACCAGAGGCAAAAACCACAATCGTTGTCGTAATTTTTTTATACTGATTCATCAGCGCATCCATTTTACCAGAAATTTCAATCCAAATATGGTTTTCGGGTAAGAACGATTTTACCAATTGATAATGTCGTTTTCCACCAGAAAAAACAGTTGCTTCTTTAATTAATTTCAAGACATCATCATTCAATTTCGGACTAGGATGATTGCTAATTCCAATTAAATAAAAATCGATATGTTTTTCTATTAATTTCATTTATTAATAAGAATCTTTAATTACAACATCGTTTATATTTTTACGCTTTTCCCATTGTAAACGTTCTAACTCTGGGTTTTCATAGAATTTATCTACATGCCCTAAGCATAAATAACCTATCAATTGTCTGTTTTCAGGAGCATTTAAAATGGTTTTAATTTTGTTAGGGTCTAAAATACTTACCCAACCTAAACCAACATTTAAAGCTCTTGCCATTAACCACATATTTTGAATAGCGCATACTACTGAGTAAACACCAGCTTCTTTCATTGTAGTTTGCCCTAAAACAGGATGTTCACTTGGTTTATAAAAAACTGCGATATTTAATGCCGATTCTACAATTCCTTCTAATTTTAATTGTGTGTAAGCATCGGCTTTTTTTCCTTCAAAAAGAGTTTTCGCTTTTTCGTTCTCTTCAAAAAAACTGTCTTTTATTTTATTTCTAATGTCTAAATCTTTAATAATCACAAATTCCCAAGGTTGAGAAAACCCAACAGAAGGTGCGTTTACTCCAGCAAATAGAATTTTATCTAAATCCTTTTGAAGAATAGGTGTGTTTATAAAACGATTACCTCTAACATCTCTACGCGCAAGTATTATTTGCTCTAAGGTTTCTATATTTTCTGGAGTGAATTTGTTCATTTCTAAGATTTAAAATAAGTTGAAGCTTCCGGTAATGTAAAAGCTGCATTTGTAATAGCTGCTGCAACATTACTACCACCTCTGTTTCCTTCAATAATTACCCAATCAGTAGTTGCAATTTGTGATAATTGTTCTTTTGATTCTAAAACATTCACAAAACCAACAGGTACACCAATTATACCAACAGGTTTAAAAGCAGTATTGTCTCTTAATTGGTCAACAATTTCGAATAAAGCAGTAGGGGCATTTCCTACTACATATAAAGCATTCGGGTATTTTTCAATAGCTTTTCTAATACCAGCTTGTGAGCGGGTAATATCTGCTGATTTAGCTAGCGCTTGTGCTTCTTCATCATTTAACAAACAATGAATTTGATTTCCGTATTCTTTTATAAAAGCTTTTGTAATTCCTGCTTTTACCATGGTGACATCAGTAACAATTTCTCCACCATTTTTAAGATGCGTATGCCAGTTTTCAATAGCATTCGGTGTTGCTGAATAATGATTAAAATCTTCTAAAATTCCTGTAGTATGAATAACTCTCGTTACTGCCCATTTATCAGCAATAGAAAAAGGAATTTCTTTAATATGATCGGTAACAATTCTAAAACTTTCTTGTTGAATTTCTTTACCTGTATGTGGTTTTCTGTTAAGGTAACCTCTAGGAGTAACCAAATAATCTTTAAAACGATAGGTTTGCGAGTTTCCAATCATTACCAAACAAAACATATCTACATCTTCAGGGTTAAACTCTCCTAAAGTGGTAATTTTAAGTTCTTCTTCTGGTCGTGTTACATGTCTTATAATTGCAACTGGGGTAGCAGGTGAGCGTTCTGTTAAAAATATTTTCTGTAATCTACCTAATTGCCAATGTCTTTTTTTACTTTTTGGGTTGTATAAACTGGTTACAAAATCTCCCATTGCAGCAGCTTTAATTCTTTGCTCAATTTTGTTCCAAGGTGTCATTAAATCAGACAATGAAATGCAGCAAAAATCATGACCTAACGGTGCACCTAATTTACTACCAGCAGCTAAAAAAGCAGAAACACCAGGAAGTGTTTCTAATTCAATAGCATCATCATTTCCTTTAGATACCACTTCATAAACAATGGCAGCCATGGCATAAATACTGGCATCACCAGAACCAATAACCACTACATATTTATCTTCTTTAGCTTTCTCAACAGCTTTATGAGCTCTTGCTTCCTCTTTACCTAAAGGCATCGAAATAAGTTCAGCACCTTCTTTAAAAAGTGATGCTCCAAATTGAAAATAATAATCGTAACCAATAACTACATCTGCTTTTTCTAAAGCATTTTTAACTACGGGTAACATATAATTGATATCTCCAGGACCTAAGCCTGCTACGGTTATTTTCATTTGTTTATTTTTTTAATAATCATAAGAGAAAAATAAGGTGTTTCTCTTACACTGGCAGTACTCCAGTTATTCGTTATAAATTGTTGGTTCGTTCCTAAGCGTTCGGCATAAGTAACGTTATGTTTTTGAGTATCGATTACAGCGGTAATTATGTCAACAACCGATATAATTTTCATTAATACTACAGTATCGAAATTAGCAATAGCCTCTTCTAGTTCTTCTTTGGTTTGTATGCGAGGAATTACGACTACTTTTTCGTTTTGTAAACACAATGGTATTTTACTTTCAGATGCTAAATGCAAGTAAGAGCTAATACCCGGAATTAAATTGATAGGTAAATTATGTACTTGTATTTTTTCTAACAGATAAGAAAAAGAGCTAAACGTACTAATGTCTCCTTCGCTAACAATTGCTATAGATAATCCTTTGTTATAATCAGAAAGTATTTGTTGAAAGGTTGTTTCATAAATAACCTTTGCTTGCGCTCTCTCTAAATCCATTTTTAAATAAAACCCTTCGAGTTTTTGTGAATCTAAATTATAGTTATCTAAAATTGAGCGTGAATAACTAGCTTTTCTGCCATCTTTAAATAAAGAGCCAGGGTAGTATATTTTAGCTACGTTTTGTAAAGTTTTTAACCCTTTTAAAGTAATTAAATCAGGATCACCAGGACCTAAAGAAACGCCGTATATTGTACCTTTTGTCATATTCCTAAACCTTTTTTAATTTTAGTAAATACGTTGTTTTTTTGACCAACTTTTTCATCTTCTTCAAACAAAACACCTTTTACACCTAAATGATGGCCGATTTGTTCTTTTCCTACTTCCGATTCTAAACCAACAATTTGTTTTCTGTATTTACACAATTGGCAATTCATGTTTGCTGTACCGTTAATGGTTTCATCTAAGCGCTCATCAAAAGCTTTTAAGATTAACTCATCGCTACCAAAAGCTTTGGTGTACACATATTCATGAGGAGATGTTGCACTAAATGTTCGAATTTCATTATAAATACGTTCTAACAGAATTCCTGTAAAAAAGAAAAACGGAATTGCAATCGTACGTTTAAATTCCATTTTACTTGTAAGTTCTAAACTCTTGGTAACAGTAGGGTAGGCCGTACCACTGTAGGATACTGTTGTAAAGCCAAAGCCCATCCCTTCACCTAACATACAAGCTAATTTATGAACATCAGAGTTTGCGTCAGTATCGGTTGTTCCTCTACCTACAACCATTAAGCACACCTCTTTTCTATCCATCGGTGTATGTTTGCTTTCTTCTTCTAAAACTCTTTTTTGCGCTAATTCTAATAAAAATGAATTCACCCCAAGGTGTTTTCCCATTTTTATAGTTAAATCACTATAATAGCTTTGTATGGTATTCATTTCATACGGAATATCATTCTTAGCATGCGAACCCGCAAAAAGAATAATTGGTAACGCATAAATTTCACGAATTCCTTTTTGATACATACGTTCAATAGAGGCTTCGTACACAGGATGATTAAATTCTAAAAAGCCATAATCTACCTCGTAATCGGTATAACGAGCTTGTAGTATAGCAACCAACTCTTTAAAAGCATCGGTTCCTGTTTTGGTTCTACTACCATGACCGCAAAGTAAAATTCCTTTTTTCATTCTTTTAATTAATTGGTTTTACTCCTATTAAAAATACTACTGGCATTTGTAGTTCTTGTTTTTTTATATCGTTTTCTATCTCGCCTAATGTTGATGAGAGTAACACTTCGTTATCTCTTGAAACATTAGAAATTGCGTTGATAGGAATGTTTGTGTTTTTGCATACTTCTATTAGTTTAGGAATAATTTTATCTAAACTTTTTAGTCCCATATACAGTGCTAGTGTGTTACCAGCGTTTAGCATTTCTGCAATTCCTTTAAGTTGTGCGGTAGAATAATCGGCAGTATGTGCAGTACAAATTAAAATAGCGTTCGATTGTCTTCTCTCGGTAATAGGAATGTTTACAGAACTCGCAGCCGCTAAGGCAGCAGAAATTCCTGGAACCACAGTAAAAGGCAAATTATGCTGTTTTAAAAAGCGAACTTCTTCGGCAGCTCTTCCATAAATGTATGGATCTCCAGATTTTACACGAACAACTTTATTTCCTAGTTCACAATGTTTTTTCATTAGTGAATTGATGTTATTCTGACGTGTTTCTTGATCTTCTTTATCGCCGTATTTTCTACCTACATAAATATGTTCAGCCTGTGTATTAATCGCTAATATTTCATCTGAAATTAAATTATCATGTAAAATAATATCAGCATTTTCAATAGCATGAAAAGCTTTTAAGGTTAATAGGTTTTTATTACCAGGCCCACAACCTACAATTGCTATTTCAGGTAAATAATCTTTTGTAAATATCCATTCAGGATTTGAGAATTGATAGGTAAAATTTAGTACTGATTTTGATTTAGAATTATCAACTATTTTATAACTTTCCTTAGGGTTAGTTTCAAAAATAGGCGCAGGCATATTTAATTTAATGGCTGCATTCTCATAAAAATCTTTTCTTTTAGGATGTATATCAGCACAACCGTTAATAATTTCACCAAAACAATCATTATTTATAATAGTTGCTATTAACCGAATAACATCTTTTTGATGAATAAGATTAACAGGAACATTAGGATTTTTTAATTGCTTTTTATTTGCCAAAAATCTCCCAGGATGACGTTTAGGGCCAATTAAACCAGCCAAACGTAAAACAGTTAAGTTGTTGCCAAAATGTTGTTGCAATAACTGTTCTGCTTCTATTAGTGCAATACCAGAGGCTTTTTCAGGAACACAGTTTATAGCTTCATTTACAAGGCTATTGGTATTTTGATAAACAGAGGTTGAGCTAACAAAAATTACTTTTGTAGTTTTTGGCGTATGTTTTATAATCTGCTTAATCTGTAGCGGATGTATTGTTTCAATACTATCAATTCGTTTTGGCGGAAAATTGATAATTAGTGTTGCTGTTTCATGAATAAAAGATTCCCAATCACCTATAATGGTATCAGCTTCAATTTTTATTCTACAGTTATGAAAAGAATATTTAGCTAATGATGTTAATCTATCTAAACTAGAAGTACTTCCGTTAACTGTATAGCCACTTTTTTGAAGTTGTAAAGCTAATGGTAAACCTAACCAACCTAAACCTAGTATTGAAATACCTTTTTTCATTGTTATGTTAAATTTAAAATTGCGTTTTTTAACTGTATTTTTCTGCAATATTCCCAACCTTTATTAACTATAGAATCGAATGCTATTTTTCCTAAAACTTCACCAAATTTATTTTTAAAACGAATACCAACTTGCTGCGATTCCTTTTTATAAAAATACTCGGTACTCGAAATTTTAGCTTGTTGTAACTCCTTATTATCTTTAGGTACAGCTGCAATAGTTAATGGAATGCAAGTTGTTTTAGTAAATAATTCAAGTGTATACGTTTTAGAGTATTCTAAGGTTTCAATATCATTAAATTCAATAGAATCTTGATTAATCATAGTGAGAGTTACCCCATCTGGATTTTCTTTAAGATATAAGAACAACGGATACAGATATTGATCAGAACTAAATCCTTTGGTAATAAAACACGCACCTAATTCGGTATCATTTTTTAGTTCAAAAGGCTTTGGTGTTATAGGGGCTCTTTCGTTGTTAGAAACTTGCTTATCCCATCCTTTTTTATATAATAACTCAGTTTCTATAGGGCATTCATTATTTAAATGTCCTTTTACGATATGCGTTATTTTTTCGGGGGTTAATTCTTTATACCAAAACTCTCCTGGACTTACAATACAGGTAGGGGCATCTTCACATCGACCGTTACATCTCGTTTTAATGGTATGAGTAGTATCCCAAAGATCATTATTTCTTAAATAAGCTCTAGCTTCTCTAACAACTTTTTCGCCTCCTGCTTTTTGACAAGAACCTCCGTCGCAGAAGAAAAAAGTATGTGTTGTATTGGCGATGTTTTTACCCATAATTTAAAAGAAATATGTTACACTTAATTTTGTTAAAAAAGGAGTACCTGGTGTAAAATGAATATCGTCAACAGGTTGTGGTTCTCCTTGTAGTTGCGATGAATCATAAAACACCGCTTCTCTCCATGCGGTATCAAAAAGGTTTTCGATTGATAAACCTATTTGATATTTTGGTTTTGTATAGTTGATAACTAAATCGGTAATAAAATAATTTTGAGCAGTTACAGATTCATCTTCAATTAAAGGACGTTCACCTAAATAACGATAACGTAATGAAGTATTAATTCCGTTTTGTAAGCGTAAAGTAGCCCCACCAGTTGAGGTAAAACGAGGTGCGCTCGGAATTTTGTTATCACTTTTTGGAGCATCTAATAAGGTTCCGAAACTATAATTTAAATCGGTATCTAACCATAAATAGGGTAGTGGTTGGTATCTAAAAGAAGCCTCGCTACCAATTCGTCTTGATCTTCCTTTATTTTCAAATTCAAAACCATCAGGGCTAAAAACAAATTCAGCATCACTCTGTAAATAAAAACCAGCAAGATTACCAACAAAGTTTTTCCCAATTTTAAATTCGGTACCAATATCATATCCAACAGCTTTTGGTAAAGGATTAATATCTTTATTTTTTACAGCTGCATTTGCGTAGTTTGAGTGAAACCCAGTACTCGCTTTCGCATAAAATTGAATGTTTTTAGTAGCATCGTAAAACAAACTAAATTTCGGACTTATTCTTAAAGCAGTCCTATTTCCTTCACTAGGTATTGGTACCAATTCGGTTACATTAAAATTAAAATAATCGGCTCTAATACCCGCTAAAGCAGTTAGTTTATTGGTTATTTGAATTCGTTCTTTTAAAAATAAAGCAACATTTGTTTCCTTAATATCAAACTCATTTATAGGAGTTGCTAAGGTGCGTCCAATAGCATTATTTAAACCAATATTGTTATTATTGTGTTCAACTGACCAACCAAAAGTGGTGGTGCTATTAGGTATTTGTAGTATGTTTTTTATTGAAATGTTACCTTTATACGTATATGTTTTACGATCTTCCTGTTGGTGAATCATATCACCATTAATAGGATTATTTTGATAAAAAGAAAAATTAGAAAATAAGTTGTATTTGTTAGAAACATAATACAATTGATTGGTAAGTTGAGTGCTCTCTGAAATGCGAGAACTTAATTGTACATTAAAATGAATTCTTTTAGTATCACCACCTTCCTTATCATCAATAGCACCAAACCTATTTATAAGTCCGCTTTTAACAGCGCGAAGTGGTATTTGTCCAGAAGCATTCCAATCACTATGAAAAGTAGAAATTGACGTTTTTAGTTTATGTTTATTAGAAAGCGCAACCGTATATTTTGCAAAAGTATTTAGCCTTCTAAGATTTTGATTACTTTCAAAAAAACTATTATTAAAGGTTCCTTCAATAGCTATGTAAGCACTTTCTTTATTTTTAGATAAAAAATTATTCTTGTCTATAAGCGATACCATTGCTAAAGCTCTTACAAAGTCGTACTGACCGTATTCTAATTTAACAGTATTGCGATGCAATGTTTCTTTTGATGTGAATTTGGCAGCACCAGAAACCGCAAAGTTACCTAATGAAGTTTCATGCGGACCTTTATAATAATCAGCCGTTTGAACAGTTTCAGGAATTAAAAAATGCAAATCGGCATATCCTTGTCCGTGTGCATGAGAACTTAAATTAATACCAATATCATCTACCAAAACAGCAAAATCAGTTCCGTGGTCATTATCAAAACCTCTAAGAAATATTTGTTCTGCTTTTCCACCACCAGCATGTTGTGCAATAAATAAACCAGGCACTGTTTTTAAAAAATCGTGTGCACTGTTTATAGGTCTTAATTGTAAAGATATTTTAGAAACTTTTTGAACGCCTAATTTTTTATCATTTTTAGAATTTATTACAATTTCAGAAAGTGTTGTAAATTGTTTTTCTAAAGTAATATTTAAATTAGGGGTGTTTTTTTTAACTATAATTGTTTTAGGTAGGTAGCCTTGTAAATAAAAAGTTAGTCTTACAGGTAATTTATCTGGTGTTATAGAAAAATCACCATTTTCATTGGTTGTTTGTTTAATAGTTTTGTTCGCTGTTACGCGTACATTTGAAATTGTTAACTGAGTTTCGTTATCAGTTACTTTACCTTTAATTGTGGTGTTTTGTGCGAATATGGATAGTGAAAAACACATGATCCATAGACTGCATAAAATCAATTTTTGCATTTAAAAATGAAATTAAGCAGGCAAGGGAAGAAAAGTATGAAAAGCCATAATTTTCTAACTCTTTACCCGAGAGTTACTATTATAAATTATTGTAATATTGGCAGGTCTCCTGACTTAGCTTAGCTTTCATTTACCTTCCCATAGTAATTACTACAGTGGTTTTTATTAATGAAGCCTTTTACAAGCTTTACAGTTGCGGGAACAGCTTTGGATTTACACCAAATTCCCTTTTAATTCTATAATTCTAAATTTTACTAAAGAAATAAGAAACCATATAACGACACAAATGTAGATATAATTATTGGAATTAAAAGATGGTTTTTAAAATGAGTTTTTCTCTTGTATTTAGAGCATGTTTAGGTCGTGTTATTATAAATGTTTTAATTGGAATACAATAAGTAATGTCTGATTGATCGCAGTTGAAACCTATTTTTTAAAGGTTAATAGTTCTCGAAACTTCGTTTGCTACTTTCAAGCAAACTGTCTTTTGATTTTCAGCAACGCTCGAACTGACAACAAGGGGTTTGTCACTCTGTTTAAAACCAGTTGCTTAATGATATGTGTTTAATTACTTACTGCTAAATACTTTAATCTATTTGTTTTTTAAATGTTTTCTAGTTTTTCGTTTTATAAATTTAATTCCCAAACCTGTAGCAGTAATACAAGTAATTGTTCCGCCTGTAAGTAAGAAAATCATGATAATATCCCATAACGGACGGTTTTTTGAAAGAAACGAAAAGTCTAAACTATGTAAACCATGGTACAACCACCTTTCTGTTCTGTTTTTCGGAGCAGATTTAAGGAGTACTGTATTGGTTTTCGGATTAATATAATAGTAGTTGCTCTTATTGGTAATAATTTTAATAACAGGCAATGTTTTTATATTTTTCCGATCATAATAATAGGCATCATAGTCGTTAAGTACTATTAATTCCGTTACTTTTTCTTTGGTATTAAAACTGTTTATTTTAGCAATGTATTGTTCGTTTGATGCATTATAATTGATCGAAGTAATACAATGATTTTCAACAGTATCTTGATTGAATTTTTCAATAAAGATATTATCATTAAATAAAGAAAAATGGATCTCTTTAAATTTTGATTTAGAGGCTAGCTCTTTAAAATTAGTAAAATCTTTATCTGTAATACTTTTTAGCGTAAAGTTTTGCCCTTGCCAAATACTTTTATCCTGTTGGTTTAAAGAAGAGCTAGGCACCCAATTAAAAGGAGTCATACTCATAAAACCACTAAATACCCAGGTGCAAATAAACAAGCCAAAACCTAAACCAAAATAATAATGCAGGTTATACCATTTATTTTTAAACCTTTTAAAATTTGCTTTGGGTTTCTTTTTATAGCGTATTAACCCTGTAACAATTCCGGTAAGCGTCATTAGTAAACCTAATGCGGCCAACCATAAAATAAGTTGTTGCCAAAAATAACTATGTATACGTATATCTTTAAAATAAAGCCAATGCGGTATGGCACCAACCCAAGCCCAAAAACGATCACCAGAAGTTGTAATATTTAAAACCTCACCAGTAAGAGAAGATACATGCACCCATGTATTTTCTCGGTTTGTAAACTTTACTTTATAAACGGGTAAATGTTTAATAAATTTAGGTCTAGGAATCCATTGGTCTACTTCGTTAAGAACCTTTACAGTTGCTACATACTTTAAATCGGTTGCATTTTTTGCAATGCCTAACGCTTTATTTTTAGTAAGATTTATAGGGTCTCCATTCTTCGCATACCTCGAAATAACTTTACCCGAAGCAGTTTCTACATGATAAACAATATTGTTAAGAATACTATTAATTCTTAGTTTGTGTATCGTTTTTATAGTGTCTTGCTTATATACAGCAGCAGGAGGTAGTATTTGTTTAGTACTTAAGCTTGTTTCTTTTTTACGCTGTATTTTTTCTTCTTTACCCAAAAAAGGAAAACTTTTATACATCATTACAAACCCTGAAAGAAACCAAACAAGGAATAGCATAAAAAATAAAGTGCCTAAGTAATGATGTATAGCTATAAGTTTTTTCAAGGGGACTTAAAATTTATAACTTACGTTTACTTTAAAGTTTCTCTCAGCACCAGGGAAGAACTGATAATCATAAATAGCATCAGTAAAATATAATTTATTGGTAATGTTATTTATATTTAAACCTATTCGCACATTATTTTTTTGATAATAAACAGCACCATCAAGTAATAAATATGAAGGCAATGTAAATGAGTTACTAGAATTCGTATAATTATTACTTGTATAATTACCACCAATACCAAAACCTAAACCTTCTTTTAGCTCATAGTTTAGCCACATATTTGCCAAATGTTTTGGCGCAAAAGGTAGTGCATTACCTTCTTTTTTAGTTTGTGAATCGATTGCATCGTAAGCACGTATTTTAGCTTCAGTAAAAGCGTATCCAGCTTTTATATAGATGTTTTTTAGTGGAGTATATGTTAAATCAAACTCTATTCCTTTAGAGTCAGCCTCTCCAATTTGGTGGTATTCATTAACCTTATTTCTTTCTACGATATTGTGTTTTAAAATATAAAAGCTCGATAAAGTAATGTTTAGTTTATTCAGTTTTTCATATTTAAGACCACCTTCTATTTGATATCCTTTTTCAGGATCAAAAATTTGACTACTTGGAGATATCGTTCTAGAAGGTTTAAAGTAGTTTGAGTATGATGAGAAAACACTAAAGTTTTTAAAAGGTTTATATACCAAACCAGCTCTATAACTAAATGCGGTTGAAGGAATTTTTGTTTTTTTACCTTCTTCAATTAAAACTCTATCTGCATTAATTTTATCGGTAGCATAGCTTCCTTCAAAAATATCATAACGAATACCAATTAAAACTTTAAGTTGATTAGAAATGTCTGACCAGTTTTGCCAATAAAAACCACTGTTAAACTCATCTCTTATTTGCACTTTCTCATCAACAGTTTCTATATGTCCTTGATTTAGAATCGGATTTATTACTGAAATAGTGGTTTTTGTACCTGGGCCAATTACACTTCCTCTAAATGATTTTCTATCTAAAAAAGTAATAGAATTACCAAAAATAGATTTGTGCTTTATTTTTCCTGTCTTAAACTGGTAACTTACATCTAATTGATTCTGAATTGTATTGGTTGTATGGTTAAAGTAAAAAGGAAACCCTCTAGTTATCGAATCTTTAGCAGCATTAAAAAATAACCATTCTGTAGATAGATAGTTTATATCATCATCAGACCACGATAAATTATTGCTTAATTTTACCTTATCATTAAATTTATGCTTGTATTTAATCTGTAAATCAAAACGTTTGTGCTTTAAATAATCTTGCGGATCGTTATACCTCGTTTTCGGATCCATTCCTGCAACAATATCCCCATTATCATCAACCGGAATACCTGTATCGGTATCGTATACATCGTTATTCGTTTGAAAAGATAGTTCTAAGAAATCCTTTTCAGTAGGCGTATAATTAAGCGTAAAAGAAGCATTGTTGGTATTTACACCATAATCTCTCCAACCGCTAGATTTAGTAAGCCCAAAATCGACTCTATATTTTAATTTTTCATTAATTGACCCGCCCATACCAGCAGACATTTCATAAGTATCAAAAGAACCATAGGTAGCACTAAACTCTCCAGAAAAAGTATCGGTTGGTTTTTTTCGTACTATATTTATAATACCACCCAAAGCAGAGTGTCCAAACATAACACCAGCAGGACCTTTAAGTACTTCAATGTGGCTAACATTTGCTAAGTTGGTACTAGGCGCACTTGTTGAAAGGTTATGACGCTCGTCTCTTACACCGTCGTTTAATAATACAAAATTATTAAAACCTCTAATTCTAAATGTTTGAAAACCACCATACCTGTTTATCGGTCTAACCCCAGTAGCACTTTTAACCGCACTCCCTAAATCATTAGAATTTCTAAGTTTAATTAATTTAGAACTTACATTATTTGTTGTTAACGGAGCGTCTAAGTTTTTTATTTGAAGCTTATTTAATGCAGTACTTTTTTTTCTTTTAGAAGAAATAGTTACATCTTTTAGTTCAAAAGATGTTGGCTGTAAATAAACCACTGCTGGCATGTTTTTAAACAATAGGTTTACTGATTTATAACCTATGTATGAAATGTTAATTTTATCGTTCGGCTTTCCTGTAATTTTAAAAAAACCGTTTGTATTTGAGGTTGTTCCTTTTTTAGAATTTTTATTTAGGATAGATGAAAACTGAATAGGGTGATTGTTTTGTTTATTTAAAAGTTGAACAGATTTTGTTT
Source organism: Tenacibaculum ovolyticum DSM 18103 (assembly GCF_000430545.1). Classification (GTDB taxonomy): domain Bacteria; phylum Bacteroidota; class Bacteroidia; order Flavobacteriales; family Flavobacteriaceae; genus Polaribacter; species Polaribacter ovolyticus. Next base: position 166,408 of record NZ_KE387166.1, read on the forward strand.
TCTGCGCAATCAATAAACTGGTAGTAAGTAAAAAAAAGAATACTAATTTTAATTTCATTGTGTTTCATTTGTTCCGAAATTAAAATATAAGAGTAAGAAGCCTATAAAAATAGGCCATCGAACACGTTAACTTTTATTCCCGAAAGTTTAAATTATGTTTTTGATTTAGGCAGGTCTCCTGACTTAGCTTAGCGTTCATTTACCTTCCCATAGTTTAACTACAGTGGTTTTATTAATGAAGCCTTTAATAAGCTTTACAGTTGCGGGAACAGTTTTGGATTTACACCAAATTCCCTTTTAATTCTTATGCTAAATGTTATATCCGAATAGGTATTACAAAAGCATAAAAAACCAAAAATCGGGGCGAATATATAGTATTTTATTATACGATAGTTTCTAAAATAAGTTTTTTTCTTATGGTAACAGAAGTTTTGGGCAGCATAATAATTTCGAATCCTTTTTTGGTATACTGTGCTAGTAGCGCTTTCTCTAGGGTTAAACAATACTCAAATTCTTGTAATCTTTGAGCGTCTTTACAGTAAATATCAAACCAAGTAGGGGCAAAAAAAACTTTTTTATGATACACCTCTTTATAAGGGAATTCTTGTAAATACTTAGGTGTTGGTTTGTTTGCTACCGTTAAATAGGCTTCTAAATCTAATAAAGAGCGATCACAAACTTGAGTACTTACATTTAATAACTCTTTACTCGTTAGTTTAAAAACTAACTCAGTAAAACGATTAATATCCTCCCAAGGCATTCCGTTGCTATTATTTTCTTGCTCATTAATAATTACCCTTCTAGAAACTTCATCCATACAAGGAATTGTATCTTTTAAAAGATTTATTAAAGTCGTTTTACCAGTACCAGGTGCACCCGTAATTATATATTTTTTAGGTTGGTTATGCATAGTTAACTACTAATAGTAAACAAATGATGATAAAAGTAAACAATATACTAGCGGTATAATTAATGGTAGCCACTCTTTTAATTTCTGCGTGTTCAATTTTTCGAGTATTGTTGCCAATAAAAGGTTTGTCAACTAATTTACCATGATAATAATTAGGCCCTCCAAATTTACAGTTTAAAATATAGGCTAAAGCAGCTTCAGGATACCCAGCATTAGGACTACTATGTTTTTTACCTTCCTTAATAACGAATGGAATACCGTTTATTTTAAATTGAACAACTAACATTAACAAAGCCGTAATTCTTGATGGTATATAATTAACAACATCGTCGAGCTTTGCTGCAAATCGACCAAATAATAAATATCGGTCGTTTTTATACCCAATCATAGAGTCGAAGGTGTTAATCATTTTATACGCCATGGCTCCAGGAACTCCTAAAATTAAAAAGTAAAATAACGGAGCAATAACCCCATCGCTTAAATTTTCAGACATGGTTTCAAAAGTAGCCACTCTAATCTGTTGCTCGTTTAATTGATTGGTTTCACGACCAACAATCCACGATAAACGTTTACGACCCGCTGCTAAACCTTCATTTTTTAGCGTATTAAAAACAGCATAGCCTTCTTTTACCAATGTTTTGTTAGCTAGGCAGTAAAACAACATGATTACCGAAAAGATAATGGCACTAATTTTAAAATCATTTGCATGTAACCACTCTATAATTAAATAAGGTAGGGTAAAAGAAATGCTAACTAAAATGATGGTTAAAAGCGCGCCTTTTAAAAGTTTGTAATTATTTTTATTAAGCCATTTTTCACCCAAAGAAATACTATTACCAAATAGTATAATAAGGTGCGGTAGTTTTTTAGGATCTCCTAAAAGTAAATCCAACCCAAAAGCAATTACAAGTATGTAAATTGAGGTTAATTCCATGCTTTTAAGGCTGTAATAAGTGTATTGTTCGCTTCTTTACTTTGTGTAGAAAGCCGAATGAATTCCCCTTCTAGATTATTAAAGTTTGTAGCGTCTCTAATCAAAATTTGATGCTTTTCTATTAAATATTCTTTTAATTCTTTTGCTGATGCATGTAGCAATTCAACTAAAAAATAAGAGGTATTGCTTTCACAAATTTTTATCCCTTTTAATTGGGCAAGCTCTTTCTTAAAGGTCGTCGTTTCTTCTAATAATAAAGAAGCGTTAAATTGAAGTGTTTCGTAATTATTAAAAATAAATTCACCTGCTTTTATGGCTAATAAATTAACACTCCAAGGCATTTTTAGCTGTAAAAGCGCTGTTATGTTTTTTGAATTTGTAACAATATAGCCCAAGCGCAATCCAGGAATTGTGAATGTTTTAGTTAATGAGCGAACAACAATTAAATTTTTATAAGTATTCGTTAATGCGGTAACTGATGTTAAGTTGTTGGTAAACTCTATATAAGCTTCATCAATAACAAAAGTGGTGGTTGGTTTTTGTTTAAAAAGAAGTTCCAGTTCCTTTTTAGAAAAAATACGACCAGTGGGGTTGTTAGGGTTGCATATAAACAGTAGATCTGCGTTGGTGTTTTTTATTCCATCGCTAGAAATCAATTCATATTCTAACTTAAAAATTTTACAAGCATCTTCATATTCCGAAAAAGTGGGTGCTACAATAGCTGCTTTTTTAGCTGAAAATAATTGTGCTATTAAATAAAAGGCCTCTGTTGCTCCGTTGGTAAACAAAAACTGATTGCTATGAAGCTGAAATTTTTTAGCCGCCAATTCATTCAGTTCATTGGCAGTAGGCGAGGGATAGCTTTCAATTTTTGTAACGTTCCTCGAAATTTCATCGAGTAACGGTTTTGGGCATCCCTTATAATATACGTTAGAGCTAAAGTTGTGTTTAATTTTTCCCTCCACTAAATGAAGATCATCACCATGTCCGTTTAACATTCTTGTGCGCTATTTTTTATGATGGTTTTCATGTCTAAATTATCAGCAATCCAATCGGCTAATTTATCAAATTGTGCTGCTTTAAAGGCTTTATAATTCAGCGCTTTTGCATTCGGGAATTTTAATTGCAGTAATTCGGTTACTATTTTTTCATTGTCAAAAATACCATGTAGGTAGGTTCCCCAACTTTTATTTCCATCAAAATACCCCTCTTTCGTATTATTAATAAGATTCAAATGTTTGTTTTTAGGCACAATCGTTTTTCCCATATGAATTTCGTAACCTTCACAAGTTTGTTCAAAGTCTTTAAACTTAAAATTACGCTGTACCGTTTGTTTTGTTTTTGTTAAGGTGGTTTCAATAGTAAATATCCCCAAACCAGTTTCTTCTTTATTGGTGCTTTCTACCGAAAACGGATCTTTAATCGTAGTACCTAACATTTGATAGCCTCCACAAATTCCGATAACAGGAATGTTCGCATATTGCTTTTTAATAATACTATCTAATCCGTCCTTTTTTAAAGCGATTAAATCTTCAATCGTATTTTTTGTACCCGGAATAATGAGTACATCTGCTTTGTTTAGTTCCTCAGCGTTTCTGGTAAAATATAAATTGATAAGTGGTTCTTGTTCTAATGCCTGAAAATCGGTGTAGTTAGACATATAATGTAGTTTTACTACCGCTATATTTAATTTATTTTCAACCGCCGTTGTTGCTCGTTGGTTTAAGGCAACGGAATCTTCTTCTTCAATTACTATATCTTTTGCATAGGGTAAAATACCCAAAACAGGAATCTTGGTGAGTTCTTCTAGTTTCTTTTTTCCATCAATAAATAAAGCGGCATCGCCTCTAAACTTATTAATAATAATTCCTTTTACTAATTTTCGTTCCCATTCTTCTAGCAATTCAATAGTGCCATACACACTACCAAAAACGCCGCCTTTATCAATATCAGCTACTAAATATACGCAGGCATTGGCAGCTGCCGCCATTCGCATATTTACAATGTCTCTATGTTTTAAGTTTAATTCGCTAATGCTTCCAGCGCCTTCCATTACAATAGGGTTGTGCTTTGCCGCTAATTGATGAAACGATTTTTTAGCTTCTTCAAAAAGCTGTTTTTTATTGTCTCCTAAAAAATATTCTTTCGCCGTTTGGTCGCCAATTGGTTTTCCATGTAATACAATTTGCGATTTATTTACCGATGATGGTTTTAATAAAATAGGGTTCATTGCTACCGTTGGCGGAATGCCACATGCTTCTGCTTGTACGGCTTGCGCTCTTCCTATTTCCAAATTATCAGGCGTAGAAAAACTATTTAATGACATGTTTTGGGCTTTAAACGGAGCAGGTGCATATCCTTTTTGTTTTAGCCATCTACAAATTCCTGTGGTTATCCAGCTCTTTCCAACATCCGATCCGGTGCCAACCAACATTATAGGTTGTAGTTTTTGCATGTAAGTTTATTTTTTAGAAAAACAAAAATATTGAATTATATAGTTTGTATGAGGGAATTGCTAGTTTTTATTATTTATGTAGGAGATGAGGAGGTAGATTGTGGAGACGTTGCATTGCAACGTCTGTACTACTGGGGGAATTGCCTTTTTTTTTATTTGTGGAGATATTGCAATATGGGTGGAGACGTTGCATTGCAACGTCTGTACAGATATCATTTTCTGAGCTATTCAGAAAATGTATCCTCTTTCCATTTTTCAGGATTATTGGCTATATAATTTTGAATAGTATCAAATGCTTTTGCATTCCTTATAATATGATCATGAAATAGGGATTGCCATCCAAATGCGGAGTTTATTTTGCGGGCATTTTTGGTTACTACAGATTTATAAGATCTTATAATGGTTGAAATTGAGCCTGCTTTTGGTGCAATTTTCGACATCTGTTGGTTTTTGGTGGAGATCTTGTCCTGCATTGTGGAGACGTTGCATTGCAACGTCTTTACTTGTGAAGTAGGTTTATCTATTATTAAGATACCATGCATATGGTTGGGCATAATAACAAAGTTGCCTAAAGTAACAAAGGGAAAGTGCTCGGGTATTTCCATCCAATAAGTTTCTGCAAGCTTTCCTGTTTCGGTAAGCTGCATTTCCTTGTTTTTTATTTCACCAAAATAATGTTCTCGATTTTTGGTACAAATGGTTATAAAATAAGCACCATTGCTAGCATAATCCCAATTTTGTAATCGGGTAGAGGAGATGCGGTATTTATTTTTGAATTTGTCCATTTTTATGGTTGTTGTTTTAACTGATATTGGTGGAGACTGATATTGGTGGAGACGCGATTAATCGCGTCTAGCATAGAGTCATTTTCTTTTTAATTCATCTAATGTTTTACTATTATTAATTTTAGAGGTCTGTTGGTGCTTAGTGGAGACGTTGCACTGCAACGTCTCTTAATATGGAATGATTAGCTTTATATTTCTGGTAATTTAACTCCAACCTTGTATAGTTGTAGGTATTTACCATCTTCTTTTTTATTATTAAATAATTCTATAAAAGGTATATCATACGATAGGGATTGATCTGAGTATACAATCAAACAATCAATTAATTCTTTACTCTCCTTTAATTCAAACTCTGTATAAATAGATTTTAAACGAGCGTATCCACTTACTTGTCTTGCATCAGCTAAATAAATATTACTGTCTTTGTATTTTGGTTTATACTTAGCATCAATTATCATTTTTACTTTATTACCATTCTCTTCTGTGTTCAATAGATAATCAGGTTCTAAACCATGAAACTTTTTATGATAGGTTATTTCTCCTTTTTTAGGATAAGTTTCTCTAAGTTTTTTAAACACATATAGTTCAAACAATTTCGACATATCTATCCAAAAAGGATATGTTTCCTTTATTCTTTCTGAAGTTTTAGTAATATTGTAATCGTACTTTTTTAGTATCTGTTCAGCTAATGTTAAGGCAGTGTCATATTCTTTATAAAATCGATTTTTTCTTCTGTTTTTAATTTCTTTTATAGAAACTTCACTAGAAATGTTTTCAAATGAGGAGGAAACAAAATTTATCAAACAGGTATGATTCTCTTTTAAAAACAGGTATTTATTTAAGATTTCATTTGAAAATAATAAAGCCTTTTTTAAAACTTTATTTTCTAAAGAGTTAAGTCCAAACTCATCATAACTGCAATTCGTAAATTGTAATTTCGCTCTAGAATGATTTTGTTTAATCGTGTTTGCTATATTTATTTTTCCTTTAACACTACCATTTAAATTTTCTACTACTTTATAATATGATTTTTTTAAACCTCTTTTTACAATACTTTGTAAGACGCTTAAAAACTGAATTACTAATAATGGAGTTAATACATCTTGTTGTTGTTCAATAGGAATTTTAGGTGATTTAAAATCAATTTCACATAACCCTTCAAGATGTTTTAGGTTTTCAGTTTCTTCTAATGCCTCAAATAGCATGGCAAGAAAATTAATTTCAGTTTCTTCTTTATTGAGTTTAGGTATTACTTGAATACTAACTTTATTAGGTACTACCCAATCTACTCCAACCATATAAGAAGACTCAAAAGAATATTCGTTTGTATCATTATCAAAATTAATATGATAACAAAGTTGTTGTTCGTTTAGTTTTCTTTTAAAAAAACGATTAAAACTTTTTTGATCTAAATTTAATTTATCCTCTTTACTAAAACATAAAGGTTCTTTAGTAGAATACCCAGTGTGCTCGCTAAGAACAATCATTATATTGCTGCAATTTTTTCTTTCAAATTATCTTTATCTTCTAAAATTCCATCTTTTATATATTCATGAAGAATTGGTTTTATTTCGTAGTCTTTTTGTATTGAAAAATCAGCTTCTTTTTTATGAATAAAATAACTATGCCCTAATTGTACATCTTTCTTTTCAAATTCTGAAGAAACATGATTGTCAAAAATTTCTTCTACTTTATTAAATGACGTTGTAGCAAACTCCAAACCGTTTAATTTACCAGTTAAATCTTCAGGTAAAACATCTATAAAAGCAAAACGTCTTCTTATAGCATAATCTATTTGCCCAACACTTCTGTCAGCGGTATTCATAGTACCAATGATGTATAAATTATTAGGTAAAGTTATTTTTCTACTCCCATCTTCCATCTCATACATACTTTCAACAGCTTCTCCACGATATTCTAATGCGTAAATTAATTCACCTAAAACGCTAGATAAATTAGCTCGATTAATTTCATCAATAATAAGCACATAATTTTTTAGCGGTTCTTTTTCTATACTAATTTCATCAAATAATAAATTTTCTTCTTCTATAAATTTTTGAAATTTATTTAAAACTCTAATAAAATAACTAGCATGCTGTTTTGCTAAGCCTGATACATTAGGGTTCTTCTTTATATCTTGTCGTTCTTTATTATCGTCTAAAAAAGCTTGTTTAATATCTTTAAACAACATTCTATTCCCATTTTTAACCCATCCATCAGCTTTTCCTTTATATCTAAAAGCATCCTCGTCAATATTTACAATGGCTACATTATCAGTTAAATTTAAATAGTTGTCATTTTCTTCAAGTTCTAACTCAATAGCATCCACAAATGAATTAAAATGGACATCTAATTTTGCTTCTTTATTTAAAACGGTTACTTCCTTTTTATGGTCAGTATAGTTTTTTAAGGCTCTTTCTGCAATACTAGCTAAAACTTTATTTTCTGTTCTATATTCAATTTTACCATGTTCATCATTTTTTATGGTAATTCCTCTTACAAAATCTTCATAGGTATAACTTGGATGAAATTGGATAATTTCAACTTGTTCTTGATTTAATTCTTTGTCAAATAAAGTTCCTGATATTTCTTCAGCCACTTGCTTCGCTAGTCTTGTTTTTCCGGTACCTGGAGGGCCTTGAAGAATAATTTGTTTTTTTGCACTTAGTAGATTCGTATATTTTTGAATTTCTTCTTTATTCATGATGTTAGTTTGGGTTGGATTTTTAGAATACTCATATACTTGCCAAGGATAAGATATCAAATCCATGAAGTTTTCTGCTGGAAGACTTTGTTTAAATAATGATGCAATAGTATAGCTGTCTTTAAACCAATTGTGTTGGTAGTTTGGTAAACTCTCCTTTATTGTTTCTTGTAAATAATCATAGAGTTCTCTTAAACTTTTCTCTTTAACTATAGTAGATAATAATTGGGGTTGTAAACCTGCAATAAGACGGTTTGTAGCCGATCGCATATCATTTTTGGTATACTTTCTTATGGCTTTTTTTAGCGCTTCATAAATATCCCATTGCGGATTTTTTTGATTTTCAGCTATTGCTTTTAATAGCGGGGCTATTTCATTCCAGTTTTCTTTTATTTTAAATTGTTCTTCTTTTGTAAAATACCCTTGTCTTAAAGAAGAGACACACTGGTCGTTTGATTTTTCGAAATATTCTTTAAAAACATCAACGTCCCATTCTTGCCAAGTTGTTTTAGAGGTAGCTTCTTCTATGAATTTTGGAACGTATTTTTTATAAGCATTTACCCAATTATCCCAAACATTAATTTTACTTGTAATTTCTATTAATTTCATTGTTTTTCTTGTTTTTTTAGCAATCAAATCATAATTGTTAAAGAGCAAAAACAACATTGGTTTTTGCAATTATGATTTTTATTAAATTTAATTACCCCATAATTTTATGGGAGTTTTTTTTATTACTTTTTTAAGTCGCCTAAAAATAAATAACTTCAAATAATTAAGTTTACGGAAAACCATAAGAGGTTAGAAAAAAGTAATGGACGCATTAAAAAAGGACTTGTAAGCTTTTTATTCTATATATATATATAATGTAACCTTTCTCCCACAATCCCAAAACAACATCCATTTGAGAGTTATGATTTTTGTCTCCAAGTTCTAATTGTTCCCATAATTCTTTCGGTAAAAATGTAGTTTGGGTATTTTGCTTTAATATATCAATAGCTTGTAAAGCATATTCTTTATTTTTAATAGACTTGGTATATTTTCCTTTTGGAATTCCTTTTACTAAACCATCTTCACATAAACCTAAAAATGCATTTTTGGGGCAACATTTTTCTTGAGAGCTTTTAGTATCAAAGTTTTCTTTTACATGTTTACCCCAAATTTCTTTAATACAATTAGAATCTTTGAAGTTTTCAACGCATTCTATAGCTGTTTTAACATATTTATTCATAGTATTTTATTTTTAAAAAGGTAAATCTTCTTCTTCTATTGCTTTTTTGTATTGTCTTTTATCTATTGGCTGGCAATCATTAATTATGTACATTTTTATTATATTTTTTGCTTTTATAAATGCATCTAATTCGTCTATTTTACTATTATCTAAAGAAGCTCCATTTTCAAAGAAGGCCAATAATTTTTCCCATCCTTCTTTATAAAAATTATTGTAAAGTTCAGTGTCTTGGGGGCTAGCTATAAGTTTATTTAATGTTTCATAATTAGAAAATATTTGAGCAATGCTAAATAATGGAGTGTAACCATTAAACACCTCTAATTCATCATCTGTTTTAATAACTTTTAAAGATTCAAAAAGTTTAGAATTGAAATAATCTGAAAATCTTTCTTCAATATCTTCTTTCAGTAATTTATTTGCTTCGGAACTAAAAAGTATCCTTTTTTCATTAACAATAGCTTCTATATATAATAAGTAGTTAGAGTATATGTTATTACACTCATCTTTTTCTTTAATTAAAAAAGATAATTTATTAAAGTATAACTCTTTTAACTCTTTTTCTTCTAGTGGTAAATTCCCATACGTAGTAGCATTTTCATATAGGCCACTTTTTACTCTTTTTATATTTGTATTTATATCGCTAAATAGAAAATCTAAAACTCCATTTACCTTGTTTTGAGTCATTACTCTAGATGTTAGTTCTTTAAACTTTGACTCATCATTAATATAAAGTCTCCCTTTAACCACATTAAGAAACTGAATAATTTTATTATTATCATTACTATTAACTCTCCTTAACAAAGTTTGAAGTGTTTTAAGTATATCTAAAAATTCTTTCTCAGTCTTAACTGATATAGACACATCGAAAATGAAATATTTGATTTCATTAACTAAATTATATTCTCCTTCTAAAGTTATTTTTTTCGTCAACTCAATAACGTAAGCTCTTAATTCATTATTTTTGAATGCTTTTTGAAGATCAGTAATAGATACAATACTATTTAATAAATTATTCTTTATATATATATCTGTGTAATATCTTTTTGAAATACTGTTATAGTTTTTTTGATAAAACTCTTTTGGTTTCCTACCAAAAAGCCTACATAAAACACTATCTATAATCTTAATATCATCAATTGTATAATCGGGAAATATTTTCTTTAGTTCTTCTTCGCCTTTATCATATATATATACATTCTTAAAGTTATCGTTATTAAAATTTATAGTTCTTACATCTTCAAGGTCAATTTCTTCTTTTATAAAAAAATTATCAATTTTATAAAATATGTTTGTGTTAACATCTCTATACTTGTAGGTAAGCAATTTTAATAAAATGTATTCACTAATAATTATACCTATTGTACTTCCAACTCTCTTATTTTCAATAAATGAAGCGTTAAATTTAAATTCATTTAAAAACCTTTTTATATCTCTATACGTCGGTAAAAATGTTTTATAATCATAGTTAATTTCACAATGTGTATATTTAACATTATCATTAGAAAGAAGATTGCCTATGGTTATATCATTAGATGAATTATTGTCTATTTTTAACTGATTCTTTAAATTTTGAAATAAATTTTTAAATCCATCATTAAACAAATTATCATCTTGCCATTCTATTTCTTTTGGAAATGCAATTTCTACTCTTCTAAAGAGTTCATCATCTATTAGTCTAGAATTAAAAGGGAGTAAATTAATTTCTACGTTAAATATCTTATCTAAATAATTTGCTCTAAAGGTTTTTTCTTTAGTTTTTTCAATTACATATTCACGATCATAACCCGCAATAAAAATGACATTATTAAAATCAGATAGTGCTCGAATAAGTTTTAGTGTTTGCAATATTTCATCAGTTTCAAGTCTGTCTAAGTCATCTAATAAAATAATAATTTGTCGATCAACTTTCTTAATAATTGTATTTATATCATCATAAAAACTTTCTAATGTTTCATTATCTGATAATAAATTTTTTCCTACCTCAAGGATTTTATTTAGATCAGAATTAGACAAACTTAAAATAGAAGAAACATATTTATCAATAGAATTTGATATTTCTCCTGAATAAGGAGATAGTTGTTGTTTAAGTTCTCCAAAAAAATTTTCAATAATTGCTTTTTCTCCTTTATTTTTCCATATTCTATACCAGAATACAATTTCTCGTGAATTTTTAGATTTATAAACATCCTTAAACCGATGTAAAAAACTACTTTTTCCATAGCCCCAAACCGCATTAATACCAATACTAAAAGCCTCTTCAGGTTTAAAGTTTGTAACCACATTGGTTAATTTTTCTAGAATAGCCTCATTATCGATCTCTTTATTTTTAAATAGCTTATCTTCTATGAAAAAGTTTTTACTTTCTTCTTTCTTTTGTTTTTTCCATGTAAAAGCTAAACATAGGAGATGTAGTATTAATAAAATTAGAATAAAATCTGCATAAACAATAAGGTTGTTAGAAGGTAAAAATTCAATATCATTATTGAATACGTATTTCATGAAAATATAAATAGTAGCAGTATAAAAAATCACAAAGGTGTTTTTTGTACTATGAATAAATTTTATATTAATAAAATATGCATATGTTATTATAATCACTCCTAAAATAGTGAAATAGCCAATTTTAAATGAAAGGGAATTATAATTTACTCCACTTCCTAATTTTAAAAAAATAGCAATAATTTGTTCTATAAATATTAATGATAGCGATACCGTTAGAATAAATATAGCAAACAGTTTTAAGTTCTTTTTTTTATAATTAGTTATCATGATAACAATTGTTTTTAACTAAGTTTACTCAATTCTTTAAATGAAAAATCTTTTAATCCTTCATCAATTAAACTTTTTAAAAGCTCTTTGCCTTTGTTTATTTCTGTAATATCTATATGATTTTTTAAAGCTGGATGAAACAAAATGCGAAGTCCTTTATTAAATGAAAAAATGTTTTCAGTAATGATAAGGGTTTCTTTATAAATGTTTTCTGTTATCTCCGTTTGAGGTAATAACAACGCGTTTTTATAATCAACGTAAAGCCCCATATTCTTTAGATCGTTAAATTTTTGAAGTTTGTTTATTCTATCAGTTGCATTTACAATTGGTTCAGCAGCTTTGACGATATCAATGAAACCATTTACAAGATCATTTAACCAATTAACTTTTGTTTTTAATAATTTGGTAGGTTGTTGTTCATCATATTTTATCATTGATTTAATGATACCAGAACCCATTTCTATTAATTGCGCAATTTGATGTCTTATTTTATGATCGAAGAAAAATTTATGGGTTTCTTTAAGTTTGTAAACCTTATAACCTTCAATATGCAATAAAACCAAAATAGATTTGACTGCTTCTTCTGCACTTAGGATCAATAGGGAAGTAGCAGAGCTGTATGATTTTCTAGCTTCTGCAATTAGCAATGCATCTTTTTTTAACTGTAAGGCATTCTTGTAAATAAATTTATCAATACCTTTAGATTCTTTTGGAGTTAAGTTGGGGAACTTTTTAGTCATTTTTTTCTTTTAGCTTTTTTTGTTTAATTCTTACACTACATTTTTTTGATATAAATATTCTTGAAAACCTATAAACGTGTTTCGTATCATAGTCGGATGTATTTTTAGTATTAAGGTACTAGCAATTTTCTCGAGGTTTAAAAATAATAAAACCCAACCGATTAATACTACGGAAAGCCATAAGAAGCTATAAAAAAGTTTTAGGTGTAGTAGTAAAGGGTTTAAAAGTGTTTTTTATTTCCGTTGAGATGCGATTAATTGCATTTGTTGAGACGTTGCACTGCAACGTCTGTACTATGAATTGGTAATTTTTATTATTGGTGGAGATTGGAAAGAGTGGAGGAGTTGCACAGCAACGTCTGTATAATGAATTGAGCGATTATTTGTGGAGACCCTGCCTGTGGAGACGCGATTAATCGCGTCTTTACTTGTCTTACTCTGTTGTGGGTGTTGAGACGTTGCATTGCAACGCTTATACTACGCCCAAAAAGTTAAAATTCAGCTGATTTCTCTTAAAATACACTTAACAAAAAGTTAAGTAGGCAATAAATCGAAAAAAAATAGATTTATAAAAGAAAGGAAAATTGCTCCTTTAAAAAATTGTAATCATTTAAAATTAATATATTATGGAATTGAATTTAGGATTGTTAACAACAAAGAAAGAATGCGATGCGGCTATTAAAATTACGCAAATTGAAAAAACAACGTTAGAAAGACGTTTAAGAAACTTAGGCGAATCGTTAGATGACAAAACGGTAAGAACTACTTCGGTTAAAGAGGGTATTATTAGTATAAAAGCAATAATTGGTGGTTTTCAGGCAGCGTTGGCTGTAATTGGCGAAGGAAAACAAAAACGAGATTTGGAATTAAAAATTGAGCGTGAAGAAACGAAGTTAAAAGCTTTAGAAAACAGAGATGCTAATTATAATACCATTAATGTTTTGGAAGATCAAATAGATCATCAACAATTTGAAGCACAAATTGTAGTACTTACAACGGCACTTACAAATATTGAGACGCACAAAACAACATTGGTGGATTAACTAAAAAGAGAAAGCCTATTTTTTATGAATAGGCTTTTTTTATGGCTTTTTTGTACATAAATAAATATGTAAAAAATAGGATTGTACACGCGTGTACAGTTTTAAAAATAAAAAAAATAGGATTGTACATGGCTGTACAATCCTAAAATAAAAGTTTTCAAAAATGTACACGGCTGTACGTTTGTAAAATAAAAAAATATAAAAATGTACGGTAGTGTAACTAAAAAATAGGAATCAAAAAAAAATTGAATTATGTTAAAAAGAATTAAAGCATGCTTTTGTATTACCAATATATCAGTAGCAAAATACTGTAAGGTTTCGTATGAAATGATAGGGTCGATATCGGCAGAAAGAAGAACATATAATGCTAAAATATTAAATAGATTAGAGCCTTTATATAAGGTGCTTAACTTTAAGAAACCGATAACGGAATTACCAATTGTAGTATCGTTTAAAGAAAAAGAACTGCAAAATACAGTGCCAAGAGTAGCACAGCTATTAAATAAAACTAAAAAGATACTAGCGGTAAAAGAAACGAACTTAAAATTATTAGAAAAAAATAGAATAGGTTGGTTGCGTGGTTTACATGCTTGTTCAGAATTATTAGAGAAAGAAGATTTAATGACTAACGATACAAAATGGGTTCATTTACGTAAGAGTCACTTAAAAATACAATTGGCTGATAATTCACTTTTTAAAATAGTACAATTACAAGGAGAAATCGTTGGCTTAAAGGCAAAGGTTGATAGTTTACAGGCTTCTATTAAATAGTTAAAGGGGAGTGGTGCTCGTTGAGACACGATTAATCGCGTCTGTACTTGTTTTGCTCTCTGTTTATATTAGAAGAGGAAATATTGCAGTGTGTGTGGAGACGTTGCACTGCAACGTCTGTACGCCGAAGCAATCTGTTTGTTTGGAGTTGCTACCTGTTGAAACGCGATTAATCGCGTTTGTACTAGCCTATAAAGAAGTAATAAATTCCTCTAGTGATTCATTTGGTTTTAGGGCTAGTTTTTTTCGAAGCCTATAAATATTCTTTTTTACGGCTTCGAAAGAAATATTTCTAATAATGGCAATTTCCTTTCGTTTTAATCCTAATAAAATAAAAGAAACAAGCTCCATATCACCCTTAGTAAGTTTCGGAAACTTTAATTTTAATTTATTGGTTTGTGCTATGGTAAGCGCATCAATATCACGCTTTAAAATTTCTAATCGAGTATCCTTAATTTTATCAACTTGCAAACGATTTAATACCTCTTTAATGGTGATGCCGTCTTGTTGCTTGTCTATTCTTTTTAGCTCTTCGGTAAGATGCTGTTTCGACTTTATGTATTGTAAGGTTTCTAGGTTTAAAGACGAAATTTCTGCATTTCTATCGGCAATTATTTGTTCTTGCAAAGCTGCATTTTTACGCAAAATGTTTTTCTGTTTTCTTATATGCACATAACGATCGCCCAAGGCTAAAGAAAGTAAAAATACCTCAAGTACAGAACCTACCAAATAAGAATTCATCGTTACAATATTGGGAGGTACTATGTTTAATGATGCTAAAGAATACAACAGTATGGTTACACAAAAAACAGCCCATGCATAAATAAGAAAACGAGCAGATTTATTACCTTTTAAATATACTTTTATACCAGCATAAATGGCAATAAAAGAAAAAAGGATACCAAAATAGCCTAACAAACGACTATCGGTATAAATACCAAATACTTCGTAACATATAAAAGGATATAAGAAGGCGATTATAATTAGTACAATAATTCCTATTAATGCCCAATGCGCTTGCTTACTATATTTTTTGGTGTTTAAAAACCGAATGCAAAAATAGCTAGAGAAAACGGTAGCCATACTAAAAGCAAATATGGGAGACCATTCTTGTAAAAACGGAGAGTTATCTAAAACAAAATGTTTAAAAAAACCTCTAAAAACTAACTGTAATAGCAAGGCGCCAATAACGGAAAGGCAATAAAAATCGTATATATGATCTTTTAAACTTCTGGCTAAAGAAAAATTGTAAATTATAATAGTTATTAAAATACCAATTAACAACCAACCTATTATAAGTTCGCGCTGTTCATTTTTAGCATAAGCAGCGTTGTCTAGTAACTTTAGGGCAAATACTTTTCCGTATTTACTTACGGTTCTTATATAAAAGGTATGAGTACTTTCTTTTTTAAGTGTAACAGGAAAAGAAATGGAAAAACCAGGAAGCGCTTTGTTGGCTTCATTAATCATTTGTCCAGATTGGCTCATTTTCCAAGATCCTTTTTCTTTATAAAAAAACTGAATAGAATCTTGTAATGCTTTTTGAATACTTAAAACCTTATTAATGGGAGTATCCGTAGCATTTTGTATCCTTAATTTTAACCATACAGCTTTGGTACTATAACCAAAACTTAAGATATCGTTTTCTGATTTTTTAAAACTTTTAGAACTAATAGAATCAATCGTTAAAGAACGACCATCTTCAAGAAAGTAAGAAATGTTTTTTCCTGCGTAAATAGTATTGTCTAAAGAGTCTGCGTTAATCGTAGTTGTTTGACCATATAACAAAAGATTAAAAAAGAATAGACAAATAAATATCTTGTACTGTAAACAAACAATATATGCCGTATTTGTATTGGTCATTTTTAAGTAGCTCTTAAGTTAAAAGAGCAAATATAAAAAGTATCTTAAAAAAGAAGTGCTTAAACATTGATTATTACACGTATTTATTATGTAAGTGTATGTTTTTTAGTTTTTTGATTCGTGTATGTCCCCCTATTTGTCCCCATGTTCGCCCCTTATTTGTCCCCCTTAAAAAAATAATTAAAACATAGTGATAATGTATTTTTGGCGAAAATATCATAAGATTTAAAGAGCATCGTAGTTAAGGTACTCAAATAAATACTGCAATAGGTTTTAGGTATTGTGTTTTTTGTGAACTAACAAAACATTAGTTTTTGAAAAGAACTTAAACACAATGATTAATTTAAATAATGATTCTTTAAGTCTTACTAAGATATTATTAAAACAATTTTAGTGCTACATTATGATAAAAAAATTAAGTCTACTTTTTTTCGTCCTTTTCAACTATATCTTATATAGTCAAGAAACGAATATACCCGATGCTACTTTCGAAACCTATTTAGAAACGCATGATGCAACGGGGGCTATAGTACCTTTAAATGACCCAGCAAGTATGGGGAATGGTGTGATAGATGACAATAAAGTAACAACCGCCAATATTATAAATGTAGAGGTTTTAAATATTGCTAATTTAGGAATATCAAACCTTACAGGGATTGAAGATTTTACAGCGTTAGAAGAATTAAATAGTAGTAGTAATTTATTAACCCAAATTAATCTTACAAAGAATACAGCTTTAAAAAACCTTTATTTAACATCTAATAAATTAACATCACTTGATTTGAAGTTTAATACCGCTTTATTTCAAGTAGCAGTAGCCGATAATGACCTTATTCTTTTAGATGTTAGGAATGGCCAAAACGGATTGATAGGTACTTTTGATGCTAGAGCTAATTACGATTTAGAATGTATTTTAGTTGATAATCCAAGCCTTTCTAGCTTAGTTTTATGGAAAGCAGATACTGCTGTATTTAGTGAACATGGTAATGAAACCAATATACCCGATGCTGCTTTTGAAACCTATTTAGAAACGCATGATGCTAATGGTAATACTGTTACACTTGGTGATGCAACTAGTATGGGTAATGGTATTGCTGATGATGATTATGTATATACGAGTGCTATTAAAAATGTAACAACATTATCAATAAACGGATCTTTTGTTCCGCCAGGGCAAGTGGCTGATCCAGCAACAATAGTATCAGATGCTACAGGTATTGAAGATTTTATTGCATTAGAAGAATTGAGCCTTAATAGAAATGAACTCGTAAGTATTGATCTTTCTAAGAATACAGCATTGGTTATTTTATCGCTTAGAGAAAATAAACTAAAGAGTATTAACCTTTCTAAAAATATACGTTTAGAAAACCTTAATCTTTCTAAAAACGAATTAACAGAATTAGATGTTACCTTACATACTGCATTAACCAGTTTATCTTGTGATAATAATGAGTTAACAGTTGTAGACCTTTCTAATAACAGCCTTTTAACGACCTTATTTTGTAGTAGAAATGGATTAACAAGTTTAAATGTTACACAAAATACAGTATTAACTAAGTTATCTTGCTATGACAATCCAATAGGTAATTTAGATGTAACCAAAAACCTGCTTTTAGAAGACTTAGATTGTGTAGATACGCAACTCACCAATTTAGATGTTACTCTAAATACTAAACTAACGGTATTACAATGTTATGAAAACACACTTACCAGTTTAGATGTTACTAAAAATACAGCATTACTAGAATTATACTGTAGTTCTAATCAAATTATAAGTTTAGATCTAACACAAAATCCACTTTTGGGTGAAATTGAATTACAAGATAATGCCTTAACGAGTTTAAATCTTAAAAACGGAAACAATATAAATTTAGATGTTGAAGTACAGGATAATCCTAATCTCTATTGTATTTTGGTAGATGATGCTACAGCAATGTATCTTAATAGTAAAACTTGGGATAAAGATGCACAAGCATATTACAGTACCGATTGTAGGGTAACCAATGTGCCTGATACTGTTTTTGAAAATTATCTTGAAACACATACAGCAAACGGTACTACTGTAACTATTGGAGATCCTACAAGTATGGGGAATGGTGTTGCGAATGATAAGATTGTAACTACCGAAAAAATTGAAAATGTTAAAAGTTTAGATGTAAATAATAAAAGTATTTTTAGTCTTGCGGGTATTGAAGATTTTCTAGCTTTAGAAGAATTACGTTGTTTTAAAAACAGTTTAACAGCTCTTGATGTATCACAAAATACAGCGTTAACGTATTTAAATTGCAGTCGAAATGAAATAGAAAGTTTAGATGTAACAAAAAATACGGCTTTAATAAAGCTTTCATGCTATACGAATCCTATAGGTAGTTTAGATGTTACTTTAAATACCCTTTTAGAAAGTTTAGACTGTGTAGAAAATGAATTAACAACCTTAAATGTTACGCAAAATATAAACTTAGAAACTTTATATACATATGAAAATGAATTAACGAGTTTAGATGTATCAAAAAATACAAAGCTTGTTTATTTTTATACTGAATATAATCAAATTATAAGCTTAGATGTTTCCCATAATCCGTTATTAGACGAGTTTAGTTGTTCTTATAATGCATTAACAAGTTTAAATATAAAAAATGGTAATAATACGAATCTTGATATAAGTGATTTTGATATAAGGGGTAATCCAAACCTTATTTGTGTAACAGTAGATGATCCAGCATATGCAGATGCTAAATTGGTAAATAAAGATGCCCAAACTTTATATAAGTTAGATTGTCGCCAAACATTTGTACCTGATACTATTTTTGAAAACTATTTAGAAACCCATGATGCTGATGGTAATACCGTAACTGTGGGTAATGTTACAAGTATGGGTAATGGTATTGCGAATGATGATTATGTATATACGAGTGCTATTGAAAATGTAACGTTATTAGAGCTACCATACACAATACCTGCACCAGGTGGTATAATTAATCCTGCAACTCAGGTATCAGATATAACAGGTCTCGAAGACTTTATTGCTTTAATAACACTTGATATTCGTTTTCAAAATATTGCGACCCTTGATGTTACATCGAATATAAATTTAGAAAAATTAACATGTTTTACCAGTGAGGTGTCAACATTAGATATTAGTACAAATACCAAATTAGAAGAATTAACATTTGTATCAAATAAAATAACGAGACTAGATGTAAGTAACAATACATTGTTAAAAAAGATTTATGCCACTGGCAATAGCATTGCTGAGGTAGACTTTAGTACGAATATTTTATTAGATTGGATTTATTTAAGTAAAAATGAATTAAGGAATATCGATTTAAGCCATAACTCTTTATTGGAGAAATTACTTCTTAATGATAACTTATTGGTTAATTTAGATTTAAGTGCTAATTCAAAATTAGAAAATATACAAATTCAAAACAACCAACTTACTACTGTAAATATAAAAAATGGAAACAATGGGAGTATAACTAGTTTTGAAGCTACCAACAATCCAAATCTTACTTGTATCGAAGTAGATAACACTACTGAAGTTACTGCCGGAACCGGAAACTATGCTAGTTGGAATAAAGATGTTACAGCAAGTTATAATGAAGATTGTTCTTTTTCTGTTTGGAGCGGAAATACAAGTTCAGATTGGAATGTAAGTACTAACTGGAGTAATAATACGGCGCCTTTAGCTACAGATAATGTATTTATACCTAATGTAGTTACTGCACCAACTATTAACGGAGGAATTACAGTTGAGGTGAACAGTTTAACGGTTAATGCAGCATCAGAATTTAATATAGCCTCTGACGGAGCAGCAGTTATAACTTCTGATTTCATGAATAACGGAACCGTTAGTATTACATCGACAGTTAATAATAGCGGAGTGCTATTTGTAAAAGGAACAGCAAACGGACAAGTAACCTATGAACGAGGAGGTTTAATAGGAAATGAATGGAGTATTGTATCAGCACCTATTTCAGGACAAAGTATTAAAGAATTTGCTGAGAATCCATTAAATAATATTCGCGTAAATACTACAGTGACTCCAAATAGATATGCAATAGGCTACTATGATGATAGTAAAGCTACGGGTACAAAATGGACGTATTATACGACAGATGATTTAACTACAAATGCACTAACTTTTGAAAAGGGAAGGAGTTATGCAATATCTAGAACAACAAACGGAAGTGTGCTGTTTACAGGAACCATAGAAACAGCAAATGTTACAAAATTAGTAGCAGCATCAGAGTGGAATGCAATAGGGAATCCTTACACCACATTTTTACCGATTAATGAAAACGGAGGAACAAATTTTGTAAATGCTAATACAGCAAAACTAAACCCAGCGAATGTAGGTGTATATGTTTGGGATAATGTACAAGGTAAATATACAGGTAGATCGTTGGTAACAGCTGAAAGCTCATTAGCACCAGGACAAGGTTTTTTTATTAAAACAACAACAGGAGTATCAAGTATTGTATTTAATGAAGCCCAAAGAAAAGTTCAGCCTTTAACAGGAGGTAATTTTAGTAGAGGAACAACGAAGACTAAAACACCAAGTATTCAATTACTAGCAAAATCAAAAGAAGCTACGATAAATACAACGATTAAGTATTTTGATACTGCTACAAAAGGATTAGATCCTGGATACGATTTAGGAAACTATGAAAGAGCCTCATTTGATGTATTTACAAGATTAGTAGCTTCAGAAAATTCACAAGACTTTACGATTCAATCGTTACCAAAATCGACTTATGAAGAAATGAGTATTCCAATCGGAATAAAATCAGAAGCAAACAAAGAAATTAGTTTTGCTATTAATGCATTGGATCTTCCAGAAGGAGTTGAGGTATTTATAGAAGATAAAGACAAAAACACATTTACAAAATTAGATGCTGAAGGTAAATTAAGTTACAAAGCTGAAATTTCAAAGAAAGTAAACGGAATCGGACGTTTTTATTTACATACAAAACAAAATGATTTGGCTGAAGTTCCCTCTTTTAATAGCGTGAAAATTTATACAATAGCTAATAAAAGTTTAATGATTAAAGGTATTAGTAAAGGAAATGTTGAGGTAGTACTATATAACATAAATGGAGCTGTTATTTTTAGAAAAACGGTAAAGGCTAAAGGAGAAAACATACTAAATAATTTAAACGTACCAATTGGGGTTTACATCGTAAAAGTACAATCGAACCAAGGCGTACATACCAAAAAAATTAGCATTAATTAATAGTTGATTAAAATGAAAAAAGACATAAATTTTCAAGAAAAAACAATAAATAGAAAAGAAGCTTTAAAAAAGATAGGCAAATATGGTAAGTATACTGCATTAACAGCTTTAGGAACTTTTCTAATTTTAAATCCGCTAAAAGCACAAGCACAAAGTCCAGAAAACCCAGGAGGAGGTTTTTAAACCAAACAAAAAAGAGTCAGTTTATATTAAAATAAACTGACTCTTTTTTTTGTACTATTGCACTCCTTTAAATTTAAGAAATACAAAAGGCATTCCATTGTTTATTAGATTTTTAATTTATAAAAAAGCAATTTATTTTTAAGTACTTTAAAGAACAATTTTTCAACACTTTTTATGATATACAACACTACTACTATAGTATATAAAAAATTAGTATTGCTACTCGCTTTTATAGTTGTAACACTTAATTCGGTAGCACAAAGTTTAGAATCTATTGCAACGATAAAAACAGCTCAAGAAAAAACGATTGCCGTAGATTATTTAGGTGAAGGAGCAGGTGCAAGTGCTATTTTAGGTTTCTTTTTTTTAGATATTGATACAGATAATGATGGTTTGCCCGATTTTTATGAAACAAATCCGGGAGATGATTTAGATGGTGATGGACTAATTAATAGTATAGACCCTGATGATGATAATGATGGAATTATAGATGCCCTAGATGTGCAGCCTATTGGAGTTACATCGATGCCAGCTAGCTATTTTGTTAATGGAGCAGTAGCCGCGGCTAATGGAAATACAATTGGCGATTATTGGCAATTTTTGCCAAATAAAGTTAGTAGTTCGGGAGCCTATTCAGGATATTATGAACACCCAGGCGTGTATTTATATATAGATAATAATGCGAATAATATTCCTGATGCTTTAGAATATACCACAGGTAGTAATAAAATGCCTCCCTATACGGTAGATAAAGGAATTGCTACATCTCATATTACCAATGGAAGTTTTTTAGGACTCTTAGGAGATTATAATTATTCAGGATCACCAAGCGGTGATGCACATATTACGGGACGTACTATTTTTTATATCTGTGATGACGATTCAGGAACATCTCAAACAGGTAACTACACTAGTAATACACCATATGCTGTTTCTGATTCATATAGTAGTGTAAATAATGAGGTAGACTATAATATTTATGATACAACAGATGCTCAAAGCCTTAATATTCCTAAAGCTATTCTGGGAACAGATGCTGTAGGTATTGATTATTTTAAATACAGATGGTTTGATGATATTATAGTAAGCCCAAATAGAGAATTAGTATTTTTTAATTCCGTTTTTTGGAGTGTAGGAGGTTCACAAGTAAATACATTTTACTCTAAAACAGCATTTAATCCAGATGCAACAAGAACCAACTATAGTCATAGTGGCGGAGCTACAACAGGAGATAACTTTGGAGGAGGAACAAAACTTAATTGGTTTCCAGATTTTCAGAATACAGCAGATCACAATACACTAGCAGCTGATGTTTTTGGAGCAGGAACAACTTGGGCTATGATTGCAAACTCACCAACAGACGGAAGTCCAGTAGTGGCTCTTTCTCTTGCAAATCAAACTTGGGTAGATACCTATGAAAACTGGACCGAAAGCACAAAAATTGTTCAATATAGAGCTGTAAATGATTGGTTTGCTGCTACTGCTGCAACTATAAATAATGCAATTAATGCGCGGTATAGTTACGACTTAACTACAGATGTAAGAAATATAATAATTAGAGCAAAAAACGATAGAACACCGCATTTTATGGTGATATCTCCTACAACAGATCCTAATAGTTTTATAATTGGGATTGAGGATTTATATGGAGGAGGAGATAGAGACTTTGAAGATGAAGTGTTTTATATAACTTTTAATGAAAATGTTACCGTTTGTGCAACCAAAACAGATGTTTATACAACAAACCAATGTACAGGAGATATAGCATATGAAGTAGAAATTACAAACGTAGGTGTACTTACAGCAACAAATGTTGTGTTTAATGATACACCAGATACAAACACGACATTACAAGTAGGTTCGGTAACTTCAACAGCAGGAACTATTGTTGTAGGTAATACTGCAGGTAATACAAGTACACAGGTAAATATAGGTAACCTAGCTACAGGAGAAACAGTGACTATAAAATTTAATGTAACGGTTAATGGAGGGGTTTTTCCAACAACAACCACAGTTTCAAACCAAGGTACTGTTTCGGGAAGTAATTTCGTAGATGTTTTAACTAGTGACCCTGACGCCTTAACACATTTTGTAGCAACAGAAAGTGATTTAACAGCGGTGATAGATAATATTGCGCCAAGTATAACTTGCCCTGCAAATCAAACAGCAAATTTTGATGCAAGCTGCCAATACACTTTATTAGATTACACTGCATTAGCAACTGCAACTGATAATTGTACTGCTGCAGTTATAATCACACAAAGTCCTGCTATTGGAACAGTAGTAGCGGCAGATACGACAATTACACTAACCGCGGATGATGGAAATGGAAACACAACGGATTGTACTTTTGATGTTATTATTACTGATAACATTCCTCCAGCGATAACCTGCCCATCAAACCAAGCCGTAAATTTTGATGCAAACTGCCAATACACCTTATTAGATTATACTGCATTAGCAACTGCAACTGATAATTGTACCGCTGTAGTTACAGTAACCCAAAGTCCAGTCGTTGGAACAATTGTAACAACAGATACCTCTATTACGCTAACTGCAGATGATGGAAATGGAAATACGACGGATTGCACTTTTGATGTAATAATTACCGATAATATTGCACCAAGTATAACCTGCCCTGCAAATCAAACAGCAAATTTCGATGCAAATTGTCAATACACCTTATTAGATTATACTGCATTAGCAGCGGCAACTGATAATTGTACAGCGGTAGTTACAATAACCCAAAGTCCAGTCGTTGGAACAATTGTAACAACAGATACAACGATTACTTTAACTGCAGACGATGGAAACGGAAACACAACGGATTGTACTTTCGATGTTATTATTACTGATAACATTCCTCCAGCGATAACCTGCCCTACAAATCAAGCTGTAAACTTTGATGCAAATTGCCAATACACCTTATTAGACTATACTGCATTAGCAACTGCAACTGATAATTGTACCGCTGTAGTTACAGTAACCCAAAGCCCAGCTGTTGGAACAATTGTAACAACAGATACAACGATTACTTTAACTGCAGACGATGGAAATGGAAACACAACGGATTGTACTTTTGATGTAACCATAACTGATAACATTCCTCCAGCGATAATCTGCCCTGCAAATCAAACAGTAAATTTCGATGTAAACTGCCAATACACCTTATTAGATTATACTGCATTGGCAATTGCTACAGATAATTGTAATCCAGCAGTTATGATAACCCAAAGTCCAGCTGTTGGAACAATTGTAACAACAGATACAACGATTACTTTAACCGCCGATGATGGAAACGGAAACACAACGGATTGTACTTTTGATGTAACCATTACTGATAATATTGCGCCAACAATCACTTGTCCATCAAACCAAGCCGTAAATTTCGATGCAAATTGTCAATACACCTTATTAGATTATACAGGTTTAGCAACGGCAACAGATAATTGTACAGCTGCAGTAACGGTAACACAAAGTCCTGCTATTGGAACAGTAGTAACAGGAGATACGACCATTACTTTAACTGCGGATGACGGAAATGGAAACACCACGGATTGTACTTTTGATGTTACGATTACCGATAATATTACACCAGCAATCATTTGTCCTGTAAATCAAACAGCAAATTTCGATGCAAATTGCCAATACGCATTATTAGATTATACGGCATTAGCAACGGCAACTGATAATTGTAACGCTGCAGTTACAATCACTCAAAGTC
This sequence comes from Tenacibaculum ovolyticum DSM 18103, assembly GCF_000430545.1. Classification (GTDB taxonomy): domain Bacteria; phylum Bacteroidota; class Bacteroidia; order Flavobacteriales; family Flavobacteriaceae; genus Polaribacter; species Polaribacter ovolyticus. Next base: position 191,753 of record NZ_KE387166.1, read on the forward strand.
CAATCGCAGGAACAGTAGTAACATCTGATACGACGATTACATTAACCGCAGACGACGGAAATGGAAACACAACAGATTGTACTTTTGATGTAACCATTACCGATAACATTCCTCCATCGATAATCTGCCCCGCAAATCAAACAGCAAATTTCGATGTAAACTGCCAATACACCTTATTAGATTATACGGCATTAGCAACCGCGACGGATAATTGTACGGCGGTAGTTACAATCACACAAAGCCCAGTTGTTGGAACAGTAGTAAGTGCAGATACAACAATTACACTAACCGCCGACGATGGAAACGGAAATACAACAGCTTGTACTTTCGATGTAACCATTACGGATAATATCGCGCCAGCAATAAGCTGTCCATCAAACCAAACAGCAAATTTTGATACAAACTGCCAATACACCTTATTAGATTATACTGCATTGGCAACTGCAACTGATAATTGTACTGCTGTAGTTACAATCACACAAAGTCCAGTTGCAGGAACAGTAGTAACAGCTGATACAACTATTACTTTAACCGCCGATGATGGAAATGGAAATACAACGGACTGTACTTTTGATGTAACCATAACTGATAATATAGCACCAGTGATCACTTGCCCTGCAAATCAAACAGCAAATTTCGATGTAAACTGCCAATACACCTTATTAGATTATACGGCATTAGCAACCGCGACGGATAATTGTACGGCGGTAGTTACAATCACACAAAGCCCAGTTGTTGGAACAGTAGTAAGTGCAGATACAACAATTACACTAACCGCCGACGATGGAAACGGAAATACAACGGATTGTACTTTCGATATTACTATTACCGATAATATTGCGCCAGCGATAATTTGCCCCGCAAACCAAGCCGTAAATTTCGATACAAACTGCCAATACACCTTATTAGATTATACGGCATTAGCAACTGCAACTGATAATTGTACCGCTGTAGTTACAGTAACCCAAAGTCCTGCTATTGGAACAGTAGTAACAGGAGATACAACCATTACTTTAACTGCGGATGATGGAAATGGAAACACAACGGATTGCACTTTTGATGTAATAATTACCGATAATATTGCACCAAATATAACTTGCCCCGCAAATCAAACAGCAAATTTCGATGTAAACTGCCAATACACCTTATTAGATTATAGTGCATTAGCAACGGCAACAGATAATTGTACAGCGGTAGTTACAATCACCCAAAGTCCAGTTGCAGGAACAATTGTAACAACTGATACCACTATTACACTAACTGCGGATGATGGAAATGGAAACACAACAGATTGTACTTTTGATGTAACCATAACTGATAACATTGCACCAGCGATAATTTGCCCCGCAAACCAAGCTGTAAATTTCGATGCAAATTGTCAATACACCTTATTAGATTATACAGGATTGGCAACGGCAACAGATAATTGTACTGCTGTAGTTACAATCACACAAAGCCCTGCTATAGGAACTATCGTAACAGCAGATACGACGATTACTTTAACCGCCGATGATGGAAACGGAAACACAACGGATTGTACTTTCAATGTAACGATTACCGATAATATTGCACCAAGTATAACTTGCCCCGCAAATCAAGCCGTAAATTTTGATGTTAGTTGCCAATACACCTTATTAGACTATACAGGTTTAGCAACGGCAACAGATAATTGTACAGCGGCAGTTACAGTAACACAAAGCCCTGCTGTTGGAACAATTGTAACAACTGATACGACGATTACGTTAACGGCAGATGACGGAAATGGAAACACAACAGACTGTACTTTTGATGTAACGATTACTGATACTATTGCGCCGATTCAAACAGCAGTATCATTACCTGACGTAGTTACTTTTTGTAAAGTAGAAAACATTAACCCTCCAACAGCAATGGATAATTGTGATGGATTAATTATAGGTGTTACTACAGAATCATTTCCAATTATAACATCAACAACAATAACTTGGGAATATATAGATAGTAGTGGTAATGTTACAACGCAAAATCAGAAAGTAATAGTTACAGATAATAACCCGCCTATTCCTGATGTTGTGGCTCTAGAAACGTTAAATATACCGTGTGTTTTAAATAGTTTAATGCCTCCAACAGCAACTGATGATTGTAGAGGAAGTATTACAGCAACAACTACAACTAGTTTTCCTATAAGTTCATCTACACAAATTGCATGGGTTTTTAGTGATGGTATAAATGAGGTTACTCAATATCAACAAATAAATATAATAGATAGTGCTCCTATAAATTATAGAATTTCAGGTAATACAAATACATCAGGTAATAGGGCAAGTGTAACAGTTACTATTAAAGGATCGGAATATGTTAATTACAGTGCTTATCTAGAAAATACTAGTGGTTGGAAGTTGATGAGTAATGATGAGGGGAGTTTTTCGGTTGTTTTTGAAAATGTTGAGGTGCCAGACGATGGATTAAAAGTAATCCGTTTAAGAAGTGAGGATGGTTGTTGGCAAGAAACTATAAATGTTTATTTACTTAGGTATAATGAGTTTTTCACACCAAATAATGACGGTGTAAATGATACATGGAATATTTTTGGGCTAGCAAATATAGATCCGAATGCAAAAATTGAAATATTTGATCGATTTGGTAAGCTAATAAACAAGGTAACACCAGCAGATATTGGTTGGGATGGTTCTTATAATGGCGCTTTAATGCCCGGTAATGATTATTGGTTTAAAGTAGATTATAAAGAAAGTGATAGCGAAGGAAATCAATTTTTAAGAAATGCTTCAGGACATTTTTCACTGTTAAGAAGGTAAGCATATACATTATTTTAAAGTATTATAAATACCTCATGATTGTTAATTATGAGGTGTTTTTTTTGCAACAATTTGTAGAGGTAAAGATATAGATATGTATTTTCTAAGAATGCTTGTAAACTACAATCTCAGTTCGAGCGCAGTTGAGAACTATTAGGTTGTTAAACATAGATTTTCAAACTTATTTTGCTATTTTTTGATTGTGGCATTTAATAACAATACGTCATTGTGATGGAGGTACGGAAGAAGCAATCTGTTTTATTTTAAAATAGGTTTCGACTGGGCTTAACCTGACATGAAGACCTCACAGATTTCTAAATCCTATGAGGTCTATTAGTATCCCAACTTTATGACTTTGTCTCCATTAAATAAAAAAAAAGACTTATTATTACGTTATTCCTAGTATTTTGCCGAGGGAAGCAAAAAATAAACATCAAATTACACCATAGAATGAAAAAACCAACTATCAATATAGGTATTTTGGCACATGTAGATGCTGGTAAAACAACACTTACCGAGCATTTTTTATACAATTCAGGCGCTATAAGAACACTAGGGAGTGTAGATAAAGGATCTACCAATACTGATAGTTTAGCTATTGAAAAAGAACGTGGAATTTCTATAAAAGCCGCAACTACTTCATTTGAATGGAAAGACACGAAGATTAATTTAATTGATACGCCTGGGCACGTAGATTTTTCTAGTGAAGTAGAGCGTGCATTGTGTGTTGTTGATGCAGCAATTTTAGTAGTTTCGGCAGTAGAGGGAGTACAAGCCCACACTTTGAATATTTGGGATTCTTTACAAGAGCTACAAATACCAACCCTAATTTTTGTTAATAAGATTGACCGCCAAGGTGCCGATGCAGAAACAACAATAACTCAGATAGAACGTGATTTAAAAACAAAAGCAGTAGTCTTATACGCTTCTGAAAATGATGGGTTAACAAATGCTACAATAATGCCTGTTTTTAATACTGGGGCTACTACTGAAATTAAAGAAAAATCAATTGAGCATATTTTAGATTGTGATGAGCATTTATTAACACGTTTTTTAAATTCTGAACCAATTAGTGATGATGAATACGTAAAGAGTATTCGTGATTTAACAATAAATAATAAAATTACACCTATTTATACAGGTATTGCTAAGAATAATATTGGGGTAACCGAACTTTTAGATGGTATAATAGCCTATTGTAAAACCTCTAATGTTACTGCTGTAAAAGAGCTATCTGCTTTTGTTTTTAAGCTAGAACATCATAAAGTTTTTGGTACGATGGCGTACGTAAAAGTTTTTTCAGGTGAATTATCTTCTAAAAGTACTATATATAATGATACGCAACAGTTAGAAACTAAAATTAATCAAACAAAAGAATTACATAATACAAAATACATTGATAATGTTGTTTTAAAATCTGGTGATATAGGTATAATAACAGGAGTTTTAGGAACAAAATCTGGTGATGTTTTAGGCAGCCCAGCAGGAATTCCGAAATTACCTCAATTGCATATTCCTGTATTAAGTGTTCAGGTGATTCCTGATGATAATGCAGATTATAATTTGTTAGCAGATGCTTTGCAACAACTAGATAAAGAAGATCCTTCTTTAAATTTTAAATGGTTTAAGGCAGAGAAGGAGTTGCAATTGTTGTTAATGGGGCAAATGCAAATTGAAATTTTAGAACATGTTTTAAAAGAACGTTTTTTAATTAACGCTAGTTTTACCGACCCAGAGGTAGTATATAAAGAAACAATTAGTAAAAAAGCAGAAGGCTATATTCGATATTGGATGCCAAAACCTTGTTGGGCAATTATGACGTTTTTAATAGAGCCCGCTCCGTTAAACTCAGGAGTTAGTTATCGTAGTGTTGTTTCACAAAATGACGTACATATTAAATATCAAAATGAAATTGAACGCACCATTCCGAAAGCTTTAGCGCAAGGAATTTTAGGGTGGGAGGTAACCGATGTGAAAATCACCTTGATAAAAGGAGAAGATCATAATGTGCATTCGAGACCTGGTGATTTTAATTTAGCAACACCGATGGGAATTATGCAAGGGTTAAAAATTGGTGGAACACATTTATTAGAGCCTATATTAAGTTTTGAAATTAAAGCGAATGAATCGTTGTTAGGGAAAATAACATCAGAATTAAGTACGAGAAGGGCTAGTTTTGATACTCCAGAGTTTATTGATGAGGTATTTAGTTTAAAAGGACGAATCCCTGTAGCAACATCATTAGATTTTAGTCGAAAATTAAATTCAATAACGAGTGGTAAATCAAGACTTAGATTACAATTTTATGGATATGATACTTGCCCTAAAGGGGAAGGTATTGTTCGTGACTATAAAGGTGTAAATCCATTAGATGAAGCGCAATGGATATTACACCGTCGTGGAGCTTATAAAGCTGATGAACGGGTAATATGATTTTGCAATCGTCATTGCGATGGAGGTACGGAAGAAGCAATTTGTTTCACTGAAACTTGAGCATAGGTTTCGACTGCGCTCAACCTGACATATTAAAATAAGTAGACTACTTCACATTTTTTTATGCTGTTTGTAGTAACGTATGTAATAA
>NZ_KE387166.1:197296-231466 GCF_000430545.1 Tenacibaculum ovolyticum DSM 18103
AGGTACGGAAGAAGCAATTTGTTTCATTGAAGTTTGAGCATAGGTTTCGACTGCGCTCAACCTGACATATTAAAATAAACAGACTACTTCACATTTTTTTATGCTATTTGTATTAACGTATATAATAAATACACGTCATTGCGATGGAAGTACGGAAGAAGCAATCTGTTTCATTGGAATTTGAGGATAGGTTTCGACTGCGCTCAACTTGACATATTAAAATAAACAGACTACTTCTCATTATTTATGTTGTTCGTAGTAACGTGTATAATAAATACACGTCATTGCGATGGAGGTACGGAAGAAGCAATCTGTTTCATTGAAATTTGAGCATAGGTATCGACTACGCTATACCGGATATTCATTAAGGTGTTTCAATTAAAATATAAGTAATTATCTACTGATCTCTAAAGAAATAATTTCATTATTATATTCGGTTGATTTAAGTTATTGATAATCATGTTTTAAAAGTATTTTATTATAGTTAAATAAAAAAATAATAATAAATATTTGGTAAACTAGACGAGTGGTCATACATTTGTAAAGTATTTCAATAACTATGTCAAAAACTTTAAAACATGATGCTAAATCAGATTACCTTTTAGATAAAGGTATAGAGTTATTGTGGTCTAAAGGATATAACGCAACTAGCGTTAACGACATTGTTAAGTTGGCTGAAATACCAAAAGGTTCATTCTATTTTTATTTTGATAGTAAAGAGGATTTTGTAGTTAAAGCTATAGAAAAATATTTCAATAAACAATTTGTACCTGCATTAGAAGTTTTAGAAAATAAAGACCTTTCACCTAAAGCACGATTAATTGCTTTTTATGAGTTTAGATCGAATACACTTAGGGAAGAGCTAAATTGTAAAATGGGATGCTTGGGATGTAACCTCGCAAATGAAGTGGCAGAACATAGTGAAGCAATTAGAACTATGATTGCAAATAAAGGCTCTTTAATTAAAACGCATATTGCAAATGTTATAAAAGAGGCACAAGAGTTAGGAGAAATGCAAAAAACAATGGATCCAAGAGATTTAGCTGAGTTTATTGAAGACGCAGGTAAGGGGGCAATGACAACAATGAAAGAAATGAAAGATGCATATCCTATTGTAAATTTCACGAAAATGGTAACCACCATTTTATTAAAATAATTTTTTTATCACATAATAGATGACTGGTCACTTTTTGTAAAGTTACCAAGTCAAAAACAATAATAACACAAACATAAATAATAATAAACGACTGGTCAATTAATTAAAAATATGAATGCACTAAAAAAAATAAGTAACGCTTCAAACAGATTTGCCAAACAATGGGCAGAGTTTGTAATTAGAAACAAATGGGCAGTATTAATAGGGTCATTAATACTCGTAATGGGATTAGCATCTCAAGGTAAAATGGAATTTGATGGAGATTATCATGTATTCTTTAGTAAATCAAATCCAGAATTAGAGGCGTTCGATGCGCTGCAAGAAAAGTATACTAAAGATGATAATGTAGTTATCGTATTATCACCATCGAATCGTAATGTTTTTACAAAAGAAAATTTAACTGCAATTGAAGAATTAACCAAAAGTTCTTGGAATACACCATACTCATCTAGAGTAGACGCACTAACAAATTTTCAACATACTAGAGCAGAAGGTGATGATTTGTTTGTAGAAGATTTATCGTATGAATCTTCATTAAAATCAGCTGAAGAAATAGCAGAAATTAAAAGAAGAGCACTTAAAGAACCTCTTTTAGTAAATAGAATTTTAAATACAACAGGAAGCGTTACTGCTGTTAACATAACAGTAAAATTACCAGGAATAGATAGTGCAAAAGAAATACCGGAAGTAACAGTTTCAGTCAGAAAAATGATTGAAGAATTTCAAGAGAAATATCCAAATTTTAAAGTGCATACTTCTGGTTTGGTGCCATTAAATACGGCATTTTTTGAATCTTCTATGAATGATATGGGCTTAACATTAATTATGTTAATCATTGTAATTATTACCACGTTAATACTTACAAGAAATATTTGGAGTACGTTGGCAACATTGGTAGTTGTATTATTTTCTATAATGAGTGCCATTGGGTTTGTAGGTATAATGGGAATAAAATTAACGCCTCCATCAGCCGTTTTTCCTACCATGATTTTAACATTGGCAGTTGCAGATAGTATTCATATTCTTATTACAATGCTACAGAAAATGAGAGTAGACGGACTGAGTAAAGTTGATGCTTTGGTAGAATCTATCAGGCTAAATTTTATGCCAGTATTTATAACAAGTTTAACAACTGTAATTGGGTTTTTAACCATGAATTTTGGTGATGTTCCTCCTTTTTGGGATTTAGGAAACGTTACGGCATTTGGTATGACAATGGCATTTTTATTTTCTACAACTGCATTACCTGCAATAATGTCAATTTTCCCTGTAAAATCAAAGAAAGTAACTACTGTTGTAGTAACAAAGAAAAACAGGTATTCGCAATTTGGTAATTATGTTGTAAAACAGCCAGTAAAACTTACCGTTATTTCTGTGGTAGTAATTGGAGTATTAGGGTTTTTAGCTACAAAAAATGAGTTTAACGATGAGTTTATTAATTATTTTGATAAAAGTGTAAAGTTTAGAACCGATACCGATTATATAAGTGAAAACTTAACTGGTATTTATAATGTTGAGTTTTCAATTGGTAGTGGAGAAAGCGGTGGAATTAATAATCCAACTTATTTGAAAAAATTAAATGGTTTTGAAAACTGGTTAAACGAACAACCAGAAGTTATTCATGTAAATGCTTTTAGTGAAGTTGCAAGACGTGTAAATAGATCTATGCATGGTGATAACGAAGCTTATTATAAAGTACCAGATAATAGAGAAGAAGCAGCACAATACTTATTATTATATGAATTATCATTACCCTTCGGATTGGATTTAAACAATCAAATTAATGTAGATAAATCTGAATCGAGAGTTACTGTTACCTTAAAAAATATTGACAGTCCACAAATGATTGCTTTTGCAAACAGAGGAGAGCAATGGTTAAAAGACAATGCTCCAAAAGAAATGCATGCATTAGGTGTAAGTCCGATGTTGATGTTTTCTAAATTAGGTTTTAGACAAGCAGATAGCATGCTTAAAGGAAACATTATTGCACTAATTTTAATTTCATTGATTTTGATGCTTGCCTTACGAAGCTTCAAATTAGGATTGTTAAGTATAATACCGAATGTTACCCCTGTAATTATTGGATTTGGAATTTGGGCAATGTATAAAGCGCAAATTAATACTGGAATGGTGGTTGTTTTTGGAATGACCTTGGGAATTATTGTAGATGACACCGTTCATTTTATGAGCAAATTTTTAAGAGCAAGAAGAGAGTTGGGGTATACCGCTAAAGAAGCAGTTGTTTATGCTTTTGAAACTGTAGGTAAGGCCTTAGTTACAACAACTGTTGTTTTATTAGCTGGTTTTGCAGTATTATCAACATCATCATTTGCATTAAATAGTTACATGGCAAGAATTACCGTTGTAATTATTTTATCAGCACTAATCATCGATTTCATTTTATTACCAGCATTGTTGATTTTAACGAGTAAGAAAAACGAGTCTTTAAAAGAATAAAACTAAATAATTTAAATAAAAATAATATCATGAAAAAAATAATTTTATCATTAGTAGCAGTTGCTACCCTTGGCGCTACTTTTGCACAATCAGCAGCAGAAAAAGGATTGGAAATTGCCAAAAAAGCGGAATTAGCAGATACTGGTTTTAAAAGTTCTACTGTAAATTTAAAAATGACCTTAAAAAATAAAAATGGTCAAACAAGTGAAAGGTCATTAACAACGAAAACATTCGAACTTCATGAAGATGGAGATAAATCGTTAATCGTTTTTAACAGTCCGAGAGACGTTAAAGGTACAGCAACATTAACTTTTACACATAAAAAAGGATCTGATGACCAATGGCTGTTTTTACCATCTATAAAAAGGGTAAAAAGAATTTCGTCAAACAATAAATCAGGACCATTTGTAGGTAGTGAGTTTGCTTATGAAGATTTATCATCGCAAGAAGTAGAAAAATATACCTATAAATTTATTAAAGAGAACGGAAACTTAGTAACTGTAGAACAAGATCCTGTTGATCCAAAATCGGGGTATACAAGAAGGTTGGTAACCTACAATAAAGACAAAGGGTATAGAATGGAAAAGGTTGAATTTTATGACCGTAAAAATTCTTTATTAAAAACGTTAATCTATTCAAAATACAAATTATATAAAAATAAGTTTTGGAGAGCAGGTGAGTTTAATATGATTAACAAACAAAGTAATAAAGAAACAAAATTAGAATTTACTAACTATGATTTTAATGCGCAGTTATCTGAAGAAGATTTCTCTCAAGTTGCTTTAAAAAGAGCAGGTAAGTAAAAATATAAATACCGATGGCTGTTTTCGTTTTATACAGTTTTGATTGATTTTTTTAAAACAGCTATCGGGTATTTTTAAATTGGAAAGAATGAAAATTAATAGATTATTAGTTACTACTATATTCTTGTTGCTGGTTTCAGTATTACATGTTTCAGCACAAACTGAAAAGCGAAAAAAAACGGTACAAGAATTTGAGTTAGAAATAGAAGGTGAGTATAGATATTTTTATAATGACGCTCAATTTAATGGTCAGAAAAATCATTTTCCAGCTTTAGCATTTACTCCTAAATACACTTTGGAATGGAATAAAGGTCACGAAAGTGTTAATTTTACTGGGTTTGTAAGGTTTGATGTTGATAATAAAAGAACTCATTGGGATATTAGAGAGCTATATTACCAAAAAGCAAAAGGAAAGTGGGAGCTAAACATTGGTCTTAAAAAAGTGTATTGGGGAGTTACGGAAAGTAATCATTTAGTTGATATTATTAATCAAACCGATCAAGTTGAATCATTTGATGGGGAAGAAAAATTAGGACAACCTATGGTTCAGTTTACTTGGAGTAGTGAGAATTTTGGAAACCTTGATTTTTTCTATTTACCTTATCATCGAAAAAGAGAGTTTAGTGGAATTAAAGGAAGATTGCGTTTTCCTGTTTTATTAGATAGAAATACGCTTTCTTATGAAAGTAAAGCTGAAGAATGGAGACAAGATGTAGCGGTAAGATGGAGTCATTATATTGGTGCTTTTGACATTGGAATTTCTCATTTTTATGGAAATGGAAGAGAGCCTTTATTTATATTCAGTCAACAAGGTGACATTAATGCTTTTTATCCCGTAATTAATCAAACAGGATTAGATTTACAAATTACGCACAATGCTTTCTTATGGAAGTTAGAAGCTATTTATAGAACTGCTAAAGCGCAAGATTTTTTTGCCATTGTTGCAGGTTTAGAATATACTTTTAGTAATATAGATAATAATGGTTTAGATGTTGGTTTTATTGGAGAATATTTATACGATGAACGTGATGAACTAGCATTAACAAATATGCAAAATGATTTGTTTATTGGTAGTAGAATTACTTTTAATGACACGAAAGATACTTCAATTTTAATAGGAGGAATTATGGACTTAGAGCAATCAAGTAAAATATTTAGTATTGAAGCTTCTAGAAGAATAGGAAATAGCTGGAAAGCAGAAATTGAAGCTAGAATTTTTAGTTCAATTAGCGATAATGAACTTATTTTGTCAAATTTTAGAGAAGACAGTTTCATTAAACTATCGGTTTCAAAATTCTTTTAAAAGTAATTTTTTAGATACTTATTTTAGAAAAGTATTCTTGTGATTTAGGCATAAAAGAAGCAACTTGTTTTGTTAGTAGTAGTGTATAAAAAACAGCGTAGTAATTACTTCTAAAAAGTAGTTACTACGCTGTTTTTTGTTGTATTTATTATTGGTAATTTTACCTTTATAGTTTAAAAAAAAAGAGTTGTTTTAATCAAGACATTCTTCACATTTACCTTGTAGTAATAATTGAGAGGTATCTATTTTACGATTTGGGATATTGGGAATAAGAATATCTGTAGATAAACAATCTACTTTACCACAATCTGAACATTGAAAATGTGGATGCGCATCGTGGTGTTCAGAATCGGAACAACCCCCACATTTAGCATACCATTTATGCCCGTTTTTACCAAGAAACGAGTGTAAAACCCCATCATCTTCTAGTTTTTCTAAAACTCGATATATAGTAGTTTTATTCATCTTTAAACTAAGACGTTCTATTAGCATAACTACTGAAATAGCACTCGAGTTTTTATCAAATTCTTCAAGTAGTATTTTAACTGACTTTGTTTTTCTTACGATACCCATGTTACAAATGTAATAAAAAATTAATGCAACTTAGTTGCGTAATTGTTGTTTTTGTTTATATTTGCAACCAAGTTGCATTACTGAATTAAGATATATTTTCTTTTTTAAGTTTTGTACAGTTAATAATTAGTAAAAATTGCGCCTTTTAGATCTTTAAAATCTTTTATTTTCGTTGAAAGGGTTATTAAAAGATGGTAGGTTTATTAGGCCAATTTTTTATTTATAAAGAGTTGTTTATTTGAATTTGTTTGGTGTTTTTAACTATAATAACAAGCTTTAAAAAAGTAAATTTACAGAATGTAAATAACTCTGCAGTATTCATTTCTGTATGATATGTTAAGGCAGCATAACGGTTTGCATTTATTTTACTACTTCTTTACTCATCATTTATGTTTCGACCTAAGTATACTATTGTACTATCGGTATCTATGTTATTATTGTTTTCAGAAATAATATTCAATTGATTTTTTGAAGATTTAATAAATATTGGAATTACTTTATCATCATTTTTAACTTTATTAATAAACGTAATATATTCTTCTTTAGTTTCAACCTTTAATTCGTGAATAGTAGGGTTTGTTCTTGCTACTTCAGATAATGATAAGAAATTGTTTGTACATGAAAATATCTCATTTTCTAAGCTAGTATTATTTTCGTGAATTTCATTTTGGGTTGAAATTCTGTATGCTCCGTTTTCTCCAAATTGATTTTTGAATTTTTCAATAGCATACTTATTAATATCTGTATTTCCTGTTAAAGCTATTAAATAACCTATGTTATTTAACTCGATATTATCAACTAACTCATCAGAGTATATATCAACATTTAACGCCTCTATACCTAACTTATTTGCTTTATCTATATTTCCTTTATTTGTATCTATTAAAACAACTTGCTTACCTATTTTATTAAAATACTTGGCAATTACTCTAGAAGCTTCTGAAGCACCTATAATTAATATTCCTTCTGATTTTTTTAAAAAGACACCTGTTATTTTTGAGATGAACCTAGCTGTAGTTGCATTTAATAGTACGGTACCTAATACAATCATAAATACTAGTGGTGTAATATATTCAGCACCAGCTATGCCTTCTTTCGCTAATTTTAAACCAAATAAAGATGCTATACCTGCTGCAACAATACCTCTTGGTCCAACCCAACTAATAAATAATTTTTCATTAAATTTTAAAGTCGAATTAATAGTAGATAAAAAGACTCCTAAAGGTCTAATTATAAAGACTACAGATGCAAAAAGAAGTAATGTTTGCCAGTTATAAATAAGAAGTAAATCTTTTATATTTATATTGGCTGATAATAGTATAAAAAGAATAGAAATTAATAATACACTTAACGATTCTTTAAAATACAAAAGTTCTTTTAGTTGTGGTAAATTAGAGTTTCCTAAAACCATTCCCATTACAACAACAGCTAGTAACCCTGATTCATGCGCAAAAGCATCTGATAGTACAAAAACACCTAAAACTGATGCTAATACAAAAACATTTAATAGATAATGGGGGATTAATTTTTTCTTCATGGCAAAAATAAGCCCATTAGCAAAAGTGAATCCAAAAGTAGTACCGAATAAAACAATTTTACCAAATTCTATTAGAGCAGTTTTGGTAAAGGCATGACCACCACCTACACTAATAAATTCAAACACTAAAACAGCAACTAAAGCTCCTATAGGGTCAATTAAAATTCCTTCCCATTTTAAAACAGCAGCTATGTCTTTCTTTAAAGGAATATTTCGCAAAATAGGGGTAATTACTGTAGGGCCTGTAACAATAATTAATCCCGAAAAAAGAAATGATATTTCCCAACTTAAATTAAAAATGTAGTAAACTGCTATTGCAGCTCCAAAAAAAGTAACAGCTGAGCCTAGTGTTATTAATTTAGTAATTACGGGGCCTACATTTTTTACTTCACTTAATTTTAAAGTTAAACCTCCTTCAAAAAGAATAATACTAATTGCTAGGGAAACAAAATAAAACAAGCTTTCACCAGGGAAAAGGCCTTTTTGACCATTCCAAACTGGCTCAATCCATTTATTTCCATCAGCAGTTAAAAATTCAGATGCTATAGGACCTACTAATAAACCTATTAATATTAATGGAAGAATAGCAGGTATTTTAAATTTCCACGCTACCCACTGTGCTAGTATACCTAGTATTATAATTCCTGCTAATTCTACCATTTTGTTTTAGATATTAAATTTTATGTTTTGTATCTCATGTATATTAATTACTTTCTAGGCACTCAGTTAAATAAAGTAATCGCACCTTATTTAACTTCGTACTTAATCGGGGGACTAAGTTTTATGTTTAATAAAAAGTTACTAGTCCTGTATGAATATCATACATAGCACCTACTATTTTAATTGCATTTTCATCTTCCATTTCTTTTAATACTGCACTTTGAGTACGGATATTATCAATAGTTAAATGAACATTTTTTTCTGCAACATTGTTTACAAAATCTATATTACTAGAATTTCTTAAACTTATATCTGTTGGTTCAGTTACTGCTTCAACAGCGGGCTTTATTTTACTAATTAGTTTTGTTAAGTTACCTAATTCAGCGTTATCACAGGCTCCTTTTACTGCTCCACAAGCGGTATGACCTAAAACGACAATAACTTTTGTACCTGCTAGTTTACAAGCAAATTCCATACTACCTAAAATATCTTCATTTACAAAGTTACCTGCAACTCTTGCACTAAAGATATCTCCAATTCCTTGATCGAAAATTAACTCAGATGAAACTCTAGAGTCAATACAACTTAAAATTGTAGCAAATGGATATTGTCCTTTACTTGTATCTAAAACTTGATCTAATAAAATTCTTTCTACAGCGTTATTTGTTTGAAATCTTTTATTTCCTTCTTTTAATAAATTTATTGCAATTTCTGGACTTATTGCTGCTTGTGTTTCTTTTGTATGTGCTTTCATACTATTTTATGTTGTTAGAATAAGTGAACAATCAATGTTTTTAATTAAATCATTAATATTCGACTTTATTGATTTTATATTTTCTCTATCTACAAAAAGTAAATTAGTATTATTTTTTAATAAATAGTTAGATATATCTTTTAAATTATTATCTGCTTTATCAAAAGCATATTGAATTGTTTCTTTATCTTTAAAAAAAACTTCTTCTTCTACTGTTCCATTACCTTTTGTAGTCTTAATAGACGTTAAAGGTTTTTTGGTAGAACTAATTATATCTTTAGTAAGCTTATTAATAGGTTTAACATTATTTAGTACCCCTAAAGATAATTCTTCATTAGGGTTTAATGTATTTTTATCATCAGCGATTACAATTGTTCCTTTATGTTTTTTTAAGATAAATTTTGTAATGTTATCTCCCATAAAATTTGCTTTTTTAGATTTTTTCTTTCCTAAAATAACAATATCTGGTTGATTATCTTCAATATATTTCTCTATTTCATTTTTTACATTTCCAATAACAAATGAATGATTGATAGCTATGTTATATTTATTAGATATAGGGTTAACTATGTCTTTCATTCTTTTACCAGTAGCTATATATTCACTATTTATAGCCCTCATAGCTGATAATTGATTGTCATTACTTACAACTTCTGTTGGTTTTTTAACATATAAGAAGTTAATATTGGTACCTACAATTTTAGCTAAACTAACACTGCTTTTTAATATTTCATTGGTACTTTCATTTAAATTAGAAAGTACTAAGATTTTATATCCATTATTTTTCATATCAGATATAATTTAGGCGGTTTTTGGTCTTAATTTAAAAAACTCAATAAAACTATCTGGATTTTCAATAACTCCTCTTTCTGAAATTAATTTAATATCAATATTTCTTTCTTTAGCTTTAAAAGCAAAATCTTCTAATATTTCAACAATATCGTTATCTAAATACCTGGTTTTTCTTACATCTAATTCTAAAAATGTATCTATAGGTAAACGATCTAACTCCTTTAAAATAGCTCCTTTATTAAAAAAGGTAACTTCTTCAGCTAATGTCATTTTTATTTTGTGTTTTCCGTTACTCTTATCTTCAATATGTAAGAAGTGTGAGTTTTGAAAACTTTTAATTAAGATTACAACAATTCCTACAGCTAATCCTAAGCTAATTCCCCAAAGTAAATCGATAAAAACAATACCTAAAACTGTTACTGTAAATGGTATGAATTGTTTCCATCCCATATCGTACATTTTTTTAAATAAACCAGGTTTTGCTAACTTATAACCAACAATTAAAAGAATGGCAGCTAATACTGATAACGGAATCATGTTTAATAATTTAGGTATAAGTACCACAGAAATTAATAATAAAAAACCATGAATTATTGCTGATAATTTAGAACGTCCACCAGATTGAATGTTGGCAGAACTACGCACAATTACTTGTGTTATTGGTAAACCTCCAATTAAACCAGAAATAATATTTCCAGTTCCTTGTGCTAGTAATTCTCTGTTTGTTGGAGTTACATTTTTATGTGGATCTATTTTATCAGTAGCTTCTACACATAAAAGTGTTTCTAAACTTGCTACTAATGCAATAGTAAAGGCAACTACCCATACATCAGGGTTTGTGATTGCAGAAAAATCAGGAAAACTAAATTGACCAAAGAAAGAGTCTATACTATCAGGAATTGGCACACTAACTAAATGAGATGTTTCTATACCTAATGTAGTATTACCTTGTGTTATTGCAAAGAATATAATACCAACGACTACGGCTACTAATGGACCTTGAATAATTTGAAAAACTTTTCCTTTTTTAGATAATACTTTATCCCATAATAATAAAATTGCTAAACCAATAAATCCAATAACCATTGAACCTATTGTTATATTATCAAAAATTTGTAAAATAGATGAAAATGAATTTTCTCCTGAGGTTTCAATAAAGCTATCTGCTCCTTCAGGTTCAGAATCATAACCGAAAAAATGAGGTATTTGTTTTAAAATAATGATAATTCCAATACCTGTTAGCATTCCTTTTATAACTGATGATGGAAAGTAGTAACCAATAATACCAGCTTTTAGAATACTAAAAACAATTTGAATAATACCACCTAAAACTACAGCAACTAAAAAGTTTTCATAACCTCCTAAATCTCCAATAGCTGATAATACAATTGCAGCTAAACCTGCTGCAGGACCACTTACTCCAATTTTAGAACCACTTAAGGCTCCTACTACGATTCCTCCAATAATTCCTGCTATTACTCCAGAAAATAATGGAGCTCCACTAGCTAATGCAATACCTAAACATAATGGTAAAGCGACAAAAAACACGACTATACTTGCTGGTAAGTCATTTTTAATATTCTTAAACATATTATATATTATTTGTTCTTAGTTACTTAAAACTAAGGTTTATTTAAATTGATAAAATCTTTTATAAGGAAAAAAACTAAACTATAATAAGTTTAAAATCAGGTGGTGGAGAAATGATGTTTAAATGTGGTTTTGTATATTTTTTAACAAAAAATTCTAAGTTGTTTTCAATTTTAGTTAAAAATAATTGAGACTGATTAAGAATTATAGGGGTAAAATAGATTTGAATATTTAAACCTTCTTCGTTATTTTTTTCTTCCTCTTCAGAAATAGAGAAAATAACAGAAACGTCAATAGTGCTATCAACTACTGTAATAATAGTTGGTGCAGTAATAAACAATAAAAAGGCTATTGAAAAAAATATAGCTTTTACCTTTTTTGACATTCAGTTTTTTGTTTTTAACGAGTACAAATATAATAATACTTTTTTAAATGATAGTAAAACTATCATTTAAAATGGTTTAACTTTTTTATATTTGAAAATTATTAAGTGTTAATTATTTTAAAATATGAGCATAGAAATTAAGATATCATTAAATGAAGGACTGTATTTAAAAGAACCTCAAGAGTCAAAACTAGGCAGGAATATTATAAAACACAGTATATTAATGATTGATGAATTTGGTTTTGAGTGTTTTAATTTTAAGAAGTTAGCTAAAGAAATAAATTCAACAGAAGCATCTATATATAGGTATTTTGAAAATAAACATTTATTATTACTTTTCTTAGTAAACTGGTATTGGGAGTGGGTTAGTTATCTTATAAAAATTAATACAATGAATATTGATGACCCTAGAAAAATATTAAAAATAATTATCCATTCATTTGTTGCTGCATCTAAAGATAATCCTGGGGTTATTTATGTAAATGAGAGTAGATTACATAATATTGTTATTTCTGAAGGTATGAAAGCTTATCATACAAAAGAAGTAGATAAAGAGCATTCTAAAGGTTTTTTTAAAAGTTATGAAAATTTAGTAAAATCTGTATCAGATGTTATAAAAGAAATTAATTCAGGTTTTAAATTTCCTTTTGCCTTAGCTACAAACTTATTTGAAATGTCTAATAATCAAATTTATTTTGCAAAACACCTTCCGAATTTAACAGATGTATCAATAGACAAAGATGCAGTAAATCAAGTTGAAGACATGTTAAATTATTTCGCAGATAAATTATTGGTTTAAAATTTAGAATTAATTTTATTGATATAAGTTTAGTTGGGTTAAGTCTTTCTTCTTATTTTAATTTCTATCTGACAGTTAATTCCTGAGTCATTTAAAATATCAGCAATGTTTTTAAAAATAGGGAAGTGGTCGCACCAAGATTTTGATTGCGTATAAATTATTTTTTTATGATCGTTAACCATGTTCAATAGTTCGTTCGTTGTACATTTAATTGCAGATTTTAATATTGAAATATTTTTATTTTCAAACGGAATTTCTAAATAAAAATATTCTTCTAAATCTTGAGTTTTTAATTCAAAAAGGTAAATCCAATCAACACCAGGGGAAGAGCCCATCATTTCGAATTTATCAAATGTTTTGGAGATCATTAAAGGACCAGCTCCAACCCATCCACCTCTTTTAACATTAGATAAGTATTTTTGAGATTTTATACACCAACTTATGGTGTAACATAGTTTATGTTCATTAATTGTTTCTTTAAGTCCACAAAAAAGATATCCCCCATTATTTGCATTATATTCATCTTCAAAATGTTTATCAGTTTCTATTAAAACTTTATTTAAAGTTTCGGTAGATATTTTTTGTTTAGATTCTGAATTAATATATTTTGCTGAACGAATTAGATTTTTTAAACTATTTATCTCAAAATCATTCGATGATTTTTTTAAAAGTACGTTTAAGTAAGGGAGAATTTCTACATTATGTTGAATATTTAATAATGTATCTAGTGATGAATTCATTAAAAAGATTAAACTATTATATTCTTTTTCGCTAGAGGAGCAACTTTCAGGAAAACCTTCAAACACTTTGTTATTATATTTAGTTTTAATCCAGTTAAATATCTGTATACAAGTGTTTTTAGATATTATTGAATTATCGTGTTTTTTTAGGTAAATTAAATCATTTAGTAATTCAATACCTTTATTCCATTTCGTTTTATTTTTAGTAAAATGTTTTAATAGTTTTAGAATATAGCTTTCTAAAAGATGAGTACTAATACCTGGTTGTAGTTTTGGAAAATAGCTAGTTAAATTAACCATAGTTTTTTCAAATTTTGTTTGACTAGGTGTTTTAGGTTTTAAATTTACTTTTTTCACATCCCTTTCTTTAGGAAGTTTGAAGGTTCCATCGAGTATTGAAGCTAAAGCTGCTGCATTACTATTTCCAAGCAATGCACTTTGTTTTAAATAAACTAACGCTTTTTTTGTGTCTGATTTATGAAAATATGTATATCCTACTGTAAAATTCCAAAGAGAATCTGTTTTTCCTGCTTCTGAAACTTTGTAAAGAGTTTCAAGAGCTTTGTCATAGTCACCAATATCACTATAAGCTCTTCCAAGATGATTAATTAACGAAAATGTTAACGTGCTTTGGGGTAAGTTAGAAATTATTTCAATAATTCTAGAGTATTTCTTTTGGTTATGTAACTTTTCTAATTGATTTAGTATTTCTATACTCATGTTAAATTTCTATTTAGTAAAAATTGCACGAACTCCTTATTTTAATAATGGAGATTACTATCTTTTTATAGGTTTAAAGTTTTTATAGGTGATTTTATAAGTAGGTGGCATTTGTTTTATTTCTCTTTGTATAAGTTTAATATTTATAGCATTAATTTTTAATATATCTTTTTAAATGGACAAGTTTTTTCTGAATTAACTTATAAATAACTCATCTATTTACATCAAATAAAAGAGAACTTTCTCTAGTATTTAAAAATTATTTATACTTAACAGTGGGAGAGTATTCTTCTTTTTTATGTCTTGTAATAAATGTAATACCACAGAAAAACTTTTTAAATTATGATGCCATTATTCATTGATGTTGTAGAGTTTATCTAAAGGTATCAATTATTTGTTACTGAAATTAAAAAGTACATTTTGAGTAACATATAGGCAACAAAAATTGAAAGTAAAGAGAAGTACTCAAAACAGTGAAGTGGAGTACAAGTGCAGTACTTCATTAGCTTTTGTTTAAAAAAAATAGATAAAACGTAGAAAATATTTCCTTAACAGTGTATTTGTTAAGGAAATATTCTATTGTTTTTATTCGATACTCATTTCCATAGTATGATCATATTTACAACAACCAGGTAAACCATTATACGCATCTAAATTTCCTTTTGCTTTTTCTGTATCGTAACCAGAAGCTGCAATAGCTTTGTGAATTGCCATAACGTTTGTTTTAGCGTGATCAAAAGACACCTCAATTTTCTTTTTATCTACATTCCAAGTTGCAGTTGATACACCTTCAATATTATTTGCAGCTTTTTCAATAGTACTTTTACACATACCACAGTTTCCTCTTACACCAAAGATAATATCTGTTTTTGCTATTTCTTTAGAAACCTCAGTTTTGTTCGTACTCGTTTCTTTTTTGCCTTCATTTTTACAGCTTGTAAATATTGTAGCTGTAATAATTACTAAACTTAAAATTACTTTTTTCATTTGATTAAAATTTAATTATTGATTTTTATTAGTCTAAAATTTGTTTTACTTCCCCACATTTTAACATCGCATCTCCATAATAAGGATTCATTACCACTTCTTCTTTACTTAGCCAATAAGCACCTTTGTTACTATTTGCCATTGGACAAAATTCAACATAAACTTTCTCGTTAATTCCAAACACTTGAACTGTAGTGATTAAGCTAGATGAGAGTTGTATGAAATGACTTCTTTGTTCTACAATATCAATTGTTTTATAAATTGAAGTTGTAGCTGCTTTTATTTCTTTTTCTAAAGACATCCAGTTTCTATGGGTTTTATTGTCTTTTAGCAATTTCATATCAATTTTAGAAATATTTTCTATTATCTTTTTTGATGCTCTTATTACTTTATTAGTATCACCTTTAACCAAAGCATTTTTTAATTGGATATAATCATTAAAAACTGTTTTTAGTTGATTTTGAAACTCTTCTGATACTTCTATCCTTTCGTTTTTATTGAAATTATTAACTGTTGAATTATTATTCATTCCAAGATGATTTTCGTGACCAGTCATCACTTTACCGCCTTTCTTGTTCATCATTGATTTTTTGCCTTGTAATTGAGCAGCGGCATCAACAGTGAAAGTCCCATTTGTTACAATTTCATCTCCTTTTTTTATACCTTGTAAAACTTCGTAATTGTTTCCAATTCTATTTCCTAATGTAATTTCACGCATTTCAAAAACAGGTTCATTATCATTCGGTTTTAGATATACAACAGAACGTTTTCCTGTCCATAAAACAGCTGATGCTGGAATAGAAACAACTTCTCCTTCATTCGAATTGATTCCTGTAATTTTTCCTTCAACAAACATTCCTGGTTTAAATTCATCATTTTTATTATTAAGCACAACTCTTAATTTTACAGTTCTTGTTTTAGAATCTAAAACAGGATCTATAAAATCTACTTTTGCATTAATTTTTTTAGTTGAGTTTGTTATTATAAAAATGTCTTGTCCTTTTTTAAACAAATCAATCTGGTGTTCATAAATATCAAAATTTACCCAAACTGTATTTAGATTTGCTATTTTAAACAGCGGTTGCCCTAGTTTAATAGATTCTCCTTCTGCTACTAATTTTTCTGAAACGGTACCTGATACAGTAGCATAGACAGGGAAATTTTCTTTTACTTTACCTGATGTTTCAATTTTATTGATTTGATTTTTAGAGAGTTTCCATAATTTTAATTTATTACGAACAGCCTTGTATAATGCAGGTTGGGTTTCTTTTAATGACGAAGCTGTAATTAATTCTTGTTGTGCGGCAAATAACTCTGGTGAATAAATAGTTGCTAATAGTTGACCTTTTCTAACTTTTGCACCTTTAGAGTTAATATTTAAACGTTCTATTCTCCCCGAAAAATAACTGATTTGAACAGTATTAGCTTCTTCATTTTCTACAATTTTTCCTGATAATTTAATGGTATTATCTTCTATTTTATCATTTCCGACAATAGAAGTTTGAATGTTAGCCAAAGCTATTGCGTTTCTTGTAAGTTTAAATTGGTCTGCCATTAAACCTTCAGAACTATTTTCTGTAAGAATTAAATCCATGCCACAAATAGGACAATCACCAGCTTCTGATTTCATAATTTTCGGATGCATAGAACACGTCCATAGCTGTTTTTTTTCTACTGTTTGAGAATGCTCATGTTCTATTTTTTCGGCTGATGGATTTCCAAATAAAAACCAGCCAAATAATAAACCAATAGTTATAAAACCTATATAAATTATATACTTTTTCATATTTAAAAGATGTTTAGAAGCATTAAACTTGCCATCACAATCATTATGGTATTTTCTATAAATGTGGCTTCTGTCATTGGTAATTTTAAAGCAGTACCAAGACAAGCGCATTTAATTGCTTTTTTACTTAAAAGTGTTTTTGTAACACCAATTGTAGTGATACTTAATACAATTAGCGTAATTATTAAAGCCATATTTATTTCATAATGTAATAGAAACATTAAACCTAAAGCGGTTTCTATAAAAGGATAAATTTTTCCGTAAAAAGGAATCTTTTTTGCCAAAGGGTCATACATTCTAAAAGAGTCTGGAAACCCTTTTAAGTCTAACATTTTAAAAAAGCTAAAGACGATGAAAAACAAGCCCATAAAGTTGAGCATAAATTCGTTCCAATTCCAATCTTTATAGTTTAATAAAATACTTGCCGTTGTTATATAAAATATGATTAAAAACAGTGGTTTTAATTGCTCAAATTTTGATTTTTCAGTCACTGCTTCAAAATCTATTGCTGAGATTTTTTCTTTACGCTCCTTTTTTTCTGATAGAATATATTTTTCGGGTAAGGCATCTTTTAAAATATTGGTTTTTATGTGTTTATTCATTGTGATTTCTGCTTCTCCTTTTTCTAGGTTTACAGAAATATTTGTAATATTATCAATTTCACCTAAATATTTTTCTACGGAAGCTTTGCAATTTCCACAAGTCATTCCTGTAATTTTATATGTATGTGTCATTTTTTATTGAATTAAGTAATTAATAATTGTGGTTTGTATGAAGTAGGATTTAATAGATTCAATTTGATTCATTTCAAACTTTAATTGTAACTCTTGAATTTCTAATACATCATTAAAATCAATCGTTCCTATTTCATAACTTTTAATTAGAATTTCTTCTGCATTTTTAGCCTGCTTTAAATTTTTAGCTTGTGCTTTATAACTTATTCTTGCAGAAGTTCGTTTGTTTATTGCTTTGTCTAAAAACATTTCTAATTTATTTTTTCTTTCTTGTTTCTGTGCTAAAACTTTTTGTTTTTGTAAGTTTTTTTGCTTCGTTTTTGATTTATAACGATTGTTGAAAATAGGTATGGATACTGTTACCATTGGCATAAAAATATCTTTACCATTATCACTAAAACTCATATTTGGGCGTTTAGTAACATTAATGTAATCGAAACCGAAACCAATCATTGGAGCACTTTCTTTCTGATTTAATAATTCTGATTTTTCTATAGATTGATACAATTTATCATACTTTAATAATTCAGGGTGCACAGATAAATTATCTATATTAATATCAAAATTTTCACTGGAAAAGTTTAAATCACTCACAACAGTTATATAAATTGATTTATCACGATTCAACAATTTATTTAAGGTAGTTTGTTCAGTTAAATACTGTTGATTTAAAATTGCCAATAATTGCTCCATTTCATTTTGACGCATTTGCAATCGTAAAACATCTACAGCAGAAGCTTTACCAATTTCAACTGATGTTAATGCTAATGTTTCATAAGTTTCAAGTAGTTTTATATTTTCTTCTAATACTTTTTGCTTTGCTTTATTTGTATACAAGTTATAATAGGATTGAGAAACAGAAGAAATTAGTTTCCGTTTGGCAATAACAATATCTTCATATTTAGCATCTGCCATAGAAGAAACATAATTTTCTCTTGAAGTAATTGTACCAAACCAAGGTAACATTTGTTTTACAGAAATTCTAAAACGCTGTGCACCTGTTCTTGTTTCTGGTTCACTTACAAAATATCCAGCACCAAATTCAGTATTTGGCAACGTGTTAACTTCGTTTACTTTTTCGGAAGCAATATTATATTGTAATTCAAATTTTTGAATTGCTGGATTATTTTTTAGTCCCTGTTCAATAAGTACATTTAATTCTTGTGCATTTGAAAAACCAAAAGCTAAAAAACTTATTAGTGTAAAAATTAAATTTTTCATTTTTTAGATTTTTTTAATTTGAATTCTTCTCGGCAACTATATAAAACTGGCACAATAAAATAAGAGGTAATGTCAATGACCATTCCTCCAAAAATTGGAATTGCCATCGGAATCATAATATCACTTCCTTTTCCTGTAGAAGTTAAAACTGGTAGTAATGCTAAAATTGTAGTTACAGTTGTCATTAAACAAGGACGAATTCGTTTTTCTGCAGCTTGTAAAGCGGCTACTCTAATACTTTTTTTATCAGAAGGTTTTTCACGCTTAAATGTTTGTGTTAAATAAGTTGCCATTACAACACCATCATCTGTTGCAATTCCAAATAACGCAATAAAACCAACCCAAACTGCCACACTTAAATTGATTGTTTTCATATTAAAGAGAGATCTCATATTTTCTCCCAAAAAACTAAAATTGAAAAACCAATCTTGCCCATACAACCAAATCATAATAAAACCACCGGCAAAAGCCACTGTAATTCCTGTAAAAACCATTAATGATGTGGTAACCGATTTAAACTGGAAGTATAAAATCAAGAAAATAATAGCCAATGCTAATGGAACTACAACAGATAATGTTTTCTCTGCTCGTAACTGATTTTCGTAAGTTCCTGTAAATTTATAACTGATGCCTTTTGGAACAGTTAATTCACCAGAATCTATTTTTTGTTGAAACAGTTCTTGCGCATTTTCTACCACATCAACTTCAGCAAAACCATCTAACTTGTCAAATAAAACATACCCAACTAAAAAAGTATCCTCACTTTTTATTACTTGTGGGCCTTGTTCATACCTAATTGTTGCCAATTCATTTAAAGGAACAGGGCTTCCTTTTTCAACAGGAATATAAATGTCTTTTATAGATTCAGGATTGTTACGTAATTCTCTTGGGTAGCGAACTCGAATTCCATAACGTTCTCTTCCTTCCACAGTTTGTGTTAATTGCATTCCACCAATTGCAACTTTTAAAACATTCTGAACATCTTCAATAGAAATTCCATAACGTGCAATTTTTTCTCTATCAATATCAATCAGTAAATACGGTTTCCCTACAATTCTATCAGCAAAAACGGCTTCTGTTTTAACACCTTCTGCTTGTTTTAAAAAGTTTTCTAGTTGTAATCCAAAAGCTTCAATTTGCTTTAAATCTTGCCCTTTTACTTTTATTCCCATTGGCGCACGCATACCTGTTTGTAGCATTACCAACCTTGTTTCTATAGGCTGTAATTTTGGAGCAGAAGTAACACCTGGTAGTTTAGTAACTTTTACAATTTCATTCCAAATATCATTTGGATTATTTATTTTTGGTCTCCAATTACGATAGAACTCGCCATCATTATCCTCAATAAGTTGATTGTGTTCAAGTTTCGTAAAACTTGCATTTTCAGAATTATTAGGATTTTGAATAAATTGTCCGTTTTTTAATTCAAAAGAACCTTCATTATTTATTTTATAACGTTGCCTTTTTCCTTCTGAATTGCGCATGTATTCAGATTTATACTGAATCATATTTTCATACATAGATAAAGGTGCAGGGTCTAAAGCAGATTCGGTTCTTCCTGCTTTACCAACCACGGTTTCAATTTCAGGAATGGTGGCAACTGCCATATCTAACTGTTGTAAAACCCGTTTATTTTCTGCAACACCAGAATGTGGTAATGAAGTGGGCATTAATAAGAATGAACCTTCATTTAAAGATGGCATAAATTCTTTTCCAGTATTATTTAAGATCCAACCTCCAGAAATAAGAACAGCTGTAGGAATCATTAAAAACAAGATTTTATTATCCAAAGCCCATTTTAGAATTCGCGTATAATATTTTCTAAAAACAGAAAATATTCCTAAAAAACCAAAACAAATAATAGCTACAAAAATTAAGTTTATAAATATACTTCTGTCAAAACCTAATGGTCTCCAGTACTCTGCAAGTAAAAATATAATAGCAATGCAAGAAACTATGATGTTTATAAGGTTGCTGTTTTTCTTGTTCAACTTTTCTAAAACAACTAATAAACCATTAATTCCAAAAGCAATTAGAATGATTCCTAACCAATGACCACTGATTATAATTACGATTCCCATACTTATTAAAGCGATATTTATAAGATGTTTAAATGAATTTTTAAGTGTTGTTTTTCTGAATAAATAAGCAGCAAAAGGCGGAATTATAAATAAAGCAATTACCAAAGATGCAGATAAAGCCATTGTTTTGGTAAAAGCTAAAGGTCTAAACAATTTTCCTTCTGCACCAATCATTGTAAATACAGGAACAAAACTGATAATTGTAGTTAAAACGGCTGTTAATATTGCTCCAGAAACTTCTGCAGTTGCATTGTAAATTATTTCGTCTGTTGTATATTTTGTACCATCTTCATGAATTTGTAACTTTTTATCATCTAAATGACGAATCATATTTTCGGCGAGTATGACGCCAACATCAACCATCGTTCCTATCGCTATTGCAATTCCTGAAAGTGCTACAATATTTGCATCAACATTAAATAGCTTCATGGTAACAAAAACCATTAATACTGCAACTGGCAATAACCCAGATATTAAAATTGAAGCTCGAAGATTAAAAACCATTACAATAATTACCAAAATAGTAATTAGAATTTCTAATGTTAATGCCTCTTTAAGTGTATCTAAAGTTTCTTCAATTAATTCTGTTCTATCATAAAAAGGAACAATTGTTAATTGAGATGTTCGGCCGTCAGCTAAAACTTTAGTAGGTAACCCTCCTTTTAATTCTTCAATTTGAGTTTTTACATTCGTAATTACTTTCATAGGATTTGCTCCATATCTTGCAACTACAACACCACCAACAACTTCTGCACCTTCTTTGTCTAACAATCCTCTTCTTGCTACTGGACCTAAAGAAACTTTACCAATATCTTTTATTTTGATAGCTGTAAAATCTTCGGAAGTAACAACAGCATTTTCAATATCTTCAATTGACTTTATATAACCTAACCCACGAACTAAATATTCAGCTTGATTTATTTCTAAAGTTTGCGCACCAATATCTTGATTACTACTTTTAACAGCTTTTACAACTTGATGTAAACCAATATTATATTGTCGCATTAATTCAGGATTCACATCTACTTGATATTCTTGAACATAACCACCAATTGAGGCAACTTCAGAAACACCACTTGCAGATGATAATCCGTATTTTACATAGTAATCTTGAATGCTTCTTAATTCTTGTAAATCCCAGCCACTAGTAACATTTCCTTTTTCATCACGGCCTTCAAGAGTGTACCAAAAAATTTGACCTAAACCAGTAGCATCTGGTCCTAAAGCAGGATTCACACCTTCTGGTAATAAATTACTTGGTAATGAGTTTAGTTTTTCTAAAATTCTACTTCTGCTCCAGTAAAACTCGATATCTTCTTCAAAAATGATGTAGATACTTGAAAACCCAAACATAGAAGAGCTACGAATTGTTTTAACTCCTGGAATACCCAATAGGGAAGTGGTTAGAGGATACGTAATTTGATCTTCAATATCTTGTGGAGAACGACCATCCCATTTGGTAAATACAATTTGCTGATTTTCGCCAATATCAGGAATAGCATCTACAGCAACAGGGTTACTTGGTAAAAATGGAATGTCCCAATTAAAAGGAGCATTTACAGTTCCCCATCCCACAAAAAGCAAGAGTAATAAAACTGATACAAGTTTATTTTCTATTAGAAATTTGATGCTTTTATTTAGCATTGTATTTATTATTAAACAGTTAGAAATTAGTGTTAGAAAAACACCGAGTACAACAAATAATCCTTATAACATTGCAGTTATAGGATATTTCAGTCTATTGTTTAAAAATCAAATTAAATAAGTCTCGTCAAGTTTGTATATTTCCCTGACGACCAAAGGAGGAGAGTAATCTCTGTAAGAACTAATACTTTCATCAACACATTCAAAAAGGTTGATGTAGGTATAGATAAATGAAGCTAAAAATTGTTGTTGCTCAAAAGAAAGTATATCAAAAGATAATTTCAATTCATTTTGACCATTAACAACGGTCTGTTTATCATTACAGCAATTCTTCTTCGTGATTGAACAATCTTTAGTTTGTGACTTTTGCATTTCCATTCCGCAAGTTTTTGCTTTTTGAAATATTGCAGTATCTACTAAACTTCCTCCACAGTAATGCATATCAATAGTAAATGACATTGTAGAGAGAAGCACTACAAAAGCCATTGAAATTGAGATTATTTTATGGAATATTTGTTTAATCATTATTACAAAGGTATGAAATTAATTAATAGCGTATTAATTAAGCCTTAAAGATGCAATTATAACATACATTCCAAATTTTTCACATAACTTGAGTATTATATGAGTAGAGTTGAAGAAAATGAATATAATTTGGAAGGTAAAGCCAACGAAAAGAAAACAAAGCACTACAAAATGAAATAAAATCTATTTCCCGATGAAGAAAGTAATATCCTTAGTGAAATAAGTACTTGTAGCTATGTGAGGTGGAGTGTAGGTGTAAGATTATTCTTTCTTTTGTTTGATATTTATCAAATATTTTATTAAATAAAAAAGATATTAAAAAAAAGTTTACATTTGAAATACTTATGAGTAGGTTAAATGTTAAGTTTCACTTATTTCGTTTCCAACTTTTTATGGAAGTTTAAAAGTTGTGAAGTGCTTCAGAAGCACAACGGAAAAATTAAGATTACTTCCTTTTTATTAAATGTATTACAAAATCTTCGATTAAGGGGAGTTTACCTAGAATTACGAGTTTAGCTCATTATTTCTTTAGGATTATAAAAACCTAGCTATTAGATGGCTTCATGGTTTCAGTTTATAATTTTTATTGAAATAAAATGAATACTAAATACAAAGATTTAATAGAACAAACCTTTGATTTTCCTCAAGAGGAATTTCAGACTAAAGATAATAACCTATTGTTTCATGATATAGACTTGATACAATTGGTTGAAAAATACGGTACACCCTTAAAATTTACTTATTTACCTAAAATATCAGAGAATATCAATCGAGCTAAAAGTTGGTTTGATAAAGCTATTTTGAAATTTAATTATGAAGGAACATATCATTATTCATACTGTACAAAGAGTTCTCATTTTAAATACGTGCTTGAAGAAGCATTAAAAAATGATGTGCACATTGAAACTTCATCTGCATTTGATATTGATATTGTAAAATCATTAAAAAAAGAAGGTAAATTAAGTAATGAATCTTACGTGCTATGTAATGGCTTTAAACGAGACCAGTATATAGCAAACATTGTAAGTTTAATTGATGGAGGGCATACAAATTGCATTCCTATCATAGATAATTATGAGGAGCTTGATTTGATTTTAAGTGAGACTAAAAGCAAATTTAAAGTAGGAATACGGATAGCATCAGAAGAAGAACCAAAATTCGAGTTTTACACGAGTAGATTAGGTATTGGCTACAAAAACATCGTTTCTTTTTATGAACGTGAAATAGCAAAAAATCCTCAGATTGAACTTAAGATGTTACATTTTTTTATCAATACAGGTATTAAAGACAATGCTTATTATTGGAATGAGCTTTTAAAATGTATAAGCGTATATATCAAATTAAAAAAGATATGCCCAACATTAGATAGCTTAAACATTGGAGGAGGTTTTCCAATTAAAAATTCATTAGCATTTGATTATGACTATAATTATATGGTTGAAGAAATAATCAGTCAAATAAAAACAGCATGTGATGAAGCAGCAGTAAATGCACCAAATATTTTTACAGAATTCGGTTCTTTTACAGTAGGTGAAGCAGGTGGAGCTATCTATGAAGTTTTGTATCAAAAAAAACAAAATGACCGTGAAAAATGGAATATGATTAACTCATCTTTTATTACTACGCTTCCAGATTCTTGGGCTATTAATAAACGGTTTATAATGCTTCCCATCAATAAATGGAATGATGAGTATGAGAGGGTTTTATTAGGTGGTTTAACTTGCGATAGTGATGATTATTATAATTCAGAACAGCATACTAATGCAATTTACTTACCTGTTTATGAAAAAAATAAACCTTTATATATTGGGTTTTTTAATACAGGAGCTTACCAAGAAACTATTGGAGGTTTTGGAGGTTTACAACATTGCCTGATACCAACACCTAAACATATTTTAATTGATAGAAATGAAAATTGGGAAATAACAACAAGAATATTTAAAGAACAACAAAAAAGCAGCGAATTACTTTCAATTTTAGGATATGAAAACGAATAAAACTTATGCAGGAATCCCTGAACAATTTGGGAAATTAGAAACATCAAAAATAGTATTAATACCTGTTCCTTATGACGGAACAAGTACGTGGCAAAAAGGAGCGGATAAAGGGCCAAAAGCTTTTTTAGATGCTTCAGAAAACATGGAGCTATATGATATAGAAACAGAGAGTGAAGTGTATAAAGAAGGTATTTATTTAGCGGATGCTGTTACAGAAAACACTTCTCCAGAAGCTATGGTTGATGCTGTGCATTCGATAACCAAAAAGTATATCAATAAAAATAAGTTTGTAACACTTTTTGGAGGTGAACATTCAATTTCTATAGGAACTATTAGAGCGTTTAATGAATGTTTTAATAGCTTAACTGTTCTACATATTGATGCACATGCAGATTTACGTAAAGAATATGAAGGTTCTAGTTGCAATCATGCTTGTGCAGTTTATGAAGCCAATGAAAATACCAATTTAGTACAAGTTGGTATTAGAAGTATGGATATTTCTGAAACACGTGTAATGAATAAGGAGAAAGTCTTTTTTGCACATGATATGGCTGTAAATGAATATTGGATAGATGATGTGATTGATCAACTTACAGGTAATGTTTTTATAACTTTTGATTTAGATGCAATTGATCCATCATTACTACCATCTACAGGTACACCAGAGCCAGGAGGCTTATTTTACTATGAAACCTTAGAGTTTCTAAAGAAAGTGTTTACAGAGCGTAATGTTGTTGGTTTTGATATAGTTGAGTTATGTCCAAACCCACAAGAAAAATCATCAGATTTTTTAGCTGCAAAACTATATTACAAAATGTTAAGTTATAAGTTTTCTTTAAATAAAGAAGATGAGGATGACTATTCTGAAGATGAAAAATCACAATTTAATAAGCTTTCAAAATTTAAAGAAAGCGATGATGATTTTTAAGAAATGAGTTTATTAGTAAAAGCATATCACCTTGAAATTAGAATTTTACTTAGTGAAATCCGAAAAGATTTTGAAAAGTATAAATTAATAAAAAGAGAACATTCTTTTTTATTATATAAAGTTAATGAACAATCATACATATATGTTAAAGAATATGGTAGTGTTGTTTTTATCAATGTAAATGAAAAATTAATTAATAGCACACTTAGTTTATTTTTAAATGAAAAAAAAGTGATTTCAAGCTTACCATCTGAAGAATATACTATAACATTTTTAGATGAAATAGAAGTTGATTTCGGAACTATTCAATTAAAAGAATTAAATGATGATGTAGCTCATATTATTATGTTAAACCTAGCGCAATCTGTGGCTTTAATGAATTATGTAAATAAAGTTTCTGATTTGCATGATAAAACTATGTTGTATTCAAAACAACTAGAAAAAACAGGGAATTTTAAGCTATCAAAAGTTCAAATGAGAAAATTTATTGGTAAAACAATGAACTTTAAAAACAATATAGCAGAGAACCTTTTTGTATTTGATACGCCTGATGTAGCGTGGAATAATAAAGACTTGTCAGGACTAGATTATAAGTTAAAAGATGAATTAGATATTATAAAACGTCATCAAGGAATAGAAAATAGTTTAAATGTAATAAAAGAAAATTTAGATTTATTTAATGACATACTACAACATAGATATAGTAGTATGCTTGAGTGGATTATAATAATATTAATCCTTTTTGAAATAGTACAAGTTATAGTTGAAAAATTTATTTAAGAACAAAAATGATGAACACAAATAGACAACCAATTTCTGAATTTATAGAAAAGTATTTTTTACACTTTAATGCAGCTTCATTGGTAGATGCAGCAAAAGGATATGAAACGCAATTAGAACAAGGATCTAAAATGTTAGTTTCTTTGGCAGGAGCTATGAGTACTGCAGAAATAGGAAAGATTTTTGCAGAAATGATTCGTCAAGATAAAGTACATATTATATCGTGTACAGGTGCAAATCTTGAAGAAGATATTATGAATTTAGTTGCGCATTCTCATTACAAACGTGTGCCAAATTACAGAGATTTAACCCCGCAAGACGAATGGGATTTATTGTTAAAAGGATTGAATCGTGTTACAGATACTTGTATTCCAGAAGATGAAGCTTTTAGAAGATTGCAAAAACACATTTTCAAAATTTGGAAAGATGCAGAAAATGATGGAGAACGATTTTTTCCACATGAATTTATGTATGAGTTATTATTATCAGGAGTTTTAGAAGAATACTACGAGATAGATATTAAGAACTCTTGGATGTTTGCAGCAGCTGAAAAAAACTTGCCAATTGTTGTTCCTGGATGGGAAGATAGTACAATGGGGAATATTTTTGCTTCTTATGTTATGAAAGGAGAATTAAAAGCTTCTACCATGAAATCTGGCATAGAGTACATGACATTTTTAGCAGATTGGTATACCGATAATTCAGATAATGGAATAGGGTTTTTTCAAATTGGAGGAGGAATTGCAGGAGATTTTCCAATTTGTGTAGTACCAATGCTATATCAAGATATGGAAAGAGAAAACACACCTTTTTGGAGTTATTTCTGTCAAATATCTGACTCAACAACAAGTTATGGATCTTATTCAGGAGCAGTACCAAATGAAAAAATTACTTGGGGGAAACTAGATATAGATACACCAAAATTTATAATAGAAAGCGATGCAACTATTGTTACTCCTTTAATATTTGCTTACCTATTAAATATGTAAATTATGAAAAGGATAATTGTAGATTATAACAAATTAACTACTGATATTTTAAATTTATTAGTAGAAAAGTTTCCTGATGGTTATGATTATGGAGATATCATTTCATTTCAGAATTCAGAAGGTAAATACATAAGCGCTGTAGAGGTTAGAACTGAGGATACTATTTATTTAGTGAAAATTAGTTCTCTATTAGAGAAAAAAATGGAAGATTATTTTTTAGATGATGAAGATACTCTTGACATTATAGGAGATTAAAAATAAAAAGATGGATAGGACATTTCATATTTCTTTGCCTTGTAAAAACTTGAAGAAAACAGTTTCTTATTACAAAAATGAATTAGGCTTAACTATAGGACGAAATACAGCTAATTGGGCAGATATAAATTTGTTTGGTAATCAAATGACTTTTGTTGTTGTAAATGAGTTTAAGTTTGATTTTCCAACTTATTTTTTAGAAAAAGAAAGCTTACCTTCATTTCACTTTGGTATTGTTCTTAACAATGATGAATGGGATGACGTTTATGATAAAATTAATAAATGGTCTATAGAAACAGTTATCAAAAGAGTTTTTTTTAAAGACAAAAATGGGGAGCAACACTCTTTTTTTGTCAAAGACCCTAATGGGTATTATATAGAGTTTAAAACCTTTAAAGAGTATGATGAAATTTTCATGTAGTTATTAATTAAAAAAATAGGATTATGAATTATTATAGTGCTAAACAAAACATTACAATTATTGGAACTTTTCTAGGTTTCATAAACGGTACATATACTTTTCATTTAGAAAATAATGATATTATTGATTTTGACGAAATTAACATAAAAATTTTTGAAGAATTCGATTTAAAGTCTACGTCAATAAAAAACAAAATTTTTGAAATTACTTATTCAGAAAATTTTGATGATATAGATGATCAGGATATCGTTGTATTAAAATTAGAACAACTTAAATTAGTGTAATTATGATAACTAAATTTCATTTGTCCCTTCCTTGTAAAGATATTGAAGAAACTAAGAAATTTTACTTAGAAGTTTTAGAGGCAAAATTAGGAAGAAATACCAATAATTGGATTGATATTAACTTATTTGAGAATCAAATAACATTTACACAATCTGGAGAATTTAATTTTGAATTCAATAATTATAGGTTAGGAGAGAGTATATTGCCTTCTTTTCACTTCGGTGTTATTGTAAGTATTGAACATTTTGGTGAATTATATAGTAGGTTGCTAAAATTAGATAAAAGAACCTCAATTAAGAATACCTTTATGAAAAATAGTATTGGAGAACATTTATCTTTTTTTATAAAAGATCCTAATGATTATATGATAGAATTTAAGTGTTTTAAGCAGGTTAACGAGACCTTTATGGATATTTAAAAATAACTAATCTCATTAAGAGAATAATCTAAAATTAAACCCAATTATTTTTATTGGGTTTAATTATTTTATAATAGAAATACTTCTTCCTTTACTTGCCTTTTTTAGGCTAAAAGCAAACAAAGTACTATCAAAGGAAGCTAAAAGAAAACAAAATCTATTTCCCGATACAGAAATTACCGAAAATATGACCTAAAATATCCTTATCAACATCATATTCGCCAGTAATATTACCTAAATGACGTAAACATTCACGTATATCAATAGAGAATAAATCGGTAGATATTTCAAGATCGATTCCTTGTTGTACAGAGGAAATTGCTGTTAAAGCATTATTTAAGGCTTCAAAATGACGAGAATTAGTAACAATCGTTTCATTATTACTTAATGCTCCTGTGTTAACTAAAGAAGTTAATTCAGTCTTTAACTCATTAATACCCGTTTTTTGTTTTGCAGAAAGTAAAATTAAGTTTTCAATTTCAGATTGTAAGATAGCAGTATCATGACATGATAAAGTGTCAATCTTATTTGCAATAACTAACAAACGTTTATTAGGAAAACGTTCTTTAATAGTTTCAATTTCTTGTAAAAAATCTTCACTAGAATGAGAAAATTTATTAGAATCAATTAAAAATATAATTAACTGAGCATTTTCTGCTTTTTCATACGCTTTTTTAATACCTATATTTTCTACAACATCTTCTGTTTCACGAATACCGGCAGTATCAATAAAACGAAAAGCAACACCATCAATAATTAGTTCATCTTCAATCGCATCACGTGTAGTACCTGCAATATCAGAAACAATGGCTTTTTCTTCGTTTAATAAAGTATTTAAAAGTGTTGATTTACCAACATTAGGTTCTCCTATAATTGCAACAGGAATACCATTTTTCATAGCATTTCCAAAAGCAAAAGAATCGATTAATCGTTTTAAAACAAAGGTGATTTTGGCTACTAATTCTTTAAACTTCGTTCTATCTGCAAATTCAACATCCTCTCCAGAGAAATCTAGCTCTAATTCAATTAGTGCAGCAAAATCTAATAATTGAACTCGAAGTTCTTTTAATTCATTGGTAATTCCGCCACGCATTTGTTGAATAGCCATTTGATGAGATGCAGCAGAATTTGAAGCAATAACATCAGCAACCGCTTCTGCTTGACTTAAATCCATTTTTCCATTTAAAAAAGCACGCATGGTAAACTCACCATTATCAGCCATTCTACAACCATTTTGTAAAAATAATTGGATGATTTCTTGCTGGATAAAACTAGATCCATGACATGAAATTTCAACAACATCTTCACCTGTGTAAGAACGTGGGTTTTTAAAAACAGAAACTAAAACTTCATCTATTATAACATTATTATTTACAATATGACCTAAGTGAATAGTATGTGTTTTCTGATTTATTAATTTTTTTTTAGGTGAAACTGGTTTAAAAAAATTATTAACAGTAGTAATAGCGTTTTCACCAGAAAGTCTAATAACAGAAATGGCACCAACACCCGCTGGTGTTGCTAATGCAATAATAATGTCGTTTTGAATCATACTGCAAAATTACCTATTAACAATTAAAAAAAGATATTTATTTTAGAGTAATTTATAAAAGAGATAAATATTTTTTGTTTTTTTTAACACTTTTTTTAAAATAATTAAAAAGAAATGTTACATTTGCTCAACTTTAAAAAGTTATAACCATATAAAGTACTATTTCCCTAATAGTATTTTTATCCCCCTCTCCCCACAAAATTTAATAATACCCAATATGTGTTTTGCATTTTATAATGTAAATGTACGTTTTGTTAAATTTTATTACCCCCCCCCCAGAAAATAATAATGTGCCCCAATCTGTTTGTATCATTTTTATGATGTAACAAATAGACATGTAATTGTATACCCCTTTTTTATATATCCCTTTTCTCTAAAAAAATAAAAATTAGAGATTTTAAATATTTGATAAATAGAAAATTATGGATAAAATTACTTTTTTGTTATTTGTGTTTACATACACATTATTTGTAAATGCACAGCAACCTAACTTTGTAGAAGCGAAGAACTGTAGCGCTAAATTAAAAGTTATAAAAAATAGAAATGTTAAATCTATTTCACCTAATTCAACACTAAAATATTATTTAATTCTTACCAATAATACGGATATAAAAAGTACTTACAAAATAGGTGTTAGAGAGCTAAAAGAAAGTTGTTCTAGTAACGATGTATTAAAAGAAAATGTAAGCTTAAATTTTTCTTTAGAATTAAAAGAAGATCCATTAGTATCAATTTTAAATAAAGAAATCACACTTAATCCTAATCAGTCATATCGTTTTAAAGTAGAGGTAAAAGCACTAGAGAATGCACCAGTTGAAAGGTGGAATTGTTCTCAAGTTGAAGTAATATCATTAACATGTAACAAGCTGGTTACATCTACGATGTTAAAAACATTTGTACGAAATCCAAACTTAAGGTAAAGTAAAGATATTTAGGTTATGAAAGTAAAACTACAATCAGTTCTAAAAACAGTAATTATTGTTTTTTCATTATTATTTAGTCAATTAACATTAGGGCAAGACGAAATAGTAATAACCAAAGAAATTGTAAATAATACATCAAATTGTAAACAATTTGATGTTACGCTTACTATAACAGGAAATCCACCAGCAGCAGCTCAAGAAGTTGTATTGGTTATTGATGTTTCTGGTAGTATGGGTGATGAAGTTGATGATGGTACAGGGGCGGGTGATACAGCCCAAATAATGGATTTTGCTAAAGAAGCAGCAAAAGATTTTATCGAAAAATTACTGTCACCAATAAATAATCCAACAAATAATAACAAAATCGCAATTGTTAGTTACGGTTCAAGTGCAACGGTTTTAACAGGGTTAACAGGAGATAAAACGGTTTTAAATAATTTTATTGACGGACTTAATGCTAATGGAGGAACGAATATGGAAGATGCTTTAATA
Organism: Tenacibaculum ovolyticum DSM 18103; assembly: GCF_000430545.1. Lineage (GTDB taxonomy): Bacteria > Bacteroidota > Bacteroidia > Flavobacteriales > Flavobacteriaceae > Polaribacter > Polaribacter ovolyticus. The sequence continues at coordinate 229,584 of NZ_KE387166.1, forward strand.
AAAGCAGACGAAGTATTATCTCCACCAAGTGCCCAAGGTACTTTTGATTGTACTACAACAAGAAGTATTATATTGTTAACAGATGGAGTTCCTACGATGCATAATAATTTTCCGCCATATTATGGATGTAGTACCGTTACTCTTAATACTGAATGTCAAACTAGAGCCTTTTCAGCAGCCACGGCAGCAGAAACAACAATTGTTGCTGGTAAAGAATACAATCAATCGATATTTACAGTAGGATTTACAGGTACATTAGATTCAAATCAAAAAATCATATCAAAACACACGTTAGATACTATTGAAAACAGTGGTGCATTTTATACCGATAGTGCAGCTGATTTAACAAATATATATAGTAAAATTTTAGGTCAATTAGTACCTGCAGCGACAGCTTTATCAGGTGAACCTTTGATAAAAGAAGAGATACCAAGCGAATTTCAAATAGTTTCAGGTAGTTTAGTTTCAAGTAGTACTATAGATCCAAATAAAGGAAGTGGAACTTATGTTGGGCAAACAATAAATTGGTCAATAGATAAAGTCGTAGAAGAAACGATAACATTAAAATATTCTATTGTAGCTGTAGATTCTAATTATTGTGGAAATGTACCACAAGGAACATCAACAGCGAGTTACTTAAATTCTGATTGTGTAGAAATAACAAATCAATTTGATAATCCAGAAATATGCATTCCTTGTCCCGTGCTAGATGTAGAAATTAATAGAGAAGGATGTACAAATTCTATTAATTATTCTATGAATTTAACAGGAGAAACATGTGGGCCTTCAGTAGGAAATTATTCATGGGAGTTTTATTTAAACGCTGCATTAGTAGGAACATCAACAAATGAAAGTGGAAAGTTTGATTATGCTGGAGTACCTGATTTTATAGGTGAATTTAAAGCAAAGCTTATATATAAAGGGACATATACGGTGACAGGATGTACGATTCCTGCTGAAACAGCTACTAGTATTATGGTTATACCTAGTAACATAATTGCATCAGGAGAGATATCTGATGTTACGTGTTATCAAGGTAATAATGGTAGTATTGATTTATTTGTTTCTGGAGGGTACGGAGCTTATCAATATATATGGAGTAACGGAGCTACAACTGAAGATATTTCTGATTTAGTAGCAGGAGATTATAGTGTTACTATTACTGATGCACAAGGATGTTCATTTAGTGAAAAATATACAATTACATCACCATCGGAATTAACATTAAGCCTATTAGGAAGTGATTTAAGTTGTGGGGGTAATGATGGCGGAATTGATTTAACAGTAACAGGGGGAACATCAAATTATACTTATTTATGGAGTAATGGTGCAACAACCGAAGATCTTACTAATTTAAACGCAGGAATATACTCAGTAACCGTAACCGATGCAAACGGATGCGAAAAAACAATAGCAACAACACTTATTTCATTAGATACAGAAGTGCCTACAATTACGGTACCAGAAACACTAAAAATAGAAGGGTGTAATGAAAATAATATCACAACAATAAACGCTAGGTATCCATTTAGTTTAATAGAAACAACAATTGATGTTAATACCTTTAGTATAGCAGGTTATTTAGTCAATGACGACAATGAAATAACAAGTATTACTTATAAAGATGAAATTTCATCGTATGATGGATGTATAACTACAGTAACAAGAACTTTTAAAGCAACCGATAACTGTGGTAAAATAGGAGTAGACAGTACACTAATCACAGTAAAAGACAATATAAAACCTGAATTTACTGTACCAGCAGACATCACAATATACACCGATGCTAACTGTGCGTTTGATTCAGCAGTATTAGTAACAGGCGATGTAACTGATGAAACAGATAATTGTGATAGCACATTAAATGCAACATCTTCGGATGT
>NZ_AUMF01000013.1 GCF_000430545.1 Tenacibaculum ovolyticum DSM 18103
GAAAAACAATATGCTTTAACTTCATCTATTAGTGGTAAAGTATCTTTTTTATCATTTTGGAATAAAAGTCAAACTGTAAAAACAGGTGAATTAATTTTTATTATTATACCTAATAAGAACAATTCTTTTATAGGAAAAATTAAAGCGCCTGCTGCAAACTCTGGAAAAATAAAAAAAGGGCAAAGAGTACAAATAAAACTTTTAAATTACCCTTCTGATGAATTTGGTGAATTAAACGGAAAAGTGCTTTCTATTTCCAAAATACCAAATTTAGAAGGTAATTACCTAATCGATGTTGAATTGCCACAAGATTTAAAAACAACTTACGATAAAAAAATAGCTTTCAGACAAGAAATGAAAGGTACTGCTGATATCGTAACTGAAGACTTACGGTTAATTGAACGCTTTTTTTATCAACTAAGAAATATCATTAAATAAAAACATTGTTTCATCAGTAAAAATGTTAAAGAAATGTTAAAGAAAATAGGGTTACCCCTATCTTATTAGGGATACCCCTATTTATCAATTAGGGGTAATGGGTATTGTAATTACTTGTTTTTAAACTTAGATTTACGCAAGCTATGTTGCTTCCTTAAAACTCCTCTTTATGAAAAAAGAAAAAAAATCTATTCTAATCATAGATAGCTGCCCTTTAATATGTGAAGCATACAAAAGTCTAATTAATTCAATAAACAAGACAAACCACCAATCTTTAAACACAAACTTAGCACACTGTGCAGAAGGAGGTTACGACATAATAAATAGAATAACCAAAAATGAATTAACACTCGACATAGCAATTTTAGAGTTGAAGTTTTCTCAAAAAATTGACGAAAAAAAGATATCTGGTGAAGATTTAGCAGCTACAATAAGAAAAACATTGCCTGATACTAAAATTATTATCTCAACAACATCTGATGATAATTTTAGAATTCATAATATTTTTAAAACAATAAACCCAGAAGGGTTTATTTTAAAAAGAGACTTAACTTCTAGTGAATTTAAGGCAGCAGTAAATTCTGTTATTAATGATGATCTTTTTTATAGTAAATCTATTTTAAGACTTTTAAGAAAAGAAATATCTTCAAACTTTTTAATTGATAGTGTAGATCGAAAAATATTATACGAACTATCAATCGGAGCAAGAATGAAAGACATGCCTAACTATATTCCATTATCAGCTGCTAGTATTGAAAAAAGAAAACGTCACTTGAAAAAAATATTTAATGTAAAAGATAAAGGAGACAGAGAACTAATATTAACAGCTAAAGAAAAAGGCTTTATATAAAATTTCACTTTATAAACATACAATTTATTTATAAAAACATATATTAATGTGGTTGTATATTTTTGTTTGATGACCTATATAGGTTAAAGTAAAAACTACAAAACAAAAAAAACAATTCACTATAAGCAACTTATATTAATATATAAAGAAAAAAACCATAATAAAAGTAAGGTTAAACCTTACTTTTATTATGGTTTTTTTTTAGTTTTATTAAAATTAAAAAAATAGCTTTGGAAAAACAAAAATTACTACCTCTAAAAAACACGCCTTTTGAAAGATACATTAATCAACTTAGTACAACGTTTATTAAAGAAAAATAAAATAGTATTTGATAAAGAAGAACTGTCTTTTCAAATACAAAGTCATCCTTCATACCCAAGTTTACATGCAATAACAGGAGTATTAGATCATTTCAATATTGAAAATGTAGCTGCTAATGTACCTGTAAACTCAGCAACACTTACACAGCTACCTGACTGTTTCATTGCACAAGTTAATACTGAACAGAATAAAGATTTAGTTACTGTAGAAAAAGAAGGGGAAAACTATATTATTATCAGTACCGATAATAAAAAAAATAAAATTTCCGAGAATGATTTTCTTCAAAAATTCACCGGTATTATTGTTGCTGTAGAACAATCTGAAGATAACTTACCTGTAAAAACAAATTCTAGTATTGCCAAAATTATTGTAGGAAGTGCTTTAGTATTGCTAGCTTCATTTATAGTTTATCAAAACACAACCTCTTTATTTACTCCTATACATTTAATTTTATCTATAATTGGTATTGTAATTAGTGTTGCTATTATAAAACAAGAATTAGGTTTAAAAACAACAATAGGAGATGCTTTTTGCGCTGGTACTGATGATAAAAAAGACTGTGATGCTGTATTGACTTCCAAAGGTGCTGAAATATTTAAAAACTATAAGCTAAGCGATTTTAGTATTTTGTATTTTACTGGGCTAACACTCTTAACTTTTTTTCAAACAGCTAACCCTACAATTTCATATACTATAACTCTGGCTGCAATTCCTGTTACTTTTTATTCATTATACTACCAATATGCTGTTATAAAAAAATGGTGTTTACTTTGTTTAAGTATTGTAGGAATATTATGGCTACAGGCTGTTATTCCTTTAATTACAAATACTTACAGCACTAACTTCATAATTACAGACGTCATTATTTTTAGCTTAATTACATTAGCTACCTGGTTATCTTGGTACTATCTAAAACCTTTATTTACCGATAATCATCAGTTAAAGAAAGAAAAAATTGAAAATGTAAAATTTAAAAGAAATTATACCTTGTTTGATAGTTTATTACAAAAAGCTCCACAAGTAAATACTCAAATAGAAAACTGCAAAGAAATCATTTTTGGAAACCCAAATTCTAACCTAGAAATTGTAATAGTAACAAACCCTTTTTGTGGACATTGTAAACCTGTTCATAAACATATTGATGAAATATTACATAGGTACCATCAAAATGTAAAAATAATTACTCGATTCAATATTAATGCCAACGATAAAGAAAACAAACTCGTTAAAATAACGAGTAGATTATTAGAAATATACGACAAAAAAGGAGAAATAATTTGTCTTGAAGCAATGTCTGAAATATATGACCATGGAGATACTAATGTTTGGTTAAAAAAATGGGGGAATTGCAATAACGTCAACTATTATATTTCTGAATTAGAAAAAGGAAGTAACTGGTGTGCTGAAAACACTATTAATTTTACTCCAGAAATATTAATAAATGGAAAATCTTTTCCAAAAGAATACAACAGAACAGACTTAATATTTTTTATTGAAGAATTAGAAGAAAATAACCAACCATTAATAATGGTTTAATTTTATAAAAACAAAGCCCAAAAAGGGCTTTGCATTTTAAACAAAATTCTCTCGCGAAGAATAGACACATACGGTGAGTGTCTTTAAATGTTCGCCGCAAAAATAACTTTAATTATTTTAACAATGAAAAAATCAATTTTAAACTTAGGAGAAACATTAAATAGAGCGGAACAAAAAACAATTAATGGTGGTAGAAAACAATGTGATTCAAATCACGACGGTGTATGTGAAGATTCTGGTAGACATTGTGCAGAGTTTTACTGTAATTTTATGCCTTTTTAATAAATTATGCTTTTGACTCTAGCTATTTAGAGCAAAATTAGCGGGTTATTTTAACCCGCTCTTTTAAACCAATTAAAAAACTGCATTGAAAAAATTTCCAAATTACAAACAAACTGAAGCCAAAGATTGTGGGCCTACATGTATAAAAATCATAGCTAAACACTATGGTAAAACTATTAATACCCAACAATTAAGAAAACTAAGTGAAACCACTAGAGAAGGTAGTAGTTTACTTGGTTTAAGTGATGCCGTTGAATCGATGGGATTTAAATCTTTAGGTATTAAACTCTCGTTTAATAAATTACTAGAAGCTCCACTACCTTGTATTATACATTGGAACAAAAACCACTATGTAGTACTTTATAAAATTAAGAAAGACACCATCTACATTTCTGATCCTGCTCATGGATTAATCTCTTTTACCAAAGAAGAGTTTATTCAATCTTGGATTGGAAATAATGCTAATGAAAATACTGAGGAAGGTATTGCGCTATTAATCGAACCTACTCCTCGTTTTTATAATGAAGAATTTGAAGAAGATGAAAAGTTTGGTTTCTCATTTATATTCAAATACTTATTCAAATACAAAAAATTTATAGTCCAACTAATTATTGGACTACTTGCAGGTAGTTTACTGCAATTAATACTTCCATTCTTAACACAAAGCATTGTTGATGTCGGTATAAAAAATCAAGATTTAAACTTTGTATATCTTATTCTTTTTGCACAATTATTTCTTTTTATTGGTAAAGCCTCTTTAGAAATCATTAGAAGTTGGATTTTATTACATTTAAGTACTCGTATAAATATTTCATTAATTTCTGATTTCTTTATCAAATTAATGAAACTACCCATCTCCTATTTTGATGTTCGTATGACGGGAGATTTATTACAAAGAATAAACGACCATAAACGCATCGAACGAATATTAACCACTTCTTCTTTAACCGTTTTATTCTCTTTTTTTAACCTAATTATTTTCAGTTTAGTACTAGCTTACTATAGCTTACAAATATTCGGTGTATTTGTAATAGGAAGTGTTTTATACTTCGGATGGGTATTATTCTTCTTCAAAAAAAGAAAAGAATTAGATTACAAACGATTTTCTCAGGTAAGTCAAGAACAAAGTAAAGTCATTGAACTTATTAACGGAATGCAAGAAATAAAGTTACACAATGCTGAAAGACGCATGCGCTGGAACTGGGAATATGTACAAGCTCGATTATTTAAAGTAGCCACCAAAAGTTTAGCTTTAGAACAAACACAAAGTGTTGGTTCGAATTTTATTAATGAACTAAAAAACATGTTCATAACAGTACTTTCTGCAAAGTTAGTTATTGATGGAAATATTACATTAGGGATGATGATGGCAATTAGTTATATCGTTGGCCAATTAAACGGACCAATCACCCAACTAATCAATTTTATGCGTGATGTACAAGATGCTCAAATTTCTATTGACAGACTTGGTGAAATTCATAATATGGAAGATGAAGAAAAACCTAATGATGAAAAAGTATCACATATTCCTGAAAATGCTATTATAAAATTAAACAATATTTCATTTAGATATACTGGTGGTTTAGAGCCCGTACTAAACGATTTATCTTTAGAAATACCAGCTAATAAAACCACCGCAATTGTTGGAGTGAGTGGTAGCGGAAAAACAACCTTAATGAAATTATTACTTGGCTTTTATCAAGTAGATAAAGGTGATATTATGGTAAATAATTTCAATCTTAAAAACATTTCTCAAAAAGAGTGGAGAAGAAACTGTGGCGTAGTAATGCAAGAAGGCTACATCTTTAATGACTCTATTGCTAAAAACATTGCTGTTGGTGAAGATTATGTTGATAAAGATAAATTAGCACATGCTATAAACGTAGCCAATATAGCCGATTATATAGAAGGGCTACCCCTTGGTTATAATACTAAAATAGGTAGCGAAGGTAACGGATTGAGTACAGGACAAAAACAACGATTACTTATAGCTCGTTCTGTTTATAAAAATCCTCGTTTTTTATTTTTTGATGAGGCTACTTCAGCACTAGATGCGAATAATGAAAAAGTAATTATGGGAAAACTTAACGAGTTTTTCTCTAATAAAACGGCTGTGGTTATTGCCCATAGGTTGAGTACTGTTAAAAATGCACATCAAATAGTCGTGTTAGACAAAGGAAAAATCATTGAAAAAGGCACTCATGAAGAATTAATTAAATTAAAAGGAAATTATCATCATCTAGTAAAAAATCAACTAGATTTAGGTAAATAAAATATATAAACGTCATTACGAGAAGAGAAGAGACGAAGTAATTTTATCAACACAAACAAGATTGCTTCATTTTATTCGCAATGGCAAAAAAATTCTCTCGCGAAGAATAGACATAAACCTTGAGTGTCTTTAAATTTTCAAGGGGTAATAAATTATTAAATATTAAATTATGAAAAAATCAATTTTAAATTTAGGAAAAGCTTTAAATAAAGTGGAGCAAATTCAAATCCAAGGTGGAAGACCAATAATCTGCTATAATAATCCTATTTGCCCTCCATCGTATGATTATTGTATTGTATATGGAAATAGCTGTGAATATTTAGGAGATTTATAAAGATGAAAAAATCAATTTTAAACTTAGGGAAATCTTTAAACAAAGCAGAACAAAAAACTATTAATGGAGGAGCTGCTTTTGCTTGTTTCGGTAATTCTGATTGTCCACGTGATATGGGATGTTGTAAAAATGCACCATACATTGGTTTATGTATGCTAGGTAGTGATTATAGAAAATATTGTAATTAAAAAATCAATTTTAAACTTAGGTAAAACATTAAGTAAGGTAGAATAAAAAGGAATTAATGAGACGGAAATATCTGGAAGATACGTTAATCAATGCGCTTTTGATGATCATTGTTCAAATGGTTTCATCTGTAATAGAAGACCTTGTGTTGGTATACTAGCAGGTATATGTGAGAGTCTTTCAGGCCCATACTCTTTATAAATTTCAATTAACTTTTGATGCTTGTTTTTATAAGCAAGCATCATTTTTAGAATAAAATAAATGCCAAATAATAATCAAAACATAGAAATACGGAGCGAAGAAGTTCAAGAAATTTTGAGCCATGTACCCAATTGGATGATTCGATGGGGAAACACTTTGTTTTTAGTGTTAATTTTAATGCTACTATTTATTACATGGTTTGTAAAATACCCTGATATTATTTCTTCTGAAGTTATGGTAACAACATCTTTTCCTCCAGAGAAAATATATGCTAAATCAACAGGTAAATTTGAAGTATTTTTAACTAGTGAAGATAAAAATGTTTTAGAAAATGAAATATTAGCTGTCATAGAAAATAGCGCTTCCTATAAAGATGTATTACTCTTAAAAAGCATCACAGATACCATAACTTTTCATCATAATGAGTTTTCTTTCCCTATTGAGAAACTTCCATTTCTTATTTTAGGAGATATTACCACTAGTTTTTCACAGTTTGAAAACGACTATTCTGAATATATTTTAAACAATAAGCTTACTCCATATAAATCTGAGACTTTTGCAAACAGAATGTCTGTAATTGAGGCTAAAGGACGATTACAAATTCTATTATCACAAAAAAACCTTAACCAAAAAGAATTAGAATTTAAAGAAAAAGACCTTAACAGAAGTAAAAAAATGTTTACACAAGGGGTTATTTCTGCCAAAGAAAAAGAACAAAAAGAAATAGAATTTTTACAATCGAAAAGGTCTTACAAAGGTTTAGAAGCATCGATTTCACAAATTAGAGAATTAATAAGTAATTCTGCTAAAAACTTAGAAGGTACTTCTATTAAAAAAACTCAAAACGACTCGCGTTTAAAAAAGAAAGCAATTCAATCATTTCTATACTTAAAAAAAGCAATAAAAGATTGGGAAAAACAATATGCTTTAACTTCATCTATTAGTGGTAAAGTATCTTTTTTATCATTTTGGAATAAAAGTCAAACTGTAAAAACAGGTGAATTAATCTTTATAATTATACCTACCAAGAACAATTCTTTTATAGGAAAAATTAAAGCGCCTGCTGCAAACTCAGGCAAAATAAAAAAAGGGCAAAGAGTACAAATAAAACTTTTAAATTACCCTTCTGATGAGTTTGGGGAATTAAACGGAAAAGTGCTTTCTATTTCTCAAATACCAAATTTAGAAGGTAATTACCTAATCGATGTTGAATTACCACAAGATTTAAAAACAACTTACGATAAAAAAATAGCTTTCAGACAAGAAATGAAAGGGACTGCCGATATCGTAACTGAAGACTTACGGTTGATTGAACGCTTTTTCTATCAACTAAGAAATATTATTAAATAAAACATTCTCTCGCCAAGAATAGACATAAACCTTGAATGTCTTTAAATGATCAAGGATTTAATCAAATTTAAATTATTTTAAAAATGAAAAAATCAATTTTAAACTTAGGTGAAGCTTTAAATAAAGCGGAACAAAAATCAATTAATGGTGGAATTGGGCCTGTATGCAAATCAGGTTATTTTAACGACCAAGATACTTGCCGAAGAGGTTATCATCCTCACCCAATCTATGGTTCTGTTGCTTGTTGTAGAGATTAAGACTCTCGCTTTAATAATAAATATAAACCCTGATTACTCAAATGTAATTAAGAATTTAATCGAATTAAAAAATGAAAAAATCAATCTTAAACTTAGGAAAAGCTTTAAATAAAGCAGATCAAAAAGAAATTAATGGTGGTATGAATCAATGTAATACTTATTCTGGCCCTATTTATTATGATCAAAATAATTGTGATGCTTTTAATGCTTTACCTTTCTACCATCAGAATTGTGTTATGGTACATGTTTCTTGTTTTCCAAGATAAAGGCAAGAAAACACCTTTATTAATATAAAACATTCTCGCGAGGAGTAGACACAAACCTTGAGTGTCTTTAAATAATCAAGGATTTAATCAAATTTAAATTATTTTAAAAATGAAAAAATCAATTTTAAACTTAGGAAAAGCTTTAAACAAAGCAGAACAAAAGGAAGTTAATGGTGGTATACGTTTTCGCTCATGTACAGGAACTGGTAGTAGATGTTGTGTACAAACTCAATGGGGGCAGTTTTGCGATGCTGGAAGATGTACGCCAAATGGTTGCCTTTGGTATTAATTTCCAATTTTAAAAAAAAATAAATAAAACTAAAGCGAACTTTTGTTCGCTTTTTTTATGAACTATTATTTTTATTTGCACAAAAGAACTAAATTAGCAAGCTTGCTAAAAAAGTAAATTTAGCATTGTAAATTGTTACATTAATTTAAAAGCATATGAGTATGAATGATGATAGAAAAATAAAAGAAAAATTACAGCCAAAAACTTGGAATGAAATAAAAACAAACGATTCTTGGGCTATTTTTAAAATCATGGCAGAATTTGTTGAAGGTTATGAAAAATTAAGTAAAATTGGACCTTGCGTATCAATTTTTGGTTCAGCCAGAACAAAACCTGGTGATAAGTATTATGAATTAGCTGAAGAAGTTGCTTATGAATTAACTCAAAATGGTTTTGGTGTAATTACTGGTGGTGGACCAGGAATTATGGAAGCTGGAAACAAAGGTGCACATCGTGGTAAAGGTGTTTCGGTTGGTCTGAATATAGAACTCCCTTTTGAGCAACATGATAACCCTTGGATTGATCAAGGTAAAAGTTTAGATTTTGATTACTTTTTTGTTCGTAAAGTAATGTTTGTAAAATATTCTCAAGGTTTTGTAGTAATGCCTGGTGGTTTCGGTACCTTAGATGAGTTATTTGAAGCAATTACGCTAATACAAACAAATAAAATTGGGCGTTTTCCAATTGTTTTAGTAGGTAAAAAATTCTGGGGAGGTTTATTAGACTGGATCAAAAACACACTTATTGAAGAAGGTAATATTAGTGAAAAAGATTTAAATTTATTTAGAGTTGTTGATACTGCGAGTGAAGCAATTGATCATTTGAATAAATTTTACTCTAAATATGAATTAAAACCTAATTTCTAATTTTTCTCACCCAAAGCTTATTGAACCGTATTCAATAAGCTTTTTTTATTTTGATTTTGAAAAATAAATTACTCCTTTTTATCTCTTTTTGTTTTTTGTACTGTTACTCTCTAACAGCACAAACAAATACTATTGAAATAAAAGCAAAACTAAATGATAAAAGTAATTTACTTCTAATTCAACAAAAAACTATTTTTTATAACAATTCTACAATAAATTTAAATTCTATTCTTCTTCACAACTGGGCCAATAGTTATAAAAACAATGATACCCCATTAGGGAAACGGTTTATTGAAGATTACAGTAAAAAATTTTACTTTACAGAAAAAAAAGATAAAGGTTATTCAAAAATTCACAACATATCAATAAATTACCAACAAGTTTATTTTAAAGAAAAAAAAAATCAATCAGATATAATTGAAGTATTCCTAAATAAAGCACTAAAACCTAAAGACAGTTTAATTTTATCAACAACTTATACTGTAAAGATTCCTAATGCAAAATTCACAGGTTATGGAAAAATTAAAAATGGTTATCATTTACGCTTCTGGCATATAGTTCCTAGTGTATATAAAGAAAAGTGGCAGTTAATGAGTAATTTAAACCTTGATGACTTATACCAAGATTTAACTAACTACACAATAAGCCTTGATGTTCCAAAAAAATATACGGTTGAAAGTAATTTATATCAATATGAAACAAAAGAAAAGAAAATTACAAATTATCATTTAGTAGGTAACAGGAAAAAAGATATTATTATTCATATTGATTCTCTTAGTCGATTTATTTCTTTTAAAACAAAGAATAAAGAAATAAAAACCGATGCTTATTTAAAAAGTATTCCTCGAGATACTACCTCAAAAATTATAAAAAAACAAGTTAAATTTATTGAAGGTCTTATAGGAAAACACCCACATACTGAAATGTTTATCGATGCAACTAGCATTCATAAAAACTCATTGCATGAAATATATGGTTTACCTAGTTGGCTAAAACCTTTTCCTAAAAATTTTAGATGGGAAATTAATTTTTTTAAGGCACTTACTAAAAAATATATCGAGGATGTTTTAACCTTAAATCAAAGAACAGATTACTGGCTTACCGACGGTTTAGAAACTTTTTTAATGATGAAATACATTAAAGAATATTATCCTAATGTAACTATATTAGGAAAATACTCTAAATACTGGCCTTTAAAAACATATAATATATCTAAACTAAAACAACTTGAAAAATATGCTTTTGTATATCAATTTAGTGCACGTAAATTCTATGATCAATCTTTAACAACTCCTTCTGACTCTCTTTCAAATTTTAATAGAAAAATTGTTAGCAAATATAAAGCAGGTTTAGGTTTATTATATCTTCAAGATTTTATAGGAGGAGATACTTTAGTTAAATCACTAAAAGAGTTTTATTCAAAAAATCAATTAAAGTTAAGTCATAGTAATAATTTTAAAAAAATCCTTCAAAAAAACTCTTCAAAAAACTTAAAATGGTTTTTTAACGATTACATAAAAACAGATAAAAAAATTGACTACAAAATATCTAAAATAAGCAATACAAAAAACAAAGATTCTTTAGAAGTTACAATTAAAAATAAAAGAAAATTCTCATCGCCTGTAGCGTTATATGGAATACAAAAAAAAGAAATAAAATTTAAAACATGGATTACAGGAACTGATTCTACTAAAACTGTTAAAATAAAAAAAGGTGATTTTAATAAACTCGCTTTAAATTATGAGAATAGTTATCCCGAATACAATTCATTAGATAATTTTAGAAAAATAAACAATAACCTAATAAACAAACCACTTCAATTTCGCTTTTTTAAAGATATAGAAAACCCATATTACAATCAATTATTTTACTACCCTGACTTTAAATACAATTTATATGACGGCCTTATATTAGGTATAAATATTAATAATAGATCTCTTGTAAATCATAATTTTGAGTTTAGCCTTACGCCTAATTACAGTACAAAAAGTAAAAATTTTACTGGGTCATATTCATTTTCTTACAATCATTTTTTTAAAAAATCTAAAATTTACAAAATTCGCTATGGATTTAGTAGTAGTAATTTTCATTACGCTCCTGAACTTGAATACAAAACTTTCTCACCATTTATTAGTATTCTATTTAGACGAAATACACTTCGTGATATTGGTTTAAAGCTTTTTACAACCCGTTTAATTAGTGTAAATAAACAAACAAAACTGGGAGAAATTAAAACTGACAGTGATAAATACAATATTTTAAACTTACGGTATATTCATTATAAATTTGACGCTATTAACAGAACCCAATATGCTATAAACGCAGAGTTTAATTCTAATTTTAGTAAAATAACCACTGATTTTCGTTTTCGTCGCTTCTTTACAGAAAACAGAAGTTTTGAACTACGTTTTTATGGAGGTGTTTTCTTACATAATAAAACTGATGGAAATTATTTTAGTTTCGGATTAAATCGTGGTTCTGATTATTTATTTGAACAAAATTTGTTTGGACGATCTGAAAATGATGGCATATTTAGCCAGCAGTTTATTGTTGATCAAGGAGGGTTCAAATCTAAATTTAATAGTCCTCAATTTTCAAACAATTTAATAACATCATTAAATACAAGTGTCAGCGTATGGAGATGGGCAGAAGTATATAATGACTTTGCTTATTTAAAAAATAAAAATTCTTCTCCAAGGTTTTTTTATGAAAATGGAGTACGCCTAAATTTCATTCCAAATATCTTTGAGTTTTACTTCCCTATATATACTAATGAAGGATTTGAAGTTACCAAAGAAGCCTATCCTACAAAAGTAAGATTTGTTATAACAACTAGTATTGATAGAATTTACAACTTCATTAGAAGAGGTTTATTATAGATACTTCAATAATTTCTATTTTTTTACTGTTTTTTTAAAGAATATTCAATGAAAATTGAAATTTTTAAATTTCAACTAAAAAAACTATCTTTGTGACCATCCCAAAATAGAGAATCATGACGCAAAAGACCGAAGTAACTAACACTCAACAACTTTCTTTTCAAGATTTTAAAAATGAAGTTTTAAACGACTATAGAGTCGCTCGAATAAGTAGAGAGTGTAGTTTGTTAGGACGTAGAGAAGTTTTAACAGGTAAAGCTAAATTCGGGATTTTTGGTGATGGTAAAGAAGTGCCACAATTAGCAATGTCAAAAGCTTTTAAAAATGGTGATTTTCGTTCTGGTTATTATAGAGATCAAACATTTATGATGGCTATTGGCCAATTATCACCTCAACAATTTTTTGCAGGATTATATGGTCACTCTGATATTAATGTAGAGCCAATGTCTGCTGGTCGTCAAATGGGTGGTCATTTCGCTACACATTCTTTAGATGAAAACGGTCAATGGAAAAATTTAACTGCTCAAAAAAACTCATCTGCTGATATTTCTCCAACCGCTGGTCAAATGCCACGTTTATTAGGATTAGCTCAAGCTTCAAAAATTTATCGTAATGTAAAAGGGTTAGAAAACTTCACTGATTTTTCTAATAAAGGTAATGAAGTTGCATGGGGTACCATTGGTAATGCAAGTACTTCTGAAGGTTTATTTTTTGAAACTATTAATGCTGCTGGTGTTTTACAAGTACCAATGGTTATGAATGTTTGGGATGATGAATACGGGATCTCTGTTCATGCAAAACATCAAACAACAAAAGAAAGTATTTCTGAAATTTTAAAAGGATTTCAAAAAGAAAATGATACTAACGGATATGAAATTTTTGTAGTTAATGGTTGGGATTATGTACAACTAATAGATGTTTATAATAAAGCATCTAAAATTGCAAGAGAACAACATGTACCTGTATTAATTCATGTAAAAGAATTAACACAACCACAAGGTCATTCTACTTCAGGATCTCACGAGAGATATAAATCTACAGAACGTTTAAAGTGGGAACAAGAATTTGATTGTCTTACTCAAATGCGCAAATGGATTTTAGAATTTGAATTAGAAGACGAAAACGGAGATATCTTAAAGTTTATTGATTCTGAAGAAGAATTAATAAAAATAGATAAAGAATCTAAAAAAGAAGTTAGTAAAGCTAAACGCGATGCATGGAATGCATATTCAAATGAAATAAAATCTGAAGTTTCTGTTGCTATAGATTTATTAGAAAAAGTAGCTCAGAAAAGTAATAATGGTTCTTTTATTACAAAATACAAGAATGATTTAGCCGCTATAGACGAACCTATCAGAAAAGATCTTTTAGTTGCTGCTCGTAAAGCATTACGTTACTTAAAAGATGAAAATTTTGCAGAAAAAATAACATTGCAAAACTTTATTAAATCATCAATAGATAACGCGTCTGTTAAATTTTCTTCTCATTTATTAAGCGAAACAGCACTTGCTACCGAAAACGTACCTTCTGAAGCACCTACTTATGCTACCGAAAAGAAATTGGTCGATGCTCGTGTTATAATGCGTGACAACTTTGATGCTATTTTTAAAAAATACCCAGAAACTTTAATTTTTGGTGAAGATGCGGGTTATATTGGTGATGTAAATCAAGGGTTAGAAGGTTTACAGGAAAAATATGGTGAATTAAGAGTTTCAGATACTGGTATTCGTGAAGCGACCATTTTAGGTCAGGGTATTGGAATGGCAATGCGTGGTTTACGCCCAATTGCTGAAATTCAATACTTAGATTACTTATTATATGCTTTACAAATAATGAGTGACGATTTAGCAACACTTCGTTACCGTACTTTTGGTAAACAAAAAGCACCATTAATTATTCGTACTCGTGGACACCGTTTAGAAGGTATTTGGCATTCAGGTTCTCCTATGGGAGGAATTATAAATAATGTTCGTGGAATTCATGTTTTAGTTCCTAGAAATATGACTAAAGCTGCTGGTTTTTATAATACTTTATTAGAAGGTGATGATCCTGCTTTAGTTGTTGAATGTTTAAACGGATATCGTTTAAAAGAAGAGTTACCAACAAACTTAGGAAAATTTAAAACTCCGATTGGTGTTGTTGAAACAATAAAAGAAGGAACTGATCTTACTGTTATTTCTTACGGATCTACTTTACGAATTGTTGAAGAGGCTGCTAAAGATTTAACGCAAGTTGGTATTGATATAGAAATTATAGATGCACAAAGTTTACTTCCTTTTGATTTAAATCATGATACAGTAAAATCTGTAGCTAAAACAAATCGTTTATTAGTAGTTGATGAAGATGTTCCTGGTGGAGCTTCAGCTTATTTATTACAAGAAATTGTTGAAAATCAAAACGGATACAAACATTTAGATAGCAAACCTCAAACATTAACAGCAAAAGCACACAGACCTTCTTATGGTACTGACGGAGATTATTTTTCTAAACCTTCTGCTGAAGATATTTTCGAAAAGGTATACGAAATTATGAATGAAGCTAATCCTACAAAGTTTAAAGACTTGTATTAAAAATACTATATAAAAACAAAAAAGCCTTTTAGAAAAAATTCTAAAAGGCTTTTTTGTTTTTATGTCTAAAATCTAAGAATTAGGCTCTTCTTCTACCTTAACATCCTTTACATCAATCTCTTTATTTCTTAACTCGTAATCTTTAATTTTACCTTCTATAATACTTACAAACTTAGAAGATGATAAATCTGGGTTACCAATCACTTCTTGTAATGCTTTGATTCTTTCTGTCATCGTTGATTTTTTGATTGCTGAACTTGCAAATTTTGCAGTAGCAATATCAATCTCATCATTTGTTATATTTGATGATTTTATCCAACCTTCTTCAACATACTCACCTTCTGCTCTTTTACCTTTTACTTTCATCCAATCACCCTGATTTTCTGTTACAGCTATAATATCCATTACACTGTATTTCTTTTCAGTTTTTGTTAGTAAATCTGGTCTTTTATAAACATTTGCTGATTCAAGCATAGCTCCAACCTTACCGTTTACAGCTAAAAAGGTAGCTCTTGTCCACCCTTCTTTACCATCAGTTAACTTAACTTTATAATACTGTTTTTTTGATTTACTATCAGTAATTTCTTCTCCAGTAAAAGCTACTTTCTCTCCTAAACTCATTGAAGTTATCCACTTTCCTTTTGATGATGGAGTTTCTCTTATAGATAATTTATCTAATAAACAGATAGCACTTGTAGTTGGTGCTTTAACTTTTTCTGCTTCCTCAGCATTTTCTGTTACGCTTTTTTCAGATTCTTTAGACTTCGCTGTTTCTTTACATGCTGTAAACAAAGAAGATATTAAAACAATTGCAATAAATACTTTTTTCATTTTTTATGATTTTTTTACAAATATATGAGTTTTATTAATATCTATTTAAAAGCACCTAATTGAAATCTCATTATATTTTCATTTGCTCAATAAAGTATTACTTTTCCTGCTTTTAAGAAAGACTTTTTATAATTGATCAGCCCTTCTATATCTATTTTAACTTTATTGCTCCTCTTCTAAAATTAAATAGAACTGATTACAGTTTCTTTTAACGAACTCATTTTAACTAGTTTTTTTAATTTTTTTGATGCTGTTAGCTTCTCTTCTGCTTTGTTTTTTTCTGAATTAGCCGCTGTCTTTTTTGGCCATATATGAAACCCGCCTATCATCGTATCTCTAAAACCTGCTTTCATCCTTTCAAACAGAGCTACATCAATTCCTGGTGGCATTTGCACAATATTTTCCCAAACACCCCATATTCCTTGTTCATCAATATCTCCATTATATTTTATCTGATGGGCTGCATAACGTTTTATCATTGAAACTTTAAACGTTTTTAAACAGTAACTACCTTTCCAAGTATATGGAGCAATATCATCTGTTCCATTACCTGAGACAATTCCTTTTTTAAAGACTAAATTAATTTCCATTTTATGCTGTTCAGAAGATTTATTATAACAATAAAACCCTTCCCATTCTCCACTTGGTAGAAAATGGTGAGTTTCTGTTTCTTCTTTCTTTTTATTAATCTTTAGCATATTATATTTAAACTATATAACCTTAAACTGTGTAACAAAGTCATCTTTAATATCTTTATAACTATTTGTACAATATATATGATTTATAGTTTCTTTTAATTCATCAAAACCATAGTTAAATTGTGCATGCGTCACGTATAAAGAAACATTTAGTGCTCCTTGTTTTTTTAATTCTTCTGCTAAAAATTTAAACGTCCTGCCTCCATCAGCTAAATCATCAACAATTAAACATTCTTTACCCTTAACATCTCCCTGAATACTTATTATAGGTACTCCGTTTATTCTTACTTTATTTGATGGTACCAAATCTGCATTTAGTTTTTCAGCTATTTCATGCGTAGTTTTATAAGCGCCTGCATCTGGACTTATTAATATTGGATTTCCCATTTTTAGATACGCTTTCTTAACGTACTCAAAATTCTTTAATTCAACCGAATTATTAATTAAAGCTAAACTTATTGAGCTATGTGGATGCAATATTTCAACACTATCAAAATTTAGTGAATTAATAAACTTGGCTATTACTTTTAAATCGAAAGATTCACCAATATTAAAACGCCTGTCTGATCGCTGCCCAATTAAACAAGTAATTGTTAATGTTGCTATCGCGTTTTTATTTGTAGCATTTACAGCATTCCATGCTTCTTTTACAGCTGCTATTCTAAATAAATCTTCGTAAGAATTCCCTCTAATTTTAATATGTAAATCTCCCGCTTCTATAATTTTAGCAGCAACTTGCCCATCTTTAAATTTCTTTATTTCGTATTTCATCTATCAATCTTTTTAAGTTTGCATATGCTTCGTTTAAACCAGCCCTATCATCTAATAAAATGTTGTAATATGGTTTTCGTGTATTCATTAACGGATTCTCATTTATTAAATCATACGGTATTTTTCTGTTTTCTAAATCTACTTTTACCCTATCTAAATCTGTCCCTTCATTTGCTGTAAACAAAATCATAGTAAATCCCAAAGATTTACAGTCTTGTAACAATTTAATTATTGTTGTAAAATCAATCCCTATATTATGATAATCGAATACCGTATTATCATAATCAAATGCTACAAAAAGGCTTTTGTGTGTTATATAATCAGTTTTTAATCGATTATAAAAATCAAATTCTAATACATCCATTTCTTCTTTTATCATTAAAATTGTTTGCAATTTCCTCTAGATAAGCGCTATTTTCAATATTATTTATCATAAACGAAGGAATTTCTTTTAAACCAAATCTCCCAGCCATAATACCAGCTGTAATTGATGCAATAGAATCTACATCGCCACCCAATAAAACAGCTTTTTTTAATGCATCAAAAGCATTTGTGGCATTTTTAAGAATATAAAGAACTGCACCTGTTGTAAATTTTGAATCTGAAGGAACTCCATTTATCCCTGGTAAAAAATAAGGAGCTTCTATTGGCTGATTACCACATAAAACAGTTAATTCTTCAGCGCTTAAATTTTCATAAACTCCTATTCTATTTACTTCTTCCAAATAGCTTTTATATTCATCGTTTAATATTACCTTATCAAAGCAATACTCTATAATATTTGCTGGATCACCTTTTTTAACGAGTATATACTCTGATGCTCTGGCAATACATTGGCTTGATAATATTGCGTTTATATTTGGGTGTGTAGCATTTGCATTTATTAAAGCATATTCATTTATTAAATTATCATTTAATAATCCCAAAAAAACAGCTCTCATTGCAGGAGCATTACCGGGGTTTGGTCTATCTCTCTGAAAATCTCGAACTTCTTCGATTGTTTTATCTCCTGAATAATACCAACTCATAGATCCATGACCGTTTCTTCCGTGCCCTTTAATTTCTATTCCTTTATCATATTCTTCTTTCCATTTTCGAACTAATAAATCTTCCGAAAATGGTTCTTTAGATATCAGGGCATTGATTAATCCAATAGTCATTTCTGTGTCATCAGTATAATCCCATTCTTTATAATTTTTAGTGAAAATTTCCTTTTTCTCTTTAGCTACTTTTATCTGACCTCTAGCATTTACGAATCTAGAAAAATCAACATGCTCTCTTATCCAATTCCTATCCTGAAATTCTACACCTGCACCAAACGCATCACCAATAGCTGTACCAATAAGTATTTCCTTTATCATAAAGGTTATATTATATTTCTTCTCTTAATAAATCACGAACTTTCATTAATGCATACCCTAGTAAATTTTCCCCTTTCCATTTGGCTGGATTTTCTGAATTCTCATCAGTCGCAAGCATCCCAATTCCCCAAATAGCATCATAAGGACTTGCTTCAACAATAATTCTATCATTAGTACTTAAAAGAAATTCACTTAATTTGTTATTCTGCTTGAACTTCAAATAATTCCCTCTTACAACGATATCAAATTTGTTTTCGTTCCAAACCTCTTTCCTAATTTTTTTACTTCACCTGCTGAATTACTTTTTAATATTTTAAGTAAAATTTCTTCATCTTTAAATAATCTTGCTTTTTCAGCCATCATCCAATGTTCAGCTGTTTTATAAACATCTCCATCATGTTCAAAACATATTTCAAACCACTGACTGAAACATGATTTTCCTATTTCTCCATTTTTTTGTGGTTGATGTCCCCAGAAATAAATGAATTTTACACGTTCATTATTAACCTTTTCATTAGCCCATTTATTATTATATTTCATTTTTATATTTTTTTATTGATTTGTTCTCTAACATCTTGTAATGTTACCTCATTTAAAAAGGCACCGTCTTTATATATGATTTGTAACTCACCTTGCTCCTCCTCTTCAACAGAAGCTTGATCTATTAAAACATATTCATTATCAACCAAATCTACTTTTACCAACCCTTTTGCCGATTTCTTTATTCCGTCATCTGTAATTGGGTCTTTAAAAATTTCTCTTCGTTCACCATTAACAACAACAGATGTTGCTTTCATTGCAAATCCAAAAGTATCTCTTGTATTAAATTGGTAGGTAAAAGAACCAATACCTAAAACAACATTTGTTGATGCAAATCCTTTATCGTGTAATCTTTTACATATTTGTTCAGCTCTTTCTGTGGTTATACTATCGCCATAAATAGCACCAATATGTGCATCTAAAACTTTAAAACCTTCTTTATTTACGGTACCTCCAAAAATATCCCAAAGTAATTCTACTACTCCTTTTTCTTGTGGTGTTGTTCCGTTTATACTTTTATTCTCTCCACAAATAATGTCTACAGGATCTCCACTATCAGGTCTTATTACCAACTTACCATCTCTAGATAAAACTTCTTCTTTTAATTTTGGTAAATAATCAGTAAGCACTTTCCATAAATCCCAAGTATCACTTACTACAGATAATATTCCTGTTGGATATGTATTCATTAATGCTCTAAATGTACCTATTTCATCATCTTTTGTTCCGGCACACATTACAGAATGTTCTGTTGCATTTACAGATCCAACTACAAATCCTTTTGCATTGTAATATTTACGCAATCCACTAATAACAGGAAGCGTGTCTGACCCCATAAAAACACTTGCATGTCCCATACCTGAAGATAAAGCACTTTGTAAACCTCCCATTCCTCTCATTGAAAAATCGTGTCCTTGAAAATCAATAAAAGCAACATTTTCGCTATCGGTTAATAATGCCCACTTTTTAAAGATTCGTTTATATAAAATTGCTATTGTAGCCGATGTCATTGGTTGCCATAGCATGGTAGATAATATAGTTTCTAAAAAATTAGTAATCCAATAAAAATCTTTGTGTGTATTTACAACAGTAAGCATAGGTACTCTAATTGGCACCTCTACGCCTTCTGGTAATGATTTAACTTGTATTGGTAAATATTGTAAATCATGTAATTGTTCGTAATGAGTTACATCATATTCAGCTCCTAGGTATAAAGAAAGTTCTTCTTTGATTTCGTTACAAACTTCTTCTTTATTTTTAGAAAAGAAATTATCTTTAAAATAATCGTGTAACCATTTAATAACATATTGCTGCCCGAAAGAAACAACTTTATCACATCCTTTAGGTGCATATTTATTACTTCTTGGTGTCCAATTAGAATAAACTTCTTTTGTTCCTTTTGGGTATTGTTGGTGATGTCCTGTTTTATAACCGTCGGTTAATAATAATCCATTCATAGAAATAATGTTTTTATTTGCGTTGTTATGACGCAAATATATAATGTATTTTAATTTTAAACTAATTTTATTTGCGTTATTTACACACAAATAACATAAACCACTATAAACAAGTGATTAAATTTCAAAAACAATCCCTTCTTTTTTAAGTTGAAAGTATCTTTTTTTATTAAACTGGAATAAGTTTGCGGGTCTACCAGAACCTTTAGATACTTTTTCATCGAGTTCGTCAAGTACATTTAAACCAATAATCTTCTTCCTAAAATTTCTTCTATCAACAGCTCTTCCTAAAAGAGTTGTGTATAATTTTTCTAAATCTGAAAACGGAAACTTTGCATCAAGTAATTCAAAACCTAAAGGTTCATAAGTAATTTTCCCTTGTAATCTTTCTATAGCCGCTTTCAGTATTTCTTTATGATCAAAAGATAAATCTGGTAATTCGTTAATATTAAACCACTCTGCTTGCTCGGCATCAGTTGATGCCTGTACTCTAAATTCATTAGGGCGTACTAATCCAAAGTAAGCAACAGATACTACTCTTCCTCTAGGATCTCTATCTGGTAATCCAAATGTATATAACTGCTCTAAATAATTAATCTTTACCCCTGTTTCTTCTTTAAGCTCCCTCTCCACAGCTTCTTCTAATGATTCCGTATTTAAAACAAAACCACCAGGTATCGCCCATTTACCTTTAAAAGGTTGGTATTTTCTTTTAATAAGTAATATTGATATAACACCTGCTTCATAACCAAAGACAACTGCATCTACTGATAGTTTTATAGATTGCTCACTCATATATATGTGTAGTTTATACACAAAAATAGTTAAATTTATGCTCTCAACAAATGATTACCTATCGCACACTGTAAACAATGTTTTTCTGTGCAATAATTATTTTTAAGTTCTAATAAAGCTTGGCTATCAAAAGCGCTGGTTACATCAATTTTTAAATCAGAAAATTTATCAATAATTGAATTCTTTTCTGGTTTAATTTGCTTAATTAATTTAAAAAAGTCTTCTTCATTAACTTCTTCTCCCTTACTTTGTTTGTATACAAATTGTAAAGGTATAATCGTATTTATAAGTAATAAATCAACAAATGATTTTGTGAGTTTTTTCAATGTTTTTTTTGATTCTGTCTCAAACGTATAATGTTCTTTCCAAAAATCATTTACTTCAACTGAAAATAACTTATAAAAATCTTCTATTTTGCTCAATTGCATTAATTTTGAAAACAAATTTTGATGTTTATGAAACAATGCCACTAACTGAGCAATTCGAATGGTCGGAAAATTTGTGGGGCGCATTCTAAAAAACTGAAATAAATTATTTGCAATGGGTTCTAGATCGTGTTTATGCATTAAGTAATCATACTCTTTTTTTAATTGAATGAAGTATTCATTTTCAACATCCTTTTCTAAAAAACCTGCTTGACCAAATAATAAAGCAGAAAGCTCCTGTTCGTTAAAGCAAACTTTTCTTAGAGTAGAAAAACTAAACGATTGCACTAATTGTAAAAAAGCGTCTCCATTTATTTTTAATCCAAAATTTTTAGCTAATAATTGAAATAATACAGCTTCATAATCATTATTTGAGCGCGATAATAATTCTTTTATTAAAACTGATTTATTTTCTAACCGTTCTAGGTACAATCGCTCTAACCAATTACCCATTAAAAATGAATCAACATTAATTATCTCCTTTTCACAAGGAATCCAACGTAATGTTTTAGAAAATAAATTTTGATAATTACCCAATAAATCTTCATTAACTAAACTCTTTAACTGAAGCGTTGGCATAGGTTTATTATTTTTCATAAATACTTCACAATCATGCTGCCAAACTATATGCAAAATTACAGCATCATAATTCTTATCTTGTTCGTGTTTATGCGCATACCAATCGGAAGAATTAATATGAATTTCAATATTACCAACCCATAGTTGATCGTTTATTTTTAACTGAGCATTTAAAAAATCAGGGCCAGCATTTGTATTACGAACACCAGCTTTAACTATCTGAATAGTTTCATTTAATTCAGATTTCAAATTATTTACATCAAACAATTTGTATTGCCACATAAAATGTAGAAATTCTTCTTTCATAACCGTAAATTAGCAATTATTTTACGACTATCAAGATATGAAAAATATTTACAAATCACTTTTTATCAGCGGATTTCCCGTTTTTTCTTTAATTATTTTTATAAAAACAATTATAAATATTGATTTTAATATCAATGAAATAGGACTCTTAATTTTATCTCTTACTGTTATTGTTTTCTTTTCAATGTTATTTATAAAACCAGTAGCTAGAACAACGAAAAATTTACAATTCTACTCAACCTTTATTGTTATCGGTTTTGCTTTAAATCTTTTTAATTTCGAACAAAAATCGCTTCTTATAGCAGTAATTTTAACTTTAGGCTGGTTAGCTTATTTAACTTGGTACTCTTCTTTTAATTTTAGAAATACTTCAATTTTAGATCTAGGAAAAACACTTCCTAATTTTACTCTTAAGAATAACCAAGAAGAAGATATCTCAATAGATAATTTATCTGGAGATTTTAATATATTCATTTTTTACCGCGGTAATTGGTGTCCGCTTTGCATGGCTCAAATACAAGAAGTTGTAAATCAGTATAAGGAATTAGAAAAAAGAAATACCAATATGGTTTTAATAAGTTCTCAACCTCACAAATTCACTGAAAATTTGGCAAAAAAACATAAAGTTCCTTTTCATTTTTTAGTAGACAACGATAACATTGTTGCGAAACAACTTGGTATTCTTCATAAAAACGGATTACCCGCAGGTTTTCAAGTTTTTGGTTATGAAGCTGATGTTATTTTACCAACTGTTCTTATTACCGATAAAAACAATAAAATTATTTTTGCTGATTTAACCGATAATTACCGAGTACGACCAGAACCAGAGACTTTCATTA
This sequence comes from Tenacibaculum ovolyticum DSM 18103, assembly GCF_000430545.1. GTDB lineage: Bacteria > Bacteroidota > Bacteroidia > Flavobacteriales > Flavobacteriaceae > Polaribacter > Polaribacter ovolyticus. Next base: position 23,500 of record NZ_AUMF01000013.1, read on the forward strand.
AAGTTATAGACAACTATAACAATTAAATTTATTACCATAAGTTTTTAAAATAGTTAAACATTAATTTTTCTTAAAAGCAATTGTAGTTTTGCTTTATAAATAATATAATAATAAAATGAATAGTATAGAAAGTTTACAATGGCGTTATGCTGTTAAAAAATTCGACGAAAATAAATCACTCTCAGAAACACAAATAAATACACTAAAAGAAGCTTTTAATTTAACGGCTACTTCTTACGGATTGCAACCTGTTAAAATGCTGGTAATTAAGAATAAAGAAATTCAACAAAAATTAGTTGAACATTCTTGGAATCAACCACAAGTATTACAAGCTTCACATGTATTAGTGTTATGTATACCTAAAGAATACGGTACAAAAGATGTTGATAATTATTTCTCATTAGTAAAAGCTACTAGAAATACTGCTGATGAAATTTTAAATCCTTTTAAAGAAATGCTTACTTCGTCTATCGGAAGTAAATCGTCTGAAGAATTAAAGGTTTGGAATAAAAACCAAGCATATATCGCTTTAGGTAATTTAATGACAGTTGCTGCAAACGAACAAATAGATTCGTGCCCTATGGAAGGATTTGTTCCTGAAAAATATGATGAAATTTTAGAATTAGATCAACATAACTTAACATCTGTTTTAGTATTACCTGTTGGTTTTAGAGCTGAAGATGACTATATGAAAGATTTAATAAAAGTTCGTAAAAAAACGGAAGAAGTTATTATTGAATTTTAATACTCTTTGTCAGTTTGAGCAGCGTAAAAAAATCTCAACTCAGCTCAAACTGACATTTATTAAACTTATTACATTTAATTTATAATTACAAATTAGTACATTCGTAATTCATAATTAAACTGTATGCAACCACTATATATACTACTACTTATTCTTGCCTATTTTGGTGTATTAATTCTTATTTCTTACATCACTGGTAAATCAGCAAACAACAACACCTTTTTTAAAGCTGACAACTCTTCTCCTTGGTATTTAGTTGCCTTTGGTATGATTGGCGCTTCATTATCTGGAGTTACCTTTATTTCGGTGCCTGGTTGGGTAGAAGGGCAACAGATGAGCTACATGCAAATGGTGTTGGGTTATGTTGTTGGATATGCAGTAATCGGATTAATTTTACTGCCTCTTTACTATCGATTAAACCTTACATCAATTTATACTTACTTAGAAGATCGTTTTGGTAGATTTTCGTATAAAACCGGAGCTGCTTTCTTTTTATTATCTAGAACTATAGGAGCTGCTTTTCGTTTATTTTTAGTTGCCAATGTGTTACAATTAATACTGTTTGATGCATACGGAATTCCGTTTTGGGCAACCGTTACCATCACTATTCTTTTAATATGGTTATATACTTTTAAAGGTGGTATAAAAACAATTGTTTGGACAGATACTTTGCAAACTTTATTTATGTTAATTGCAGTTGGTGTATGTATTGTTATGATTAAAGATGAAATGCAAATTGATAGCTTGTTTTCTTATATATCAGATAATAAACTATCTAAAATATTCTTTTTTGAGGATTGGAAAGCTGGGAATTATTTTTGGAATCGATTCTTATCTGGAGCATTTATAGCCATTGTAATGACTGGTTTAGATCAAGATATGATGCAAAAAAACTTAACTTGTCGTAATTTAAAAGACGCTCAAAAAAACATGTTTTGGTTTACTATTGTTTTAGTAATCGTAAACTTCTTCTTTTTAGCCTTAGGTATTTTATTAACCGATTACGCTACTATAAATGGTATTGCTGCTCACAAAGATCAACTATTTCCTATGATAGCTATGAGTGGTAATTTAGGATTGGTTACTTCATTATTTTTCTTATTAGGTTTAATTGCAGCAGCATACTCAAGCGCTGATAGTGCTTTAACGTCATTAACAACTTCGTTTAGTATTGATATTTTAGAAATTGACAAGAAAGAAGATGATCAAGAAAAAGAGAAGATTCGTAAGAAAATACATATTCTATTTTCATTCGTACTAATAGCTACTATTTTAGTTTTTAAATATTTTATTGCAGATGCCAGTGTAATTGCTAAAATATTTCAATTTGCAGGTTACACCTATGGTCCTTTATTAGGTTTATATGCCTTCGGATTGTTTACCAAATTTAAAGTTAAAGATAATTTAGTTCCGATAATTTGCATAATCTCTCCTATTTTCACCTACTTAATAAGTCTTTTTAGTAAAACGCAATTAAATTTCGATTTTGGATTCTTTGTTTTGGTTCTTAACGGACTACTTACTTTCTTAGGGTTATTAGCTATAAAACAACATAAAAATGCCTAAAAAAGGAAAAGCAAAAAACACTGCTAATAAAGCGAAGCATACTCGTTTAATGAAACAGAAAGAAAACAAGGTAAAACTTGAAAAACAACAAAACAAAGAGCGTTTAAAAGCGCTTGTTAAAAAAATGAATGAACAAAAAGAAAATGACAGTACAAGCAATAATTAATAAATTCGATTTAATAGAACATCCTGAAGGCGGTTTTTATAAAGAAACTTATAGAAGTGAGGGAATCATTGAAAATGAAAACTTAACTCCTAATTTTGAAGGAAATAGAAACTACAGTACTTCTATTTACTTTTTATTAACTTCTGATAAATTTTCTGCTTTTCATAAAATAAACCAAGACGAGATTTGGCATTTTTATAATGGTAGTACTTTAAAACTACATATGATTTCGCCAAACGGAGACTATTCTTTTGTTCTTATTGGTAACGACATAGAAAACAATGAAATTCCACAATTTGTAGTACCTGCAACTTATTGGTTTGCTGCGGAAATTATAAAAGAGAATTCTTATGCCTTTACGGGTTGCACCGTAGCTCCGGGTTTTGATTTTAAGGATTTTGTATTACCTAAAAGAAAAGAATTAATAGCTCTTTTCCCTCAACATACAGCAATTATTACAAAACTTACACATCATTAAGTTTTTATACCAATCTTTTACTGTCATTAAAAATTTAGTGTGTAAAAGGCATCAGTAATTAATCAAAATTAATGGAGTATTTTAACAAAATAGAATGGAGTTTCCTTTGGAATATTATTAAAGATATTGTGCTACCTCACACAGGTACCTTAATTTTTAACACCACTATCTTTTTACTTCTTGGCTTCTTTTTATCGCTTTTTTACATTATCGCTCTACAAAAAAAGAAGGTTTTAAAAAGAAAACCAAAATATTATAATTGGGCAGTAAAGCTTTACATCCCTATACTGATAATTAGTTTTCTATTTATTTTTGGGCATATTGGTTTTATTACTGGCATATACAAGGTTTTGAAAAAAGAAAATAAAACTATCACATCTAGCATTTATAATAGTCTTCTTAAACTATCTTTTGAATCAGAAAAAAGTAAAAATGATTTTATTCTTAAATTACAGCAATCAGCAATAGAAGCCAAAGATGATTCCAATGCCCTTATAGAATCTTTAAAAATAACAACAACAGCATATAACACAGGATATTCTGTTATCGATGATAATAAAAACAAAATAGCTGCCTTTCTAATTGATAAATATGGAAATGATATTTATAAAATAGCGATCTACGGAATGCTTAATCTCGCTGAGTCAAAAACTCATGTTACTATTAATAAGTCATTGTCATATGAGGAATTTAGCACAGGAATGGATTTCTTATTAAATGTAGGATATAAAGACATTGAACAAGGAATAAAAGATAAATTAATAAAATGGTTTGATTATTTACTATACGACCAATATAAATCTTTGGTTTTGTTTCAGTTAATTTTACTACTCATTATTATCTGTCTGCCACTAATCGAATTTTTTATTTATAAAAAATGGGTAGCGCCAAAATATTCTAACCAACGTATCGAAAAGGAATAACTTCGCTAGCTTCATTATAAAAAAAAATAAAAACAGCAGTCATAAAGTTCAACAAAAATGAAAGATCAAATAAAAAACATTTTACTAGATATCTTGCATTTAATGATACTGAAATAGATAATATATTCTCGAAATTAACACTTCAATTTTTTAATAAAAAGAGTTTATGCTTAAAGAAAGGCAAATTTTCAGCGATTAAACTAATGATAGTGTTCCTCCGATTTACATCTGCTAATTACAATGTAACCGTATAAAAAAAAAGGATAGGCAAAGAAAGTACAATAACTAGTGCTTTCTTTTGCCTTTTACAAAAAACACAATACTAATTTCATTGCCTTCTGTAGCCTTTATCTATCAAACAAAACAACCTTTTTTAGCCATAAAGCATTAAAACTAATCACCAGTTCTTACTCCAAATTTAACTTCTTTATTATCCCTTGTTATTTAACAAATGAATACTTTGCCTACTAAATTTCAGAAATTAAAATTAAAAAATAAATATTTTACATATATTCGTAACTAGTTACGTATTTAAAAACATATTTAAAATGGATTTTGATAAAATTGGTGAAATGGCAATAGGAAGTAGATTAAGAGCTTTAAGTGATAAAGTTACAGGAGATGCTGAAAATATATATACCCTTTATGATATAGCACTTAAACCTAAATGGTTTCCTGTTTTTTATTTTTTATCTAATCAAAATGAAGCAAAATCAATTACTTCAATAGCGAATGAAATCGGGCATTCACACCCATCTGTCATTAAAATTATCCGAGAAATGTCAAAAGAAGGATTAGTCATAGAAGAAAAAGATAAATCTGATCGTCGAATAAACAATATTCTTTTAACCCAAAAAGGATCAGAAATATCAGCAAAAATACAAGAACAATATATCGACGTTGAAAACGCAATAAAAAACACACTAGAGCTAACGACCCACAATCTTTGGTTAGCTATTCAGGAATTTGAATATCTATTAAAAGAAAAGACTCTTTTTACAAGAGTTCTTGAACAAAAAAAAACAAGAGAATCTACAACCATTGAAATTCTAGACTATTTACCAGAACATCTTACAGCTTTTCAAGAACTTAACGAAGAATGGATTACTAAATATTTTAAATTAGAAGATGCAGACAGAAAAGCATTAGGCAATCCTAAAGAATATATTTTGGATAACGGAGGGAAAATAATCGTTGCTATTCAAAATGAAGTTATTCTAGGGGTTTGTGCCTTACTAAAAATGCAAGATAGTAAATATGATTATGAGCTTGCTAAAATGGCAGTTTCTCCAAAAGCTCAAGGCAAAGGTGTTGGTTACCTACTAGGCAAAAATATAATTGAAAAAGCAAAAAAATTAAACGCTTCATATATATACCTAGAGAGTAATACAATCTTAAAACCTGCTATTTCATTATATAAAAAACTGGAATTTAAAAAAGTTATTGGTCATTACACACCATACGAAAGATGCAATATTCAAATGGAATTAAAACTAAAGTAATTATGACGCTCAAAAGGCAAGTTATTTAGTTGACTGAATCTAAATATTATTTCTATTTACACTAGTTTTTGAGACAGACCGTTAAATCATTTATTAATGTTTCATTAACTAACCAATTCTGATGTATTAAAATTAATAAATAAAGTACAAATCGAGAGTTTTTTTCGAAGGAATTAAACAAAGAAAATTAAATCTATATTAAAAATATTACTTTATAAAGTTTTTGAGTTTATTTATAATCATAGTATATTTTAGCAACACAAAAAAACTGTGATCATACTGCCTTGTTAATTTATTATCATTCGATTATAAGCTTAAAAACGAACATTTATATACAAGAATTACAGTAAAAAGGCAATCAAATTATCAAATAAAGAAAGATTACTCTTATCTTTAAGTTCTAAAATATCAAACAGGTTGACTTAATTTAATTTTTACCTGTAACAATATATTACGTAAAATGATTCCAGAATTTCAAAAGAAAAACAAACTTCTCTTATTACTAACAATTAGTTATTTATTAAATTCTTGTAACAATACTACTGAAAAAACAATTGATAAAACCAGTAATCTATTACCAAACGGAAAACGTTTAATTATCGAAAAAACAAATAAGGAAACCACATCTATAGGTATTTTTAGTAAACATAATTACGGAACATCACATCATTTTTCTTATAAAGTATCAATAAAACCAGGAGATATTAATTGGAATGGCGGAACAGCAGAACCAAAACAACTTGTTTTTAAGAATGATACAACCTACATACGTTATCTTAAAAAAAAGCGAATAAATACAAAATATCTTGATTCATTAGATGGTACTGTTAAGTATAAACACAAATCAGAAATACACGCTTTTTTTCAAAAACATATAGATAATCGTTATTTTTTCAACCTTTTAGGTGATGATTATTGGATAGATATTTCATTAAATAATTACGAAGCTGTTAAAAAACGGGGTAATGAATATATTATACCTAATGATAATGAATATTCTTTAGATTCGGTTATCAAATACTAAATCTAATATATAATCTAAATTATTTTTGTGTAATATATGTTGTTGTTTTTTAATACTTTTATAAAAAAATAGCGATTAAAAGATGATTCAATTTAAAGATTTTTTTAGATTAAGGTATTATTATATCATTACTATACTTTTATTTACAGCTTGTAGTCAAGCAAAAAAAACAACACCTAAAACTAACTTTTGCTCGAATATTCATCGAGATGAAAGTATTACTCTTTCTAAAGAATTAAAGGAGTTTGAAAAGCTTATGCAAACAAAAACGGGTGTATATATTTTAGAAGACGGTAGCGGATCTATGGTTGCTAGAGCATGGTTAACTGAATATGCTGAAAAAAGTATAGATATTCAATACTTTATTTTCTCAACCGATAATGTAGGACTTATTGCTTGTGATTACTTAATAAAAGCTGCTGATCGTGGGGTTAAAATAAGAATCATTGTTGATGACATTATGGTTGATTCTGACATTCAAGACATATTAACCTTTAATTCTCATAAAAATATCACAGTAAAAGTATATAATCCAGGTGTGAATTTAGGAAAGAATATTTTTGACAAGGTTCATAAATTTGCAACAGATTTTAGGTCTGCAAATCAACGTATGCATAATAAAACATTTGTAGTTGACGGTAAGGTTGTAATTACAGGTGGTCGTAATATTGCTGATGAATATTTTGATTATGATCATGAATACAATTTTAGAGATCGTGATATTTTATTAATAGGTAAAGAATCAGAAAAAGTCAATAAATCATTTGAACAATTTTGGAATAGCCCTTTAAGTAAAAAGGTTACTAACATAATAGAAGAAAAACCTAAAAATGTTTTATTGAAAGATAGATTCGACAACTTACATGAGTATGCCTGTAACCCAGCTAATTTTTGGCCACAAATAAGAAAAAGGATAAAAAATTTACCTGCTACGTTTGCTGATATTAAAAATTCAGGAAAATTAACATGGTTAGATGATGTAAAATTTATTTCTGATAATCCTGGTAAAAATGATGGAAAACATGGTTTAGGAGGTGGTGGAATCTCTACAACGGCTTTAATTGATTTAGTTAAAAAAGCCAAATCAACTATAGATATACAAACACCCTATTTAATTACCACTAAATTAGCTCAGAACCTATTTAAAGAAGCTGTAGATAGAGGTGTGAAAATTAGAATTCTTACTAATAGTTTGGCTTCAACAGATAATGTAGAAGCTTTTAGCAGTTATCAAACAGATAGAGAAAAACTACTAAAAAGTGGTGTTCGAATATTTGAATTCCGTCCAGACGCTGCAGAACGCACAAAAATAATGACGGGTGAGTTACAAGAAAAACTAGATCACAAACCTACATTTGGTCTTCATGCAAAGTCTATGGTTATCGATGAACAAACAACCGTTATTGGTACATTTAATTTAGATCCTAGGAGTGCTAATTTAAATACTGAATGTATTGTTGTAGTAAATTCTAGTAAAGTTTCTAAAGGTGTACTAAAAGGCATGGAAATAGAGTTTAAACCTGAAAATTCATGGGAAACAACTTTAAATTTTAATCCAGACGCTGAAGTGAATAAATATAAACGTTTAAAAACCTGGACAAGAAAAATACTTCCTAAAGAAATATTATAATACCAGTTCTTGTTTGAAATCACTGTGAAATAAAATGATATTTTTTCTTTCTATGCATAATAAAACTAAAGAATATCCTTACTATCTATGGTTTCTTTTTATTCTAAAATAGAAAGGGAAAACTGGTGCTTTATTACGATTATTTTAAATTAGAAATGGCATAGCATACAGAACAAGTTATAAACATAAAGAATTTCTATTATTGCTTATTATACACCTATTCTTACAAAGAATAACCACATTAAAACACAACTAAAAACCTATAGACATTAATTTCACCTAAAATTAAAGCATAAAAAAACCGAACGGATGTCGTTCGGTTTCTTTATTTTATAATTTAGATAATTATTAAATTCCGTAAAAAGATTTCATATTATCTTCAATATTTGAAGCTTTTTTAACAGCCTCATACATTTGATATGTTTTATTTTTTCTTTCGTTTACTAAACGTTTTCTAAAGCTATCATAATTAGGTAAAGCTGTTGGTAATTCTTTTGATGATACTTCAAAAGCAAATACTCCTTTATCTCCTACAACATTTTTAACTACAGCTTTTTCTTTTGAATTTAACATTGCTCCGATTACTTTCGGCTCGTTACCAACACCAGATAATAAAGGTGAATTTAAATTAACTGCTGCTGCATTTCTTACTGTTTGGCTTACTGATTTTGCTATTTCTGCTAAAGTAGCACCGCTAATTTTAGCTTCAATCATTTTAGCTTTCTTTTCGTTCACTAAAATAGGTCGAACTCCTGCTACTGCTTTTTCAACTGGCATTAAACCTTTTTCAGTTTTACCTGTTAAAACAGCTACAACATATCCTCCTTCAACATCAAAACGCTTAGAAGCTCCTTTGTTTATATCTTTACCAAAAGACCAAGTAATAATTTCTCTTTCTTTACCAATACCTGGCACTGTTTCATCTAACGATTTTAAACCTATTGCAGGTTGAGAAGTTAATTTTTCATCTTTTACTACTGCATCAAAACTCTTACCATTTGCTAAAGCTAAAGCAAATGTTTCAGCATTTTGAAACACTGTATTTTCTGTTGCTTCTGAAGCTTCTATCTTACGACCAAATGTTACTAATTTTACAACTGGTTGAAAATTCTTTTGGTCTTCAATTTTAATAACATGAAATCCGAATTGAGTTTTAACAACTCCTAAATCTCCTTTTTTACCTTCAAATACAAAATCTCTAAATGCAGGTACCATTCTATTATAACCAAACCAGTCGTAAAAACCTTCTTTTTCAACAGATCCTTTATCTGAAGAAAATTCTTTTACTAGTGCTGCAAATTTAGAATTATCAGCTTTTAAAACAGTTAATAAACTATCAGCAGTACTTTTTGCTTCAGCTTCAGTTTGAGTCACTGTAGCAGTCGCACTAGATGCTCCTAAGAAAGGAATTAAAATGTGGCGTGATTGAGCCGAGTCTGGTAACTGACTAACCTCAGTAATTTTAGATAACTTAAATTGATCAGCATCCTTATAAGGTCCGAAAACATCACCTTCTTTACCACTAAATATTTCTTCAGCAATTACCTGTGGTACTTGCGATTTAAATTTAATGCTTTGATCTAAAGCAACATCAGAATCATTTTCTCCTAAAAACTCAGCATAATCCGTTGCATTTTTTAATCCTTTTACCGATACATTACCAGAAGTAACAGAATCTTCAATTAATTTTGCAACTTCAGCTTTAATTGCCATTTCATCTTCAATAGTTGCCTTAATATCAAACTTTACAAAGTTAATATCTCTTGATGCTTCTACTTGAAAATCTTGTTTGTGATTATTAATGTAATTTTTAACATCACTATTTTTTATCACAACAGCGCTATCTGCTATTGATGTGTATGGTACGTATACAAATTTAGCATTTACTTTCGTATTCTCATTTAAATACTGTGCTTCACCTTCTTTTAAAGAAGCTCCTAAACCAGACGCTACTAAATTATCATAGGTAGTTTTTTCTATATTATTCTTTAACGAATTCATATAGTTTTGCCAAGCCTTCCATTCTTCTCCATTTACTTCTTTAATAGTAGCTAAATGTGCTTTAAGCTTATTTTTATCGAAAAGACCAGAAGATTGAAATCTTGCATCACCTTGTAAAGATGGAGATTCATATAACGCATTCATAATATCAGCGTCACCTACAGTGATCCCAGATTCTTCTAATTGCGTTTTATAAATTCTCTGCCTAATTAAATTGTTCCAAACAGTTTTTGCTGCTTGCATTTCAGAAACACTACTACCTGTTTGTGCTTTATACGCGTCTAAAGCTTCAGCAAATTCTTGACGAGAGATTGTTTCTCCGTTTACTTCACCAATTTCATTTACTTTACTTGCACTAAAAAAATCTGATATTGTAGAAGGGTCTAATACAAAAGCAAAAAGTGCTAAACCAATTACAAGAATTAAGAACATTGAACGTTCTCTAATCTTCGATAAAATTGCCATACGTTTTTTTATTTTATTAACAGTGTGCGAAAATACAATTTCACATTAAATAATGCAATATTTTTCAAGGCTGTTTTTAAGGTAATTTACTTTATTTTAGAACAAAACGCGTTTTATTCTTCTTTGGTAACGACTCTAAAGTGAAGATCATCGATTTTTGTGGCACTTACTTTTAATATTTCAATTTGAAATTTATCAATCATTAAAACTTCATTTTGAGCAGGAATTGTCTCAGTATGATTAATAATAAAACCTCCTAAAGTTTCGTAAGCTTCTTCTTTTGGTATATTTAAATCATACTCTTCGTTTAAATAATCTACTTCTAATCGTGCAGAGAAATTAAACTCTTGATCATTTATTTTTTCTTCTAATAATTCTTGATTATCATGTTCATCTTCAATCTCACCAAACAATTCTTCAACAATATCCTCAACAGTAACAATACCTGAAGTACCACCATACTCATCAACAACTAAAGCAATGCTTTTTCTTTTTTTGATTAAACTATTTAAAACATCGTTTATAATCATCGATTCCGGAACAAACTCTACAGGTAATAATATTGATTTAATTGTTTTAGGTTTTTTAAATAATTCAAAAGAGTTTACATATCCTAAAATATCATCTAAAGAATTTTTATATACTAATATTTTAGACAATCCTGTTCCTATAAACTTTTCTTTAAGACTATTAACAGATTCGTGTAAATCAATCGCTACAATTTCAGTACGAGGCACCATAATTTCTCTTGCTTTTACTTTATGAAACTCTAAAGCATTTTGAAAAATTTGAATTTCAGAATCCACTGTATCTTCCTCATTACCACCACCTAACTGTTGTAAAATATAATTACCTAATTCTTCTTTACTGAATTCTGTTTTAGTTTCGTCTTCTTTTATTCTAAAAAAAAGAAACAGAAAAAAGTTTGAAATTTTAGTAATAACCCATGTTATTCCATAAAATAACAGATAAAAAATATATGCAGGAACAACAAAAATTTTTAGTGTTTCGTTTGCATAAATTCTAAATATTGTTTTTGGAAGAAACTCAGCAGTTACTAATATTATAAGTGTTGATAATACTGTTTGTGTTAACAAACTTAAATCATCTAATAGGTAATTTACTACTGTAATATTTGTTGGTAATATTGTTTGAAATGAATTCATTAATAATTGCCCCATAAAATAACTGTATACTACCAGTGCAACATTATTACCAACTAACATCGTAGTGATAAATTTAGATGACTTTTCGGTGAGTATCGCTAAAATTTTAGGTAAGAATCCTTCTCTTTTTTTTTCTAACTCAATGTGAAGTTTATTTGCAGAAACAAAAGCTATTTCCATACCTGAAAAGAAGGCTGAAAATAATATAGAAACAAAAATTATGATAATTTCAGATTGCATTAACGTTGCTGATTTCTTTTTTCTACTTTTCTTCTAAAGTGTCGTTTAAAAAAGAATATTAAACTAATAAAGATAGCAAATCCAAACATAATAAATGCTTCTTGCCTATCAGAATTCCATCTAAGAATTCCTTCAATAAAAAAAATAACCCCAATCACAAGGTATCCGTATTGTAAATATTTCCAAAATGTATTCATTATAATCCGTCTGCTTTAGTTTCTATATCTCCTGTTATATCTTTAGCAATCCATTTCTTTAAATTCTCTTTTGATTCAAAACCAAAACCATTAATAACACCATTAGGTGTACTTAATCTAAAACCATCTTCAGTAAAAAAATAATGTTCTTTCTGGTCCCAAAATAATTGGTTGGTTTCTAATTTTGTTTTTTCGCTGTGATTAAAGATAACCACATTTCCTCTAATCTCAGAAACTTTAGTTTTATGGTATGTTAATGCATAATTACCACTAACTGTAGTAGAATCTTTTCCTGTTTTATCTATTGAGACAATCTTAATTCCTTTTGGGAATTCGTTATATGGATGTTCATTACGATTAGAAAAATCGTAAAAAATAGGCGCTTTTGTTTTTGACACTACCCTACCTGAATCTTTTTTAATATGATAAATATTTTTAGCTGTTCCTAAAGGCAAATTTTTATCTGCTAGAAAATCTCGCACTTCTTTTTTAGAATTAGTACAAGAAAAAAGCATTGCCACCATACAAATGGTAGCAATGCTATTATATATATTTATTGAAAATTGTTTCATTCGATATTTTTAAGGAATACGAACAGTTTCTCCTATCCAACATCCTACTTTATGAGATGCTCCTGAAGTAACACCTTTTTGAAAAATTAATTTTTTCGATGGCATATTTTTTCTATAACTAGAAATATATCTTCCTGCTCCACAACCTGGATCTACTTTTTTAGCTTTTAAAGCTTTATTTAAAGCTGCTACGTATACCATTCTTTTTTCAAATTCATCACTACCACAAGAGTTTGCACTCTTTTGATATAAACTTGCTATAAATAAATACGCTTTACCCATGTTAGGATTATATCTTAATGCTTCATAAGCTAAAGCTCTCGCTCTACTTCCTCTAGCATTTTGAGCTTCTCTTAATTTGTACTTTGCCTTTTTAAATGGATCAGTTTCTAAATTAAATGCTTTTTTCTTCATTTCTGCAGCACCTCTTTTATCTCCGTTTTTAGCTAATACTCCAGCTAAGAAGTTATAAGCATCGGCTGATTGAGTTGTTTCAGCATAAGAATTTGCTAATTTCTCAAATAAAGGATCAGTTTGACAACCCTTGTTGTACATTCTAGATACTGCTCTTTTTAACCAAACACCATCTGTTTTATTTGCTTCAAAATCTCTAGTATAAATTGGTATTAACCTTTCACAAGTTGCTATTTTAGAAATCATCGCATCCAAACCTCCTTCTACCTGACCTAATGCAGAAGAATTAATTGTATATCCTCTTAACCTTCTCTTTTCTTTTGCACCTATTGTACCTAAAGAATCTTTTTCCTGCAATAAAGTTATTTTTTTACTATAATCATCTAACTTTTCTTGAACCGATTCCATTACATCATCATAAGTATCAAATACTTTTTGAGGATTCGTATCTTTATTTTCTTCAGTTATAACTTTAAAGTATCTAAAGATATTTTTCACTCCCATATCTTTAGGAGAAATATCATATGCCTTTTTTAAGATTACAGAAATTTCAGCGTCTGTTGCTAATTTATTTTTTATTAAGTAAGTTGCATAATCACTATGTGCTTTTGCAATTCCTTTTGCAGGGAAATTTACTAATCTAGTTTCATATATTTTTTTTGCTAAAACAGGATCTTTTAACTTACCAGCTACTTTTGCTCCAATTTTATAGATATTAACTGACAACTTAGGGCAGTTTTGAAGTAAGTATTCTAAATTTACTTTAGCCTCTTCAGATTTACCTGTATTGGCATCTCCTTTAAAAAGATTATATTTTATGTTACATTCTTGACTTGCTTGTGCACTTGCCCCCACGACAGCTACAAACAAAAATAGTCCTGTTAATATGTAAGTAATTTTCTTCATTTTGTCTCAGTTTTTATTAATCTATTCTTGTTTTTACAAACCACTTAATATCATTTAAAGATAAACTCATTCTAATATTAAAATAGTTTTCTTTTACTAAACTATTATTGGTTGTTCCTTTTTGCCCGTATTCAAATCCAATATTTACATTCGATAATTGTCTTGGCAATGGCAATCCTAATCCAACATTTATGCCAAAGTCTTTAACTTTAGTAAAATCATTACCAGCCTTTACTAGTAGTCCTGTATCTTCAAAACGCAAACCAGCTCTATAAGTAACTCTATCCCAATAACTTGATATAGAATTCATCTTCGGAAGATAATAACCTCCTATTGAAAATTTACTTGAATCATCATATTTGTAGGTTCCTCCATTAGAAATTAGTGAATTATTTGTGCTTAATGCACTTTGAAATTGCTGATTAACTCCTACATACCATTTATTTTCTTTTCCTAAACCAAAACCGAAAATACTTTTAACAGGCATATTTATATCCCCATTAACTGTTCTGTTAAATAATTCATCTCTTGGAACTTCATTTCCTGTTGATATTGATAATGAATACATTTTTTCGTTTCCTTTTGCAGAAAAATCACTTTGTAAAGTAATTGAAGCTCCTGTATGTAACTGTAATTTGTTTTTTAACTCTCTATTATATTGTGCTCCTAATTTAAATTGACCTCCTCTAATATTAATAGACTCCTCGTGCTTAGTAGCCAAAACAACATTAGTTCTTTGATTTAAAACACTGTTTTCTAAATTACCAAAAACAAAACCAGCTTCTACACCTAAAGAAAGCCCTTTAGCTGCATACATACCAAAACTAGCATATATCTTATTAGTTCCTCCTACTCCACTAAATAAAGTAATATTACTTGTGTTTTCGTTATCTAACAAAGAATAACCTACTGATGAGAATGGTTGTAACCCTACTGATAAACCTGCCTTGCTACCTATAGGAAATCCTAAAGATATATAACGCAAATTTGTTGACTTACCTGATTGAGAAGTATTCCCTTCTTTAAGAGTTAGAAAATTTAAACTTCCCCCAATAGCATAAGTTGCTGTTCTTAAGTTTGCATTTGCTGCAGGGTTTGTAAAATTTAAATGATATGTATCTTTTAAAGCGACACCAATACCTCCCATAGAAGCTTGTTCTACGGTTAAAGATTCGAAATTTTCTCCAATTCCAAAATAAGAATAAGGTGATGCACTATTTTTTTGTGCTGTTATTGCTATTGTACTAAATACAAATACTCCTAATATAAACTTCTTAATCATTCGCTAAATTGTATGTCAAAACTGTATGTAATCCTTCCAAAACAAAATTTGGATGGGCAAATATGCCACTTTTTAATTGTTTAGCCAAGAAATATGTGTCTCCACCTGTTAAAACTATTGTTAAATACTTATACTTAGACTTATATTGACTAATAACCCCCGTTATTTCATTACACACACCGTTTATAACACCAGAGTGTATTGATGTATTTGTGTTAACCCCGATAAAATTAGTAATTTCTTTTGTTTCTAGCAATGGTAATTTTGATGTAAAGCTATTTAATGCTTTATATCTCATTACTATACCAGGTGATATTGCTCCCCCCAAGTACTCTTTTTCTTTATTAACAAAGTCGAAAGTCATACAAGTACCTGCATCAATAACTAAAACATTTTTATTTGGGTATTTTGTTATTGCTGCCGAAATCAATGCAATTCTATCAACTCCTAATGTTTTTGGTGATTCGTACAAATTATTAAAAGGAACTTTAGTTTCACTATTTAGGAATACTGGATTTAATAAATGAACTAGTTCTTGTTGTGTTTTATCTGAAAAAGTTACCACAGAAGAGATAATAGAAGCCGAAACAGAAAAATTATTCATTATTTTTTTTAATTCTGGTATAATTTCTAACCTCTTAAAAGTGAAAACATCTTTAATTGTATTCAATTCAAAAACAGCTACCTTAACTCTAGTATTACCTACATCGATAATTAAATTCATATCTATATTTCTTAAGATTTCAAATTTACGTTACATTTTTTTAATAAAAATGTTTTGTATAATTAAAAATCCATTGTATATTTGAATCCAATTTAAAATAAGCACAAACTGGTGCCTTAGCTCAGTTGGTAGAGCAAAGGACTGAAAATCCTTGTGTCCCTGGTTCGATTCCTGGAGGCACCACAATAAAACTATTAATAATAGTTCTATTTGTTACTTTAAATAAGCATCAATAAACAACAAACCTTAGCTCAGTTGGTAGAGCAAAGGACTGAAAATCCTTGTGTCCCTGGTTCGATTCCTGGAGGCACCACCGCAAAAACCTGAACATCTGTTCAGGTTTTTTTGTTTTATATAATAAAAAACTCATTACTTAGTAATGAGTTTTTGTTATTTACTTTAATTTGAATTGCATTTCTATAGGTAAATGATCCGAAGTTTGACCAAAGTCGTTTAACACTTGTCCATTTACATACTCAATTGATTTTTTAGTATAAAAAATATAATCTATTCGTTCATATAAATCTTTTGTATCAAAGGTATTTTCTGGATTATCAATGTTAAAAGCTGCATTTCCTACTCCATCCATTTTTAGTAGTTTTTGAACAACAGCATTTTTGTCTCTTGCCTTTGAATTAAAATCACCTAATAATATTGTTGGGTATTTATTTTTGTATTTATTAAAAACACTTACAACATACTCAAACTGACGTGCACGTGTAGCCTTATCAAAAGCTTCTAAATGGATGTTTATCAAAACCACTTCTTTTCCCTCTAATACAACTTTAACAACCTGTAATAAGCGTTCTAAATACAGTGCGTCTCTATAAAAAGGATTATCAGGAACTCTTTCTAAAACAATACGTTCGTAATCTTTTAATTTATATTTACTTATTATTGATTGGCCCGATATAATTTTTCCGAAATGCATACTTGGTGGCCAATAAGGAAATGGCACATATCGCTCATCCCAATTTACACCTCTTGCCGCATAATTGTACCCCAATTTCATAAATTCTTTTTCCTGGTTTACCTCATATGATCTTGATGCATTATAATCAATCTCCTGAAAAGCAATAATATCTGTTTTTAGCTTTTTAAGCTCATCTTTTACTTTCTTTAAATTACCATCAAATAGTTTTTTTGATTTTGCTACTGGTAAGTTATTTGTCATTCCGCTTAAATAACCAACATTATAAGTAACAACACTATATATCGAATCATTATCTACATTTGTATAGTTCTCGTTTTCTATCAACTTAGCATACTCTTCTTCATCCATTGTTGGAGATGATGCCCAGAAAAAAAAGATTGAAGATACCACTAGAATCAAGACTAGTAACTTTAATATAAAGTTGATTATATTTTTCATAAAGAATTAAAAAAGTGTTAAAATCACTTTCAAATTTAAACTTTTTTAAATAAGCATAGTCATAGATGTATAAATAAAAACTTAAATCTTATAAAAATGAAAAAAATAATAGCAGTATTAATTTTAGCAGTTAGTTTTACAGCAGCAACTCAGGCACAAAAAGGAAAAAGAAATAAATTAGAAAAATTAACTGCAAAGCAACAAACAGAATTAGCAGTTAAAAAAATGACTTTACAGTTAGACCTAACCGCTAGTCAACAACGTGAAATAAAACCTTTATTGGCAGAAAAAATTACACAACGTAAAATTATGCACCAAAAAAGGAAAGCAATGAAAGAGAGCGGTGAAAAGCGAATGAAATTATCAGCTGACGAACGTTTTAAAAAGGAAAGTAAAATACTTGATAACAAAATTGCTTTTAAAGCTGAGATGAAGCGTGTATTAAATAAACAACAATATGAACGTTTTGAAAAAATGAGCGCTCGAAAAACACATAAAGCTAAAAAAAGAATGAAAAACAGAAAACACAAAAAAGATTCTAAACAATAAATAGTAATGGATTGATTTTGGTTGAAACCTCAGTTTTATTTTCAAAACTGAGGTTTTCTATGTATTATTATGAAATTTGCGTTAGGGATTGAAGTGAAATCCTTTTTGAGGCACGAAAAAAGATATAATGTAAAGCCCGACCTGTTAAGGTAACGCCCAACTATTATACCAATTCAGACATAATATAATCGGTGAAACACATTTACTTTTCTACTATTTCTTCGTTATAAAATTGAAATATAGCTAAGGCTATGTTTCAATTTTATGCCTTAAACTAGCGAAAATTAAAACGTATTTATTTACAATCATTTTATATCCGAATTGATATTACTCTTTAAACCAACTAGAATATTTTACGTAATTATTAGCTATTCTATCTATTTCACCTGAAATTAATTCTTTTGAAACATCTTTTATTTTTTTAGCTGGGATACCTGCGTAAACACTTCCGCTTTTTACAACTGTATTTTTAGAAACTACAGCTCCTGCAGCTATAATTGAATTTGATTCTATTACACAATCATCCATAATTATGCTTCCCATACCTACTAAAACATTATCGTGTATCGTACAACCATGAACTATAGCATTATGCCCTACAGATACATTATTACCTATTGTAGTTGGTGATTTTTGATAAGTTGCATGAATTACTGCTCCATCTTGAATATTTACCTTGTCTCCCATTTTAATGTAATGCACATCACCTCTTATGACAGCATTAAACCAAACACTACACTCTTTACCCATTTGCACATCTCCAACGATTGTTGCATTTTCTGCCACATAACAATCTCCTGGAATTTGCGGTGATTTTCCGTTTACTGTTTTTATAATTTTCATTTGTTTATTGCTATTTAAAATAAGATAATAAGTTTGCTTTTTTTGAAGAAGAAACCAGCACCTCTTTTCCGTTTGATAAGATTACGCTTCCTCCTTTTCCTTTTTTATATTTTACTACTTCGTTTACATTTACTAAATACGATTTATGAACCCTAGCAAAAGAGTTTTCTTTTAAAAGATCTTCAAAATGTTTTAGTGTTTTACTTACCAACTTTTTAGTATTCTTAAAATAAATCTCGGTATAATTATCATCAGCCTTACAAAAAAGAATATCACTTACAGTAACAACCTCAAAACCGTCTTGCTGCGGAATTGTTATTTTACTTAAACTAGAAGTAGTTTTAGGTGTTAGAACAACATTTTCTAATTCGCTCTCTTTCTCCTTAATCTCTGTTACTAAACTTACTCCTTTTATTAATTCATCTATTGAAATTGGTTTTAATAAATAATAAGTTGCTTGGTTATTTAAGGCTTCTATTGCATAATGATCATAAGCGGTTACAAAAATAGTTTCAAATGTTTGATTCTCTATTTTTTCCAACAAATCAAATCCGCTTCCATAAGGCATTTCTACATCTAAAAAAACCAAATCTAATTCATTTTCTTCTATTAATTTTTGTCCTTCTTCAATATTACTTGCTTCTCCTAACAATTGAACATTAGGGCAGTATTTTGATATATAATTTCTTAAAATGTCTCTACCAATAGCTTCATCTTCAATTATGATTGCTTTTAACTTCATAATTAATTTTTCTTTAAAATAAGTTCAACTTTAGTTCCGCTTCCGTCTTCAAAAACATCAGAAACTGAAACCTTTATTTTTTCTTTATACATATTATTTAAAATAGCTATTCGATTTTGAATAGTACTCATTCCTTTCGACTTTTGTTTTAATTGGTGTTTTGTTTTTATTTCTAAAGATTTCTTTCGCCCAACTCCATCATCTTGTACGCTAATTAAAATTGAATCAGCTGTTTTTTGTGATATAGCAATAGTTAAATTTCCTTTTTCCTTTTTATATCGAAGCCCATGCCAAATAGCATTTTCTATATATGGTTGCAATAACATAGGTGGTATGGAATAACTATTTAATTTAATTTGCTCATCTACAGATATACTATAATCAAACTTATCTTTAAATCGATTATGTTCTAATTTAACATACAATTCTAGTAATTCTATTTCTTTTACTAGCGGAATAAAATCTTCATCTGAGTTTTCTAATACTGACCTCATTAAAACTGAAAATTCTGACAAATACCTATTAGCACTACGCTCATCATTAACTGCTATAAAATTATTAACTGAATTTAAAGCATTGAAAATAAAATGTGGATTCATTTGCGAACGCATCGATTTTAACGCCAATAAATTATTAGCTAGTTTTTGTTGTTTATTCGTTCTAAACATAAAATAAGCTAAAAAACTCATTAATATACAGCCTGCAATAAGTGAATAAATAATAATTTTTTGCTGCTTGTTACTTTCTTTTATTAATTGTTGGTCTTTATAAGCTAAACTTATTTTACTATCTGTTAATTGTTTATCCTTTTCTAAACTTGTAATTCTACTTTGACTTTCTGATATTTTTTTCCCAAAACGTTTTACTTGCTGTATTTCTTGTTCCTTTTTAGAATACAATGTATCTACTAATTTCACAAAATCTTGATATGTTTCTAACGCCTTTGTATAATCTCCAACAGTAGCATAAACTTCTGAAAGTTTACGTGTTGCATCTTTTTCAATAATTAAATCTTCATTTTTATTAGCATCCTTTATACTCTTCTTTAAAAAAGGGATTGCTTCACTATATGATTCTTTTTGAATATATGCTGTTCCTATTTTATAATTAATCTTTTGAGAGGTTATTGAATCTACTAGTGATTCTTTCTCATCAACCTCCATAATAATATCATCAGCCTCTTCTAAACTCTCTTTACGTAATTTTATTTCTTCATCATATCTTGCTGATTTATTATAAAAATCAGCTACTTTTTGTTGTTCTTTTAAAGACCTTTTTTGATTTTCTTTTGATGCTAATTTTAATGAGTTTTTAAAATACCCATCAGCTTTCTGAACATTTCCTTGTGCTGCAAAAACCTGTGCTAACTTCGAATTTAAATCTGTTACCTTAGGGGTTACTTGATTACTTTTTGCTATTTTTAAGGCTTTACTGTAACTATCTTTAGCCTTTTTATAACTTTTTAAAGCCATAAACACGTCTCCCAAACCTTCATATGCTTTTAATTTTTCGTAATCACTTAACCTACTTTTTAAACTTTCTTGATAACTACCTTCACTTTCAGTGTACTTTTTTAATAAAAATTGTGATTTAGCCAGTAGTAATCGAACACTTGAAGTTGAATTTTCTTTTAAAGAAATTTTATAATTCTCAACAGCCAAATCATATTGTTTCCAATAAAAATAAACATCACCTAACTCCTTGTAAGTAATAGCTCTTCTATTTTTAGATGAAGCGTTTAATAGCATTTTTTCAATAGCTGCTAAACTTTTATTGATGTCTTTTTTCTTGTAAAATTTTACTGAATCTAAATATTTAGGGTATGAATCTTTTTTCCTTTTACGGTAAGAGCTAAATTTAGATACTCGCTTCTGTGTAAAGTCTTGTACTAAAACCTTAACATCTTCATTGTCTTTAATTGTATAAAAAATAGTCTCAAAACCATCATGAGATACTACTAACTGATTTCCTGTTTTTGCTTTTACTATATACTTTCTATCTATATTAGAAAACTTAAAAACACGACCATTTACCTCTACAAGTGCATCTTTAATTGGTTGACTCGTATTATCATCAATAACTTCTACTTTCACAGAAAATTCTTGATTCATTTCTTTAAAGTCTTGAGAAAAAACCGAAGAAAAGGCTAGTAAAAATACCGCTAATACTATTTTTAAAAATTTGTTCATATTTTATTTATTACTGTAAACATACATACAAAAAATGAGTTCAGAAAATAGCTCTTCTTAAAAATCACAACTATTAAACACTGAAAAACAGCTCTCACTCATTTTACGAACAACTTTACTCATTCAACATACCCGTTTCCTCATTATTGATTTTTTAAAAAGAAAGTTGGTAGTAGTTTTGATACCATAAACAACAAGATATGAAGGCAGTACAAATTATAATCATTCTATTTTTATCATCTACAATTTTTGGTCAAACTATAAAAGACAATACTCCATTTATTGAAGTTACAGGAAAAGTTGAACTAGAGATAAGTCCAGATGAAATCTATTTAGATATTTCTTTAAAAGAAAGCATTAAAAATGGAAAAAAAACAACATTAGACAAATTAGAAGATTGCTTAAAAGAAGAGCTAGAGATTATTGGAATACCTAAAGAATGTTTATTTGTTTCTGATATTAACTCGGTAATTGCTAAAACAGGATGGTGGACAAAAGAAATATTATCTACTGGTAAATACTCATTAAAAATAACCAGTCCAAAAAAACTTAAAGAAGCTTTTAAAATTTTTGAAAAACTTAAAATTACAGATGTCCGTATCACAAAAGCAACACATTCTAAGTTAGATTTTTATAAAAAGAAAAATAGAATTGCAGCAATTAAAGCCGCAAAAGAAAAAGCTGACTATTTATTAAACGCAATAAATGCCAATACAGGAAAGCCTTTAAAGGTAAATGAAACAAACCACGATTTACAAAATTTCGCACAATTAAACTACGTAAATAATTCACCTAACAGATACGAAAGCAGTATTTCAAAATCATATAACAAAGGTATAGTTCAGTTTGAAAACATTAAACTAACGTCTTCTATCTATGTCATTTTTGAAATAAAATAAAACATTAAATACATTAATAACATAAAACAATAAATTATGAAAACTTATATATTAAAAGCACTATTCATTTTTACTATTCTAATTACTAAAATTGGATATTCAAATAATTCTGAAGACAAAACAAAAAAACAAACAACTAAAGTCGCTTTATTACTAGATACAAGCAGTAGTATGAGCGGACTCATCAATCAAGCAAAAGCACAATTGTGGGAAATTATTAACGAATTATCGCACGCAAAGTGTAATGGAGAAACTCCTAAATTAGAAATTGCGTTATATGAATATGGTAACGACAAACTTTCTTCTAGTGAAGGTTATATTCGTCAAGCATTACAATTTACCAGTAATTTAGATGATGTTTCAGAACATTTATTCTCTTTAACTACTAATGGTGGAAGTGAATTCTGCGGACAAGTAATTCAAACATCTTTAAACCAATTAGAATGGGGAGACAATAATCATGATTTAAAAATGATTTTTATTGCAGGAAACGAACCTTTTACTCAAGGTAAATTAAACTACAAAGATGCCATTACCAACGCTAAAGAAAAAGACATAACTGTTAACACTATTTTTTGTGGTGATTACAACCAAGGCGTTTCTGGTATGTGGCAAGACGGAGCTACTTATGGTGGCGGAGATTATATGACCATTAATCACAATAAAAACATTGTTCATATTGTAACTCCTTATGATAGCAACATTCTTATTTTAAATAAAAAACTAAACAAAACATACATTCATTACGGAAATTCGGGACATTCAAAATACAGTAATCAAGCAAAACAAGATGCTAATGCTGCAACTTTAGATGAAGTTGTAATTGTAAAACGTGCCATTAGTAAAAGTTCTAAGCTATATAAAAATACTGAGTGGGATTTGGTAGATGCTTCAGAAGCAAAAGAAATTGATTATAACTCTTTAAAGAAAAAACAGTTGCCTAAAAACTTACAAACTAAATCATCTAAAGAAATAAAAAAATATGTAGATGCTAAACGTAAAGAACGAGTAGATATTCAAAATAAAATTCAAGAATTAAATAAAAAAAGAAAACAATACGTTGCCAAGAAACAAAAAGAAAATTCTAACAAAAATGAATTAGAAAGTGTAATGATTAAAGCTATAAAGAAACAAGCTAGAATGAAAAAATATTCTTGGTAAGGTTAAATTATTAAGATTACGTCATTGCGAGCTAAGTGGATAATATTCTTAATCGGGGGCACTTTTAAGTTAAAACTTCTCGTAATGACTTTCTTAATACTTAAGAGCGCATTTATAAATGGCACAAAAAAAAGACGCTGGATTAAAATAAATCCAGCGTCTTTTTTTTACTTTATCAATAAATCTTGCCCAATACTAATTTCATTGGTACTTAGCCCGTTTACTCTTTTTAAGTTTGCTACAGATATACTATGTCTTCGTGCTATTGAATACAATGTATCTCCCTTTTGTACTTTATAAGATTTAACCTTAACCTGGTTACCCTTATTTAGTTTTCTAGCACCCATTCTGTCATAAACAGTCAAATTATATTTTTTAATAATCGTTATCAGCTTTTGCGGATATCTTTTATCAGTTGCATAACCAGCACGTCTTAAACCATAAGCCCAACCTTTATAATTCTGATTTCCTAGTTTAAATAAACTAGCATAACGTTTTCTTGAAATTAAAAATTGTGAATGATCTTCGTATGATGTTTCAGGGTATTTATACTTTCTAAAGCACTCGCCTTTTTCATCATCATCATGCGTAACACTTTTACCTTTCCATCCTCTATGGCATTTTATACCAAAATGATTGTTTGATTTTATTGCCAACTTACTTCTTCCACTACCCGATTCTAATACCCCTTGTGCTAAAGTTATACTTGCAGGAATATTATGTTCATGCATTTTTTTAACCGCAATACGTGCAAATTTTTGAATATATGCTACCGTATGATTTGAATTTGTTTTTAAAGGTTTTTCTATCTGTTCTAATTGTGGCAATTCAGGATATACTTCTTCCTTTTCTTGAAGCACCACTTTTTTATGACTTCTATTTACTACATTTTTATTTGAACCACAGCTCACCATAAAAACAGCACATGTTACTATATAAAAAACTAATCTTATTCTCATTAAACGTTTATTAAATCTTTATTTTTATTCTTTAACTTTTCATTTACTCCTGTAATTCCTTGTAAACCTCCTGTATGAATTACTAAAATTTTAGTGTTTTCAGGAAACTCATTTTTAGCTATTTTATCTAAAACACCAAACATCATTTTCCCTGTATATATTGGATCTAACGAAAGTCCTGTTTGTTCTTTTAATTCATTTATAAAACGAATTAAATCTGTATTATATTTTCCATAACCACCAAAATGATAGGTAGTATCTAACTTCCAATTATCATCTTTTGTTGTTAATAGTTGAATTTCTTTTGTTAGAAAATCACCTTTTAAAGCAGGGAATCCTATAATATTTTGATGTGTTTTTGCTGAATTTATTAAACCTGAAATTGTTCCTCCAGTTCCTATTGCGCAACAAATATAATCGAATTTATTATCTTCCTCAATTAAGATTTCTTCACAACCTTTTATTGCTAAATCATTGGTTCCTCCTTCTGGTACTAAATAAAAATCACCAAACTCTTCTTTTAATTCATTAATAAAATATTCAGAAGTTTTATCTCTGTATTTTTCTCTCGATATAAACTTAAACTGCATTCCACTTTTACGCGCTTCCCTTAGTGTTGCATTACCTGCTAATGTTTTGGCTACATCTTTACCCAACTCATCTCCACGAATAATTCCAATTGTTTTAAAACCAGATAAACTACCTGCTACAGCTGTTGCTACAATATGATTAGAAAATGCACCTCCAAAAGTTAACAATGTCTTTTCTTGTAATTTTTTAGCCTTTGCAATATTATATTTAAGTTTTCTAAATTTATTCCCCGAAACAAACGGGTGAATTTCATCTTCTCTTTTTACAAACAATGTTACTTTTTTTTCTTCTAAAATTGGAAGAAATATTTGTTCATTTTTGGTTACAAAAACTTGATTAAAAAAAGAATTTTCAATAGTGTTCAAGGTCGAGAATTTATTTTGGTAAAAATACTAGAATTTTCAATGGATTAACGATTATTCTAAACTTGATTTTGTAACAAAAAAACACGAACTTAGCTACATGTTGTCAGTTAATTACAAGACTATCAAACGGCAACAATAAAAATAAACTCTTATTATTAAAACATGGATAGTAAATTTAACATTGCAGTACTTATTGATGGGGATAATGCCCAACCTAAATTATTAAAAGAAATAATTGAAGAAGTTTCTAAATATGGTAAAGCCACTATACGAAGAATATATGGTGATTGGACTAGCCAGCAAATGAATAGTTGGAAAACAATTATTAATCAACATTCAATAAGTCCGATTCAAAAATTTTCTTACACTACTGGAAAAAACTCAACAGATGGTTCTTTAATAATAGATGCTATGGACATTTTACACGGAAAAAATATTGAAGGTTTTTGCATTGTTTCTAGCGATAGTGATTATACTGGACTTGCAAAAAGAATTAGAGAGCAAGGATTATTTGTAATGGGTATTGGCGAGAAAAAAACACCTGAAGCATTTGTAAAATCGTGTGAAGTTTTCACTTTTACTGAAAACTTAAAAGATGAACAAAATGAAATAACAAAACTTAAATCAACAAAAGAAACAGCTAATAAAAAAGTTAAAGAGATACTTGAAAAAGTTAAACTAACAAAAGAAGATTTAAAAACAATAGATAAAGCTTTTGATATTTCAACTAACGAAGAAGAAAATGCCTACATTTCAACTTTAGGTGTTAGTATTAGAAAAATAGACCCTAGTTTTGACCCAAGAAGTTATGGTTTTAAAAACCTCACTAAACTTTTTGAAAATATCGATAAATTTGAAGTTATAAAAAACGAAGTTCGTGGATTAAATCACCCTTTATTACGAATGAAATAGAAGTATATTTAATGTAATTAACCTTTTATAAATTAACTTTTTAACAAAAAAATACAGATTTTAATTCTAAAAAAACGAAACTATATTCTTAATGTTGTAAAAGATTGAAGATGATCTTTGATCTAAAAATAAAATATACAATTGATATTAGTTTCTTTACTTAACATAGCAATATTTCAAGGTATAGTTTTAGGTACTATTATTTTACGATCGCCTTTTTTCAAAAATGAGACCAATAAGTATTTGGCCTATGCTATTTTTACGCTTTCTATTTCTTTATTAAATTTTGTTCTTGATGAAACTGAAGCATATATTTCTTATCCGTTTTTACGCTTTTTTGATATTGTAGATTCAGCACTTTTATTTCCTGTTTTTATTTTTTTATATGCCAGTTATCAAGTCAACCATCAACCAAAATATTCTAAAAAATCATATTGGTTATTTCTTCCATTCATACTCTCAATTATATATAGTATTTCAGACGAATGTGTCTCAATAAACATACCTGATAACAATTTTAGTATTCTTTTACTTATCACCAATCTATTTGGCTTTGTTATTTTTATAATTACATTATTCTTTATTCCTTTTATTTTATTTAAGACGTTTCAATCCATTAAATTATCAACTAACATCCAAGAAAAAAAATGGTTAACATATTTGTGGCTTTTTGAAGTAATTTTTTTAACATCATGGTTAATTGCTATTATTTTAAGTTTATTTATTGAATCTAAAATATCCAACGCTATGCATATAATAGCTTTATTTACTACACTACTAATTCATTGGGTAGCTTACTTTGGAGTATATAAATTTAAATTAGCCAACGATCAACAAAAAATTAGATTTATACTTACTCTTAGAAATCAAAAAGAAACTTCTGTCTCAATCTCAAAGGCATCGAAATTAAAACAAAAAGAACATTCAAAACCACCTGAATACAATTTATACTTTAAAAAACTAGAAGGTCTTTGCGCTAATCAAAAAATTTATAGAGACAACACTTTAGATAGAAATAAGGTTGCTGAAATGCTAAACATTAGTCCGAGTTATATTTCTCAAATTGTTAATTCTAGTACTGGTAATAATTTCGCTACTTACATTAATCACTATCGCGTAGAAGATGCTAAAAAATTCATTCTAGATAAGGAATTTGAAAACTACAGTTTATTAGCAATTGGCTTAGAATGTGGGTTTTCATCAAAAACAACTTATTACAATTCTTTCAAAAAAATAACTGGTTTAACGCCAAATGCCTATCGAAAAAATCATCAATAGGCATTTATATATAATTTAATAGATATTGAAAGCTTAAAAATTAGAAACTTGTTCTTCTACTTTTTCCCAATCAGTCATTAAATTTTCTAAAGTTGCTTTTTTTCCTTTATAAGTTTCAAAAAAGTTAGGACGTGCCGAAACTTCATCATAATTATTTGCTAATTCTAAGTCTATTTTAGTTATTTCTGCTTCTAAATCTGCAATATCACGTTCAATTTTAGATAGCTTGTTTTTAAGTTTTTTTAATTCTTTTTCTTGCTCTCTAGATAATTGATGCGCTTCCTTTTTAGCTGTAGGTTTTTCAACTTTAACTACTGTTCTTTTCTCTGCTTCCCTAAGATTTTCCATCTTATGCTGCTCTAAGAAATAATCAATATCTCCAAGATACTCTTTAATTTCCTTGTCTTTAAATCCATAAACAGTTGATGTTAATCCTTGTAAGAAATCTCTATCGTGAGAAACAACAATTAACGTTCCGTCGAAATTCTTTAATGCAGTTTTTAATACGTTCTTAGAAGCTATATCTAAGTGGTTTGTTGGCTCATCCATTACCAACACATTAAATGGTGATAATAATAGCTTACACAATGCTAAACGATTACGCTCACCTCCTGATAATACTTTTGCTTTTTTATCTACAGCATCTCCACCAAATAAGAATGATCCTAACATGTCTCTAACACGCATTCGGTTAGTATCAGAGGCTGCATCTTCCATAATTTCTAAAACAGTCTTCTCCGGAGGTAATTCTTCAGATTGGTTTTGTGCAAAATATCCTATCTCAACATTATGTCCTAGTTTAAGATTTCCTATAAAAGGTATTTCACCAACCATCATTTTTGCCAAAGTAGACTTTCCTTGACCATTTTGACCAACAAAAGCAATTTTACTGTTACGCTCAATCATTAAATCTACATCTTCCAAAACATGCTTATCTCCGTAGCTCTTACATAAACCATCAGCTTCAACAATAATTTTACCTGGCTCTTTAGAAATATTAAAACGAACATTCATTGCTGCATTATCATCTCCATCAACTTCTATAAGTTGCACTTTATCTAATTGCTTCATTAGCGATTGTGCCATAGAAGCTTTACTAGCTTTTGCCTTAAATTTATTAATTAAATGCTGCTTCTGCTTAATTTCTTTTTCTTGATTTTTCTGTGCCTGTAACTGTTTCTCTTTAATCTCTGCTCTTAATACCAAAAATTGAGAATATGGCTTCTTATAATCGTAAATCTGCCCTAAAGAAATCTCAATCGTTCTATTAGTTACATTATCTAAGAACATCTTATCATGGGAAACTAATACTATTGCACCTGAATATGATTTTAAGAAATTTTCTAACCAAATGATCGATTCAATATCTAAGTGATTCGTAGGCTCATCTAATAGCAAAATATCGTTATCTTGTAATAATAATTTTGCTAATTCAATACGCATTCTCCAACCTCCTGAAAAAGTATTGGTTAGTTTATCAAAATCTTCACGTTGAAAACCTAAACCTTGTAAAATTTTCTCTGTATCACCTTGGTAGTTATATCCTCCTAAAAGTTCATAACGCTCAGTTAAATCAGTTAAATCAATAATTAACTGTCCATAAGATTCACTTTCATAATCTGTTCTTGTAGCTAGTTGATTGTTAATTTCGTCTAACTTTAATTCTATTTCTTTTATCTCTTCAAAAGCTTGGTAAGCTTCTTCTAAAATAGTTCTTCCTTCAACAAAATCTATATCCTGACGCAAGAACCCCATACGAATGTCTTTATCAAAAGCCATGGTACCACCACTGGTTTCGATGTCTTTAGAAAGTACTTTTAATAGTGTAGATTTCCCTGCTCCATTCTTTCCTATCAATCCTATTCTATCTCCCTTATTTAACTTAAAAGTGATTCCTGAAAACAAATCAGATCCCATGAAAGAAACCGATAAATTATGTACGTTTAACATATTTTTTTGCGTAATTTTGAACGACGCAAAGCTACTTAAATTATGATTAACAAAGGAACAAAGTTATATAGTGTTTTAAAAGGTAAATGTCCTCGTTGTCACGAAGGTGAATTCTTTAAATATAGCGTTACAATTAATCCTAAAAAAATCACTAAATTACATGATAATTGCCCAAAATGTAATTTAAAATACATGATGGAACCTTCTTTTTTCTTTGGAGCAATGTATGTAAACTACGCTATAGCTGTAGCTTTATTTGTTGGTGTTTTTGTTATTGCTAAAATGCTTTTTGGTTTAACTATATTACAAAGTTTTATAGCAATCGTAGTTGTTTCTTTTTTATTAACTCCTTTTAGCCTGCGCTTATCTAGAATAATTTGGATAAATATGTTTATTAGTTTTCGTAAGGATTCTCCCTTAAAAGAATAATTTAAACATCAAATCGTTTAATATCAATATCTTTATCTAATTCTTCACCATTTTCTAAGTGGTTGAATAAGTTTTTTGATACCGTTGGACCAATCATAACGCCACGAGTACCTAATCCGTTTAAAACAATTAAGGCTTTGTGTTCTGAATGTACTCCAACCATAGGTCTTCTATCGCATACGGTAGGTCTAATACCTGCTGTATGACCAACAATAGTATAAGGTACGGTTATTACTTTTTTAAGTTTCTCTTGTAATTCTTCTCGAGCTTCATCAGTTGTATCACATGTTTTATCAGTCCAATTAAAAGTAGCTCCAACTCTGTAGTTATCATCACCTAAAGGCATTACAAAAGTATTCGATTTTAATAAAAAATCAATATTTAAATCAGGAGCATGTATTGTTATTGTTTCTCCCTTTACTTCTGCTAAAGGTAAATGCTTAAAAAAAGGGTTTTTAGTTATTCCAAAACCTTCACTAAACACAACTCTACCTGCATTTATATTTTGATAAGTAACTCCATTTTCTGAAATATCTAAATCATCATATTTAAATGTTGATGATATTAACATATTCAAATCCTTTATGTATTTTCTATATGAACTAACCAATAAAGCAGTATCTATTCTTCCGGTACCTGTAAGCTCTCCAAAGCCATAATCACCTATCACTCCATCAACCTTTCCTTTAATAACCTCAGGATTCATATAATGTGATAATGTAGGTTTATCTAATGCAGTAAACCAGTTATTAACATCGCTAATACCCGTAAACGCTTTTTTAATTGAGAAGTTATAGTTTAGTTTAACTTTTAGTTTATCCTCTAAACTCTTATAAAAAGGCTTTGCCTTTTCTATTTGTTTATGACCATTCCAAGAAGCATTAAAACGTTTTAATATTACCGGATTATATACCCCACCTGCTGCAATAGATGAAGTTTGTGAGTTATCTTCAAAAATAACAAATGTTTTATTTTCTCTTAATAACTGTTCTGCAAAAGAAATTCCTGCTAAACCTAAACCTACTATAATATAATCTACGTTAGTTTTCATGGTTCAAAAGTAATATTTATTACAATAAAAAAGAGCTTGCAAAGCAAGCTCTTTTAAATATTTTTATGATATGATAATTAATAGTTCCACATATCCATTTCTCTATCACGTATTCCTTCTTTAACTCTATCAGCTTCTAATAATTGAAATAATGAATTACCTCGAACATAATCCTTAATAGATCTATCTCCGTAAATATTTTCTTCTTTCATTATTGTAGAAGTAAACCTTCTAGCATTTAACAAGTTATCATATGATAATGGTTGTGCAGAGTTAATTGGATTAAAAACTTTAGATGAATGTAACGTTTTTCTTGCATCTGGAAAAAATACCCAAAACAGTTCGTAAACAGCCTCTTTATCGTCAATTCTTCAACTCCTAATGTTTGAACGTCAGGTCCCATTGGCGCTAAAGCCAACATACGGTACTTTAATTCTCCACCTCGTTTATCGAAATACCAAAGACCTTTAATTAAATACCCTTTAATATCAGCAGATTGAACAGAATAAGGATCCATGTTTCCATAACCATCATCACGCTCGTTAAATGTTAATTGTTTAATCTGTTCCATTCCAATCTTAGTCGTAAAATAAGAATCACTATATACTTCTTTTATTTCACCTTTCTGAATACCTTTTAACAAAGTATCAAATAACGAACGACGCGTTAAACCTGCATTTGTAGTATCAATTGGATAATAATAAGGCAAATTAATTTTTTGATTTAAATCAACGTATTCCCATACTACTTTAGACCATAACACATCTCTATCACTAATATAGCCATAAGGAAGTGGTTTGTCATCTTCTGAAATAATTTGAGCTTCAGATTTAAATCCAATATCTTCTACCTTCTTAGAGTTTAAAAGGTTAGCTTGTGCACTTGCACTACTTATAGTAGCAAGAGCAAATAAAACCATATAAAAACGCATCCAATTCATACTTTAAATTTTTTACTTATTAATTTGTAATTTCGATACTAACTGGTAATACTTTTCTAATCTTATAATTAGAACCAGAAACCGATGCTTTAATATCATAAATAGTAATTACATCATTTCTTCTAGCTTTATTAAGAGCTTGCTTCGCTCTTGTTGAGAAAGTTCTACCATTAACAGGTATTGTTACCTGACCTGGTACTTTAACTTTAAAACTATGTACATTTAATTTTAAATCGAATAAGAAATCTGGTAAACCAGCAGCTACACTAATTCTAGATAAACTTGCTTTTGGCATTTTTACTGTACCATACTGACCTCTTACCATACCTACAGCTGGTGGTATGTCTTTAATTCTGTATTTTTTTGGTGTGCTAATTTTTCCACCTCCTGGTAACGTAGCAGATACTCTAATAGTAACTTCACTTCCTTTACCTGGATACATTGCATATCTATCACCTTTAACTCTTTTTAAACCTGGTGCAGATGCAGAAACCTTATTTCCTGATACTCCTGGTACAGAAATTGTTAACGGGTTAGATAAACCACGATATACTACATTCATTTTATCAGCAGATACAACTGCTTGATTTGGCTTAGGAATTACTGAGTAACCTCCTAATATAGGAATAGTAACTAAAGAATCGTTCTCCATAAATTGGAACTCTCCTTTTAATTCTTTGTCTCCTACTGTACCAGCTGGTCCGTCTAAAATAACTTGACCTGCTTGAATTTTATCTGCTGGCATTTCTTCTCCGTTAAGAATAACTTTCTCAGCTGTTAAATTAGGATCATTCTTTCCTAAAACGATTTTACCTGATAATTTCTCACCTGGATAGTATGCGTTCTTTTCAAAAACTACCATTGCTTCGTAATTCTTTAAAGAAACAGCACTTTCTAATTCTCCTTGTAATAAAGCGGTTAAAGCATCAGCTTCAGTAGTTTTAACATCTGCCTGAATTTGAGTTAGCTTAGTTAATGATGCAATTAAAGGAAAACCTTCATAATTGTATTTCAACCAATCTATTTTCTTTCCTTCTTTATTTGTAACGTTACCTGTGCTAAAACGAGCAGCAACTACTGTAGACAATTCCGACTCACCTAAAACAACTAAAGATTGCTCTCTAAATTGATTTATTTTATCTACAAATTCTTTTCCTTTTGGTGTAATTTTTCCACTAGCAAAAAAATATTGATCTAAAAAACCTGACTTATCCATAGATTCATAAGCTTTCTTATCTTCTATGTCAGCTGCCATTTTCGTTTTTAAATCTCCGATGTATGCAAATAATTCATCTGCCATACTTCTAAGCTTATCCGTTTTTTCTTTAGCTTCACCATATTGCTTTGCTTGCTCTGATGCTTTTAATGCTAATGTTTCGTATGAAGCATTATTCTTCTCGGTAGCTCTAATATTAGACTCCGATAATTTCTCATTCATTAATCCAAATGCTGATAAAACTTCTTTACTCATGTTCATTGCTAACATCGCAATAAATACAAGGTACATTAAGTTTACCATCCTTTGCCTTGGTGACTGTTTTCCTCCTGCCATCTTAAATTAGTTTGTTTAGTTAATAAAAATTAGATAAACTAATTAGATTATTTAGTTGACATCGCTGTTAACATTCCACCATATACTCCGTTTAAAGAAGATAAGTTTGTTGCTAATGATTCCATTTGTTCTTGTAAACGTGCTGTGTTTTCAACTAAAGCAGAGTTAATGTCAGCTTGCTTACTTGCACTTTCTACTTGTGTAGTATATAATCCGTTTAAAGATTCTAACTTAGCAGCTGCCATTGACATTTGCTCGTTATATTGGTTTGTAGAAGATACAGTTGCTGATGTTGCTGTTAATCCTTCTGCTGCTCCTTGGAAATTTTTAATACTATCTCCTAAACTAGAGATTAAAGTAGAATCTAACTTTGCTTCTTTTAAAATATCATCTAATTTTTGAGATAACATACTTTGTGCATCTTGAGGTGCTTCAATTTTACCTTTTTTACCTGTAGACTCACTTCCTGCTAATTCTGGATATACTTTTGACCAATCTAATTCTTCTTCAATAGGTTCAAATGCTGATATAGCAAAAATAATTGCTTCTACAACTAAACCTAATGTTAACATTACACCACCTGTTAAAGGTCCGATTTTAAAGTGCATGATTTTAAATAAAGCTCCAAGTATTACTACTGATGCTCCTAAACCATAAGCCATGTTAAAAATTTTCTTAGTCGATTTTGATTGTGCCATTTTTGTTTTATTTTTAGGGGATTAATATTTATTCTTAATTTATTATTTATTTATTTTTACTTGTACCTAAGAAATCTTGTACAGTTCTAAATCCGATATAACTTCTTGCTGTATCTGCATATTCCCAATCACGAGAACTTACTTCTAAAAAATAAGCTACATCTTTCCATGAACCTCCACGAATAATTTTTCTACGATTTTCTTTTATCTCTACGTTAGGATTCATTGTTGACCCCATATAATAAGACATTTGATTATATGCTGTATTTGTCCATTCTGATACATTACCAGCCATATTAAACAAACCATATTCATTTGGATTGTATGATTGAGCTTCTACAGTATATAAAGCTCCATCGGCTGCATAATCTCCACGTACTGGTTTAAAGTTTGCTAAGAAACAACCTCTATCACTTGTTGTACTTGGTCCACCCCAAGGGTATTTACCAAAATTCAATCCTCCACGAGCGGCATATTCCCATTCTGCTTCAGTTGGTAATCTAAATGAAGGAACTAATCCTAATTTTTTCTTAGATCGTTGAAAATTGTTTTTAGTTTGTGTTCTCCAGTGACAAAAAGCCTTTGCTTGGTTCCAAGTAACTCCAACTACAGGGTAGTTTTCATAAGCCTTGTGTGCAAAATACTCTTGATGCATTGGATCATTATATGAGTAATTAAAATCTTTAATCCAAACTGTAGTATCAGGATATACATTAAGAACTTCATCTTTCATAAAGTCTTTTCTGTTTTTCCCTGTTTTTGCAGCTTGTTCATTATCAAACCAATAATACCTATAATTTAATAACTTTGTATTAAACGTTCGTATTCCGTTTAAAGACTCATCTTTTTTAAGATATAAAGAATCCATTACTTCAACATAATCAGTATCAGGATATTCTTGCTGAGCCCAAACAAGCTCCTCTTGCCAGTTTAAAGGCTTTAAAGAATCTAACCCTTCACCTAATTCATAATAGTTTTCACGCATATACTTTGCATATGGTGACTCATTTACTGTATCTTTTGAAGCGAATGCATATAATTGAATACCTGATGCATTCTTACCTCCGTTTTCTACATCATCTTCTCCTCCTGAAGAAAATTCAGCTTGATATGCTAATTTTGTTCTTGTTATAGAATCTCTTACCCAAAAAACAAATTGCTTATACTCACTATTAGTAATTTCAGATTCATCCATATAAAATGGTTGTACTGTAACTGTTTTTGTTGGTGCGTTCATCGCTCCTAAAGGATCTTCATCTTGTTTTCCCATGGTAAACGAACCTCCAGGTATCTTAGCCATTCCATACGGTTTTTCTGCAAACCATTTTCTTTTTGACTTTTCTCCTATCAACTCACCTCTATCACCACTTGAACCACAAGCGTAAATTAGAGATACTAATAATGCAAACACTGTTATTTTTTTCATATTATTCTTTCTTATAAAAAGAGGGCGTAAACCTATTATTTTTTTCATTAAAAAACAATTACCTGATATAATTTTTTAAAAACTTAAAATTAATACACTATTATACAAGCTTTTGTAATGCTTTAAACCATCTATCTGGCATTTTATGCTTTAACGCTTGCTCATAATCTCTATAGTTACAAGGTATTAACGCATGTCTTTTGTGTTTATTATTCGATATTAAATTTATTTCCATCCACCAACGACCACTTTTATCACTTTTATAAAAGTTTATAGGGTCATCATCACTTAAAAGTACCGTAAATTTCTGGTAACTTTCTTTTGTTACATATGGGTAATCTTTAGCTCTAGCATTAACGCCTTCAATAAAATACCATATAATTTGAGCTATTAAACTTGCTGTTTGATAATTTGAATCAAACCTGCTACTATATTCATAGACACCAAAAGAGGTTACTTTGTCACTTATTCCTGCATATCTTGCTATCGCACAAATATCTTCTCCATAAAAACCATTAGGAGAAGCATTCTCATTTGCAGGGGCTTCACTTTGCCTCACACAACCAATATCTATACTAACTACATCAGCATCTCTCATTATTGGTTCGACTAAAGTTACATCTTTTACTTCACCTAACCTAAAGGTATCAAAATATAATTTATCTAGCAAATCTATTTCTTCTTGTGAATTAAAATATGTTTGATAACCTATATTACTGTAATTAAATAAATTATTAGGCTGCTCCATAATAACTTTACTCAAAAACGAATTAGAAGACAAGTCATCATCTATAGCACCTAAATCAAAACGACTGTCAACTGACACTAAATTTACAGTTTGTTCTAAAGAATCATACCCCCTATAATTAGCATAAGTAATATCTTGACTACCTCCAATTATAACAGGAATTATTTTTCTTTTCAGTAAATATTCAATTGTTTTTTTTACTGCAAAATGAGTATCCTTAAGTGTACTTCCTTGCTCTATATTTCCTAAATCGGCTATTTTAGTATTCCAATTCCCAGGAAATAATTGATATAGTTTTTCACGAATATAGCACAGTTCTTCTCCACACCCCTCGTTGTTTTGAGCACCTCTACCATCTTTCACACCTAAAATAGCAATATTCATTTCTGATAAATCAGGAAAACCATTTTCTTCGGTATGAATATTAATATTTTGACCCAATGACGAAACAGGCTGCGACATTAAATGTACAACGGTAGTATTTTTTATAGGGGTAAAAAAACTAAAATTCATCTTTAAAAGGGGATATTTAAAGTGTTGCAATATAGCAAACTATTTTTCTTCTGAAAGCAACTTTATTTCTTTTTTGTAACTTTCTTTTTAACTACTTTCTTTTTTACAGCTTTCTTCTTAGCTACTTTCTTTTTAGGTGTTTTAGCTTCAATTAACTTAACAGCCTCTTCCTTTGTCATCTTCTCAATCTCTGTAGTTTTAGGCAACTCAACCTTAATTTTACCTTTAATTACATTAAAACGACCCCAACGTGCTTTTTCTACTCTAATTTCAACATCCTCCCAATTATGAAGAACTTTATCTATTTCCTTTTGCTTTTTCGCTTCGATTAATTCAATAATATCATCATCAGAAAGATTATCAAAATCGTATTTCTTATTTACATTGATAAAAATTGAATTCCATTTTAAGAAAGGCCCAAAACGACCAACTCCTTTTTGCACAGGTAAATCTTCATAATGATAAATAGGTGCATCTGCTTTTTGCTTTGCTACAATTAACTCTTCAGCTCTTGGCAAATCTACCTCCATTGGGTTCTCACCTTTATCTAAAGATACAAACATTTTTCCAAAACGGATATAAGGTCCAAAACGACCATTAGAAACAATTACTTCTTCATCTTGAAATACTCCTAACGTTTTTGGAAGCAAGAACAACTCTAAAGCTTCTTCCATCGTAATTGTACCTAAATGCTGATCTTTATTTAAACTTGCAAATACTTTTTCTTCATCTTCGGGCGCACCAATTTGTGCAATAGGCCCAAACTTACCTAAACGCACTAAAACTGTTTTTCCAGATTCTGGATGCTTTCCTAAAATACGCTCTCCACTTTCTCTCTCTGCATTTTCTTTTACATCTTCAACCGTTTTATGAAAGTTAGTATAGAAACCTTTTATCATTTCTATCCAATCCTCATCTCCTTCAGAAATATCATCAAAAGATGATTCTACTTTCGCTGTAAAACCAAAATCTAAAATATTTGAGAAGTTTGCTACCAAGAAATCATTTACTATATTTCCTATATCAGTAGGAATTAACTTGTTTTTATTTGATCCTGTTTTTTCAGTTAGCTTTTGGCTTTTAACAGCTCCTGCTAACAAAATCATTTGCTCATAATCTCTCTCAACACCTTCATTTATCCCCTTTTCTACATAACCTCTTCTTTGTACTGTAGAAATGGTTGGTGCATAAGTAGATGGCCTACCAATACCAAGTTCTTCTAATTGTTTTACTAATGATGCTTCTGTAAAACGATAAGGCGGACTCGTAAATCGTTGTGTTGCATTTATAAAAATGTAATCTAAATTTTCTCCAACTTTTAAATTTGGAAGCATTCCTGCTTGTTCTTCATCTTCATTGTCATTTCCTTCTAAATACACTTTTAGAAAACCATCAAACTTTATCATTTCACCATTTGCAGTGAATATTTTTGAATTTTCTGTATTCTCAATCTTAAAGTTAGTTCTCTCTAATTGTGCATCGCTCATTTGAGAAGCCAACGTTCTCTTCCAAATTAAATCATACAATCTATTTTGATCATACTCTGTATTAATAGAATGTGCTTTCATGCTTGTCGGACGAATTGCTTCATGGGCCTCTTGAGCACCTTTCGTTTTCGATTTAAAAACACGTTGCTTACTATATTCTTTTCCGTAATAATTCGTAATCTCTTCTTCGGCAGCATTTCTTGCATCAACAGATAAATTTACACTATCTGTTCTCATATAAGTAATTAAACCGGCTTCATACAAACGTTGTGCTACCTGCATTGTTTTTGCAACTGGAAACCCTAATTTCCTTGATGCTTCCTGTTGTAATGTTGATGTAGTAAATGGTGCAGCTGGAGATTTTTTTGCTGGTTTTTTTGTTAACTCTGCAATAGAAAAATCTGCATTCGCGCATGATTTTAAAAATTCTTCAGCAGATTTTTTAGAATCGAAATTCTTTGGAATCGTTGCTTTAAAAGTTTTCCCTTCATTATTAGAAAACTCAGCAATTACTTTATAATGTGTAGCAGATACAAAGCCTTGTATACTTCTTTCTCTCTCTACAATTAATCTTACAGCAACAGACTGAACTCTACCTGCTGATAATCCTCCTTTTACTTTACGCCATAAAACTGGCGACAATTCATACCCAACAAGCCTATCTAAAACTCTACGTGCTTGTTGTGCATTTACCATATTATAGTCTATATCTCTTGGATTTTCGACTGCTTTTAAAATGGCATTTTTTGTAATTTCATGAAAAACAATACGCTTTGTATTTTCATCCTTTAATTTTAGTTGTTCTTTTAAATGCCATGCAATTGCCTCTCCTTCTCGATCCTCATCACTCGCTAACCAAACAGTGTCTGCTTTTTTAACTAACGCTTTTAATTTCTTAACAACTGGCTTCTTATCATCAGAAACAATGTATTTCGGACTAAAATCTCCATCAACATCAATTCCTAACTCTTTAGATGGCAAATCTGCAATATGACCATAACTAGACTCTACTTGAAAATCTTTTCCTAAAAATTTTTCAATCGTTTTTGCCTTTGCAGGTGACTCAACTATAACTAAATTTTTTGCCATATCTCTCTTCAATTATCTTTTTCACACCATATATAATGATGCTTTTCAATTTGCAAAAGTAGAATCTTTTTTTTAATAAAAAATTTTTTGTTGCATTTTACGTATAAAAACTACATTTATCTAGATAATAATTTTCTGCCAATTTGTCACCTGTTTTATATTTTGGTTGTATCTTTGCAACCATTTTTAATATGAATATGGAGCACACTGAAAAGGTTATAGATGAACAAATACAAGGGCAAGCTCTTGTTACTGATAAGAAAAAAGAAAATACTAAAAAATTATTTATAGAAAGTTACGGTTGTCAAATGAACATGAACGACAGCGAAATAGTAGCTTCTATTTTAGCAGAACAAGGCTTTAACACCACACAAGTTTTAGAAGATGCTGATTTAGTTTTAGTAAATACTTGCTCTATCAGAGAAAAAGCTGAAACAACCATTCGTAAACGTTTACAAAAATACAATGCCGTTAAAAAGGTAAACCCAACGATGAAAGTTGGAGTTTTAGGTTGTATGGCAGAACGTTTAAAGGAAAAGTTTTTAGAGGAAGAAAAAATCGTTGATTTGGTTGTTGGACCAGATGCCTATAGAGACTTACCTAATTTACTAGATGAAATTGATGCTGGTAGAGATGCTATAAATGTAATTTTATCGAAAGAAGAAACTTATGGTGATGTAGCTCCTGTTCGTTTAAACTCTAACGGAGTTTCAGCATTCGTATCTATTACTCGTGGCTGTGACAATATGTGTACTTTTTGTGTAGTTCCGTTTACTAGAGGTCGTGAAAGAAGTAGAGATCCTAAAAGTATTTTAGAAGAAATTAGATCTATGAACGATCAAAACTTTAAAGAAATTACTTTATTAGGTCAAAATGTTGATAGTTACCTTTGGTATGGCGGTGGTCTAAAAAAAGATTTCAAGAAAGCTTCTGAAATGATGCAAGCTACTGCCGTAGACTTTGCTCAATTATTAGATATGGCCGCAACTGAATTTCCTAAAATGAGATTCCGTTTTGCAACTTCTAATCCACAAGATATGAGTTTAGACGTTATTCATACAATGGCTAAACACAAGAACATTTGTAAATATCTTCATTTACCTGTTCAAAGTGGAAGTAATAACATGTTAAAAGCCATGAACCGTCAACACACTCGTGAAGAATACATGGAATTGGTTGACAATATCTTTAGAATTATTCCAGAGATGTCTCTATCACAAGATATGATTGTTGGTTTTTGTGGGGAAACTGAACAAGATCATCAAGATACCTTAGATCTAATGAGATATGTAAAATATGACTTTGGTTTTATGTTTGCCTATTCTGAAAGACCAGGAACTTTGGCTGCTAAAAAAATGCCAGACGATGTACCTTTCGCTACAAAGAAAAGACGTTTACAAGAAATTATAGACCTACAACAAGAACACGCCTTATACAGAACACAACAACATTTAGGAAAAGTTGAAGAATTTTTAATTGAAGGAACTTCTAAAAAAAATCCGAATGAATGGAAAGCTAGAAATACACAAAACACAGTAGCTGTTTTTCCTAAGGAAAATTATAAATTAGGTGAATTTGTAATGATAAAAATAGAAGATTGTACTTCTGCAACCTTAAAAGGAACTGTTATTGGATATTCGGATAATAATTAAAAACTACCTTCAAAGAAATGGAAAACCTACAAGCTATAAAACAACGTTTTGGTATTATCGGAAACGATATACAGTTAAACCGTGCTATTGAAAAAGCAATTCGTGTTGCTCCAACAGATATTTCGGTTTTAGTTACTGGTGAAAGCGGTGTAGGTAAAGAAAATATACCAAAAATAATTCATCAATTATCACACAGAAAGCATGCAAAATACATAGCTGTTAACTGTGGGGCTATTCCTGAAGGAACTATTGACAGTGAATTATTCGGTCATGAAAAAGGTGCTTTTACCGGAGCAACAACTTCACGTAAAGGATATTTTGAAGTTGCCGATGGAGGAACTA
Source organism: Tenacibaculum ovolyticum DSM 18103 (assembly GCF_000430545.1). GTDB lineage: Bacteria > Bacteroidota > Bacteroidia > Flavobacteriales > Flavobacteriaceae > Polaribacter > Polaribacter ovolyticus. The sequence goes on from NZ_AUMF01000013.1 coordinate 65,238, forward strand.
TTTTCTTAGATGAAGTTGGTGAATTACCACTAACAACACAAGTACGTTTATTACGTGTTTTAGAAAATGGTGAATTTATAAAGGTAGGATCATCACAAGTACAAAAAACAGATGTACGTATTGTAGCTGCTACAAACGTAAATATGCAGCAAGCAATTTCAAAAGAAAAATTTAGAGAAGACTTATACTACCGTTTAAGCACCATCGAAATTGATTTACCTCCTTTACGCGACAGAAATGAAGATATTCATTTATTGTTTAGAAAATTTGCATCTGATTTCGCTCAAAAATATAGAATGCCCACTATTCGACTAGATGAAAATGCTGTGAAAGTATTATTAAACTATCGTTTCCCTGGTAATATTCGTCAATTAAGAAATTTAGCTGAACAAATTTCTGTTGTAGAAGAAAGTCGCCTAATCACAGTAGAAAAACTAATTCAATACCTTCCTAAAAACAAAGGAAATTTACCTGCTGTAGTTGGAGAAAAATCTAGTAATTCAGATTTTGCCAATGAACGAGATATTATGTATAAAATCTTGTTTGACATGCGAAATGATATTAATGATTTAAAAAAACTTACGCTAGATTTGATGCAGAATGGTGATGCAGAACAGGTGAAAGAAGAAAATCACGGATTAATAGAGCGAATTTACCAAAAACAAGAGCAACCAGAATCTCAAAACATAGAGGTTGTTCAAATTCCGCAATCTTCATCAGTTCAAAATAATTACGAGTATGCTGAGACGATTGAAGAAGATGAAAATTTATCATTGCAAGAAAAGGAAATTGAAATGATACGAAAGTCTTTAGAAAAAAACAGCAATAAACGTAAATTAGCTGCTAAAGAACTAGGTATCTCTGAACGAACCTTATATAGAAAAATAAAACAGTACGATTTATAAAATTGTATATTATATAACACCCAAATTGTTTATTTTTGATTTTATGAAAAAACTTTTTTACAACCTTATTTTCATTACCACAACCATTATAATGATAGGTTGTGGAGCCTATTCATTTACTGGTGGAAATACAGGAAAAGCCAAAACCATACAAGTTGATTTTTTTCAAAACCAAGCGCCTTTAATCGAGCCTACTCTAAGTCAAAAATTCACACAAGATTTACGTGATTTATTTACACGTCAAACCAATTTAACCTTAGTGAACTCTTCGGGTGATTTGCATTTTTCGGGTGAAATTACTGATTACAGAATTACACCGATGAGCGCAACTGCAAACCAAACAGCTGCACAAAACCGATTAACAATTACCGTAAATGTTGTTTACGAAAATAGGTTAGAAGAAAAAGATAGTTTTGAAAAACGTTTTTCTTTTTACCATGATTATGGTGCTACTCAACAATTAACAGGTGGTATATTAGATACTGCTTTAAAAGAAATTCTAGAAAGAATTACACAAGATATTTTTAATGCCTCAGTTGCTAAATGGTAAAACATTGAATAAAGAAAAATACATACAAATATTAAAAAAACCAGCATTGATTTCGCATGAAAATAGTGCTGAGTTAAAAAGTATTATTAAGATACACCCCTATTTTCAATCAGCAAAAGCATTACATTTAAAAATCTTAAAAACTCAAGAAAGCTATAAGTATAATAACGAATTAAAACTTACAGCTGCGCAAACCACAGATCGCACTGTTTTATTCGACTTTATTACTTCTAAGACTTTTAAGGAAACCCCTATTAAAAAAGAGGAAAAATTAAGTTTAAAAGAAATTCTTCTTCCTAAGAAAAAAACAACATTAGTTGCTACTATTAAAAAGGATTTAGCAATTGGAAAACCACTCGCATTTACACAAGATGAATCTTTCTCTTTTAATCAATGGCTCCAACTCTCTTCTGAAACTACAATTACAAGAGATAAGCCTTTAATTAAAGAAAAATTATCACCTACTAAAAGCGCTGGTAAAAATGCAATTATTGATCGTTTTATAGAAACTTCACCGAAAATATCTAGACCGAGTAAGACCAATCCTTCTGATGTTAAAATCGTTGAAAAGAAACAAAACTCGCAATTAGCTACAGAAACATTAGCTAAAGTTTACCTTGAACAAAAGAAATATGAAAGTGCTATACAAGCTTATAAAATATTAAGTTTGAAATATCCAGAAAAAAGTGGTTTCTTTGCAGACCAAATTAAAAGAATACAAATTTTACAAAAAAATAAATAATGACAACTTATACTCTACTTTTGGTGTTAATATTGATTGTTGCAATAGCATTAATCTTAATCGTAATGGTACAAAACCCTAAAGGTGGCGGATTATCTTCTTCTTTTGGAGGTGGTGGAGCTCAAAACATTGGTGGTGTACAAAACACTAATAGTTTTTTAGACAAAGCTACTTGGACTTTAGCAATTGCAATGTTTGCTTTAATTTTAATGGCAAATTTCGCTATTCCTAGAGGTAATACTTCTGATGCACCTCAATTAAATAGTGCTTTAGAGAATGTAGAAACAACTGCTCCTGCGACTACACCAGCAGCAAACGATACAACAAAAGATAGCGTTAAGTAATCTTACATAAAATAAATATAAAAATGCCAACGTAAATGACACGTTGGCATTTTTTATGCACACAATTTAAAGTTATTTAGAAAAATTGGCATAAAACTTCTAATGGCATAATTTCTGTCTATTTTTATAACTCAAAACAAACACTTAATCATAATTTATATAAAATGGGATTAAACATAAAACCTTTAGCTGATAGAGTTCTTATAGAACCAGCTGCAGCAGAAACTACTACAGCGTCTGGACTTATCATTCCTGATAATGCAAAAGAGAAACCACAAAAAGGAACTGTTGTTGCTGCTGGAAACGGAACAAAAGATGAGCCTTTAACTGTTAAAGTTGGCGATACTGTTTTATACGGTAAGTATGCTGGTACTGAATTAAAGCATGAAGGAAGTGATTATTTGATCATGAGAGAGAGCGATATTTTCGCAATTATCTAAACTCTACTTCTGTTTTTAGCTTAAAAACACAATTAAAATAATTAGTAAATTATTCTTTTAGTTTAAAAGTAAATCTTTAAAACTAAAAACAAAATATAAGATAAAATGGCAAAAGATATAAAATTTGATGTTGATGCTCGTGACGGGTTAAAACGTGGAGTTGATGCATTAGCAAATGCAGTAAAAGTAACATTAGGTCCTAAAGGACGTAATGTAATTATTTCTAAATCTTTCGGTGCACCTCACGTAACTAAAGATGGTGTTACTGTAGCTAAAGAAATTGAATTAGAAGATTCTTTAGAGAACATGGGTGCTCAAATGGTTAAAGAGGTGGCTTCTAAAACGAACGACTTAGCTGGTGACGGTACTACAACAGCTACTGTATTAGCACAAGCTATTGTAAAAGAAGGTTTAAAAAACGTTGCCGCAGGTGCAAATCCTATGGATTTAAAGCGTGGTATTGACAAAGCCGTTACTGCTATTACAGCTGATTTAGCAAAACAATCTCAAGAGGTTGGTAATTCATCAGAAAAAATACAACAAGTAGCTTCTATTTCTGCTAATAACGATAAAGTTATTGGAGATTTAATTGCCACCGCTTTTGGTAAAGTTGGTAAAGAAGGAGTTATTACTGTTGAAGAAGCTAAAGGAATGGATACATATGTAGACGTTGTTGAAGGTATGCAATTTGATAGAGGTTATTTATCACCTTACTTTGTTACTGATGCTGATAAAATGGTTGCTGAATTAGACAATCCATATATTTTATTATTCGATAAAAAGATTTCTAACTTACAAGAAATTCTTCCAATATTAGAGCCTGTTTCTCAATCAGGAAGACCTTTATTAATTATTGCTGAAGATGTTGATGGACAAGCATTAGCTACTTTAGTGGTAAATAAATTACGTGGTGGTTTAAAAATTGCTGCAGTAAAAGCTCCAGGATTTGGAGATCGTAGAAAAGCAATGTTAGAAGACATTTCTATCTTAACTGGTGGAACTGTAATTTCTGAAGAAAGAGGTTTCTCTTTAGAGAATGCAACTTTAGATTTATTAGGAACAGCTGAAACTGTTACTATTGATAAAGACAATACTACTATTGTTAATGGTTCTGGAGATGAAGCATTAATTAAAGCTCGTGTAAGTCAAATTAAAGCTCAAATTGAAACAACTACTTCTGATTACGATCGTGAAAAACTACAAGAACGTTTAGCTAAATTAGCTGGTGGTGTTGCTGTTTTATATGTAGGTGCTGCTTCTGAAGTAGAAATGAAAGAAAAGAAAGATCGTGTTGATGATGCTTTACATGCAACTCGTGCTGCTGTAGAAGAAGGTATCGTTGCTGGTGGTGGTGTTGCTTTAGTTCGTGCTAAAAAAGTATTAGAAGCTATTGAAACAGAAAACTTAGATGAAACTACTGGTGTGCAAATTGTAAACAAAGCAATTGAATCTCCATTACGTACCATTGTTGAAAATGCAGGTGGAGAAGGTTCTGTAGTTATTAATAAAGTTTTAGAAGGTGAAAAAGACTTTGGTTATGATGCTAAATCTGAAGCGTATGTAAATATGTTAGATGCTGGTATTATTGATCCTAAAAAAGTAACTCGTGTTGCTTTAGAAAATGCTGCTTCTGTAGCAGGTATGATCTTAACTACCGAATGTGCTTTAATTGATATTAAAGAAGATGCTCCTGCAATGCCTCCAATGGGTGGTGGGATGCCAGGAATGATGTAGTCGAGAAGCTCGACACCTAAAATATTAAAAACCTCGAAAAATTTCCTCGGGGTTTTTTTGTGGAATGATTTTTGTTAACTTATGTTAAAAACATGAGGAAAATTACAGCATTACTTATACTACTTATTTTTAATGATTTATACTCTCAAAAAAGTTCAAAAATAGATTCTGCATATACTGATTACTTTGAAAACACAAGAGAGATACCTTATTTACATTTAAATAAAACTTCTTTTTTAAAAGGTGAGGAAATATGGTTCCAATCTTATGTAATAGAACAAAACTCTGGTAAACTCCACCCAACCACCTCTAACCTTTATGTTTCTATTTTTAATCAATTAGGTGAGATGAAAGATCAACACTTAATTCATATTAAAAACGGAATAGGTAAAGGAAATATTTATATAGATTCAACTTTTAAAGATGAAACATATTTTATCAAAGCATCTACTAATTGGATGAAGAATTTTAGCGAAGACAATTCTTACATTCAAAAAATAAAAATTATTTATCCAATTAAAAAAGAGAAAAAAACGATTTTTTCAGAAAATAGTAATTTTGAATTTCAACTCTTTCCAGAAGGTGGACATATAATCGCAAATACAAACAATACTATTGGTATCTTGATTAAAGATTCTAAGAATAAAGGGATAAAAATTAAAAAAGGGCTTATAAAAAATAATCTTGGCGAAATCATTTCTGAATTTGAAAATAACAATTTAGGAATGGGTGTAAAGAAAATTTTTATTCCTGAAGATGAAACAATCACTTTTGAAGCTACTTTAGCAAATAATTATATTATAAAAACAAAAACGAGTGTTCCAGAAAAAAAAGGAATAACTATAAACTCAGAAACTTTAGATAAAACTTTTAAATTAAATATTATAACTAATAGTAATACTTTAGAAACATTAAACTTAAAAAAATATAGAATTTTGGTACATAACACTAGAAATTACAAAAACTATTTTTTTACTTTTAATAAAAAAACTAAAATATATACTTTAATCTTGGATAAACAGGAATTATCAAAAGGAATACATATAATTACAGTTTTTAACGAAAAGAACATTCCTATTTTAGAAAGATTAATTTATAATAAATTTGATAAATCATCAATAAACAATTTAAAAATAAGTGCACTAAAACCGATGAACGATTCCACAGTCATTCGTATTTCTAATAATTCTAGTGACAAATTATATTTAAGTGCATCTTTTTTACCAAATGTAACCAAAAGCTACAAACCTTTAAATAATATATATTCTAAGACTATATTATTACCTTATTTAAAAGGTAATGTCGAAAAACCTAAATATTATTTCAATAAAAAAAATAAAAACAGATTAAAAGACTTAGACTTATTATTATTAACTCAAGGATGGAGTAAATACGAATGGTCTAACTTATTTAATAAGCCACCTAGCAATCATTTCGAATTTACACAAGGGATAGATATAAAAGTGCATTTAAACAGGCCACTAAGAAAAAAACAATCTATTCTTATTTATTCTTTAAAAAATAATATCTTCAGGAAGATATTACCAAATAAGAAACCTTACATATTAAAAAAATCTTATGTAAAAAAGGGATCCGAAATTCATTTTTCTTTAAAAAACAAAAATGATTTACTAAAAATAAGACCTATACTTTCTTACAATAAAGGAAAAATTTCAGATTATTTAAACTTAGACTATTTAAATAAAATTGATGCTCTTTCCAAAAAGAAAGAAGAAGGAAAAGCTACTTCTAATTTTTTTAATTTATTAAAAGAAAATGAAATTTTAGATGAAGTAATTATAAATGGGGAAAAAAAGTTTGACAATAACACATCTTTAATTGCAAATTCCTTTAAAAAAATTAATTTCAAAGAATTACCCTTTGCTAAAACAAGTTTAATTCAGTTTTTAGAACACGTATATGATCGATATAAATATTCAAGACATTACTTAGGTGTTTTTTATTTAAATGGAGAAAAGATGAGTAGAACCAATTCTGTAATGGGGATATCTATGAATCAAGTAAGAGAAGTAAGAATAGGAGCACCATCTTTCGGTAGGGCAAAAGAAATTCACATCTATACGTATTCATCAACAGAATTGAATAAATTAAATATAAAAACTACTGGAGTCAAACTCCCAATAGGTTTTCAAGAAAATAAAGAATATTACCAACCTAAATACTCATCTTATAACAACGATACATATACAAGTTTTGGCGCAATTTACTGGAAACCTAACATCGTCATTGAACCCTTTTCTGAAATAGAGTTTGAAATTCCTTTAAACTCTCAAGAAATTATAAATGGCTACTTTGAAGGAATTTATCACTCAGGTAAATTACTTTCTAATAAAAAAATTATAAAAATTGATTGATTTTAACAAATTCCTATACTAATAATTACTCTTCAGAGTATAGAGTAAACTACAGCTATATAAATTATTAAAAACACAAGTGAAAGAAGGTTCTGTAGTTATTAATAAAGTTTTAGAAGGTTAAAAAGACTTTGGTTATGATGCTAAATCTGAAGCATATGTAAATATGTTAGATGCTGGTATTATTCATCCTAAAAAAGTAACTCGTGTTGCTTTAGAAAATGCTGCTTCTGTAGCAGGTATGATCTTAACTACCGAATGTGCTTTAATTGATATTAAAGAAGATGCTCCTGCAATGCCTCCAATGGGTGGTGGAATACCAGGAATGATGTAGTCGAGAAGCTCGACACCTAAACACAAAAAACCTCGATAATATTAATTATCGAGGTTTTATTTTAATCTCTTACTAACCGAATGATTATCTTAATTACAACAAAAGCTATAAAAACATAAGTCCATACTGAGGTTTTGCCTCCATCTTCTCCACCATCGTTATCATAATCTTTATACCTTTCTTTAGCTATCGCTTTTTGCTCTTCTTTAGGATCAATTAAAAACTCATTACATTGATTTTCAAAAGTAGGTTTTGCACTTGTTAAAGAGCATATGATACCAATATCACTAAATTTTCTTTTTGTACATATTTTACAATACTGCAATTTTTCGTTTAATTCCATAATTCACATCACTTTATTTTAGTAGCTAAAATACCGTTTTATGTCAAAAAAATATTAAACAGGCTTAATCTATAATAACTCTAAATTATATTTTCCTTTCTACAACATAGTCAATCATTTGTTGCAATGAGCTTTTATATGCTGATTCTGGGAAGTTTTCGAGTATTGCCAATGCTTTATCTTTATATCCATGCATTTTAGATGTAGCATACTCCAATCCACCATTAGTATTCACAAAAGCTATAACTTCTTTTACTCGCTTTTTATTTTTATTGTGTTTTTTTACAGAATTTATTAACCAAGACTTTTCTTTTTTAGAACAATTATTCAACGTATAAATTAACGGAAGTGTCATTTTTTGCTCTTTAATATCAATTCCTGTAGGCTTACCTATTTCATCTTCAGTATAATCAAATAAATCATCTTTAATTTGAAAGGCAATACCAATATATTCTCCAAATTTCCTCATTTTTTGAACAACTTCATTACTTGCTCCTACTGATGCCGCTCCAATACCACAACAAGCGGCGATTAAAGTTGCTGTTTTTTGTCGAATAATATCAAAATAAATCTCTTCTGTAATATCTAGTTTACGTGCTTTTTCTATTTGAAGTAATTCTCCTTCGCTCATTTCTCTTACAGCAATCGAAATTAGCTTTAAAATATCAAAATCCTCATTATCAATAGAAAGTAACAATCCTTTTGATAATAAAAAATCACCTACTAAAACAGCTATTTTATTTTTCCAAAGAGCATTCACAGAAAAGAAACCACGTCTACGGTTACTATCATCAACTACATCATCATGTACTAAAGTTGCTGTATGTATTAATTCGACTACAGAAGCTCCACGATAAGTACGCTCATCAAACCCTCCATCTGAAACCATTTTAGCCACTAAAAAAACAAACATTGGTCGCATTTGTTTTCCTTTTCGACGCACTATATAATAAGTAATTCTATTTAATAACGGAACTTTAGATAACATAGCGTCTTTGAATTTTGTTTCAAAGAGCTCCATCTCATTCTTAATAGGAAGTTTTATTTGCTCTACTGGTTTCATTAATACTGAAGTAAATTCAAGTTAGAGGTAAAAGTAATTGTTTTCTTAAATATGAAACAACAAAAACACTATTTTATGTTCTTTTTATTAAGGAAACATATATGAATATAATTGATTTATATTTACAGAAGACCTTCATCCATATAAAATAATGAATACTACAGAACAACATTTAAAAACAAGAACTATTGCTTTTGTAATTATCTTTATTCTATTTATATCTATTGGCTACCTACTTACAATCGATTCTAACTCTATTCCAATTGATGAATCTCAACCAAACTACCAAGTTAACAGATCTTGTTTAGGTAACCCCGTTTTACTACCCTATGCATTTATTGGGTTTCCTTTAATACTATTTTTAAGTATAATTGATATTTTATTACTCACTTTCTTAAAGAAAATAACATATAAGAAAGTAATCATTAACATTTTAATTATACTCTTCTCTTATTTATTAATTTTAATGTTGCCTTGGTAGCTAATATTTATTTAAACAAGTACCTTCTTAACTCAAAAATATTAAATACATTTGGCTTGCTTAAAATCAGAGAAAAAATAATCAATAAAAATAAATTACTATGCAAAACATTCACTTTCCTGTTAACTTCGAGTTTAAAACATCTTCATTAGCTAATGACTTCACTGCTACAGATAGCAGTAGTAAGACTATTGCTTATGTTCGTCAAAAAATGTTTAAACTTAAAGAAGATATTAGCGTATATAATAACGAAACAAAATCGAAAATAAACTATAAAATTAAAGCTGATAAATGGCTTGATTTTTCTACTGCTTATTCTTTTTCTGACGACAAAGGTTTAGAGTTTGGAAAAGTTGTAAGAAAAGGTTGGAAGTCAATATGGAATGTTCACTATCAGATTATTGATCAACACCAAAAACAACAATATGTTATTAATGAAGAAAATCCTTGGGTTAAAGTTTTAGACTCTTTATTAGGTGAAATACCTATTCTAAACTTTTTTACAGGATATTTTTTCAACCCTACCTACCTTGTTAAAGATATGCAAGGTAAAACCATTGTTAAACTAAAAAAATTAAAATCTTTCTTAGGTAAAAGCTTTGAAGTTTCTAAAGTAGCTGAACTAGACAATGACGATGACGATAGAGTTATGCTTGCCTTAATGATGTTTGTTTTATTAGAAAGAAGAAGAGGTTAAGACCTTCTTATAAAAAAAAAAAGAGATGAATTAATTCATCTCTTTTTTTTTTATTTTTTTTTTAAAATTAACTATTAGTTATTTACATCATAAATTGTCTAATCTCTTTATCTAAAAAATATCGGAAGTACTTGGCTATTCAATAACTACAGTTTAAAACGCTATATTAATTAGAAATAAAGAATAAATTTTTACGTTTTATTTGCTAATTGACCACAAGCGGCATCAATGTCTTTTCCTCTTGAACGTCTAACATTTACGGTAATGTCATGCATTTCTAAATTAGAAATGTAATTATTTATAGCCTCAGGACTTGCTTGTTGAAATTCTCCGTCATCAATAGGGTTATACTCTATTAAATTTACCTTACAAGGTACGTGCTTACAAAATTCAATTAAAGCCTTAATATCTTCCTTTCGATCATTAATACCACCCCAAACAACATACTCATAGGTAATCATTCGTTCAGTTTTCTCATACCAGTATTCTAATGATTCTTTTAAATCTTTTAAAGGAAAAGTTGCATTAAAAGGCATAATAGATGTACGAACTTCATCAATAGCAGAGTGTAACGAAACAGCTAAGTTAAATTTAACTTCTTCATCTGCCATCTTCTTTATTATTTTTGGCACTCCAGATGTAGATACAGTAATTCGTCTAGGAGACATACCCAAGCCCTCAGGAGATGTAATTTTCTCTATAGATTTAATTACATTTTTATAATTCATTAAAGGCTCTCCCATTCCCATAAAAACAATATTTGAAAGTTTTTTATTGTAATACAATAAGCTTTCTTTATTAATTGCTGCTACTTGATCGAAAATTTCATCAGGGTTTAGGTTTCGCATTCTCTTTAAACGTGAGGTCGCACAGAATAAACAGTCTAAACTACAACCTACTTGACTAGAAACACAAGCTGTTGTACGGGTTTTTGTTGGTATTAAAACCGACTCAACAACTAAACCATCATGTAAACGAACTGCATTTTTTACAGTACCGTCTTTACTACGTTGCATCGTATCAACCTTAATATGGTTAATCACAAAATTCTCATCCAGCATTTTACGTGTATCTTTCGATAAATTGGTCATATCATCAAATGAATGTGCAGATTTACTCCACAACCATTCATATATTTGATTACCACGAAATGCCTTATCTCCATTTTCTACAAAAAAATCACGTAATTGTTCTTTTGTTAATGCGCGTATGTCTTTTTTCTTAACTTCCATCAGGTGCAAAAATACATAAAACCTCACAAGTAATCTTGTGAGGTTTTATAAATCGTTTTATTATATATACTATAAAATTAACATCGCATCTCCATACGAATGAAATTTATACTTTTCTTTAATTGCTTCTTTGTAAGCCTCCATCATAAAATCATGACCTGCAAAAGCAGAAACCGTCATCATTAAAGTTGATTTAGGTGTATGAAAGTTTGTTATCATAGCATTTGCAATACTAAAATCAAACGGAGGGAAAATAAATTTATTTGTCCATCCTTCAAATTCTTTTAATTTACGCTTAGAGGTAATTGAAGATTCTGTTGCTCTCATAACAGTTGTACCAACAGCACATACTCTTTTCTTTTTTGCTAATGCATTATTTACCATATCTGCAGTCGCTTGAGTTACCTTAATCTTCTCAGAATCCATTTTATGCTTCGATAAATCTTCTACCTCAACTGGATTAAATGTACCCAAACCTACATGTAAAGTTGTTTCTGCAAAATCTACTCCTTTAATTTCTAAACGCTTCATTAAGTGTTTAGAAAAATGTAAACCTGCTGCCGGAGCTGCTACTGCACCTTCATGTTTCGCATAAATTGTTTGGTAACGATCTTCATCTGTTGCCTCAACTTCACGCTTTATATATTTAGGTAATGGTGTTTCACCTAATTTTACTAATTTTTCTCTAAACTCTTCGTAAGGACCATCAAATAAGAAACGTAATGTTCTACCACGTGATGTTGTATTATCAATAACTTCAGCTACTAAACTTTCATCGTCTCCAAAGAATAATTTATTTCCTATTCTAATCTTTCTTGCTGGATCTACTAATACATCCCACAAACGATTTTCAGCGTTTAGTTCACGTAATAAAAACACTTCAATACGAGCACCAGTTTTTTCTTTATTCCCGTACATACGAGCAGGAAAAACCTTTGTATTATTTAACATCATTACATCTCCTTCATCAAAATAATCGATTAAATCTTTAAATAATTTATGTTCGATTTTTTGAGTATCTCTATGTAACACCATTAAACGAGCTTCATCTCTATGCTCTGAAGGATATTCTGCTAATAATTCTTCTGGTAATTCAAAACTAAAATTTGATAATTTCATTTATTTATTTTTATTACGTGCGCAAATATACGATTTGGAGATAGGCCTTGTCAAGTGATTCGCCTTTTATTTTACTTCAACAGTTTCTAAACCTACTTGTTGCATGTCTTTCCAAAAATTTCGATACGATTTAGTTACCACTTCTGCTTCTAAAATAATGATTGGTGTTTTTAATGCCAAAGGTGCAAATGCCATTGCCATTCTATGATCATTATAAGTAGCAATTTTTACATTTTCTTTAATTTTTTCGGAAGTTTTTAAATGCAAACTTTCATTGGTTACGTTAATCGTTGCTCCTAATTTAGTTAACTCTTCTTTTAGCGCTTCTAATCGATCCGTTTCTTTAATTTTTAAGGTATGAAGCCCAGATAAATCACAAGCTATCCCTAATCCAAAACAAGTAACCGCAATGGTTTGAGCAATATCTGGTGCATTCTTTAAATCCTCTATTAAAACAGCCGAATTATGTTTTCCTTCCTTTGTTAAAATAATTGAATTTTCTTGAAAAGCAGTTGTTACTCCAAAATGTTTATAAATTTTAGCTAAGCAACTATCTCCTTGTAAACTATCTTTTTTATAGGCTGATAATTTTACAGTAGCTCCTATTTCACTCAAAGCTATTAATGAATAGAAATAAGAAGCTGAACTCCAATCTGACTCTACAACAATGTTTTGTTCTGAACTAACTTCTTTTGCTTGAATACTTATAATATTCTCATTAAATTTTGCAATAACACCTATTTGATGTAGTAGTTTTAATGTCATATTAATATAAGGAACTGAAGTAATCTTCCCTTTTAATTCAATTTCTAGTCCGTTTTTTAAGCTTGGAGCAATTAACATTAATGCTGAAATATATTGACTACTTACATTTCCATCAATAGCAACTTTATCTTTTACTATTTTGTTTCCTGTAATTTTTATTGGTGGATACCCTTCTTTACCTACATACTCAATAGTTGCTCCTAAATCACGAAGTGCATTTACCAAAATTTCAATAGGACGATTATGCATTCGCTCTGATCCTTGTAATATTTTGGTTTCACCTTCTTGCGTTGCAAAAAAAGCTGTTAAAAAACGCATTGCTGTTCCTGCATGACCAATATCAGCTATTTGATTACTTGAAGATAATGCTTCTTGTAAATGATGTGTATCGTCTGAATCTGATAGGTTATTAATCGTTACGTTAGTAAATAGTTGTTGTATTATTAACAATCTATTCGATTCACTTTTTGAACCAGAAATAATTACTTCTGAAGTAATTTTATGGTTTTTATTGGTTGTAAGTTGTAAGTTCATTGTTATTTAGTTTTTTTAAAACTAATGTTTACTTTGTTTTTTTATTAACCACATATACTGCGTATAAAATACTAACAGTTGCTTTAGTTAACCAAAAACGTTTCCATTTACCTTCTGAAAAATTAATCGTATTTACTGTTTCAAAGTCTCCTGAAAACAAGGGCCCTCCACTATTTACGACTAATGAAAATAAGGCTACAAAAACGATAAAAGGAATTCCAACTTTAAGTACATTGATCCAAAAAAGTCCTTTTTGCATCTTTTTAAGTAAGCTCATTTATTTTAGTTTTTCGTTGTTATGATGGCGGTCGTGGTCACGCTTTGTTTTTATATCCAATTTTTTATCAAAGGCTTCTTGAAGATTTATACCTGTTTGGTTTGCTAAACATAATACTACAAACATAACATCAGCAAGTTCTTCTCCTAAATCTTTGTTTTTGTCACTCTCTTTTTCACTCTGCTCTCCATAACGTCGTGCAATAATTCGCGCAACCTCCCCTACTTCTTCTGTTAATTGTGCCATATTTGTTAATTCGTTAAAATAACGAACTCCATGGTTTTTTATCCAATTATCAACTTCTTTTTGAGCGTTTTGTATATCCATTTTTATTCTTACATTTAAAATTCAAATATAAATATTTCTTTTGGGCTAATTTATTCGTCAAGGCGGATTTTTTCTATTCTTGCCTGCTTTAAACAAAATAATTTTATTCCCATCAGGATCTAACAAATGTGCTTCTCTCCATAACCATGTTTCATCTTTCGGTAATTGAGAAAAAATAATTCCTTTTTCTTGAAGTTCTTTAACTAATTTATCTAAATTTTCGTCTTCAAAATAAACTACAATATTATTCTCTTTAGCAAGTTTTGTTACTTTATGAACCGAGAAAGTAGCATCTCCATCTGGCACTTCAAAACGTACATATCTAGGGCTTGCATCTACAATAAGATGCAAGCCTAGTTTTATGTAAAACTTTGTTGATTCTTCTACATTTAAAGACGAAATTGTAACTTGATTTAAATTCATTTTTTCACCTTTTCTCGTTTAACAACTCTTGTTAAGATAAATAAAAAGAATAACCCTATTGCTGATATTAAGGTTACAATCCACCATGTTTTATCAAAACCTAAAGCATCTACCATTTGCATTCCTGAGTTGTGCCCAAAAATATGGGCTAAAGAAAATGCAATACTATAATATGCCATATACTCTCCTTGATTTCCTTTTTTTGCTCTTTCCATTACAAAAGCATTCGAAAATGGAAAGGCAATCATTTCTCCTATCGTCATAAATAACATTCCTACAATTAAAATACCTCCCCAGCCAGTTAAATTTAATACTAAAAAACTTATTCCTGTTAAAAACAAACCAACGAACATTAAACGTTCTTTTGAAT
Organism: Tenacibaculum ovolyticum DSM 18103; assembly: GCF_000430545.1. GTDB lineage: Bacteria > Bacteroidota > Bacteroidia > Flavobacteriales > Flavobacteriaceae > Polaribacter > Polaribacter ovolyticus. The sequence continues at coordinate 80,293 of NZ_AUMF01000013.1, forward strand.
ACTTACTTTCTTCTAACCATTTTATTAATGGCATTTCTAATAAGAAAATTAAAAATCCGTTTAATCCCATTAGCAATCCAATTTCTAATTCAGATAAATGGTGTGCATCTTTATAATACAATGGTATTGTTGAAAAGTATTGCAAGAACACAAATCCAAAAATAAACATCGCTACAAAAAATACCCAAAACGCCTTATCAGAAAATACCGAAACTGGGTTTTCTACTTTTACTTCATCTAAAACTCTTGCCTTCTTAGGATTCAATACTTTTACGAGTAATAATGTAGCTAAAATACAGGTAATACCATCTACCCAAAACAATCCACCATAACTTAACGAGGTTATAATAATTCCTCCTACTGCTGGCCCTGCAGAAAAACCTAAATTAATTGCTAAACGTATAAGTGTTACCGATCGTGTTTTATTTTCTGGTTTACTATACGCACTTAAAGCCACAAACATTGCGGGTCTAAAAGTATCTGCCACCAACATTACCAAAAATATACCAATACAAAACCCATAAAATGTAGTTACAAATTGTAACGCAATAAATAACAACCCTGTTAAGAATAAACTTGTTTTCATTACTTTATACGATCCTATTTTATCAGTTAATCTTCCTCCTAACCAAGATCCTAATACCGATCCTGCTCCGAAACAACTCATAATCCAACCGACATCTTTTAAACTAAAATCTAAATCTTTAGTTAAATACAACGACAAAAACGGAATTACCATTGTACCCGCCCTATTTATTAATGTAATTAGTGCCAGCCACCAAACCTCTTTCGAGAGGCCTTTAAAAGTATCTAAATAATTAAAATATAGTTTTTTCATAATATGTGTGGTTTAGTGGTTTTGAGTTTGATCTAAAAATAAAAAGCCCGACTGTGAAGTCGGGCTTTTTATAATTGATATATTTTATATTTAAATAATCATAATACATAAGTAGCCCAACATGTACCGTATCTCACGGTCCATTTACATTGCTTATATGTATTAAAAATTGTCATTTTATCTTAATTAAGATGTAAACATATAAAAAAAACATATACACCTAACATTAAGGAATATATAAATTCATTTTTATACTCATTCTAAACAAGTATAATATCAATTAGGTACAGTTTCATTTGCCTTAATCAATAAAAAAAAATCTTTAAAAGGAACATCTAATCCATTCGTCGATACAAAAAGGTTATTCAACTTTTAAAAAAATATTTTTCTTTATTACTCAGCTATCTTTGAAGTATAAATGAAACATAAAGTAAATCTCTTCTAGCAAAAACAGAAGTCACTAAAAAGAAACATTTATTAAAAAGGAGTATCAATATTTAAAAACCTTTGTGTAAAAAAATTATTAAATCGCTAAACCTACTATTTTACGATTTTATACAAATTATTTTAATTAGTCTAGTATCGTTTTTAAATGAAACTAGCATTATATTAAAAAGAGTCCCCATTCTTTATCTTATTAGGTGCGAATGTAAACTGAGTAATTTTAGCTTGCATTCGTTACCTCTCCTTTATGTTATAAAACACCTCTTTACTAATCAACTCAACCTTTTCTATCAATCTCAAATCTATTAAAAAGTTAAACATTACTTTCCTATAAAAAGCTGTTGTGATTTTTAATAGCTATCGTTATTTATATTCTATTTTGGTTCCTTAGGCTAACTCAATAAAAAACACTAGGTATCTAAGAACAAATAATACTTGATGACTTCTAAATAATTATCTATAAACTGTTTTAATAGCTACATTTAATCCATTTATCTATACATAAAAGCTACTCACCGTTAATAGAAATTTCTATTTAAGATGTTGTAATATCTTTGAAGTATAAATGAAACATAAAGTAAATCTCGCCAAACAGATAGAGGTCACTAAAAAGAAACATTTAGTATAAAAAAATTCAAAAATATTGTAAAGATTCAAAACCTTTTGTGCAATTATATTTTATTAAATCGCTAAACCTACTACTTTTCGATTTTATACAAAATTGGTTTACTTGAAGTAGCATCATTTTCTAATGGTGCTGTCATTAAGTTTAAAAAATAATCCCCGTCTTTTATATCATTAGGTACGAATGTAAACTCAGTAATTGTAGCTTGCATTCGTAACCTCCCCTTAGTATTCCAAAAAGCATTGTGGGCTAATAATTCATCTTTCCTCTACCTACCAATCACAAATCTACAAATAGACTTTAAACATCACTCTTTTAAAGAAATGTTCTTGCTTTTCTAATAACCATACTGATTTACATACAAACTCTTCTTTAGAAAGATAAGAACTTACACACCTCTAACAAAAACATAAACGCCTATAAAACAACACGTTAATTAGCATTTATTTAAATCCAGAAACTGTTTTAATAGCTACATTTAATCCATTTATCTATACATAAAAGCCTCTCACCTTTAATAGGACTTTCTATTTAAGATGTTGTAATATCTTTGAAGTATAAATGAAACATAAAGTAAATCTCGCCAAACAGATAGAGGTCACTAAAAAGAAACATTTAGTATAAAAAAATTAAAAAATATTGTAACGATTCAAAACCTTTTGTGCAATTATATTTTATTAAATCGCTAAACCTACTACTTTTCGATTTTATACAAAATTGGTTTACTTGGGGTAGCATCATTTTCAAATGGTGCTGTCATTAAGTTTAAAAAATAATCCCCGTCTTTTATATCATTAGGTACGAATGTAAACTCAGTAATTGTAGCTTGCATTCGTAACCTCCCCTTAGTATTCCAAAAAGCATTGTGAGCTAATAATTTGCCCTCATCTTTTTCTTTATCTACCGAAGGTAAATCTATTAATAAATGCTCAACATTACTTTCTTTTAAAAAAATCGCTGCGGCTTCTAATAAATATGGCGGATTTGTATTTGAATATTTCGCTGATATTTTACTATCTGAATTTGGTAAAGTTCTAATTACTATTGCTTCTACGCTCTTACTATTTAAAACTTTTTCTAGTTGTTCTTTGGTAATAACAAAATCTCCATTCTCTAACTCTTTAGGCGTAATTGTTACCACCTTAGCTAAAAAGAAAAACTTGTTTAAATTTTTATTAACAGAATACACTTCTTTGGTAATATGACCTACACATTCAGTATGTGTTATATGTGCATGCGGATTGAATGATATATTATTAAAATTTACATCTGCTCCTTCTGCTACACGACCTACCCAATCTCCTGACGTAACAGGTGAGATCTTTGGATCATCTAAATACCATGCATTTACATTTTCTTTTGAAACATCTATTGCTATAGAAATATCTAAGGGTTTAGATAAGTCTATTTGATATTTTTTTGATTTGTGTTGTATCTCTGCAATCATATTTTATTATTTAACTATAAATAATTCTGAAGCTAAACCATCTGCTAAAAATTTTCCTTTTGCAGTCGTTTTTAATACTCTATCTTCATTACATCTCGATAAAGAAGATGCCGATTGCTTCGTTTCTCTCTTAATGATGAGTAAACCTTCATCTATAAACTTCTTTGACGAAGTTACTAATTGTTCTCTAAATTCTTCAGCTACTTTATTTAATGAAACACCCCAAATAGTTCGCAAGCCCGTCATTAAATATTCATTAAATTGATCTTCTTTTGTTAGTTCTTCACTTTCATTCGGTAAATTACCTTCTTGAAGTTCTTTTATATATTTTGCGTTATTCGCTATATTCCAACTACGATGTGTTTTACTAAACGAATGTGCAGAGGGACCAATACCGATATACTTTTTACCCAACCAATAACTTGTATTATGTTTTGAAAAATAATCGGGCTTTCCAAAATTTGATATCTCGTAATGTACAAATCCGTTTTTAGCGGTTTCTGCTACCAAAATATCAAAATGCTCTTTTGCTTCGGTTTCATCTGGTGCGGGATACTTTCCGTTTTTCACAAAACTATCTAGTACCGTTTTAGGCTCAACAGTTAAGGCATAACTTGAAATATGATTCACACCAAAATCGAATGCTATTTGCAAATTTTCTCTCCAGCGTTCATTACTCATATTCGGAACACCATAAATTAAATCTACCGTAATATTATCAAAATGGCGAGTCGCCATAGTCAAACACTCTTTTGCTTCTTTTGAATTATGTGCACGATTCATGCTTTTTAAATCTTCTTCAAAAAAAGATTGTACGCCAATACTTAGTCTATTTATTCCTGCTAATTTATATTCTTCAAAAATAGTTCTCGACTGCGCTCGAACGGACAAATCATCCGGATTCGCCTCTAAAGTAATTTCAGGATTTTCAATTACTTTATAATTCTGATGAATTGCTTTTAATAAGGTTTCTATTTCTTCTTTTGATAATAAAGAAGGGGTTCCTCCACCAAAATAAATAGTCTCTATCGTTTCATTTGCTAATTCTTCTTTCCTTAGCTCTAACTCTTTTACCATGCATAACACCAACTCATCTTTCTTCTTTAGAGAAGTAGAAAAATGAAAATCGCAATAAAAACATGCTTGCTTGCAAAACGGTATGTGTATATAGATTCCTGCCATAAAAAAAGCAAGATAGTAAAATCTTGCTTTTCTTTATTATTTATATTAGAGACTGTTAATAGTTACTATAAACTGTATTAAAAGTTCCATTAGTAACCCTTATAATTTCATTGCCATTTTTGGCTATTAAATCATAATTACCTATCAATTGGGTTACAGCAGCTCCTATATTCTTTTCTAACAAATTAAAATTTCCTTCTGTTTCATATTCCGTTACAGTTAAACCATCCTTATCAAACTTAGATAAGACTACTTTATTTACTTGAGAATTTAAATCAAAGGCATAATTACCTGTACTTGTATTATCATGATTTAATATGAAAGTAATTTGATATTCATCATCACTAAATTGATTTAAATGTATATCCGAACCTGAGAAAAAACCTCCTTCTGAATCAGAATCAACTGAATACCAGTCTTTACCTTCAATCTCTGCATAAACTTTAAGGCCTGGGTAATTAGGCTCTTTATCTATATAAGAAATATTAAAAGCTCCTTCTACAAAATGCTTTTCTGAATCTAGATCATGTTCATCTTCATACAAATTTCCAGAAAACACCGCAGAAACTCTATTATTTGACTCATCAATGTTTAGTAATTCAAAATTAAAAAAGTTAGACTTATAGTATTCATAACTTATAGATAAAGGAATATTAAAATTTCCTAAAGGGTAAGAATTTGCCGAATTTAGATTTCCGTATTTATTAAACTGGATCGTAAAAGATTGTTCGTTTATAGATGATGATCCTGTAACAATAATACCGTCTTCTATCTTGAAAGCTGTCCAAGTATCAATCGTTATTTTCTCATTTTTATACATATATTCAAAAGAGTCCTTAGAGCTTCCTGTTGGATCATCAGAAGAACTACAACCAAAAATGACAATTAAAATCACACAATAAAGTAAATTTTTCATAAATTATATTATTTTTTTTTCAAAAATAAGTTTTTAAACAATAACTACATTAAGTTATATATACTATTTCTTAACTCTTTTTTCATTCTGCTTTACAAACGCTGCCCATCCTGTATAATTTTTACCGCCAACCACTCTACCTGAATTGTAATGATGGCAAACCGCTGCTGCTAAACCATCGGTAGCATCTAAGTTTTTAGGTAAGGTTTTTAAATTTAATAAAGACTTTAGCATTAACGCGACTTGCTCTTTACTAGATTTCCCGTTACCAGTAATTGCCATTTTTATTTTAAGTGGTGCGTATTCTGTAACAGGAATATCTCTTGACAATGCTGCTGCCATAGCAACACCTTGTGCACGCCCTAATTTTAACATCGATTGTACATTTTTACCAAAAAAAGGTGCTTCTAAAGCAACCTCATCTGGGTGATAGGTATCTATCAGCTCAATTGTTCGCTCAAAAATTAATTTTAGTTTAATATAATGGTCGTCGTATTTTTTTAAAATCAATTCATTCATTTGAACGAATTCCATTTTTTTACCTACAACTTTTATAATTCCAAATCCCATGATACTTGTACCTGGGTCGATACCTAATATGATTTTTTCTGTCTTCAAATTTTATTGTACTTTGTACAAACACAAAACTAATCAATTAAATCTTTTATGAGCGTATTTGGTTTACGTACTTCAAATCCTGCTTTTAACCGTTTCTTTTGGAAAAAACAATACAATAACTCTAAAGCAAAAATGTCAGTTGGTGGCATTATCTTAAAATCGCTTTTAATGTTATGCTTAGTTGTTGCTACAGCGTCTTATACATGGCATTTATTTTTTAACGGAGTAACTACCTATCTATGCTTTAGCAAAAGGATTTTTCTTAGGCGGAATTAGCGCTATTGCACATCAACGTTTTCCGAATTTACCTTTTCAAGCTATCGGAGTTACCTTGGTTACCTTTTTTGTTATGTTACTACTTTATAAATGGAAATTAATTCGTGTAACCAGAAAATTTAGAGCTATCATTATTACTGCCACAGCAAGTATTTTCATGTTTTATTTTATTGGATGGATTTTACGTTTTATAGGTATTAATGTTCCGTATTTATGGGGAACTTCTTGGTTTGCAATCATATTTAATGTTATTGCTGCAATTATTGCTTCTTTTAGCTTACTCCTCGATTTTTATTATATCGATAAACAAGTAAGTAGATACTCAAAAGAGCGTGAATGGTTAGCTACTTGGGGCTTATTAATAACATTGATTTGGTTGTATGTAGAGGTTTTACGGTTGATGAAAAAATTAGCGACACGGTAGAATTTTTCTATTTTCATTCTTTAAATCCACTTCTTTATTCCTACAAATGGGGCTCTTATTCCCTTTATTTTCTTTCATGTTTCATTTTATTGTTTCTTTAAACTAAGAAAACAATAAAATATAATTTTAACCAATCTAAAATTAACTATTATGTCACAAAGAATCTCAATCCATTGTACATCTACCAAATCAACAGGTACTTATCCAAAAAGTAGTTTTACTTTTGGTATTGATGCTAATAGAAATCAAATATTAGTAGCAACCCCATTAAGTGCTACAATGAGTGCAATCAATGGAAACCCAAATAAAATGCCTTATAACCTAACAATTATTGTTGGTATTGATGCCGATTATAATGGAAACCCAAATTTATATTATGATGACTCACTCTCAGCTTTTATTGTAGAATTTGATTACCAACACACAGTAGTCCCTAATACACTTCATCAATGGACTATCACTGTTGAAAATGGAGATGGAAGAATTCTCAAAGGTCCTCACCAACCTAAAGTATATCTTTCGGATACATATCAAACATCAAGTGAAATAATTATTAATGGAGATGGTACAGAAACTTCTAAGGGTACTGAAGTTGTTTTTGATGAACCACCAATGGGTGGTAAATAATAAATAAAAAAATGTTTTGAAGATATTCAGAACATTTTTTTTTACATTAGAGATACTCTAACCAGTACCTTTTTTTTTAAATGTTTTATAAATTAACCTATATCTTAATTTCATTCTTTTGTTTTTCTCTCTCTGCACAAAAAAAAAAGTCTATTTACTCTGATATACTAGAGTATTCTTTAAAATTTGAATCTGAGCCTTATTTAAAAAAATCTTCTGTCTTTTTTGCTGATAAAAAATGGGATTCAATACTTATTTATACTCAAAAACAATTGAAAAAAAATAACAATATCGATATAAAAAATCTTTGTTATTATTTAAGAGGGGTTAGTTTTTCTAAAAAAAAAATGTTCACCGAATCTGAAAATCATTTGAAATTAATTTCAAATGATTTTAAATTTCATAACATTACTGAATTCTATCTAGCCTATGTTAATATGTCTCTATATGAATACAATAAAGCTATAACACATCTACTTCCACTTTCTAAACTACCTAACGAAAAGATTATATATTTCAATAAAAATAAAATTTTAAACAATTTAGCTCTATGTTTTTATTTATTAGAAAAATTTGATAAATCTGAATTTTATTTTAAACAATTTAATCAAAACACCAAAGACACATTAAAACTAATAATGAACTATAGTAATAGAGCTAATTTATACTACAAAACCCCTAAAAATCATGAAATAGCTATTAAATATTTTAAAAAAGCATATAACATCTCTAAATATTTAAATGATTTTAATTTGAAAAGAAAAGCCGCGAAGAATATGGCCGTGATTGAAGAAAATCGTAAAAACTTTGAAAAGGCTTTAATATACAGAAAAGAGTCTCAACAATGGAAAGATTCTTTAAACGATCAAAATAAAATTTACGAGGTTGCTAAACTTGAAAAAGAATTTGCCGTTAAGGAAAAACAAAAAGAGGTAGATATATTACAAGTAAAAAATGAACTACAAGCAACGCAACGTAACATCTTTTTATATGCTGCTATTGGCTTATTAATTTTACTAAGCATTAGTTTTTATTTTTACAGAGAAAAAGTAAAGCGCAATAAAATAATCGCACATCAAAAAGAAAACTTAGATGTTTTAAACGCTACAAAAGACAAGCTTTTCTCTATTGTTAGTCACGATTTAAGATCATCTGTAAATGCATTAAAAAGCAGTAATATTGTTTTATTAGATAATTTGGCTTCTAAAAATATTGTTGCCCTCGGTAATTTATTGAAAAAAAATAGCGCTATTGTTAACGGAGCTTATGGTTTGTTAGATAACTTGTTGCATTGGGCATTGTCGCAAACCAAACAAGGGTATTTTGAAATAACTGGTACCCGTTTATTTTTTATGGTTGAGCAAATGGCATATAACTACAAACCTTTAATGCTTGAAAAAAACATCCAGTTTGAAAACAAAGTACTAAAGAAAGCCATTGCTTTTGCCGATCAAGAGTCATTAAAATTGATTATTAGAAACTTACTAGATAACGCCATAAAATTTTCTACTAAAGATGGAATCATCAAAGTATATTCAAGAAACAAACAAGAAGGTTATTGCGATTTAATTGTTAAAGATACAGGTATGGGAATGAGTAATGATACTCGTTTAAAACTTTTAGAAGATACCTTACTTTTATCTAAAAAAGAACATGAAACTGTTATTGGAACCGGATTAGGATTGCAATTATGTAAAACAATGATTAAAAAAAATAATGGTAAATTCTCTATAGAAAGTGAATTAGGTATAGGTACAAAAATGATTGTATCTTTACCTAAAAAACAAGATAATGGATAATGTTAATGTATTTATTATAGAAGACACGCCTGCTGAAAGCGATCGTTTAATTAAAGTGCTAGAAGCCAATAATTATAACGTTACAGGAGTTGCCCGAAATTTTAAAGAAGCATTAACTAAATTTTACCAAGTAAAGGTTGACATTGTTATTATAGATATATTTTTAAATGGTGTAGCTGATGGTATTTCTTTTGCAGAAACAATTAGTATTATTCCTGAAGCAAGCAAACCTTTTGTTTTTTTAACAAGTTCAACAGATCGTGAAATTTTTAAAAGAGCAAAACTAACGCAACCTTTTAGTTATTTAATGAAACCTTTTAATGAATTAGAAGTGCTATATGCCATAGAAATGGCAGTAGAAAAATTCTATGCGCAAACAGATGTTTTTTTAGATGATGAAGAAGATACTATTATAAGCGATGAATATTTATTTATAAAAAAAGGTAAGTCTTTAAAAAAAGTACGTATTTCTGATATTATTTATATTGATGTAGAGGAAAAGTATTGCAATATTATTACTGAAAAAGAAAAATTTGTAATCCTTATTTCATTAACAAAAATTCTAAAACTTTTAGATAACACTATTTTCTATAGAACACATCGAAATTTCATTGTTAATGTTGAAAAGATTATTGAAATTATTCCAGCAGATAATCTAATAATCCTACAAGGAAATCATAAAGCTACCCTTAGCGAAAAATATAAGAGTTTTTTAAAAAATGTACGTACCTTAAAATAAAAACGTCATTACAAGGAACAAAGTAATCTATCCACAGCAAAACAAAAACTTAATAGAGAAACTACTTTAGTACGTTGCACTTCTTTCGCAATGACGAGAAACAGTAAAAAACGTCATTACGAGGAACGAAGTAATCTCTAAATAGTAAAGCAAGAATAGCTATAAAATCTCATGCCCTTTTTTTCCTTTCTTATGGAAAAGAAGCTTCTCTTCGTTCCATTTTTTTTAATTACCTCCTATTCCTAAAGTAATTTTATATCAGAAATAAGACGCTAGCATATATTATTTCACTGTTTTTAAATAATTACAATTGTAGAAACCCAACCGTGTTTTCGGTAAATATTATAACTACACTTTACTATTTAACAACTAACCAAACTTATATTTAAATGGAGCAGTAACCATTTTAAAAACGTGGCGGAATCCGAAAAGCCTTACGAGTAGGAGTACTAAAATTATTAATCATGTCAAATACTATTAAAATTACAAAATGTGATAATCAACTTATTTTAACAGCTTTTCAATGGAGTAATAGTTACGAAATTTGCAACCTAAAAGCTGCTTCTAACCTTGATTATAATATTACTATTAAAGAAGGTCCTTATAATGGTCCTGCTACTCAAGACTCACCAATTGTTCATCTTCCTAAAGGAGATTACAACTTAGTATATACAGGAATTAACTGGGGAGGCCCTTATAATTTTGAGTTTAAAATAAATGACGGACAACCTTATCAATTGTTAAATAACCCAAATAAACCATTAGTTGGCGTAATCTGGTCATTAGGGAATAATTCTATCTCTTTTAATGTAGCAAAAGAAACTGCAGCAGTAGTTTAATTCTTAATTTTTAAAATAAAATATTATGTCAACAACAATAAACACCGCAGTAGAAACAGTATATTTTAAAGGTACAATGGGCTTTGTTCCGAACCTTTTAGCAACTATCGTTAATTTTTCTTTATTAGTACATCCAGAAAATCATACCGTAAGCGGAACTGTTACAATTAATGTAGGTACTGATAAGAAAACATATACAGGTAAAGTAACTGGTACTGTTTACTCAACTGGTTATGGTGATATCGTTCGAGTACTAAGCTTAAATGGAAGTATTCCTTCTGATAACAAATTAACTCCACTTCAATTTCCTTTTGAAGCAAACATGGCCTTAAAAGCTGACTGGAGTGGTACTGGAGGTTTTTCTTTTCAAGGATACCACGAAGAAAAAGTACCTGTAAAAGCAGATACTTTTAATTTATAAACCTAAAACAAAAGTTATGTCATTTCAATTAAGGAATGGTAAAAAATTAAATACTACTATTACAGTAAAAAACCTCAGATTTTAAAATCTGAGGTTTTTTTAATTTATTATAGAATGTAGTAATATATTACTCTTTATACCCTAACATATCATCAATCGTATTTGCTGTTACCGAATGGTAGTTTGATCTTGATTTCTTATAAATAGCTAATCCTTCAGCAACTTTGTTACTATCTTTATAAGCTTTAAAAATAGTTGATACATACCAACGTCTACCAACACTTGTTAAGAAAGCTTCAATAGTAGCATCTACATTATTACCTCTATAATTATGTGTTATTGCTTTTTCAAACCAAACCATTGCAATGTATGAATTGGTTGAATTTGTTAAATTAAAAGTATCATCAAGTGTTGTTAATTGCTCAACTGTAATTTCTTTAGGAAAATTACGAACAAAGTGTACCCACTCTTGCGTTGTCCAATCTTTTGTTAAGCTAGCGTCAATCTTATTTTTAGTTATAAATTCAGATAGTATTTTTTCTACACTGCTAAATTTATCAGAAGTAATTATAGCTTGGTTTTTTGGTACACCTGGTTTATAAATCCATTCTTTTGTATTAAATTCAATCGTATTTTTTTCTAAAAGATTCGTATTTAAATACGCTATAAACTTTTCTGTAGTCATTGTAGAAAAAGCATGTGTCTTAAAATAATTTTTCAAAAACACATCAAACTTTTCTCTACCTACAGTTTCTTCTAAAGTTCTAAGAAATAAGTATCCTTTATCATAAGCGATACTATTCATTCCGTCATCAGGATTACGACCTTTTAAATCAAGCTTTAACTTAGTATCATTAGGAGCATCTTTAAAACCTTCTAATTCATCTTCTAAATCTTGTCTTCCAATAAGTGCTAACATATTAGCTCTATCCTTACCATATAAAGCTTCCATAATACGTAGTTCAAAATAAACAGTAAAACCTTCGTTTAACCAAAAATCATCCCAAGTTGCATTTGTTACTAAATTACCTGACCACGAATGTGCTAATTCATGCGCTATTAAAGAAGTTAAACTCTTATCTCCTGCAATGACAGTAGGTGTAGCAAATGTTAAACGCGGGTTTTCCATTCCTCCAAAAGGAAAACTAGGTGGCAAAACAATAACATCAAACTGCTCCCAGTCATAATCTCCATATAAGTTTTCGGCAGCTGAAACCATTTTTTCCATATCAGAGAACTCTTCATGAGCTTTAGCTAGCATCGATTTTTCTGCATAAATTCCTGTTCTTTTACTAACAGCTTTGTATTCTATATTTCCAACTGATAATGCTATTAGGTATGGAGAAATAGCTTGTTTCATTTTAAAATTATAAACGCCATCTGCAGTTTTAGTTTTTGGATTCTCTGCACTCATTACAGCCATTAATGATGATGGTACTTTTACTGTTGCATTATAAGTAACTCTAACTTGTGGGCTATCTTGTATTGGTATCCAAGTACGTGTTAAAATAGCTTGTCCTTGTGTAAATAAAAACGGATCTGTTTTGTCTGCTGTTTGCTGCGGACTTAACCATTGTAAAGCTTCCGTTTTACTGGTAGTATTATAGTTTACTGTTACCGTTTTTGTATTTTTAGTAATAGGAATTTTTAAAGCTTTACCTAGTTCTTTATTAAAATCTCCAAAAGAAAATTCAACTTTTTCTCCATCAGCTAGTACACTATGAATTTTTAAGAACTTCGTATCTAATATTATTTCTGAAGCTTCATTATTTGTAATATTATATGTTGCGCTTCCTTTAATCTGCTTTGAATCGAAATCAACATCAATATCTAAGTTTAAATGTGTAACAACCGCTTCGTTAGGTTTAGAAAACGAATGTGGTTCTTCTACATATTTTTTTACTTTTTTTTCTTCTTTATTTAAATCTGAACAACTTGTTATACAAATTAAGATTAAGAAACTTAATAGATTTATATTTTTCATGATGTGGTTTTGTGACACGAAAGTATTATTATATTTTATAATATTCATTTTATTGAATTAATATTTTTAATCCTTTTTAAAAGCTACCTCTAATAAAAAAACTACATCATTTCCCGTAAACATTATAGCTAGCTTTAAAATACACTTGTAAGTATTATTTAAAATTCATTCTCTGTTTTCCCCTTCTTATGTATAAATTTTAGAGCCTCATTCCTTTTTTATAAATCTTCAACAAGCTAAACTACTTTTAAAAAAGAAAGCAAATAATCCTTTTTATAACCTCAAAACTTACGAATATGAATGTATTAACTGTAAAATTTAAAAATGAAAGTAAATTACCTGATTCTGATGTATCTATTGGGTTTGTTCCTGGTGGAGCCAATGCCTTTAATTTAAGTTATTCTGCTGGAAAAGATATTTTACCTCTAAATGAAACTAAAGAAAACGGTAATTGGTATAAATTAGAAGAACTACAAGATGGTGTTCAAATTGAAAACTTTAGTGGTCGTATTTACGTGTCTTATGGAGAAACATGGAAAGTTTTAAAAAATGATTACGAACCTGCTCAAAACATTACAGATCCAAATTTCTTTCTTCGTTACGATAAAATGGAACTAACTTTTAATGGAGATCCTGCTGATGTTGCCGATTTAACAAGCATTGATTATTGGAGTATTCCTATGAAATTAGAAACTTTTTATAAAAACACTTCAGTTCAAACTGATTTAGGAAATAAAAAAGGAGTTACTTCAAGTCAAATATATAATGCATTAAATATATTAACTACTCCACCAAAATCTGGGCAATCAAATGCAAAACCAGCTTTAGTTCCTGGTACATTTAAACAAAATGCTAATCAACCTGGATCTGGATTTGCTCGTATTATTGGCCCTTCTTCATATCCACCAATTGGAGGAGTTCCAGTGATTCCGTATAATCTTTTTAATGATTATTTAACTTTTTTAAATGAAAACTTCGGAAAAACTCCGATTGCAAACCCAATCATAATTGAAGGGTTAGGTAATGGAATAATTGCTACTATTTCTGGGCATTTTAACGGAGTTGGTCCTAATGTACCTTCTTCTGGACCGCAAAGCGCTCAAGATTATGATTTAAAAGCTTCTATTGATGCTGATTTAAATGTAACCTTAAAAGGTAAAATAGGTGGCACAGAAACTACAATGGAGTTTACAAAAGCTAACCTTATTAGCCCTGTAGGTATTTATGGAGCAAATGCAGCGTTTTCTTTAAATAAAGGAAGTGAAGAAAATCCTGCAAATGATGTTTATGGATGGATTACTGGTGATTTACTTGCTGGGTTTAATATCGGTGCTATAGGCTCTGTTACAGAAATAAATCAGGAAAAAGTTGGAGCAATGAAAAGTAGTAGCTGGTTTAGTAAAGTACCTAACACAAAATTATTTTCGAACTTACAAAGTAAAACTACGAATTACAATCAATATGCGGCAGCTTTACAGCCATTATCTGATGCTTATAACTTTGCATATTCTGATCGTTTTTCAGCAGTTCAAATATCTTTAAATCCAGCTACAGTTGATGAATTACAATTATCGTTTTTTAACGTAGAAACATTACTATAAAAGTAAAAAGAAAAGCAGATTTTAAAAATCTGCTTTTCTTTTATATTTCTAAAGATGTAAATTTAAATGTATTACCATCAAACAACCCTTTATCAGATAACTTTAAAGATGGAATTACTAATAACGCCATAAATGATAAACTCATGTAAGGTGCACGTAACGTGCTTCCCATTTGTTTAGCCATTTTATCTAATTCAGCATACGATTTACCTATTTCTTCAGCCGATTTATCACTCATAATCCCTGCCACTGGCAATGAAACTATTTTTTCTTCTGACTTAGTAACAGCACAAACTCCGCCTCTATTCTCAATTAATAAATTTACAGCCCTACAAATTGCTTCATCAGAAACACCAACGGCTATTATATTATGTGAATCATGCCCTACAGAACTTGCGATTGCTCCTTCTTTTAATCCAAAATTCTTAATAAATGCGATTGAAGGTTCAGCATTTTTATAACGATTTACAACCGTCATTTTTAACACATCATTTTGGGTATTTGAAACTAAATTTCCGTCTTTTATTAAAGAGTTTGCTTCAATTTCATTGGTTACCAATTCTCCATCTAAAGCCTCAATAACTCTAATTTTTTCTGCAGATGATTTAAATTCAAAATCAGTAACATTCTTTTTATCTGTATCAAAATTATTCAATACTTCAAAATCTACTGATTTTACAAATGATTCTCCGTTTTCACTAACTAATTCACCGTTTATATACGTTTGTAAAACATTAAATTTTTCTAAACTATCAACAACAATAAAATCGGCATCATCTCCTTTCTCTAATAAACCAACATCTAAATTGTAATGTTTTACTGGGTTAATACAGGCAGCTTGCAATACTTTAAAAACATTAACACCTTTCGATACTGCGCGCTCACATAACTGGTTAATATGCCCGACTAATAAATCATCTGGATGCTTGTCATCTGAACAAAACATCATATTTTCAAAATGATCAGGCAATAAATCAATTAAAGCCTCAAAATTTTTGGCGGCACTACCTTCACGAATAATAACTTTCATTCCTTTTTGAAGCTTCTCTAAAGCTTCTTCGTAGGTAAAGCATTCGTGATCGGTTGTTATACCTGCCGATATGTATTTAGTTACATCATCACCTCTTAAACCTGGCGCATGCCCATCTATAGGTTTGTTATTATTCTTAGCGTGTTGAATCTTTTTTAAAACCTCTTCATCGTCAAACAAAACACCTGGATAATTCATCATTTCAGCCAGGTATTTAATATCCGGATTTTCCATCATCAATTTTATGTCATCCGAATCGATAATAGCACCTGCACTTTCAAAAGAGGTAGCTGGCACGCATGATGGTGCTCCGAAATTAAATTTTAACGGAACTTTCTTTCCGTTTTCAATCATAAAATCAACACCTTTAACTCCTAATACATTTGCTATTTCATGCGGATCAGAAACAGTAGCCACTGTTCCGTGTGTTACAGCTATTTTTGCAAATTCTGATGGCACTAACATTGAACTTTCAATATGAATGTGCGCATCTACAAACCCAGGAATAATAAAATTTTCTTGAGAATGATTTACTTCTCGAATCTCTTTGATTTTACCATCTACAACCTCAACCGTTCCCTTATAGATTCGTTTATTCTTTACATCAACTATATTTCCTTGTATAATCATATCATGTTATAAAAACTGTTGTTAATTCACTAAGAAATCAACCACAATAAATTTATTTAATTTCTCTTATTTTTATAAGCTCAGTAACCTCTAATACATTACCATACTCAGCTGCAAACCCATCAAGGGCTTTTGGTAACATCTTACCTTTTACCTCTACAAAAACAGATGTGTACGGCTTTTTATTTTTTGTTAGCTTATCATATTTTTCTCCTACTAAATTTTCACTATCTAAAAACCAAACACCTAGTTTATAACCTTCTATTTCTATAGAACTTACCTCGTGCCCAACTACTAACTTTCCTTTATAAGTTTTTATTACTACCGCTGTTTTTTTATCAAAAACTAAGTAATCTGTATCTGAAAAATATAAATGCAAGATATTATTATCTATTATTTTTCTTTTATTTGTTTTTCTTAAAATCGACAAATAGGCATCTTCTTCTTTCATTATCTCATCTGAACAAAGCATTTCTGTCGAAGCTATACTTTTTATTAAGATAGTTGCATCTATAGTACTTTCTTTATATGCTCCAAAATAAGAGTTACATCCAGCATACCCATTTAATTCTTTTTTAAAATCTAAGTTTATAGTAACCTCTTCATTTTTTTTTATAAACTCACCATTAATTTGCTTCCCTTTATAAATCCATTCGGTATTTTCTAACGATTTTATTTCTTTAATTTCTTCACCTTTATCAGTAATTCTCTTATCTAAATTATTACTAACTTCTTTCTTTTTATTATTACAAGCTATACTTATTATTGTTAGTAAAAATAATAATATTCCTATTCTTTTTATCTTCATACTTTTTAAAATATCTAATATCAATTCGGGTATAAAATAATTGTAAATAAATATACTTTAATTTCCGCTAGTTTAAGGCATAAAATTGAAACGTAGCCTTAGTTCTGTTTCAATTTTATAGGCGAATAAATACTAGAAAAGTAAACGTATTTTACCGATTATATTATATCTGAATTAATCTGATTTTACATCAGACGAAATATAAACAAAAAAAGCATCCAAAATTGGATGCTTTTCTATATAATATATAAAAATATTAAAGGGCGTATCTTTGCGGTCCACCTCTTCTTATTTCTTCACTAGCATATTCTTCAAATTGTTTAAAGTTTTCTCTAAATGCATTTGATAATTTGAATGCTGTTTTGTAATATAATTCATCGTTATTCCAAGTTGTTCTTGGACTCAAAATAGCATCTGGAACTCCAGGACATGTTCTTGGTTGTGCTACACCAAAGACAGAATGAATATGATAGTCTTCATAAGTATAATCACCTAAATCACCATTAAGTACTGCGGTAATCATTGCTCTAGTATATTTTAATGCCATTCTTTTACCAACACCATATTGACCACCAGACCAACCTGTATTAACTAACCAAACATTAACTCCAGCGTCTTTCATTTTTTTACTTAACATCTCAGCATAACGCGTAGGATGTAATGGCATAAATGGTGCCCCAAAACAAGCTGAAAAACTTGGTACTGGTTCTGTTACTCCTGCTTCTGTACCTGCTACTTTAGCAGTATACCCTGAAATGAAGTGATATGCAGCTTGACTAGGTGTTAACTTAGAAATAGGAGGCAATACTCCAAAAGCATCTGCTGTTAAGAAAAATATATTTTTAGGGTTCTCTCCTGCTGAAGGAACTCTAATGTTTTCAATATGATGAATAGGATAACTTACACGTGTATTTTGTGTAATTGATGTGTCATGAAAATCTACATTTCCTGCTGCATCCATAACTACGTTTTCAAGAATTGCTCCTTTTTTAATAGCTGCGTATATCTCTGGTTCTTTATCTTTAGAAAGATCAATTACTTTAGCATAACATCCTCCTTCAAAATTAAATACAGTATTCTCTGATGTCCAACCATGTTCATCGTCTCCAATTAAACTACGGTTAGGGTCAGTAGATAAAGTTGTTTTTCCTGTACCTGATAATCCGAAGAAAATAGCAGTATCACCTTCTTTACCAATATTTGCAGAACAGTGCATTGGTAATGTGTTTTTAAACACAGGTAAAATAAAGTTTAATGCAGAAAAAATTCCTTTTTTGATTTCACCAGTATAACCAGTTCCTCCAATTAAAGCAATCTTTTTCTCGAAGTTTAAAATAGCAAAATTATGCTGACGTGTTCCATCAACTTCTGGGTTTGCCATAAAACCAGGAGCATTAACTACTGTCCATTCAGGAGAAAAATCTTTTAATTCTTCTGCCGTTGGGCGTAAAAACATGTTGTAAGCAAACATGTTACTCCAAGGATATTCATTTACAACTCTAATATTTAACTTATAGTTTTCATCTGCACATGCATAACTATCACGTACGAAAACTTCTTTGTTAGAAAGATAATCTGTTACCTTATTATATAGTTTGTCGAATTTATCTGAATCGAAAGGTATGTTTATATCTCCCCACCAGATTTCATCTTTTGTTATATCGTCTTTAACGATAAAACGATCCATTGGTGAACGTCCAGTAAATTCACCCGTTTCAACAGCTAATGCTCCTGAACTAGAATTTACTCCTTGTTTTTTTTCAATCGTTGTATCGTGTAATTCGTCTGATGTTAATTGATAACGAATCGTAGCTCCTTTAATTCCTAAGTTGTCTAACGAAATCGTTTTCGTATCAAGATTTTTCATCTTAAATTAATTTAGTTGTGTTTAATTTGACACAAAAATAGTTCTTTTTGATTAAATTTATTAGTCATTGAAAAAAATTATCAACTATTCTTTTTAATAACTTTTTTTGAAAACTGGAAAAACAGCATAGACCAACCTATTATTAACAAAACACCTCCTAGTGGAGTTACAAACCAAATTGATTTTGCTGGTACTTTTAACAAATGAATTACATAAATAGATCCCGAAAACAATATAATTCCTCCAATTAAGAAGAAACTAATTGTATTTTTTTGTTTTAAACTAAACTCTTTAAATGTATTTGCAAAGAGTAGTAATAAAACATGGATAAACTGATATCTTACTGCTGTTTCAAAACTCTGCATGGCTTCTGGCGTTAATTTCGACTTTAAAGCATGTGCACCAAAGGCTCCAAGAACCACAGCGACGATTCCTAATAGCGATGCTATTGTTAAATTTTTATACATTTACTCTGTTTTTGTTTAATTTTAAACTTTTTTAACGATATTGTGGGCTCAAATTTTAAGTTAACAAAAATACATTATAAATGAGAAATATATTAATTATTGGCGCTGGTAGATCGAGTTCGTCTCTTATAAAATATTTACTAGATAAATCGACACAAGAAAATCTACAAATAACTATCGGTGACGTTTCAGTTGAAAATGCTAAAGCTATAATTAATAATCATAAAAACGCAACTGCTCTACAGCTAGATGTTTTTAATACAGAACAACGTGTTGATGCTATAAAAAAAGCAGATATTGTTATTTCTATGCTTCCTGCACGTTTTCATATTGAGGTTGCTAAAGATTGTGTTACCTATAACAAACACATGGTTACAGCTTCTTATGTTTCTGACGAGATGAAAGCTTTAGATAAAGAAGCTAAAGAAAAAGGGCTTGTTTTTATGAACGAGATTGGCTTAGATCCAGGAATAGATCACATGAGCGCAATGCAAATTATTGATAGAATTCATGAAAATGGTGCTAAAATGTTGTTGTTTGAGTCTTTTACTGGTGGTTTAGTTGCTCCTGAAAGCGATACTAATTTATGGAACTATAAGTTTACTTGGAATCCTAGAAATGTAGTATTAGCTGGGCAAGGTGGTGCAGCAATGTTTATTCAAGAAAACACTTACAAATATATACCATATCATAAATTATTTAGAAGAACAGAGTTTTTAGATATTGATGGGTATGGTAAGTTTGAAGGATATGCAAATCGTGATTCTTTAAAATACAGAAGTCTTTATAACCTTGAAAATATACCTACAATGTACAGAGGTACTATTAGAAAAGTAGGTTTTTCTAGAGCTTGGAATGTTTTCGTTCAATTAGGAATGACTGATGACACGTATACTATTGAAGATTCTGAAAACATGACGTATCGTGATTTCACTAACTTATTTTTAGCATACTCTCCTACCGATTCTGTAGAACTAAAGTTTAGATTATCTCTAAAAATAGATCAAGATGATATTATGTGGGATAAATTTTTAGAATTGGATATCTTTAATCCAACTAAAAAAATTGGCCTTAAGAACGCTACTCCTGCACAAATGCTACAAAAAATACTTTCTGAAAAATGGACGCTTGAAGCAAATGACAAAGATATGATTGTTATGCAGCATAAGTTTGGATACGAACTAAACCAAGAAAAGTATCAAATAGAAAGTAGCATGGTTATTAAAGGTGATGATCAAACATATACTGCAATGGCTAAAACAGTTGGTTTACCTGTTGCAATGGCTGCCTTAAAAATATTAAATAAGGAAATTACAACTCCTGGTGTTCAATTACCTATTAAAAAGGAAGTATATGAACCTATTTTAAAAGAATTAGAGGAATACGGAATTACTTTTGTAGAAAAAAAAGCACCTTATTTAGGTTATAATCCTGAAAGAATAAAGGGATAAATTTTATTCATTTTTAATAACCTTTTTATACATAAAGTAAAAATCAGCACTTAAATAAGTGCTGATTTTTTTTTTTGCATTTAAAAAGATAATAATTTAAAAGGCATCTCCTTCACATACTTGAACTAGTTTACAAAGTACTTCATCTACATGACAAACACACCCTGGAGGGCACCATAAGTAATTTAAATTACAACCAGGAATTCCTAGTCCTCCATTAATCTCTTTTTGCGCTGCTTTATTTAAAACAGCTCCTAAATTTGAAATATTTTTTAGCATCTTGTAAGTTTTTTGACTTTCTCAAAACTATATGATATAAAACTAAAACAGCGCAGAAAAACCGTAATAAAAGTAAGTGAAAACCATAATATTTACACTAAAATAGAGATTATAAATTATTTCAATAAAAAAGTGAAAAATTTCTAATATCATCACTTACTAAATCATTTAGTCAATATCTCTTTTTTCTACACATTTCAATAAAAAAATGTGATTATTGTTACATAATTATCTACAATTATAAATTATTTTTGTTTCTAAATTTATTTCTATATGGAAGACATGATATTTTATGATAGATTGCAATTTGCATTCACTATCACATTTCACTACATATTCCCGCAATTAACAATGGGATTGTCTTTAATCATTGTTTATTTTAAATGGAAATACTTAAAGAACAAAATAGAATCGTATAATAATGCAGCCAAGTTTTTAATGAGCATTTTTGCCATTAATTTTACAATGGGTGTGGTTACAGGAATACCAATGGAGTTTCAGTTTGGTACTAACTGGGCTAAATTTTCTGAACTTACAGGCTCCGTTATTGGACAAACCTTAGCCATGGAAGGAATGTTTTCATTCTTTTTAGAATCTTCTTTTTTAGCACTCTTTATTTTTGGTGAAAAGTTAATGGGGCAAAAACTACATTTCTTAACCGGTTTTTTAGTCTTTTTAGGTTCGTGGGCTAGTGGTTGGTTTATTTTAGCTACTAATGCATGGATGCAACACCCTGTTGGGTATGAAATTTTAGAAAACGGAAAGTTTGTATTAGATAATTTCTCTGCTCTTTTTACCAATCCTTGGTTATTACCTGCCTTTTTACATAATCAAGTAGCCTCTGTTACCACCTCATCTTTTGTTGTTGCCAGTATTGGTGCCTTTTATATTCTTAGGAATAAGAATTTAAAATATGGTAAGTTATTTTTAAAAACAGGCGTAATATTTGGTCTAGTTTCAAGCTTGCTTTTAGCTTTTCCAACGGGAGATTGGAATGCTAAAAATGTAGCAAAATACCAACCTGCATCTTTTGCTGCAATGGAAGGGATATTTGAAACTGAAGAAGCTGGTGCCGAAATTGTTTTAATAGGACAACCTAATATGGTTGAAAAAAAATTAGATAATAAAATTGCTGTTCCAAACATATTAAGCTTTTTAACATATCAAGAATGGGATAAACAAGTACCTGGAATGGATCAATTTAAAGAAGAGGAACTTCCCGACAATGTTCCTGCACTTTATTACTCGTATCATATTATGGTTGGTTTGGGTACAATTTTTATAGCAATAATGAGCTTGGCTGTCTTCTTTTTATGGAGAAGAAAACTTTACACCCTAAAACCTTTATTGTGGATTATAATGTTCTTAGTTCCGTTTCCATATATTGCAAACATCACAGGCTGGTATACCGCCGAACTTGGAAGACAACCATATTTAGTTTATGGCTTACTTAAAACAAGTGACGGAATTTCACCTACCGTTTCATCTGGTAATACTTTATTTACTCTTTTAGGTTTTGTTGCTTTATATATGCTACTTGGAGCACTTTTTTTAGTATTAGTTGGTAAAACAATTCACCAAGGACCTAAACATCAAACACATTAATTATGGAAATATTTTGGTTTATAATAATTGCAATTGTTTTAGCTGTCTTTTTTATACTAGATGGGTATGATTTCGGAGCTGGTATTATCCATTTGTTTATGGCAAAAACAGAAAAAGATAAAGAACTAATTACTAAATCAGCAGGTTTGTTTTGGGACTCTAATGAAGTTTGGCTTGTAGCTGCTGGTGGAATGCTATTTATGGCCTTTCCAACGTTTTACGCATCGATATTTAGCGGTTTTTACCTTCCTTTAATAATTGTATTGTGGCTAATTGTATTTAGAGCTATTGGTTTAGAATTTAGAGGTCAGTTTAAATATCAGATGTGGAAAGATATTTGGGACAAATCATTTGGAGTTTCAAGCCTATTACTAGCCTTGTTTTTTGGCATTGCTTTAGGAAACGTTGTTAGAGGTGTAAATTTAGGCGGTGTAAAAAATGGCGTTTCAAGTTATGAAGGGCATTATTTTTTCTTACCCCTTTGGGATAGTAGTTTTAGCCCACTTAGCGAAACCCCTGGTGTTATTGATTGGTTTACTATTGTTATAGGATTAATTGCAGTGGTTACTTTAGCTATTCATGGCGCTAATTGGATTGTTTTAAAAACAAACTCTTCAATTAATCAAAAGCTAAAGAAAACAGTTTTTAAACTAAATATTGTCTTAGCTATATTAACCATATTCTCATTAGTAATCTGGCAAATTGTAAACCCTAATTCATTAAATAATTTTACGAATACTCCATACTTATTAATATTCCCTATCATTTATTTAACTGGGTTAATTGGATTATTTTTTATAAAAAAAATGGATAAAGAAATACATCCTTTTGTATTTTCTACGTTATTAATACTTGGAGGAATAACCTCTTCACTAGCCTCTATATTTCCTGTAATTTTACTTTCTACAAATAACGTAAACGAATCATTAACCATATACAACACAGCTACAACAGCATACGGTTTATCTGTAGCTACGTATTGGGGTGTTATTGGTTTTATACTGCTTTTTGTATACATGATTATTCAAAAGAAAATAATGGGCGGTAAAATAGATAAAATGGATTATGGTCATTAAATGTAAATAATTATGACAGCAACCTTAATATTTCTAATTAGTATTTTTATTGGTATACTTGGAGCTAATATTACCGGATTCTATTTAAAAAAATATTCTTTTGGTTTTACAGGAAACACCATTGCAGGTGTTTTTGGTAGTGTATTCTTAAATAAATCATTCGGTCGATTAGGTTTTAGTCCTAAGTATATAATTGAGCTTAATAATATTAACACTACCCTGTTTATTATCAATATAATCGTGTCTTTTTTAGGTGGCATACTTGCTGTATTCTTAATTTACAAAATAAAAAATAAGATGAATAAAGCCTAACTATGATTTACTGCCTAAACATCTAAACGAACATAAAGTAAAATTCATTTATAACGGTCAGTATATAATTATCTATATTTAATTGGAACACCTTAAAGAATGTCTGGTTAAGCATAGTCGAAACCTACTTTTTACAGGCTAATAGTTCTCGACTGCGCTCGAACCGACAACAAGAATCATGTTAACCACATAAAAAACAAACACTTAACAACATATATTTAACTACTAACTTCTATTCATTTATTTATTTAAGAAAACTTATTTAACTTTACTCGAAACTTATTTTCGAATAACTTCGTTAATTATTGATATGACAAACTAAAACTCTACTTAACAGAAAAAGTTAAACACAATAAGAATTACTCGAATTCCATAATAAAAATCATAACGAATGGCTACAAATTTGATTGAATATATTAAACGCTATGTAGATATTTCTGAAACTGAAATTAACCTATTCAAATCCTATTTAAAACCAAGAGTTTTAAAGAAAAAAGAGTTTTTACTTAATGAAGGTCAAATTTGTAAATCGAGATATTTTATAACCAAAGGCTGTGTAAGACTATACTACATTAGTAATAAAGGAAACGAGCAAATTATACACTTTGGAATTGATAATTGGTGGATTACAGATTATGAGAGTTTAATAAACAAAACACCTTCTAATTTATACATTCAAGCAACAGAGAACACAACACTTCTCGAACTAACCCAAGATAAATTTGATGAGCTATGCTTAAAACTACCACAAACAGAGCAGTTATTTCGAAAAATAATGGAAAAAAGCTATATCGCCTCCCAAAAAAGAATTGAATACATGTTTAGCTTAACAGGAGAAGAGTTGTTTAATGACTTTATTACTGCCAACCCTGATTTTACCAAAAGAGTACCTCAATACATGATTGCCTCCTATTTAGGCATGTCTCCTGAATTTGTTAGTAAGATAAAAAGAAAATAATTACACTTCTTAATCTTGATTAAGATTTACATTTTAACAATCGGTTAATTTTGCATTAAACCAATTTAAAATGAAAAAAATTATTTTAATCTGCATTATTAGTCTTAGCGCTATTAGCTGCTCAAAGCAAAAAAATAGTGATTCTAATAAGACCAATAATTTAGAAAATTTAACGCAAAATCACATTATGAAAAAAGTAATAGATAAAAATTTACCAACAATAGGTATACTTATATTTGAAGGGGTAATTATTAATGAAGTAGTAGCTCCTTTAGATGTATTTTCAAATCCGAATTCAAAAAACAAACACCTTTTTAACGTAATAACAATCGCTACCGAAAACAAAACCTATACCAGTGCTCATGGTTTAAAAATAACTCCTGACTATCTTATTGACAACATACCAAATTTAAAAGTTTTAGTAGTGCCTAGTTCTTATAACCCAGCCGATCAAACATCTAACAAGAAACTAGTTAATTTTATAAAAGAACAGCATAAAACAACTGAATATATTGCAAGCCATTGTGCAGGTGCTTTTTTAATAGGTGAAACAGGAATAGCAGACGATAAAGAAATAGTAACTTACGTAACAGGTGGAGCGCAATTAAAAGCTGATTATCCTAAATTAAAAGTTGCTGATGACGCCACTACTTTAGTTGTTCAAGATGGAAAATTTATTTCATCTAACGGAAGTTTAGTAAGCTATGTTGCTTCTTTTGATCTATTAGAAAAGCTAACAACTAAAGCGCATAGAAAATTTGTTGAATCTTCAATTCTTTTTGATAGAATAAGTAAAGAGTAAAATTCCTAACTAATAACGAAGAAAGCACAAGTCTTAATGGTTTGTGCTTTTTTTGTATTTTAGTACTTACCCAAAAGCAGTACGTATTATCATCACTTTTACAACATCTTCGCTATAAAAAATAAAGACAATGACATTTAACGAAATTTGGAATAAGAATAAAAGTCATTTACTAAACTTTATTAAAACTAAGATTAGCACAAAGCATATTGCAGAAGATATTTTACAAGAAGTTAGCCTTAAACTTTACGATAACCTAACTAAAAAAACAGTTATAAAAAACTATAAAAATTGGCTTTTTCAAGTTGCTAGAAATACCATTGCTGATTATTATCGAAAAAATAAAAAGCATACCGAAATAATTCTAAATACCTCAGAAATTAGTATTAACTCAAGTGCTTGTATATGTGATTTATCCGAATTTGTTATTAAAAATTATTTACCCGAAGAATATAGCACCCCCCTTTATTTAAGTGATATTGAGCAAAAAAAGCAACAAGAAATAGCCGAAATACTAAATTTATCTTTAACAGCAACAAAGTCGAGAATACAAAGAGCACGAAAAAAATTAAAAGAATTAATTACCAATTGTATTGATATATCCTACAATAAAAAAGGACAAATTTCTGACTTTCAACTAAAAACCAACTGTGAACTTCCACAAGAATTAAAAGATGAAATAAAAAAAATAAACTTAATGCCTTAAACCTGCATCTTTTTACTTGTACTATACGTCTACAAGAAAAAGTAAACAGATGAAACATAAAATAGTATCTTTAGCAGTAGTACCTTTCTTATTAATTTTAACAAGCTCTTTTGGTTATTTAACCATTACAAATCAATGGAATTTTGAAATAGCCTCCTTTTCTATTTTCTTATTTACCTTAATATATATTTTAATTTTAGAGCGAATTATTCCGCTAAAACAAAATTGGAACGCAACCAAACAAGATATTTGGTCCGATATTAAACACTTTATATTTTCGGTAGCTATATTTGACGCTTTAGGAAAAATGATTGCGTTATCATTTGTTGTTTTTTTGCAAAAAAAATTATTTATTCTAAATAATTTTTGGGATTCTGTACCTTTTATCGCAACCTATATTATAGCAAACTTAATTGGTGAATTTCTTCCGTATCTATATCATCGAGTTAGCCACATTGGGAATACGAATTCGTATTTAAGTACTTTTTTATGGAAAACACATGCTATTCATCATTTACCCTCTAGTTTAAATTGGTTTAAAACAAATTGGATTCACCCATTTAATATGCTCTTAAATACATTATTTAAAATAACACCTATTTTACTTTTAGGCTTTAGTAAAGAAATTATCTTTTTGGTAGGTATTACACATATCGTAATTGCTTACATTTCTCATGCTAATATTAAAACAGAAAAAAGTTTTTTAGATTATATCATTGTAACCCCACAAGTACATCATTTTCATCACAGTAAAAAATTAGAAGAAACTAAAAACTTTAGTAATATATTTCCTTTTTGGGACTTACTATTTGGCACTTATTATAACCGAGATGGAGTCGTTGAAAAAGTTGGAATCGTAGAAAGCACCTCTATAGATTACCCCAAAAACACCGAATATGTTAAACAACTTACATTCCCCATAACAACTTTAAAAAATTGTTGCAAATAAAATTGAACGGTGTTAATTGATACGATAGCGATTAACACAGTTTTTCGTTATTAACTTTCTGTAAATAAATTGATTTAGTTTGACTACTTCCCTATTTACTTTTACTTTTGCAAAAAAAATAAAACCAATTAAGATTATAACCAATGTTGAAAAACTCAATCATTTATAAAATTATTTTTTTACTTCTAACCCTTCAAGCTAATATTGCAAATGCCCAAAACGTATTTAAAACTCCTTATGGTAGTAATAAAGCCGTTGGTAAATATGTTACCCTAAATAAAGCTAAAATTTATTATGAAGAATATGGTAAAGGTGAACCTTTACTAATAATACATAGTTGTGGTACAGATATTAAAGCAATGGAGTATCAAATTAATTACTTTAAAGATAAATACAGAGTAATTACTGCTGACAGTAGAGGGCAAGGAAAATCTGAATTAAAAACAAGAAAATTAACCTACGGTAAAATGGCTAAAGACTGGGAAGGTCTTATTAAGCATTTAAAATTAGACTCGGTAAATATTCTTGGTTGGAGTGATGGCGGAATAACTGCTTTAAAAATAGCGATCCGTAACAAAACTAAGATTAAGAAAATAGTTACAATGGGCGTTAATTTAAGAATTGACAGTACTGCTGTTAATAATTGGGCTATAAAACAAGTTAAAGAAATGCGTAGTGAATCCTTAAAAAAGATAAAAAAAGGAGATACTTCTAGAGACTGGAAAACTGAATTACAATTAGATAATTTAATTTTAAATCAAAAAAGTATAAGCCATGCTGATTTAAAAAAAATTACATCAGAAGTTCTAGTTATTGTTGGAGATAGAGATATTATTAAAAACGAACACGCACTCGAAATATTTGATAATTTACAAAAAGGGCAACTATGTATAATTCCTGGTTCTAACCACGGAACGCCTCGTAATAATTCGAAAATATTTAACGAGATTGCCAATAGGTTTCTTACCAAAAAATTTAGTTATCCAAAAAACAACTAATTACAACAAGAAATAACTTACAAAAAAGAGGAACAGTTTTATAAAACTGTTCCTCTTTTTTTTTACATTTTTAAATAAAAATCTTTTGTAAGATTAATATAATCATCTGTATATCGGTGCCGTTCTTTCTCTATAACTAACTCTTCTTTTTTAACTTCTTTTTCATTAAAAGAAAACGTAAGTAAACTTCTTTTTATCTCGGTATTTTCATTGCCCTTTACATGGCAAGCCTTATTTAAAAACAAATGAAATTTCTTTGCTAATTCCACAAAACCATCTTCTTCTTTATAAGGTATAACAACTGAGAATAGTCCATTTTCTGATAGAATTTCAGAGACTCCTTTTAATAATTCTTCAAAAGATAATGAAGAGGTAAAACGTGCTTTATTACGAGCTTCGTTTGTTGTTTCAAAATTATCGGTATAAAACGGCGGATTTGAAACAATAACATCATATTGTTCTTCTTCTTCAGCTATTTCTTTTGCAAATTCAACAAAAGAAGTATTGTAACAAAACAAACGATCTCCCCAATCTGATTTTTCAAAATTATCAACTGTTTGCTCATAAGCATCAGCATCTATTTCAACAGCATCAATAGTCATTGCATCACTTCGCTGAGCAAGCATTAACGAAATAACACCAGTACCCGAACCAATATCTAAAACCGTATCTGGGTATTCTCCTAAAGAACACCAAGCGCCTAACAAAACTGCATCTGTGCCAATTTTCATAGCCGTTTTATCTTGATGTACTGTAAACTCTTTAAATTTAAATGGCTTCATTTATAAAAATCTTCCAATTATTTTATCTGCATTAAAAAACAAATACAAAACAACTATTAGCA
The DNA here is from genome assembly GCF_000430545.1 of Tenacibaculum ovolyticum DSM 18103. GTDB lineage: Bacteria > Bacteroidota > Bacteroidia > Flavobacteriales > Flavobacteriaceae > Polaribacter > Polaribacter ovolyticus. The sequence goes on from NZ_AUMF01000013.1 coordinate 109,855, forward strand.
CCGCTATTAAATACAATCCTTTTTTAGGTTGTGTTTTTTTTCTGTTACCAAAACGTCTTTTAAATTCCATTTTTTATTTTACTATTAAATTACTCTTATTTTTAAAAAACTATGCTAATTTCGTTGCGCGTAGCATTTCTCTTTTTCCTGGAGGGCCAGGTAAACGCTCTACCGTAAACCCAACAGCTTGCATTGCACGTCTTACACTACCTTTTGCCGAATAGGTTACTAAAATTCCGTTTTCTTTTAAAGCCTCAAACATACGTTTAAATACTTCTTCTGTCCACAAATCTGGTTGATGTTCTGCCCCAAACGCATCAAAATATATTAAATCAAATTGTTCTTTATCATCAATATCCTTAAAAAACTGTTGTCGCTTTGTTAAACTAAAGTTTTGTGTGATTCTATGTTTTTCTTCCCAAGGCAGCGCGTGCATTTTATTAAAAACAGCTTGCTCATTTTTAGCCTTTAACTCAGTAACATAATTTAATTTTAGTACTTCTTCTGCTATAACAGGGTATGCCTCTACTCCAACATAATTTATAACTTTACTATTTTCTAAAAAAGTTATGAAACAATTTAAACCTGTACCAAAACCAATTTCTAAAATAGAAATTTCTTCTTTTTTTTGTAATTCTAATCCGTTTTTTATAAAAACATGATATGCTTCTTGTATAGCACCATGTTTAGAATGGTATTGCTCATTCCAATCTGGTAAATGAATTGTTGTAGAGCCATCGGATGTAATAATTATTTCTCTTTTCAAATTAAAGTATTATCAGTTTTTTAATTCTTGGTATTGGCCCTGCACACCTATCTTTATGACAAGCAATACATGCTGCTACTATTTTATTAAACTCACTCTTTCTGGTATCTTTAGATACTTGATTAAGGTTTTTCTGTGTTTCAATAAAAAAGGTTGCAAAGGTAGCAAACGTATCATCTAAATCTGAAACATCAGTTAATTTTGCTGTATGTATCTTTAAATACGCTTTGTTAAAATCTGCTATTTCTTCTCCTTCAATAATTTGCTGGCGAACTTTCATATTTTCAGCATACATTAATCGCATTAAATTTGCCATTTCAGATGTTTTATACATCTTAAAACTAGCAGGAACTTTGTCTACTATTTTTATTTTACTTTTTGTTTTCTTTACTTCACAACTCATTATTAAGAAACAAAAAAGTAATAGTATAATTGTATTATTTTTCATTTGTTTTCGATGCTAACAAAACACCATCAGCTAAAAAAGAGTATGTAATCTTAGGCGATTTAATTTCAGCGATTTCTTCATCTGATTTACCAGCATCTTTTGCATAATGCTGTAATTCTTTAACAGAAACTTCATTTTTAAAAGCTTTACCGTTTAAAACAACTTCACTACCCGCTGCATTAAAAGGCATAAAAAAAGCATAATCTTTAAATTTTACAAACGATTTTTTTTCATCGTCTAAAGACACTTTAATCCAACATCCTTTCTTTTGGCAAACCTCAGCTACTTTACCTATAAACTTCACATTAACGGTATCGTTAGTGTTCATATTATCGAATATCTTAGCCATTTCTTGTTTCGTGATAGCTTTTTCAGCTGAAATTTTTTCTCCAAAAGAAACAAATTCAGTTACTACATTTTTTTCTATTTCCTTTTTCTCTGTTTTACAAGCTGTAAAAAACACTCCTAAAACCAAACACACTACTAGTATTCTTTTCATTTTCAAAATATTAAAATCAACGTATATACAAATATAATTATAATTAACGAAGTCGATACTTAAAACAAAAAATTATAAAGCTAGTTTTAGTATATTAGCATCGCTACAAAAACAGCGTTTTATGAACATAGAAATTCAATTAACAGAGCAATCTAAAATAGATTCTGTAGATTTTAATAACTTATCTTTTGGTAGTGTTTTTTCTGACCACATGTTTGTTTGTGATTATGTCGATGGAGAATGGAAAAACCCTTCTATTACACCTTATCAACCGATTTCATTAAACCCATCTTCTAAAATTTTTCATTACGGACAATCTATTTTTGAAGGAATGAAAGCTTACAAAGATGCTGAAGGGAACACCATGTTGTTTCGCCCTTTAGATAATTGTAAACGTTTAAATAAATCTGCTGACCGTTTGGTTATTCCTCAAATACCAGAAGATATATTTATGAATGGTTTAAAAAAACTATTAGAAATTGATAATAAATGGATTCCTACAAACGAAGGGAGCTCTTTATATATTCGACCTTTTATGTTTGCTTCAGGCGAAGGTTTTCATGCATCTCCGGCAGACTCTTATAAATTAATTATTTGTACTGCTCCTTCAGGAGCTTATTTTTCTGGAAAAATAAAAGTTTTAATTGAGGAAAAATACGCACGTGCAGCAAACGGCGGTGTTGGTTTTGCTAAAGCAGGTGGTAATTATGCAGCTCAGTTTTACCCTACTAAACTAGCTACAGAAAAAGGATATCAGCAAGTTATTTGGACTGATGATAATACGCATCAATATATTGAAGAGGCTGGTGCAATGAATATTTTTATTAGGATTAATGACACCTTAATTACAAGTCCTACTAGTGATCGTATTTTAGATGGTATTACACGTAAGAGTATTCTTCAGATTGCAGAAGATAAAAACATACCTGTTGAAGTTCGTAAAATTACAGTTACTGAAGTTGTAGAAGCAGCTAAAAATGGCTCTTTAAAAGAAATGTTTGGAGCAGGAACTGCTGCTGTTATTTCTCCTATCTCTGGTTTTGGTTTTAAAGGTGAAGATTATGATATCCCTGAAATAGAAAATGGATATGCTACTAATCTAAAAAATCATATTACTGATATACAAACAAATAAGGCAGAAGACAAGCATAATTGGAGAGTTATAATTTAAGTTACAAAAAAAAACTATCTTAGTAACTTCATAATCAATATTTTAAACTTCTACTTAAGGTAAATGAAAAATATTATACCCGCATTATTATCAATAATTATAGGTTTTGCCTTATCTTTTTTTGGGTTAAACACTTTTTTTAATAGTACAACAAAAATAACTCCGAAAGAAGTTATAGCTACAAAAAAAGAAACTCCTATAAAAGAAAAATCAGAAACTCCTATTGAAATTGCAAAGACAGAGGGCAATACTAAAAGTATTACTACTAATGTAAACCTTACGAATATACAAGAGAGTTTTAGTAACTGGAATTCTTATCACAAGGAAAACATTGATTTAATGTCAACCTTTATTGCACTTGATGACAAAGGAATTGTAATGGACAAAGGGATTTTCTTAACCTTATTACGAACTGGTGCATATATTTCTGTTAAATCAGAAAAAGAAGGGGGAATTCAATATCAATTAGTTACTGTTAAAGAAGGTACTGATGAAAAAATTAAAAAATCAATTACAAGTAAAGCTACCATTGCACATCACTACTTTAAAATGGAGGGAAAAAAACTTCCTAGCTATGATTTTGTAGATTTAAATGGAAAGTCTCACAATAAAGAAGATACTAAAGGTAAATTACTTGTTTTAAAATGTTGGTTCATTACCTGTAAAGTTTGTGTAGAAGAATTTCCTGAACTAAATAAATTAGTTGATAAATATAAAGACAACAATGTTGATTTCGTAAGTTTAGCTTTTGATGAAAAAGATAAACTTATTAAGTTTTTAGAAACCAAAACGTTTAAATACGTTACGGTACCTAATCAGAAAAAATACATGTCTAAAAAACTGAAAGTAAAACAATACCCTACACATCTTATTGTAGATTCTAGAGGTATTATTATTAAAATGGTTAGCAATGTAAAAACCTTAACTTATGAACTAAATCGTATTTTAGGTAAATAACAATTTTATAAACACCATAATAAAAAAGTTCCTCTTTAAAAGAGGAACTTTTTTATTTAGCTAAAATCTCATTTATATTAGGCTTAAAATAGTTAGGCCCTTTTAATACCTTACCGTCTTCACGATAAATTGGCTTACCATCTTCTCCTAACTTACTCATATTGCTTCGTTGAATCTCATTAAACACTTCTTCTATTTTGTCTTGCATTCCATGCTCGATAATAGTACCACACAAAATGTATAACATATCTCCTAAAGCATCAGCAACCTCAACTAAGTCATTGTTTTTAGCAGCTTCTAAATACTCTTCATTTTCTTCTTTCATCAATTCGTAACGCAACAATTTTCTATCTTCAGATATAGCAACTGTTGGTTGGTTTTGAATATTTAATTTAAATGCTGAATGAAATTCATGCACTGCTTTTATTTTATTTTTCATTTTTATATAATTTGTAATGCTTTTTTAATTTTTTGAAAATCAAAGTTAGTCCAATCAACTATATGACTTTTAATATTTTCTTGCTTAAAATCTACCAAGTTTTTATTTCTTATTCCTAAAAAATGGATACCTAAATTTTTAGCTGTTTTTAAATCCCAAATTCCATCTCCTACCGAAATAATATTTTCAAATTCTTGTACCTGAAAATATTTTTTAGCTTTACTAATTGCAGACTTTACTATATCTTCTCTAGTATAAATACTATTTGCCGATTCTACTAAATCTGGAACAAAATTAATATTAGCTTGCGCTAACTTTATTAGTGCTGGTTTTAATAAAGATCCTGTTGCAAAACAAATAGCATAATCTGTTTCTCTCATAAAAAAATCTACTACTTTTTTTGCTCCTTCAATCTCAACAGTCTCAGGTTCTTTTAAAAATAATGTTGTCATTTTATCTTCAAACTCAGCAATAAAAGAGATATCAAAATCCTTCTCTAAATTCGTTTCAAAATTTTGTTTTAGAATATAACTATCTGTTACGTTTTTATAGCTTTTCCAATTCTTATTAATTTCTGTAATCCCAAAATTAATCATAGTATTTACAAAAGCTGTTTGATGTTGATTTTCACTCTTCGTTAAGGTATCATCAATATCAAAAATTATTAAGTTTTTCTTTTTCATTTAAGTAGCTATTTTTAATAATTGAGCAGGAACAATTTTTAAAATCCAAGCGATCAATCTCCATCTTTTAGATATATAAGCAACTCTTTTCTTTTTATTAATTGCCGAGTATATTTGTTTTGCCGCTTTTTCTAAGGGAACCATCCAAAAAATTCCATCACCTAAAGCCATTGCTGTATCAATAAAACCAGGACGAATGTCTGTTATATAAACTTTCTTTGACTTAATTACTTTTGTTTTGATATATAAGCTCTCTAAATATGCTTTTTGATATGCTTTGGATGCAAAATACGACGGAGATGCTCTATTACCTCGAAGTGAAGCTATTGATGAAATACCTACTAGGTGCCCAAATTGTTGTTTCTCAAATAAGTTATATGCTAAATCATATACCTTAGTTGCCCCTATTACATTTGTATGTATTGTTTTACTCTCAATACTCCAATCTAACTTGCTATTTACTTCTCCCACGCCAGATGAATGTATAATTAAATAAACTTCTCCTAATTCAGTAACTATCTCATTGAAAATTCTTTCAACCTCATCAACTTGTTGAATGTCATTTTTCTTTATAATAATTTGATTAGGATATTGCTCTTTTAATTCTTTGAGTTTATCTAACCTTCTACCCGTAATTGCTACTATAAAATTATCTTTTATTAATAATTTAGTTAATTTTTTTCCGATACCTGATGTAGCTCCAAAAACAATTGCCGTTTTAGTTTTATTCATTATAAATCATTCTTTAACTTTGCTAAAAATACAATTTTATGCTTATTCCTATCGCTGCAAAAATGTTTACTCCTGGAAGAATTGTTTTTGCGAGCTTATTTGTTATTGCTTTTTTAGTTTTAATGATATACAGTTATAAAAAAGATGCAAAAAACAACAGCAAACATTATAAAAATGGCGCTATTTATGTTGCGATCATAATTATAACACTTATAGCCTTGTTATTTATTTCTAAATTTTTAATTAAGGGTTAATTCATCACTTCAACTTCACTTAATTTTTCGTGATCTAAAATAGTAAAACCGTTTTCATTAAAATGAGACGAAGGGGTATACTTCATGTTTATTTCTAAATTAGAAAAATCATATGATGTTGCCTGATAAACGCTCTGCCCAAAAGATTCTTCATGATACTTAAGTAATATATACACTTTCGCATCCATTTTCTCTATTTCTTCTTTTGAATATTTATGTAACGGACTTTCTTCAACTACTTCGTGTACCACTGTCCAAACTGTTGGCAAATACATTATTTTATCTCGTTCTAACTTTAATTCATGAAATGATCTTTGATAGTTACCTTCTTTGTTTTTTTCATTTATAGATAACGTAACTTTAATTTCAGGTTCTATCATAATTGTTTTTCGATTATTCATTAATCGAAACATTAATGCTTTATGATCTTTAAAGTCTCTTAAAATTAAATTATCACTAAACCGAATTGCTGCTTTTGGTTTCGCAAACCTTCCATACAACAACCCTGTAATAAATGAAAAAGACAATAAACCTAACATTGCCTGAAAAGCTGCTATTAAATTAGCAGTAATTCCTTTTGGAGCTATACCACCATAACCAACAGTTGTTAATGTTTGCGCACTAAAGAAAAAACCATTTAAAAAATCACCAAAAAAACTTCCTTTTGATGGTGTTATTTGTTCTATACCTATTAAAGTATACACAAAACCAAAAAATATATTTAAAAAAGTATATCCTATAAAAACATAAACAAAAAATCGCATCCACGACATTTCGACGAAATAAGTATATAAATCATCTACATTAAACTTTTTATTTACATGTATTACATTCGAACTACCATCTTTATTAATAATTCCCCTAACATTTTCGTGAGAATTAAATCCAAAACCTGGGTCTTTAGTTTTTCTTGCCATCGTATTAATTTACTTTATAAAAGTACAAAAACCGATGCTAAAATAGCATCGGTTTTATAATTCAATTAACCCGAAAATAATTTATTCCCAATCAGAATTTTCTAAAGTAAAAATATCACTCACCTCAACTTCAAAAACTTTCGCCAATCTTAATGATAAAACCGTTGACGGCACATACTTACCTAATTCCATTGCATTAATCGTTTGTCTACTTACTTTAATCAATTTAGCTAATTCCGCTTGTGTAATATTTTTTTTAGCTCTTTCTACCTTTATACTATTCTTCATTATTCGCTATTTTTTTAAGTCTATAAATTTGTAAATTAAACCTTATAATGAAAAAAATTAAAACTGTAAACATGTTAAATACCATGATAAATAAAAAAGATATATCAAATATAAATAAAGATGAAAGCAAAAGAACTCCATAATTAACATAAACTGCCCAAACCAAAGATTCTAATCTTATTTTAGAAATATACTCATCTTCTATCTTCTCCTTAGAAAAAGCGACAAATAATGAGCTCATAATTATTAAAACCATAAGTATTTCATTCAAAATATTATTTTTTATAATTCGTATAAAATTCTCTCCTTCAAAAGTTTGACCAATAAAAACAGCAGGAACATTGAAATCTAAAAAAATTGGTTCATATTCTTGAGTAAAGACTATTAACCCAATAATTATAGATGGAATAAGTATTAGCCACCCTATTCTCTTGTACTTGTTCGGAAATAAATATTTTCTCTTCATTTTATGATAATTTAATTTTCATCAAATATAAACTAAACACATCAATAAAGACAAACAAACTTTACTAAAAGTAAAACAAATAATTCTTTTAATATGTTTCACTAAAAAATAATGTGATTTTTACATGAGAAAAAAGGTGTTAGAAGAGATTTGCATAGAGAACAGCATTTTTTGCCTTTGAACTACACTTCTCCATACAGTTCACTATTAAAAACCTATCAAATTGACATTTAAAAAAACAAAAAAGCTACCTTTTCAGGTAGCTTTTTAAATAATAAATTAAATTCCTTATTTAATTTTTAACAGGTAAAAAACTATGGTTTTTAGCATAGAATTTCATCTGTTCTTCAAAAGTTTTAGGCTGTGTAACTTTAATATCTGTTACAACACCATTTGCATCAGTTACTGGCACTAAAACAGGGTTTACAAATCCGCTATAAGCTGCATCAGGAAATTTTTCATTTCGCTGCTTTACTTCTTTATGAATAGCTTGATCTACTTTAACACCGTAGCCTTCAACCAAAGCTTTAGCTGCTTCAAAATCTCCTTCAGATTTAATTCTTTGCGTTTCTTTTAATAAACGACCAAAAATTTCACGAAGCTTCACATAGTCATTTACTACAAAAAATGTTTTACCTTCTTTAGTAACCTTTTCTATTACATTATCTTTCTTTCCTTGCTCAAAAGACCAAGCAGATACCCATTGGCGGTTTACCATATGATCTTCTTCAATATCATCACCTAAATTAATACGAATTAATTGTGTCATTAATCCATTTCTAATGTAACCATCATAAGCAGCTTTCCCTACTTTTTCCCAATCGCTTACTAAACCTAACTCCTGTAACTTAGGGTCCATTAAGTAATACAAACCAACTAAATCTGCTCTACCTTCTTCCATTGTAGAAGCATAATTTTTTAATGTTTCTTTTGGCTGCCCCACTCCATCATTTATCTGCCCTGAAGCATGACCAATTACTTCATGTAAAGCTGTATGTAATTTATCTGCTAATTTACCATACTCAAGTTCTAAAGCTATTTCCTCTTCATCATGAGCAAACTCTTTTAAACGACCTGATCCACCTGCACTATTATAAGCTCCAATAATGTTTCCTAATGAAACCGATTTAGATCCATGTTGTTGACGAATCCAATTATTGTTTGGTAAATTCACTCCAATTGGTGTACTTGGTGATGCATCTCCTGCTTCACCTGCCACATTAACTGTTTTATAAGATACACCTACCACGTTTTTCTTTTTATGAGTTGGTAATAATGGTGCGTTATCTTCAAACCATTGTGCGTTATCAGATAAAACTTTCATCTTTTTAGACATATCAAAGTCTTTAATTTGCACTACAGTTTCATAAGAACCTCTATATCCTTTTGGATCATTGTAAACCTCAATAAAACCATTTATCCAATCAATATTTCCTTCAGTAGAAGTAGCCCATGCGATACAATACTTATCCCAAACATCTAAACTACCTGTTTTATAATATTCAATTAATAAACCTAAAGCTTCTCCTTGCTTTTCATTTTCAGCAACACCTTGAGCTTTCTCTAACCAAAAAATTATAGTATCTATTGCTTTACCGTACATACCACAAGATTTCCAAACCTTCTCTACTAACTTACCGTTTTCACGTACTAACTTAGAGTTTAATCCTGCTTCGATTGGTTGTTTTTCAGGACCTTTATATGCTTTCTTATAAAAAGCTTCAACATCTTTACTCGTAATATCTGGCCCGTAGAAGTTTATTGCTGATGCCAATACATTATCTACTCCTGCCTTTTTATTTACTTTTTTAGCATCTTTATCATTAAAAATAACCTCTAAAGCTTCTATTGATAAAGTAGCATTTGTATCTTTTAATAAACCTGCTAAATACTCTTTAGAGAAGGTAGGTTTAATTTTATCATTAGAATAATGGTGATGAATTCCGTTTGAAAACCAAACACGTTTTAAATAAGTTGTAAAATTCTTAAAATCATTACTAGCTCTATCTCCTGTATAATCGTTGTTTATTTTTTCTAAAGCAGCTCTAATTTCAAGATTGTAACGGTAGTTCTGATCCCACATAATATCACGACCTGCCAAGCCTGCTTGCGTTAGATAATAAACTAATTCTTTTTCTTTTAATGTTAATTCCTCAAAACCAGGTATCTGATATCTTAAAACCTTAATGTCAGCAAACTGCTCAACTTCGTGGTTAAATTTAGATTTCTCTTTAACCTCTTGCTTTACCTCTTGTTTTGGGTCTTTTTTATTTTCAACTCCACAAGAAACCAATACACTAACTGCTGCTGCAGTAAAAAGCATTTGTTTTAATTTCATCTTTATTATTTTAAATTGATTTTTCTGCTGATAAATGTACGAATTTTAAACTTCGTTATACCTAAAACAATCAGTCGTATGGTCATTTACCATCCCCATAGATTGCATATAAGCATAAATTACGGTAGACCCCACAAACTTAAATCCTCGTTTTTTTAAGTCTTTTGATATTTTATCTGACAAAGCTGTTGTAGCAGGAACTTCTTCTCGTTTATTAAAGTGATTTACAATTGGTTTTCCATCTGTATAACTCCAAAAGAATTTTGAAAAAGAACCAAACTCTTTTTGAACCCCCATAAAAAGTTTTGCATTTGTAATAGCACTTCTTATTTTTAATTTATTCCTTATAATTCCAGCATCCATAAGCAACTCTTCGTACTTATTCTCTCCATAGTTTGCTATTTTCTCATAATCGAAATTATCAAATGCTTTTCTAAAGTTTTCTCTTTTCTTTAAAATAGTTATCCAACTTAATCCAGCTTGAAAAGTTTCTAAAATCAAAAACTCAAATAATTCTGCATCATCAAAAGTTGGGACTCCCCATTCATTATCATGATACTCAATATACAAAGGGTCATTGCTTACCCAAAAACATCTTTTCTTCATTTTTGCTTATTTAAAGCTGAAAATTACTGTTAAACAAGTTAAAAACCAATGAAAATAGAAATAATTTCCCGTACTTTATGATTATAAATTTTACTGATTATGAAAGCATTAAAATACATTTCGGTTTCTATTTTTTTTCTAATTTTATTTTATGCTTGTGGTACATCACCTTTAAAAAACAATTCTAGTATTAAAGAAGAACCTGTTGTTATAAAAAATGACAGTTTAGAATATCAAATTACAATTATTGATATTGGTTTTACAACCTATTTAAATTCTATTGCAAAACCAGAAGGCTTTTATTCACAAAACTATTTAGAAAACAGAAATCGTATAATAGTACCTATTTGGAATAACAGAGTTAATAATCCTTTTAATTTTGATCCCAATATTTACGAGAACATTATTGATTACAACCCGCATATTAATTACGGTTATGAAGTTAACTACAAACTATTTAACTATTTTATGTTTGCGCAACAAAAATACCGTATGAGATTAGGTAATTTCTTTAATCCCAATCGTTAAACACCTTCTTTACAACTTCACTGTTTATAATGTATATTTGCTTAAAAAATTAACAGTATAGTATGAAGTTTTTACGAAATTTATTAGCCTCTATTCTTGGCTTTTTTATAGCCCTCTTTTTAATCTTTTTATTTTTTATAGCTATTGCCTCAGTAATGGGCTCTGGAGATGAAATTATTGTAAAATCAAATTCGGTTTTAGAATTAGATTTATCTACCCCTATAAAAGATTACGCACCGAAAGAAGATAATCCATTCGCAGAAAAATTAGGGTTAACTGAAAATAAATTAGCTTTAAATAAAATAATTAACGCTATTGAAAATGCTAAGACAGATGCAAAAATTAAAGGTATTAGTATTAAAACTACTTATATAAATGCAGGTGTTGCACAAACACAAGCTATTAGAGAAAAAATTGAAGATTTTAAAGAAAGTGGAAAATTTGTGTACGCATATAACGATGTGTACTCGCAAAAAAACTATTACTTAAGTTCTGTTGCTGATAGTTTATTTTTAAACCCTGTTGGAGCAATCGATTTTAAAGGTTTATCTACTGAAGTATTATACTACAAAGATTTTGAAGATAAATATGGTATTAAAATGGAAGTAATTCGTCATGGTAAATACAAAAGTGCGGTTGAACCATATTTAACTAATAAAATGAGTGATGCCAATCGAGAACAAACAACTTCTCTTTTAAAATCTATTTGGTCTGAGATTACTGGTGCCATTAGTAAAAGTAGAAATATTTCTATCGAACAACTAAATTTAATTGCAGATAATGCTAATGGTAGAAACGCTACACTTTCGAAAGAAAACAATTTAATTGACGGTATTATTTACGAAGATGAATACAAAGAAAAATTAGCATTACATACTGACAAAAAAATAAACACCATTTCTTTAGAAGATTATATTAATTCTGGAAAAGGAAGAATTTCTTCTAGTGCTAAGAATAAAATTGCGGTTATTTATGCGCAAGGTCAAATAATGTATGGCGAAGGAAATGAAAACATAATTGGGCAAGGAATTATAAACAAAGCAATACGTAAGGCTAGAAAAGACAAAAATGTAAAAGCTATTGTATTACGAGTAAACTCTCCAGGGGGTAGTGCCTTAGCATCTGAATTAATTTGGCGCGAGTTAGAATTAGCTAAAAAAGACAAACCTTTAGTAGTTTCTATGGGTAACTTAGCTGCTTCTGGTGGTTATTACATTGCCTGTAATGCTAATAAAATTGTAGCTGAACCTACAACCATTACAGGTTCTATAGGTGTTTTTGGAGCAATTCCTAACTTTAATAAGTTTGCTAGTGATATTGGTATTAACGCAGAACAAGTATCAACAAACAACAACCCAAATTATAGTGTTTTTGAACCTATGAATGATAAATTTTATAATGTAACCAAAGAAGGTGTTGAACACATCTACACTACTTTTGTAAACCGCGTTGCAACAGGTCGTAATATGACTTTTGAGCAAGTAAACGAAATTGCTCAAGGTAGAGTTTGGACAGGTAAAGAGGCTGTTAAAAATGGCTTAGTAGACAAATTAGGTAATTTAAATGATGCGGTTGTCATAGCTGCTGAACTTGCTAATGTTGAATCTTATAGAACGCGTAACTATCCTATTTATAAAAAAGAACTAAAAGATGCTTTAAAATTATCACCTTTTGCAAAAGCATCTAAAGAAGAAATTTTAAAAGAAGCCTTAGGCGATGAAAGCTATCAACTATACAATAATATTAATCAAATGAAAAAGTTAAAAGGAATTCAAGCTAGAATGCCTTTTATTCTTCAAATAAAATAAGCTCAATAAAAAAGCCTTGACATTGTCAAGGCTTTTTTATTATAAATTTTTCTGATTATTTTACAATCCGAAACTTTCTTTAATCTTATCTACGTAATCTAATTTCTCCCAAGTAAAAGTTTCTACTTCTTGAGAAACAGTTTCACCCATTGGATTAGAAAAAGTAACTGTTTTCTTTTCTGATTTTCTTCCCATGTGACCATATGCAGCAGTTTCAGAATAGATAGGTGTCCTTAATTTTAAACGCTGTTCTATAAAGTATGGACGCATATCAAAAATAGTTTCTACTATTTTACTTATTTCTCCATCAGTTTTATCAACCGTTGCAGTACCATACGTATCTACATTAATACTTGTTGGTTTTGCAACACCAATTGCATAAGAAACTTGTACTAAAATTTCTTTACACAAACCTGCTGCTACTAAATTCTTAGCTATATGACGAGTAGCATAAGCACCAGAACGATCTACTTTAGAAGGATCCTTTCCTGAAAAAGCTCCACCACCATGGGCTCCTTTTCCTCCATAAGTATCTACAATAATTTTACGCCCTGTTAAACCTGTATCTCCATGAGGCCCTCCAATTACGAAAACACCTGTTGGGTTAATATGATACGTAATACTATCTGTAAATAATTTTTGAATATGAACTGGTAATTTAGCCACTACTCTAGGAATTAGTATCTCTACAATATCCTTTTTTATCTTAGCTAACATTACATCATCACTCTTATCAAAATCATCATGTTGTGTAGAAATAACAATCGCGTCAATTCTTTGCGGCACATTATCATCAGAATATTCAATAGTTACTTGAGATTTAGCATCTGGTCGCAAATAAGTAATATCCTTATTTTCTCTACGTAATTCTGCTAATTCAATTAACAAACGGTGCGATAACTCTAATGCTAAAGGCATATAGTTTTCAGTTTCATCAGTCGCATAACCAAACATCATTCCTTGATCTCCTGCTCCTTGATCTTCTGGATTTGCTCTTACAACACCTTGATTAATATCTGGTGATTGTTCATGAATTGCAGAAAAAACTCCACATGAACTACCATCAAACATATATTCACTTTTGGTGTATCCAATTTTATTAATTACATCTCTTGCAATTTTTTGAACATCTAAATATGTTTTAGACTTTACTTCTCCTGCTAACACTACTTGACCTGTAGTAACTAATGTTTCACAAGCCACTTTTGATTCAGAATCGAAAGCTAAAAAATTATCTATTAAAGCATCTGAAATTTGATCAGCTACTTTATCTGGGTGTCCTTCAGAAACACTCTCTGAGGTAAATAAATATGACATAAAACTTCTTTTTTTTGTTTAATAAAAGAAAAACTTGGATTGCTTTGTCGTGTAAAGAAGTAGATTATTACTGCTTTAGCATTTTATTATGAACTTTTACATTCAATGAGGTTGCAATCAGTCAAATTTTTCCTCAAAAATTATGATGCGAAGTTATAGATAATTTTACACACATAAAAACAAACTTGTAAGGAAATAGAAAGTATTGATACTATGATAATAAAAAGTAATTTTAGTGAAATTGTATTCGTGAAATTTTTGATTACTTTTGTACTACAGAAAGCGAGACATTAACTTAATTAAAATATAATAATATGGCTTTAGAAATTACAGATGCAAATTTCGATGAATTAGTATTAAAATCAGATAAACCAGTATTAGTTGACTTTTGGGCAGCATGGTGTGGACCTTGTAGAATGGTTGGACCAATTGTAGATGAAATTCATACTGAATACGATGGTAAAGCTGTTGTTGGTAAGGTTGATGTTGACAATAACCAAGAATTTGCAGCTAAGTATGGTGTAAGAAACATACCTACTGTTTTAATATTTAAAAATGGTGAAGTTGTAGACAAACAAGTTGGTGCAGCTCCTAAAAAAGCATATACAGATAAAATTGATGCTGCTTTATAAATAGCACAATTCTAATATATTTTAAAAAAGGTTTGGCTACGGTTAAACCTTTTTTTATTTTTAAAACTTAAACTTATTTACATGAAACAAATACTTGTTATTTTTCTTTTTACAATCGTACTAACTTCTTGTCAAGAAAAAAAACATTCCGGAATTTTAATTGAAAAAGGAATTTCATATGAGTTAGCAACCTATAGAAAACTACAAGTTACTGATGTAAAATATAAATTAACTTTTAATATTCCTGAATCAAAATCAGAAATAATTCCAAGTAAATTAAAACTATCTGTTACAATTAATGATCTTACAGATAATTTGGTTCTTGATTTTAAT
Source organism: Tenacibaculum ovolyticum DSM 18103 (assembly GCF_000430545.1). Lineage (GTDB taxonomy): Bacteria > Bacteroidota > Bacteroidia > Flavobacteriales > Flavobacteriaceae > Polaribacter > Polaribacter ovolyticus. The sequence goes on from NZ_AUMF01000013.1 coordinate 125,037, forward strand.
GAAAAAAAATCGAACATTAAATCGGTTACCGTTAATAATAAAAGTATTGAAATTATTCATACTAAACAACACCTTATTATTAACAAAAAACATATAATAAAAGGGGTAAATCTTGTAGAGATTGATTTTAACGCTGGTGAAATGTCGTTAAACAGAAGTGATGACTTTTTATACACCTTATTAGTTCCTGATAGAGCTAGCACCCTATTTCCTTGCTTTGACCAACCTGATATTAAAGCTAATTACACACTAACTATTACTGCTCCTAAAGACTGGAAAGTTCTTTGCGGAGGATTTGAAAACACACAAATTAGTAAAGGTAATTTCATTGAACACAACTTTAAGGAGTCTGATAAAATGAGCACCTATTTATTTTCTTTTGTTGCGGGGAAGTTTAACGAAGAAATTAAAAATCCAGGCGCTTTTGATATGCGCTTTTTATATCGAGAAAATAATAAAAATAAAATAGAAGAAAATATTGGTGAAATATTTAACATTCACCAAAAATCTATTGAGTACCTAGAAGAGTACACTGCTTATAAATTCCCTTTTCAAAAAATGGATTTTGCCACTATCCCCCCTTTTCAATATGGTGGAATGGAACATGTTGGTGCAATACAGTATAGAGAATCTTCTTTATTTTTAGATAAGAATGCAACACAAAACAAAAAACTAAGAAGAGCTAAATTAATTGCTCATGAAACATCTCACATGTGGTTTGGTAATTTGGTTACTATGAAATGGTTTAATGATGTTTGGATGAAAGAAGTATTTGCAAATTTTATAGCAGATAAAATAATGAACCCTGTATTTCCTGAAATAAATCACAATTTACAATTTACAATGGCGCACTACCCTAGCGCTTATTCAGAAGATAGAACACAAGGAACAAATGCAATACGACAAAACTTAGACAACCTTAAAAATGCAGGTTCGCTATATGGTCGAATCATCTATAATAAAGCACCAATTATGATGCGTCAGCTAGAAGCCATCATCGGTAAAGAAGCTTTTAAAGAAGGTATGCAATCATACATTAAAAAATATGCTAATGAAAATGCAGATTGGAGTGAATTGGTTGCTATTCTTGATAAAAAATCACCAAAAGACATAAAGAAATGGAGTGAGGTTTGGGTTAACAAATCTGGAAGGCCAATTATTTCTGATGCTGTTAAATATAAAGACAATAAAATTACTTCTTTTAAAATTTATCAAAAAGCAGAAGACAATACCAATAAATTATGGGCACAAACCTTTAATATCGGTTTTATATATGAAAAGGAAATAAAAATATTTAAAGTTAACTTATCAGATAAAGAATTGGATTTTAACGATGTAATTGGCTTAGATAAACCTAAAAGTATTATTTATAATTACGATGGTTTTGGATACGGTATTTTTCCTATTGACAAAACCAATATTGAATTTTATAGAAATATTAAAGATGACCTAGCAAGAGGTTATGCATATATTAATTTATATGAAAATTTCTTAAATAAAAAAGTAGTTCCTAAAAAAGCTTTTAACACGTTTTTAAATGGAATACTAATTGAAAAGAACGAATTAATAGTGAATTATCTCTCTGGTAGAATTAATACTATTTATTGGTCTTTCTTAAATAAAGAAGAGAAAACAAATATTCAAGAGGAGTTAGAAAGAAAAGTCTTGAACTTATTAAATTCAGACATCTCTAAAAATTTAAAAAGAACAGTTTTTGGCTTATACCGTTCAATAGCGATTTCTAAAGAAGGAAAAGAAACACTGTATTTATTATGGAAGAAAGAAAAGGAAATAAAAAACCTATATATAAGTGAAAATGATTTTACCAATTTAGCTTCGCTATTAGCCATATACAAACACCCTAAAGCTACAGAAATTCTTACAGAGCAATTAACTAGAATTAACAATCTAGATAAGTTAAAGCGCTTTAAATGGCTACTACCTACTTTATCTATTGATGAAGCAACAAGAAATGCATTTATGATTAGCCTCTTACAAAAAGAAAACAGAGAGAAAGAATCTTGGGTACAGGCAGCTCTAAGTAATATACACCACCCGCTAAGGCAAGCATCAGCAATAAAACATTTTAAATCTTGTTTAGATATTTTAGAAGAAATACAATTAACTGGAGATATCTTCTTTCCAAAAGGATGGCTAAGTAGCTCTGTTGGTAAATACAACTCTAAAGAAGCTTTTATCATTTTACAACGTTTTTTCAAAGAAAATCCAAACTACAACCCAATTCTTAAAATGAAGCTGCTACAAACAGTTGATAATTTAACTAGAGCTCAAGAAATAAAAAAATAATGGATATAGAAAAACATGCTATTGGTAACATTGAATTACTAGCTAAACAAGTTGTAGAAGGTTTTATAACAGGTATGCATAAAAGTCCATTTCATGGTTTTTCTGTAGAATTTTCAGAACACAAATTATACAATAAAGGAGAAAGTACTCGTCACATAGATTGGAAACTATTTGCTAAAACAGAAAAATTATATATAAAAAAATACGAAGAAGAAACTAATTTAAGATGTCATTTAATTATCGACAATTCTGCTTCTATGCACTACCCTATTATTAAAAACCAAGCAATCAACAACTTAAATAAAATTGGTTTTTCAGCAGTTGCTGCTGCTTCTTTAATAGAGATTTTAAAAAGACAGCGAGATGCAGTTGGTTTAAGTATTTATTCTGATACTTATGAATATTACGCTCCAGAGAAAGGAAGTGATCGTCATCGAAAAATGTTATTGAATCAATTAGACAGTTTAATCCGTTCTAATTCTAAGACAACTACAGAAACACATCAATACCTACATGAAATAGCAGAAAACATTCATCGACGTTCCTTAATTTTTTTATTTACGGATATGTTTCAAACCACAAAAAATGAAGACGAGCTTTTTGATGCTTTAAGACATTTAAAATTTAACAAACACGAGGTGATATTGTTTCATACCTATGATAAAAAGACAGAATTCTTATTCGATTTTGATAACAAACCAAAAAAATTCGTAGATCTTGAAACAAAAGAAGAAATAAATTTACACGCTCATAATGTTCAACAAGACTACACTAAGCTGAGTGAAACATTTTTCAACAACTTAAAAAACAAATGCTTACAATACAAAATAGATTACATTCCTGTAGATATAAATGAAGGTTATGATAAAATATTAACCGCTTACCTTATTAGTCGGCAAAAAAATTACAATTAATTTCTTTTTTATTTTAAAAAAGTATCTATATTTGCACTCGCTTAGAGCAACGGTCTGGTAGTTCAGCTGGTTAGAATACCTGCCTGTCACGCAGGGGGTCGCGGGTTCGAGTCCCGTCCAGACCGCAAAATATATATAAGTAAATAAACATATTGCTACAAGCAACGGTCTGGTAGTTCAGCTGGTTAGAATACCTGCCTGTCACGCAGGGGGTCGCGGGTTCGAGTCCCGTCCAGACCGCAAAAAGCTTCTCATTTATTTGAGGAGCTTTTTTCGTTAAAATAATTAACTTCTTTTTAAATTAACATTAACAACCTGCTTAAAAGCTTCCTCTTGTTTTTTTCTACATTCGCATATTCTTAGCTTTTTGATATACAATAAGATAAAACACACATAAATGAAGAAAATTTTATTACTCGCCATATTACTCGCTTTTAGCTACAATACCATAGCGCAAACTATTAATCTAGAAACTCCCTTACCAAAAGAACAAAGTATAAGAAAAGGAGTTTTAAAAAATGGCTTAACCTATTATATTCATAAAACAAGTGTTACAAAAAACGTTGCTAGTTATTACATAATACAAAATGTAGGCTCTGTCTTAGAAAAAGATAATCAACAAGGATTAGCACACTTTTTAGAACATATGGCTTTTAACGGAACTAAAGATTTCCCAGGAAAGGGAATTTTAAATAAGATGCAAGAGCATGGTCTTGTTTTTAGTGAAGATATTAATGCTTACACCTCTTTTGATGAAACTGTTTATAATATAAACAACATACCTACAACTCCTGAATTGATAAACACAGGGCTATCTATTTTACACAACTGGTCTAACCACTTGTCTTTAACTGAAAAAGAAATTGATTCTGAAAGAGGCGTTGTTAAAGAAGAATGGCGAACTCGCCAAAATGGTGATACACGTGTAATGAAACAAACGATTGGCACAATGTTTAATAACGCTATATATTCAAAACGTTTACCTATTGGTAAAATGGACATTATAGAAAATTTTAAATACAAAGCTTTGCGTGATTTTTATCATGATTGGTACAGAACAGATTTACAAGCTATAGCAATTGTTGGAGATATAAATGTTGATGAAATTGAAACTAAAATAAAAGCACTCTTCTCTACCATTCCTGCAGTAAAAAAACCAATTGAACGTAAAAACACTCGCATTCCTGACAATAAAGAACTTATTTATGATATCGCAATGGATAAAGAAGTTACTTCTTCTAATATTTCCTTTGCTATTCGCCATAATAAATCTTTAAAAGATGAAACTGTTTCAGATTTAAAAGAAAGTCTTTTAAATAGCATGGCAACATCAATTATATCTACAAGATTAAATGAAATTAATCAAAAGGCTGAATCACCTCTTTTATTTGCATCTGTTCGTTACGGTAGTTTCTCTAGAATGAATAATCAATTTAGCGCTCATATAGTACCTAAACCAAATAAACAACATGAAGGGTTCAAATTAGTACTTTCAGAGATTAACAGAGCTGTAAAATTTGGTTTTACGAAAGCTGAAATAGCTAGAATTATTACTCAATATACAAGTTCTTACGAAAATCAGATTGCTGGATTTGAAAATAGAAGTCACCAACAAATTGTAGGTGGAATTAAAGCTAATTATTTAGAAAACTCTCAAATTACTGATATAAAAAAGGAATTTGAAATTGCTAAATTGCTTTTCAGTAAGTTAACTCAAAAAGAACTATTATCTCAAATACAAAAACTATATACTAACAATAACAGATCTATAATTGTTACAGGGGTTAAAGACAATAAAAATTTAACAAAAGAAGATGCTATTAAAATTATCAACACTGTTGAGAATGATAAAACATTAAAAGGTTACACAGAAAAAACAAACACAAAGCCCTTAATGTCTGGCGTTAAATTAGTTGCTGGGTCTATTATTTCTGAAAAAGAAAACAAAGAGATTGGCTCAACAATATTCACATTAAGTAACGGAATTAAAGTACACTATAAATTCACCGACAAAAACAAAAACGACGTACAATTAAGTGCTGTCAGCTATGGAGGACAATCTTTATTAGACGATAAAGATTTACCTTCAACAGTATTGCTAGCTAACGTTATTCAAATGTCTGGTTTAGGCGAATTCACTGCAATAGATTTACCTAAAATTTTAGCAGGTAAAAACGCAAGTTCAGGAGCAAGCATAGGTAATATACATGAGAATGTATCAGGCTCCTCTTCTACAAAGGATGTAGAAACTATGATGCAATTAGTTAATTTACGTTTTACAAAACCTCGTTTCGATAAAACTTCTTATGATGTTTTAATGCAACAGATAGATGCCTTTTTAATAAGAAAGAGTGAACGAATTGAATCTAAAATGCAGGATAGTATAACGACTATTTTATATGGTAAAAACCACCCTACAAAGCGTTTATTTGATGAAAAAATAATCTCTGAAATTTCTTTTAATAAAATGAAAAACATCTACACAAGTAGATTTGGAAACGCTGGAGATTTTATTTTTTTTATAGTAGGTGATGTAAAAAAAGAAGCAATAAAACCTTTATTAGAAAAGTATATTGCAAGTATACCAACAACAGATAAAAAAGAAAACTGGAAAAACAACTCAGTAAGTTGGATAAATAATAAAATAGACAAGGATGTATATTTAGAAATGAAAAATCCTAAGACCTCTGTTTTTATAGCTATCAAAAACGACATGAAGTATTCTTTAAAAAACTCAATACTAATGTCAGTAATCGGAGATGTATTACAATTACGTTACACAGAATCTTTAAGAGAAGAAGAAGGTGGTACTTATGGTGCTACAGCTAGAGGCTCTATTTCAAAAAGACCTACTCAAGAAGCTGTAATATCTGTAAATTTTGACTGTAATCCCGATCTAGCTGAAAAACTAATAGCTATTGTTCATAAAGAAATTAAAGCTCTTGAAAAAGGAGAGATTCGTCAAGCAGATTTAGATAAAACACTTACAAACTTTTTAAAATCTAGAAAAGAAAGCAAAAACTACAATAGTTTTCAAATGGGCCTATTAAAAAACTTGGTATTAGAAGGATACAACATCAATGACCCTAAAAACTTTGAAGATATTGTAAAGTCAATAACGGTTGAAGATTTAAAAAACATAGCAAAAAAATTATTGAAAAATAATAAATCTTACGAGATTGTTTTTAAACCTAAGCAATAAAAAATTAAGAATACCTCTAGTGAGATGTTTTTTATACTAGTTTAAATATAAATTAAGAATCTTAATTAAATCCTCATTTATATTCACAAAATCTAAAAAAACAATGTTTACTATTTTTAAAATAATTGTTTTTTGTATAAAAATTTGTTTTTCTCATTTTAATCTTTAGATTTGTCACGTACAACAAAAACAAAAATGATGTTACAAAATATTTGGCAAGGTTTCTATTTTTACTTTTATTTTTTTAATAAGAGCTGAGACTTTATACCATATTTTTAACTAACAAATATAAATTATAAAGCCTCGACATATCGAGGCTTTTTTTTTGACTAAAATGAAACAAACAACAATTGCAATACAAGGAGCAGAAGGTTCTAACCACCACAAGGTAGCTAGAGATTTTTACGGAAAAGATATTCCGCTAAAAGAATGCTTATCTTTTGATACACTGGTTGACAGCTTATTAAACAAAACTGCTAACAAAGGTGTCATGGCTATAGAAAATACAATTGCAGGGTCTATAATTCCTAATTACGCATTAATAGACAACCATAACCTGCATATTATTGGCGAAGAATATTTAAATATTCATCATCACCTAATGGCACTTCCCAATCAAAAAATTGCAGATATTAAAGAAGTTTGTTCACATCCAATGGCATTATTACAATGCAAAGAATTCTTTAAAAACCATAAGCACATAAAATTAATAGAAGATGTTGATACTGCTGAAGTAGCTAAGAGAATTTCACAAAATCAATTAAAAGGAGTCGCCGCTATTGCTCCAAAAATTGCAGCTGATATTTTTAATCTAGAAATAATCGAAGACGAAATTCAAACCATAAAAGACAATGCTACTCGATTTGTAATTGTACAAACCGAAATTCCTCATAATGGTATTGATCAAATAAATAAAGCTTCACTAAAATTTCAATTAGATCACAAAAGAGGAAGCTTAGCAACTATTTTAAATGTACTTAGTGATTGTAAAATGAATTTAACCAAAATACAATCATTACCTGTCATAGAATCACCTTGGAAATATTCATTTTTTGTTGATGTAACTTTTGAAGAATATAAAGATTACGAAAAAGCAATAGCAATTATAGAAATAATGGCATCTGAATTAAAAGTTTTAGGAACATACAAAAACGGAAGAAAATGATTCAATCAGCAAAAAGATTAGATACCGTACAAGAATACTACTTCTCTAAAAAACTAAGGGAGGTTAGAGAACTAGCAGCCGTAGGAAAACCAATAATAAACATGGGTATTGGAAGCCCTGACCTACAACCTCCAACAAAAGTAATTACAGCAATTCAGCAAAGTTTTAATGATGCTGTAGCTCACAAATATCAAAGTTATCAAGGATTACCAGAATTAAGAAATGCTATTGCCGAATTTTATAAACAAAAATTTAATGTTACAGCAAATCCTACTAACGAAATACTTCCTTTAATGGGAAGTAAAGAAGGTATTATGCATATTTCTATGGCCTTTTTAAACGAAGGAGATCAAGTTTTAATTCCTAACCCAGGGTACCCAACCTATACTTCTGTTACAAAATTAGTTGGTGCTGAACCTTTATTTTATGAATTAGAAGAAGCTAATGATTGGCAACCAAATATTAAAGCTTTAGAAACATTAGATTTAACTAAAGTAAAAATAATGTGGGTAAATTACCCACACATGCCAACAGGCACCAATGCTTTAAAAGAAACATTCGAAAAACTAATAGCTTTTGGTAAAAAACATCAAATACTAATTATAAATGACAATCCATATAGCTTTATTTTAAACAACAATCCGTTGAGTATTTTACAAGTTGATGGAGCCAAAGATGTTGCTTTAGAATTAAATTCAATGAGTAAAACCTTTAACATGGCAGGATGGCGTGTTGGAATGGTTTTAGGTAGCAGTACTTACATTAATGAAATTTTAAAAGTAAAAAGCAATATGGATTCTGGAATGTTTTACGGAATTCAGAAAGGAGCAATTGAAGCGTTACAGTTATCTGATGATTGGTTTAATCAACAAAATAAAATATACGAAGAAAGAAGGTCTTTAGTATTTAAGCTAGCTGATAAATTAAATTGTACATACAATCAAAATTCTACAGGACTATTCGTTTGGGCAAAAATTCCAACAGGAAAAACAGCTGAAGAAGTTACAGATACTATTTTATACGACAAAGATATTTTTATTACACCAGGAACCGTTTTTGGTAGTCAAGGTGAGGGATATATTCGATTTTCATTATGTATCTCAAAAGAAGTAATTAATAATGCTATCAACAGATTTTAGATGAACGTATTTGTAATAGGAATCGGATTGATTGGAGGTAGTATGGTTTTAGATATTAAACAAAAATATTCTGAAGCCGTTATTTATGGAATTGACAACAATAAAGATCATTTAGAAAAAGCAATTGAATTAGGTGTTATTGATATAAAAGCTACACTTGAAGATTTAGATAAAGCAGAAATTGTTATTGTTTCAATTCCTGTTGATGTTCAATTAAAAGTTATACCAAAAGTACTTGATTTAGTTTCTGATGAAACATTAGTTTTCGACGTAGGATCTACTAAAGAAGATATTTGTAAAATTTTAGAAAATCACCCAAAACGAAGAAATTATTTAGCAGCACATCCAATTGCAGGAACTGAATTTTCTGGACCAACTGCTGCACATAATAACCTATTTCATAAAAAGACAAATATTATTTGTGAAGTAGAAAAAACAGCTTTTAAACTACAAGAAAAAGCATTAGATATTTTTGCGAAATTAGGAATGCGTATTCGTTATATGGATGCAAAATCGCATGATAAACATATAGCCTACGTATCACACTTATCACATATTAGTGCTTTTATGCTTGGTAAAACAGTTATTGAAAAGGAAAAAAACGAGCGTGATATTTTTGACATGGCTGGTAGTGGATTTGCCTCTACAGTACGTTTAGCAAAAAGCTCGCCAGCAATGTGGGCTCCTATTTTCGAACAAAACAAAACCAATGTAATTGAAACATTAAACGAATACATACATAATCTTCAGCAATTTAAAGAACTGATGATACAGAATGATTTTACTAAAATTCATAACGAAATGGAAAGTACAAATCACATTAAACAAATATTAAACGGCATAAAATAAAAGCCACAATAAGTAGACAAATGGAAAATACAAAAGAATTAAAAACATGGTTGGATGATATGAAGCTTGCTCATCCACTAGTAATAGCAGGGCCTTGTAGTGCAGAAACCGAAGAGCAGGTTTTAAAAATTGCACACGAGTTGAAAGATTCTGATGTAAATTATTTCCGTGCAGGAATTTGGAAACCAAGAACACGTCCAGGAAATTTTGAAGGTGTAGGTGCTTTAGGTTTAAAGTGGTTGCAAAAAGTAAAAGCAGAAACAGGAATGAAAACTTGTACTGAAGTTGCAAATGCTGCACACGTAAAATTAGCTTTAGAGCATGATGTTGATTTATTATGGATCGGAGCACGCTCTACGGTATCACCTTTTATCATGCAAGAAATTGCAGACGCTTTACAAGGAACAGATAAAATTGTACTGGTAAAGAATCCTGTAAATCCAGATTTAGCATTGTGGTTAGGTGGTATTGAAAGATTATACACTGCCGGGATTAAAAATCTAGGTGCAATTCATAGAGGTTTTTCTACATATGAAAAATCTAAATACAGAAATATTCCTGAATGGCAATTAGCTATTGAATTTCAAAATAGATTTCCAGATTTACCATTAATTTGTGACCCTTCTCATATTACAGGTAATAGAGAAATGATTTTTGATGTTTCTCAAACTGCTTTAGACTTAAATTTTGATGGTCTAATGATCGAAACTCATTTCGATCCTGACAACGCATGGTCTGATGCTGCACAACAAGTAACTCCTGATTCTTTAAAACAAATCATGGAAGACTTAAAAATAAGAAAAGAAACAGAAACAGATTCTACTTACAGAGAGTCTTTAGATAATTTAAGAGCTCAAATAAACGTTGTTGATGGTCAACTAATAGAAATGTTAGGAAAAAGAATGACCGTTGCTGATAAAATTGGACAACTTAAAAAAGAGAAAAACGTTGCTGTTTTACAATCTAGACGTTGGAATGAAATTCTTGGCAATATGATTTTAGAAGGTGAAAGTAAAGGATTAAGTGAAGAATTTGTTTTAAAAATGTTTAAAGCAATTCACCAAGAATCTATAAACCACCAAGAAAAAATAATAAAAGGATAATAAAATAACATTTTTTATTATACAATAATGAAGAAGGTTGCTTTTACGCAACCTTTTTTATTTATTAATTTTTTGTACTTTCATACAACCAAACTTATACTAAAATGCCTCCAATAAACACTATTGATGACGTAATTGAAACTTTACATAAAATTATTAAAGACACTCTTAAAAACAAAAGTACTTTAGGCTATTTTGCAACTCTTTATCTTAAAGTTACTCAAAAAGTTAAAGACGGAATTTCAAATAATTTCTTTGAGGATAATGTAAGAATGGAAAAGTTAGATGTAATTTTTGCTAAAAGATACATTAAAGCATACTATGATTATCAGAATAACCAACCAATAAGCGAATCATGGAACAAAGCATTTAGTATTTCTACTGAATACTGGCCAACTGTTTTGCAACATTTACTTGTAGGTATGAATGCACATATAAACTTAGATTTAGGCATTGCCGCTGCTCAAGTTTCGGAAGGAAAACCTATAGAAAATCTTAAAAATGACTTCAATAAAATAAACGTGATTCTTTCTTCATTAGTAGGTGAAATTGAACAAGATTTAAGTACTATCTGGCCTTTTTTAAAAAAAATATTAAAATTCACTCATAAAATAGATACTTTTTTAATTGATTTCAGCATGAAATTAGCAAGAGATGGTGCTTGGAATTTTGCTGTGAAATTGGCTTCTAAAACAGAAAACGACAAATTACAATTAATCAAAGAAAGAGATCAAAAAGTAGCACAGAAAGCTACAATTATAAATAACCCGGGTTTAATTCCTGAAATTATATTTATGATAGTTAGAGTTGGAGAAAGAGGCTCTATTCCTGATAAAATAACTGACTTAGCTCAAAAATAATTTTATTTACATTCATTTTTTATTCTCATCTTTGTAGCCATGACAGGAACGGTATATAAATCTACAGGAAGTTGGTATTTAGTAAAGCACGAACAGGTTTTATACAAATGCCGTATTAAAGGAAAATTTAGATTAAAAGGTATTAAAAGTACCAACCCTATTGCTGTTGGTGACAAAGTTGATTTTGATCTAGAAACCAAAAACAATGAAGAAACTGGTGTAATTACCAATATTCATGAAAGAGACAATTTTATAGTTCGTAAATCTGTTAACTTATCTAAACAGACACATATTATTGCTTCTAATATCGATCAGGTTTTTTTATTAATTACGATTAACAACCCTCCTACTTTCACCACTTTTATAGATCGTTTTTTAGTTTCTACAAGAGCATATAGAATCGATACTATTTTAGTATTTAACAAAATAGATTCTTACGAAATAGAAGAGCGTGGTGAAATTTTATACTTAAAAGACATCTATGAAACTATAGGTTATAGATGTATAGAAGTTTCAGCAAAAGAAAACACCAATGTTGATCATATTAAAAAAATGATGGTAGGAAAAACATCAATGTTTGTAGGACATTCTGGAGTTGGAAAAACCACCCTAGTTAATGCTATTGATGCTAATTTAAACCTAAAAACAAAAGAAATTTCGGATCAACATAATCAAGGAAAACATACTACTACATTTGCAGAAATGTTCGATTTAAATCTCGAAAACTCAAATGACGCAAAAATTATTGACACCCCTGGTATTAAAGGTTTTGGGGTTGTTGATATTGAAAAAGAAGAGTTAGGTGATTACTTTCCAGAATTTTTTGCTCTAAAACAAGATTGTAAGTTTAATAACTGTATTCATGTTAACGAACCTAAATGTGCTGTAAAAGATGCTTTAGAAGAAGACACGATTTCATGGTCTCGTTATAAAAGTTATTTACAAATTTTAGAGGGTGAAGAAGAACATTACCGAACTGATATTTGGGAAAAAGATCAAGAATAAATGAAAGCGGTTATTCAAAGAGTATCTAAAGCAAGCGTAACTATTAATAACGAAAAAGTTGCTAATATTAAAAATGGATTGCTAATTCTTCTTGGAATTGTAAATGAAGATACGCAAGAAGATATTAATTGGCTATCGAAGAAAATTACAAACCTTCGTATATTTAATGATGAAAACGGAATAATGAATACCTCATTACTTCAATCTGATGGAGAAGTAATTATTGTAAGTCAATTTACACTACAGGCCTCAACAAAAAAAGGTAATAGGCCAAGTTATATTAAGGCTGCAAAGCCTGATATTTCAATTCCTTTATATGAACAATTTGTTAGTCAATTTGAAATAAACTTAGGTAAAAAGGTGCAAACTGGTGAGTTTGGAGCAGACATGAAAGTTGAACTTATAAACGATGGACCTGTAACCATTATTATTGATACTAAAGATAAGGTTTAAAACTTTATTTATGAAATTTATTGATATACACACCCATAATAATACGAATAGCAATTCAGTTTTATCTATTATAAACTCCTACCCTACTTCAATAAATTTTGACTTTCCTTTCTCTATAGGAATTCATCCATGGTACATAAACAAAGAAACAATTGGTGATGAACTTACTTTTTTAAAAGAAAAATTATTACAGAAAGAATGTTATGCAATTGGAGAATGTGGTTTAGATAAACTGTCTGAGGTAGATTACACTATTCAATTAGCCGTTTTTAAAGAACACATTAAATTATCTGAAACATATAAAAAACCTTTAATAATACATTGTGTAAAGTCTTTTCAAGAAATAATACACTTAAAGAAAAAACTAAAGCCTACTCAAAAATGGATAATTCATGGATTTAATAAAAATGAACAGGTTGCAACTTCTTTAATAAAAAACGGATGCTTTTTATCATTCGGAAAATCATTAATGACTTCAATTAAGTTACAAAAAACGTTTTCTAATATTTCTTTAGATAAACTATTTATAGAAACAGATGATGCTAAAATTGATATCGCTACTATTTATCAAAAAGCGGCTACTTTAAAAGACATAACTGTTGAAGAGTTAAAAAAAAATATACATCAAAATTTAAATAAGATACTTATAACATGAGTTGGTTAGAGAGAACAGAATTATTAGTTAAAAAAGAAGGTATTGAAAAACTTCAGAAAGCTAACATTTTAATTGTTGGTTTAGGTGGAGTTGGTTCTTTTGCAGCTGAATTTATAGCAAGAGCTGGAGTTGGAAATATGACTATTGTTGATGGTGATGCTTTTGATGAAACAAATAAAAATCGCCAGTTACCTGCATTAAATAGTACTTTAGGGAAATCAAAAACATCAGTAATTTCTGATAGAATTAAAGATATAAATCCGAATATTTCGTTAAAAGTACTTGAAGAGTTTTTATCTCCCGAAAGAGCATTCGAGCTCGTAAGCAAAGAGTATGACTATGTATTAGACTGCATCGATAGTATAACCCCAAAAGTTAATTTAATTGTAGCAGCCAAAAGAAAAAAAGTTAAATTAATTAGTGCTATGGGAGCTGGTGGTAAATTAGATGCAAGTAAAGTTGTTGTTAAGGACATTAGCAAAACTAAAAACTGTAAAATGGCTCGTGCTCTTAAAAAAAGATTAAAAGAACGAAAAGTTAATAAAGGAATAACTGCTGTTTATTCAGAAGAAGTTCAAATTCCAGAAAGTTTACAACTCACAGACGGGAGCAACTTTAAAAAATCTTTTTATGGAACCATTAGCTATATGCCTGCTGCTTTTGGCTTACAAGCAAGTTCTTTTGTTATTAATAAAATTTTAACAAGAGAATAATCTCCAAGGAAAATATATTTTATATATATTTGTTCTAAATAAAAAATCAACCATTAAAAACAAATCATAATGAAAAAATCAATTTTGGCTATTGCTCTTATTGCAATTACCGTTGTTTCTTGTAAAACAGAAAAAAATAAAGTAACAGCTAGCGAAGAAGTTAAAGATATTAAAAAAGTAGAAAATGTAATTAATTCTTACAAAGCAAACGTTGCTGAATCTACAGTTACTTGGAAAGGTAATAAACCAACAGGTTCTCATAATGGTGTTGTTAGTGTAGCAAATGGAGTATTTGATATTGAGAACGGTGTTCTTAAATCAGGTGAATTTGTAATTGATATGAAAACAATTTCATGTACTGATTTAGAAGCTGGTAAAGGAAAGGAAGATTTAGAAGGTCATTTAAAAGCAGAAGACTTTTTTGATGTTGAGAAATTCCCTACTGCTAAATTTGCAATAGCTAGTTCTGAAACAAAAGAAGGTAAGTTACATGTAACTGGAAACTTAACTCTTAGAGGAACAACTAAAAGTATTACGATACCTGCTACAGTAACCGAAAACGAAGGTGTTGCTACTTTTAAAAGTGATGTTTTTAGTATTGATAGAACTGATTTTGGTGTTACTTATAAATCTAAGAAAATTGATGCTGCTTTAAAAGATAAATTCATTAACGATTTAATGGAAATTTCTTTTGAGATTAAAGCTAAAAAATAAGTTTGTCTTTTTTAAGATAAAAAAAGGGTTGACATTGTCAACCCTTTTTTTATGCTTTAATAAATTCTTCAACCTCAAAAAGTTCTTTAAAGTGTTTTAATATTTTTTCTTTTACTTCTTCTTCATTTATTTTTCTTCCTAGCTCTGCTTCCATTGATGTTACAGCTTTACCTCTAATTCCGCAAGGAATAATATTATCAAAATAACCTAAATTTACATTTACATTTAAGGCAAAACCATGCATAGTAACCCATCTACTAGCACGAATTCCCATGGCACATATTTTTCTAGCAAATGGAGAACCTGCACCTAACCAAACCCCTGTTTCACCATCACTTCGCTCTCCTTTTAATCCGTACTCAGCAATTGTTAATATAATTGATTCTTCCAATAACCGTAAATACTTATGTATATCAGTAAAAAAATTTTCTAAATCTATTATAGGGTAACCAACTATTTGTCCAGGTCCATGATACGTAATATCTCCTCCTCTATTTATTTTATAAAAAGTTGCGTTCTTTTCTTTTAATTTCTCTTCATTCAATAATAAATTACTGATATCACCTGATTTACCTAATGTATATACATGAGGATGCTCAACAAATAAAAAATGATTAGGAGTTATAATTTCTTTATTGCTATTTCTCTTCTCTCTCTTTAAAATAACTACCTTATCTAATAACCGAGTTTGATAATCCCATGTTTCTTTATAATCTTTTTTCCCTAAATCACTGACTGTTATTTTTTTATTCATAAATTTGCATTCTAACAATATCCCCCAAAGGTAGGGAAAATTAGCCTTAAACTGTTATATTTTACACCTATTAACTAGACACTTATGATCAAAAAAACCTTTCTTTTATTCCTATTTATTTTTACTCTTTTCTCAAGTAATTCATTTTCTCAGAACTACTGGAGCAGTACAAATAGAAAAAATATTAATTCTCAAAAAAATGAAGTTTTAAGCAGAGAAAACACACCACAACAATACGCTTTAGCTTCCCTAAACTTAAATAGTTTTAAAAATAAGTTAAGTTTAAAGTCAAAAAATAGTAAAACGATAATTACGTTACCTAATTCTGATGGAAAACTAAAAAGGTTTTCGATAAGAGAAACTTCATATTTAGCTGCAGATTTAGCTGTTAAATTCCCAATGATTAAGACCTATTCTGCTCAAGGAGTTGATGATCCAACTGCAGTAGCTAAAATTAGTCTAGGTACAGATGGTTTTCATGCAATTATCTTGTCAGGAAATGAAGGTACCGTATATATTGATCCTTATACTAAGGATCAAAAAGAATATATTATTTATAAAAGAAAACATTTAAAATCAAGTGAAAATGATTTTAAATGTGAAGTAGAAAATTCTGCTAAAGAAGTTATATCAGCTCCTTCTTTAAATAGAAATGCTAATGACGGTAAATTAAGAACTTATAAAATTGCAATTGCTTGTACAGGTGAATATTCTCAATTTCATTTGAATAGACAAAATATTGATCCATCAGCAACTGATGCTGAGAAAAAAGCAGCTATTTTATCTGCGATGAATACAACTATGGCTCGTGTGAACGGAATTTATGAAAGAGACTTAGCTATGAGAATGATTATTGTAAGCGATAATGAAAAATTAATATTTTTAGATGCTACAACTGATGGATTAACTAATGATGATGCTGATTTTTTAATTGATGAAAGCCAACAAAAATGTGATAATATAATTGGCGATGCTAATTACGATATTGGTCATACTTTTAGTACTGGTGGAGGTGGATTAGCCGCTCAAGGTTTATGTGTTACAGGTGTAAAAGGAAGGGGTATTACTGGTAGTGGACAACCGATTTCTGACCCTTTTGACATTGATTATGTTGCGCATGAAATAGGTCATCAACTTGGTGCTGGTCATACTTTTAACGGAACAGCAGGTAATTGTGGAGGTAACATAGGTTCTACATCTGTAGAACCAGGGAGCGGTACAACAATAATGGCATATGCAGGTATTTGTTCTCCTCAAAATGTACAAAATAATAGTGATGATTATTTTCATGCTATAAGTATTGCTCAAATGTGGAATCATATCCAGTCAAATCCTGGCTGTGCTACAATAACCGACACAGGTAATAATGCTCCAACTGCAAATGCGGGTACTGATTTTAGTATTCCTAAATCAACTCCTTTTGTTTTAAAAGGAATAGGTACAGATGCTGATGGAGTTTCTAGCTTAACGTATAATTGGGAACAAATTGACACAGAGAGTGCCCCTGTGCCACTTGTTTCAACAACTACTAAAGGTCCCGCTTTTAGATCATTGCCTTCAAATTCATCTCCTAATAGGTATTTTCCAACTTTACCTAATGTTATAAATGCTAGTTCAAACGAATGGGAAGTTCTTCCTTCAGTTGAAAGAGAACTTAATTTTTCGCTTACTGTAAGAGATAATAATTCTGGAGGAGGTAGTTCAGCAAGAGACAATGTAAAAATTAAAGTAACGAATGCTGAAGCTTTTACAGTAACTGCACCAAGTACTGCTGTGGCTTGGGATACTGGTAGTTCACAAACTATAACATGGAATAAAGGAACAACTGATCAAGCTCCTATAAATTGTACTAAAGTTAATATTAGACTTTCTACTGATGGTGGATTAACTTTTCCTATTCTTTTAAAAGAAAACACAACTAATGATGGTACTGAGGAAATTACAATACCTGATAACGCAACAACTGAAGCTCGTATACTTATTGAAGCTATTGATAATATTTTTTACAATGTAAATGCCATTAATTTTACAATTAACTCAACAGACCCTACGTTTTTAGTCACAAACAAGACTAATAAACAAATAGTTTGTAATACAGATAGTAATTCTATTAACTATGTTTTAAATTTTGATTTTATTAATGGTTTTTCTGAAATTGTAAATTTATCAGCTACTGGTTTACCTACCGGAGCTACTGCTAGTTTTAATCCAACTACAATTAATGCAGATGGTGATGTTACAATGACAATTGACAATTTAAATGGAAGTAATCAAGGTGAATATACAATTAATGTTGAGGGTACTTCAAATACTGTTACTCAAAAATCTGAAGCGCTCTTAAATATTATAGGAACTAGTTTCACTAATATTACAACACCTATTTCACCAGCAAATACGTCAGATAATGTTAGTATTACCCCTGTATTTGAATGGCCATCGGATTCAAATGCAACATCATATAATATTATGGTTGCAACGGATGTTAGCTTCTCTAACGTTATTGTTAATGAAACAACTACTACAAATTCATACACCTTAACAACTCCTTTAACTGAACTTACAAAATATTATTGGCATGTAAAATCTAAAAATAAATGTGGAGAGGGTTCTAATTCTAGTACTTGGGAACTTACTACTGAAGCTCCTTCATATTGTGCCTCAACCTTTACTCAATCAGATAGTAGTGAATTTATATCTAATGTAACTTTTAACACTATTAACAATAATTCAGTAAATGATCATACCCCAACTGCAGATGATGGGTACGAAGATTTCACCTCTATATCAACGAATATTAAAAAAACTCAAGATTATCAAATAAGCGTGACAATTAATACTGCTGGATACCAAGATCATTGTTATGTTTTTATTGACTGGAATCAAGATTTTAAATTTGATAACGCGACAGAAAGATATGATTTAGGAAATAAAACAGAAGACGTTTCTACAGCTACATTAAACATAACTGTCCCACAAAATGCTATTTTAGGAGAAACTAGAATGAGAGTTAATATAGAATACTATGAAGGTTCAGCTCCTAATGGTGATGGTGCTTGTAACTCAGATCATAAATCTGAGTGGGGGGAAACTGAAGATTATACTATAGTAGTTGAAGAAGCTCCTCAACCAGATTTTACATTAACCGATACAACAGGGCATTTATCTATTTGTAACAAAGCTATTAATGAACAAGCTTTTACTATTGACTATAAAACATTATTTGGTTTCAATGAAAATGTTAGTTTCTCAGTTACAGGAACCCCTGCAAATACTACCAGCGTATTTAACCCAACTTCGTCAAATGGAAGTGGTTCTATTAATTTAACTCTTTCAAACCTAAATAACGCAACTGTAGGTGACTATATAATGACAGTTACCGCAACCTCGGCTTCTATTACGAAATCAGTTGATATTCTTTTTAACGTTAATGATAATATTTGTAAATCTTCAGGTAATTTAGAATCACAAATAAGTCTTACTAATGTAAAGTTTGGAGAAATAGATAATACCTCAACAAAATCAACTGGATATTCTGATTTTAGATCAATGACCTCTGAAGTTATAAAAGGGGATAAATACAAATTGACCGTTAACGCCAATTCTGATGGTAATAAAACAACAAAAACTTTTGCTTGGATAGACTGGAATCAAAACTGTTTATTTGATACAGATGAAAAATACGACTTAGGAAATGTAATAAACACTTCTGGTGCAACAACTAATAGTGGTTTAGATATTACAATTCCTACTAATGCTTTAATAGGAACAACAATATTACGTATTTCAACCAAACTAGCCAGTGATGGCGATCCGAATTCTTGTGAATTGAATTTTGATGGTGAAGTTGAAGATTATACCATTACAATTACACCTACTTTTTCATTAACTAAAAAAACAGAAGGGCTATCTATATGTAACAAAGCCATTAACGAAGTTGAATATAAAATAGACTATAAAACTTCTAATGATTTTAATGAAAATGTTACTCTATCAGCAACAAATACTCCAGTAAATTCTAATATAAGCTTCAATTCAGCAACTATTAGTTCTAACGGAATAGTAACTTTTACTGTATCTAACTTAAATAATGTTAGTGTTGGAGATTATACTATTAAAATAACTGGTACTAGTACATCAATTACTAAATCAGTTGATTTAATACTTAGCGTCAATGATAACCATTGTAAATCTTCAGGTAATTTAGAATCACAAATAAGTCTTACCAATGTAAAGTTTGGAGAAATAGATAATACCTCAACAAAAACAACCGGATATTCTGATTTTAAATCAATATCTACAGGTGTAGTAAGAGGTGAAAACTACGACTTAAACACAATTATTAATACAGATGGAGATAATACTGTAAAAACATATGCTTGGATTGACTGGAATCAAAATTGTTTATTTGATGCAAATGAAACTTACGATTTAACATCAAACAGCAACTCTATAGCTATTCCTGAAGGTGCGTTATTAGGTTCAACCACCTTACGTATTTCAACAAAATTAAATGAGTTCCCTAAATCTTGCGAGCTTAATTTTAACGGAGAAGTTGAAGATTACACTATAAATATTGAAGAGAGTTTTGCTACAGATACTACTTTATTCACCGATTTAAAAATGTATCCCGTTCCAACAGAAGGAAAACAACTAACAGTTGAATTTAAAGTAAAGGTTAAAGATTTAATTACAATCAAATTATTTAATTTAACTGGTCGACTAATAGATACTCAAACTTTCTCAACAGTTTCTAGTAGATTCAAGAAAAAAATTCAATTTCCAAAAGTAAGTTCAGGAATATACTTTATTCAAATTGAAAATGGCAAAAAGATAAAAACAAAAAAAATAATTATAAAATAAAGAGTGATTCATATATAAAAAAAGCGAGCTTAACGGCTCGCTTTTTTTATATGAATTTAATCCAAAAATTACAAGTTGTACTTTACAGTAAACATTGCTATTCTTGGCTGAATTACATAAACTGAATTACTCACATAAATATCGTTACTACTATTTTGATTTAATCCATTTGAGTTTAGCAAATTGGTAGCGCTTAATTTGTATTCCCATTTACTATCTTTTTTCTGATACATTAAATCAGCTCTTAAAAACCCGTATTCATCTATTGTTTCACCTTCATTAATAACTTTATTAAAAGTGTATTTAGAGGTAAATATAAACTCCTTTAAAAGAGAAATATCTAAATCGATATAAGGACTATGAGTTGTAAACGAATTTCGTATTCCTCCAATATTAGAATTATTTATTGACACATTATAACCTATATCAAAATTTGGAGCTTTATTAAAATTAGTACTAAAC
This sequence comes from Tenacibaculum ovolyticum DSM 18103, assembly GCF_000430545.1. Taxonomy (GTDB): domain Bacteria; phylum Bacteroidota; class Bacteroidia; order Flavobacteriales; family Flavobacteriaceae; genus Polaribacter; species Polaribacter ovolyticus. The sequence continues at coordinate 146,192 of NZ_AUMF01000013.1, forward strand.
TTTGAAGTATATATTTGCGAAAATGTTTTTGTTAATCGATTCGAAACTACATTTGTTTGTCTATTCGAAATCAAACTATTCGATTTAGAGCCAGAAACATTACCTTCTACACGAACTTTGAATTTCCTGAAACTTTTTTGAAAACTTGCTCTTACCGAAATGGTTTCATCTGGAAAAGCTGAATTAACAGATGTTCTCACACTATTTACATCGATAAATTGTGTATTGCTTTTTATTACATCAGTACGTTTACTATAATTTATCATTCCAAAAACATTAGTGTAGTTAAACATATTAAAACTAAAGTAATTTAAATTCACGTTATGGTATAACGAGTTTTCTAACTCCCTATTCCCTGAATACAAGCTATTATAATTGTTAAACACATATCCCTCTGCTAACTGATTTACATCGGTAAAACTGGTTTGCATTTTATAACTTAATCGTAAAGTTTCAGATTTTTTTAAACTCATTTTAATTGAAGCATCAGGCAATATTTTTGTGAAACTATTTTTCACTTCAGAACCTAATTGTATGTTTTTTGACACATAATTATGAGCTGTAAACCCTTGATTAAAAGTAAAAATACCAGTTATAAATTTATAATGTAACCCTACATAAGCATCACTAAACATAAAATCTACATTATTTACTGTATTTGGTTGTGATATTACACTCTTATCCCCTTCTAAAATCTCAAAAACACTTGAATCAAATTGTTGATTACTCTGCGTTGTACCTAAAGTGATATTTAAATTACTTTTGGAATTTATTACATAAAAATAATCTAGTTTAGCGTCAAATTTATTTGTTTTTATCCTTTTATTTTGTGCTAGATTAAACGGATTTACATTTACATCTGCTCCTATTAAATTCGCAAAAGATAATTTTTCTAATTCTGCATTATAAAAAGGATCTTCATCTTGCCATAAATGCAGCGCTTCAAAAGCGAAAATATTTTTTTCATTTAAAGTATAATAATACTTTAAATTCTGATTGATAGAAAACGGACTCTGCTCTGAGGTTTGATTAATTGGCACTATTTCGTCCGTCGCATTCAAGTAGGTTCTTGACGATAACGTATTTTGCAATTGCTTTTGCTTGGAAATTTTAGCAAAAACATCATAATCAAACTGATTATTACTGTTTGGTTTGTAACTTGAACTTATTTTAAATAATCCCAAATCACTTATTTGGTTAGTTTTATTTTGTGTTTTTTCTGTATCAATATATTTTACTGATGAAGAGTTATTTACATCATATGCAGGTAAGTTATTTTTATCTATTCCTGCATTAGAGTATACACGGCTTGTTGCCTCTTGCATATCCGTTTCATTCCCTGAATAAATTGCAAACCCACTTAAATTCCATGTTTTTTTAGGTGAATAACTAAAGTTAGCCGCTCCAAATTTAGATTCAATTTCTTTCGCTCTATTATTTTTCATTGTTAAAAAAGAAATATCGCTAGAACCTACATTAAAATTTGTTCCGTTACTTTCACTTAATCCTCTAAAACCACCAGTAAACTTAAAATAATCTCTACTAGTAAAAGATACCTCTCCAATATCATTTATATCTGTTATAATATTTACACTGTATCTGGGATTATAATAAAATAATTTTGGAGTTACAATATATCTACTGTTTGTCATTCCTACTCCTAAACCAGCAGTTACCTCGCCAAACCAAAAATTTTTCTTTCCTTCTTTTAGCTTGATATTGATTACAATGTTATCTTCATTATCAGTTACACTACTCATTTGACTAACTTCACTATGATTTTTTAAAACCTGAATCTTATCAATCGCATCAGCAGGAATATTTTTCGTTGCTATTTTAGTATCACCATCAAAAAAATCTTTTCCTTCAACCATAATCTTTTTCACAGCTTTCCCCTCTATTTCAATTTCACCATCATCATTTACCTCTACTCCTGGTAGGTTTTCTAATACATCTCCTAGTTTTTTTTCAGTCCCCTTTTTAAAACTGTCTGCATTATAAACAATCGTATCTCCTTTTATAGTTACAGGCATTTTATAAGTAATATTTACCTCATCTAAGCTATCATCTTTTTTTAAATTTATGTTTTTTACAATATTAGTCTCACCTGTTTTTACAATAACATCAGAAGTTATAAATCCGATGTAACTTATTTTAATATTATACGTAGCATTTTTTTTAAGATTAAGCTTAAAGTTCCCCTTTGAATCTGTAAACCCGTAAGAGTCTAGTTTTTTTGTAACGGTATTAATAGCAATTGCATTCGCCATTTCTAAAGGGGCTCCAATACTATCTTTAACAACTCCTCTTAGTGTTATTTGAGCATTGATTATCCATGTAGCCAATAAAAAGGCTATTAATAGTATTTTTTTCATATATAAATATGCGTGATTTTACTTTTTTGTAAACGTCTACTTCCTCCAAAACCACTATATAGTAGTTTGATTTATACATTGCCTTACCTTGAAAATTAGCCTGTAAAAAGATTACAAAAAAGGTGGTTATAAACTATTTCATTTTTATTTTTGAACACTAGCCATGTATTTGAATACTAAGCGAATTCCCATCTTTGTTTTTACGCTTACTCTTAAAACGCTCTATCATTTCTTTTGAATGTTCACTCATAATTTCATCAAACTTTTCTTGTGTCACTTTTTTTCCTTTTAAAGGTTCTTTAATTTGAATTTTACCTGATGTATTCAATACTATTTCAGAGCAAACAATTGTTTGCTTCCCTTCTTGAATTTCTAAAATTAACCCAGGTAACCCCCAATAACCTTCAGGACCATTACTTATAGGAACTTGAGGCGTATACCATGCAACTGTTTCTATAATTACTTTTTCTTTACGCTCTTCTTGCTTACCATCTGTCATAGAAAAACTTGTTCTTTCTTCTTCTTTGCTTTTTGTAGCTTTATAACAAGTATAGTTTCCTATATTTTTAGTTTCTCCAGATATTTTCCACCCAAAATCTTCTAGTTCATCTTTTATTAAAAACCTCTTTCCACTAATTTCGGTTTTATTAACATATTTTTTCATTGCAATATTTTTATACAACACATCAGCTCCACCTCCGCTTCCTACTATTATCATGTTAAACCCTCCAGAACTAGCTTGCGGTGCCGATAATTTTTTATTCTGCGTATATGTAGATTTTGATTTATTAAAATTCAACGTATAAGTTTGTTGAAACTGTTTTCTTAATTGCTCTTGTATCTTCTTTTGCATATCTGACTTTGGAGTTCCCTTCTCTTCACCCATTTTAAAATCTACTTTTCTAAAAGTTTTATAAGTTGCCTTTCCTTGAAAGTTTTGAGCGTAAATTGTTGTTCCTAAAAACAACATTATTAAAAATATACCTTTTTTCATTTTTATAATTTTTCTATTACTTAAATTATCTTTTTAGTAATTTTAATTGTTCCTTCTAAATCTGATAAACTTCACATTACCTCAAAACAATGTATGTTACTGTTCTTTATATTAAAACCTAAAATTATTTTTTTATGTTTTTTTGTGTTTTCATTAAAAATGTCATTAATATCATTCCAATTGATACTTTTCAGTTCTTTAATAGTATCAACAGAAAATATTAAAGAGTTTATACTACTTTCTTTTACTTCTGCTATTGTAATATTTTCCTGAGAGTAAATAACACCCGACATACATACTAATAAGGTGTTAATATTTTTTTTCATATTTCTCTATTTATATTTTGCATTACAAAGATGAATATAGAAACGCTCCTTTAAGGTTAACTAGTGTTAACTAGTGTTAATCCACTATTTAATTACACTTAACTAACTATATTTGAATTATGGAAAACCGAAAATATCGTTGGATTTTATATTTCATTACAATAACTATACTTTCCACAATTACCATACAACTGTATTGGAATTATAAAAATTACACAGAAAATAAAAGACAAGTAACCAACGAAATTCAATTGAGTTTAGATAATGCTGTAGAAGAATATTATTCATCTTTAGCTAAAGATGATTTTTTAACAATAATAAACACAAAGAACAATTATAGTTATGAAAAATCATTCAAAAAAAGCGGTGTTCACAAAATTTTAAAAAATCATTCGAAAAAAGAAAAGCCAAAAGTTACCATTAACAATATCAAATTTAGCTCGGGAAACATGCCTAGAAGGCAAATAGATTCTATGATTAATTTAGCCAAAGAGTTTAATTTAGATATTGATTCTTTAAGTAAAGAAAAAGAAAGTTCAACTAAAAAAGGATATAATATTAAAACTGAAATAAAGTATTTTAGAGGAAAAAAAGCAGCAGACAGTTTAAAAATTTTTACAGATTTAAAACCTATCTTTATTTCATTTCTAGATCAATCTGTTGAATATGAAAAAATAGATTCTTTAATTAAAAATCAATTAAAGCAAAAAAAAATTTACTTAAAAACAAGTTTTCATCATTTAAAAAATGATACCCTTTTTCATGAAACAAAGGATTCTTTATTAAATTCTGATATATTCTCTGTAAGTTCAAAATCAACTTTTGTTAGAGAAAATGAAGCTTTCAAATTAATCTATAACAGTCCAAATATTGAAGCTTTAAAAAGAAGCTCTACAGGTCTTTTGTTATCCCTTTTACTATCTCTTGCCGTTATTTCTAGTTTATTTTATTTATTAAAAATCATTAATCAACAAAAAGAATTAGCTGAAATTAAAAACGACCTAATTAGTAATATCACTCATGAATTTAAAACACCAATTACAACTATTTCAACCGCAATTGAAGCAATCGAAAGTTTTAACATGATTAATGATAAAGAGAAAACTAAAAAATATCTTTCTATTTCTTCTGGTCAGTTAAAGAAACTACATCTAATGGTTGAGAAGTTATTAGAAACTGCGACTTTAGATAGTGAAAACCTATTATTAAAAAAAGCTCCCATTAACTTAATTGACTTGACCGATAAACTTACTAAAAAACATCAATTAATCACACCAAACAAAATTATTAAATTCTCAAGTAACATTGCAGAGCTAAAAAAAAATATTGATCCTTTTCATTTTGAAAACGCCATTTCTAACCTGATTGATAATGCGATAAAATACGGAGGTAATAATATAGAAATCAATATCAATTCTGTTTTAAATAATATAGAAATTTCTATAGCTGATAATGGAAAAGGAATTGAAAAAAATCAACAAGAAAAAATATTCGAAAAATTTTATCGTGTTCCAAAAGGAAATACGCATGACGTGAAAGGTTTTGGAATTGGTTTATACTACACTAAAAAAATCATCGAAAAACATAATGGCTTTATTTCTTTATATTCTAATGTTAAACAAACAGTTTTTAAAATAATAGTACCTAATGATTAAAAAAATAAAACTTTTATTAGCTGAAGACGAACCTAGTTTAGGACAAATTGTAAAAGAAAGTTTAGAAACTAGAAATTTTAAAGTTTCACATGCTTTAAATGGAGAAGAGGCTTATCATTTATATCTAAAAGAACAACCAGAAATTTTAGTTTTAGATGTAATGATGCCAAAAAAGGATGGTTTCACATTAGCGAAAGAAATTAGACAAGAAAACAAACACATTCCTATTATTTTTTTAACTGCAAAATCACAAACTAAAGATGTTTTAGAAGGCTTTGAACATGGAGGAAATGACTATTTAAAAAAACCTTTTTCTATGGAAGAATTAATTGTCCGTATTCATTCTTTATTAAACAGAAATGAATTAAAAATAAGTTCTGAAAAAATAATTATTGGTAATTTTATATTTAATCACGACAAACAGACATTATTTTTTAATTCAGAATCTGATTTATTAACTCATAGAGAGTCAGAATTACTCTTTCATCTTTTTCAAAAGAAAAACGAAATATTAGATAGATCTTTTATTCTTAAAAAACTTTGGGGTAATGACGATTTCTTTAATGCTAGAAGTATGGATGTATTTATTTCTAAACTACGAAAAAAATTAAAAAAGGACGAATCTGTTCAAATAATTAACATTCGTGGCTACGGTTATAAATTGATTTGTTAAAACCTTTTGAAATCCCTTTTTTTATGTAATTTTACAGTCTTGAAATTTTAAAACTATGCACGTAGCAATTGCCGGAAATATTGGCGCAGGTAAAACCACTTTAACCCAATTATTAGCAAAACATTATAACTGGGATCCTCATTTCGAGTCTGTTGATGAAAATCCTTATTTAGATGATTTTTATGGAGAAATGGAAAGATGGTCTTTTAACCTACAAGTTTTCTTTTTAAATAGCCGTTTTCGTCAAGTTTTAGAATTAAGAAAATCTGGTAAAAAAATAATTCAAGACAGAACTATTTACGAAGATGCTCATATTTTCGCACCTAATTTACATGCAATGGGCTTAATGACAAATCGTGACTTTAGTAACTATTCATCATTATTTGAGTTAATGGAAAATTTGGTAACACCACCAGATTTATTAATTTACCTACGCGCTGACATTTCTACTTTAGTTGGTCAAATACACAAACGTGGTCGTGAATACGAAAACTCAATTAGTATTGATTATTTAAGCCGATTAAACGAACGTTACGAAGCTTGGATAAGTAAATATACTAAAGGAAAGTTGTTAATTATTGACGTTGACAATTTAGATTTCGTTAAAAACCAAGAAGATTTAGGCTCAATAATAGATAAAATAGACGCACAAATTAACGGTTTATTCTAAACTTCTTTTAAATTCACTTAATAAAATAGCTGTTGCTGTAGCAACATTTAAACTTTCTGTTTGTTGTATTTCTCCAAACCTTGGTATCGTTAACTTATGCTTTACAATTTCTGAGACTTCTTTAGAAATTCCATTAGCTTCATTCCCCATAACTAAAATCGCTTTTTCAGGCAGCGATGTTTTATAAACATTACTACCTTCCATATCTGCTGTATAAACAGGCAACTGAGCGTTTGATAAAAATTCTGGTAAATCAGTATAAGAAATGTTAACCCTTGTTAAAGAACCCATAGTAGATTGCACAACTTTTTGATTATAACAATCAACTGTATTTTTCGAACAAACTAACTGAGAAATACCAAACCAATCACACAAACGAATTATAGTTCCTAAATTACCAGGATCATTCACTTCATCTAAAGCTACAGTAAAGTTTTCCTTATTTACATTATTATTTTCGGGTATTTTAAATAATCCTAAAACTTTATTAGGATTTTTTAATGTACTTATTTTTTTTAACTCTATGTCAGAAACAATTGTAACTGAAACTCTATTAGGTACCAAAAAAGATTCATCTGTAGTAAAAACATGTGATACTTCAATAGTAGAACTTAACAATTCTTCTACTACTTTTACACCTTCAGCTACAAATAAATTATGCTTCTGTCTATACTTTTTTTGCTGTAAACTTGTTATTAACTTCAGATTGTTTTTAGATAAACTCATTAATTTTTTTTTAACACATTATAACCACTAAAAAACAGTATTTTTGGTATTCAAAACACGAGGCGTAAAGTTAATGAAAAAACTTTCTTTCTTCTTTTTATTAGTAATATTATTCAGTTCGTGCAGTACGATAAAGTATGTAAAAGAAAATGAGTTACTGCTATCAAAAAACACTATTTATGTTGATAGCATAAAAAACTCAGATGAAAACATTACTGAATTTCTTCTACAACAACCTAATGCTAAAGCTTTAGGTATACCGTTATCTTTATATTTTTATAATCTAGGAAATCCTGATGGCCCAAAAACCCCAAGTGAATGGGGTAAAAAACATTTAAAAACCTATTCTTTTTTTAAGAAAAGCTTTTCAGAAAAGCAAAGTATTTCTGTTGCTAAAACTTTTATTGGTCTAAATCAATGGTTTTTAAATAGTGGTCAAGCACCGATTATTATTGATGATAAAAAGACAAGAAAAACAATAGCTAGTCTAACTTCTTATTTTCTAACAGAAGGTTATTTTAAATCAAAAATCACTTCAAAAAAAGACACTATTAGTGAAAGAAAAGGAGAGATCTCTTATTTTATCGCCAAAGGAAACCCTTCTTTTTTAGGCACAATTAGCTCTAAAATATCTTCTCCTGTATTAAATTCTTTATATAGTCAATCAAAACAAAAAAGTTTTCTTAAATCTGGTAACCAGTATAAAGATGGTAATTTCATTAAAGAAGCAAACCGTTTAGTAAAGTTATTTAGAAACAAAGGAGTATATCATTTTAATGAAAATTATATTTCATTTGAAATTGATACGCTCGTAGACTCTGAAAAAACAGCTGTTGAAATTAACATTTCAGACAGAATTATTCCTTTTAAAATTCAAAAAATAAAAAAAATTAATATTTATACTGACTACACCTATAATAAAAGAGATTCAGTTCATAATGATACAATGCAATATAAAGGCTTTAATTTTTATGCTCACAAAAAATTAAAATACAATCCAAAATACTTATCTCAATCATTATTTATTAAACCTAATACAGTTTATAGTGATTCATTAAAAAATTTAACAAGAACACATCTAAGGGGTTTAAAAAACTTTAAATCGACCTCTATTCGTTATAATGAATTAAGTGACGATGAACTAGAAGCTAATATTTTTTTAACACCTATTGAAAAATACACTTTAGGTTTTGATACAGAATTATCTCGTTCAAACATTCGTAATTTCGATGTTTCTTTAAAATTTTCTTTAATAAATAGAAATACATTTAAAGGTGCTGAAATTTTTAAATTTTCAACCTTCGGTTCTTATTTTAATTCAAACAATGGTCCTGGTTGGGAAATTGGTGCTGACGTTTCTTTAGAAGTTCCTCGTTTTATGGCTCCTTTCGGTTTACATAAGTTTGTTCCTAAGAGAATGTCTCCTAGAACAAAATTTTTCGTTGGTGGAGGTATTCAGAAAAATATAGGTCTAGATAAGCAAAACATTTCTGTTGGTTTAGATTACAAATGGAATTTTAACAAAAAAAAGTCTATCCAATTAGAATTATTTAATACCCAATATATTCGAAACTTAAATGTTGAAAATTATTTTAATGTTTACTCTTCAGAATATTCAAAACTAAAAGAAGTAGATAATGCAACTCCAGCACATACATTACCTTCAAGTAACTCGCCAAATGTTTTGCAATTTATGAGAAATGTTATTAATGATACTTCTTTTGCTTCTACAAATCCTTTAGAGTATCAAAGTAACCTTAACATTTTTAATAGGTATAACATTATTACTTCAGATTTTTTAATTCCAGAAATCGCATATAGCTTCACATATAATAATCAAGAAAACATTAAGGATGCTAATTTTTCTTTTTTTAAACTGAGAATTGCCAACTCTGGAAATGTTATGGGGCTATTATCAAAAAAAATAAATAGTAGAGGTCAAAAAACTGTTTTTAAAATACCAATTGCACAATATTTTAAAACGGATCTTGAATATAAAAAGTATTGGAACTTAGGTAACAATACTGTATTGGCTCATAGAACTTTTTTAGGAGCTATTATTACTTACGATAAATCAAGCATTCCTTTTTCTCGTAGTTATTTTGCTGGAGGATCGAATGATATTAGGGCTTGGAGAACCTACGACTTAGGACCAGGTGCTCGACAACCTGGATTAGAATACAATATTGGTAGTTTAAAATTTTTATCAAGTTTCGAATATCGGTTCGATTTATTAGGTTCTTTAAAAGGAGCATTATTTGTTGATGCTGGTAATATTTGGGACATTACCAATTCTCAATATATAGAAGAAACTTCTAAATTTAAAAACATTAAATCGTTAACCAATATGGCAGTTGGTACTGGTTTTGGTTTTAGATATGATTTTAAGTTTTTAATAGCCCGATTAGACCTAGGTTTAAAAGTACATGAACCTTATCTAAACAATAATAACAAATGGTTTAAAAACTTCAATTTCTCAAGTTCTGTTTTAAATATTGGTATTAACTACCCTTTCTAACTATAACGTTATCGCTAAAAACTATTACATTTTTACTAAAAAAGTGTAAATTTGTCGTTCAAAACAACCATTAACTAAAAATTAAATAATGATAAAAGCTGGAGTCGCAACTGGAAAAGAAGTACAAGAAATATTTCAATTAGCTAAAGATAAAAGCTTCGCTTTACCTGCTGTGAATGTTGTAGGTTCTAATACCGTAAATACCGTTTTAGAAACCGCTAAAGAATTAAACTCTCCTGTAATTATTCAATTTTCTAATGGAGGAGCGCAATTTAATGCTGGTAAAGGATTGTCTAATGAAAATCATAAAGCTGCTATAGCAGGAGCTGTTGCTGGAGCAAAACATGTTCATTTATTAGCAGAAGCTTATGGTATACCTGTAATTTTGCATACAGATCATGCTGCTAAAAAATTATTACCTTGGATTGATGGTTTACTAGATGCTAGTGAGCAATTTTATAAAGAGACAGGAAAATCTCTTTATAGCTCTCATATGATTGACTTATCAGAAGAGCCTATTGAAGAAAATATTGAAATTTGTAAAGAATATTTAGCTCGTATGAGTAAAATAGGAATGACTTTAGAAATTGAATTGGGTATTACTGGTGGTGAAGAAGATGGTGTAGATAACTCTGATGTAGATGTTTCTAAATTATATACCCAACCTGAAGAAGTAGCTTTTGCTTATGAAGAATTAATGAAAGTAAGCGATCAATTTACAATTGCTGCTGCTTTTGGTAATGTTCATGGTGTTTATAAACCTGGTAATGTAAAATTAACTCCAAAAATTTTAAAGAGCTCTCAAGAATACATTTCAGAGAAATATAATGTACCTAACAATTCAATTGATTTTGTTTTTCATGGAGGATCAGGTTCTACTTTAGAAGAAATTAGAGAAGCTATTGGATACGGTGTTATTAAAATGAATATAGATACTGATTTACAGTACGCCTTTACTGAAGGAGCTCGTGATTATATATTAGAGAAAAAAGAATATTTAGCGAGTCAAATTGGAAATCCTGACGGAGCAGATCAACCAAATAAAAAATATTATGACCCTCGTAAATGGTTACGAGAAGGTGAATTAACTTTTAAAGCCCGCTTAAAAAAGGCTTTTGAAGATTTAAATAATGTAAACACATTATAAGGATTTATAATTTTTATAAAAAAGCACTTAGAACTTTCTAAGTGCTTTTTATTATTTATAAAAGTAAAGTTCATAAAAATAATTTACATTTGTCGTCAACTCTTTTTATTAATATGATAAGAGTAATCAATAATCAACAACAAAACATAAACTAAACTATGGCTTGGTTTAAACGTAAAGACAAAGGGATTCAAACCCCAACAGAACAAAAAAAAGATACACCTAAAGGCTTATGGTATAAAACACCAAGCGGTAAGGTAATTGATACTGAAGAACTAAAAAAGAACTTATATGTAAGTCCAGAAGACGGATATCATGTTCGTATTGGAAGTAATGAGTATTTTGAGCTTTTTTTTGATGACAATAAATTTAAAGAATTAAACTCTAAACTTACATCAAAGGATCCTTTAAAATTCGAAGACACTAAAAAATATCCAGATCGTTTAAAAGCAGCTCAGAAAAAAACAGGTTTAAAAGATGCTGTTCGTACAGCTGTAGGAGAATCTAACGGTAAAAATATTGTTATTGCCGCTATGGATTTTGCTTTTATCGGAGGTTCAATGGGAAGTGTTGTAGGAGAAAAAATAGCAAGAGCTATTGATTATTCTATTAAAAACAAACTTCCTTTTTTAATGGTTTCAAAATCTGGAGGTGCACGTATGATGGAGGCTTCTTTATCATTAATGCAATTAGTAAAAACCTCTGCAAAGTTAGCACAATTAGCTGATGCCAAAATTCCGTATATATCATTATGTACTGATCCAACAACAGGAGGAACGACAGCTTCGTTTGCAATGCTAGGAGATATTAACATCGCTGAACCAAATGCTTTGATTGCTTTTGCTGGACCACGTGTTGTAAAAGATACTACTGGTAAAGAATTGCCTGAAGGTTTTCAACGCTCTGAATTTGTTTTAGAACATGGTTTTCTTGATGGAATTTACGAAAGGAAAGATTTAAAACAACAAGTAAACTTATATATTGATTTAATACAGAATCAACCTGTAAGAGCATAAATTTAAGAGCCAGCAAATGCTGGCTCTTTTGTTTTATTTACACCATAAAAAACACTGATTTCTATACATTTCAAATTAAAAATTATTTGTACATTTGCTGCTTCAATGAATACATCATTGAGTACATAAAAATCATTTAAATAATATTGGAATGTATTTAACAAAAGAAGTAAAAGAAGGATTATTCGAAAAGCACGGTAAAGGTAAAGCTGATACTGGTACTTCGGAAGGACAAATTGCATTGTTCACATTTAGAATCAACCACTTAACAGAGCACTTAAAAAAGAATCGTAAAGATTTTAACACTGAGCGTTCATTAGTAAAAATGGTAGGTAAGCGTAGAAGTTTACTTGATTACTTAAAGAAAACAGAAATCAATAGATATCGTTCGATTATTAAAGAATTAGGAATTAGAAAATAATTTCTTCAAAAAGAGGCTCTATAAACGTGCCTCTTTTTTTTTTCAAAAAAAATTCATTTCTATCTAACTAATAGAAATTTATATAAAAAAACTCAAGATTTTTAACAACAATTTTGAATTTCCATTGCAACAACAAACAATAACAACACAACAACAAACAATTTAAAAATTTAGAATTAAAATTTATGATTCCAAAAGTATTTAGAGAGGTCATTGACCTTGGAGATGGAAGAACCATCTCATTAGAAACGGGTAAGTTAGCAAAACAAGCTCATGGTTCGGTTGTTGTTCAAATGGGAAAAGCAATGTTATTATGTACAGTTGTATCTAGCTATAAAGCGGGTACAGTTGATTTTTTACCTTTAACGGTAGATTATAGAGAAAAATTTGCTGCTGCAGGTAGATATCCTGGAGGTTTCTTTAAAAGAGAAGCAAGACCAAGTGATGGAGAGGTATTAACAATGCGTTTAGTAGACCGTGTTTTACGTCCGTTATTTCCAAAAGATTATCATTCTGAAGTACAAGTAATGATTCAATTAATGTCTCATGATGAAGATGTTATGCCAGATGCTTTAGCAGGTTTAGCAGCTTCTGCAGCAATACAATTATCTGATTTCCCTTTCGAATGCCCTATTTCTGAAGCACGTGTTGCAAGAGTAAATGGTGAATTCGTAATCAACCCAAATAGAGCACAATTAGCTGAATCTGATATCGATATGATGATTGGAGCTTCTGCTGATTCTGTAATGATGGTTGAAGGTGAAATGGATGAAATTTCTGAAGAAGAAATGGCTGATGCAATTAAATTTGCTCACGAATCTATTAAAATACAATGTGCTGCTCAAGTTCGTTTAGCTGAAGCTTTTGGAAAAAAAGAAACAAGAGAATACGAAGGAGAAAGAGAAGATGAAGAATTAGCAACAAAAATAAATGACTTTTGTTACGACAAATGTTATGCTATTGCTAAAAAGGGTACTTCTAAAGTAGAACGCTCAACTGCTTTTGCTGAAGTAAAAGAAGAATTAAAAGCTACTTTTAGTGAAGAAGAGTTAGAAGATTACGGAGACTTAGTTAGTAAGTACTTCAATAAATCTCAAAAATCAGCTGTAAGAGAATTAACTTTAGCTGAGGGGTTACGTTTAGACGGACGTAAAACTGATGAAATTAGACCTATTTGGTGTGAGGTAGATTATTTACCATCAACACACGGTTCTTCGATATTTACTCGTGGAGAAACGCAAGCATTAGCTACAGTTACTTTAGGTACATCAAGAGATGCTAACAAAATAGATATGCCATCTTACGAAGGTGAAGAAAATTTCTATTTACACTATAACTTCCCTCCTTTTTGTACAGGTGAAGCAAGACCATTAAGAGGAACTTCAAGAAGAGAAGTTGGTCATGGTAACTTGGCTCAACGTGGATTAAAAGGAATGATCCCTGACGATTGTCCTTATACAGTAAGAGTTGTATCTGAAGTTTTAGAATCTAACGGTTCTTCTTCAATGGCTACCGTATGTGCAGGTACAATGGCATTAATGGATGCGGGTGTTAAAATGACAAGACCAGTTTCAGGTATTGCAATGGGATTAATTTCTGACGGAGATCGTTACGCAGTTTTATCTGATATTTTAGGTGATGAAGATCATTTAGGAGATATGGACTTTAAAGTAACTGGTACTTCTGAAGGAATTACTGCTTGTCAAATGGATATTAAAGTAAAAGGATTAGGTTACGAAATTTTAGTGAACGCACTAAAACAAGCTCGTGATGGTCGTTTACATATTTTAGGAAAATTAACTGATACGATTGCTCAATCTAACGAAGAGGTTAAAGAACATGCTCCTAAAATGATTAACAGACGTATTCCTAATGATATGATTGGTGCATTTATTGGACCAGGTGGTAAGCATATTCAAGAATTACAGAAAGAAACAGGAACTACTATTGTAATTACTGAAGATGCTGTAACTGAAGAAGGAATTATCGAAATTTTAGGAACTGATCCTGCAGGAATTGAAAAAGTTACTGCTCGTATCGAATCTATGTTATTTAAACCTGAAGTTGGTAGCGCTTACGAAGTAAAAGTAATAAAAATGTTAGATTTCGGTGCTGTCGTAGAATACGTTGAAGCTCCAGGAAACGAAGTTTTATTACACGTAAGTGAATTAGCTTGGGAACGTACAGAGAATGTTTCTGATGTAGTTAAAATGGGAGACGTTTTTGACGTAAAATACTTTGGTATAGATTCTAGAACACGTAAAGAAAAAGTTTCTCGTAAAGCATTGTTACCTAAACCTGAAGGTTACGTAGCAAGACCACCTAGAGATGACAAACGTTCTGGTGGGCGTGATAACAGAAGCAGAGACAATCGTCGTGATGATAGAAAGCCTCGAGAAGACAGAAAACCAAGAGAAGAAAAAAAATAATCTTTCTCTTATAAAATTAAAAAAGGCAACCATTATGGTTGCCTTTTTTTATTCAAAATTTATTACTGAAAAAAGCTTTCCTTCTTACTAAAGAGTATGTTGTTAGATCATCCCCAATAACCAACCTATCATAAACTTTACTTTAAAAGAGGGTATGCTATATAAAAACAAGAATAGACCATTTTACCCTACTTAATTTTTAAAATCAATTTTCTAAATAATTCTTTTTTAAAGCATATTTGGTTAAACCTGCAATATTCCTAACATTTAGTTTAATCATAAGGTTTTTTCTATAACTCTCTATTGTATGCTTGCTCAAAAATAATTTATCTGCTATTTCCTGTGTTGTAAACTCTTGAGCAATAAAAGTAATTACCTGTTTTTCTCTTTCTGTTAACTTTACACCTTCTTCTTTTTTTTTTGACAATCTATTCTCTAAATAAATTTCTTTTATCTCTCTTGAAAAATATTTTTCTCCATTTAAAATTGTTCGGATAGCCCTAGACAACTCTTCTTTTTCTGCATTTTTAGGTACATAACCATCTACATCATCATTTATTAGAGTATCTATCATTTTAGCATTCAAATGCATACTAACTACTAATGTTTTAACAGCCTCTTTTTTCTCTTTAATTGCCTTATTTAATGCTATACCATCAACTTTAGGCATTGTAATATCTGTAATAACAAGGTCTATTTTTTTATCCTTATTATTTTCCATGTACTTTAAAATTTCTGCTCCATCTTTACCAGTGAACAGAATACAATACTCTTTTATAGATTCAAAAATACTTTGCAAACCATCTAAGAACATTTTATGATCGTCTACTATAATTAAATTATACTTCATATTTATTATCTATTTCTATATTAATAATAGTTCCTCTTCCTTTTCTTGAATCAATTAATAATTGTCCGTGTATTTTACTTAACCTACTTTTTATGTTGGTATATCCCAAACCTTCTTTTTGTTCTGAAGGTTTAAATCCTACTCCGTTATCTTCAAAAAGAATATTTAATATTTGTTCATCTGACAAACTTATACTCAATTCCATAAATGATGCACCTGCATGCTTAAGAGTGTTTGTAATTAATTCTTGAATGATTTTAAATACTTCTGATTTCACCTCTTCAGCCAACTCATCTATTATCTGTTTTGGATATATTGTTAAAGAAGTAATTATATCACTTGAACTTCCTATATTATTTAAATATGTTTCAATTGTATCACAAAACTTACTAGCCTCTTTCCTTTTAGGAATCAGTGAGTGAGATATATTTCTTACCTCTTTATAAGTATCATCTATTTGAATACGAACCTTTTTTATATGATCTATATTAGAAACTTTAGGACTACCTAACTGAAGCTTAATAGCCGCTAAATTTCCCCCAATACTATCGTGTAATTCTTGCGCTATTCTTTCCCTTTCTATATCTCTCCCTTCTATATTGGCTTTAATTAGTTCTAATTCTTTTTCTTTATATAATGTTCTTACTTTTTGTGAATTTACCTCTTTATCTTTTTTATTTAGCTCACTTTGTGCTTGAAGTCTTAAATAATAATTAATTAGCAACCCTATCACAGCTACAAGGATAATTAAAAAAGATATTAATATATATTTTTTGTTATTTTTTTCAGTTTTTAAATTAACCTCTTGTATCTCTTGATCTTTTTTAAGTAAAACTATCTCTTTTTCTTTTTTAATAGTTTCGTATTTAACTTCTAATTCATTAATCTTTTCTTCTTTTTCTAATCTAGAAATAGAGTCTTTTATTTTGAAGTACTTTGAATTGTGGTAAAAAGCTTCTTTATAATTTAATTGTTCTAATGCTATTATCTTTAACTTTTCATAAAGTTTTTGTTGCTGTCCTAATAATTTGAATTCTAAAGCATCTTTAAGTGCAATACTGTAAACTAGACGGGCATTTTTATAATCTTTTAAATAAATCATTATATTACCAATACCGATACTAGCTTCAATTTTCAATTGATGAAACCCTTCTTCGTCACTTATTGTTATTACTTCTCTATAAAGTTTTTTTGCTTTATTTATTTTCTTTTGCTTTTCTGCATTATCTGCTAAGTTTAAAAGAATTGTTGACATAGCTTTTACATTATTTTCTACCAAACTCATGTCATATGCTTTTTTTAGATAATCATTAGAAGCCTTATAATCTTTAAGTTCCCCATAAATCATTCCTATATTTATATAACTACCGTATATAATTTCTTTATCTTCTGTATAAGCTAAACATTCTTTAAAAGCACTTAATGCTTTTAAAGAATTCTTATCATTATAATACACCAAAGCTAATCCATGCGTATTAGCATAGTAGAAATATTTTTCATTAAATTTATGAGCTTCTTCAATACCTTTTATATACCACTTTTTACTTTCATTAAGTAACCCTTTTTTACTATAATTTTTTCCTAAAAGATTATAAATAGTTGATTTTCGTTTAGCTTTTAAAGAATCTCCTCCTTCTGTATTAAAACTAAGAGATTCTTTTGCGTAAATTATTGAAGAATCTACAGCTAATTTTCTATTAAAATAGTACGCTAATATCATACTACTATTCATTAAAGCATACTTAGATTTAGTTGTTTTTTTTAAATCTTTAGCGATTATATACGCTTTCTCTTCTTCATTATTATTTAATAAATGAATAGCCTCATAAATCAATTCTTTTTCACTCTTTATTCCGTTTTCTTTTAATCGATTGGTTTGACAAATACTTACTTTCGTATATAAAAATGAACACACTACAAAACACTTAAAAATAAATTTAACCATAATCAAAAATAGTCATTTATATAAATATATAAAATCACTACGACAAGAATATAACTGTAATAAAGATCAAAAAACTTTATTAGAAACAAATGAATTCCTAGATGCTTTTTGTTTCTTTGCATTCTATATATTATGTAATTGAAAATACAGAGAACAACATATTTTTCTTTAGGCACCAATGAAGGTGGTAAGCTAAGTAATTTACAGGAAGCTATAAATTTAATTTACCAAGAAATTGGAGTTATTTTAAAAATTGCATCAGTTTATGAAACTCCTTCTTTTGGGTTTACTGGTAATAATTTTTACAATACTTGTATTAAAGTATCTACCCATCTTCCTCCTGAGCAATTAATTTCAAAGTTATTATCTATTGAAAAAAAGATCGGAAGAATTCGAACTAATAGTAATGAATACACTAATAGGGTTATTGACATTGATGTCTTACTTTTTGATGATGAAGTTATTTTTTCAGAAAACCTTATCGTACCTCATCCACGAATGTTAGATCGTAAATTTGTTTTAGTTCCCTTAACTGAAATCGCTAAAAAAACAGTTCATCCAATAGAAAGAAAACCACTATCTGTTTGTTTAAATAACTGTTCTGATGATTCAATTATTTCTGTACTTGAAAAGCAACTTGTAAGACCTATACCTATTACTGAAAAATATAATTATATTGCTATTGAAGGAAATATTGGGGCTGGAAAAACATCTTTAGCTAAAATGATGTCTGACGAATTTAACACAAAAACGGTGTTAGAACGTTTTGCCGACAATCCTTTTTTACCAAAATTCTATGAAGATAATGAACGCTATGCTTTTCCTTTAGAGATGAGTTTTTTAGCTGACAGATATCAACAATTAACAGATGACTTAGCACAATTTGATTTATTTAAAAATTTTATAATTTCAGATTATTATATTTTCAAATCATTAATTTTTGCACAAGTCACTTTACAAAAAGATGAATATAAGTTATACAGAAAAATGTTTGATTTAATGTATAAAGAAATCACTAAACCTGATTTATATATTTATCTATATCAAAATACTGATCGCTTACTAAAAAACATAAAAAAAAGAGGAAGAGATTACGAACAAAACATAGAAGCTGATTATTTACAAAAAATACATGATGGATATATTAATTTCATTAAAACGCAACCTAATTTAAACATCTTAATTATTGATGTTTCTGATTTAGACTTTGTAAAAAATAATAAAGATTATCAATTTGTAATTAATGAGATTAAAAATTACAACGCATAAAAAAAGCAGCTTAAAAGCTGCTTTTTTTATTTCTTTAATTCTAATTTCTCTGCAAAGTAATCACAAAAATCTCGCATTGTAGCACTCATTTTCTCATCATTAGTAGCTCTCTCAAATGAACCAGCCATAGACACCAATGTTTGATGATAAAATTGCTTCATCTCATCTACCGGCATATCTTTCGTCCATAAATCCATACGTAATGTATCTTTTTTCTTATGATCCCAAACAGATAACATTATCGCCTTAGAAGCTTCACCATTAATTCCACCATCTTCAGCATTCCATGTAATTTCTTCAGGAATTTTATTTTCGTCTAAGCCTACTTTAAATATTATTTTCGAAGTATGTTCTATCGCCATTATCTCTTTGGTTTATATTTTGATTTTTTGAAGATTTCCTCCTCACTCGTTTGTAATAATTGCTGCAAAGATACATCATTCTTTTGCATGTACGAACGTACTATTTGCCAACCTACCCATTCTCCTATACCTCCTGGTGATTGGTTATCTTGCTCCATATAAAACTTAGAAAAAGGTGCAATATCTAAAAAACGTTTATCTAACTCTTTATTTGTACTATATAACAAGTTTTTTTCAATAAAATACTTCCAAATTGATTCTTCATTTTTTTCTACCCAATCAAACTTAACTTGCGTGTAACCAATTTTTATTTTGTCTGATATCGTTGGTAAATAAGCATCTAATAAATACATTTTTTTTCCTTTATAAATCATTTTATCTATAAAACTTCGTTGTTTGGATGGAAAAAAGTGCGCTTCTATTATTGATTCCGCCACATCTACGATAATACGTTCTTTCTCATTATTCTGCTTTACATATGCTGGATAATCGTTATAAAACTTATGCTCCTTACCGAGATAGGCATCTAAAGAAATTAATAACAGACTATCAGAATACACAATTCTATTATCGTAGTCAATATTCGTAAGCATTGTTATTACTTTCGGGCTTTTAAATTTAGGGTTATAATACTTTAAATGCTTAAAAAAAGAAGTTAACTCCCCCCTTAAATCATCTAGAGTATTATATACTTTTTGTGTTTCAACATACAATTCTCTTTCATCTTTATTATTTAACTTATTTACCCAAATACTGTCAGGCTGAGAAGGAAATAAAAATGGATATATTTTTTTTGTTTTTTCTAAATCTTCAGGTTCTGTATTATAAAAATCTATATCAAAACGATCTATAATCGTGTTAACCTTAATATTAGACACGTCAACTTCTAAATTAAAAGCAACCTCTTTTTTACAAGAATTTAATCCTAAAACTAAAACACAAAGTGTTAAAAATTTTCTCATGAACTTTAGTATATTTACATTCAAATTTTACAACGCCGAAATTACTAAAATAGTTTATATGAATATTATATAAACTCTTATAAAATATATTTGATTATGAATACACCTAAAGTTTCAGAACACATTATACAATGGTTAAAAGACTATGCAACTAACTCAGGAGTTAAGGGATTTGTAGTTGGTATTTCTGGTGGCATTGATAGTGCTGTAACCTCAACTTTATGTGCTAAAACAGGTTTACCAACTTTATGTATTGAATTACCTATTCATCAAGCAGAAAGTCAAGTAAATAGAGCAAATGAGCATATTAAACAACTAAAAGAACGTTTTAGTAATGTTTCTGAGGCTGAAGTAAATTTAACAACCACTTTTGAAGATTTTAAAACGGTAGTTCCTAAAATTGAACCTTCTGCAAAAACAGCCTTAGCTTTAGCTAATACTCGAGCTCGTTTACGTATGACAACACTGTATTACTTTGCTGGACTACATGGTTTATTAGTTACTGGAACCGGTAATAAAGTAGAAGATTTCGGAGTAGGTTTTTACACTAAATATGGTGATGGAGGAGTTGATTTAAGTCCAATAGCTGATTTGGTAAAATCTGAGGTTTTTGCT
This sequence comes from Tenacibaculum ovolyticum DSM 18103, assembly GCF_000430545.1. GTDB lineage: Bacteria > Bacteroidota > Bacteroidia > Flavobacteriales > Flavobacteriaceae > Polaribacter > Polaribacter ovolyticus. Next base: position 167,145 of record NZ_AUMF01000013.1, read on the forward strand.
TTAGGTGAATATCTAGAAGTACCTAACTCTATTCAAAAAGCACAACCAACAGATGGTCTGTTTGGTGATAGTAGGACTGACGAAGAGCAAATCGGAGCTTCATACGATGAATTAGAATGGGCTATGAAAATGCAAAACACAGGAAAAACAATCATTGATTTTTCTGATAGAGAATTAGAAGTATTTAAAATATATACGCGCCTAAATCGAATTAATCAACATAAGATGATTCCTATTCCTGTTTGTGAAATACCTAGTAACTTAAAGTAAGTTTACTAACATCATTTGACGTTTAATTTTTTGGTATGCTTGCTTTTTGTATCCGTTAGATATTCTAAAAGGCAATATTATAAATAGTCTTAATAGTTCAAAAAATTGTAGCACTCTTTTCATAATTGTTTTTCTTTCTTTTTTCGAAACAAAATTACAAAAAAAAACACAATTATAAAATTTTGTTAAATTTCTAAAAAATATTAGATTAAACTACACGATTTAATTTTTCAAAAAGGCGCTTTTTTAAATCTGTATAATTAGATATTTCCTCTAAGTCTAACGCTACATTTTGAGTTTGAACCTCGTGTATTATCTCCTTTATTTTTTCTTCTATTAAAACTCTTCTAATATTTAATATAGCATCAGATACCAATTTAGGAAGTATTTTTTTTGTTTCTGTTACAAATATTTCTTTTCGCTCCCAATCACTTAAAGAGTACTTTTCTTCATCCATTAAAATATTAGTTACCAAACTAGATATATCTTGATTTTCATGCATAATCAATTGATCTATCGAAATTTTTTCATCTTGATTTAATTGATGAACTAGTTGATAATATGTTAATTTAAAAATTTCATTCGCAAATTCAATTTCATCTTCTTGTAAATTTAAATACAACTCATTTGAAACGGTATTTTGATACTCTTCTTTTTCTAAAACTGCGCGACCTTTATCATCTACGACATCTACCCAATTAACAAACTCAACCATCTCATTACCATAAAGTAACAATATTCTTATAATTTCCTTTTCTAAGATATTTAATTGATCAATTTTTTGACGTCCTTTCTTACCTCCTTTTACAAGCCCCATTGAGGTTTTTTCTTCCCTATGAGAGTGTTCTCCTGATGACTGATTTGAATTACGGTTTTGACTCTCTCTATTAGATTTAGCTAAACCTTTATTTAATAATTGTGCTAATTCACTAAATAAAACACGCTCAGAAATATCCATAATATTAGCACATTCTTGTACGTATACTTCTCTTTGAATACCATCGGGTATTTTAGATATACTAGTAACAATATCACGAATTAATCCAGCTTTTTTAACAGGATCATTTGCTGCGTCTTTCATCAATAAAGACACTTTAAATTCGATAAAATCTTGTGATTTCTCTTCTAAAAATTCTTTTAATTCTTTTGTTGAATGTGATTTCGCAAAACTATCAGGATCTTCTCCTTCTGGAAATGAAACAACTTTTACGTTCATTCCTTGTTCTAGAATTAAATCAATACCTCTAATAGAAGCCCTAATTCCTGCCGCATCACCATCAAATAATACAGTAATATTTTTAGTTAAACGATTTACTAATCTAATTTGGTCGGATGTTAACGCAGTACCTGAAGATGCAACTACATTTTCAATTCCTGATTGGTAAAAAGAAATTACATCTGTATATCCTTCAACTAAATAACAATTATCTTGTTTTGCGATTTCTTTCTTAGCATGATAAATTCCATATAAAATTTTACTCTTATGGTAAATGTCACTTTCTGGTGAGTTTAAATATTTTGCAGCTTTTTTATCATTAGTTAGTATTCTACCTCCAAAACCCAAAATACGTCCAGACATACTGTGTATTGGAAATAATACACGTCCTTTGAATCGATCAAACTTTTTAAGTTGTGGGCCTCCTTCTTTTACGATTGTTAACCCTGTAGATTTTAAATATTTTAAATCATAACCTTTTGCTAATGCTGCATCTGTAAAATTACTCCACTCATCTTTACAATATCCTAAATCGAATTTCTCTATAATATCCTCCCTAAAACCTCTTTCTTTGAAATAAGACAATCCTATTGCTCTTCCTTTCTGAGTGTTCATTAGCACATCATGAAAGTAATCTTTAGCAAATTTAGATGCTAAAAACATACTCTCTCGCTCATTCATCTGCTCTTTTTGCTCGTCAGACTGCTCCGTTTCTTCTATTTCAATATTATATTTTTTAGCTAACCACTTTATAGCTTCAGGATATGTATAATGCTCATGTTCCATTAAAAAAGAAACTGCATTCCCTCCTTTACCTGTACTAAAATCTTTCCAAATTTGTTTTACAGGCGATACCATAAACGATGGAGTTCGTTCATCTGTAAATGGACTTAAGCCTTTAAAACTACTTCCAGATTTTTTAAGTTGTACAAACTCCCCTATTACTTCCTCTACTTGGGATGCTTCAAAAACTTTTTCTATTGTTTGTTGCGTTATCATATAATGTAAAATACAGCCTACAAATATACTCGTTTAGATGTTCTTTTGTTAAAAATAAATATGTTAACCTTTTATTTGTTAAAAACATATAAATATATAGTTTTGTTAAAATTTTTTATCATGAAAAAAACTGTATCCCACTTTCTTTTATTTTTATTAACCTTTAACGTATTTTCTCAGGAAACCATTGCTATTAAAGACATTGGACTTGAAGAATGTTTGATTGATTTAGATATCGATTCTAATGGTTTAAATGGAAATATTTTGGTGAGTGATGCCAAATATGTTGTTAATTTAAATATTAATGATCCAATAACAAACAAATTACTACCTAACGTACATTCTAAAATTAAAAACTTAGGTGGTCTTGAACACTTTCCTAACTTAAAACGTTTAGATTGTTTTGGAAACGAAATTACTGAAATAGACTTATCAAAAAGTACATCTATTACTTTTTTAAACTGTAGTGAAAATAAAATAGAACGTTTAGATCTTAGTAATAATACTGAATTAGTATATGTAAGTTGTGACGGAAACAAATTAAATTCTTTAATTATTGGAGATAATCCTAACCTTAAGAGTTTATACACTAGTTTTAATGAACTCACAACTTTAGATGTTAAAGCTTGTACTGAGTTAGAAAGCTTAGATACAACAGGAAACCAAATGAATAGTATTATTGTTAATGACACGCAACTTAACAAAATACCTGAGGGATGGTATAAAGACGAAAATGCTGTGTACACAAAAAATGCAAACAGTATAAAAAGTGTTCATGAAGAAAGTGTTAAAGAAGAAAGCAAACCTACTACTTCTATAGCTGTTCAATCAAAAACTAAAGTATCACAACCTGTAACAAACAATCAACCTAAAGAAAGTGCTGCTAATTATTATGAAAAATTTCAACTTTCTGTTGTTTCTGAATATGACAAATTAGTACTAGCTACTAGCCATACGCAAAGTAAAAAGAATGAGTTAGCTCAAAAATATAGTTTAAATCCTGAACAACTTTTACAATGGATAACAAAATATTCAGATCTAACAGTTGGAAATAAAAATGTAGCTAAGACAATTAATCCTGGAGCTCCACAAAAATATACTGCGACCTATTATTCAAAATTTAAAAAATCAGCAGTAGATGAGTATGAAAAAGCAATATTAAACCCTGCTTACTTACAAAGTAAAAAAGAAGAGATTCAAAAAAAGTACAATTTAAATTCTCAACAATTTACTAAATGGATTGACTTACTCGGTAATACTGCCCTTAAAACTAAAACAATACAATCATCAGAAAGTACTGAAAGTTATTATGATAAATTTAAAAAATCTGTTGTTAATGAATACGACTCTTTGGTTTTAAACGCTTCTTATATACAAACTAAAAAACTAGAAGTACAACAAAAATATAGTATAACTGCCAATCAACTTACTGAATGGATTAGTAAACATAGTAAAATTAAAAAGCACTAAAACTTTTTTACTATTGCACAAAAAAGCACCACATTTTTATAAAATGTGGTGCTTTTTATTTTACTTATTATTTATTATGTTACGAAGCTGCTCTTAATTTCTTTAAAGCTGACTTTGTTATTTTAGCTTCTGCATATTCTCTTGTTACTCTTAATTCTTTTTCATCAGAACTAGGCATATCATACATCGCATCAGTTAATATCGCTTCACATAACGAACGTAATCCACGAGCTCCTAACTTATACTCTACTGCTTTATCTACAATAAACTGTAGCGCTTCTTCAGTTAAAGTAAACTCAACATCGTCCATCGCAAATAACTTTGTGTATTGCTTTATAATAGAGTTTTTAGGTTCTGTTAAGATTGCTCGTAATGTTTTTGCGTCTAACGGATTCATATAACTTAATACAGGTAGACGTCCAATAATTTCAGGTATTAATCCAAAAGATTTTAAATCAGATGGAATAATGTATTGTAACAAATTACTTTCATCAACACTATCTTCATCAATTGATGCACTATAACCAACAGCTTGCATATTTAAACGCTTACTAATAATTCTATCAATTCCTGAAAAAGCACCACCTGCAATAAATAAAATATCTTTAGTATTTACTTCTATAAATTTTTGATCTGGATGCTTTCTTCCTCCTTTAGGAGCAACATTTACAACCGAACCTTCTAAAAGCTTTAATAATGCTTGCTGAACACCTTCTCCTGAGACATCACGAGTAATTGATGGATTATCACCTTTACGAGCTATTTTATCTATTTCATCGATAAAAACAATTCCTCGTTCAGCCTTATCCACTTCATAATCTGCTGCTTGTAGTAAACGACTTAAAATACTTTCTACATCTTCACCTACATATCCTGCTTGTGTTAAAACAGTTGCATCAACAATAGAAAATGGTACGTTTAACATTTTAGCAATTGTACGAGCTATTAATGTTTTACCCGTACCTGTTTCTCCTACTAAAATGATATTCGATTTTTCAATCTCTACCTCATCTACTTCATCTTTCTCTTGCAATAATCGTTTATAGTGATTATATACAGCTACAGACATACCTCTTTTAGTTTCGGTTTGCCCTATGATATATTCATCTAAAAAAGCCTTAATTTGTTTTGGCTTATTTAAAGTTAAATCTTTAGACAAGCTATCTGTTTTAGCTTCTGCAACTTCTTCTTCTACAATTCCGTGAGCTTGCTCAATACACTTATCACATATATGAGCATCCATACCAGCGATTAATAAATCTGTTTCTGGTTTTTTACGCCCACAAAAGGAACATTCTAAGTTTTCTTCTTTCGACATTATATTATACTAACTTGTTATTCTCTACTATCACGAAAATAAAAAACGCCATTATTATCTTTTTAATTAATAAAAAGTTACCTCGTTTTATTCGCAATCACGAAAAATTATTTTCTTTTTAAAATTTCATCCACCATTCCGTAAGCTTTCGCTTCGTCTGCCTTCATCCAATAATCTCTATCAGAATCTTCTTGTACTTTTTCGAAAGGTTGTCCTGAGTGATCAGAAATAATGTTATATAATTCTGTTTTTAATTTACCTATTTCTTTTACTGTAATTTCCATATCAGATGCTTGTCCTTGCGCACCTCCCATTGGTTGGTGAATCATAATACGTGAATGTGGCAAAGCAGAACGTTTTCCTTTTGCTCCTGCACACATTAAAACAGCTCCCATAGATGCTGCCATACCTGTACAAATTGTTGCTACATCTGGCTTAATAAACTGCATCGTATCGTAAATACCTAAACCTGCATAAACGCCACCTCCTGGTGAATTAATATAAATTGAAATATCTTTATTCGCATCTACACTTTCTAAAAACAATAATTGTGCTTGAATTACATTAGCTACTTGATCATTAACACCAGTACCTAAAAAAATAATTCTATCCATCATTAAACGTGAAAAAACATCCATTTGAGTAATGTTCATCTGACGCTCTTCCATAATATATGGCGTTAAACTACTTGTAATTTTACCTAAATATGTACTGTTTATACCGTGTTGCTTTGTTGCGTATTTTTCGAATTCTTTTCCGTAATCCATTTTAAAAATGTTTTTTGGGTTATAATTGTGTAAATATAAGAACTATTTAGTTATTATACAGCTACCATTTGTGGCAAAAAAAACCTGAATGTAAATTCAGGTTTTTAATTTATAATCAGTTAATAAACTGTTATTTATATACTTCTTTAATAAAGTCTTCGTAAGAAAGCTCTTTAGAGTCAAAACTCATATTCTCTTTATAAAAAGCTAATAATTTTTGGCTAATTAATTGAGATTGTAATTTTTGAGCTTCTTCTTGATTTTGTAAAACTCTACCTGCGATATCGTCTAATTCTTTCTCTTCTGGATTCATATTACCAAACTGAGCCATTTGCGAACGGATAAATCCTTTTGCATAGTCTACTAATTCAGCATAATCAATTTTAACATCGTTATCTTTCATAATCTTTCCTTCGATTAATTGATAACGTAATCCTTTTTCAGATTTATTATACTCTTCAACAGCTTCTTCTGCTGTTAACTGCTTTTCACCAGCAGTTTGTAACCATTTTTGTAAAAATGCTGTTGGTAAATCGAATTTTGTATTTTCTACTAAATTCTCAGTAATTGCGTTTAACAACTGCTGATCTCCTTGTTGTTGAAATTGCTTTTCAGCATCTTCTTTAATTTTTTCTTTTAATTCAGATACAGTACTTACACTTCCGTCTGCAAACAACTTATCAAATAATTCTTTATCTAATTCAGCTGCTTCAGTTTTAGTAACTTCTTCAATTGTAAAAGAAACAACAACATCTAAATCGTGAGTTTCATCGTGAGACACACCTAAAACATGTTGTAATTTGTGCTCATCTTCGAATAAACCTTTTGTTTTTAACTCTAAAACATCTCCTACTTTAGCACCAACAAACTTCTTTAAGTTTGTTTTACCTTTAAAATCTTTTACAGAAACAGTAGCTTTCTTCTCTATTTCTTTTTCTTCGTTTACAAATGTACCAGTTACATTCGCTTCGTCATTCGCTTCGTCTAATGGCAATACTTTACCATAACGAGTTTGAATATTTTCTACTTCTTTATCAATTAACTCGTCTGTTGCAACGATATTATATTGAGTAACTTTATTTTTAGGCTTTAAGTTTACATCAAACTCTGGAGCTAACCCTAATTCGAATTCAAAAGAAAACTTTTCAGCATCCCAGTTAAAATCATCTTTAATTCTTGGTAATGGGTTACCTAAAATATCTAACTTTTCTTCTGCTAAATATTTATTTAATGATTCTTGTAAAAGCTTGTTTACCTCATCAATCATTATCGATTTTCCGTATTGCTTTTTTACCATTCCCATTGGTACCTGACCTTTTCTAAATCCTGGAATGTTCGCCGTTTTACGGTAATCGTTTAATTGCTTTGTTACTTTAGCTTGATAATCTTCAGCAACTATATCAACTTTTACCACTGCGTTTAACGCATCTACGTTTTCTTTTGTAATATTCATCTTAAAATCTGTTTCTTTAAAATCGGGTGCAAAAATAGGCTATTTTTACCTTTTTTGCAAAGGGTTTAACTCTTTCGTTTTCAGTTATTTTTTGTCTTCTTTTAATAGCGAAAACAAAAATGACCTAAATATTGATAACAACACACTAAATAAAAATGCTGTAAAAAATCCGTTAACTACAAAACCTGTAACTAAGTTTCCTGCTAACAATATAATTACTGCGTTAATAACAAACAAAAACAGCCCTAAGGTTATAATAGTTGCTGGCAATGTAAAAAACACCAATAATGGGCGTACAAACATATTTAATAACGATATCGTTATTGCGACTATAACTGCCGTCGTGTAACTATTAACAGTAATACCTGGCAATATATTTGCAAGTATAATAACTGCTAATGCTGTTAATAAAATTTTTAAAAATAATTTCATTTGTTTTGTTTAAATTATCGTTTATACAAGCAGTAAAGCATTTTTTAATCTATGTTTTAGATTAACTCACTTATCTCACAGTAACGTGTTACACAATGCGATAACCATACCAAATGAAAAACCCTGAAATTTTGGCAGATTGTTTAAAAAAACAGCTTGATTCACGCCTCTTTCTAGTAATTTTGCCATTATTAAATTTAGTTTCATTATTGAAAGACTACATTCTAAATATTATTTAAAAGGGATAAAAAATGGAAATAAATGAATTGTACAACTTGATAATTGAGGCATTTGAAATGCCAATATCATACTTCACTAGCTCTAAAAAGAGGATATATTATCTATATTTAATTTCCTCTACTCTAATGGCATATTATATATATTCTAAATCAAAGAGCAAGAGTACCTTTATTAAATATCTGTTACCAAAAAGCATCTGGTTAAGTAAATCGGCATTCGTTGATTACTTAATGATCTTTTTTAATAGTTTTATTAAATTAACAGTTATTATACCCTACCTTATTTTCGGGTTATACATTGCCTTTTACACAAATGAATATTTACTTAAATTTTTCGGATATCCCTCATTTAGTTTAACCCAAACACAAACCATAGTATTCTATACAATCACCCTTACTCTAATAGGAGACCTAGCATCTTACCTAATTCACTTACTAATGCATAAAATTCCTTTTTTATGGGAATTCCACAAAGTACATCACTCTGCTACTAAACTAACTCCTATTACTCAATACAGAATTCACCCAATAGAATTAATTATTAACAACTTAAAAGGGATTTTAATTTTTGGTGTTTTAACTGGAATATTTGATTATTTATCAGACAATCAAGTTCATAAAATAATATTTCTAGGGGTAAATATTTTCGGCTTTATTTTTATGCTTTTCGGAGCAAACCTTAGACATTCTCATATTGAATTTAAGTACCCGAGCTTTTTAGAAAAAATCTTCATAAGCCCTTTTCAACATCAGATTCACCATAGCAACAACCCTAAACACTACGATAAGAATTTAGGATCAAAATTTGCAATTTGGGACTTAATGTTTGGAACACTAATCTTATCAAAAACTACAAAAAATTTAAAATTTGGATTAGGCAATGAAGATAATAATTATGATACTTTTTTGAAAAATTTACTCACACCTTTTGTGAATTTTTTCAAACTAATAAAAAAAAACTTCATTAAAAAACCTCAATAAAACTACTTTAAAAACTTAATAAAAACATAAAAAAAAGAGGCTTTTCTTAAAGTCAGTTAAAAAAGCTATAGCTCTAATAAAAAGAAACTTACAATCATTAAAAAGTTTTTTATTTGTCTCGAATAAATAAATTTTTAAATTATGAAAAAAAACACTATTACTAACATTAATTACTGCTTTTGGTTTTGTAAACATGAATGCACAAAATATTGAATTTGGAGTAAAAGGAGGGCTTAATTTTGCAGATATTAGAAGTAACAATGCTAACAACGCAAAAACTGTAACTGCTTTTAATTTTGGAGCTATGGCTGAAATTTCAATTACAGATAAATTTTCCTTTCAACCAGAATTAATTTTTTCTGGCCAAGGATTCAGTATTGGAGATGATGTAATTGCTTTGAATTACCTAAGCCTACCTTTAATGGCTAAATATTATGCCACGGAAAGATTTAGTTTAGAAGTTGGACCACAGGTTGGTTATTTACTTTCTGCCAAAAGAGAAAGTACCGATATTAAGAGCAACTTTAAAGATGTAGATTTTGGCGTTAATATGGGAATCGGATACAAATTAGATAACGGCCTTAATTTTGGGGCACGTTATAACTTAGGTCTATCAAACATCAACAACATAGATAAAACTACTGATAAAATTAAGAGTGGTGTACTTCAACTTTCTATTGGTTACTTTTTCTAAAATCTTAACACGCTAAAAACCGAAGTAAATTTACTTCGGTTTTAATTATTTTATTTAATAAAAGCAATAACTTCAGCATAAAAATCCACTGGATTTTCAGCATGTAACCAATGACCTGCTTTTCTTATTGATTTAATAGTCGAATTCGGAAAGTGCGCCTCAATAATTGGTTCTTCATTTACAGAAATATAACCTGAATTCTCACCTTTTAAAAACAAGGTATCACCTTCAAAAACGGTAAAAGAAGGCAACGCCTCTCCAACTTCATTATTATTTTCAGTTAATGATTTTAAATTAAAACGAAACGCTAACTCGTCTTTTGTTTTTCTATACACACTTTTTAACAAAAACTGTCGTATACCTACTTCTGAAATTAATTCTGACAATTTTCCATCAATCAACTTACGTGAATTCTGTATAGTAAAATTCACTGAATTTAACGCCTTTAAAATATCGTGATGATGTGGTGGATACATTCTCGGAGAAATATCTGCAACGATTAATTTATCCACTAATCCTGCATATTCAGTAGCAAACAACATTACTGTTTTCCCTCCCATAGAATGCCCAAGTAAGTGAATTTTTTCTAATTGATAATGCTTTATATAATTATATAAATCAGTAACCATTGACTCATAATCGAACTCATCAGAATGAAAGCTACGACCATGATTACGCTGATCTATTAAATGTACCTGAAAACCATCTTTGGCTAAAGAGTTTGCGTGAGTTTTCCAATTATCACCCATACCAAAATACCCGTGTAAAATCAACAACGGTTTTCCTTCACCTACTATTCTTGAATGTAAAATTTGCATATTATCCTAATCTATGCAAATACATATTAACAACATTCTCCAACCCTAAGTACAATGATTCTGAAATAAGTGCATGCCCAATAGAAACTTCCGCTAAATTTGGTACACTCTCTTTAAAAAATTTAATATTATCTAAACTTAAATCATGACCTGCATTAATACCTAAACCTAAATCATGCGCTAAAATAGCTGCGTCAACATAAGGTTTTACAGCCGTTTTGTTCCCTAAATCATACTGTGTAGCAAATTCTTCTGTATATAATTCAATTCTATCTGCCCCTGTTTTTGCAGCAGCTTCAATCAGTTTTAAATCTGTATCTATAAAAATTGATGTTCTAATTCCGTTATTTTTAAATTCTGAAATCACTTCTTTTAAATAAGACTGATTTATAATCGTATCCCAACCCGCGTTAGACGTTAACGTATCAACACTATCTGGAACCAACGTTACTTGAGTAGGCTTTATTTCTAAAACCATTTTCATAAATTTATCAATAGGGTTTCCTTCAATATTATACTCTGTAGTAACGATTGATTTTAAATCATACGCATCCTGATAGCGAATATGACGCTCATCTGGCCTTGGATGAATCGTAATTCCCTCAGCACCAAACCCCTCAATATCGGTAGCTACACTTAATAAATTAGGCGTGTTTCCTCCTCTAGAATTGCGCAACGTTGCAATTTTATTAATATTTACACTTAACTTAGTCATCTCATAAAATTAAGACACAAAGATAATCCATTAAAACATTTTAAACTATATTCGTAGTAATGAATATCAACGACTTTATATTAGAAGAAATAAAAGCACTTACACTAAACGACACTGTAAGATGCGCTCAACAAGTATGTGAAAATTTACCAATTACACATATTCCAATTGTTGAAGGTGGGAAATTAATTGGATGCTTACCAGAAAGTGATATCCAAACAATTGAAGACAAAGATCAAAAATTAAGTGAATACTCTTATTTACTAGATCTTTTCTACTCTAATAATAAAACCACTCTATTAGATTTAATAGTTTTGTTTGCTGACAATGACTGTAATTTAATACCCGTTTTAAACCAAGAAATGAATTATGCTGGTTACTATGAACTAAGTGACGTTTTAGATGCTTTTGCTGACAGCCCTTTCTTACATAACGAGAGTGAAACTCTAATTATAGGTAAAAATAAAAGTGATTATTCTATAGGGCAAATTGCACAGATAGTTGAAACCAATGGAGCCAAATTACTAGGCCTTTATATTTCATCTGAAAATCAAGACAATATTCAAGTTACTCTAAAAATAATAACCCAAGAAATAAACGAAGTAATTCAAACTTTTCGTAGATATGACTACAATGTCGTTACACAACATGAAGATGATTTTTATTTAGAAGAGCTAAAAGACAGAGCTTCTTATTTAAGAAAGTACTTAGACATGTAATTTACACATCAATAACCAAATATTATTAATAGTGAAAAAAGTAGCGATATACGGTCAAGCTTATAACATTTCAGCTGAAAAGGAAATTAAAATATTATTATCGGTTTTAGAGAAAAACAACATCGTTGTTTTTTTTGAAAAAGAGTTTTATGATTTACTAACTAAAAACAACTCACTAAAAAAAAAGCATCCTACTTTTTCTCATTTTAAAGATCTATCAAACTCTTTTGATATGATGTTTTCAATTGGAGGTGATGGAACTGTTTTAAGAGCCGTAACCTATATTCGCAATTTAAACATCCCTATTATAGGAATAAACACAGGCAGATTAGGTTTTTTAGCTACAGTCCAAAAAGACCAAATAGAAGAAGCGGTTCATTTATTGTTAAAACATAAGTACACTATTCAAGACAGATCTTTATTACAAATAGAAACAACTCCACAAACTAACGCTTTTAATGAACTTGACTTTGCTTTAAATGAAATAACTATTGCTCGTAGAAATACGACATCAATGATAGGTGTAAGAACATACCTAAACAAAGAATACCTAACAAATTATTGGGCAGATGGATTAATTATATCAACTCCAACAGGTTCTACAGGATATTCTTTAAGTTGTAACGGCCCTGTAATATTACCAGACTCTAAAAGTCTTGTTATTACACCAATCGCGCCACATAACTTAAATGCTAGACCAATGGTTATACCTGACAAAACTCTAATTCAACTAGAGGTTAGCGCTCGTGAAAAAGATTTCCTAATTTCGTTAGATTCTCGAATTACAACTGTTCCTGAAGGAACTAAAATTAAGATACATAAAGCAAATTTCTCGATAAAAAGTATTTTATTAGAAAATCAATCACATTTAAAAACCTTGAGAAGTAAACTTTTATGGGGAGAAGACACCCGTAATGAATCTTTATAATCAAACTCACCACAATAAATCCTTAAAAAAAAAGTTAATCAAAAAGATAGATTATTAACTTTTTAAAGCAAATTGATTTTCCTATATTTGCACGCTATTTTTATAATGAAAAATAAAATCTTATTCATATTATTTGCTATTATAGCAATTACGTTACAATCACAAACTCACGAAATTGGAATCTTCGCTGGGGGTGCTAATTATATAGGTGATGTTGGTAGAACAAACTACATTTACCCTAACAAACTAGGTGGAGGTATTGTTTATAAATACAACTTAAACCCTAGAATAGCTTTAAGAGGTACCTATACTTACATTCCTGTTTCTGGAAATGATAAAAACTCAGAAAACTTATTTCGTCAAAACAGAGGTTCTCAATTTACAAATAACATACATGAGTTTGCTGCTGGTATAGAGTTTAACTTCTTTGATTATAATATTAGCAATTACAAAACAACATTCACCCCATATATATTAGCAGAAATTGCTGCTTTTAATTACAGTAGTCCAATAGAAAGAACATCTCCAAATACTATTCGTTTAAAAAACAAATTCTCTTATTCTTTACCCGTAGGAGTTGGTATTAAAGGCCGGTTAGATGACCACTTAGCAATTGCTTTTGAAGTAGGCGCTCGCATAACCCTAATAGATGATCTAGATTTCACTACAGATAAAATAAATAGTTTAAACTTTGGAGGAACAGGAAATGACTGGTACATGTTTACTGGTTTTTCAATCGTTTATTCCTTCGGAAGACCTCCTTGTTATAAAGGATTAGCAGAATAAATATGGATGAAAAATTACAGTGCATTGACTTACAAAAAGTTCCTAATCATATTGCTATCATTATGGATGGTAATGGTAGATGGGCAAAAGGAAAAGGAATGCAACGTATTTTTGGACACAGAAATGCATTAACTGCTATTAGAGAAACAGCTGATACAGCTTCTGAAATAGGAGTAAAATTCATTACTCTTTATGCTTTCTCTACCGAAAACTGGAACAGACCAAAGCTAGAAGTAGACGCCCTAATGAGCCTACTAGTCAGCACTTTAAAAAAAGAACTTCCAGACTTTCAGCGTAAAAACGTTAAAATAAATGCTATTGGTAACATTAGTAGTTTACCTAAAAATGCTCAAAAAGTATTAGCTAGCGTTATTGAACAAACAAAAAACAATACAAAAATCACTTTAACCTTTGCTTTAAGTTACGGTTCAAGAGAAGAAATTGTTAACGCCTTCAAAAACATATCTAAAAAAGTTGTTAATAAAGAGCTAGATATTGAAAAAATAGACGAAAAAATTATAAATAACCATTTATATACATTTAATTTGCCCGACGTTGATTTAATGATACGTACAAGTGGGGAACAAAGAATCAGTAATTTTTTACTTTGGCAACTAGCATATGCTGAATTATATTTTACAGAAATATTATGGCCAGACTTTAGAAGGGAAAACCTTTTTGATGCCGTAATAGATTATCAAAACAGAGAGAGAAGATTTGGAAAAACAAGTGAACAGATTGAGACCAATGAATAAGTATTCTTATTTAGCAGTATTTTTAATCGCCTTTTTATCGGCGAACATACAAGCACAGAACACAAAAATTAAAGACAGTACTACTAGTAATAATATTATTTCCTATAAAAAAGGGGAGCAATATATACTTGGAGGAATTACAGTAACTGGCTTACAAAAATTTAGTGAACAAACTATAAGAGTCTATACAGGATTGGTTGATGGGCAACCTATAAAATTACCTGGAGATAAACTTACCAGTGCTATTAAAAAGCTTTATGAAAGCAAACAATTTAGCGAAGTAGATGTTTATCTTTCTAAAAAAGATGGTGAAACAGTATATCTGTTATTTGATGTTACTGAATTACCACAATTAACAGACGTATCTGTTTCGGGGCTAAGTAAATCAAAAGCAAAAGACTTAAAAAAAGAAACCGAATTAAAAAAAGGTGCTATGGTTACCGATAACTTAATCGTAACCACAAGAAATTACATTAAAAAAAAATATACCGATAAAGGTTTCCTTAAAACTAAAGTCTCTCTAACTACAAAGCAAGACACTTCTGACGTTAATACTGTTAGCATGGATATCTTTGTTGACAAAGGAGCTCGTATAAAAATTAAAGAAATTAATTTTGTAGGTAATAAAGCTATGTCAAGTAGTGTTTTACGTGGTGCAATGAAAAACACTAAACGTAAAATTTTTGGTCGTTTTTGGAAATCATCAAAATATATTTTAGATGATTACAAAGCTGATTTAGAAAGTATTTTAGAAAAATATAGTGAGAACGGTTATCGAGATGCACGTGTTTTATCTGACAAACTAACTTGGAATGATGACAATACAATTAATCTTGAAATAGTTTTAGAAGAAGGTCGTCAATATCGTTTTGATGACATTAAATTCGTAGGAAACAAAAAATACTCAGATCAATTCTTACATAGATTACTACGTATTGACAAAGGAGATATATACAATGGAAAAATTTTAAAAGAACGTGTTTCTGGTGACGGAACTCCTTCTTCTCAAGATATCCAAACATTATACCACAACAATGGTTATTTATTCTCTCAAATAAACGCTGTTGAAACTAAAGTTAATAACGATTCTATTACAGTAGAAGTACGTATTCGTGAAGATGACCCTGCTACAATTAAAAAAGTAACAGTAACTGGTAATGAAAAAACAAATGATCATGTAATTTTTAGAGAACTACGTGTAAAACCAGGTGATTTATTTAGTCGTCAAAATATTATAAGATCTATTCGTGAAATTGGGCAATTAGGTTTTTTCGATGCAAACGTAACTCCGGATGTTAAACCAGATTATCAAAATAAAACCGCTAACATTGATTTTTCTGTAGTAGAAAAAGGAGGAAGTCAAATTGAACTGCAAGGTGGTTACGGTGGAGGATCTTTCATTGGTACCTTAGGTTTATCTTTTAATAATTTCTCTATTAGAAATATATTTAACAAAGAAGCATACAAACCATTACCAATGGGTGACGGTCAAAAACTTTCACTTAGATTACAAGCAAGTAGAACTTATAACACCTATAGCTTTTCTTTTACAGAGCCTTGGTTAGGAGGAAAAACACCACAATCGTTATCATTTTCGGTTTACCTTTCTAATCAATACAGGTATGACTTCACAACAAATTCTGTTGATAAAAATCAAAGTTTAAGTATTCTAGGAGCTTCAATCGGTCTAGGTAAACGTTTAAAGTGGCCTGATGATTATTTTTCTTTATCTCAAAATATAAGTTACCAAAAAATTGATTTACAAAATTATGGGTACCGTGTTGGTTCATCTACTGATGTAATTAGTGATGGTAATTTAAATAATTTAGCCTATAGTATTGCTTTAAGCCGTAACTCTACAGGTCCTAGTTTAATATTCCCTTCTTATGGTTCGGAATTCACTATTAAAGCAAAAGCTACATTTCCTTATTCTTTAGTAAACGGAAAAGACTATACAGAGCCTGATTTCCCTACTAACGAAGAAAGACAAGCGTATTTGTCAGACAAATACAAATGGTTAGAATATTATAAAATATCTGCAAAAGGAAAATGGTATACATCATTATCTACAAATAATAAATTAGTGTTAATGTCTAATTTTGAAATGGGTTATTTAGGGTCATATAACAGTAAATTAGGCCTAACTCCTGTTGAAAGATACTTTGTTGGAGGTGATGGAATTGCTCAAGGACAATTAGACGGTAGAGAAACTGTTGGTTTAAGAGGTTATGAGAATAATAGAATATCATCAACTGATGGAGGTTCTATTTACAATAAATTTCAGATGGAATTACGTTATTCTATAACAGATAAACCGTCTGCTTCGATTTACACTTTAGGTTTTTTAGAAGCTGGTAATTCTTATGACAATTTTAGCGACTTTAATCCGTTTAAGTTAAAACGTTCTGCTGGATTAGGTGTTCGTATATTTATGCCTGCATTTGGTTTATTAGGTATTGATTTCGCACATGGTTTTGATCCCTTACCTGGGTTATCAGAAAAATCTGGTTGGCAAACACATTTTATTATTGGAAGACAGTTCTAAAAAACATTACATTTGTGATGTGTCTAGTTTTTTGGCACGGTTTTTTCTAAACACATTATAGCAAGATGAAAAAAAGCATTTTATCAATCGTTCTTTTACTTATTACTAGTATCACTGTTGCCCAAAAAAGTCAACGAATAGCATATATTGACATGGAGTACATTCTTCAAAATATTCCTGAATATCTAGAAGCTCAAAACTCTTTAAGTGCTAAAGTTGAAAAATGGAAAACTAAATTAGATAAAGAAGCTCGAGCTATAGAAGTTATAAAAACAGACTTAAGTAACGAAAAAGCTATTTTAACAAAAGATTTAGTTGAAGAGCGTGAAGAAGACATTACTATAAAACAAGAATCTTTAAGAAGATTAGAATCATTATACTTTGGACCTAAAGGAGATATGTATAACTTAAGACGACAATTGGTAAAACCAATTCAAGATCAAGTTTACAATGCCATTCAAACTATTGCTTCTAGAAAAAAATATGATTTTGTATTTGATAAATCTGGAGATTTAGTAATGCTATATTCAAACAAAAAACACGATATTAGCGACCTTGTTGTAAAAATGATAAATATTGATCAAAAAAGACAACAAAAAAAGGATAAGATAGCTGCTAAAAAAGAATTGCTTAAAAACGAAGGTTTAACTGATGCTCAAAAAGCACAGACAGCTAAGAAAGAAGCAATAAAAGAAAAAAAGAAAAATGATAGGTTAGCAAGAATTAAAAGAATTGAAGAAAAAAGGAAAGCTAAACTAGAAGAAAGAGCCAATGTTAGAAAGTTATTAAAAGAAAAAAGAGAAGCTTTAAGAAAAGCTCAAGAAGAAGCAAAAAAGGAAGCTGCAATAAAAAAGAGTAAATAAATCAAGAATAGAGAGTATAAATTAAATTAAAACAAAGATGAAACATTTTAAAACCTTATTATTAGTTGCTATTTTCACAATTGGATTAGGTGGTATTGCAAACGCACAAAAAACAGCACATATAAACACAGACTTATTATTATCTGAAATGCCTGCTACAAAAGCGATGAAGGCTGAATTAGAAAAACTAAGCAAGACTTATCGTGATGATATTGAAGCTATGTACAAAAAACTAGATGCTAAATTTAAAAAATATGATGCTGAAGGTAAAAGTCAAACACAGGAAGTAAATCAAAAAAGAGCTGCAGAAGTTCAACAAGATAAAGTAAGAATTCAAAAAGCTGAGCAAACTGCTAGTCAGCAAATGCAAAAGAAATATCAAGAGAAAACAATTCCTCTTTTAAAGAAAGCTGAAGATGCTATTAAAGCAGTTGCTGCTGAAAAAGGAATTATCTATGTATTTGATGCTTCTCCAGGAAAAGGATTAATCGTTTACGACAAAGGAGAAAATATTTTAAATGCTGTAAAAGCGAAATTAGGATTCTAATAAAATCTTAAAAATAATTATATAAAAATCCTGCTGAAAATTCAGCAGGATTTTTATTTTTGCTATATATGATTAGAAAACAACAGCAACCTATAGGTATTTTTGACTCTGGTATTGGAGGTACATCTATTTGGAAAGAAATTCATGCCTTACTACCAAATGAAAGTACTATTTACTTATCTGATAGTAAAAATGCACCATATGGTCAAAAAACAAAAAATGAAATTCTAGATTTATCTATAAAAAACACAGAATTTTTAATAAACAAAGGTTGTAAGATAATAGTAGTCGCTTGTAATACTGCAACCACAAATGCTATTGAATATTTAAGAAAAAACTACGACATTCCTTTTATAGGGATTGAGCCTGCAATTAAATCGGCATCTCTAAAAACTAAAACAAAAAACATAGGCATACTAGCTACTAAAGGAACTCTTAATAGTACTTTATTTGAAAAGACATCTGCTAACATTAATAGCAATATTCTTATCATAGAACAAATTGGTAATGGTTTAGTTGAACTTATTGAAACTGGAAAAATGTATTCAATAGAAATGACTGAGCTATTAAAAGAATATTTAAGTTTAATGATTTCTTCTAAATGTGATTGTATTGTATTAGGATGTACCCATTACCCATATTTGATTCCACAAATAAAAAATATTGTAGGAAATAATGTTACAATTATTGATTCTGGAGAAGCCGTAGCAAAACAAACAAAGAAAATTTTAATAGAAAACAATTTATATTCTATTTCAAAAAAAAATACAACAAACACCTTTTACATCAATAAAGAAGAAAATATTTTAGCCTTAATTTTAAACGAATATAAAGATGCTATTATTGAAAATTTTGACTTTTAGAAACTACCATTAATATTAGGACAAGCGGAAGCTCTACGTTTTCTACATAAAATATCCATACCAAAAGATACTTGATGAAAACCACCATTAGAAAAAACAACATCTCCACTTTGCTGCGTATACGTATATGCAAACATTAGTTTCTTGTAGTTTAAACCTATAATTGGTGTAATATAATTAGCATCACCAAAAACACTACTATCTAAACTTCTTCTATAAGATAAAGCAGCCCAAAGTTGGCTTGTTTTAAACTTTTTATAAACTTTAAAATTAAGATCACCTATTTTCTCTCCTGTTTCTGCTTTATATTGCAGCATTAATGATGGTTCAAATTGGAGTTTATCTTCATCACCAAAAAAGTAACTCGCTCCAAAAATATAATTTCTTAAATTAAGTGATTCATAATTAGAGTTTAAATTATTCTTTGCAGAAAGCAGTATATTTTTTATTGTTAAATATGATGAAAAACCTTTAAAATGGTATGCCATTCCAAAATCTGCATTAAAGTAAAAATCACTTTCAATTACCTGACTTACATCTCCACCACCAAACGTAGTTTGATCTACTTCATTTTGCACCATTGCCATTGAAAGTCCAAATGATAATTGTTTAAACAGGTTCTCATTTCCCATATCCAAATGATATGTATAACTACCCTGTAAACCTTTTTGAGAGTGGTAACCGTTACGGTCATTAAATAGTATAAGCCCATACCCCGCTTTAGAATTCTCATTAAATTTTGCATGAAAACTTACAGTTTGTAATGACGGAGCATCCTTTACACCAATCCATTGTTGGCGCGCTGTAAAACGTATCTTACCACAGTCACCTATTCCTGCTGCAGCCGGATGTAATAAATAAACATTATCAGACAAATAATCTGCGTAGATAGGTAATGTTTCTTGTGCAGATATATTTAATATTAATAAAAAAGAAAATAGTATTGTAATATTTTTCATAATTTTGTTTGATAAAATAGCTGTCAAATATAGACAAGTGAAGCAAGAAAGCCTATACCTTTTAAAAAAAGTAGATATATTAATTATTTAATCTATAATTTGAAGGTGTTATCTTCTTTAACTCCTTAAACTTTCTATTAAAGTTAGATATATTTTTAAACCCTGATCTTTCTGATACATCAATAATTGAATAATCTTTATTTTGTAATAACCTACATGCATTTTCTACTCTAAGTTCATTTAAAAAAGTGAAAAAAGTTTTATTCGTTCTTTGTTTAAAATACCTGCAAAAAGCATTAGATGTCATATTTGCGATCTCTGCTATATCGTCTAGTTCTATTTTTTTGTTAAAATTTTGCAATGTATAATCCATTATATTTCGCATTCGTTTACCTTCATTATCAGTATACTTTTTTTCATATATAAAAGATGAGAGAGATTCTACCTTAGAACTTGAAATAATAGTTAACATCTTAATAAAAACAGTAAACTTTACTAAATCCCTACTTTTTTGTAACTTAAAAAAAAGCTTTGTTATTTTTACTTTGTTATTTTTAACCCTAAAACTGTTTTTAGATTTACTAAAAAAAGGTGCTATCTCTTTAAAATCATCCAATTCAAAAAAAGTTTCACCAAATGACTTTTTAGTAAAAAAAAGCGAAATCATGGATGAATTTTTAATTACTGAATTATCACTTTTAAAAACATGAGGTTGTCTACTTCCTATTACCAGAATATCATTAGAATGGTATTCATTAACTGTATCACCAACAATTAAAGTACCTTCACCCTTAATAATATAACACAACTGCACTTCTTCATGCTCATGATACTTATCATAAAAAAAAGCTCCATTATCTTCTTGATAAATCAGTCCTAAATTTTTAGTCTTTGGTATTTTAAATGGTAAAACCTTCATAGAAATGGGTAATATTTTAAACAAATCTATGATATATTAACATTACAAACACTATAAATAAACGTTAAGGGTAATATAGTATATGTTATGGTTAAAAAACAAACAATAAACTCAGTAAATCAACTATAACTTTGCCTTAAAAAACAAACAATGAGTACTATACAATGGAATGGTGTTATGCCAGCAGTTACAACTAAATTTACAGATAACGATACGTTAGATTTAGTAAATTTTGAAGTAAATATTAAAGCTCAGTTAGACGCAGGTGTTAACGGTATTATTTTAGGAGGAACACTTGGTGAAGCTAGTACGCTTACAGATGATGAAAAAAGAGTAATCGTAAGAAAAGCTGTAGAAGTTGTTAACGGTAAAGTACCAGTAATAATGAATATTGCAGAACAAACTACAGTCGCAGCAATCGACGCAGCTAGAAAAGCAAAGGAAGACGGAGCACTAGGCTTAATGATGTTACCTCCAATGCGATATAAAGCTGACGATAGAGAAACTACGACCTATTTTAAAAAAGTAGCAAACAGTACTACATTACCAATTATGGTATATAACAACCCTGTTGATTACGGTATTGAGGTTACTTTAGATATGTTTGAAGAATTATTGCGTGATTGTCCAAACATTCAAGCAGTAAAAGAATCTACAAGAGATTTATCTAATATTACTCGTATTAAAAATCGCTTTGGAGATCGTTTAGCTATCTTATCAGGAGTTGACACTTTAGCTTTAGAAAGTATTTTCATGGGCGCTGATGGATGGGTTGCTGGTTTAGTTTGTGCTTTTCCGGCAGAAACAGTAGCTATTTTCAACTTAGCAAAAGCTGGAAGAACTGAAGAAGCAATTGAAATTTACCGTTGGTTCTTACCTTTATTAGAACTAGACATTAATTCTAAATTAGTTCAAAACATTAAATTAGCAGAGGTAGCTACAGGTATTGGTACTGAAAATGTACGTGAACCACGTTTACCTTTAATTGGTGAAGAAAGAGAGAGAGTTTTAGCTATTATTGAAAATGGATTAAAAACGAGACCTACTTTACCTGAATATAAAGAATTAGCTATAATGGCTTAATCTAAAACTTTAAAATATAATTAATCTTAAATTTAAGATTAATTATATTTTAAAGTTACATATTTATAAAGTACACCTTAACAAATCATTGCTTCATTTTTAGGCAATGATTTTGCAGGTTTCAACAAAATGTATAAATCTCATTAAGTGTAAAACACATTTAAAAAAATAAATCTAATGATTACAGGAAAAAATTATATAGGAAATCAATTAAAAGCTGAAGGAACTACTACTCATAAAACTGTAAATCCGAAGTTAAACACACAAAATTCAACACCTTTTTTCCAAGCAACTTTAAATGAAGTTAATGAAGCAGTAGAATTAGCTGATAGTGCCTTTAAAGTATATAGAAATATATCTGGGAAGCAAAGAGCTGCTTTTTTAAATGCAATAGCAGATGAAATACTAGCTTTAGATTCAGAATTAACTGATATGTATATGTCAGAATCTGGTTTACCAGAAGGAAGAGCACAAGGAGAAAGAGGAAGAACCATTGGTCAATTAAGAGCTTTTGCTGACTTAATTTTAAAAGATGAATGGAGAAATGTTACCATTGACGAAGCAATTCCAACAAGACAACCATTACCTAAGTCAGATATTAGAAAAACATCAATTCCATTAGGACCTGTTGTTGTATTTGCTGCAAGTAATTTTCCTTTAGCTTTTTCAACGGCTGGTGGTGATACAGCAAGTGCCTTAGCATCAGGTTGCCCAGTAATTGTAAAATCA
Source organism: Tenacibaculum ovolyticum DSM 18103 (assembly GCF_000430545.1). Lineage (GTDB taxonomy): Bacteria > Bacteroidota > Bacteroidia > Flavobacteriales > Flavobacteriaceae > Polaribacter > Polaribacter ovolyticus. Next base: position 190,213 of record NZ_AUMF01000013.1, read on the forward strand.
CACGCAATGCACTCTGGAACAGGTGAATTGGTAGCTTCAGCTATTATTAAAGCAGCTGAAAAAACAGGGATGCCAAATGGTGTGTTTTCAAACATTACTGGAAGCGGAAGAGTTGTTGGTACAGCATTAGTTAAGCACCCTAAAGTAAAAGCTGTTGGCTTTACAGGGAGTATTGCTGGCGGTAGAGCTCTTTATAACTTAGCTGCAGAAAGAAATGAACCAATTCCAGTATTTGCTGAAATGGGAAGTATCAACCCTGTAGTAGTAATGCCAAATGTAATTGAAAGAAAATCTGCTGAAACAGCAACTACTTATGCAGGTTCAATAACTGTAGGAACAGGGCAATTTTGTACTAACCCAGGTTTATTGTTAACACTTGCTGGTGATAAAACAGATGCTTTTGTTAAAGATTTAGCAGAAAAAACGATAGCAATTGCACCACAATGTATGTTACACCCAAATATTAAGGATGGTTTTATATCAAACGGAGCGGTAGTTACTTCTCAGCCAGGTGTAGAAATTGTAGGTCAAATAACAGATAATATTGAAGACAACTTTGCTGCCTCAACAATATGTACTGTATCTGGTTCTAACTTTTTAGCAAATCCAAAAATGCATACCGAAGTTTTCGGACCTTTTTCTTTAGTTGTTAAAGCAAAAAACCAAGCCGAGTTGGTAGAAGTTATTGATAGCTTAGAAGGTCAACTAACGGGAACAGTATTAGCTGAAAAAGAAGATTTCTCTGAACTACCAATAATAGCAGATGCATTACAAGCTAAAGTAGGTAGAATTATTTTTAACGGAGTGCCTACAGGTGTAGAAGTTTGTGAATCAATGACACACGGTGGACCATACCCTGCATCATCTGACTCTAGGTTTACAGCCGTTGGTTTAGGTGCTATAAAAAGATGGATAAGACCTTTTAGTTTTCAAGATTGGCCAACTGAATTGTTACCAACAGAATTAAGAAACTAAAAATTATTTTGTTATTAATAGTAACTTTATAAAACGACGAGTACAATAATAAGAATTAACAATTTCTTTAGAAAAAGGAATATTTTTTAAAAAATAACCACTCTAAAGAAATTAAAAAAATGCTGACTTCGTTTTCTTGATTAGAGAATTTTTTGAAGGGTTTTTTATAAGAAAGAATACAAGTCAGCTATTTAATTTAATATGAGAAAAACTTTTTTTTGTGTAGATGCACACACTTGCGGAAACCCGGTAAGAGTTGTTGCAGGAGGCGGTCCTAATTTAATTGGATCAAACATGAGCGAAAAACGTCAGCATTTTTTAAAAGAATATGACTGGATTCGTAAAGGTTTAATGTTCGAACCTCGTGGGCACGATATGATGAGTGGAAGTATTTTATTTCCACCTCACAATCTAGAAAATGATTTTGCAATTTTATTTATTGAAACTTCTGGTTGTTTACCAATGTGTGGGCATGGAACAATTGGAACCATTACTATTGCAATTGAAGAAGGGTTAATTACACCTAAAATTTCAGGAAAGATTAAAATGGAAGCACCTGCTGGTTTGGTTAACATTGAATATGGTCAAACAGGTAAAAAAGTAGACTGGGTAAGATTAACTAATGTAAAAAGTTATTTAGCAGCAGAAAATTTAACTATTGATTGTCCTGAATTAGGTGAAATTACTTTTGATGTTGCTTATGGCGGTAATTATTACGCTATTGTAGACCCTCAGAAAAATTTTTCTGGAGTACATGATTTTACTGCAAGTAAAATCATTCAATATTCTCAAGTTGTTAGAGATCGTATTAACGAGAAATATCCAGATATGTTTATTCATCCAGAAAATGACACCATTAGAGATGTAACTCATATGTTATGGACAGGTAACCCTATCGATCCAACTTCTTCAGGTAGAAATGCTGTTTTTTATGGAGATAAAGCTATCGATAGAAGCCCTTGTGGAACAGGTACTTCTGCCCGACTAGCTCAATTATATGCTAAAGGAAAACTAAAAGTAAATGAAGAGTTCATTCACGAAAGTTTTATTGGTAGTAAATTTATTGGTAGAGTAGAAAAAGAAACTACTTTAGATGGTAAAATGGCTATTATTCCTAGTATTCAAGGCTGGGCTAAAGTATTTGGATACAACAATATTCTTATCGATGATGAAGACGATCCATATGCTCATGGATTTCAGGTAATCTAAACTAAAAACAACTACCTTTCAATCAAAAAAATTGAAAATAGACAAACACGAAATTATAAAGAATCATTGCTATACCGATCTTGTTTATCAAAGAATAAACAAGAAACTAGGTGTAGCTTTTTCTAGATATAAAAGTCAAGACCTTATAAAGAAAGTATTAGAAGATACTGCTCTAAATAATTATAAGAAATTAGGAAAGAATTTTTATATATCCAATATAGAACACAACATAAAAATTACAGTTAACTCTAATACATTTAGAATTATAACTGTAGATAGAATCATTAAAGAGTAAGTATAAATAACATATTAAATGTCGAAAGAAGTAGTAATTATTGGTGGAGGAATTATAGGTTTATGTTCAGCTTATTACCTTCAGAAAGAAGGTCATAAAGTTACAGTAATTGATAAATCAGATTTTTCAAGTGGTGCCTCTTATGTAAACGCAGGTTATATAACCCCGAGTCATATTATTTCTTTGGCAGCTCCAGGAATGATTAATAAAGGAATTAAATGGATGTTTGACTCAAAAAGTCCTTTTTCTGTAAAGCCTCGCTTAGATTATGATTTTTTAAAATGGACTTGGTTATTTAAAAAAGCAGCTACCAAAGAGAGAGTTGAAAATTCTATTAAAACAATAAAAGATATTAATGTTTTAAGTAGGGAATTATATCAAGACATAAAAAATTCTAATGATTTCGACTTCTTTTATAAACACAAAGGTCTATTAATGTGCTATCAAACAGATAAAACTGGTGAAGAAGAATGGACTACTGGAAAAAGAGCAATACAAGAAGGTTTAAAAGTTGAAAATTTAACGAAAGAGCAAGTACTAAAACTAGAACCGAATGCTGGCCTAAATATAAAAGGAGCTGTGTATTATCATACAGATGCACATATGACTCCAAATGAATTTATGCCACAATTAAAATCTTATTTAGAAAAAAAGGGCGCTACCATTTTATCTAATGAAGAAGTAATAGATATAAATGTAAAAAGCGATAAAGTAACATCAATAAGAACCAATAAACAAGAATTAATTGCTGATGAAATCGTTGTAGCAACAGGTTCTTGGTCTCAAAATTTATTAAAAAAACTAAATACAACGGTACCTGTTCAAGCTGGTAAAGGCTATAGAATTAATGTAAAAAAAGAAACAGGAATTACAATACCTGCAATTTTAATGGAAGCTAAAGTTGCTGTAACTCCTATGAATGGTTTTACACGTTTTGCTGGTACTATGGAAGTTGATAAAATAAATAACAAAATAAACCGTGTTAGAGTAAATGCAATAGCCAAAGCTAGTGAAGGTTTTTATGATGGTTTAAAAATTGAACAAAAAGAAATTGATGATGTAGCTTGCGGTTTAAGACCATGTTCTCCTGATGGCTTACCTTATATTGGACGTTTATCTAAAGTTAAAAACGTGACTATTGCTACTGGACACGCTATGATGGGGTGGAGCTTGGGCCCTGCTACAGGTAAATTAATTTCAGAAATTATTTCTGATAAAAAAACAAGTTTAGATTTACAACCTTTTCACGTAGAAAGGTATTCATAATCTTACATTACCTACAAGCATCTAAAAAAATAATTAAACATATCTTTAAGAAAATATGCGTTACGACCAAATAAACAACTCTTTATTTATAGAAAACAGAAAACGTTTCACCTCTCAAATGAAACCAAACACTATTGCTATCTTAGTATCTAATGATGTAAAGCATAACAATGCTGATGATGTAATGGGGTTTACTCAGAATAATGACCTGTTTTATTTATCTGGAATTGATCAAGAAGAAACAATTTTAATATTGTATCCTGATGCATATAAAGAAGAGAATCGTGCCGTTTTATTTGTAAAAGAAACAAATGAACAGATTAAAATTTGGGATGGTGAAAAACTAACAAAAGAGCAAGCCATTGAGGTTTCTGGAATTGATAGAATAGAATGGTCTAGTAATTTTGAAATGACTTTACAATACATGGCTTTTGAAGCTGATGGATTTTATTTAGGACATAATGAACATCTAAAACGTGCTACTAAAGATCAAGAAACACAACAAAACAGAATGATAAAATGGTGTAAAGAAAAATATCCTTTACACGAATATTATAGAGCTGCAAAAATTACTCGTGATTTAAGACCTGTTAAATCTGATAAAGAAATTCAATTAGTGCAAAAAGCTGCCGACATAAGTATAAATTCTTTTGTATCGGTTTTAAAAGCTTGTAAAGCTACTATGAAAGAGTATGAATTAGAAGCCGAGTTAACCTATAATTTAGTTAAATCAGGGGCATCTCATCATGCTTTTCAACCAATTGTAGCTTCTGGTAAAAATGCTTGTGCATTGCATTACAACACAAATGATTCAACTTGTAATGATGGTGAAATGATTTTACTCGATTTTGGAATTTGTTACGCAAACTATAATAGTGATACTACGCGATGTTTTCCTGTTAATGGAAAATTTTCTGAAAGACAAGCTGCTGTTTATACCGCCGTTTTACATTGTTTAAAGGAAGGCAGTAAATTATTAAAACCAGGTGTTTTACCGATTGATTATGAAAAAAACATGGCTGATTTAGTAGAAAATGAGTTAATAAAACTAAACTTATTAGATGCTAATGACGTTGCCAATCAAAATCCTAAGAAACCTTTATATAAAAAATACTTTATGCACGGAACAGCACACTATCTTGGGTTAGATGTACATGATGTTGGCTTATATTCTCGTCCTTTTGAAGCAGGTATGGTTTTAACTTGTGAACCTGGAATTTATATTCCTGAAGAAGGCATTGGGTGTAGACTTGAAGATGATTACCTGATTACTGAGAACGGAAATATCAATTTAACAGCTGCAATGCCTATAGAAATTAAGGATATTGAAGCATTAATGAATAATTAAAAAAATATTAAATGAGTACATTCGGAATTGGAGGTTCTACCATAGAAGCAGAATTAAATGCTATAACTCCAAATACACACTTAGTTGTTCCTATTCAAAAAGAAGAATTTCAATCTAGAATAAACAAAGCTTGTGAATTGATGAAAAGTCAAAACAAACAAGCAATGTATTTACATGCCGGAACGAACCTATTTTATTTCACAGGAATGAAATGGAGCTCTAGCGAGCGAATGGTTGGTGCTATTTTATTTCAAAACGGTGATCTTCATTTTATTGCTCCAGAGTTTGAAAAAGGCACAATCTTAGACTTTATCCTTATAAGTGGTGAAGTTAATTGTTGGGAAGAACATGAAAGTCCATATGAACTATTTACTAAAGTTCTAGTTGGCAATAATGTCACCGAAGGAGCTATTCTTATGGATGAAGCAACACCTTTTTTTGTTATTGATGGAATAAATAAAGTAGCAACATACACATTAGAAGATGCTAAATCAATTACAGCTGGTTGCAGAATGATAAAATCTGACGCTGAAATTGCCATTATGCAACATGCTATGAACATTACATTAGAGGTTCAAAAAGCAGCAGCAAGAATTTTATATGTTGGTATATCAGCTAAAGAAGTTACTGATTTTATTCATAATGCTCATATTAAATACGGAGTTCCTTCTGGGTCCTATTTTTGTATTGTACTATTTGGTGTAGACTCATCATTTCCACATGGTGTAAAATCTCCAAAAAACTTAGAAGAAAACGAAATCGTACTTATAGACACAGGCTGTCAATTACACGACTACATTTCAGATATTACTAGAACTTATGTTTTTGGTAAAGCAAATGATTTACAAAAATCTATTTGGAATATTGAAAAAGAAACACAGCAAGCTGCTTTTAATGCAGCTAAATTAGGCAATACATGTGAAGAGGTTGATAATGCAGCAAGAGTTGTATTAGAATCTCATAATTTAGGACCTGACTATAAACTACCAGGATTACCACATAGAGTTGGTCATGGAATTGGGTTAGGAATTCATGAATGGCCATACATTGTTAGAAACGATAAAACTGTTTTAACTTCAGGAATGACTTTTAGCAATGAGCCTATGATTTGTGTGCCTAACGAATTTGGAATACGTCATGAAGATCATATTATGATGACCAAAAAAGGACCTAAATGGTTTACAGAACCTATGCATTCTATCGAAGATCCATTTGGTATAAATCAAAATAATTAAATATTATAAAATAGCGAGTAAAAATAAATACAACTTGTTAAACAATAATAAAACGCTAGATAAACTAAACATATTATGAAATTAATTCGCTCTTTTTATTTTTTACTTTTTGCGCTATTATTTATAGGCTGTAAGACCAAGGAAACAACTGAAAAATCATCCTCTAAAACTACAACTTTCCAGAAAATTGCAGCTATAAAGAATGTAGTGAGCATCGAAAAAAGGGATATAGTAAGTCATTTCGATGAAAACTATGAAATATGGTTCGAACAACCAGTTGACCATAATGACCTATCGAAAGGTACTTTTAAACAACGTGTTTTTTTAGGTTTTGAAAATCCTACACAACCAGTAATTGTAGAACTTCGTGGTTATGGAATAGGTAATGAAACTGCAGGAGAACTAGCTAAACACTATAATGCAAATCAATTAAGTATCGAGCATCGTTACTTTAATAATTCACGACCTAAAAAAATAGATTGGAACACACTTACAGTTGAAAATGCAGCTAAAGATCAAGAGATTATTATTGATGCTATTAGAAATGCTTTATATCCAGATACAAAGTTTATATCTACAGGAGTATCTAAAGGCTGTCAAACAACAATGGCACATCGTAGATATTTTCCTAAAAACGTAGATGCTTGTGTTTGTTATGTTGGTCCTTTAAACTACAAACGTGAAGACCCTAGAGTTTATCAGTTTTTAAAAACGGTAGGAACAAAAGAAGATAGAGAAAAGATTAAAGCTTTTCAAGAGCTTTGTTTTGAAAACAGAGAAGCTCTTTTAAAGAAAATGAAAACTGCAGCCAAAGAAAAAGGACTAACTTGGGAGTTTGGAGCAGAAAAAGCAATTAATTATACAATTCTAGAATATTCTTTTTCTTTTTGGCAATGGGGAAACAATGTTGATAGTATACCTACTAAAAATGTTTCTATAGATGATATGTACAAACATTTAATTAGTGTGTCTGGTTATGGTTTTTTTGAAGAAAAGTCGGTTGATGGTTTACAACCTTATTTTTGGGCTGCTCTAACAGAGCAAGGAATTTATGGTTACGAAACTGCTCCTTTTAAAAAATACTTCAATAATGAATCAAAGATTTACAAATTTGATTGGGCTTTTCCTGAAGGCATTTCAAAAGAGTATAATTTAAAACCAATGCAAGAGGTTAAATCTTTCCTTGATAATTCAGCCGAAAAAATGCTTTTTATTTACGGTGAATACGATACTTGGAGTTCGACTGCTGTTGAATTAAGTAGTGATGCTGAAAAGAGAGAGCTATACAAATTTGTAAAGCCTGAAGGAAGTCATACAACTCGTGTTGAAAGCTTTAATACTGAAAACAAGAAAAAAATTTATGCTATTATTGATCGCTGGTTAGAAGAAAAATAACAACTATCGTTTAATTATTAAACAATAAAAAGCCTTTATTTAAAATAACAATTATATTGTTATTTTAAATAAAGGCTTTTTATAATCCTAATCTTTTGAATTTAACTATAAATATTAAAAAAATCAAAACTCACTTTTTAATTACCTAAGTATAAAACCATCTTTCATTGGGTCATTTGGATCAATCAAAAAAGTTTGTACTCCTGTAATATGAGCTGTTCCTTCTACTTCTGGAATAACAGCATTGTATGCTCCATAACGTTCTTCTGAAACAACTGAGCCTTTAAAAACTGATCCTGTTATACTTTCAATTGTCATAGTTTCTCCATATTTAATTTCATTCCTTTTTTTATGAATAGCCATTCTACCAGAAACCCCAGATCCTGTAGGACAACGATCTACTTCTCCTTCAGCAAAAATGCATACATTTTTACTATCATTTCCTGATACTTGTTTATTATTATCTATAAAAATAGTTCCATATAAAAAACTTAAATCATCTTCTAGTGGATGCATAATTTCTTTATCTATATTCATAACAGCATGTTTAATTTTCATACCATTAGTAATTAACGCTCGATAAGAATCGGTACTTAGCTCAAAGTCAAAATTATTCTTAGCCATATCTACATAAGCATAAAAAGCACCACCATAAGCTAAATCATATGTTACAGTTCCTAATCCATCAACCTCAACAGTTCTATCTAAACCGACAACAAAGCTTGGCACACAATGAAAACGTACCCCAGTTACTTTGCCTCCTTTTACGTTAGCAAAAGATGTTATTCTTCCACAAGGAGCATCTATCTTTAAAATATTTTCACCCTCTTTAACGCTAATCCAATTCATTTCTACTGCTAATGTAGAAATAGCAATAATAGCATGACCACACATGGTTGAATATCCTTCGTTGTGTAAAAATATAATTCCGAAGTCTCCCTCATTATCATTTGGTGGTAATAAGATACACCCATACATATCTGGATGACCCCGTGGTTCAAACATTAATGCTGTTCGTAAATAATCGAAATTATCTTTACAATAACGTCTATAATCTAAAACTGAATTACCTTTTAGTTCTGGAAATCCGCCTACTATAACACGTAAAGGTTCTCCCCCAGTATGCATATCAATAGTTTTGATTTCTAGCCAATCTTCCTTTGCTATAAAATCTGTATTTAAAAGTATATTTTGATATGTTTTATTCATCTGAATATTTATTATAGTAATAATTTGCTGCTGCTAAATCTTCTAAAGCATGGCCCACAGATTTAAAAACAGTAATTTCTTCTTGATTTTTTCTTCCTGTTTTTTTACCTGAACATAGTTCAAATAAATCTGCTTTAATATTTTCTTCTTTTAGTTTTCCGTTTTCTAACGGAATAAAAATATCGCCACTTTCTTTTAACCCTCCTTGAAAAGTATCAATATAAACAGCTGCTTTTACTATTGTTTCATCATCAGCCTCTCTCATATCTTTCTTATAAGCTCCTACCAAATCAACATGCTGTCCTGGCTTTAAATACTTACCTAACACTAAAGGTGTTTTAGACAATGTTGCACAAGAAATAATAGAAACTTCTGCTATTTTTTCTTCAATGGTTTTTACAGCTGTAATTGCAAAATTTTCGTTTTTAAGTGCTTCGCAAATAGCTTGTGCTTTCTTAAAATCACGTCCCCAAATAAAAACACTTTTAATTGGTCGTACTGAAGCATGTGCTTTAATTAAATTGGTAGATAAGGCACCTGTTCCTATCATTAATAGAGAAGAAGCATCTTTGTTTGATAAAAATGATGATGCTAAAGCTGAAGCTGCTGCAGTACGTTTTACCGTTAAATTTTTAGCTTCTAATATTGCCTTAATAGTACCTCTAACAGCATCTAAATAAATATAAGTTCCGTTAATAGATGGTAAATCAAACTGACTATTTTCTGGACTTACTGTAACTATTTTTACTCCTGCATTTTTACTAGGTGTCCATGCAGGCATCAATAATAATGTAGAGTCAACATTTACTTCTGGGTTTGCAAAATCATGATGATGTCGCATAGGAACAATTGTATCTTCCGAAGAAAACGAAGTCTTTAATTCTGAAATCAATTCTAAAAAATTAGTATTATTTTCTATAAAATCACTGTCTATTTGAATAATTTTTTTCATTCTCAAAAATAAGTATTTATAAAAAATATGCGGCAGATGAGCTAAACATATAGTAATATATGTGTTGTAATCGCTAAAATAGTATCACATAAAACACAAAATCAACGACAATAGCTTAACTTTTAAATAAAAACAGTTAATTTAAAACTACAACAAATAGTTTATCAGCTAATTTTTAACAAAAAAAAACACTTTAGAAAATTACTAAAGTGTTTTTTGATATCGAACTGTTTTTAAAAATTGGCGATCCCTTTTTCTAACCAATTATAATACTCATCTACATCTGGTGTATATGATGCTGGATCTATTAAATTAGATTCATCATGTGCCATTAACACATAGAATGGCTGAGAGTTTGCTTTGTATTTTATGGTTTGTAATTCACTCCATTTTTGCCCAATATACTTTAACTTCTTTCCTGGGTTTAATTTAGAATCAACAATTTCATCATCTTTTAAAGGTCTTTTATCATCAACATATAACGATATTAATACAACCTTATTTTTTAAAACATCTAATACTTTAGGCTTTACCCAAACATTTTGTTCCATTTTACGACAATTCACACAAGCATGTCCAGTAAAATCTATCATTACAGGCTTCCCTACTTTTTTAGCATAAGCTAATCCTTTATCATAATCATGAAAAGAAATAATATCGTGGGGAGGCATTAAATGTGCTCCTTCTGGTAAACCATTATGATTACCAGCCTCTTTATCTAAAACAGTAATCGCACTTTGTTTTGTATACCCTACACCGTATGGAGACTCGCTATAATGTTGTGGTGGTGGAAAAGCACTAATTATATTTAAAGGTGCTCCCCATAAACCAGGCAACATATAAATAGTAAATGCTCCTACGACTAAACCTAAACCTAGCCTTCCTACTGAAATATGATTTTGTGGGCTATCATGAGGTAATTGAATTTTACCTAATAAATACAACGTCAATGCTCCAAATATAGCTATCCAAATAGCAATAAATACTTCTCTTTCTAATAAATGTAATTGCAAAACTAAATCAGCATTCGATAAAAATTTAAAAGCTAATGCTAGTTCTAAAAAACCTAAAACTACTTTTACTGTATTTAACCAACCTCCTGATTTTGGTAATGAATTTAACCAACCTGGAAAAGCTGCAAATAGCGCAAATGGTATTGCAATAGCTGATGAGAAACCTAACATACCTATAATAGGTGCGATACCTCCTTTTGATGCTGACTCAACTAATAATGTTCCCACAATTGGCCCTGTACAAGAAAACGACACAATTGCTAAAGCTAATGCCATAAAAAAGATTCCGATTAAACCACCTCTATCTGCTTGTGAATCTACTTTAGTAGCCCAAGAACTTGGTAATGTAATTTCAAAGGCTCCTAAAAAGGATACAGCGAATACTATTAGTATTACAAAGAAAGCAATGTTAAACCAAACATTTGTTGATAAAGCATTTAAAGCATCTGCTCCAAAAACACCTGTTACTACAGTACCTAACAATACATATATTCCTATAATTGATAATCCGTAGATAATTGCATTTTTAATTCCTTTTGCTTTACTCTTACTTTGTTTTGTAAAGAAGCTTACAGTCATAGGAATCATTGGAAAAACACAAGGTGTTAATAATGCTGCAAAACCTGACAAAAAAGCTATAAAAAATATACTTAATAATCCTTTTTTATCTTCCTTAGTACCTTCACCTGATTTAACAGTTTTAGAAACTTTTTGTTTTTTTGTTATGCTTTTAGTTAAGTTAAAAACTAAATCAATTTCTTTTGGTGGCAAACATTCTTCGTCTGTACAAGCTATAAATTCTATAAAAGCTTCAAGCTCTTTAATATCTCCACTAACCAATTCAATCTCTTGCTCAAAAACAGCTTTGTGAGCGAAAGATTTTATATTCATTCCTTCGTCATTAAAAAGTTTTGTAAACTTAATTTTTCCTTTTGGTTCTTTAGTATTACCTACTAATTTAATACTACCACCATTATCATCATAAGTAAAGGTTGTTGCTATCGGCCCTCCTTTTGGTACTTCTTGAGAATATAAACTCCAGCCCTCTTCTATAGTAGCTTCTGTTATTAATTTATATTTTGATTCGGATATTTTTTCGACAGATGTTTTCCAGGTAATAGGATTAAATATCTGACTGTTTGCTGTTAAGTTTATAACTAAACTAAACAGTAATATGAATATTTTTTTCATCTAATTTATAAGGGAGAATTTAATTAATTTTAAAAGATAAATCTACTTCTTTTGGTGGTAAACAATTTTCACCTGAGCAAACCATATACTCTACAGTTCCCTTTATTGTAAATTTCTCGTTCGTTTTTAATCTTATTCGTTGTTTAAAAACTGCCTTATGATCAAAATATTTAATACGCATTTCAAATATCTCATCATCAACAACATGTCCTTCCTCTTCTTTTGTATTTCCTTTTTTTAAATAACGCTTATCTCCTGTAAAAGAAAACAATGTAGGTACTGGTCCTCCTTTAGGAATTTCTTGAGAATACATGTGCCAATCACCATCTAGAGTTGCTGTTGCTATTAATTCACTTTCTTTCTCTGATATTTTTTTTACAGAGGTAGTCCACTTTACAGGGTTGTGAATTTGCCCATAAGTAACAAGGCTAGCGACAAGCAGTAAAGTTGTAATTAATTTCTTCATTATCATGTAATTAATTAATAAGGTTGTTCTATTTTTTGTAAAAATAGCATCTTTCTTTGTTAAATCGTGTTTCATTACAAAAAGTTTAGCTCTTTTAACTTTTAAAGAACAACAAATCTACTGATATACTAACAGTTACGCAAATCTCAAATTACAATCACTTTTTTCAAAAAAATATTCATGGTTTTTTAATTTATTTTTACACATTTATTCTAAATAAGAGTATAAAAAATTGATTAGCTTCTTAATTTAGCCACTTTAAAATAATCTTTTATTAAAAAAGATAAAATAAGAAAAGCTCTTTTAATATATAAAAAATGCAGACAACTAAACTTAATACTCAAAGTATACTACCTCTTACTTGCTCTAGAGCAGGAACATGCTGTTTTGGAAAATCTGTAATGCTTAACCCATGGGAGTTATTAAGTTTTAGTAAAGAAAAAAAAATTACTTCGAGAGAATTCCGAGACCTTTACTGCGAGTTTGGTGGTATTCGATTACGTTTTGACGGAAAAGAAGATAAAAAAGGACAAAAAGCATGTAATCAATATGTAGAGAATGTTGGCTGTAGTGTACACCAAGGTCGTCCATTAGCTTGTCGTTTATATCCTTTAGGTCGTCAAATACAATTTAATAAAGCACATTATATATATGAAGGTAATAAATTTCCTTGTTTAAATGACTGCTCTGAAGTTTTAGAATTACCTAAACTTAGTGTTGGTGAATACCTTAAAGGGCAAGAAGCTGATTTATTTGAAAAAGCACAAGATGAGTATTTAATTGTAATGCAAAACATTGCCGATATTGCTTTTGAATTACTTTTAGACTCTGGTTTAGCTGAATCAGGAGATACAAAAACACTTGCTACTTGGAGAGTTATAGGAACTGAAAGCCCTGAGTTATTAGCTGAACGAATAGGCGAAGATTGGATGAATTGTTTAATGACTCCTAGTATTAACAATACTGATAATCCTATTAATTTTGCTCAAAAACACAATAATTTACTGCAACTAAAAGCACAGGAACAATTCGGCAACTTACAAACTTTTAATGAACTTCATGAAGCTTCTGTTTTAATGGTTGCTGTAGCACTACACTTAGCTAGAGGGTTAGGCGCTGATGTAAAAGGAATTTCTGAGCATTGGGTTGATATTGCGAAAAGTCATGGTGCTAAAGAATAACATTTAAAAAAATATTTTTATTTATTAAGTACATTTCTACAAAACAACTACTACATATTTTGTAGTTAACTACAAAATATGTAGTTTTACAAAAAAAAGAATGAACACACCTAAACCCGGAAAACCTGTAAGAGGTTCAAAATCTGGAAAACCAATAATGGCTCTTTTTGATTTATTAGGAAGAAATTGGGCTATGAATATTCTATGGTATTTAAAGGAAAATAAAAAATCGTTTAGTGAACTAGAAAAATTATGTGACGGAATATCTCCTACAACTTTAAATACTAGATTAAAAGAACTTCAAAAAACTTTTATTATCGAAAAGGTTGTTGATGGCTACAAACTAACAGATATGGGTGAAGAGTTATTCAATCTTTTCAACCCACTAAGAAAATGGTCAGAAAAATGGGCCAAAAAATTTAACTAAATACTAAAAACATGTTTTTAATTAATTTTAATTTTATCCGACCTATAGATGAAGTAAATTCTTTTACTGAACAGCATAGAGAATATGTTTCTAATTTATATAAAAAAGGACTTTTTATATTTGGAGGACCTAAAGATCCTCGTAACGGTGGAGTTGTTATTGCAAATTCGAATTCAGAAAAAGAGCTTTGTGATATTTTAGATAAAGATCCTTTAATTATTCAAAAAGTCGCAGATTATAGCTTAACAAAGTTTACTCCTTTACTGAGTATCGAAAAGCTTGATTTTCTATTAAGTAAGTAAAAAACACTTGACATTTCTTTAATGCTAAGATTAATTTGATTTGTAAAGAAAGTAAGACAATATAAAAGAGTAATGATTCTCAGCGTAATATCTTTCTAGAATAAAGCCAAACTATCTTATAAATTTACTTAGTATATTGCATTCGTAAAAAATAAATGATGAACCTAAAAGAGGAATCTAAATCTATAGAGAATTATTTTTCACCTAAGATTATTACAACGGTTAATGATCAATACGTGAAATTAGCAAAAATAAAAGGAGAAGATATTCCTTGGCATAATCACGAAAATGAAGATGAGTTATTTTATATATCAGAAGGTTCTTTATTAATGGAAATTGAAAATGAACCAAGCTTCATAATGAATAAAGGAGATTTATTTGTTGTTAGAAAAGGTATTAATCACAGAGTATCTTCAGAAAACGAATGCTTAATCATGCTTATTGAAAGTAAAACGACCAAACATACTGGAACTACTAAATCTTCTATTACAAAATCAATAGACGATCAAAAATATTAATCATAAAAAAAGAGCTTACATATTTGTAAGCTCTTTTTTATTTTATATAATATGTGCTATTATTCTAAAGCACCTAAATAACGTTCAGCATCTAGAGCCGCCATACAACCTGTACCTGCTGCTGTTACTGCTTGACGATATTCTTTATCTTGTATATCACCAGCTGCAAAAACTCCTGGTAAATTTGTTTTTGTTGATTTCCCTTTTGTTATTAAGTAACCTACATCATCCATATCTAAAACGCCTTTAAATAAATCTGAATTTGGTTTGTGCCCAATAGCAATAAAAGCACCTGTTACAGCGATCTCATTCTTATCTCCTGATTGATTATTTACAACACGAACACCTTCAACAACATCCTTCCCTAAAACCTCATCTAATTCAGTATTATATAAAACTTCAATATTTGCTGTTTTTTCAACTCTATGCTGCATAGCCTTTGAAGCTCTCATGTGATCTTTTCTAACTAACATGGTAACTTTATTACAAATATTAGCTAAATAAGTTGCTTCTTCAGCAGCGGTATCACCTGCTCCAACAACAATTACGTCTTGTCCTTTATAGAAAAAACCATCACAAGTAGCACATGCCGAAACACCTCCACCTATTAAACGTTGTTCACTTTCTAATCCTAAATATTTAGCAGTTGCTCCTGTTGAAATAATAATAGTTTCTGCTTCAATTTCAATAGACTCATCAACTATAACCTTATGAATACCTCCAATTTCAGAACTCAAATCAACTTTAGTAACCATTCCAAAACGAACTTCAGTACCAAAACGTTCAGCTTGTTTTTGTAAATCATTCATCATTGCAGTACCATCTGTTCCGTTTGGATATCCTGGATAATTATCAACTTCAGTAGTTGTAGTTAATTGTCCTCCCATTTGCATTCCAGTATACATAACAGGTTTCATATCTGCTCTTGCAGCATATATTGCAGCGGTATACCCTGCTGGTCCTGAACCAATAATCAAACATTTAATTTTTTCTGCCATCGTCTAAATTTTTTTGATACTACAAATGTAATTTTTTTTTACATCTATTATCTTTTTTTAATATCTATTTTGATTATTAGACGATAAACTAAAATTATCTTACCTACTTAAAAAAAACTTTTTTTTATTGCTTCATATACATATATTTTATCTATATTTGCACCCCGATAACTATTCGGGGTGTAGCGTAGCCCGGTCATCGCGCCTCGTTTGGGACGAGGAGGTCGCAGGTTCGAATCCTGCCACCCCGACTAAAAGACTTAAGATTTTTCTTAAGTCTTTTTTGTTTTCAATAATTTGGTTTTCTTATTTACTTAATTTTTTTATCTAAATTCGTGGCTATGAAAACACTACAACAATGGTTTGATGAATACGCCGTTAGCCATCAAAATGAAACAAATATTTCGATACACTTTATATGCGTTCCCGCTATATTCTTTAGCATCATAGGCATATTTATGAGTATTCCTTCTCAATTTTTAAATAACTTAATTAAAATCGATAATCCATTAGTAATAAATTGGGCAACAATTGCACTTGCTTTCTTTCTATTATTCTATTTACGTTTATCTTTTTCTATGTTTATTAAAATGCTAATTTTCTCAATTCTTTGCATTATTGGAAATTATTTTCTAAGCATATACATACCCCTATTATACACTTCAATAGCTATTTTTATAATCGCATGGATTGGGCAATTTTATGGTCATAAAGTAGAAGGTGCAAAACCTTCTTTCATAAAAGATTTACAGTTTCTTTTAATTGGCCCTGCTTGGGTAATCAAAAAAATATTTAAATAACTGTACTCTAATTTTTGATCTATTATCATTAACAAATAATAAAGGATTTTATCTAAAACAGTGTTTATGGAATTACTTTTTTTAGGCTTAATAAGCGGAACCATTATCTCTTATTTTATTTTTCAAAAATTTTCTTCAACAAGTAAAAAACACTTGACTGAAAAACAATCTGTCATCTTATTAGATAAGATTAAAAAAGTATCTAAACTAATTACTATAGAAGGTGAGTTTGCAGAAATATATCACCATGAAAATTCTAAAGAAAAATTCTTAGGCTTATTTTCTAGTAAAAAAAAGGCAATTATTTTAATCAATGCTAAAGTGCATATTGGTTTCGATTTTAGAAAAATTAAAATACATACCGACACCAAGAATAAATCATTGATTTTATCTGACTTCCCACAGCCTGAAGTTTTTTCAGTAGAGCCAAACATACGTTTTTACGATATTCAAAACGGATTGCTAAATAAATTTAGCTCAGAAGACTTAACAGAAGTTAACAAAGAAGCTAAAGAACATATCCTTCAAAAAATTCCTGATAGTAATTTAATGCAAACCGCCAATAAAGAAGCGCTGGAGGCTATTTCACTTATGGAAAACCTTGTTGAAACCATTGGCTGGAAATTAGATTTTTCTGCTTTAGAATTATCAGCATCAAATCTAAAACCAATAGAATAGCAAAAATTAATGAGTAAATTTTATAAAGCATTTAAATTACTGTTAGTTTCCTCTATTTCTTTATTTTTATTTCATTTTATAGACAGTAACAACTACCTAAAATCACTTCAAATTAAACAAGATAAATCTGGAATGTATAGCGGGTTTGATTTTTTTATATTTACAAATATCACTAAATACTTTTTCCTTTTACTTGGTATAGTTGCTATTCTTTTTTTATTATTAAGAATCTTTAAGCTAAATAACAAATGAACATAGAACAACTAAGAAATTACTGTATTACTAAAAAAGGAGTTACCGAACACTTTCCTTTTGATGACGTTACTTTAGTTTTTAAAGTAATGAATAAAATGTTTGCTTTAAGTGGACTTAACAGCTGGGAGCAAAATGAGGCAAAAATCAACCTAAAATGCGACCCTGAAAAATCTTTAGAACTAAGAGCTCAATATGATAGTATTAACCCTGGATGGCACATGAATAAAAAACACTGGAACACTCTTACCTTAAACAATGATGTTTCTGATAAAATAGCTTTTGAATTGATTGACCATTCTTATGAATTAATTGTAAAAGGCTTAACAAAAAAATTACGAGAAGAATTAAAATCGATGTAAAATGTTAAAATCAGATCTTAGAAAACTATACACAAAAAAAAGAATTACACTTACTGAATCTGAAAAAGAAAAATTTGAAGAAAATATTTACCAGCAAATTTCAAAGTTTGATTTTAGTAAGATAAACAATGTTCATTTGTTCTTATCCATGCAAAAATTCAACGAAATTGATACACAACCAATTATCGATTTTTTTAGAAAAAAAGGAAAAAAAATTGTTGTAAGCCAATGTAATTTCAAAGACAACTCTTTATCTCATTTTTATTTAAAAGAAAACACAAAACTACATTTAAACAAGTTTGGAGTTCCAGAACCCATAAATGCTGAAGAAGTTGCTGTAACCAAAATTGACTTAATTTTTGTACCTATGCTTATTTCTGATAAAAAAAACTACCGTGTTGGTTACGGAAAAGGATTTTATGATCGTTTTTTAGCTGCGTGTAAAAAAGATGTAAAAACCATTGGTCTTAACTTTTTTCCTCCTATAACAAACATAGAAGATACACATGAATTTGACATTCCGCTTGACCATGTTATCTTTCCTAAATAAAAAATCCCGCTATTAGAGTGCACCCAAAAGTTTAGACAAATTTATAATTAATTTTGATAATGATGAGTTCGATATTTTATCGGACTCATTTTGTTTAAATTAGATTTTATTCTTTCGTTATTATAATAGATTATATACTCACTAATTTCTTTTTTTAACTGTTCAATTGACTTGTATTTTTTCAAATAGAATAATTCTGATTTTAGTATTCCAAAGAAATTTTCAATAATTGCATTATCTAAACAATTTCCTTTTCTTGACATACTTTGTTTAATTCCTTTTTCTTTTAATAAATATTGATACTGTTTCA
>NZ_AUMF01000014.1 GCF_000430545.1 Tenacibaculum ovolyticum DSM 18103
CCCATAGGCTTATGTATAGTTCCCGACCTTCGGGTCGGGACGCAAACTCTTTTGATAATTTACGATATGATTTTACTAATATGTTAACTTATACAGTTGAAATATACTGAACGATTTAAGGTGATTATCGCAATGGGGCTCACCTCTTTCCATCCCGAACAGAGAAGTTAAGCCCATTTGCGCCGATGGTACTGCCAATGGTGGGAGAGTAGGTCGTTGCCTTTCTTTTAAACCTCAATCTATATTTAGATTGAGGTTTTTTTTTGCGCTAAATTGAAATCAAAACAAACAATTAGTATTTAATAAAACTACCAATCTAAGGGGTATGAGAATGTTGTTTTAATAAGAGTTGAATTTATAAGAGTCTGTCATTAAGTACTTTTACTGAAGTATTGTTTAAGTAATATAAAAGTGATTATAGCTGACTAATAAATACATTTAAAGCTGTTGATTTTAGGTTTATATCAATGTGGCAGATGTGGTTTAAATAGATGTATTCCTACTTAATATATTTTAACGATAGACTTTTGGGTTTATCATGTCGTTTCATTCCAGTAATAACTATCAGGATAAATACGTTTGCCAAATATAGCAGTTCCTACTCGTATGATTGTAGCTCCTTCTTCAATAGCAATTTCTAAATCACCACTCATTCCCATAGATAGTTCATTCATTTCTACATTCGGAATGTTAAGGGTTTTAATATCTTGTTGTAATTGTTTTAAAAGTTGAAAACATTTTCTTATTTCTGTGGATTCAGAACTTAATAATCCAATTGTCATTAAGCCTTTAATGTGAATGTTCTTAAGTTTGGAAATTTCCTTTACAAGTTCAATAGTTTGGTTAGGAGCAATGCCAAATTTACTTTCTTCAAATGAAGTATTTACTTGAATATAAATGTCTATTTCTTTTTCTTCAAAAATTAATCGTTGTTGTAATTTTTTAGCAATACTTATGTTGTCAATAGATTCAATGCAACTTGCCCATTTAAGTACTTCTTTAATTTTATTACTTTGTAAATGACCAATAAAATGAACTTCAGGATTAAATTCTTTAACTGAATTACATTTCTGTTTTAATTCTTGCACTTTATTTTCACCTATAAGAGTTTCACCTTGTTGTAAAGCAAAATTTATGCGCTCAGAATTTACCGTTTTAGTAGCTATTAATAAACGTACTTCTTCAGATTTTCTACTTGCATTTTCGCAAGCATACTTCATCCTATTGCGAATGATATTTATGTTGTTTATAATGTTTTCCATTTTATAATATTCAAAAGAGATTAAGCTTTTAAGATTAGTCATCAAGTTAATTAAATAGTATATATTATTTTATAGATATACGACCAAATAATTCCTTTAAAATTCACGTCCTTGATAGAAATGACAAAACAAGAGAATCTCTTAACTAACTGATTAAGTATAACTATAATTTAACTTTTTTCATAACGTTAATACTTGCTTTGTTCAGATAAAAATAACCAACACAAAAAAATGTTTATTTTTTATGTTGGTTATAAATTGTATTAATTCAATGTAGAAGTTAAGATATTCCTTAATTCTTCTTGCTCCTTATTAGAAAGTGGTTTCAGAGGACTTCTTAAATATCCACCATCTTCACCAAGAATATTAAGGCCTGCTTTTATAGATCTAGGTAGTCCAACTCTCACAATAAATTTTAATAATTCTAGTTGTTTATGAAAAATAACCTGAGCTTGTTTGAGATCATTTTTTTCAATTGCTTCATATAATTTTACATTTAAGGCTGGAATTAAATTATGGGCAGCAGTACACCATCCTGTAGCTCCAGCAGCAAAAGCACCTAAAGCAAGTGGATTTGATCCATTGAAAAAAGCAACTTTACCTCCAAGTGTTTTTTTCAAATAATGCATACGTTGAATATCACCTGTACTTTCTTTTATCATTGTAACATTTGGAATAGTTAACAATCTTTCAAGCAATTCTGTAGGCATATCAACACCACTTGTTGCAGGATTGTTGTAAGCCATGATAGGAATACTTATTTCTTTAGCAACTGTATTATAATGGTCAAAAATTTCATCAGGTGTTAATTTCCAATAACTCATCGGAATTATCATCACTGCATCAGCTCCTTGTTTTTCTGCATATTTAGCATGGTGTATTGTTCTTTCAGTAGTTAGATTTGATACACCAACCAAAACAGGAATCCTTCCTTTAACCTGCTCGATAGTTGCTTTAACAATATTTTCTTTCTCTGAGTCATTTAAATAAGGTAGCACACCAGTGCTTCCTAAAGGAGCAATAACGTTCGCTTTATTTATGACTAACCTTTCTACTAGCTTTTTAAATAATGGAAGGTTTATGTTCTCATCTTCTTTGAAAGGTGTAATTGGGTATGCAATTATTCCTTTAAATTTATTATTATTCATATATTTAATGAGTATTATAATTTAGAAATCTCTTCCTTCTTCTTCTCTTAATGCGACTCCTAAATTTTGAAGTTGTGGCGCATTTTCACAAGCTAAATATTTAGCAGGAATATCGTTACTTAAATTACCATGTCTGTGCCATGCCCAAGAAGGAATGTAAACTGCATCACCAGCTTTCCATGTTACTTTTTTATCTTCTACTTCAGTCCAACCCGAACCTTCAATCACATATAAAAGGGTTTCATATGTATGTCTATGTCTATTTGTAGTTTGATTTGGAAGTAATCCTCCAATTGTCATAGAAACGTTTTTACTCGGTAAGTCAATAAAATGAACGGGGTGTTTTCTCTCTTCTGAAAACTGACTATGAACTTCTTCTGTTTCAACATCTTTGTGAATGATTCTTTCAGGCATTCTTACTTCTGGTTTCGCGAATGTTTGATGAAAATCTTTAGAACTAAATTGTTTTTTTTCTGACATTTTATATGTTTTAGATATTAATTATTGACAAATTTAAAATACATTTGGTCTATTGAAATGATCCAGTTTTATTAAAAATAGATAGACCAATGAGCAGATTATGGGATTTTGATATACAAATATCTTTAGAGGAGGATAAAGCCGTATACCTTCAAATAGTGGATGCTTTTATATTAGCCATAAGAAAACAACGTTTGAAGCCTGGTGAAATATTACCTAGTTCAAGAAAACTGGCTTCTATTGTGGGTGTAAATAGAAATACAATAATAAAAGCACAAGATATTTTAATAGTAGAAGGATGGCTTATTTCTAAAAATAGAACTGGGGTTTTTGTCGCAGAATTAACAATTGAATTGGATGAAGAAATAGCAGCGGTTGAACAGAATCAATTGATAAACAAAAAACCTTTAATCGTAATTGATGATGGAGTTCCTGATACTAAAATAGCACCCATAAAGGAGTTGGCTAGTGCGTACAGAAGAGTATTTGGCTTAAAATCAAAATTAAATATATTAGGATATACTGACAGTAGAGGGAGTAGTGAATTTAGAAAAATAATTTCACAAATGCTGAATCATAGAAGAGGCATGAATGTTACTTCAGATGAAATATGTATTACTCGTGGTAGCCAAATGGCATTGTATTTAATTGCTCATTCTTTATTTACTAAAAAAGATATCATTTTAGTTGAAAATCCTGGATATCAACCAGCATGGAAAGCATTTGAAAGTGCTGGAGCAATTCTTATGCCTATTGGTGTTGATGATCTTGGCCTAAAAATTAATGAGGTAGAAAACTTACTTCTAAAAGGAACTAATATAAAAGGAATATATATAACACCACATCACCAATATCCAACAACTGTATCACTTAGTTTAAAACGAAAACTAAAATTAGTAGAATTATCGAATAAGTATAACTTTACTATTATTGAAGACGATTATGATCATGAATTTCATTTTGATCATAGACCAATTTTACCTATTTCAAGTTTATCAAATGTAAAAAACTATGTATACATAGGTACTTTTAGTAAAATCATTGCCCCTTCACTACGTATCGGTTTTTTAGTATGCAATGTTAAATCTATTGAGAAAATAGCTTCTTTAAGAGAAATTATAGATATTCAAAATGATTCTATTATGGAAAGAGCCATTATGGAATTGATTAAGAATGGAGATATAAGGAGGCATTTAAAAAGGGCATCTAAAAATTATATTGAAAAAAGGAAATATTGTGATAGCTTATTAAAAATTCATTTAAAAGATAAAGTGGAGTATACTACTCCTTCAGGAGGTTTGGCTTTTTGGATAACTCCTTTTAAGAGAATAAAGATTGAAGATTTAATTCGTAAATTAGAAATGGCAGGAGTTGGAATGACAGATGCTTCCAAATATTGTATTGACAACTCTTTTCAAGGATTTAGATTTGGATATGGGAGTTTAAGTAAACCTAATATTGAAAAAGTTATAATGGCATTAAATAAAATATTATAAGTTAAAGCTATTTTAATTTTGTAGTATTTGATGTTCATCACAATCTATTCTAAGATCGATGTTTTTCAAAGGTTTTTCCATTAAATTACAATAGTGTTGATTACCATCTTTTTTGTAATAATAGCAAGTTAAACACATTCGTTGGGTAGAGATAACCTCTCTTTGATTTAATTGATAAATAAGTTGCATTAGCTGCTTTAAAAAAACACCTTTCTCTGATTGAGATAAGAAATTGATAGATTGATTTAATACCGTTGTGAAATCACCTGTTTTTTCAACAATTTCTTTTCCTTTTTTAGTTAACTGTACCGTAAAACTTCTAGAATCTTTAACGTTGATAGCTTTAGTAAGTAATTCTTTTTTAAGTAATACTTTAATAGAATCACTAATTGTAGCTTTTGTTAAATCAAATTCTGTAGCTAAAAAACTAACTTTTAAATCTTCTTTTTTATGAGTACTACAAAAAATTAATAGCTGTATTTGAATAGGACTTATCTTATATAATTTACTTTTTTCCCAAAGCAAAACTCGAAAAGCTTTCGAGATTCTTTCTAATCCGTTTATTATTTTTTGATTAACGCTATTATTTTTCATCCAATGCTACTATTGTTATTTCTTTTGCCTCTTCAATTTCTATAACTTTATTTTTAAGAGCCCTAAAAGTTATGTCTTTAGCCTCTGCATACGAAATAGAATAACAACGTTCTACATTTCTAAACTCTTCTGGGAATTGGAGTAATAAAGAATCATAATACTTATCTAGTTCCCCATTATTAGGAGCCTCAAATTTTAGTTTTAATTGAAAACGTCTTAATAAAGCAATATCAATAATACTAGCGTGATTGGTTGCTGCAATTAATAAGGTGTCGTTTGGTAATTGATCTATCAGCTGAATAACGGTGTTTACCAAGCGTTTCATTTCACCAGAATCTTTATTATCGTAGTCACGTATTTTTCCTATATAATCAAACTCATCTAAAAAGAGAACAGCATTTTCTCGAGATGCTTTTTTAAAAACTTCTGTAATATTTTTGGCAGTTTCACCAAGACGAGAAGATATAATACCACCTAAATTAAGGGTAAATATTTTTTTATCTAATATTTTAGCAATTGCTTTAGCTGTAGTTGTTTTTCCACAACCTGTATGTCCGAATAAAAGTAATTTATTATCTACAGGTAATTTGTAGTCGTTTAATATATTGATATACTTAAACTCTTTTAGTAATTGCTGTAAGACAATTTTATTACTCGAACTTAAATGAATATTACCTAATTCAATAGTTGTTTCATTTTTTGAGTTTAAGATTAAATCATATAATGCCATTGTTATTCTTCTTTAAAAAAAGCAAAGTTAGTAATCCTAATTAAAGATGCCTAATGATTTTTATCAGATATATAAAACCAAGCTTTTTTATCAGATTAAAATGTTTCTAAAACTCTTTTATAATCAGAAACTTCATATGCATCTGTTTGTATAAGTTCTTGCGATGTAATTTCAAAAAAGACATTTTTAATACACTCTTTTTATTTTTTGAAGAGATGGCTATTAGATGAAATTATTGTTGATTTTTAGCAAGTACGTTTTTATCCGTAATTTTAAGATGCTCTAGCTTGTAATTTTCATGAACATATTTATAACCGATTTATCTTCTACCATAGTTTTTTAGTTGAACGTTTTTAAGTGTGGCGTTCCGTAAGAAAAAAGATACTTTCTTTAGCATTCATAGCTTAACAGTTTTCCATTTCTATAATATAATAGCCATCTCTTAAAACAATTTCTTCTACTTCGTTAGGTGCCGTTTCCATATGGCAAAATTTACATTCGTTAGTAGTTAATTGTTTATCAGATAATTTTTTTGACGCCAGGTATTCTTTTCCAAAAGTAATAGCATCTTCTAATGTTTTACTTTCCTCAACTAATATATCGAAGTGCATAACAGTATTATTATTTTTTTGAACGTATGTATCGTAAACTGAAATTTTCATAAGTATTTGTTAAGCTAAAGTAGTGAGTTAGTAAAATTGACTCACTACTTTAATGTTTTTTATTATCCTTTTACATCTGCTATAGATGCTCCAAAATTAAGATGCAACACGTTTTTAGTTGGTGTTAATAATGCAGGTACCGATTTTACACCTGCTAGTTCAGCTTCATTAATTCTTGATTTGTCTTCGCCAATGTTTACAATCTCTACATTGTCTTTTCCTACTAATGCTATAATATCATGTTCTGCACTAATACATACACTACAACCTGCGTGATAAAAAATTGATTTACTCATTTGTTTATTTTTTAAGATTATTAAATAATTATGTTATGAATTCATACTGCAAATATAGTAAGGAATCCTAACTAAAAAAATATTTTGGAATTTATTTTTTTGAAGTTTGATTTTACCCATTAAAAAGAAGTAGCTTTTTCACTAAGTTTATGTACCATAAAATATAGTTGAGTTAATGAATTAGAGAGTACTATAGGGATTGAAAAGGAAGAGAATTTATGTAGTTTTTTTATGTTGTTGATTAGGTTAACAGTATGAATGCATTTAAAATAGAGAGGAGTAATAGGTAAAAACTTACTTAGGATAGATATAAACCAGAAAGAATAAAAGCGATGATGATCAATTTAAAAATGATGTATTTGGATTTAAGACTTTTCTAAAAATCCTTCTGATTTTAAATGACACAATTCTTTATATAATTTTGAATTTAACCAATAAGCGTAGTTTTATTTTTGCTCATTTTTCGTACAGTTTTAAACTGTATGTTTTTAGAGCTGTATATGTTTGTACAGTTTTTTAATTTTATTTTTCAGGATTGTACACAACTGTACAATCCTGTTTTTTTAATTTTTAAAAATGTACATAGCTGTGCAATCCTGAAAATTATTTTTTTGTAGTGTACAAAATAATTACGCTAATTATTTAAAATTAAACTTACTTATTAAGTAGGTTTGAAGAATAAAATGATGATAATTAAAACAAGCAAATAAGAAAATGCATTTATGTACTGTTGCTTATAATTTAAAGAAATACTTAAAGTTCATTACTAAAAAGGTGAAAAATGATACAGGAATATCGTTTTTATATATAAACAGGTATTCGTTTTAAGCTCACTTAATTTTAGTTTTTTATAGTTACATAATCAATATATAAATAATCATTTATTGAGGGGTCAACTGCTAAAACTTCTCCTGTTCTTTTATTTTCAATAATAACAAAATCATGGTCTTTAAAAAAGGCAGATTTGAAATATTTATGGATATTAATACCAAATAAATAAAGTTGCCCTTTGTGTGGTTTAGCTATCCAATTATTATCAAGAGCGTACTTTTTTAATAGATAATTGCAATTTGCAGAAAAAAATGTTGCATAACCAATGCAGTTAGCTGTTTTAGTATTTATAAGTTTATTTGGTTCAATATGATTTTTAGATGCTGTAAATCTTAATAATCGTGAGGTTGCTGAAAGACCCATATCTATTATTTTTTCAATTTTAGGGTCTTTAGCATTAATAGTGTTTTCTTCAATATATTTAATAAGATTTTTATTTGTAGCCGAATAGCTTACTCTTTCTCCTATTGATTTATATGTAATAACTTTTCTGTAAACCGATCCTCGAAATACAAGCCCAATTAAAACTATAATCAAGATACTTTGCAATATTCGTTTTAAATTTTTCATTGATTATTTAAAGGGACAATACTTCCTAATAATAAAATATAAATAGTAATTTTAATAATGAAAAAGACAATCATCATTAAAAGATACATCCAAACAATCTTATTTTGATTTTTCAATGTAGTTAAAATGACTATTAAGCATAAAGGAACTTGAATTATTTCTAAAAAAGGAGAGAAAATAAATGTAAGACCAGATATTCCCAAAAAGAAATTGGGAATATAAACTTCAAAATACATTGCAATAAAATTAAGTATAAATACTATTATACTCACATATATGTTAATCTTCCAAAATAGTTTCATTAATCAAAAGGGTTTAAATCTTTTAGTTTATCCATAATCTTTTCTATTGTTTCTTGGCTTTTTTCTAAAGTAGTTTTCGTTCGAGCATTAAGAAACGAGTTTTATTCCCTATTCTACTTTCTATACCGTTCCGTTTCCCTTTTATGTGAGTTTTTAGTTTACCTGTAGTAAAAATAGTACTATCATAAATACCATTCTTATCAAAACCATCACATTTAACATGACATTTTCCTTTTGGGTAGTTGCTCTGAATATTTTGATTATTAGTAGTAGAATTTTTCGAACCTTTTGCGGTTACTATAACCTCGTCTAAAGTTTGCTCTCCTGAATAATATGATTGAATAATTTTGTTATTGTGTAAAAACTCTACCTTCATTCCGCCACCGTTAGCATCAAATTTCACCTCATAAAAAACAATAGGAGCATCTTTAAAGGTCCAGTCTTTTAAATTGTCGCCATTTGCATCATAGAAAGTAATTTTTTCATCATCAATAGGATATCCTCGTTTATAAAGGTTATAATTAACAGTCTTCATACGTTCTGAAAAACGAAAGTTTACTTCGAAATCGAAAAAAAATTAAGTAAGCAGTCTAGATAACATCATATATTATTTTTAATGACTGTGCTTTATTTAAGGTTATTAATTTTCAAATAACTGTTGCCAATTTCTATTTTTAATTAAATATTTTTCACTTTTCATTATTTTTCTGAAAAATGTTGGATGTTCAATTGAACGATATTTATTAATAATACTGTCATTTAAATATTTAGAATCATAATAGTTATTACCAATAGCAGGTATTAAGTCAATAATTAAAATAGGAGAATAATTAATATAGTTTCCTCCTTTGTATTCCATTTTTTTATTATGAATTTTAGGCATAAATGTTTTGCTGATAGTTAATAAAGTATCCTTGTTTTTTAAGTTAAAAGATATTAAATAAACTTGTTTATAATTACTGTCTAAAGCATTTACATTAATAAAATCTATTATTTTGTTTTTTAATATACTGTCAGTAATAAAATTTGATTGCTCTATATTTAGCACTTTAACTTTATTATTATTATTTTGTTTACAAGCAATATTTAATACTATAAATAGAATAAAATAAGCCTTTTTAACGCTAAAATGTGCCAAAGAAAAATCTCTCATAATTATTTTTTAGGTGTCTTAGGTTATGTGGTTTATTGTAGCCTACAAGCCATAGTACTCCTGATTGTGGTACATAAACATAATTTCTAAATGAATATTCATCTCGTTACTTTAAACAGCAGTAAATTAGTATGAGTGTTTCGATAGTATATTCTTTATTATAAATACATTCCAATATTTTCTATAAATCGAATAATAAAATATGCTTTTATATCTTTAGTAATTACTCATACAATTTCGAGTAAGGTCTTTTCACTTGTAATGCTATTTTTAGAATTGAAAATTCTAAAAACGTATCCTTAGAGTATCTTTTTTATACAAAATAACACTGTCTTTATTTATGATAAAATCCCAAACAGGTTGTTTATTACTATATTTTTTAGAATAGTGATAATTATATTTTTTTGGCAAGTTAGTTGATAAACTACTTAAGTTTATAAATTGTTTATTTAAAGAATCATTTAGAAAACTTATAACTACTAAGGGATATTTGTTTTTATACATTATAAAACCTTTATAACCACTCTTTACAAATATTTTGCTATTAGCATATTTTATTACTCCTAAATTAATATTTTTCTTTGTATCATCATATATTACACCATAAAATTCATCATTTTCTAATGCGTGTTTTTTTATGAAATTATTTATATTTTCTATATGTGAAATTTTATTGAAAGTCTTTTTTTCATATACGACTATCGGCCTTTTTTTAATAGAGGGTTTTATTGTAGAATTTTTGCACCCTAGAATAATTATAATTAGTAAAAAAATATATTTTTTCATGATATAAAATATTTTTAAAAAATTCCAAAGAAAAATCGATTAAAGTCTCCGTTAATTGCTCTTATATATTGAGGATCTGGTCCAAAATAAGTTATTTTCCATAATCTAGTACTACCCGTCATGTAAACATATTTCTTATGAACAATCTGACCTTCGTCAACAGCATCTCTATGTATTTGCCAATCATTATAAAGCGCCCTATATGGCATTAAAGGGTTTTTCGAGTTTAGGTAATAACCAAGTGTTTTCTTTTCATCCATCATTGTATATTTCTTTTCTTTAGTTGGATGAGAGTGAATGTCTGAAAATATTTTAGAGCTAGTTATCCCTAATTCTGAATTTCCTGGAGAATTTTCATCTGAAAAGTGTGTTCCTAAAATATATTTATTTTTTGTTGTTCTAATAAACCTCCATTCAGGACTAGAGTTGTCTATAGAAAATAAAAATACTTTAGCTAGGTCATATTTACTTTTAACTGACACTTTAACCATTGATATTTTATAACTTCCAACTATCTTCGTTTTTTCTAATTGAGGTAATATATTGGTGTCGTCTATTTTAATTTCTTCTCCTTTAAGATTCATTAAAATGTCATAATCTCCAACATTTTCTATTTTTCCTTTATATAAAGTAATGTGTCCTGTTTGATTTATTTGATATTTTCTTAGGTTTTTATTCTTTTCCTTCTTCTCAGTAGCCTGGACAGGCGATTTGTAACCTTCCTCTTCAATAGGTGTTATATGCCAGCTTCTATGAAGCTTACAACCATAATCTTGAATAGCAGGAGAAATTATCATTTCTACAATTAATCCGCCACCATTCGCATCAAATTTAAATTGATAATAAACAACAGGCGCATCTTTAAAGGTCCATACCTTTAGTTGGTCGCCATTTGCATCATAGAAAATAATTTTTCCGTCGTCAACAGGATAGCCTCGTTTATAAAGTTTATAATTAACAGTTTTCATACGTTCTAAAAAACGAAAATTTGCTTCGTAATTTAAAACAAATTTAAGTAAGCCGCCTTTATTATAGAATATAGGAACACCCTTATATTTGTTAAAGTCTTTAGTGTAAACGGTTTCTACTGTTAATAGGTCTACTACATGCCCTAAAAAATGTAATTGTGATTTTGCCATAATTTTTTTCTTTGCAATTAATAAGTTTGTAAATCATAAGTGTTTGATTTGGGAGGTATTGTTCTCAGAACAAGAACATTGCTTTTTTTTTTACAAATGTATTTCATGAAATAGAGAAAAGGCATTAAAAAGCCGTAAAAAAAGTAAGGTAAAACCATCTTTTTTTGTAAGTAGTAATAATAGGCAAAGCAATAAAAAGGAATTCTGGCTTTCGGTTTACATATTTTTCTAAATATGTTTTTAAAAACAAACAGGTGTTTGTTTTAAGCTCACTTAATTTTAGTTTTTAGAAAGCTTAAGTAAAAAATAAAAACCCTAAAAAGGGCTTATTTTATCGTTGTTTTTATAAAATTATAGGCTTGTGCAACGGTTACCGGTGTTGTACAGCGTACATTATTCATAATACTCTATTTTTCTATCAGTAACAAACTGTACTATGTTATTTTTGAAGGACGTTCTTTTAATCCAATTTCTATTTTTATCAAACTCATACTTATAATTCCATAAATCATTACGTTTGTCAGCAGGGTAGCTAAAACGTTCTTCAATTATATTGTTTTTAGAATCAAATTGATAAAATTCTTCACCAATAAGAGATTCTTTTATATCGTATATAGTAATTCTTGTCAAATTATTTCTATTATCATAACGGAATAATTTTTTACGACTTAAGCTTTCATATAACCCAGTTATAATTTCTATTATTTTATTACCTTTTTCATCATATTTGTATTCCCATAAATATGAAAAGCTTCCATCTGAGTAATATTGTCCTTTTTTTATTAACTGATTCTTAATGTCATATTTATAAATTTCTTTTCCTTTATTGCTATTATTCTCATCAGTATTATATATGGTTATTAAATTTCCATTTTTATCATATTTATAAGTGTCAACAATTAAATAATTCTTGCCATGTATAATTTTTTTAATTAAATAATTCTTATCATTATACTCATAAGTCTTTTTACTTTTATGACCATCAGGATATTCTATAATTTCCTCAGTATTATTTTGCTTTTCATTGAATAAAAAATTAGTAGAAAGATAAAGTTCTCCAGTTATATGATATTTATGTGTTTGAATCAATTTTTTTCTAGTATCATATTTTTTATAAATATCATATCTGTATTTTCTGTTTAAAACATGTTTATCTCTCTTCAATCTTATTATTTTTTTGTCAACTAAATTAGCTTCATAATGTTTAGTCGTTACTGATTTAACTTTATTTATAAGTTTTTCATTTTTATAGTCATTTCCGTTTTCTTGAGAATAACAAAAAGAAGTGAATAATAGTACTCCTGCGATAATTTTATAAAATTTCATTAGTTTATTTTAGTATGTTGTACAACAAATTTAATTAAATTTGACAGAGTTTATGATAATGAATACTAAAATTGAAATAGATAAAACAGTATTTACTCTAAATGGTTTATATCGTTAATAGGTTTACCATGTAGCCTAAAAAAAGGCTTGTTTTATAACTGTTTTTTTCAATGCATTTAAGAATATGAATTCGTTTTAATGATTTAAATTCAATGTTAGATAAACTATCAAAAATAGGAGGTAAGAATCAAACTAAAGTATTAAGTGTGTAAAATATTTAAGATGTATCTTTGCATCCTAAATTTTTATAGTACAATGCGCACAAAAACAGTCAAGAAAAACAAAATCAACGTAGTTACTTTAGGGTGTTCTAAAAACATTTACGACAGTGAAGTGTTAATGGGGCAGTTAAAAGCTAATGGTAAAGATGTAGTTCATGAAGATCCTGAAGATGATGGAAATATTGTTGTGATTAATACTTGTGGTTTTATAGGGAAAGCAAAAGAAGAAAGTATTGATACTATTTTACATTATGCGCAACGTAAAGAAGCGGGTGAAATTGACAAAGTATTTGTTTCAGGTTGTTTAAGTGAACGTTATAAGCCAGATTTAGAAGCAGAAATTAAAAATGTAGATCAATATTTTGGTACACATGAGTTACCAGCATTACTAAAAGTTTTAGAAGCAGATTATAAGCATGAACTAATTGGTGAACGTTTAACAACAACACCTAAACATTATGCATATTTAAAAATTGCAGAAGGTTGCGATCGTCCTTGTTCTTTTTGTGCAATTCCTTTAATGAGAGGAAAACACAAATCAACACCAATTGAAAATTTAGTAATTGAAGCAACTAAATTAGCAAAAAGCGGAATTAAAGAAATTATGTTAATTGCGCAAGATTTAACCTATTACGGTTTAGATATTTACAAAAAAAGAGCATTAGCAGATTTATTAAAAGAATTAGTTAAAGTTGATGGTATAGAATGGATTCGTTTGCATTATGCATTTCCTTCAGGTTTTCCGATGGATGTGTTAGATGTAATGAAAAGTGAGCCAAAGGTTTGTAACTATTTAGATATTCCGTTACAACATATTAATACCGAGATTTTAAAATCGATGAAGCGTGGTACTACACACGAAAAAACAACTTCATTAATTCATAAGTTTAGAGAAGCAGTGCCAAATATGGCAATTCGTACAACATTAATTGTTGGATATCCAGGAGAAACTGAAGAGCAATTTGAAGAATTGAAAGCTTGGGTAGAGGAAATGCGTTTCGAAAGAATGGGAGCTTTTGAATATTCTCACGAAGAAAATACAGGCGCTTTTGTTTTAGAAGATGATGTACCTGCCGATGTAAAGTTTCGTAGAGTAAATGAAATAATGGAAGTGCAATCTCAAATTTCTTGGGAATTAAATCAACAAAAAATTGGAAACACTTACCGTTGCTTATTTGATAGAAAAGATGGAGAGTATTTTTACGGACGTACCGAATTTGATTCACCAGATGTTGATAATGATGTGATTGTTGATGCTACTAAGCATTACATAAAATTAGGAGAGTTTATTGATGTTAAAATTGATGAAGCTGGAGATTTTGATTTGTATGGAACTCCGTTAGTTAAACAAGAAAAGCCAACAAGTTTAAATCAGAGAAAGAAAATAAACCACCAATAAGAACTTTAAAAATTTCGAGAAAGGAATTAATGGTTCAGTTAGCTATTAATTATCAAGAGAAGATAATTAAAACAGATGTTGATGTACAATAAAAAGTTATGGCAATAAAGTCTTAATATATTGTAATACAATAGGAAATGCTAGGAAAAATACACATTATTAAGACAGTTTTCAAAGAAAAAACAAAACACTCAAATTTTGAGTGTTTTGTAATAAATATTTTAAATATGAAGTCATTAAGATTATTTTTTTGCACGACTATTATTATTTCAATACTCAGTTGTTCTTCTTCAAGTGATGATGAATCTATATATTCTTGTGATCCGATTAATGCAATTCAATTGGAGAAGGATTTAAGTAATACAGGTTCATCCTTTGCAGCAAATCCTTCGATAAGTAACTGTAAAGCTTATAAAACAGCTGCAGAAAATTATATAAGCGCATATATAAATTGCTCATCTGTACAAGATAAGATAACTGAAATAAAAAACTTAATAAATCAACTATCTTGTTAATTTTTACAAATAGAATTTAAAATAACTTTAAAAATCCTGCTTTTAGCGGGATTTTTTATTAATATATTAGACAAATAATAAAACTTGTTTTAATTTATATTTGATAATAAATTTTAAAAAAAAGTGTTTAGAAACGGTTAATATGGAAAGATTAATTAAGTACATTAATAGTTATGTAACTCTAGAGAAAAAGGAGTTAGATATTATTTTATCTTTTTTTAAAAGTAAAACATTATTGAAAGATAAATTTATCATGAAAAAAGAACAAGTAGTAACAGATTATTACTTTATAGTTTCTGGAGGTCTTATTAT
The DNA here is from genome assembly GCF_000430545.1 of Tenacibaculum ovolyticum DSM 18103. Lineage (GTDB taxonomy): Bacteria > Bacteroidota > Bacteroidia > Flavobacteriales > Flavobacteriaceae > Polaribacter > Polaribacter ovolyticus. The sequence continues at coordinate 15,283 of NZ_AUMF01000014.1, forward strand.
TTATGAAATTAAAGACGAAGTTCAATATACTAGATATTTAGCCTTTGAGAATGAATTTATAGGTGATATAACTAAGATTAAAAATAAAACACGCTCAAAATCTTACATAAGAGCGATTGAAAATACCGAGTTATTTAGCATTTCTCATAATGATATGGAAATATTATATGATCGTTTTCCTTCATGGCAAAAATTTGGAAGGTTAGTATGGGAAGATGCATTTGCAAGTGTATTGTACGGTATACATAATTTTCAAACATTAACAGCAAAAGAACGATATTTAGATTTATTAAAACGTTCGGATTTAGTATTTAGAGTTCCTTTAAAAGATTTGTCTTTATTTTTAGGAATCACCCCACAATCACTTAGTAGAATTAGAAAAGAGATTAGTACTACAAAAAAATAGATTAAATGTAGATAAATACCTCTCGACTGCACTCGAGAATGTATTATGAAACTAGAAAATTAGAGTTTTTATGTTGAACTCTTATTAAATATGTTCTTAATTATCATTTGGTAATTTTGTAAAAGCTATTTCGGGCAATCTTTGTATTAAACTTAATTAATACAAATAAAATGATTCGTAAAAAAATAGTAATTGTAGCATTGTTTCTTATCTGTAAAATATACGGGCAAGTAACGGGTGATGTTTTTGTTTTAAATGAAGATAGAGATATGTTCTATTTACATTATACACCCGAAATACAAGACAACTCATTGTATGATTATCAAAGAATGAGTACCAAATTTGGGATACCTCCAATAGTTTTTAATAAAGTAGCCTTGTATAATACTATTGGTATGGATTATCATTCAATAGCATATAAAGGGAATAAATTACCATTTCTTAGAGATAAAGAAAAATATTACAATATAAATTATAGCTTATTAGCTCAGTATAGAATTTCAAGAAACTGGTCGGTAAATGCGTTATTTATGCCCCATGTTGTTGCAAGTTTTAATGATAAGATGACAACAGATGATTTAAATGTAAATGGAATTTTATTTGCTGAAAAAAGGTTTAGGAGAAAAGGTAGTAATAATTATTATGTATTAACTTTTGGTGTTGGTTACTTAACATTGTCTGGTGAAACAACAGTAAATCCAGTAGTAAACTTTATGGGTAATATTAATAATAAAATAACTTTTGCTGTTGGTTTGCCAAATACTTACGTGAAATATAATTTTAATAAAAAACATGCTATTAAAGTTTTAGGAGATCTGAATGATTTTACAGCAAATATTAATAGGCCATTAGTACAAAATCAACCAAATGCTACAATCGTAGACCGTTCTATTTTTACTACAGTTTCAGCTGGGATAGAGTATAATTATTGGGTTTCTAAAAACATTGGTCTTATGGTTAGAGGAACACACTCAGTTTATGAAAAATATGGTTTTGAAGATGCTAATGAAAACGAAGTTTACAAGTATGATACGAAATTGCGAGGTTATTTATCAGTCGGAATAAAAATTAAACCATTTAAATAACTAGCAAATTATGAAAAGTGAACATTTAATAGAGACTAATTTTACAACCAAAAATCTTTTATTAGTTGCAATTCCTGCTTATTTTTTTCCATCAGTAATGTCTTGGTTTTCGGGATGGATTTTAGATAATACAATTTTAATGAAGGCGAGTTACACGAGCATAGCAATACCATCGTTGGTTGCAACAATAATAGTATACTTTATTTTACGACAAATGCAATTATTTAAAAAATTTCCACAAAACAAGTATGTACGAATTTTAGTAATGATGGTATTAATGATATTATTTTCTTTAATAATAATTAAGTTATTTAAACTTGAAGTTTATATGTTAGATATTATTCCTTCATCAATATTAGGTGCAATAATTACAACTTGGAAATTTCCTTTAATACAATATAAATAGCATGAATTTAAAAAGATCAACTATTGTTGTTTTCGGAGCAACGGGTACCGTAGGAGTAGAAGTTTTAAAAGAGTTGAATAAACGCAATTGTTTTGTAAGAGGTATATTGAGAAATACAAAACGAAAGATTCCAATAGAATTAAACGGACAGAATAATAGGATTACTTATATCGCTGTAAATTTAGATTCAAAAGAAGAAATTAAAAGAGCGTGTATTAACTCTGATGCTATTTTTTTACTAACAGGAACTTCTCCGAATCAAATAACTTATGAAACAAACATTATTGAGGTAGCTGAAGAATTAAAAATTGAACGAATTGTAAAATTATCAGCACCTGTTTTACCAAACAATACGCATGTAGAGGTTGGAGATTGGCATCGACAGATAGAAAAAAGATTAGCAAAAAGTAATATTGATTATTGTCTTTTACAACCACATTCATTTATGCAGAATTGGGAACGAAATACGTTTACAATTAAATATTTTGGTAAGATATTTGGTGTTATGGAGAATGCAAAAAGGAATTATGTAGATGCAAGAGATGTAGCAGAAATAGCGGTACATTATTTATTAAAACCAGAAAATTTAAAAGGTGAGGCTATCGTTATTTCAGGACCAGAGGCAATATCTCATACAAGTATGGCAAAAAGAATATCTCATGTTACTAATAGAAATGTTGTTTATGAAAATATATCTAGAGATGAATACATGAAAAAGTTAACAAAGCAAGCTAAACTGCCAACTTGGTTGGCAAGACATTTAGTAGAGATAGATGTTTTAGCAATTAAACATCCTGAGCCAATAACTGATACTGTTGAAGCTATTTTAAATAGAAAACCTAGAATAATGGATGCTTACTTACAAGAGTCTCGTGATTTATTTAAAACATCTAAATGGAATTTTTTCAGCTAATAAAGAAATTATAATCCTGCTTTTAGCAGGATTATTTTTTACATCTTTACAATTATGAAAAAAGCTTATTTTAATTGGAGTTCAGGAAAAGATTCTGCATTTGCATTGTATAAAATTTTACAGCAAAAGGAGTATCATATAGAAAAATTGATAACAAATGTAAATGAAGATTATCAACGAGTTTCTATGCATGGGCTTCATGAAAACTTATTAGAAGCACAAGCTAAAAGCATTAATATTCCTTTAGAGAAAATATATTTTCCTGCGGATGTTACGATGGATTTTTATAACCAGAAAATGAAAGATAAAACAACTGAGTTAAAATTATTAGGACTTAACCATGCTGTTTTTGGAGATATTTTTTTAGAAGATTTAAAGAAGTATAGAGATTCTAAATTAAAAGAAGTAGGTATTACTGGCGTTTATCCATTATGGAAACAAGACACAAAAATAATACTTAAAGAATTTTTAAAATTAGGTTTTAAAACCATTACGGTTTGTGTAAATGCTAAGAAATTAGGAAAAGAGTTTGTAGGTAGAGTTATAGATGAAGATTTTATAAATGAGTTGCCAGAGAGTGTTGATGTTTGTGGAGAGAATGGCGAATTTCATACTTTTTGTTTTGATGGGCCAATTTTTAAAAATCCAGTTGAATTTGAAATAGGAGAGAAGGTTTTAAAATCATATACTTTAAACAAAGACGATTCTCAAAATTGTCATGAAGATACTTCAGAAAAGGTTAAAAATTATGATACTAGTTTTTGGTATTGTGATTTAATTTTAAAGGAATTATAGCTTCTTTTAAAGATGTAATTAGTTTTTTGTGATTGTAGATAGTTTATAAATAGACTTAGCCCCGATTGAAGTATTTGTTTGAGCTCCTTGCAAAGAGCGAGTGCGTAAAGCGGGAATTAGCTTCAAAGAATTCTCATTATAAAAAATTGTGATTGTGTATTAAAATAGACTCATTATTTGTTTTAAAATAGCTTCTGCTGGTGTGTTTATGTAGCATTGTTTACAGTTGTTGTACATAAATAAACAGTCTATCAAATCAGTTAACATGTGTAGTAAAAGGCCTAAACCAATAATGTTATAAGGTTTTTTAAAAAAGAGTAATAGTATATATATAACGATTGCATAATAAGTATGTAAAAGATGAAAACCGAAGCTACATCTATTGGCTTGAAAAATAGGAGAAGAAAGAATATGGTCTAAATCGACCAGCATGGTAGCAACTAAAATTAAATACACCTTTTTATAGTTCTTTCTGAAGAAGAAATAAGCGATTATAAAAGGAAAGCCAAAATGTAAAAAGTAATGAATAAAGGATTGCATAAAATAAAATTAAACAATTTCTCACTTTAGAGCTAATAATGAGTTGGTTTTGTTTCTAATAAAAAAGAGAAGTGATACTTCACATTTATAAGATTTTTTGCTATTGTAAATTTATAGAAGAATATTCATAATTAGAACTGTTATGACTAAATGATTTATGAAAAAAAGCCCCTCTACAGATAAAATTGTAGAGGGGGTTAATTTATAGCTTATATTCTATAATTATGAATCTTATTTTTTAAACACTTTTTTGAAATAAACAGCATCATCAATGTAAATTTTAAAAAGATATAATCCATTTTCAAATTTCGATAGATCTTGTGTAAATAAATCAATAGTCTCTATTTTTTCTTTATTATAAGATTGTGTTTTTACCAATAGACCTGCAAGGTTATATAATTCTATTTTTATAGAAGAACTGTTTTTTGCTTTTATATCTAAATTAACAACATTTTTTGTTACCGAAGGAAATAATGACAATTGGTGAGGGTTTTTAGGAGAAACATTTGAACAAGTTCCTGCTTTAGACCATGCCATTTCCCAATATGTTCCAGTTCCTGGTGCATATGCCCATGCGCCTGGAGATGAACACCATCCTGGAACATCACAATTAAAAATTTCGGCACCATTAACTACTTCTTGGTTTAAAGCGTAAGATGTACCTGCTACATATTGTGGTAAGTTTCCGCAATTTCCACCTATTACTTTAGAAACTGTAATACTAACAGCAGCAGATGTTGTTGTTGCTCCGCTATTATCAGTAGCTATTGCTGTTAATGAATAGTCTCCTACAGTTGAATTTGAAATAGCATAACTATATGGAGTTGCAATACTTTCTCCTAATTTAGTTCCATTATTGTAAAATTCCACTTTTGTAACGCTACCGTCACTGTCAGAAGCATTTGCGGTAATAGAAATGGCATCGCCTTCATTAAAAGAGGTGTTATTACTAGGTGATGTTATTGTTACTTTTGGAGCTGCATTTACAATATCTGAAACAACAGCTGTAACGATTGATGATGTTGTTGTTGCTCCTTCATTATCAGTTGCTATTGCAGTTAATGAATAATTTCCAACAATTGAATTTGTAATGGTATAATTATATGGAGTCGTAGTACTTTCTCCTAATTTTTTTCCATTATTAAAAAATTCTACTTTACTAACAGTACCATCACTATCAGATGCGTTTGCTTTTATAACAATAGATTCTCCTGTGCTAAAAGTAGCGTTATTAGATGGTGATGTTATTGATACTTTTGGAGCTTCATTAGTAATAACTCCTTTTTCTTTTACTGTAAAAACAATTGATTTTTCAGAAGTAGCATTTTTATCATCAGTAGCTACTGCTGTAATAGTGTATTGTCCAAAAGCAGTAGGTGTAAAGCTAGCTGTGTAGCTCGATCCTGATGCTGTTGCATTTATAACAGTATTATTATGTTTAAATATAAAAGTTTGAACAGTTCCTTCCTTATCTGTAGCAGTAGCATTTAAAGTTATAGCAGCTAATTTAGCTACTTCTATTACTTGGTTATTAGCAGGTGCTTGCCATGTTATTGTTGGCGGATTGTTTACTGTATTATTATTTCCTGCTGCTTCATTAATAGCTTTTAATATACTAGAAGAAGAGTTGTAGTCTACATCTTGAGTTAGCTCCCATATAATAATACCTTGATGTCCATGGTTTTTAGAGTGCACTATTTTTTTAGCTGCTGATTTAGGAGTGTCAAAATATATGTTTTTTCCATTTGTTCCTACAAAACCATTTAAACCACTAGTATCTTTAGGGTCGTAGCTTGTAGCAGCGTTAGGAAATTCTGCTATTATATCCTTATAAGGAACAAATTTAGATCCGTTACCACCATTTGGTTTTTTTTCAGAAAAATCATATCCATACATTGGTACTCCAAAAACTAATTTTGCTTTTGGTACATTAAATCCACCTGCATGATTCCAAGTTGAAGGTGCAATTCCCATCCAATATTCTAACGCATCTTCAGCACTATAAATAGGATTGTCTGCTGTTTGCTTAGGATATGTTCCAGCTGGAACTTTATACAGTGAAGAGTGAGGCCCTACTGGAGAGTCTCCCCAAGAACCAGTAAAATCATAAGACATTAAAGCTACCCAATCCATATAATCAGCAATACCATCATCATAATTATTACCATACCAAGATGTTCCGAATACAGCAGCAGTAATTAATTTATTTGGCATTTTAGCTCTTAATTTTTGACTTAATTTCTTTAGTCCAACTCCTGCTGGGTGTGCTCCTTTATCAGCATCTCCCCATTTACTACCACGTACACGACCTCCTTGGTCTTTGGTACCTTTTATTGTTGGATCTGCCCACCAACATTCTAAATCTAAATCGATACCATCAAGGTTGTTTACAGTAACATAATTTGCGATTAGTGTTGCTATTTCGTCTAATTTTTGATCGTTATTAGCGTATTTTGTCATCAACCATAAAAAAGCATAATCTGTTGCTCCACCAAGTGCTACGGATACTTTTACATTTTTAGCTTTTGCTTTTTGAAGTACTCCTAAATCGTTAAGGACAGAATCGACTTTTCTTTCTTGAAATTTATCAAAAGAAATAGAAGCAAAGTCATTACTATTGTAATCATCATTATTCTTTTTAAACATTAAAAAAGAAATATTTAGATTTGTTACAACTTCTGGATTAAAATTATTTTTGATATCATAATCAGCCACCCAAGTAGGTAAATAACCAATAATTCTTTGTTTACCGTTATATGGAGCTCCTAAGCCTCCATCGCCACAGGCACTTATTAATTCCCAAGAGGCAGATTTAGGAGTGTCGTTTGACCAATATTTACATCGATAGTTATTGCCTTCATATGAGGCTTTTTGACCTTGTTTATAAGGTTTTTTAGCAGCATCCCATTCAGGAGAACATGCAGGAAAATTATATTGAGCTTGTATAAATAAAGCACAAAAAAATAGTGCAAAAAATAAATGTATTTTTTTCATAATATATATAGTTAATTAAATAGATAGCTTATGTTTTGTTAATTTGAAGAGTAAACTATCTAAAAAAGGTTTTAATTATTTTTAATTATTTTTTTGAAATAGATGTTATGATCTATATGAATTTTGAAAAAGTATAAACCACGCTCAAAATTTGTTAAGTATTCAGTAAATGCTTTTATATTTTTTACTTCATTTTTAGAGAAAGTTTGTGATTTAATTAATCTTCCAGAAAGATTGTATAGATCAATTTTAACCATAGAAGCATTCTTTGCTTTTATAGTAAGATTGGCAGTATCATCGTAGTTAGAATTTTGAGCTAATTTATTAGAACATACTCCAACACTTTCCCATGCCATTTCCCAATAAGTACCAGTACTAGGAGCATAAGCCCATGCAGCGGTTGATGAACACCATCCAGGAATGTTACATTTAAATTTTTCGCCTTCATTAACAACTTCTTCATTCAATTTATAAGATGTCCCTGCTGCGTATTGTTGTGTTGTTCCACAACCTCCACTTACAACTTCAGATACTGTAATAGCAATAGGAGAAGATGTTGTTTTTGCTCCTTGATTATCAGTAGCTATTGCAGTTAATGTATGATTACCTACTGTTGAATTTGTAATTACATAATTATATGGAGTAGTGGTGCTTTCACCTATTTTAGTTCCATTATTAAAAAAAGCTACACTAGCAATTGTTCCATCACTATCAGAAGCATTTGCTGTAATAGCAATAGTTTCTCCTACATTAAAAGAAGCATTGTTACCTGGAGAGGTAATATTTACTGACGGTGCCTTATTGTCAACTACACCTACTTTTTTTAGAGTAAAAGTAATTTCTTTTTCTGTAGTGTTATTATCATTATCGGTAGCTGATGCTATAATTGTTACTTTTCCGTATGCTGTAGGTGTATAATTAGCCTCGTAACTATTTACAGAAAGAGGAGCCGAAATAATAGTAGTACCTTGTTTAAAATTAAATGATTTAATAGTACCATCAGCATCTATAGCTTTGGCTTTTAAAATTATTGATGACAGTATGTCTTGTTCAATAATTTGCCCATTTGCAGGAGATTCCCATGTTATAACTGGAGCAGAAACATCAATAATATCACATTCTTTAATAAATTCCCATACAGAATCTATGCCAGGCGTACTACCGCTACCTGCATACCATTTGTTTCTATAAATGATATTATTATGTTTAACATAATTATCTTTTTTGCTATAGATTTTGGTAGAATTCCATTCTGTAATTTCTTGGCAGTCTATGTTTACTCCATCCCAAACGATAACTTTAATTGAAGATGTTGCGCTAGTTCCGTTTACAAAAACAGCATTTGATGTTATTGTATGCGCTTTATAGCTAGACGGTGTCCAGTTAAATGTTACACCACTAAAGGTTTGATTTCCTATTGATGTAGTAACGCTTTTTAATTGCGTATTTTTTTCATCTATTACTAAAGTAACAGGAATCGCTGTAAATGTAGTTTGCTTGAATATTTGGTCATTTACAGGACTAGAAAATGTAATTTGAGGTTTTTGTGCACATGGTTCAGCTGTTAAATCAGCAGAATCACCACCGTACTTACTCATGTCTTTACATCCACAATCAGAAAGGTCATTAACACCATCCATGTCAGTTCCAATCTGGTAAATAGTTGTAAATCTTTTATAATATCCTATTCTATCTAACACCTGAGGCTTTTCTGCTCCTTGTCCGCATTCTACACCGCCATTAATAATATTTACTGTCATTCCTAATCCAGGTACCCTATTTTTAGTAATATCTAATTCATTAGGAGTCCATTTATTTACCATTACACTGTGTGCAGAAGGTTTAGGGTATTGTGGAGTCATCCAAAACCAAATGGCTGTTTGAAAAGCCAATGCAGCGTCTTCTATTATTTTTTCAGGATTGTCTAGTAATACTTGTTTGTCACCAAATATAAACTCACTAGCAGGACCATAATTATAATTGTATGATAATTGAATTGGACCTCTACCTTTATAAGATTTACCAGGCGTTGGTGGATAATTAACATCTGGGTATGCATATGAGGCTTGCGTTGGTTCTTCTCTAAAGTGAAGACCCCATGAAAATTGACCTCCAGGAGCCGTTGGCCAACCACCTGTTGTTTCATGTGATATGTTCGCAAAAAAAGCAGTTATTTCTCTCTTTCTGGTTTCAAGATTACCTTCTTTTAAAAATAATCCGTAATCAACTTCTTCTATAAGAATTTCTTTTTCACTGTTTCTAGGAGCGTCAAAATCGATATCTGTTCGAATTAGTTTAGAAATATTTGTTACTTTATCTACACGAGTAACCTTGTATGCATTTGTACCACACCTGCGTTCAAAAATTACTTTAATATTACTCATTCGATTAATAGCATCAATAAAAGATTCGTATGTGTAAAAATCATCAGCAGGATCTAATACCCAACCATCGCTTCCTGTATTTTTAGCTCCGAATCTATATGGAAATAAAGTATTCCATAGTTCTTTATTTATTAACTCATTAATTTGAGTTGATGTGTTCGGTATTTCTGTTTTGGAGGAGTATTTTGAAGTTAATGTTTCAGAATATACCTCTTTTTCATTAGAAAAAGTTTGATTAATAATTGAGAAAAAGAAAACGAGAATAAGCATCCGAATTTTCTTATCCATTAACCAATAAATTTGTGAGGGGACTAGATTTTTTTTCATTGTTTGTGTTTTAAATTACTTATTAATAAGTGGTTAAATCTCTATTTTTCAAGCCCCTTTAAAAAATAAAATATGCAAACAACTTATTTTAACCTATAAATAACTTTAAGGTACTTACAAATGACAATGATTATTAGCCTTATTTTGCTAGTTTGTTAATAGATGAAAAAACGTTTTAGTATAATTTTCTTTCATAATTTAAATAGCTTTTATGTTTTTTGATTGTTGTTATTATTTGAAAATGAATTAGTTAAGTGTTTGTTTTTTTCTTGTTTATTAACTGTGAAAATGATTGGAATTATATAGTTTAATGGGAAGATATTGATGATATAAAAAATTATAATTGCTGTTTGTAGTTCGGATTACGTAAAACCTTATGTGATTTGGTACTAGACTTGTAAAAGGAAGGTGTTATTTTTTTATTTTATGTATTTATAGCATATGTAAATAAAAGTAAAATTAATTTCGGTAGAAAAATACGAATGTACTAAGAGGTTACTAAGCATAGAATATAGGCACTAGTATAGTAAGAAGAGATCGTTTGTATTTAGAGAGATGAATATTTTAATAGATGTTTAAAATTTTTCAAAAACACCCAAACCAAATAAAGCAAAATCATATTTTACAGGATCACTTTCATCAAAACTTCGTAAAGTGATGTCTAATTCAGTTAAAGCTTTCCAGTCGTTTTGTTTTCTAGTTAAAATTCCTAATTTACGAGCTACGTTCCCTGAATGTACATCTAACGGACAATGTAAATGAGATGGTGAATGTGTTTTCCAAACACCTAAATCTACTCCGGTTTTATCATTACGAACCATCCAACGGAGAAACATGTTTATTCTTTTAGATGCTGAGCCTTTTAATGGATCAGAAACATGCTTTAAGGTTCTTTGTTGATGGTGTACTTCAAAGAAAATTTGTTTAAAGTGATGTATTGCTAATTGATAGTTATTGGTACTTTTAGTAGCTAAAACAGCTTCTAATCCGTTATGGTTTGTATAGATGTTTTTGAGTGATTTTATAAAGAATTTAAAATCGTCAGCATTAAAAGTACGGTGTACAAAGCCATCAAAATTAGCTAGATCATCTTCAGTATGATTCATAACAAAGTTATATGGAGAATTACCTAGTAATTCAACCATTTTTAATGCATTACGAATAATCATTTTTCTATTTCCCCAAGCAATAGTTGCTGCTAAAAATCCTGATATTTCAATATCTTCTTTTAAAGAAAACTGATGTGGAATTTGAATAGGATCACTTTCTATAAAATCTGGATTATTGTATTTTATTACTTTTTCGTCAAGAAATTCTTTAAGTTCTGTTTTATTCATATTATATTAAATCTACTGCAAAACTAATTAAAACAAAAAAGGCATTATAACTAGCGTGTAAAAGAATACTCCAAATTAAACCGAAGCGTACTCTAATAAATCCTAAATAGCCACCTAAAATTATTTGAGGGGCTACTAAAATAGGAGCTAAAATAAGTACGTTGGTGGTTATTTTAAAATTAGATAAATGGACAAATCCAAAAACAATAGCAAAAATGTAAAAAACTAATTTGAAATATTTCTTATTTTGAAATAATGTTATTGGTGCTCTAAAAAATAATTCTTCGAGTAGGGGAGCGACTATAACTGCAAATAGAAAAACTTTTGTTTTAGACATGTTTTTCATTAATTCTTCCATAGCATGTGTATCCATATCTATCCAACCTAAATGCTCTATTAAACCAAATAAAGGAGATAATAGCGTTGCTGTAAGTATGCTTATAATAAGTAAATGGAAGAATTTTTTGAATCGGTAAAAATTATCTCGATTGTTATCTTCTTCTAAAACGGGTGCTTTTAAATATTTAATTAATTCACTGAATGTCTCTTTCATTATAAATCTATTTGCTAATAAGTAGTTAAAAAGAGATGTTTGTTACATTAGTCAATAATAATTCCGTCTTTCATGGTTAAAGTACGGTCTGCCATTTCAGCTAATTCTTTGTTGTGAGTTACTAAAACGAAGGTTTGTCCGAATTTATCTCTTAACTCAAAAAATAATTTATGTAAATTCTCAGCAGAAGTAGAATCTAAATTACCAGAAGGTTCATCAGCAAAAATAACTGAAGGCTCGTTAATTAAAGCCCTGGCAACAGCTACACGTTGTTGTTCACCTCCAGAAAGTTCATTTGGTTTATGGTTTTCTCTATGCGACAACCCTAAAAAATTAAGTAATTCTTTTGCTCTTTTTTCAGTTTGTAATTTTGATTTTCCGCCAATAAAAGCAGGTATACAAACATTTTCTAAAGCTGTAAATTCAGGTAATAATTGATGAAACTGAAAAATAAAACCAATGTGTTTGTTCCTAAAAGAAGAAATTTCCTTGTCATTAAAGTTTTTTATTGAAATTTCATTAAGAAACAACTCATGGTCTTCTGTTGTCTGCGGTTTGTCTAAGGTTCCTAAAATTTGAAGTAAAGTTGTCTTTCCTGCTCCAGAAGGGCCAACAATAGCAACAATCTCTCCTTTTTTAATATGAAGATTAACTCCTTTAAGTATTTCAACATCACCATAGCTTTTATGGATATTTTTAGCAACAATCATAGTCTTATATTCAATATAACGAATGTATAAAAAAGAAATCAGATAAACTTTAAAGATTATCTGATTTCAAATTATAAATGTTTTTTATTAAAAAATGTTTTTTACATTATTGTAGTCAATAAAATAAACAAGTCTAACAGAAAAAGTATGTCGATTTGATTCTGCTAAAAGATTTTCTATGTTTTCAGAAAAATTTTGATGAGACTCTTCATTATTATTAGATATAGAGTTTCTGTAAAAAGCAATTAATTGACTACCAGGAGCAAATTGCCATAAATAATTTACATCTAAATTCCAACTGTTAAAGTTTTTATCATGAATATCATTATAATCAGTTTCAGTTAAGGCTCCATCCGTTTTGTTTAATGTGTAAAATTGGTTTTCATAAGGAACTTTACTCCAATTATGTCTGAAAGATAATGAAAGGGATGATTTTGTACTGAAACTATATTTACCTGTTAAAGAATTATTGTAGGTTGTCCAATCTCTTTGTCCGAAAATAATTTCATCTAAAAAAGGAGCATGAGTTGGGTTTTCATCTATATCATCTTGATCAATTTTATTAGCAAAACCTTGATCGTTATTTGTATGCCCATATCTAAAGCCGTAAATTAAAGAAAACTGGTTGTTAAAACGATACCTAGGAGATATTCTAAAACCGTAATTTTCTTTTGGATTGTTTTTAAAGAAAGTATAATACCAGTTATAATCAATAGCAAACTTCTTTCTGTAGTCGGTAGACCCCCAATGATTTATGTTTAGTCTTTCAGGTCTTTTAAAATAAATACCACTAGTATTACCTTCTCTTGATTCATTAAAGTCTTTTCTTTCAGTGCTATAGTTAAGGTTTGCTCCGAAACCAAAACGTTTTTTAGTTTGCGCTCTAAAAGATAAATGTAAGTTTGTACCAGTATATGTACCAGGTTTGTGTAAGAAATTAACATTGTAGCGCATGTTAATTCTATAATCATTAAAAATACCTTTTGGTTTTAATAATAAATATGAAGCGAAACCATAAATAGTTTGTTCGTTATTACTAAATAAAATACCTAAGTCGTTTGGATTAAAGTTTTTATCTTCGAAATTATAACCAACTTCACCTCTCCAGTTACCAGATTGTTTACCAATACTAGTATCAAAGGTGTAACCTGTATTAGGATTGTCTTCATCATCATAAATATTACTCATTTTAAATGATCCATCTATATTGTACCTGCTTTTTTTATCTTCAACATGCCAAAGTAAACCAGTAACATTTGCATCTCTAAAACTACCATCTCTAGTAACATTTGTATTTATTAATGTTACTGCTGAATTTTGATTAAATTGTTGGTTTAAAACTAAGATGTTGTAATTAGAAAGAGGGTTAATAACTTCTTTTCGAACCTCTTTTGTTGTGTTGTTTTGAATGGTAGCTTCAGTTTTACCCGTAATGGCATTAAAAAAACCAATACCTAAACCGTTTTTTGTTCTTCCTGAAATTTTTATAGCATTAAGCATTTGTACTTTTTCAGGTGAATCAATTAGAGTTTCTATATCTTCATCTACTGATGCTGAGTTTATAGGAGAACCTCCAACTCTACGAGAATAAAACAAACGTCCTTTTGTAAATAATTCAGTTCCTTCTGTAAAAAATTGTCTTTGTTCAGAAAATTGTTGTTCAAAAGGGCCTAAGTTTAAAGTTACATTATCAAAAGCAGTTTGACCAAAATCAGGAATTAAAGTGGCATCTAATGTAAAATTCTCAGTAAGCCCGTATTTTAAATCCATACCAACACTCCAATCAAAATCTGTTTTTCCTTCAAAAGTACTTGTTGTTGCAGAAGCATATGGGTAAAAATTTAAACGAGTAGGTGGAGTAATATTTTTAAAGTTTTCAACTAAACCATCATATTGTGTCCAATTTCCTTTAGTATTATCTATATGACTCCAAGTAAAACGAGCATTTATGTTTTTTACTTCTCTATGAAAATTAAAGCCCCATGATTGTATAGGTCTATTAGCAAAACGTAATGCTCTATAAGGTATTTTCATTTCTACAGACCAACTATTCTCGTTTATTTTAATGGCGCTTTCCCATACGGCGTTCCAGTTAAAGTCTTCTCTACCTGTAGAAACTTTTGAGTCTGCTTGAACACCAGCTGCTGTTACAATAAATGAAGTTGGATTTTGGCCATCATCATTTGGATTAATCATTAACATAAAAAAATCAGAATTACCTATACGATCTCTATTGTTAAATTCAGCAGGTATTTTAGAAGGATCAGGAGAATACATTAAAGCACTTACATACACAGCTTCATCATCATACACTAATTTAACTTCAGTTTTATGTGTATTAGGTTCTTTTTCGCCATTAGTAGGTCGCATCATTATAAAATCTTTTGCGACAGGTATGTTATTCCATACAGATTCTTCTAAAATACCATCTATTTTTGGAGGAGTATCTACACGAGTAGCATTTAACTTCTTTCTACTTTTATTGTTTTTTTGGGCTCTTATTCCTAAAGAAATAAATAAGATAGGTATTAATAGAGTGATACTTCTATACATAATTAATTGATGGCTATAATAGTTACAAAAATATTTAGGATTTATCTTTTTAAATCACAAATTCATGTTAATTACCTTAAGGACACGTTAAAAAAGTATTAGTTACAGTTATAATGTTAAAAAAATGCAAAAAAAAGATGTAATAAAAAAAGTAATAATTATAATAAATAGTAATGTATTATAATTTGAATTTGTATTTTTGTTCGACTTTAAAAATTCATATCTAATGAACTTACACGAATATCAAGGTAAAGAAATATTAAACAGTTTTGGGGTTCGTATTCAACGCGGAGTTGTTGCAAATACACCAGAAGAAGCTGTTGAAGCAGCAAAGAAATTAACTGAAGAAACAGGTACAGGTTGGCACGTAATAAAAGCACAAGTACACGCAGGTGGTCGTGGAAAAGGTGGTGGAGTTAAGTTAGCTAAAAACTTAGATGAGGTAAAAAGTATTTCTAATGATATTTTAGGAATGATGTTAATTACTCCTCAAACGTCAGCGGAAGGTAAATTAGTAAATCAGGTTTTAATCTGTGAGGATGTGTATTATCCTGGAGCTAGTGAGCCAGATGAATATTATATGTCGGTTTTATTAAATCGTGCAACTGGTAGAAATATGGTTATGTATTCTACTGAAGGTGGTATGGATATTGAAACAGTAGCAGAAGAAACTCCACATTTAATCTTTACAGAAGAAATTGATCCTTCTTTAGGATTAATGCCTTTTCAAGCTCGTAAAATTGCTTTTAACTTAGGTTTAAGCGGAGCTGCATTAAAAGAAATGACAAAGTTTGTTACTGCTTTATATACTGCGTATGTAAAATCAGATTCAGCAATGTTTGAAATTAACCCTGTGTTAAAAACATCTGATGATAAAATTATGGCTGTTGATGCTAAAGTTACTTTAGATGAAAACGCTTTATATCGTCATAAAGATTATGCAGCAATGCGTGATTTACGTGAAGAGAATCCTATTGAAGTAGAAGCTAAAGCTGCAGGTTTAAACTATGTAGATTTAGATGGAAATGTTGGATGTATGGTAAACGGAGCTGGTTTAGCAATGGGAACTATGGATTTAATTAAACAAGCAGGTGGTGACCCAGCTAACTTTTTAGATGTTGGTGGTACTGCTGATGCAGAGCGTGTTGAAAAAGCTTTTGGAATTATTTTAAAAGACAGTAACGTAAAAGCAATTTTAGTAAACATTTTTGGAGGAATCGTTCGTTGTGATCGTGTTGCTCAAGGTGTTGTAGATGCTTATAAGAGTATGGGAGACAAAATTAATGTGCCTATTATTTGTCGTTTACAAGGAACAAATGCTAAAGAAGCAAAAGAATTAATTGATAATAGTGGAATGGAAATTATTTCTGCTACTGAGTTTCAAGAAGCTGCAGATAAAGTTGCAGAAGTTTTAGGAGCTTAAGAATTAGTTTTTAGTTAAATATAAAAAATCCTCACTTTTAAAAGTGAGGATTTTTTGTTTTATCTTGTTGAAATATAAATACTACATAATGAGAAAATTATTAATCCTTATTTTATTTCCTTTTCAATTACTAGCACAAGAAAAAACAAATTCTGAATTATTTTGGAATACTTTACAAATTCATTGTGGAAAAGCATTTGAAGGGGAAATTACAGCAGGAGGAAAAGAAGGTGATGGTTTTACAGGAGAGAAATTAGTAATGCATATTCGTTCTTGTGAAAACAACACAATTAGAATTCCGTTTTTTGTAGGTGATGATAAATCTCGTACTTGGGTTTTTACCATGAGTACAGATAAATTAATTAAATTAAAGCACGATCATCGACATAAAGACGGCTCGGAAGATAAAATTACGCAATATGGAGGAACGAACCCTAATATGGGATTGTCTAATATTCAATTTTTTCCTGCGGATAAACATACAGCCAATTTAATTCCGTATGCATCTAATAATATATGGTGGGTTACGATTGATAAAACAAGTTTTACGTATAATTTACGTAGAATAGGAACGGATAGGTTTTTCTCTGTAAAGTTTGATTTAACAAAAGAAATAGAGGCACCAAGTGCTCCATGGGGAAGTGAGAATTAAAGGCTTTCCTCAAAATAACAATTATCAGATCTAAATATTTCAAGAAAAATATTATTAGAATCATGTTACTTAAGGTGTTGTAGCTGCTTATAAGAGTATGGGAGACAAAATTAATGTGCCTATTATTTGTCGTTTACAAGGAACAAATGCTAAAGAAGCAAAAGAATTAATTGATAATAGTGGAATGGAAATTATTTCTGCTACTGAGTTTCAAGAGGCTGTAGATAAAGTTTTAGAAATTAAGATAAGCAATTGATTATAATTTCCATTTACCTTTACTTACGTCAATAACTTGACCACCAATTTTTAAACTGTATTTATCGTTTTCAATTTTTCCATCTAGATGGATATAGGATTTTCTCTTCATTTGAAAGCCTTGTTCTACTATTGCAGATATTTCAGTTGATTTATTTTTTAATAAATAAGCAAGGAAACAGCCATTTGCACTTCCTGTAGCCGCATCTTCTATTAAACGTCCATTTTCTACACAAAACATTCTAGTATTGAAATTACTCGATTTATAAAAGGTTTCATCAGTAACAAAAAATAAAGAAGTCTTTAGTCCAGTTTGGCTATTGGTTTTAAATTTATTTTTTAGAGTTAAAAATTCTATAACTTTTCTTGAGTCAAGATTTAGTTGATTAATTTCCTCTAAATTGAGAACAGGAATAATAATATACGGTAAGCCTGTACTTATTTCTTCTATTGGTTTTTGAGTATTAAGAACATTTAGTTGTAAGCCTAATCCATTAGCAATTTCTTGATGTTTGTATGTTTCGATAAACTCTGGCTCTGCTTGTTTCATTATAAAATTACTCTTATCAATATTATTAATAGAAGTTAAGTTTATAATAATGTTTGAATGCTTTAAATTAAGAGTTATACTTTCTTTAGGTTTCGATAATAAGTATTTAGAAATGATAAAAGCGGTTCCTAGTGATGGATGACCTGCAAAAGGGACTTCATATTCTGGTGTGAAAATTCTAACATTAAAAACTTCGTTATTATGATTTTCTTTAATAAATGTTATTTCAGGAAAATTAAGTTCTCTTGCAATTTTTTGCATGTTTTCTGTTGAAACTTCATTTTTGAAATCAACGAAAACAGCTAATTGATTTCCTCCGTATTTTAATGAAGTAAAAACATCTACTAAATAATATTCTATTTCTGTCATTTTGCAGCTTACTGTTAACAATTAAGATATCCGCTTTTTCAATGATGGATATTGTTAGGTAATGAAATTTAGTATTAAACGAAATTTTCTATAGATTTTTCCTTAGTATAGCTATTTCATCACGTAATTGAGCGGCTACCATAAAATCTAAAGATTTTGCAGCTTCCTCCATTTGTTTACGTTTTGCACGAATACGTTTTTCTATTTCTTCTTTAGGTAAATATTCTAAATCTTGTTCTGCCGCTTTTTGAATTGCATTATCGTATTGATAAGTAGCAGTTGTTTCTTTAGAAAGAGTATTATCTAGTTTTTTATTAATTTGAGTTGGTGTAATACCATTTTTAGTATTGTAGTTTATTTGTTTTTCACGTCGTCGATCTGTTTCATCCATAGTACGTTGCATACTATTGGTGATTTTATCAGCATATAAAATAGCTAAACCGTTCACATTTCTTGCAGCTCTACCAACGGTTTGAGTTATTGATCGATGACTACGTAAAAAACCTTCTTTATCAGCATCTAAAATAGCAACTAATGATACTTCCGGTAAATCAAGTCCCTCACGAAGTAAGTTTACTCCAATTAATACATCAAATAAACCTTTTCGTAAATCTTGCATTATTTGTACACGTTCTAGAGTATCTACATCAGAATGAATATAACGACAGCGAACCTGAATTCGAGTTAAATATTTAGCCAATTCTTCTGCCATTCGTTTTGTTAGGGTAGTAACCAATGTACGTTCATCTTTTTCTACTCTGGTTTGAATTTCTTCAATTAGATCATCAATTTGATTTAAACTCGGGCGGACTTCTATTACAGGATCTAATAATCCCGTTGGGCGAATTACTTGCTCAACAAATACACCTTCTGTTTTTTGTAATTCATAATCAGCGGGTGTTGCCGAAACATAAATTACTTGGTTTTGCAGCAGCTCAAATTCATCAAACTTTAAAGGTCGATTATCCATTGCAGCAGGCAAACGAAAACCGTATTCTACTAAATTTTCTTTTCTACTTCTATCACCGCCATACATTGCATGTGTTTGCGGAATGGTAACATGGCTTTCATCAATTACCATTAAATAGTCTTCAGGAAAATAGTCTAATAAACAGAACGGGCGTGTACCGGGTTCTCTACCGTCTAAATATCGAGAATAATTTTCGATACCAGAGCAATAGCCTAATTCACGTATCATTTCTAAATCAAATTCAGTACGTTCTAATAAACGTTTTGCTTCTAAGTGTTTACCAATTTCTTTAAGATAAGCTACGTGATTTACCATATCATCTTGTATTTTATGAATGGCATTTTGTAATACATCTGGTGAGGTAACAAATAGGTTTGCAGGGTAGATTGTTAATTCACTTAATTTTTCAATTACTTGATTGTCTTCAATATTAAAAGTTTCAATTTCTTCAATTTCATCTCCAAAAAAGTGAACTCGATATCCACTATCTCCATAAGATGGGTAAATAGTAACAACATCTCCTTTTACTTTAAATGTTCCACTTTTTATTTCTACTTCTGTTCTTGAGTATAAACTGGTAACTAATAAATGTAAGAATTTTGTACGAGAAATTTGTTGGTCAATTTTAATTGGAATAACATTTTTCTTAAATTCATTGGGGTTACCGATACCGTATAAACAAGAAACAGATGCAATAACTATAATATCTCTACGGCCAGAGAGTAGAGAAGAGGATGTGCTAATTCTAAGTCGTTCTATCTCATCATTAATAGATAAGTCTTTTTCTATAAAAGTACCAGTAACAGGTATGTATGCTTCTGGTTGATAATAATCATAATATGAAACAAAATACTCAACAGCATTGTTAGGGAAGAATTGCTTAAATTCTGAATATAATTGTGCAGCCAAAGTTTTGTTGTGTGCTAAGACTAAAGTAGGACGGTTTACTTCAGCAACGACATTGGCTACTGTAAAAGTTTTACCAGATCCTGTAACACCTAAAAGAGTTTGGTGTTTTTCTTCTGATATTAGTCCGTTAACTAATTGTTTTATTGCTGTTGGCTGATCACCAGTAGGTTTAAAATCTGAGTGTAATTCAAAGTCCATTCAACAAAAATACGGATAGTTTATGTGAAAAACTATCCGTATTTATTTGTTGTTAACAAGATATTATTACCTCCTAAGAAGGGAGAAGTGCCCTTGATGTTGATGTATTTTTCCTTTTCTATCAACAAGTTGAATTTTAAACCAGTAATCATTAGAAGGTAGTACTTTTCCTTTGTATGTTCCGTCCCAACCTATATAGTCAATAGGCACAATGGCTACAGTTTTACCATATCTGTTAAAAATTGTAATATTACTTGAGGGATAAAAACTTGAATTAGCACCTTTAATTCTCCAAGTGTCATTATTCCCATCACCATTAGGCGTAAAGAATTTAGGATATTGAATTACTGAAATTTCTAGCGTAGCATCTGGTAAGCATCCATTTTTGTCATTTACTACAACTGTATAAAGACCCCCTGAAATATTTTCAAATAAAGGTTCGTCTTGAAAATTGGTTTGAAGATTATCTTCATCTATAATAGCGAATTGATAATCACCAATACCTAAATTTTTATTTTCGGTAATTATTTTTATAGAATAGTTGTCGAGGCCATTGTTATTAGTGTCATCAACAATAACAATGTCATCCTCATTTAAAGTTGGGTTTATAGATTCATTAACCACAATCTCTCTACTTCTTTTACAAGAAGTACCATCGATCATTGTTGCTGTAAGAATATAAGTTCCACCTATGCTAACATCATAAAAAGCATCAGTGCTAAGAATTTTAGTATCTCCTTTTAATGTCCATTCATAACTGTACGTTGCATTAGGATTAATTGGCTCTAATTTAGTTTGTGGATTATTTAAACAAACAATTATAGGAGTATTTACAGTAAAACTAGGTAAAGGGTTAATAACAATATTAAAAGTTAAGTTTGTATTTATACAAGAAGTTTTATTATTAACTACTCTCACGTAAATTATTTGATTATTAGCTGTGTTTTCATATTTGTTTTGATCAAGAGGAGAATTTCCTGATTGAGCATCAGCTAAGTTTTGATGAAAAGTAATATTAAAATTACTATGTTCACTTACAGAGTAATTTGTTAATATTTCAGGTCTCTTATTTTTAAGAGTTATATCACCATTAATTCCGTTAGCATCATCAGTATTACTATCAGTTTGATTGTCGCAATCTATGTAATCTATGATGTTTAAAGGAATTTTTGGTTCTGGATTTATTATTAGTTGTAAGGTTGCAATCCCATATCTACAACCAGTTGTTTTATTTTGTATGCTAATATGAATAATTTCAGAAGCAGGGTCATCCCCTAATAAATTTGCAGGAAAATTAGTTGTTGTAGGGTCGTTAGCATAGTTTGTTTTATTAAGAGGAAGTAGACCATCAATAGCATTTTGAAGAGTTCTATGATAAGAAATTTCAAATAAGTTAGGATCCCTACCATTAAGAACATCTACATCTCTTTCAGATAAGTTAATGTTTTGAGCAAGCCTATTTCTAGAATCACCATCACTAGAAGTCGCTATATCACATATTTCTAAATTAGGAATTGCATTTGTAATTGTAGGTAGTGGGTTTATAATGATATCAAAAGTTACATGATCATTAAAACAGCCGGTATTGTTATTTACAACACGTACATATATACTCTGTTTGTCTCTAGTTTGGTTAGTGTAATTAGTATCATTTGGTATAGGAGAATTTCCTGAGTTCGCATCACTAGCATTTGTGTGAAAAGTAACAGTATAGTCTGTTGTTGGTTGCGTTGCTCCCAAGATATCAGTAAGCTTATCTCTTAGGTTTATATTGTTATTTATACCGTCATCAAAAGCTCCGCTATCAAAATCATCACAAAGCTCGAAATTAACTACATTATTAGCTATAGGTGGTTGTTGAGCCCAAATAGTAAAGCGACCAAGACCGGTACAATCATTATTTATGGTGTTTATTATTTTAATATAAAGAGGTTGAGGAGTTGTTGCTGGTATATTTTTATTTCGATAGTTAGCAAGATTGGTAATTTGATTTATTACAGCATCTCTATCAGCAATTGATTCAAAGATTAAAACATCTAAATTAGGTCTGTTAGCTATTGGAAATAGTGCTTTTACATCAGTTGTAACAGAATTTAAATTGAAAAAAGTAATACCGTCAGTATCGTTGTTATTAAGATTGTTATTACCATCAATATCTAAAAAATCATCACAAGATTTAAATTCATTATTGTATGCTACATCAGTAGAGTAACCAACAACAATATTTATTCTTGAAATTTGATAACAATTTTTATCAGAAATTGTTCTAACCCAAACAGAAACACCATTGGCTACTGAATGTGCAGTTTGATTTGTGATTTCTGCAGTATCGTTTATAGCATCGTTTTCGGTAGGGTAGTATTTAAAGGTTTCGTTTGTATGATTTGTTGAAATGTTTTTTTGAGCAAGCGTTAAGTTAATAGTCGTGTTTAAATCAGGGTCTGTATCACACTGTTTTAATGTTACAATATTATTTGTAATTACAGGCAATGGATTTACCTCTAAATTAAAAGTTTTAGAAGTGTCATTACAAGCAGTGTTATTCTTATTTTCGACTCTTACATATATTGTTTGAGAATTTATTATTGTATTTCTATAAGGCGTACTTTTAATAATTACATCCGTATTATTATCTGTTTGCGCACCAGATAAAGTTGTGTGATATGATACACTGTAAATAACCGGATCTAAGGATCCTAAAATCTCAGTATCTTTTGTATTTAATAGAAAGTTATTAAAAAAACCATCAGTATCTCCTCCGTTAACAACATCATCACAATTTTGATAATTAATAGGAGTTTGTGGTATTGGTTTAGATGTGATAATTGATTTAAAAGAGGTGTCTACAAAACAATTTTTTGCAGTTTTATTCCTTATTCTAACGTAAATAGTATCATTAGTAGTTAGGTTGGTGTAGTTACTAGGTGTTGTTATTTCTGAGGTATACGTTATGTCAGAAAAAAATAATACTTCAAATACAGTATTGCTTTGACCATTTAAAATTTCATTTACTTTAGAAGATAAATCTATATTAACGTTTAAATTGTTATTACAAGTAAAAAGAGAATTTATTGCTGTATTATTTTGGGGTGCTGAAGAAAACTCTAAGACTATGTCATCTTCATCTTTACATGTGCCATTGATAATTTTACAAGTATATTTTCCATTGCCTAAATTAGCTAAATAATCTTTTTGGGTTGCTAAAGGTATAATCACATCATCTTTATACCATTGATAACTATCAGCAGTAATGTTTGAAGTTAACATCTTTTCAGTTCCACAAACTGAACTTCCGTTAGAAGATAAGAAATCAGTACCTAAGCTCAATCCTAAATTAAAACTTCCTTTTTCTAAAAAAACAGCAGAATCAAGTTGACTATCTTTATTATCAGCAATAACTAACTTTATATGATAAGTTACATTAGGGATTACTGTAGCTTTTGCAATAAATACTTTTGTTCTTCCGTTAAAGTTAGTATCACCAAGATTGTTACCCGCAAAGTATGTTTCATTTTTTGCAGGACAGCCAGAATTAATAGTGCCATGAACATTAACGACACTTACTGGTGTAGAGGTATTAGGTATAACAGCTAAGTTAGTATAATTTGTTGTTCCAGACTTTCTTAATAAGAAGGCAAACCCATCTGCGAAACTACAGGGATAGTCGCTTTGGTATTCTTCTGAGGCCATTAAATATCGAAAACTGATTTGATCAGATTTTGGAATAAAATCAAATTCGATGACGCTTGCATCTCTTAATTCAGGTTCGTTTAATAAATTACTTAGATCAGCATCAGTGTTTCCTGTTGTAGTGGAATCTAGATCACCAAAAACAGCTTCTCCTATAGGAAAAGCTTTTCCTGTAGATATAACGAGGCCTTCTTTAAAAGGAAAATTACTTCCTGTTTTACTTTTAAAATACCCATAACTTTTGGTTTCAGTGTCTGAAGGATTCCCAAAAACAGATGAGGTTATATTTGTTATCGTGGTACAACTATTATTTATAAGAACTTTTTCGATAAGTTCTTTAGGGGAGTATTTAGCTTCTATATCACTGCTCTGATTTACTTGTACGGTTGTTTGTGCTTTTAAGTGAGGTAACACAAAAAAGAATGCTACAATGTTTATGTATAATTTTAATTTCATATTAAAGTTAAAACAGTTTTAAAATGATTTTCCCTACTTTTATTAGTGGTTATATTATTAATGATTACCTCCTGAGGAGTGAAAAATGCCCATGATGTTGATGAGTTTTTCCTTTTTTGTCAACTAGTTCAGTTTTAAACCAGTAATCGTTTGAAGGAAGTGTTTTTCCTTTATAAGTTCCATCCCATCCTAGATTATCTATAGGTACGATGGCCACAGTTTTTCCATATCTATTAACAATCGTAATGTTACTTGACGGATAAAAACTAGAATTGGCTCCTCTAATTCTCCAGGTGTCATTATTCCCATCCCCATTAGGTGTAAAGAATTTAGGGTATTGAATTACTGAAACTTCAATTTTAAAATTGGTTAAACAGCCATTCTTTCCATTAACCACAATAGTGTAAAAACCACCAGTAATATTTTCAAATAAAGGACTGTCTTGAAAATTAGTTTGAAAGTTATCTTCATTTATAAGAGCAAACTCATAATCATTGATAGTAATATTTTTGTTTCCCGAAGTTATTTTGATAGAATAAATATCTAGATCATTATTATTAGTGTCATCAACAATAATGATGTCATCATTATTGATCGTAGGGTTTATATTTAAACTAAAATTTTCTGTAATAAAACATTCTGTTAGTTTGTTAGTTAACCTTATAAAAATAGATTGGGGGTTGCTTATATTTTTATAAGCGTGAGGCGTTGTAATTGAATTTATTCCTAAAATAGCATCATTATTGGATAGGTGGTAGGTGAGACCTATATTTGTTTGAGTACCAATAATAACATCATTTTGAGTTAAATTAAAATCAGTAATATCATCATTAAGACCATCATTATCGCATTTATTTATATCTAATGTATTATAAGGTAAAATAGTCTTATCAATTATGGGTTGATCAAAAAAGGTAGCAGTTCCTGTCCATGTTAAATTAAAATTACTTTTCCCTACAGGCCTATCAACAACTAAAAAATACGATTCACCAGAATTAACATCTAACCATTTAACAAAACTATTACCAGAAGGTCCTGGTCCTTCAGAGGTGTCAATCTCTGTTTCATTCATGCCTGTTAAATTATTTATTTGGTCAGAAGCTTTAGGGTTTGTGGTAGAGCAACGGATAGCTGTACCTAGATTACTACATGTTGCTGTTGGGGGAAAAATAAAAAAATCAAAATCCTCGTTAATGTTATTATTTGTAGGAGTTAAAGTAAAACCGAGAGTTCCTGTTGTTTTTATATGAAGTTTAAACCAAATACTATTATTTTCCTTACTAGAACAAGTATTTGACCCAGATAGTTCTTGGGTACCAAAACCAGAAACAGTAAGGTCAGAATAACCACTGTTTCCACAAGCAGTAATTGCATTTTTACAGTCGTTTTGAGAAAGTAAAATCGTAGAGGATAATAAAAACAATAGAAAAATAGTTTTTTTCATCATAATATAAGTAAAATAAATTTAAAGTTTAGTTCTGCTATATTTTTTTGTTAAATAGTTTTTACCATTCTATTTATAAAATTTCGAATATAGTTTCTTTTGATTGTAATTCATTGATTCTATAATAGAAATTACTAAAATAGCTTCAAGTATTAAAATTACCTATCTTAGGTGAGTTTTAAATAGAAAAATAATGATTTTTTAATAGCTTTAAATAAACTGATCAAAAGCAAAATTATTAGTAAGTTATTTATGTTAAAATTTGATACTCTTATGTAAAATAATAACTCCTGTTTTTTGAGTTAGAAAAAGAGTAACATCTTTAATTAATTATTGTTTCAAAGAAAAAGAGTTTTATAATTGAAAAAAACTAAGTTATCAATTATATAATAACTTAGTTTTTTTAGACTTTTAAAATTGGTTTTAAGTTGTTGTTAGAATTTTTTTATAGATCTCGTTTTTTTAATAAAAAATATGATACGTATATAAAAATAGAAGTCCATATTAATACAATGAAAATATTAAGTAAGCTTACAGAATAATTTTTAGTAAAGTTTGTACCTATTTGGCTAGCTACAGATTTAACAGCTCCTAACCTTGAAAAGGGTTCTTTAATTAAATTAGCCATTGCTTCTAAAGGAAAGAATTGCATAATAGAGTTAACAGCTTCATCAGTACTCGTTTTTATATCTTTAAATGTCCAGTATAGGTAACCTTTAACAATACTTTCTATTATAAACCAAACAATCATTGCAGCTACAGCAAAAGCAGATCTTTTGATTAGTATTCCTAAAAATAAACCAAAAGAAAAGAAACCTAATAGTTTAACAAAAAAAGCAAAAAGATAACTTAAATCAGAAAAAATTATCGAGAGTTCGTTAAAATCAGAATAAATTGATCCTAATATTAATGAAATAAAAAACACGAAAATAGTTGATGTTAAGGCAAATACAACTACGGTATAAAATTTAGACAGCACAAATTCTTGCTTACTTAATCCGTCTATTAGATTTTGTTTTAGTGTTTTGTAGCTATATTCATTAGCCATCATAGATACTATTACAAGCAATAAAAAAAATTTAAAAATTGCAGCAATATATGTATTAAAGTGCCATATGTATGGAAAGTTAAAAATACCTTGGTCTGCTAAATGAAATTTAATAGGACCAATATCAAACTTAATAGCAGCAACTAAAGCTACAGAAGTTAGTAGTGCAAAGTATATGATAGAAAGAACTTTACTAGCTCTATTATGTTTTAATTTGTGAAATTCGATATATAAAAGACGTAGCATATTTTTATTAGTTGTTGTTTGTTAAATCTAAAAATTGTTGTTCTAAACTAAGTTTGCGTTTTACTAAATGAGATACAATTATTCCATTCTCGTATAAATGTTTATTTAGCTGTGATGCAGAAATTTCATTTTCTAAACGAGCAGTTACTAAATTTCCATCAACATTAACAGATGCTATTTCATAGTAATTTTTTAAAACATTTACTAATTTTTCAATGTCAGTATCTGTTTTAACTTCTATAACTCCATTAGAAGCAACCATGTTGTCAACGCTACCGCTGTATAATTTCACTCCATTTCTTATAATAAGAACATGTGTACAAACTTTCTCAACTTCATCAAGTAGGTGAGAGGCTAATAAAATTGTTGTTCCGTTTTTTGCTATGTCTTTAATTATTTGACGAATTTCATGAATCCCTTGTGGGTCTAATCCGTTCGTAGGTTCATCTAGTATTAGTATTTCAGGGTCGTTTAATAACGCAGAAGCAATTGCTAAACGTTGTTTCATCCCTAAAGAATAAGTTTTAAATTGGCTATTTCTCCTTTCGTAAAGGTTTACTACTTTTAATTTTTCTTCAATTTTATCAGAAGAAACACCTTTTATTTTGCATATCAATTGTAAATTTTGAATAGCTGTCATATAAGGGTAAAAATTAGGTCGCTCAATAATAGCACCTACTTTTTTTAAAGCTTGATGTGTAGATAGTTTTCCGTCAAACCAACTAAATTTACCAGATGTTTCATTAACTACATTTAAAATAATACCTAAAGTAGTTGATTTTCCACTTCCGTTTGGTCCAAGAATACCGTAAACATTACCTTTTTTTATATCAAAAGAAAGGTTGTTAACAGCGTGGACTTTACCGTATTTTTTATCGAGATTTTTTATTGATAAAATTGTTTCCAAGTTTTTCGATTTTGTTGATTATAAGTATTTGACGACCTAATAGAATTATTGTTACAATTTATAAAAAAAGAAAAGACTTCCTTTAAAAGGAAGTCTTTAATAAAAAAAAGAATTTATATTTTTTCTAAAAGTCTAAACCCTTCACCATGAATATTAAGGATTTCTACATTCTCATCAGTTTTTAAATACTTTCTAAGTTTTGCAATATAAACATCCATACTACGAGAAGTGAAATAATTATCATCTCTCCATATTTTTGTTAAAGCTAATTCACGTGGCATTAAGTCATTTTTATGAATAGCTAACATTCTTAATAGTTTGTTTTCTTTTGGAGAAAGTTTTTGAGCTTCAGCTCCATTATAAGAAAGATGACGTAGTTTTGAGTTAAAGTCGAAACCTCCAATCTTGAATTCAAATTGATCTGTTTCACTAGATTTTTCATTTTCTTTACGTTGTAAGATCGCTTTTATTTTATGTAATAAAACTTCTGAGTCAAAAGGTTTATTTAAATAATCGTCACCACCAACTTGATATCCTTTTAAAACATCTTCTTTTAATGTTTTTGCTGTTAAGAAAATAATAGGAATTTCTTTATTCGTAACACGAATATCTTTTGCTAAAGAAAAACCATCTTTACGTGGCATCATAACATCTAAAATACATAAATCATAATCACCATTTTTAAACATGATTAATCCATCTATCCCATCTTTAGCATGTGTAACATTATAATCGTTTAATGCTAAATAATCTTTAAGAACTGTTCCAAAGTTTGGATCATCTTCTACTAATAGTATTTTTTTACTTCCCATCTTCCTTATTTTATATTAATGGTAATTTTACTGTAAATAAGCTTCCTTTGCCTTTTTCGCTTTCAACATAAACGGTTCCTTGGTGACTTTCTATGATTTCTTTTACATAGGCTAAACCTAAACCATGACCTTTTACATTGTGTATATTTCCTTTATGTTCTCTATAAAATTTATCGAAAACATATTTCTGAGCATTTCTACCCATTCCTATTCCTTCATCTTTTACTTTAAAGATAAAGTATTTATTTGTACTTTCTGTGTATACATCTATTTTTGGACTACCTTCTGAGTATTTTATAGCATTTTCTAACATGTTTACAATTATGTTAGTTAAGTGGAATTGATTACCAAGTACTTCTGTTGATATTGCTTTAAAATGAGAGGTTACTTTTCCTTTTTTATCATCTACTAATAATTGAATATGCTCAATAGCTTCTTCTATTGTGTCGTGCATGTCAGTAGCATCCTTACTAATCTCAATTTGATTTTTTTCTAATCTAGAAATACGTAATACATTTTCAACTTGTCCGTGCATACGTTTATTTTCGTCACGTATCATTTTAACATAACGCTTTACTTTTTCTTCATCAGATATTATCTTAGGGTTTTTAATAGCATCTAACGCTAAATTTATTGTAGCAATAGGTGTTTTAAATTCATGCGTCATGTTATTAATGAAATCTGTTTTAATTTCAGAAATTTTCTTTTGTCGAACTAATTGATATAGAGATGCTGAAAAAGCAGCAATAATTATTCCAATAAATAATAAAGACAAACCTAAAATTTTAACCATACCTGAAAGTAAGTTTTTGTGCTCGTCAGGAAACTTTATATAAAGTTTGTATTTACTATTACCATTGTCATCAGCTAAAAGAGGATAGTTAACATCGTTTGGGTGTATGTTAAAATAACCAGATTTTAATTGCGTAGCTAATCCATCTTCATAAACTCCATATTTAAAGCCCTGAATTATATTCATTTTAGCTAACTCTTCTCTTATTGTGAAATTTAATTCGTTGTTGCTTATACGTTGGTTTATAGGAAATATTCTTTTGCTTTGACGAAACATGTGTTCTAGTTGCTGCTTATTCCAATCAGAGTAAAGTTTAAAAGTAGAAAGATGGTTCTCGTCTATGTATGATTTAAAATCACTGTTTTTAGATTTTATTACTTGAGAAAAATAAATGTCTTCTTTTCCTGTATATCTTTTTATAATTATCGAATCATTATTAACGAAATCTCCAGGTATCTTAAAGTTTTCTGCAAGTATAGTTCCTCCAAATGAAAATTTCTTCTTATTTGTTGTGTCTATTTGTTGAAATAAATAAGTGTTTATTTCTGCATCTGTTCTGTATTTATTGTTTTCAAAGAATTCTTGAGTGTTTTGAATAAATTCAGTGTACTCTCTATCCTTAATCTTTTCAGATGTACGTGCTAATGCAATTTTAACATTATTGTCAAACTGCTGTTGCTTATTCTTTATGGCATCTTTAATCCAATATATTTGAATAGAAATAATCCCAACTAAAGAAATGCTCATTAAACCAACAATAAGGATGAAGATTTTCTTGTTCATTATTCAAAAATAAATCAATAAAGTGAAGGGAGGTATGCTTTTAACTTAGATTAACAAAGTTGCTGCAAAATTAAGATAATTTTAAGATGTATCGTTGGTTAAATGTAAATTATTTAATATTTTTTGTTAAAATATTATGAATTCTTAATATTTCCTTCTTAGTGTTTGTAAGTGTAAGGTTATCAATCTTATAGTTAGATTGTAATGTCTTTTTTGTTTCGCTCCATTGGTTTTTAATCCTGTTTCTAACTGTATTTTCAGTCGTCTTATCTCTTTCTAAAACTCGTTTAATCCTTATGTTTTCAGGAGCTGTTACTGTAATTATTTTATCACAAAAAATATTACTTCCATTTTCAAATAAAATAGCATTTTCGTATATAATATATTGTTTATTTACGTTTTTAAGAATAAATTCTTGAAAATGATCGTTAACTATAGGGTGAACTATCGCATTTAAGATATTAAGTTTTATTTTGTTTTTAAAAACAATATTAGCTAAAAAGGGTCTGTTCAACTGATCTTTAATGTATACTTCTTTGCCGAATTCTGAAATTAATTTATGTTTAATATCAGGTGAAGAATGCATTAGTTTTTTTGCTTCATTATCAGCAATATAAATAGCAGTATCTTTAAATTCTGAAAATATTTTTACAACTGTAGATTTTCCGCTACCAATACCACCTGTTACGCCTATTACCATTATTTATGAATTAAGAAGTCTATTTTTTCTGGGACTATCCTTATAAGTGTAATTATATCAGGTGATTTTTTAAACTTAGGGATTAAGTACGAAACTTCACCGTTTTTCTCTTGATTATAATCACATTCTATTTTAAATGAGTTTTCATTTATTTTGTTGAAGTTTTTTAACCCTATTTTATAAATTATTTTCACTTTTTTTGGGTAAATATTTAGTCCTTTAGGTGCATTTTTTACTAAAACAGGAACTTCAATTTCACCTTCTGTAAATTTATCAACACTTATATTAACTTCAGCTGAAGTAATATTTGTTTTTATATCCTTTGGTTTAAGGATGTTTGTATTGATTTTAGAACTTTCAGATATGTTTTTTAAGTTAATCTTATCTAATCTTAAAAAAGTTATATTTTTTAATAGAGATTCTTCACCAGAAATTAAAACACTATCTGGTTTTACAATTGTTGGCTTGGAAAAATCGTGTCCAAGTTGAAAAGTAATATTTAAATCAGTTTTTAAAGGGACTTTTTTTGAGTTTAAAGTTCCAATTTTTAAAGGAATTGTATCTGTTTGAATCTCTGTTAATTTAATTCCTGATTTTAATTGTTCTTGTACTTCTGAATGTAATTTTTTTGTTAAAAAATAATATTTAATTCCCCTTTTTTTATTGGTTTTTTCTAAGTCTAATTCTATATGATTATTTGATATACTAGTAGAGATTAAATTAAAACCACTCCCTTTTACTAGTAGTGGGATTTGTTTTATAGGGGTTTCTATAATTGTTTTTTTTATAGGTAGATTCGTGTATACCAAGTCAAAATTTATTTGAGTAGTATATTCCTTTGATAGATTTATTAACAACCAAAAAAGAATAGAAGCTGTTAGGAAGCCAAAAAAAGTCTTAGGTATGTTAAAAGTGTTTTTCAAATTTATAAATATTATGCAATCTACATAAAAAAGAAAAAGGTGAGCTTATAAGCCCACCTTTTTTTTATACTAAAAAAAATATTATTTAGTATCTGTATTATATTTTTTACTCAATTCCATTGAAATAGCAGAGCGTTCAAATTTAATTTTTCCAGCACCAGTTTCAACAGTAATGGTATTGTCATTGTCGTTAATTTCAACAATTTTACCATGAATACCACTAGTTGTAACGATCTTAATTCCTTTTTGAACAGTAGTTTGGAATTTTTTTTCGTTTTTTTGACGTTTCATTTGTGGTCGGATAATTAGAAAATAAAAAACTCCAATCATTGCCACAAAAGGAAGCATATTCATAATGCTTTCCTGTGTACTTGCTTGTAAAAAAATAGTTGTAAACATTATTATACAGTTTTCTTTTTAGGAGTTACCATTCCTGAAATCTTAATAACCTCTCTACCTTTCTCTGTATTAGTTGATAATGTTATAGATTTTGACTGTTTGTTAGGTTTTCCGTTTGTATTAAAGCTTACTTGAATTTCTCCAGTTTTTCCAGGAGCAATAGCTTCTTTAGGCCAAACAGGAACTGTACACCCACAACTAGCTTGTGCGTTTGTAATTACTAAATCTCCTTTACCAGTATTTGTTACAATAAAAGTAGTTTTAACAACATCACCTTCATTAACGATTCCAAAATCGTATTCTTCCTTATCAAAAGAAATAGATGCAGCACCGGCGCTAATAGAAACATCTCTTTTCTCAGCTTTTTGTACATTCTCTTTTTTTACTTTTGATGCTGCATTTCCCTGCCCACAAGAAACTAACATTCCTGTTGAAAGAATAAATGCGATTGCTATGGCTATTTTCTTCATTTTAAAATATTTTAATTTAATTATTCGTAAAAATAATAATTTTTTATAATAATCCTCTACCAATTTTAACCATCTTATCTGAAGCTAGATAATCTTTTGCTAATTTATCTAAAACTCCATTGATAAAGTATCCACTTTTGTTTGTAGAATAATCTTTTGCTAATTCAATATATTCATTAATAGTTACTCTACTAGGGATAGATGGGAAATGTAAAAATTCTGTGATTGCCATTTTAATAATTATCATATCAATATCTGCAATTCTATCAGCTTCCCAATTTGGAGTTTTTTCTATAATATCATCTTGATATTTATGTTGGTGTAATACAGTTTTTGTAAATAAGCTTGATACAAATTGCTTGTCTTCACTATCTTTATATAAACTACCAAGTATAAAAGGATTCTGAGGTTTTTGTTTGTTTAAAGATTTAATAATCCAAGTGTTTACAAAAGGAATATCATCTACCCAAGAAATCATTTTATCTTCAAAATAATCTGCTAATTTTTCGTTAGGAGCAATAATTTCTCTGAAAAATTCTATTACAAATGCCTTGTCTATATGATAAGAATCCTCAACAGTGCTCATGTAATTTTTATACAAGTCACTTTTTTGTAATTCGTCTAAAATAATATTGACATATTCATTGTCAAGTTCCCAAAAATTAAGCTGGTTAAGTTCAGTATACCCTTCTAAACTAACACTCTCATTAAGTAAGTTAATAAGTTTGTTGTCGATGAATTTGGTGTTTGGGTTTAATTCTTCTTTAGTAGCAAGCATTTTCTTCTTAGAAAGTGCAATTTTTTTATTTGCTAACTTTTGAACTTCAACCATTAATTGAAGGTTGAGAACATATAAATCAAACATTTTTTGAATACTGTTTTTTAAGAATTTCTCCTCTTTTACAATATTATCACTTTGCGATTGCTGCATTGCATAAACCGACTGCATTACTTTAACTCGAATATGTCTCCTGTTAATCATTTTAAAGAACTTTAAAAAAAAGAGCGATAGAAACTATTTCTAACGCTCTGCAAAAGTAAAACTTTTTTGTTTTTTATCTAGCTATTTTGCTCTTTTTTACGAGCATCAATTCTTGATTGTGCAATATTAAAAGCAGCTTGATGTGTTGTGATGTTTTCTTTCTCAGCTAAATTAAAAATATCTAATGTTGTATTGTAAATATTTTCAGTTCTTTTTATGCTTTCAGCCTTGTCATAACCAGCAATTTCAGCATATACATTTATAATTCCACCAGCGTTAATTAAGAAATCAGGAGCATAAGCGATTCCTTTTTCTCTTAATAATTTACCATGTTTTAATTCGTCTGCTAATTGGTTATTTGCAGCTCCTGCAATAACTTTCGCTTTTAATTGAGAAATACTTTCGTCGTTTACAGTTGCACCTAATGCACAAGGAGCGTATATATCTACATCTAAACCATAAATATCATTCCCTAACACTACGTTAGCACCGTACTTTTTACTTAATTCTTCTAAACGAGCTTCGTTAATATCATTTAAAATAACTTTAGCTCCTTCATCAGTAATATGTTTTACTAAAGTTTCACCAACATGGCCAACACCTTGTACTAGAATTTTTTTACCATCTAAGTTATCTGTACCAAAACGATATTTAGTAGCAGCTTTCATACCCATGTAAACACCATAAGCTGTTACGGGAGACGGGTTTCCAGAACCTCCAATAGCTTCAGAAACACCAGTTACATGAGGTGTTACTTCTCTAATAACATCCATGTCACGAGTTTCCATTCCAATATCTTCAGCTGTAATGTATCTTCCACTTAAAGAATTCACATATTCACCGAATTTACGCATTAAAGCGTCATTTTTTTGAGTTTTTGCATCACCAATAATTACAGCTTTACCTCCTCCAAGATTTAATCCTGTAATTGCTGATTTATATGTCATACCACGAGATAAACGTAATACGTCATTAAGAGCATCCCATTCACTTTTATATTGCCACATTCTAGTACCTCCTAAAGCAGGTCCTAAAGTTGTATTATGAATACCAATTATTGCTTTTAAACCTGTATCTTCGTCATTACAAAAAACGATTTGTTCGTGATTGTCGAAAGATAATTGACCAAATACAGGGTCATTCTTAAGGTCTTTAGTATCAATGATTTCTGATGTCATTTGTTTTGTTTTTTTATTTAAGGTTTTTTTTGAAACCTTAAAAATTCGAATGCAAAAATAAGAAATCGTTAAAACATAAGCAAAAAAAGAGCCTTAAATTATGTTATCTTTAATGAGGAAGTCTTGTTAATTTGATTTTTATAACTTTAAACTATTTTTATATTGAAAGCATTACAATACCTTAATAAATATTTTGCAAAGTATAAATGGAGGTTATTATTAGGGGTTTTAATTACAGTTTTATCAAAAGTTTTGATACTTAAAATTCCTAATTTTGTTGGAGAATCATTAAATATTGTTGAAGATTATCAGTTGAATAAAATGAATGATTTAGCAGAAGTGAAAACTGTTTTATTTCATAATATTTTATTAATTGTAGGGGTTACTTTAGTTGGTGGTTTTTTTACTTTTTTAATGAGGCAAACAATTATTGTAATGTCTCGAATGGTAGAATTTGATTTAAAGAATGAGATTTATCAACAATACCAGAGGCTATCAATTAATTTTTATAAAAAAAATAGGACAGGCGATTTAATGAATCGAATAAGTGAAGATGTATCTAAGGTGCGCATGTATTTTGGCCCTGTAATTATGTACTCTTTAAATATGATAATTTCTTTTATCATTGGTTTTAGTCAAATGTATGCTATATCACCTAGGCTTACATTATATACTATGATACCATTTCCTATTTTGTCTATATCAATTTTTCTATTGAGTAAACAAATTAATAAGCGAAGTACAATTGTTCAGCAATACTTATCAAAATTAACAACATTTAATCAAGAGTTTTTCTCAGGAATTAGGGAAGTTAAATCTTATGCTATTGAAACCGAAGTGATTTCGTCGTTTGATGAAATAGCAAATAGTAGCAAGGATAAAAATATTGATTTATATAAGGTTCAGGCGTTGTTTTTTCCGTTAATGATATTATTAATTGGTATTAGCAATATTATAGTATTGTATATAGGTGGTAAACAATATATTGCTGGAGAAATTCAATTAGGAGCAATCGGAGCTTTTGTAATGTATGTAAATATTCTTACTTGGCCAGTGGCGGTAGTTGGTTGGGTAACCTCTATGGTGCAGCAAGCTGAAGCTTCACAGCAAAGAATTAATGAATTTTTAGAGCAAGTACCAGAAATTATAAACAATAGTGATATAGCGACAGTAATTGATGGAACAATTGAGTTTAAAGCTGTTTCATTGACTTATGATGATACTAATATAACAGCTTTAGATAAAATTAACTTAACGATTAAGAAAGGAGAAACTTTAGCTATTTTAGGAAAAACAGGAAGTGGGAAATCGACAATTATAAATTTAATTTCTCGTTTGTATGATGCTAGTGAGGGAGAGGTTTTAATAGATAGGAAAAATATTAAAGATTGTAATTTATATGATGTTAGAAGTCAAATAGGCTTTGTACCGCAAGATCCTTTCTTATTTTCTGACACGATACAAAACAATATAAAATTTGGTAAAGAAAATGCAAGTGAAGAGGAAATTATTGAAGCTGCAAAAAAAGCAGTAATCCATGATAATATTGTAAGTTTTAAACAAGGCTATAAAACTATTTTAGGGGAAAGAGGAGTTACTTTATCAGGAGGACAAAAACAAAGAACTTCTATTGCAAGGGCTATTATTAAAAATCCTAAAATTTTAATTTTTGATGATTGTTTGTCTGCTGTTGATACTGAAACAGAAGAGCAAATTTTGTTAAATTTAGAACAAGTGTCAAGTGATAAAACAACTGTAATAATTAGTCATAGAGTTTCGTCTGTTAAAAAAGCCGATAAAATTATTATTTTAGAAGAAGGAAAGATCATTCAGCAAGGTGTTCATAATCAGTTAATAAATGAAGAAGGATATTATAAAGAATTATATAAACAACAGCTTTTAGAAAAAGAAATGTAATGTTTCGTTCTTCTAAGTCAATTATTTTGTTAGATTTGTTGAGTACAATTTTAAGTAAACAACTATTATTTAAGAAATGAATTATGAGTGAGAGAGAGAGAGTAGAACAAGAAGAAATTTTTTCACAAGTTTTAAGAGCAGGAAGAAGAACGTATTTTTTTGACGTTAGATCTACGAAAGCAGATGATTACTATTTAACGGTAACTGAAAGTAAAAAATTCACACATGACGATGGATCTTTCCATTATCAAAAACATAAAATTTATTTATATAAAGAAGATTTTTCAGACTTTAAAGAGATGTTAAATAAAGCAACCGATTTTATTGTAAATGAAAAAGGTTCTGAAGTAATTAGTGAGCGTCACCAAAAAGATTATAAAAAAGAGGAGGAGAATGAAGGTGAAACAACAGCGTCAGCTGAAAGTTTTACTGATGTTTCTTTCGATGATATATAGACAAAATTATTGTATAAATTTATACTTTAAAAGAGAATCAATTCAAATTCAATTTACACATAAAAGCATTAACTGTTAAAAGTTAATGCTTTTTATTTTATCTAATAGTAGTTGTAGCTCCTTACCGTTGTTTTATAAAACTTTTTTCATTGTTTTGGTTTTAGCAACAGTCTCTTTCCATTCACTTATAGGATTGCTACTTTTAGTTATTCCGCCACCAACAAAAATAAAAGCAGTATTATCTTTAATTTCCATACACCTTAAATTTACGAAAAGTTCGGAAGTGTTTTTGTTATCTTCTTTTAAGTTTAGTTCACCTAAAAAACCAGTATAGTAGCTTCTTTTGTAATTTTCATTTTTTAAAATAAATTCTTTAGAAGCTTCTAAAGGTAGTCCACAAACAGCAGGAGTAGGATGTAATTTTTTTATTAGAGTAGAAGTTTCTGTAGATATCTCACCAGAAATTAATGTTCTTAAATGAAGTAAATTCCCCGCTTTTATAGTTTCAACTTTACTAGTTTCTAGTTTTTTGCAAACATTAGAGAGTTTGTCAGTTATGTAATTGGTAACAAATTCTTGTTCTTCAATTTCTTTTGGTTGCCAAGAAACATCATTAGTGTCCTTATAAACCTGTGTTCCTGCTAAAGACATTGTTTTAAAATTACTACCGTTAATTTTCACTAAAGTTTCTGGTGTTGCACCTAGCCACATTCCAATTTTGGGGTGAAACCATATATAAGTAAAAGCATTTGGGTAATTTATAAGTAATCTTTTAAAGGCTTCAATAGAATTAAACTCAGTGAGATTTACTTCTTCTTTTCTAGATAAAACAACTTTTTTAAATAAGCCATTCTCAATTGCTTTAACACCTTTTTTAACAATGCTAATATGTGTTTCTTCTGTAGTAGCATTAAGAAGAGAGATATTGTTCTTGTGAATTAAATTAGGGGGAAGTTTAATTTCTTCTTGTTTAAAAATAGATTGGTCAAGAGGAAGTAAGATAGCAATATTTTTATCATCGAAAGGAGCAAAAATAAAGCCACTTTTTGTATGTTTTTTAGAGGTGTATAGTACATTATTCTTTTGAAACCAACCTTTTAGTACGGTTGTATTTGGTTTTCGATAAACCACAAACGGAAGCTTTTTTTTGTAAGCGTTTTCTATTTCTGAAAATATATTCAATCTAATTGATTTAATAATTGTTGTTTAATTTCTTTAAAGTTACTCCAAACCAAACTATGTCCTGCATTTTTAATTGTAACTAATTTAAACTGTTCTTCAGGAAATTGGTTTAGCAAAAATATTGAATTTTTATAAGGAACAATCCAGTCATTGGTTCCGTGAATACTAATAATATTATTTGAAGAAGATTTCCAGTTGTTTTCGAAATTTTGCAAATCTTTTTTATGAGAAATTTTTTCTTTTGAAGCCTCTTTCCAAATTTTAGGAATTAACCACCTAGTTAATTTCGATTTGTATAAGTTAAGGGCCCATGGCATTGGTTCAACTTTACTATAAACAGCAGGAGCGATTAAAATAATTTTTTTTATTTTTTTCTGAAGAGCTAAAGCAATTGGTCCTCCATAAGAATAACCTACAAGAATAGTTTTTTTAGGATCTAGGTTGTTAATAACGTGATTTAACATGTCACGTTCAAAAGTAATACTTTCTTGTACCGAATTATTATCGTTGTAATTGTATCCAATTCTATCATAAGAAATCATATTAGCTTTAGTTAAAAGTAAGCTATCTTTCAGATATCTAATAAAATCGATAGAAGAACCAATAGTTCCGTGAACAAAAACTAATGTAGGTAAAGTAGTATCTCTTTTAATTGTAAGCTTCCTATATTTATAATGCTTAAAAACTTCTTCTGTTATTATAGGTTTATGAATACTTTCACTAAACTTTTTAATAACAGCTGCATCCGATTTTGGAGTTGTAAAAGTTGAAAAGAAATAATAAACAACGATAAGAATTACAAGAAAAAAGAACCCTGCTATTTTTAATAACTTCATTTATTTTTTATCTAATATAATGTTGGTTATTTTACATAAAGAAATTAAATTATCGTTTTCATCTGCAATTTTAACCTCCCATAAATGAGTAGTTCTTCCTTGGTGAATCGCTTTTGCAGTAGCAAATACGATTCCTTCTCTTTTACTTTTTAAGTGATTAATACTTAGTTCGATTCCCTTTATTATTTTACTAGTATCATTTAAAAAGAAAACCGAAGCACAGCTACCAACTGTTTCGGCTAATGCAGCTGTAGCTCCACCATGTAAAATACCATAAGGTTGATGTACTTTTGAAGTTACGGGCATTTT
Organism: Tenacibaculum ovolyticum DSM 18103; assembly: GCF_000430545.1. Taxonomy (GTDB): domain Bacteria; phylum Bacteroidota; class Bacteroidia; order Flavobacteriales; family Flavobacteriaceae; genus Polaribacter; species Polaribacter ovolyticus. The sequence continues at coordinate 55,142 of NZ_AUMF01000014.1, forward strand.
GGCTGTAATAAAATCATCCCCAATTTCAACGAACTCAATTTGAAGCGTTTCCATTAAAGTGTTTTTATTATAACTATTAAGTGTAGCTAAAGATTCTTGCTTATTCATTTTATTAAAAAATTATCATTCAAAAATACGTATTTTTGTGGTGACTAAAAATGATAGAATGTATAAAGTACGTGTAATATTAGACACAAAAGAAGATGTTATTAGAACGTTAGTTTTTAATGAAGCAAAATCATTAGAAGATTTACATTTTGATATCGCTAAATCGTTTGGTTTTAACGGGCAGGAAATGGCTTCTTTTTATCGAACAGATGAAGATTGGAATCAAGGAGAAGAGATTCCGTTATTTAATATGGCTGAAGCAGGTGAGGAGGTGTCAATGGCTACTTGTGTTTTAAAAGAAACATTACCAACTATAAATGATAAGTTGATATACGTATATGATTTTTTACAAATGTGGACATTTTATGTAGAGATTGTAGAGCAATCTAACGAAGATGTTGTTGAGTCTAAAATAATTTTAACAGTAGGTGAAATTCCTGATGAAGCGCCAGAGAAAGAGTTTAAAGCTGATATTTCTGACGATTTAGATGATTTAGATGATGGTTTTCCAAGTTTTGAAAATATAGATGATTTTGATTTTTAAGAATTAATTTTCATGTGAAATATTATTTGCATTATAAAAAAGCCCCTTTGTTTTATTTAAAACAAAGGGGCTTTTTTATGAATAATTAAAATTATTATAGCGGTTTAATACAACTTATATATACCCATGCAATAAACAAAATTTGTAAAGGAATACGAAAATATAAATAACTAATTCCTTTACCATTATAGGTCGCAGTTTGGTAATCTATTTGATTAATAGCTGCTTTAATGTTTGAAGGTAACATAAGTATAAAAAACAAAATTAAAAACCATCCAATTAAAGTATTTATTGAAGAAAAATGAATTGCGATAGCTGCCATTATTTCTATAAAACCAGTAAGAAAAATTATTTCTTTTTTAAAAGGTAAAAAATTAGGAACCATCATAATCATGCCTTCTGTATATATAAAATGACCTAATGCTGTAAATAATAACATAACCGACATTGCAATACGAGCTGAAAAAGGTATCATGTACTTATTATTGATAATTTTTATAAATAATAAGCTAACTATAAATGTAAAAAGTAAAACGATTAAAGGTTTCATTATTAATTTAGTTTTTTAGTATTAATAATTCTCTTTCTTATTCGACTTAAAGCTTCAGGAGTAATACCTAAGTAAGAGGCAATCATATATTGAGGTACTCTTTGTATAACCTTAGGTCTCTCTTTTACTAAATTCTCATATCTTTCTTTTGGAGTGTTTAAAATAAAAGAAGCTTTAATATCACAAACAATAATGTACAAGTTCTCGGCTAATTTTTTGCCAAAAACAGTAAAGTTAGGTATAACTTTATAAGCTTCATCAACTACTTTCTTGTTAAATATAATTACAGTACTATCTTCAATAGCTTGTAAATAGCTAAGTGAATTTTTTTGAGTAAGAAAACTACTATAATCTGTACAAAAGTTTTTCTCAAAGAAAAATTGTTTACTGTATTCTTGTCCATCAACACTATAAAAAGATCTAAAAGCGCCTTCGTTAATAAAAGCAACAAAATCACACACTTTTCCTTGTGTTAGTAAAAAATCATTTTTAGCTATTTTTTTAACGACCGTATTAGCTTTGATAAAGTTCGAAGACTCTTCGCTCATAGAGATAAATTGCTTAAAGAAATCAATAACTTGTTTATGCATGGTTGGTAAACTTTTGTTGTTAAAATTGAAAACGATATCCAAAGTCTGGAAAAAAACCAGCTTGATTTACTTGTTCTACCGTATTGGTTGTTCTGTTGTACTTTTTTACAAAAATATTCTCTTTATCTGTAATATTTTGCAGATCAACATAGAATTTATGAGAACTTTTTCGTTTTTTACTATTAAAAGTTACTCCTATTTTTAAATCTAAACGCATGTATTTGTCATATTGCTTGCTAAACGCATTGGAGTTATCTAGTATTTGATAACCAGCAACTTTTGAAGCTTCAAGATTTACAGGTGTAAAATATTTACCACCTGCAGTAACAAAACGAGTGTCTATTGAGAGTATCGTGTTTTTACTAGCTCCTAATTTAAACTCTTTTCCTGTTAAAAAATTAAAAACATAACCATTATTAAAAGGGGTATTTCTTTCTATACCGTCACTTCCTTTGTAAGTACTATCGAATATTGAGCTTGTAATTAAGGCATGGTAACCTTTACTAAATGATTTTTCTAAAGTAAGTTCAAGTCCTTGATTAATTCCTGTACCAGCATTCGTTAAATTGGTTTTATCTGAAGAAAAAGTAAAATCGGCTCCTTCTGTTAATGAAGAATAGCTAGATGGAGTTTTATCAACCGCCGCATTTTTAATTGTTTGATGATATAATTCTAATTTACCTCTCCATTTTGGCGCTATTTTTACATCATATCCAAGCACAAAATGATTACTTTTAATAAAATCAAGATTTTTATTAGGTTGTGTATTTATACCATCTATTTTCTTATTTAAAAATACTAATGGGCTCGGTGTGTTTTGATGATGTAATCCATATCCAAAATTAAGAGCGTGTTTAGGATGCAATTGCCAGTTTATAGATGCACGAGGCTCAATAACAAATTGCTCGTTTAAATCACTATACATTGCATGTAACCCTGTGTTAAGAATCAACTTTTTCGAAAGCCTATATTTACTTTGTATATAAGGTTGAAAAATGGTGTAGTCACCTTTAATTTTTCTAATAGTAACTAAATCAGGGTTACCATCGTTGTCGTTATCAGGCTGTTCCGATCTATCTTTTCTGTCATAATCTATATTAAAATTTTCAGCTAAAAACCCTGTTCTTAACGTTAGTCTTTGATTTATTTTGGTGTTATACATTGTTGAAAAAATAAGACGAGTCTCCTTATCTATATTTTCTGTATATTTTAAATTACTTTGTAAAGGTGTGTTTAAATTTAGTATACGTTCTTCTTTGTAATCATTTTTATTAAAAGTACCAGCTATAATTGTCTTTAAATAAGAGTTGTTTGTAAGTTGTAATTTATGTTTTAAGCCAACAAGTGCTACATTAGATATAACGAAAGAATTTTCATCTGGAGCAGAGAATAAATCATCTTTGTCGTAATCTTTGCCTAAAAAATCAATACTAGAATCTCCAATAATTCCAAATAAAGAAAACTCACCTAACTTACTTTTTCCAAAATCTATATTAAAAGAAATATCCATGTAATTAGGAGTATCACTAGTACCTCCACCATTTATTAAGCCTATTAAAGAATATCTGGCAGCAATTAAAAAAGAACCATTATTTTTTTTGTTAAAAGGCCCTTCAGCACTTAATTCTATTCCTGAAAAAGCACCCATTTGAAAAGAAAATTCGTTAGTATCTTTATTTCCTTTTCTAAAACCTAAATCAAAAACACCACCAATAGCATTTCCATATTCAGCAGGAAAAGCAGAAGTAATAAAGTCAGAATTTTTAAGCATATTTGGATTTAGAGCAGAAATTGGGCTTCCTGTAGTACCTAAGGTTGAAAAATGATTAGGGCTTGGTATTGGAATACCTTCTAAACGCCATAATAATCCGGTAGGTGAGTTTCCTCTAACTACAATATCATTTCTACTGTCGTTAGGAGCAGCAACTCCCGCAAAATTACTAGCAAGTCTAGCAACATCACTTCTACCACCAGCATATCGACCTACTTCTTTAATACCAAACTGGCGGGCTGATATTGCTGTGAATTTATTTCTGGCCTTAAGTTTACTTGTGTTAGAGCTTGTAATAACTATTTCGCTAAGTTGATTAAAGTTTTCAGTTAATGTAATTGTAAGAGAAATATCTTTACCTGAATTTACTTCAATGTCTGGTATGGTGCTGTTTTCATAACCCACGTAGCTAACTCTTATAACTTGTCTCCCTAAAGGAATATTATTAAGAGTAAAATAGCCATCAATATCGGTAGTTGTACCTATAGGTGTTTTTGAATTTAGTAATTCTATTGTCGCGCCAATAAGAGGAAGTTCAGACTGTTTATCTATAACCAAGCCTTTGATAACTCCATTTTGACCGTATAAAAAACAACTTAATAAAAATAAAAGAATACTGCTTATTTTTTTCATAATAAAATAAATGTTAATTTCATACAAAGATGTTTTATAACAATTACCTTTTCATTGATCATAATCAATAACGTATTTTTTAACTAAAAATTAGGAGTATTTATTCACAAAAGATTACTTTTATATTATGGCAGAATTTATAAAATTATATAACGATAACCCGAACTCTAAAGAGATTGAAAAGATTGTGAAAATCTTACAAAAAGGAGGGGTAATTATTTATCCAACAGATACTGTTTACGGTTTGGGGTGTGATATTACAAATACAAAAGCATTAGAGAAAATAGCTAAAATAAAAGGAGTTAAGCTTGATAAAGCTAATTTTTCATTCGTGTGTAATGATTTAAGTCATTTATCAGATTATGTAAAGCAAATTAATACAGCTACCTATAAAATTTTAAAAAGAGGTTTACCAGGGCCTTATACTTTTATTTTACCTGGAAGTAATTCATTACCAAGAGTTTTTAAGAAACGTAAAACGGTAGGTATTCGTGTGCCAGATAATAATATTGCTCGCGCAATTGTTGCCGCTTTAGGTAACCCAATAGTTTCAACTTCTATTCACGATGAAGATGAGGTTATAGAATACACTACAGATCCTGAGTTAATTTTCGAGAAATGGCAAAACATAGTTGATCTTGTTGTTGATGGTGGTTTTGGTGATAACTATGCATCAACAGTAATAGATTTAACAGATGATTACCCAGAAGTAATTCGTGAAGGAAAAGGGAGTTTAGATATTTTGTAAGTAATAACATAAGCTCAATATAATTGAATTTGAAATACCCCATATTAATATTTATTGTTTTCTTGTGCTGTTCTTGTAATAAAGGTAGTGTAGAAGTTAAAAAGTCCAGTTTTATCTTGAAAAGAGATTTCAAAGATTTTAAGATTAAAATGACTGAATTAGATACTTTAAAAGTAGGAATGTTTATTGGGGCTTGTACATATCATACTTTAGAAAGACTTGTGATATCAAAGAAAAAAGATTCATTATTGATTCAGCCTTATTTTAAAAGAAGAGCATTTAGTAATGATAAATACATAAAACAACAAGCTATTTCAATACACGAAAAAGATTCTGTTTGGAAATTTGGAGAATTCTTAAGTTTGTATCGGGAGAAAGATAGAGAAGAAGATGATTCAGTAATCTTTTCGATTAAATCAGATACAAGTAGTTTAAAATTTTATACAAAAGGAGTATATCAAAGAGATGTAATTGTTAGAGATTATTGTAAAGTAATGAAGCAATTAATTCCTAATAGTAAATATCATATTTTTGGAGAAATAATTGAATTTGATGAAGATGAATAGAAGAGTCTCTAGTTGATTGATTATTTCAACTCATTAAATTTTTTTCTTCCCAAAGCAAAATATTGCCAAATAACAGAAGTGTGTAAGTTGTAATTAGCTTTCTTCTGTAATAGCTTTCTTTTTCCTAAAAACTTAAAAAAGTTCGCATAAAAACTAAAGTGCGCTTTTAAAATAGCAAGGGTATGTTTTGGTTTTAATTCTGTTAAAAATTTTAGCCCCGCAATTCCGTCTAAAATTAATCGAGAAAAAATGATAAATAAGAACCATTGTTTCGGAACATTTTTAACCACGTTTAATAAACTATTCCTGAAGTTTAAAAATGTTTTATGAGGGTTTGTTTCGTTTAATGTAGCACCGCCAACATGGTAAACAGTAGAATTACCAACATATTTAATATTAAAACCTTCATTTTGTGCACGCCAGCATAAATCTATTTCTTCTTGATGTGCAAAATAATCTTCATCAAAACCATTTAATTGGTGATATACTTTTGATCGAATAAATAAACAAGCTCCTGATGCCCAAAAAATATCGGCAATATCATTAAATTGTCCATTATCAGTTTCTAAATGATTAAAGAGACGTCCTCGACAATATGGGTAACCATATAAATCAACATAACCTCCTCCAGCACCAGCATATTCAAATTTTGTTTTGTCTTTAAAATCTAAAATTTTAGGTTGTATAATTGCAGTATTATCGTCTTTTTTAAAGCTTGCTAAAATAGGAGTTAACCAATTTTTAGTAACTTCAATATCAGAATTTAATAAACAATAGATATCAGCATTAATATGCTGTAAAGCATCATTGTAGCCTTTGGCATATCCACCGTTAGTACTATTTTGGATGATTTTAACTGAAGCGTATTTTTGTTTAATGAAATTAATAGAATCATCAGAAGATGCATTATCGGCCACATAAATTTCGGCTTCTTGACTGCTAAAATTTATGACGCTAGGTAAAAATTGTTCTAATAATTTTTTACCATTCCAATTTAATATGACGATTGCTGTTTTCAAGAGTGCGAAATTATAGTTTTATTGTGGTTTAAAATGTAATAATTTGTTAATTATAAGAAGGAATATCCTTTAAAAATATATAGGTTTCTTTTTCTTTATCAAGTTTGCAAAAATAATGTTGCAATCCATTCGTAACAACTAAATAATTAGCATTTAATTTTAAGTTATAGCGTGCAATTTGATCGAATGTGTTTTGTGCAATTTTAATTTTTGGAGCCTTACATTCCACTATAATATTGGGAGTTCCATCAGGTGAGAAAATAACAATATCTGTACGTTTTTTTAAATTGTTTATAATCAGTTGTTTTTCAATAGCAATTAAAGAAACAGGGTAGTTTTTTTCTTGAATTAAAAACTGTACAAAATGTTGACGAACCCATTCTTCAGGAGTTAATACAACATCTTTTTTTCTTAAATTATCAAAAATAAGCGTCTTATTTTCGTTACTTTTGAGCTTAAATGTATAGTTAGGAAGATTTAGCTTTTGCATAATTAAAATATATGTAAAAATAGAAAATCATTGCGAGTGAAACAGTAGAATTTTAAATTAAAAAAAATTAACGAAATTTGAGAATTATTTATAAAAGAACTATGAAAAATAAATTAATTAAGAAACATCATTTTTTTAAATCAATAAACTTATTATTCCTTTTAATGATAATCACAAGTTGTGAAACTAATGAACCTGATTTTTTAAAGCCATTAGTAATAAGCGAAACAACAAGTGAGGATGTAGAAGTTGATTACACGACAATTAAGTTAAAAGGGAATGTATCCTCAGATGGAGGAAGTGAAGTTATAGCTCGTGGTTTTTGTTGGAGTATTAACCCAAATCCAACTATTGAAGATAATACAACTACAGAAAATATAGATACCTTTACAAGTATAATTACTGATTTAGTAGCTAATACAACATATTATTTTAGAGCTTATGCGACAAATAGTATTGGTACAGGTTATGCAACAGAGCAGTCATTTAAAACATCATCATTGAATATGACTACTTGGGATTTTTTATTAATGCATAGTGCTACTGTTTCTTGGCATGCAGATGTTCTTTTTAAAGATGATGGAACAACTGTATATGATGAACCTGATTATCCAAATGAATACACAACCTACGGAACTTGGTCTTTAAAAGGGAATGTGCTAACTTATGATTTAAATTCATCAAGTTCTGCAAACGTATACCAATTTACGGGAACTTTATTAGGAAATGAAATGAGTGGTACATACACTTTTGGTACAGAGGATGATAAAAGTTGGAATGCAACAAAATATTAAAAATTTACAGTTAAAACATATAATAGATTTAATTGTCTGTTTTAAAATTTAACTAGATTACGTACTAAAAGTTATGAATGAAATTAAAGCTATTATATCAGATATAAAAGAAGGAAACATTAAGCCTATTTATTTTTTAATGGGTGAAGAACCTTATTATATTGATAAAATATCTGATTATATTGAAAAAAATGTACTTGACGAATCTGAAAAAGGATTTAATCAAGTGGTAATGTATGGAAGAGATGTAACGATAGAAGAAATTATGTCATCTGCAAAACGTTACCCAATGATGGCAGATAAACAGGTAATCATTGTAAAAGAGGCACAAGATTTAAGCCGTACGATAGATAAGATTGAAGCCTATGCAGCAAACCCGCAAGCAACTACTGTTTTAGTTTTTAATTACAAGTATAAGAAATTAGATAAGCGAAAAAAATCATATAAGGCTATTGCTAAGAGCGGATTGATTTATGAGAGCAAGAAATTATATGATAACCAAGTTGCAGATTGGATTCGTAGAGTTTTAGGAGGTCAAAAATATAATATCGAACCAAAAGCATCTCAAATGCTAGTTGAGTTTTTAGGAACGGATTTAAGTAAAATTTCTAATGAATTAGATAAGTTAACATCTGTACTGCCTAAAGAAACTATTATTTCAGACAAACATATTGAAGAAAATATAGGTATATCTAAAGACTTTAATAATTTTGAATTACGAAAAGCAGTTGGTCAAAAAGAGGTGGTAAAAGCAAATAGAATTATTAATTATTTTGCACAAAATCCTAAAAATAACCCTTTGGTAATGAGTATATCCTTGCTAAATAGTTTTTTTACGCAACTATTAATGTACCACGGTTTAAAAGATAAATCAAAATCATCAGTAGCCAAGAATTTAGGAGTAAGTCCTTATTTTGTTGATGACTATAGTTCTGCAGCAAGGAACTACCCAATGCGAAAAGTATCACAAATAATAGGCCTATTACGAGAAGCAGATGTTAAAAGTAAAGGAGTAGGAGCTAGTCAATCTCATAGTGATATTTTAAAAGAATTATTATTTAAAATTTTACATTAAAATAAAAGTTACGTTTTAACAAACGTAACTTTTATTTTTCTATTAATTGTTTTTATTAAATGTTATCAATGTAGCCTCTTTTTTCCTTACAAGTTAAACATTCAAAGGCGTAAAATGTACAATTAGCATATTCTGATTTATTAGGCCCAAATTGACTTTCATAAAGATCATCACCTCCATATAAACAGATGTTTTCATAATATTCTTCAGCATTATTATTAGGTGAGTTCTTTAAGAAATCTTCATGTTGCCAAGTACCTATATATTTCATAAAATCATTACAATGAACTAACCATTTTTCGCCTTGCCATGCTCTAAATGGTGGTGTATGTATTAGTTCTAAAGATTTTGATTTATCTATTGCATCTAATTGCTTTTCTATAGGTAAGATATAAGAAGTGTAATATGTCGATTTTTTGGTATGTGAAGAGTGATCTGCTTTTATAATCTCCCCTTCTTTTGTAACTAATGCATCGTGTTCTATTTCTTGTACAAATCCGTATTTTCTGTCGCTAAGACATTTTAAACAAACGTTTTCTGCATTATCAATATTTTCGTTTGCAATAATAGTTATACTGTCATCTAGTTCTGCTATTGGAAAATTACTTTTTCCACAAAAGGAACAGCTACGCTTCTCATCGTTTGTATCGAAAATACTTTCCTCAATAGGAGATTCAAAATATTTAAAATGAATAGGTTTCATATGCAGCTTTTGTTTTAGGTGTATTAGTGTATGATTTATTAGGTTAACGATATTTAAGTAAGAAAAACCAGCTTTGTAAAATAGAAGAATTCCATACTTCGAAAATAAAATATTTTTTAGAAAAACACCCCCCTGAAAACAGGGGGGTAAAGTTTAATAAAAAGAACCTTTTATAGTGATGTGTATAAGTGAAAGAACAAATAATTTTGTAGAGTATAAATTATTATTTTAAAATGGGGAATTTAAAAAGTTATATTAAGAGAGGGGAAATAGGCCTATTACTCGTTGTGTTAAGCTTAATACATAGTAATGATCTTAGGGCACAACAGTTTTATCCTACAACCTTTGATGTTACAACTTTAAACGGAACTAATGGGTTTGTAATACCTGGATTGGATACAGGTTATAAATTAGGAAGAGAGTCTCAGTTTATAGGAGATATTAATAATGATGGTTTTGGTGATATATGTATTGGTAATGGAAATCAAAAGGTTGGTGTTAATGATTTATCAGGTAGAGCTTATATTATTTTTGGTTCTGCAACAGGTTTTCCTATACCATTTGATCTTACAACTTTAAATGGTACAAACGGATTTATAGTAGAAGGTATAGTTTATAATGAAAGAAGAGGTACAACAGTTGCTGGGCCAGGAGATATAAATGGAGATGGGATAGACGATTTAATTATTGGTACGAGTAACTCTTCTGACGATATTGTTATTTATGGAGCTGTAACTTTTCCTGCTTTATTTACCGTTAATGATATTAATGGTACAAATGGTTTTTTGTTAGATACACCAGGGAGTAGTCAAGTAGCTGCTTTGGGAGATGTGAATGGAGATAGTATTAATGATTTTATCATAGGAACACCACATTGGTCTGGACAATCATGGATTGTTTTTGGACGTTTAAGTAATTATCCTGCGTTAATTAATACTGCTTGGTTAGATGGTGTTAATGGGTTTCGAACAAGTAGTTTTCCAAGTAGCAGGCCTTCATATAAAGTTGGAGGAGCAGGAGATATTAACAATGATGGTATTAATGACATGTTAGTTGGTAGTTGGAATAGTACATCAGATCCATGGAGTTATGCATTTTTTGGAAAGAATACACCTTTCAGTTCTCTTGAAAATATTGTAGCAGTAGATGGAACAGATGGGTTTAAGATAGATAATACAGGTAATGGTTTTATAACAAATGTAGGAGCTATTGGAGATGTAAATAATGATGGAATAGACGATTGTTTTTCAGAAAATAATATAATTTTTGGCTCGAATACTATTTTTTCAGCTAGTTTTTTAATTAGTGATTTTAATGGTACGAATGGATTTGTTTTAGATAATTATGTTTCATGTGTCGCTCCCACAGGAGATATAAATAATGATGGAATAGATGATTTTATAGTAGCAGGTAGTAATGATTATGTTGTGTTTGGTAAGGCTGGTGGATACCCAGCTCTTTTTGATTCTTCAACATTAAATGGTGTTAATGGTTTTCAAATTCCTGTTAATAATTCGAATACAGGAAGACCTGTTGATGGAAGTAAAGATATAAACGGAGATGGTGTTGCTGATTTTATATTTGGAGATACAGGAGCTGGAAGTACAGGAGAAGTTTATGTCGTTTTTGGAGGTGATCATTATGCAATGCCTTTAAATGCAACGCATCCACAAGCAAATAACGAAACAACTACCGGATTCGATATACTTGTTAACGGACCAGAAACAGGAACTATACATTATGCAATTTTACCGGGTACTTTTTCTGGAGCTGTTAATCATAATACTATTTTAGCAGGAACAGGAGCTATTGCAAACGGTAATTTTTTAATGAGTACAGCAAATGCTAACATTAATGAGGTTATTTCATCATTAACAGCAGCTACAACATATGATGTTCATTTGTTTTTAGAAGATGGTATAGGGAATAAAAGTATAATTTATCATTTAAATGATGTAACAACTTTGGCGGGTGGAGATATTACACCTCCTTCAATTACGTGCCCTGCCAACCAAACGGTAACATGTGGTACTACAGTAATACCAGATTATACAGGATTGGTAACAACGACAGATATTGTTGATCCAAGTCCTGCAGTTACACAAAGCCCTGCAGCAGGAGCTACTTTTGTAGATGGTATGACAATTACAATGACTTCTACCGATGCAAGTTTAAATAGTGCTAGTTGTACATTTAATGTAACTGTTGGAGCTGATACTGTAAAGCCAACAATAACTTGTTTAACATCAGAATCGTTATTTATAAATTCAACATTACCTAATTACTTTTTTAAATTAAAAGCATCAGATAATTGCACTTCAATATTTAATCTTACGTATACACAGGTTCCTACACAAGGCACATCATTTACAGCAACAACAAATGTAACTGTTACAGTTACAGATGAGAATGGTAACTCAGAAACTTGTGTATTTCCTGTAACAGTTAAATCAGCTACACCACCTGTAGATTGTAATACTACTTCAATAAACATTAATGATTTAGATGGTAGTAATGGATTTCAAATAGATGGAGATGCAGTAAAAGCACAACTAGGACACGATGTAAGAGGAGCAGGTGACGTTAATGGTGATGGGATTCAAGATTTTTTAGTAGGGTCACCTAATAAGGCCTATAATTATAACGCAGCCTATGGAAGGGAGAGAGGAAATTACCCTGGAAATGTATTTGTTATTTTTGGAAAAGGAAATAATTTTCTTCCAAATATAGATACGGCTTTATTAGATGGAACGGATGGATTTAAAATTCATAATGATGTTATAGGAGGTGGTAATTTTCAATATTCAGGATATCAGGTAAGTACTGCTGGTGATATTAATAATGATGGAATTGATGATTTAATGTTTAGTGACCCTTTCCGTAGAAATCCATTGGGATCTGAATTGGGAACTATTTATGTGGTTTTTGGTAAAACAACTGGTTTTTCGCCTGTTTTTAATTTGTCTAACATAAATGGTACAAATGGTTTTGTTTTTTTAGGAACAGATGCTTATGATCAATCAGGGAAATCTATTGATTCTGCAGGAGATATTAATAATGACGGAATAAATGATATAATAATAGGTGCAAGTACCGGTAGAGGTACAAATAACAGTGGTACATGTTATGTTATTTATGGAAAAACAGGAAGTTTCCCCGCGCAATTAAGAGGAAGTGATTTAAATGGAGCCAACGGATTTATAATAAAAGGTGATGTCGATGGAGAACAAATTGGTTATGGAGTAATTGGATTAGGAGACGTTAATGGAGATGGAATTGATGATGTAGGTTTTGAAGGTGGAGGAAAGAAAAAAACGTATGTCCTTTTTGGGAAAACAGGAAGTTTTCCTGCTATAGTAGCAACAGCAACTATAAATGGATCAAACGGATTTTATGCTGATATCTCTTCTTTTACATCTAGTTATTATAGAAGTATAATGGGAGTTGGAGATGTTAATAATGATGGGATAAAAGACATGTTATTTGGAAACAAGTTTCTTCTTTTTGGTAAGAATACAGCATTCTCTGCATCAGAAGACATAACAAGTTTAGATGGAATAAGAGGTGTAGAATTTATAGGGAGTACTTATAGAAAATCTAGTGCAGGAGGTGATTTTAACAATGATGGGATTGATGATTTAATCATAGGGCGTTCAAGTTCATCAATTGCTATTGTTTATGGTAAGAGTACTCCTTGGGATGCTACATTGAATCCATTTTCATTGCCATCATCAGAAGCTTTTAAAGTAACAGGTCTTTCGTCTGATTATTCAGTGTCTGATTTAGCAGATATTAATGGTGATGGTATTACAGATATTATTGTAGGAGAAAAAGAGAGATTGTATTATGATAGTGGTGCTAGTTTAAACCCCGGAAGAGCAAACGTAATTTATGGTTTTTCTGTTACAGATATTGAAGCTCCAGTTATTACTTGTCCCACAGATCAGATTTTAGTGTCAGGTAGTTTGTTGCCTGATTATACTTCTTTAGCAACGGTAACAGATAATTGCGATACTAGTCCCGTAATTACTCAAGCACCTATTGCAGGGAGTGTTTATACTCCTGGCATGACAATTACACTTACAGCAACTGATAAAAAAGGAAATTCAGCAAATTGTGATTTTATTGTAACTGATAATACAGATATTATAGATCCAACGGCAACGAATCCATTACCTATTAATGTTCAGTGTTTGAGTGATGTACCATTACCAAACCCTTTAGTTGTAACTGATGAAGCTGATAATAGCGGAACACCCCCAACTGTAGTTTTTGTTAACGATGTAAATACAAGTGCTAGCGTTATTACCAGAACTTATAGTGTAACAGATGAAGCTTTAAACTTAATAAATGTTACTCAAACGATTACAGTAAATGATATTATAAAACCAACAGCAAGTAATCCATTACCAATTAATGTTTCATGTATTGGAGATGTTCCAACAGCAGATATAACTGTAGTAACCGATGAAGCGGATAATTGTACGGGAACTATAACAGTTGCTTTTGTAAGTGATGTAAATACAAGCCCTAGTATTATCACAAGAACTTATAGTGTAACCGATGTTGCAGGAAATACAATAAATGTAACGCAAACAATAAATATAAGCGATACTGTAAAACCAACAGCAAGTAATCCATTACCAATTAATGTTTCATGTATTGGAAATGTTCCAATAGTAGATATAACTGTAGTAACAGATGAAGCAGATAATTGTACGGGAGCTATAACAGTTTCTTTTGTAAGTGATGTAAACACAAGTCCAGGGCTTATTACTAGAACATATAGCGTAACCGATGTTGCAGGAAATACAATAAATGTAACGCAAACAATAAATATAAGTGATATTGTAAAACCAACTGCAAGTGATCCATTACCAATTAACGTTTCATGTGCAGGAGATATTCCAGTAGCAGATATTACTGTAGTAACTGATGAAGCCGATAATTGCACGGGAACTATAACTGTAGCCTTTGTGAATGATGTAAATACAAGCCCAGGTATTATTATTAGAACTTATAGTGTAACCGATGTTGCAGGAAATTCAATAAATGTAACACAAACAATAAACATAAGTGATATTGTAAAACCAACCGCAAGTGATCCATTACCAATTAATGTTTCGTGTGCAGGAGATATTCCATCAGCAGATATTACTGTAGTAACAGATGAAGCGGATAATTGTACGGGAGTTATAATTGTAGCTTTTGTAAGTGATGTAAATACAAGCCCAGGTATTATCACTAGAACTTATAGTGTAACCGATGCTGCAGGAAATACAATAAATGTAGCGCAAACAATAAACATAAGCGATATTGTAAAACCAACCGCAAGTGATCCATTACCAATTAATGTTTCGTGTATTGGGGATGTTCCTATCGCAGATATTACTGCAGTAACCGATGAAGCCGACAATTGCACGGGAGCTATAACAGTTGCTTTTGTAAGTGATGTAAACACAAGTTCAAGCGTTACTACTAGAACCTATAGTGTAACTGATGCAGCAGGAAACTCAATAAATGTAACGCAAATAATAAATATAAGTGATACAATAAATCCAACGGCAAGTAATCCAACGGCAATTAATGTTTCGTGTATTGGAGATGTTCCAATAGCAGATATCAATGTTGTAACTGATGAAGCAGATAACTGTACAGGAGTTATTACGGTAGCTTTTGTAGGTGATGTAAATACTAGTCCAAGTGTTATTACTAGAACTTATAGTGTAACGGACGTTGCTGGAAACTCAATAAATGTAACGCAAACAATTACGGTAAGCGATACGATTTCCCCAACAGCAACGAACCCGTTACCAATTAATGTTTTATGTATTGGAGATGTTCCATCGGCAGATATAACCGTTGTAACTGATGAAGCCGATAACTGTACAGGAGTTATTACGGTAGCTTTTGTAAATGATGTAAATACAAGTCCTGGTATTATCACTAGAACTTATAGTGTAACGGATGCGGCAGGTAACTCAACTGATGTAACTCAAACGATTACGGTAAGTGATACAATTGCCCCAACAGCAACGAACCCAGCGGGAGTTATTGTTTCTTGCGTAGGAGATATTCCAACAGCAGATATTACAGTAGTAGCTGATGAGACGGATAATTGTACAGGAACTATAACGGTTGCTTTTGTAAATGATGTAAGTGATGGAAATAGTAATCCTGAGATTATTACAAGAACCTATAGTGTAACAGATGCTGTAGGTAATTTTACAAACGTAACACAAACGATTATTGTAAATGACAATACAGCTCCAATAATAACCTGCCCTGCTAATAGTACTCAAAAAGTAGATTCAGGTTTATTAACAGCAGTAGTAACCTTTACAAATCCTGTAGCTACTGATAATTGTACCGCCGTAACAATAAATCAAACAGCAGGTTTACCTTCAGGAGTAGAATTTCCTATAGGAATTAATACGATTAGTTTTGAAGCTACCGATGCAGCAGGGAACACAGCAACGTGTAGTTTTACTATAACTATTGAAGCAGAAGATCCACTAGTGTGTACTGTAGATGCAGGAACCGATTTTGATATTACCGAAGGAGATGAGGTAACGTTAAATGCAGTGATTTCAGGAGCAGGAATTATAGAGTGGTCACCTTCAGTTGGGTTAAGTAGTACTACGATAGCAAACCCAATAGCAAGTCCTACAGAAACAACAACCTATACAATTCGATTTGTTAATACTGAAGGTTGTGTAGCAGAAGATACGATTACAGTTTTTGTAACACCATTAGAAAAAGATGAGACTAAATATGGTTTTTCTCCAGATGGTGATGGTATTAATGAATATTGGGAAATAGATGGCATCGAAAATTATCCTAATAACCAAGTGTTGATTTATAATAGGTGGGGAGATTTAATTTTTGAAACTACAGGTTATAACAATGGATCAAATGTATTTAGAGGAATAGCAAACAAAAAAAGAAATTTAGGGGCAGGTAAATTACCTGAAGGTACCTACTTATTTCATATTAAAATTAAAGGTTCTCATAATTTAAAAAAGGAAAAAGGTTTCCTTATTCTAAAAAGATAATCAATGAAAATTAAAAATATAATATTGATAGTAGTAACACTATCAACAGGAATTTTTCATGCTGCATTTGGACAGCAAACACCAGTTTTTGCAAATTATAGTTATAATAATGTAGTTATTAACCCAGCGCATGCAGGGTATTATCCAGATATTGATATTACAGTAACTAATAGAGGTCATTTAAATGGTATTGAAGGAAGTCCTAAGAATATTGGGGTAACAGTTAATTTCCCTAAAAGCTTTAAAAATGTAGGAATAGGAGCAGGTATTTCTAATGATCGAATAGGAGTAACGAATATTACAAGCTTGTTTGGAGCGTATTCATATAAAATACACTTTAACTCAGATAATAGTACTTGGTGGGATTACAATCCACATGTATTATCTTTCGGAATTACAGGAGGAGCTATGTTTTACAATGAGAACCTTTTAGATTTAAATATTAATAACGATCCTAATTTTGCAAATAATGTAAGTACAATTGTACCTACCATTGGAGCAGGGGTTTTTTATAACAGAGAGCGTGTTTATGTAGGGCTTTCTATTCCTAATTTACTAGGGAATTCATTGTCATCTAATGATAATATAAACATAAAAAGTACTTACTATTTTAACGCAGGATATCGATTTTTTGCTACACGTTTTAGGGAAGTAATGATAAATCCAAGTATACTTGTTAAGTATATTTCGGGAGCTCCTGTGCAAGCAGATCTAAACACAAAAATTAATTATAAAAATAAATATGAATTTGGTGTAGGTTACAGAACAAACTCATCAGTAAATATACTAGCAGGTTTTCATATCTCTAAACGTTTTAGAATATTATATAATTATAATAAAAGTATTGATAACTCAATAATGGATACTCATGGTATTGTTTTAAACCTTCGTTTAGGAGAAGGTTTTGGAGGTAGATAAAACTTATAGGTAGCTAATTTGTAAAGCAAAAACAGCTAACCGTATTTAAAGGTTAGCTGTTTTGCTTTATAATAAATTCTTTTTATTAAGAAAAAGGATTCCTTTTGTGTTATTTCGTTGTTTTATTAATTGTATTTTTTTATTAAATCAGACAAAGAATTTGATTCCAGTATTTTATCAAGATATTTACCTCTGCTGCTTTTTACACGTTGATATGGAGCAAATAAATTCGAAACCTCATTAAACTCATTATTTAAAAGAGTTAGTATTTTTTTGTTGTTGTCAGATAATTTTTCAGCACCATGTTTTTCATTAAAATCAATTAACCGTTTAACAGCTATTTCCTTTTTAGCAATTTCAGCACCAGTTCCGTTTAAAGTACAGATTCCGTAAATACCTTTTAAATAGTATTGCCATTCTTGTTCAAAAGCTGAATTTAATTTATCCATGTTTACAGTTCCGTCATTTTCTGTTATATTATCATAACCAAACTTCTTGTTATTGTTATTAAGAAACGTATTTATAAATGCTGTTTTCAACGATTCTTTAAATTCAGAAGAATCATTTAATTTTTTGTTTTTCTGTATTAAAGCGATAACACTTTTTGGATAGTATTTTTTGACTTCAGAAATTGTCTTCTCGTCACCAAGAGGAGAATTTATTTTGTAGGTTGCATTAATTTCATAAGAACTATTCGGAATTAATTCGTTTTCTATTAATGCATTTAATTCTTGACTAGAAATTTCTGAAATTTTGCATAATTCATTTAATTCAATAAAATTATCTTCAATATATTTAATATCAATATCCATTGTTCGGTTTTTTATTTTTTTAATTCAATTAAAGACTTTTTAATAGATGCTATATCGGTATCTCTCATTCTAACCTTATTAAAATCAACAACTATTAATTTAGTAGCATCTTTGGTTAAAATAATAATTTTTTCATTCTTTACTTGTGTTTTTTCGATGTTCGATAAAGTAATTTTACGAATCGAATCTGAAGGATTTGTTCTGTATTCTAAATAATTGGCTGAGGTTTTAATAAACAGTTCTTTAGATTCTCCAATAAATTTTAGAGCTCTAATAATTAAAAATAAACCAACTGTAATTCCAAGCGGTTTATCCCAATCTCCAGGGAAACTATAGATAAACTGATTTGTTTGTAGGTATTTATACAATTGATAACTAAATGAAAAAACAAGAAAAACTCCCGTTGCTATAAAAATAGGTGCTTTTAAAGATCTCTTTTTTATTAAGTATTTCATACTGTTTCGTAATATGTGTTTGAATTTTAGATATCGAATGAAAGTTATTCTTTATTCAAAATCCAATCTATTAAATTCTTTTTATCAACTATAGACCAACTATGAGGATGCCTTTCTCCATTTGCTCTATAACCTTTGTTTACTGTAGGAATATATTCAACATTTTTAAACCCTTTAATTTTTAAACTCTTAGATAGTTTTTCGATATAAAAAGCATTCATTTGTTTATAATCTGCCATTCTGTTTTTTTTCCACCAAAGAGTATCAGGCTCCGTATAAAGTCTAATCTTAGTATTCTTTAAACTCTTTAAATTTGAAATGTTGTTTGTACTAAAAGTAAAAACAGCTTTGTCTTCATATTTCTTAATGTCCTCTGTTGGCGTTCCAAAATTACGCCCAAGAGTTTCTAATAACCAAGTACTTTCTTGAATTGCTGGTTCTGAAAATTTTCGTTCGATATTTTTTTCAGAAGAAAAATATAGTGCGGCTAAATCAATAGGGGAATCTACTATAAATACTCCTTTTGGAGCACTATAAGATTCTTTCATCCTTGTGATGTAATTACTTATTAAAAGACTAACAACTCCGCCGCTAGAAAAGCCACCAATAAAAATGTTGTTAGTCGGTAATTGATTGTCTTCAATTATATTTTGTAAACTTTTTGCAAGCTGTTGTTGTTCGTTTTCCTCAAGCCATAATTTTTGATTGAAGTTAGATAATATAACTGCAATATTTTTTTTTTTAGCAATCTCAAGAATTTTAAATTCTCTTTTAATGTCTTCAGCGACTTCAGGATAACCACCAAACAGAATTAAAACAGCATCAATACTGTTATTTGGTTTATATAGTTCGTAATCATCTTTTATGATTTCGGTAAAACCGATATTTTCTTTACTACTTTTTTCTTTTTGTTTACAAGAAACAAATCCGATAAATATTAGTATTAAAATTATTGATATTCTTTTCATTTTTAATAACAGATTTTTGTAAAAATAGCCTAAAACTAAGCAACTAATTGAAGGTTAGTAAGTGGTGGTTATTGATTTATTTTCGTTTTATAGCCTCTTTATATTTTTTAGTTAATTCTCTAAACCTCCAGCGAATAATTAATTTATCGAACATATTTAAGTTTAAATTATTCATTATAAACTCAGGATTTTGCTTTCTTAAATATGCAGTTTGTATTATTGCCTCTTTAATGGTGTTTGTATTAATGTAGCCAACTTTAGATTCTAAGGAGTAATTTCCTCTATCTGACTTAATGTTTTTATAACCTTCAAATAATATGAGCCCGAAACCGCAATAAATAGTAGCTATTTCAGTTAAAAGTTCATTTTCGTTTTCATTTTTTCTAATGATCCCATGTTTTCTTATTAAATAGTAATGAGACATTTCATGTGCTAAAATTGCTGTTTTTTGAAAAAAATCTTGAGTAGAAGTGTTTTCATTTATATAAATACAATTTAAATCACCTATCGTTTCAAATTTTCCAGCATCAATATTTTTGATTGTAATAATTTTAATAGGTTCATTAATCAGCAAATGTTCTCTCATCGCATCTGCAACTTTCTGCAACTTTTCTTGAATATGCATTCCAAACTCTATTTTGGATGTAAGAAAAGTATTTAATAATTGATAGTTATATTTTGTACATTTTTTTGGTAATCTTTTTTTAAGAAAATTTAATTCTGCTTTAATTTTTTGCTTGTCAATTTGATTAAAATAATCGTCCAAAATAGTTTATGAGATATTAATGAATAAAAAAAATAACTTAAAAGTAAATTTAACTATAATTATTTTTATCGCTTATAAATTCAGTTGGTACGAAATCTGTTAGCCAAACATTATTTTCAGAGCAATAAAATACGTGTCCATTTTCTGCCATTTTTAAAGACATTATTTCAAGAATAACAGGCTTACCGTGTCTTTGTCCGACTTTTAAAGCCGTTTCTTTATTGGCACTTAAATGAACATGATGTCTATTCATTTTTTCTATACCCGTTTTTAAAATGCTTGCAACAGATTTTTCTCCGGTTCCGTGATACAAAATCTCTGGAGGTATTACTGATTTAAAACCATGGTCGATATCAATTGAATGCCCTTGGTTTGCTCTAATTTTTGTTTTATCAGCATTAAATCTAAAACGTTTCTTTTTATTTGTTTCAACAATAAATTGTAGTATTTCAAAATCAATTGCCTGTTTGTTTGAATTCATTTTTAGTAATAAATCAGCTACACTCGTCCAACCAGCAGCATCAAGTTCAATGCCTATTTTTTCGGGAGCATGCCTAAGTATTAAACTTAAGAACTTACTTAGTTTTGTGTTGTTTTTTTCGTTTATCATAGTTTTTAATTTTTTAGTGGTGTTATTAGAAAACTCTATAATAATAGTTATTCTTTTCTAATTAATTGAATAGCATCCATTCGTATGCGTGCATTTTTAATGAGCGATGTTAATGCTAGTTGTTCGTTCAATGCTGTTTCAATTTCTTCAGGTCTAATATTGTTATTATTGTTTTGTAATATTTTTAAACGATCTATTTCATGCTTCAAAGTACGATTCATTCGAGTTAGTCCGTTTGCTATTTCTTTAGTTCGTTGTTCTTCCGCAATTTCTGTAGCAACTTTAATCATATTTGGTAAAAGCGTTTCAACCAATGTTTCACTATCAAGTAAAGGGTCTATTTGCCCCGTACTTAATTTTTTATCTAAGAGTTCAACAGAATATTTATCTGTTACTTCCTTTCCTGTATGATCAACTACAACTCTTACTGGTGTATTTGGTAAAAAACGATCTACATAAATATTTTGCCCTGTTGGTGTTTCAAGAACAAAAATAATTTCTAATAAAAGACCTGGACTTTTAGCTGCTTTTAAAACACCGTAACTAGCGCTACCAGTTCCTGAGCTTAAAACAACATCAATAGCATCGGTTATCATTGGATGACCCCAACTAAGAAAACTTATTTCTTCTCTACTAAGGGCATGTTTTCTGTTAAATGTAACAGATACACCCTCTTGCGGTATTGATGGAAATGTTTCGGTAATTATAGAAGTAGGTTTTAAATAATAGGTTCGAGATGGTCGATCTTCCATTTCAATATCAAAATGACGAAAGACTTTTGTTAAATACTTTTCGAGACTTTTATCTTTATCTGCTGCTTTAATTTGTTTAATTAATTTTTCAGCTACTTTAGGGCGAAAAGAATTCATTTCTAACAATCGATCACGACCATCAGCTAAATTTTTTAAAAGTGCTGTTTGAAAACTAGAAGTATCAGAAATCAACGTTTCTATTTCTGAATTATTTACTGTGTTTTCTTGTGTTTTTAAAAGCGTAAGCAATCGATTACCAAATAATTCAGCAATTTTATTTCCACCTTCAATATTACTTTCAAAAGCATTTAAGCCTTTATGAAACCACTGCGCAAGCAAATGTTGTTTACTATTAGCCAGGTAGGGGATATGAATATGTATATCTTCAGTTTGTCCGATTCTATCTAAACGACCTATTCGTTGTTCTAATAATTCAGGATGCAACGGTAAGTCGAATAAGATAAGATGATGCGCGAATTGAAAATTTCGTCCTTCGCTTCCTATTTCAGAACAAAGTAGTATTTGTGCTCCATTTACTTCAGAAAACCATGCCGCATTTTTATCTCGTTGCACTATAGTAAGATCTTCATGAAATACGGCTGTTTTTAAATTAGCATGTTTAATTAATGCTTTTTCTAGTGCCAGTACTTTTTCTTTACTCTTACAAATAAGCAATATTTTTGCAGGATGAATTTCTTTAATCATGGTTAATAACCATTCAACACGTGGGTCTTTAGTAAACCAAAATTGTTGTTTATTGGTTGTTTCGTTTTGGGTTATTTCACGTGTAAACTCATTGTTTAAACGATCCATCCAGAGTTCTTTATCTTTTGTAGGTTCTAAAGAAATAAGATGTGCTTTTCGTTTTGGAAATCCACTCATGCTAGCTCTGGTATTTCTGAATAATACTCTACCAGGACCATGTTGATCCAATAAATTCTCAATAAGATTATCCTTTACTACACTTTTCCCTTTTGTTATTGCTTTTAGGTTTTCTTTCGGAAAAAGAGATTTTAAAATTGTGGTATCCTTCGTATTCAAATCTTTTTCGAGATGCAATTTTTCAACAATATTAGCAATAGTTTTATGATCAGAAGATTCATTTACAAAATCATCGTAATTGGCATACCTGTTAGGGTCTAATAATCGGAGTCGGGCAAAATGACTTTCTACGCCCAATTGTTCTGGAGTCGCTGTAAGAAGTAATAATCCTTTTGCTACTTTGCTTAACAATTCCACAATACTATATTCAGTACTAGATTTGTTAACCGACCATTCTAAATTATGAGCTTCATCTACTACAAGCATATCCCAACCAGCAGTTAATGCTTGTTTGGTTCGCTTTGCGGAATTTGCTAAAAATTCTGTACTACAAATAATAAGTTGATTGTCTAGAAAAGGATTACCGTCTGGCGCACTCTCATCAAGTGAAGCACAGCGTTCTTCATCAAAAATATGAAACCACATATTAAAACGACGTAAAACTTCAACAAACCATTGATGTACTAATGATTCTGGAACTAAAATTAGTACCCTAGAAATTCGACCACTTACTAATAAACGATGTAAAATTAAACAGGCTTCAATGGTTTTTCCAAGACCAACTTGATCGGATAATAATACACGAGGTGCATATCTCGAACTTACTTCATGTGCAATGTATAATTGATGCGGAATAAGAGCTATCCTACCACCAACAAATCCGTTTACAGGTGATAATCTTCTCTCATATTCGTGTTGTAAGGTTTCTCTACGTAAAGCAAAGGCTTTAGGAGTATCTACATCGCCCATAAAAAGTCTATCATCTACTCCGTGAATTACCGATACATCGCCAAGTGCTGCTTCCGATATTTTTTGGTCTTTTCCGTAATAGACATATAAGTTGTCCTCTTCCTCAACACGTTTTATAACTAATGGCTGATTTTTGATGTCTTTTATCGTATCGCCTGGTTTAAAAACCACACGTTGTAAAGGAGCGTTTTCAAGAGCGTACATTCGTGTTTCATCAGCTGTAGGAAAATACAATTGCACTTTTCCTTTGTTGGAGTTTGTTAAAATGCCAACACCTAATTCAGGTTCACCTTTACTCGTATATCTTTGATTAGGGAAAAAAACAGTCATAATTTTTTAGTAGCTCTTTATGTTTGTAGAAAATGGAACTTATCTAGTAAGTCACAAATAGTAAATACAAGCAAAACTATAATAAATAGGCGAGGACTATGGATAAATTATAAAAGTTATTTATCGCGCCTTGGCACAAATGTTTTGTGTTCGCTGAGATTTTAAAAACACATTAAATTAAATATTGTTTCTTGAATTGTTTTTATGGCGAATGTATGAGTTTTTAAATTGTGTTTTTCGTAATTATTTTTGTGTATTTGACGTTTTTGGTCGTTTTTACATATTTTTTTATGGTTATTTATCAATAAAAATACCTTTTTTTAAGGTGTTTTTATGATTTTATCAATGAGTGTATCACTTTTATCATATTGCTATATTTTAGCGCTCACTTTTTTAACTTCATATTTTTAGATGCTTTTAAAAACCCTATTTTAAAAGATTGAAAAAAAAGCACCCTCTTTTTTGAGACCACATTCTGCTTTAAACGGTTTTATAGCTATTGATAACATGTGGTTATTTGGATATAAGTTTTTTTTAACACAATTTTATACACAGATAACCAAGTCTAAAAATATGTTTTACAGAAAGTTAATTGCTATAGTCTTAAATAATTATTTGACGATTAATTATTGTTGAGTAAGAACTAGCTACGGAAAATAGGTTTACTATTCCAGAAAGTATTGATACTCTTTTTTCAAAAAACGTATTAATAAATGCTTTCGAAAGAACGGTGATATTACTAGATAAAGTAGCAAACAAATTCGGGTTAGGAACAGTTAATTAAATATTGGCAGCAAATAAAAAATTAAAGTTAATAGAGAAAACATTCGCTGTTATTTATTCATTTTAAAAAACGATCTAAATAATTAATCATGAAAAAAATAGAAGCAATTATTAGAAAATCTAAATTCCGAGTTGTTAAAGAGGCATTGCATAAAGTTGGTGTAAATTTTTTTTCATATTGGGATGTAACTGGCTTAGGAAATGAAAAAGAAGGACATGTTTATAGAGGAGTTACTTTTAGTACGAGCGACATTCAAAGACGTTACTTATCAATTGTTGTTAACGATGATTTTGAAGAGATAACGATAAAAACAATTTTGGATTCCGCTAATACAGGTGAAGTTGGAGACGGAAAAATATTTGTTAGTGAAATTAAAGACGCATATAGAATTAGAACAAAAGAGAAAGGAAAAAATACACTAAACTAAAAATATGGATTCATTAATAATAAATAATGTATGGATGATGATCTGTACAGCACTCGTTTTTTTTATGCATTTAGGGTTTGCGTTTTTAGAAATTGGGTTAACAAGACAAAAGAATACAATCAATATTTTATTCAAAAATATATTTATAATAACAGTAGGGTTATTATTATACAGTATGGTAGGTTTTAACTTAATGTACCCTGGAGATTTTAACGGTTTTATTGGCTTTTCTGGGTTTGGGTTATCTTCTCCATTAACTGCTATTGGTTCTTTAGATTTAACATATAATAAAGGATATACTTATTGGACAGATTTCTTATTTCAAGGAATGTTTGCAGCAACAGCCGCAACGATTGTTTCTGGCGCGGTAGCAGAACGTATGAAAATTTTACCTTTTATGATTTTTACAATCATTTATGTGGGGTTTGTATATCCAATAGCTGGTTCTTGGAAATGGGGTGGTGGTTTTTTACAAACCTTAGAAACTCCTTTTTATGATTTTGCTGGTGCTACCTTAGTGCACTCACTTGGTGGTTGGGCAGCTTTAATAGCGGTATGTTTATTAGGGCCTCGAATAGGCAAATTCAAAAATGGAAAACCACAAGCTATTCAAGGACACAATATACCTTTAGCAACAGCAGGAGTATTGATACTTTGGTTGGGCTGGTTTGGTTTTAATGGAGGTTCTGTTCTTTCTGCCGATCCTGAAGCGACATCACTAACACTCGTAACAACATGTTTAGCTGCGGCTACAGGAGGTGTTTTTGCAGCTTTAGTTTCAACAATTATGTTTAAAAATTTAGATTTAACGATGTTTTTAAACGGAATACTTGGTGGCTTGGTTGCTATTACTGCAGGAGCTGATCAAATGCATCCAACTGATGCAGTTATAATTGGGGCTGTAGCCGGAATTATAATTGTACTTGCTGTTAGCTTCATCGATAAATTAAAATTAGATGACCCTGTTGGTGCTATTGCTGTTCATTTAATTTGTGGAGTTTTTGGGACACTAGCTGTAGGTTTTTTAGGTGAATTAGCGAGCGTAACACAGTTTTTAAGTCAGTTAATAGGAGTCGTTTTTTATGCTTTATTTTGTTTATCAACTTCATTTATCATTATATATACACTAAAGAAAACAATTGGCATTAGAGTTAGTGAAATAGAAGAGTTAGAAGGTTTAGATAGTCATGAACATGGTATGAAAGCGTACCCAGATTTTGATTAATCAGCTATAGAGTTAATAAACATATTGGAATAATTAGCTTTTGCTATGATTGATTTTTCTGTTAGGCTAATGAATTTGATGTAAAACCCAACTTTTGTTGTGTTCTTTTAGTTTTCACGCTGGCGCAAGCGTTGCGTTTGTAGTTATGCAATATCTACATGAGCAAGATGCTCGCGCTAGCGTGTGGTTAAGTGTATTGTTAACACTTCTGCATAACCTAAATCTGTGGTTTCACATACTTTTTGCTATTTTAAAACTTGATTATATTACTGTTTAAGTTTCCTTTTATGATTAACAGTTAATGTAAGACGGAAGTCTTCTCTAGAGTAGCTTGATATATAACCTTTGCTCATTAAGTTTTCTAATAAATTTCTATGATTAAGATTATTATCAATTTTTGCTTTTTTGTTTTTTAGAGTGATTTTTTCATATATAGAACCTAAAGAAATTAAAAACTTCTCTATAAAAATATGTTCAGTATTAAAAATATTTTTATTAAAAATTTCAATTCTATTAGATGAAGAAATATTATTATTTAGAAGAATTTTTTCAATAATTTTTTTATTTATATTAAATGAATTATCTCTTAACAATAGTTGACTAATGAGGTTTAAGTTTTTAACGTTTGATAGGATAGTATTATCAGAACAAGATTCTAAGAGTTTTATTTTTTCTGAATCATTTAAAATTCTTGAATTTAATATTAAAGCTAAATCATTTCCATCTAAATCAAGTTCGTCTATTTTTTCTAAAAATTCAGTTTTAAATTTTTCTAGTAACTCAATATTTAACCCTTCAAATTTTTCTTTTAAGTTATTGTAGTTTTCAATATTTGAAATAAAAATAGAGTTTCTAATTAAAGAATTAATTTTTTGTTTATTTAAAGAACTAATACTAGGATGAGTATATCTCCAAGGAATTGATTTTGTTATTAAATTATAGACTTCGTCTTCAATTTCATTTTTGTTAATTAGCTCAATACAAAACATTTTAGAAGTCTCTTCATCTTCAACTTTAGTAGAGATTGTTGTTGTAGATAACTCTCTTGCATTTTCAATTTCATTAATAAAATTAACAGTTGAGTCTAATATTTTATTCTCAGAGTTTTTAAAGTAGAATAACAAATTATCCCATTTAGGTTCTACTTTGTTGTTTTCAAGAATAAACAGTGCTAAATCATTATTATCTATCTGAGAAATATCTATTATTTTGGTTGTTACTTTCTTGATTATATCTTTTTTGAGTTTTAAACTTAATTTAGAATTATTTAATAATTCTAAATAGGTGTTTTGCTCTTCGTTGATATTAGTATCAATTTCTAAGTATATATTCTTAACGTAATGATCAATGTTTGTATTGATATAACCAATTAGATTATCTGCTTTTGAATTTTTAATAGCAGCGTAATTTGAATTGTCAAAGCTTACTTGTTCAAAATCACCACATTTCTTGATAAATTTAGGTATTATATTTTTGTTAAATTCATAATGGTTATTTTTATAAATAAAGTCTAATAAATCTTCAGGAGAATTATCAAAATCTATATCTGTAAATAGTAAATCTAATTCTTTAATTATTTTCTCGATTTTAGAATGATTTGGTATAATATTTAAAAAATCTTTATCGTTAATAATTGTTTGAACAAGATTAGATTGTTTTGAGATTTTTTTAATTGAAGTTATGTCAGCATATCTTAGGATGTTTTTTAATATCTCTTGCTTTTCTTCAATTGAATAAACTGATTTGTTTTCTATATAATTCCAAAAATTGTCCCAATAATTACAAAGATTCTTAATAAACGTTCCATGATTATTAGAAAATTGAATAAATCGATTTATAAATTCAATTGATGATTCTGATTCGTTTTTTAAGCGATTGAATATTAAGTCTGTTTGACTTTTATAAATATTATTTTTTTTAAGAAGAAAATCGAATAAATCAAAATTTAAAATAAATTCTGTACTAAAATCGGAAAGATTTATTTTTGAAATTATTTTTTCAATTTTCGAAAGCTTATAGTCAAGTTCTAATTTTTGTCTATTTCTTACATTGATAATAAATTTATGATCATTTCTTGTAATACTACCTTCGTGAAATAAAGAAATATAATCAAAGTAATCTTCTGATATATATCCGTTTCTGATTAATGTTGTTATGAAATTCTTGTCTAAATCTTCATTTATGTTTAAATCAATTTCTTCATTTAATTGTAATAATTTAGAGATTTTCAAGTTTCTGACCTTTATTTTTTGTCTCTCCAGTTCTAGTGTTTTTTGTCTTAACGAATTCGACTTATTTGATTTGATATCAGTAATTTCTTGTTCTTTCTCATTGTATGACTTTACATAATCTACTTTATTCTCTATTTCTGAAAAAGAAATTGGTATTTTTTTTATTGGATATTCTAACGTATGATTATAGCGGTTGCTCAGTATTGTAGATTTATAATAAACTTCATTTGTTTTTAAATATTCAAAATTTTCATCTTTAATCAAGTCATTAAAAGAAACAGTTTGGTTGTTAATAACAAATGAGTTAAAGTTATCTAATGTTTCTATTACTCTAATTATATATAATTGTCTAAGTTCATTTGTGTTTTTGATGTTTACTAAATCCAGAGTTTTAATGTTTTCTTTCAGAATAGATATTTCCTCTTTTATTCGATTTATCTCTTGATTTATATGTTTTGATTTGGAGTTTAGAATATTATATAAGTCACCTTCGTTTTTACTTAATGCAACAAAATCATTAGGGTATTTATTTTTATAAGTAATTAAGGCGAATAATTTATCTTGATTCAAAGGAGTTTCTCCATGTTTTATCTTATATAGATAAAATTCATTTGTAATATTGTGAAGTAAACGCATATCATCTATAAAAAAGGAGATGTCTTCAATAAAAGAGTCTGTTAAACCATATTCACAATTTTTATTTTTGTTAAGTAGAATTTCACTTGAATTAGACGAATTAATTACAGGAATCACAGGAATAATAAAATCAAAAAACTTAATTCTTTCATTGTCTGAAAACATATCATCTCTTACCGCATAAATAAATACAATATTTTTCTCCTTGGTTTTTTTAGATTCGTTTAATAAAAGGTTGATTTCTCTTAGCTTTGTAAAAATTTCTGTTTCCTGAAAACGATCAAGGTCTTCAATAATTACAACGTTATAAGCCGTTACGGTAAAGAAATAAAGAATTTCATCTAAATGGTGATTTAGGATTGATTTATTAACATTTTCTCCTAATCCAATTTCTGCGTTTTGAAACTTAAGTTTATTAATTGTAATAGAACTAAAAACTCTAATTGATTTGTAAATTAGAACGAAAAAACCTAGTAGAATAAAGAGAATACTAGTATAATGTAAGATATTACATGTAGTTGTACTTAAAGGATAGTCCTTAAAAATACTTTGGACTAGATGAGGTTTAAAATAATTAAGTAATGCTATTATGAATAATAAAAGACCAAATGAGGTTAAAATTAATTTTCGCTTACTATAGCTCTTAATTTTTTTAAATCTCGAATCAGGAATTTTCTTATCTTCTTCGTGATAAAATATTTGTTGTAAAATACTTATTTCAATACGACTTAAAAGTTCTTCTTTATTCTTTTTAATTGGTTCATCAAGTTTTGTTTTTTCGTCTTTAAAAGAAGCTAAAGAGATGTTCAGAAACTTTAAGTCATTTCCTTGATAATTTTCTGTAAAAGTTTTGATTATAGTACTTTTACCAGAACCATATGGTCCTGTAAGTGCAATGTTTTTTATGCTCTCATTTTTACGATTATGAATAGCCCATTGTAAAGCGTTGGAATAATGATTTTTATCACCACCATTGTTAATTGGAGATAATGATGAATAATCTAGTTCTAATTTTTTTTTGTCAGAAAGTTTAAAATGTAATTTTTCTAGTTTTTTTGAAGTATTTAATAAGGTCTTAAGTAGTTTTTTTTTCATAGATGATGTTTTCTCATAATTGTAGCTAAACTGTATAAGAGGTTTATACCTAATACAAAGTATAAAAAAGTTCTAGCAATTTTTTCTTTGTATCAAATATAAGAAAACCAATAAGTTGTAAAGTATAAAGTTTTTAAGAAGTTATTGACATTTTTATTTTTTACTGATTCAATAATCACAGCTATTCTTGTTTAAGAATAATATTTCTTTGTGTATTTTTCTTATACCTATTTTTAGGAGTAATCTTTTTGTTTGCTGTTGAACTATAGTTTTTACTATTTGGATTTAGAATATAATCAAGCTGATAGGCAATCATTTTTTCAAAAGGAACAAGGAAATTCTTCGTATCGCATTGTTCTAAACTACCTTTTTTAAGTAAATTTAAAACAGTGTAAACAGATTCAATCGTACTAAGACAAAGAGATTCTGGCTGTTGCTTGATAATAAATTTTGATTTTATTTTATTATCAAAACTCACTCTTTGTAGTTTTTGCAGGTTCTTACTTAGTTTAAGCATTTTACGAGCGCAAGGCCATGTTCCATCTAGAATAAAGATGTATGGATTGGTACCCATAAAAGAATTTGTTTCTGAACCTTTTCTTGTAGATAAGTTAAAATTATCTTTTCCAGGATACAATAAGAAAGAAGCACTTTTTTCATCTGTCAGTATTTCATTTACACGGGTATTATTGGTGAAATCTACCCCAACAATAACTTCTGAATTTTCAAGCTGAATATTCGTAATATGTCCCGTTCCGTTTTTTTCTCTTTTATATTCCTTTGGGTGCATCAAAATAATAAAACGAGTCTTGGTTTGTAAAGGACGAATGTGTTTACAAATACACGTGCTTGAAGGTCGCATACATTTGTAACATTTTATTCTTGGGTTTTTTATTTCTGCTTGCAAAATGAATATCTTTTTGTTTTCTAATTGGTAATAATGTTTTTACGCAATTATATCGCAAAGTTAATTAAAAAGCGAAGTATTTGTTGATGAGATTTATTTTATCGAAATAAATAAGCACTTTGTTGTCTGGTTTTTTATTTATTTTTTTGCAAATCGAATCTCCTTTTCATTATTAAAAAATTCTATTTCAAATCCGATTATTTTCGTTTTTATATGAGCTGAAGTCCAATTTTGTCCGCATTGAAAAGAAAGTTCATTTCCCTCAAATTTATAATCAAGGTTATAATTCCCTTTTTCAGAAAGATTAATTCCAATTGTTTTGGTGAATTCAAAAGTTCCGTTTTTTTTCAAATAAAGAGTGTGTTTATTGAAGTCAGATTCTGGAATTCCATTTTCTGCACTTACAATTTTATAAACACCTATTAATTCTTTTTTAGTTGGTTTGTCAGTGAAATAGAGTTGAAATAAATTATACAGAATAACAGTTAATGGGATTCCAATAAATGTTAAACTAAAATTTTTTAATCTGTTATCTTTTTTTATAATTCCTTTGAATAGAATAAAAAATCCAAAACCCATTATGAGAATGAGAATTATTAATAAAATCAGATATTTGAATGCCTCCATAAGGTTTGTTCAGTTTGCGTACAACTAATTATAAGCAGAATTTTATTCGGTTTATTAGTTATTTAAAATGTGATAAAACGAAGCTCGTGCAATTTTTTATTTCATCAAATATAGCAAAATCAATAAGCGGTAAAGAGTAAAATTTTAAGAAGTTTTTAAAAGGAACTTACTTTAATTTTATACAAGTTATTTTTCTAGTTTCGTAGTCTTTTTTTATAAGTTATTTAAACTTTACGATGTGAAGTGAAATTATCGTACACTCATAAGTGAATAAATATACACGGGTGTACAGCACTGTACACTCAAGAATTTTCATAAATAAAAGAGTGTACAGCGTTGTACATTTCTATATTATTTTTAAAAATAAATGTACAAAAAATACTAAAAAAGAAAATATATTGATGTAGTAGACTCCTTCATAATGGTATAAGTGTTTTGCTACTGTTTTTATGTAAATAAAATTTTAAGTATTTATTTCTAATTTGATACATACACGAGTAGGGGCGAGGACGTATTTTATAGGGCAAATTAAAGATGTAAATATTATTCGTTGCTTATTTGTTACCCTAAGCCAAAGTAAATACAAATTAAAGCAATGGTGTCAAAAAAACCATGTACGGCAATAACAAGCCACAAATCGTATTTACGTAAATAGAATATCAATGCTAATAGCGCCCCGACAATTCCTGTAACAAGTTGCCCTGTAATTCCTTGATAACTGTGCATAAAGCCAAAAAAACAAGCTAGTAATACGATATTAAGCAGTATACTGACTTTGCTCTCTCCAAAGAATTTTACAAATTGTCGCATAAAATAACCACGAAAGATTATTTCTTCTCCAAATCCTGCAGAAACCCACACTAATGCTAAAGCAATTAAACAGGCAGGAAGATTTCCTTTTAATTGGTCAAAACTAGAATAATCTATAGGAGCTCCTGTGAGTTTTGTAATTCCTGGAACTAATGCAAAAACATAAAAAGCAAAGAGACCTATTGCAACTAATGGAGCAAGGACAAAGATATTTTTGAAGGTGAATTTTTCACGTTTAAAACCAAGTGCAGAAAATGGTTTCCCTTTGTATTCTATATAATTCGCTATAATGATTAGTATAGAAATAATGATGTTTTCGATGAAGTCGATATGTATTGGTCCAAACCATAAAAGGCAGATGATTGCAATGGTAATTAATGGAATTAATACTTGTGGTAAGGTAATCTTATTCATTTTTTTTGATTTTAAATTCTAAACGAAATAATGAACAAAATAACTGATAACCTCTTTAAATACGTGTGTTTTTACTGAGTGGTCATAAATTTATAACTGAATAGTCGGTATTTTTTTGATTTCTTTTATTGAAACCAATCGATAAATGCTTTTCGTTTGTAACGACTGATATTAATTTCAGCAATCGCATCGTTTTCGATGGAAGTTTTTAATTGGATACGCAACTTACCATTTTCAATTTTTTCAATTTGATCTACAGCATCTTTGTGAATGATAATTTGTCGATTGGCTCTAAAAAATAATTGATCGTTTATTTTTTCTTCGAGTTCATTTAATGTAAAATCGGTGGTAATTATTGTACCATTATTTTTAACTGTATACACAATTTTGTTTTCGCTGTAAAAGCAGGCAATATTTTCATAGGTAAGCTTCGTCATTTTGGCGCCAGTTTCAATTGTAATTTCAGCATCTTTTATAGAAAGCTTATGTAAATTGTATATGTTTTGTGTATATGATAAACCTATGAGAATAAAACTTATTAATAAGCTAACTAGTAAACCAATTAATAAATAATAGAATTCTGTTTGAGCACCTGCAACTATATTTAAAAGAATGTTTACAGGAATATATACGATTGTAATATATCCTAAAGTAGACCCCATAAACCATGAGATAGTTACAGCCTCTACTTTTTTAGAGAAATGCTTTTTTTTGTAAAATTTAAAATTAAGAGATGCTATGATTTCAATGAGAACACATAAAAGAATAGTTGATAGAAAACCTTCTAAGGGAAATCTATAGGATTCACTATAATATGGAAAGCTATCGGGTGTTGCTAAATGATTTAGGACTAAGGAAAAAAGAATTAATATAATTACTTTCTTAAACCAATACCATGTAGCACTACTTATAAATGTATGCCATACTGTTTTTATGGTATTCTTGGTTGGTTGTATAGTACTCATGAATTAGAAGCTCTTTTTTTGTCAGATTCAAAAGTAAAGAATTATTTTTTCTATAAATTGTTACTAAGGATATTGCTTGTCATTCACTTTTACTCTTTATATTAATTCGTTTTTAGCTGAACAATTTTATTGATGTCGTCAAAATTAGAAATTATTAATTCCATTTCATTATTTGGATACATTTTCTCTTTCCCAAATTCCTCTTCACAAGCTTTGAAGTTAGATATAGCGTTAAATATCTCACCAAAATTTGAGATAATTCCTTGTGGGTAAAAACATAAAATATGAGTTTTAACTTTTTCTCCAATTTTATATTTCATTTTTAACTTATTCCAGTTTAATTCAAATCTGATCATTGATTCTTTCCATAAAATGTCAAATTCCTCTTTAGAGCTATAGTTCATAAACTCTAAGCTATCCTTTAGATTTCCTTCTGGTAGAAAAAATGATTCGTGTTCAATAGTTAAATACGTATTGGTTAAATTATTTTCTGTCTTATAGATGGCTCTTTCACAATAGAGCTCTTCATCTAATTCTAGAAAGCATTCTGTGTTATTTTCGTCTTTATATTTAAAATAACTTTTCATTCTTGATTATTGTTTTCAAATGGTATATAACAATTTTTAAATGTGTTGTATAAAACCTTTTTAAGGAGATTAAATATTTACTACCTTGGTGCGTATATAATAAAAATAAACACACTAGTGTGTTTATCCAACTGTTGTACACAAGCTAAAAAAAAATAGATGAAAAAAATAATATTACTAATATTTACATGCATATTTACCATAAATGGATTCTGTCAAAAGCCATTGAAACTGGATAGAGATTTAAAACTAAATAAAAGGAGTTATAAACGATTAGTGAAAGAGAAAGGCTACGATTTGATATCATCATTTAACAAAATCAGCACCAATCCTATTTTATTATATGCATTGACCATGAAAAACGGTAAACTAGGCTTAATTGATAGTAGTGGAAATGAAATTTTAAAAAATGAATACAATGATATTGTAGGAATTGAAGAAACTAAAAGCCCTTTCTATGAATACCATAATCATTTATTATTAAAAAAAGGAAAAAAATGGGCTTTGACAAATATTAGTGGGAAATTGCTTTCAAAATTCGAGTATGACTTTATTTCATTTGAAAAATCTAAAAAGATAGATGAAAGACAATTTCCAAATAATAGAAGTATTTCTATATTTAAGGACTCTATTTTTAAAGCGTACCTTGATCCTTACGGCACAAAGTACGTATATCTTAACTTAAAAGGAGAAAAAATTAACTTCTTAGGTCGTCAAGAGCAAATGGAGGAAGAGGAAAAACAAAGAAGAAGCTTAAGCAATCAAAACAAAGAAATACGCTTAAATATTAAAGGGAATAACTACAATATACCTAAAGAATTAGGAGAAGCAAAACCTTATGAAAATCATTTATTTGAAGTTAAAAAGGTAAAAAACAAAAAGTACCTTAAAGGTATCTATGATACAATTCAAAAAAAAATAATAGTCCCAATTGAATATGATTTTTTTCAATACACACCTAAAGTAAGTAAAGAAAACTATTTTATAGTATCAAAAAACAAAAAAAAGTACTTCTTAGATGCTTCAGGGAAAAAAATTAACAATTTATCTTTTAAAAATATACGTGAAATTCGTGGATCAAAAACAAGTGCTTTTGTTGTTACAAACGAGGAAGGGAAAAAGGCAATTTTTGATATGAATTTTAAGCCTATTACAGATTTTTTGTATCGATACATTTCACATTCAAATACCCTTATACTAGGAACTATTGATAAAAAATATACTTTATTAAATTTTAAAGGAGAAACCATAAAATTTAATGTGGAATATGATAGGATTATTTTAAAAACAAATGAATACAAAGATATCGTTGAAAGTTTTCATTTTATGAGTAAAGATGGGAAATTGGCAATTATAGATAAAGAAGGAAAACTTGCATCCAACTTTGACTACGAAAAAATCATTCCGGAATGTTATGTCATATCAGGTAATTACAGCTTGCATGAGGAGTTTAATATGACAGCAAATCACCCTAACAGATTTATTTATTTCAAAAAAGATGGTAAATATGGAATTATGGACAATAATTACAATATTATTTTGGATAATGATTATGATATGATTTTAGAATCAATTTTCACTCATTTTGTTTATCTCGGAAAAAAAATAGGTACTAACTCTAGAAAAAATAAATGGGGAATTTATAATGTTAAAGATAGAAAGCTATTAGTACCAATTCAATTTAATTCTTGGATTTATAGAAGTGATTCGTTTTTTGTTGTTCATAAAGACAATAAATATGGGGTGTATGATAAAAAAGGAGATGTCTTACTTCCACTCGAATTTGAAGAAAGAATAAGTGTTGAAAAGCTTTATAATGGTCTATATTCGTTTTCATTTTATACAAAAGGTGTTCCATTTGCATATAAAGATTCATCAGGAAAAGTCTTTTATATAGATAAAAATAATTAAGCTAACAATATTGGTTTTAAAACAAGTAAAGCCAGTTGCTAACAAAGAACTGAGGTAAAAAACAAATCTTTTCTTCATTAAATTAATAGAATATTATTCTAGGTTGAAAATGCTATTACTTGGTATTTTGAGCTTTTATTTTTTAGATAAACACTACTTATTTTGACAAAACGAAAACATACTTTTCATCATAAGGTAAACCCGATTTTGCAACACAAAAACTTTGTTTTATTAACTTATTTGAAACAGCCAACGTGATTTTTAGTAGAAAAGAAAGCCAATTACAATATTGTCGAAGTCTATGCTTCACTGTATAAATTAACCTTAATTCTCTCTTTTATTCTTGCTGATTTATAACTCTTAAATTTAACCTTTTTATTAAATTACTAATTTAAACCGTGTAAAATTAATTGCTAGCTTTAGCTCACTTGGGAAATTCCTTCGGAATTTCGCCGTTCGTGTTTAATCTAGTAAATTAGTTGCTTGAAACGCGGAACTAATCTTACATAATAGCGTTGGTGGTAATTAAAAAAATGGAAAAATTAAAGAACTGTATTTTAAGTCAAGTAGCTATTGAGAAAAGATCAATGGATAATATTCTTTCTGTTTTTGAGCCATTAGAAATAAATAAAGGGGAATTTTTACTCAAATCAGGGAAAATTTGTCAAAAAATGGCATTTATTGAATCTGGATATATGAGAATGTATGATATAGTAGACGGAAAGGAAATAACATTATGGATTGGTAGTGATGGTAGATTTATAACCTCTCTTTCAAGTTTTATTTTTGAAACAAAAAATAATTGGAATATACAAGCAATCACCGATTGTAAACTTTATATCATCAATCGAAAAAATCACTTTAGACTTAATAAAACAGAACCTAAATGGTTAGAGTTTGACAATATATTATTAGCGAATTCTTTTGCTTTGCTGGAAAAGAATATGTTCTCTCAACTACACACAACAGCTAAACAACGTTATGATAGTTTAATCAAAGAAAAACCTGAACTTTTTAAAAATATTCCTCTTCAGTATATAGCTTCTATGTTAGGAATTACGCCAGAATCATTAAGTAGATTGAGAAAAATGAATTAACTATCATTTGTCAAGAGAGAGATCGTTTCATTTATAGAAATTTGCAGGAATAAAATTCTATTCCAATGAACGAACTACAAAAAACTTTAAAAGTCAATCCTTTATTCTCAAAATGCATCAGGTATAATAATGGTTTTATTAAATCGTCAAATAGCTGGTTTATTTGGAACAACTAACAATACTCTTTTTTGAATGGTTGGACTAATAGGAATCTACTTTGCCATAACAACATGGTATGAAAAATAAAACAAAGGAGGCTTGCTGTTTTGTAGATTATTATTCAAGATTATACTTGGGTAATAGGTAGTTTAATACTCGTAATCATTAATTCTTTTCAAATTACCCAAATAGGAAATCTTATAATTGGAATTATTGCCTTAATAGTTTTGTATATGGGAATAAATCAAATGATTGCATTAAAAAAACTACTGCTAAAAAGGTATAAAAAACATAGGGCATTTGTGTTAACTCCAAAGACCTATGAATATTTACAAAGTCCGCCAAAACAAAGTACATATAAACTGACCTACGTTCTAAACGTTAAGTGTCATTAAAACATAGTTACATGATTGAATATAACAACATAGCGGTTCAAAAAATTAAAGTTAATGGAGTTACCTTTGGCTTAAGACAAGTGGGAAGTGGAGATGACTTAGTTCTCATACATGGATTTCCAACACATGGATATACATGGCGAAAGATACTACCTCAATTGAGCGAAAAATTTAGATGTCATATTTTTGATTTACCTGGACTTGGGGATAGTGAATGGAGAAGTACCTCGAATTTAAACATTGATGTACAAGCGATAAATTTGACTCAAATCTTAAACAAATTAGGAGTTGATAAATTCAATTTATTAGCACATAATTCAGGAGGAACCATTGCGAGGTTGGTAGCGATTCAACAACCAGACAGTGTGAAAAACTTAATTTTAATAAATACTGAAATCCCAAATCACAGACCTCCTTTCATTGAACTATTTCAAAGAATTTCTCGTCTACCATTCTCATCTTTCCATTTTAAAAAGAAATTGAGTCAATTAAAATTTGTAAAGTCATCGATGGGCTTCAAACAAGCATACTATGATCGAACTATGCTCGATGATAACAAAAATCTTGAGCCTTATTTAAATCCATTAATAAAATCAAGGGCTAAAGTAAAGGGAGCGTTCAGATTCCTAAGGGGTATCGATTGGAAGTTAATTGATGGATTCGCTGAAACTCATAAAAATATAAAAGCGAATGTATTATTTATTTGGGGAGAAAACGACAAAACATTTCCGATAGGATTGGGGAAAGAAATGATAAATCAATTTACAAGCAAAGTTGAATTTAAAACTATCAGCAAGGCTTCATTACTTCCTCATGAAGAAAAACCAGATATTGTAGCACAGGAGGTATTGAAATTTATTAGCTAAATCGCCACCTAACAAAGAACTGAGATGAAAAACAAACAAATTCTTCGTTAATTTTTCGCAATATGAGTCTAGACTCAAAATACTACTACTTGTATTTTGAGTTTTTATTCCCTGTATATTCACTACTTATTTAGGCAAAACCGAAATGTATTTTTCATCATAAGGTTTTATTAACTTATTAGAAACAGCTATTAAAGATAGTTTTTTACTCTTTCCTTTATTTACTAATAGGCAAACAAAATCAATAAGTTGTGTAGCATAAAGTTTTTAAGAAATTATTGACACTTTTTATTAATTTCGCAGCTCAAAATATATACGCATGATTACTGTAGATCAATTAACGGTTGAGTTTAGTGGAAAAACCTTATTTAAAGACGTTTCGTTTGTAATAAACGAGAATGATAAAATAGCCTTAATGGGTAAAAACGGTGCAGGAAAATCGACCATGATGAAAATTATGGCAGGTGTTTCTAAAGCTACTAAAGGCGGAGTTAGAAGTCCGAAAGATACAGTAATTGCTTATTTACCACAGCATTTGTTAATGGAAGACAATTGCACGGTACGCGCAGAAGCATCAAAAGCGTTTGACGCTATTTTTACGATGAAAGATGAAATGGAATCGTTGAATAAACAGCTTGAAACGCGTACCGATTACGAATCGGAAGAGTACATGAAAATTATTGAGCGTGTTACCGATTTAGGAGAAAGCTATTATGCTTTAGAAGAAGTTAATTACGAAGCAGAGGTAGAAAAAGCACTAAAAGGTTTAGGGTTTAAACAAGAAGATTTTGATCGTTTAACATCAGAATTTAGTGGTGGTTGGCGTATGCGTATTGAGTTGGCTAAAATTTTATTGCAAAAACCCGATTTAATTTTATTAGATGAGCCTACCAATCACGTAGATATTGAGTCGGTAATTTGGTTAGAAAATTTCTTACTAAACAAAGCAAAAGCAGTTGTAGTAATATCGCATGATAAAGCGTTTATTGATAATATTACCAATAGAACTGTTGAAGTTACTATGGGAACGATACATGATTATAAAGCGAATTATTCCCACTATTTAGAGCTACGTAAAGAGCGTCGTTCGCATCAAATAAAAGCGTATCAAGAGCAACAAAAAACAATTGCTGATATTAAAGGGTTTATAGAGCGTTTTAAAGGAACATATTCAAAAACAAACCAAGTAGCATCGCGTGTTCGAATGTTAGAGAAAATTGTACCTATTGAAATAGATGAGGTAGATACTACTTCTTTAAAATTACGTTTTCCACCATCGCCACGTTCTGGTGACTATCCTGTAAAAGTGGAAGGTTTAACCAAAAAATACGGAGACTTAACAGTATTTGAAGATGCTAGTTTTTCAATTGCTCGTGGTGAAAAAGTATCGTTTGTAGGACGTAACGGAGAAGGGAAATCGACTATGATAAAAGCTATTATGGGAGAAATAGATTTTGATGGTGAATGTGGTTTAGGGCATAATGCTAAGGTTGGGTATTTTGCACAGAACCAGGCATCATTATTAGATCCTGAATTAACCGTTTTTCAAACGGTAGACGAAGTTGCTGAAGGTGATGTACGTACGCAAATTAAAAACATTCTGGGTCGTTTTATGTTTGCTGGTGATGATATTGAAAAGAAGGTAAAAGTACTTTCTGGTGGAGAGAAAACACGTTTGGCAATGGTTAAATTATTATTAGAGCCAGTAAATGTGTTAATATTAGATGAGCCTACAAATCACTTAGATTTACGATCGAAAGATGTAATTAAAGAAGCTTTATTACATTTTGACGGAACCTTAATTTTAGTGTCTCACGATCGTGATTTCTTACAAGGTTTATCAGAAAAAGTATTCGAATTTAAAGAGCAACGTGTTATTGAACACTTTGAAACGATTGATGTGTTCTTAGAAAGAAATAAAATTAAAGCATTAAAAGAAATCGACTTATAAATGTCCGTTTGAGTGCGGTCGATAATTTTTGGTTATCAAAAAGAATCTCGATTGCACTCAATTAGATATAATTGGTTATTTATTCTGAAAACTTATCAGCTAAAAGATTCCATAATTCAGGGTAGCCATCATCGTAACCTAAAGCCCAAATACCAACACCGCCAATATTGTTCTTTTTTATCCAATCGTATTTTATGGCTAAAGATTTGCTATTTTCAAACCAAATTTCTTTATATGCGTTAACATCTTTAAAGCTAAGATAAGTAGAGGCACTTTCAGAATCAAACTGTAATGGTATTTTTAAAGAGTCGATGTAAATTCTTTTAATAGTTTTATAAGCTGGGTGAGATTTAAACTTTTTTACTTTTGAAGGTGTTTTTTTATTAGAGGTGTACCATTCCGCCCCATAATAAGGCAATCCAACAATTAGTTTTTGTGCTTTTACACCTTTTTTTAAGTAATTGTTTATTGAACTCTCTAATCCGTTACCAAATTTTTTGCTGTTTTTTAAAGGCGTTACAGGCCCCGCATAAGAGCTAAAACTTCCATAATAATCATAGCCCATTAAAGTGTAAAAATCAATGAAAGGGTTCAGTTCTTTAATATTAAAAACTTTATTCCAGTCATTGGCATACAAACACAAAGAAATCATATAGTTTGGATTCGCTTTTTTTAGCCTTTTTGAAATTAGAGAAACAAAGGAGCTAAGTTGTTTTCTGTCTTTTCTAGCAATACCTTCAAAATCAATATTAATTCCATTAGCTTTTCTGTAAGCTAGTAAATCAATTAAGTTATTTATTAAAGTTTCTTGAGATTTTGTATTATTTAAAAAAGTACTATTATTTTTTCTTCCGAAGTTAGATACAGAAAGAAAAACATTACAATTGTGTGCTTTCGCGCTATCAATTAACGCAGTTGTTTTCCATTGATGAATGCTTTTATAACCACCAGTTTCTGGTTTAACAATATATGAGAAATATGAAATTCCCCAAAGCATTTCAAAATTATAGTTTTTATAAGAAGAACCATTTGAGTATAAATGCCAACCAAAGGTTT
The DNA here is from genome assembly GCF_000430545.1 of Tenacibaculum ovolyticum DSM 18103. Taxonomy (GTDB): domain Bacteria; phylum Bacteroidota; class Bacteroidia; order Flavobacteriales; family Flavobacteriaceae; genus Polaribacter; species Polaribacter ovolyticus. The sequence goes on from NZ_AUMF01000014.1 coordinate 97,333, forward strand.
TGTATTTTGAATTCAACTTTCCTTTTTTATGTATCGTCTTTTTGTTAGAAATGTGATTAAGACTGTCCCATTTAGTTTCACTAAAGCTCTTCGTATTTTTAAAACGTGAACTTCGTGAACTGGTTATGTTTTTATACTCTTTTTGATATTCACAGCTAAGTAATAGATTAAATAATAGCAATATAATTGCTGTTTTATTTACTAAAACTATATTTCTTTTAAGATTGAAAGTGTTTAGATCCATTTAATGAGAATATAGTTTCTGTAAATATATAAGATTTATGTTCGTTTAATAGTAGCACTGTTTAATTAAGGCTACAACATTTTTTATATTTAAGTCCGCTGTTGCAAGGGCAGGGATCGTTTCTAGAAGCATCAACTCGTTTTAAATGTAAGTTTTTATCATCCATATCTTGCTTAAATATTTTTTCTAAAAGAAGGTATAGTTCAGGGTGTTTTCTTGCTAATAATTTAGGACGTTCAAAAAAATATTCACTAGTTACTGAGAAAAATTCTGCTTTATTAGTACCACCATAAGGATTAATGTCAGAAGTTTCATTGTAAATTTCTTCCATTTTTTTATTAATTAAATCTATCCAGGGAATAGTATATTGTTTTTCTAACAATACGTTGGGTACGCCATCTATATTACCATCGAGCTTATCGATTAAATGTACAAATTCATGAATGGCTGTGTTTTTTTTATCCGATTCATTGTCAAAACCTAAATGTAAAGCAGGTTTTGATAAAATCATTTTTCCCTCTAAATAACCATTACCAACCATTCCTAAAACCCTACGATTGTCTCCTTCGGTTTCAAGTTGTTCGTTAAACATTGTTGGATATAATATAACTTCTGAAATATTTGGGTATCTCCATTCAGGAAAATTAAAAATAGGTATTACAGCACTCGAGGCTATTAAAAGTTTGTCTGTAATAGTAACAGAGGTATCTACACCAATAATATTACAGCTTAGTATAAATTCATGTACTTTATATTCAAATAACTTTTTTTCATCAACAGATAGGGCGTTATAGAAGGCAACTTTGTTTGTTAAAGTAATAGTCCATTCTTTAGAAAAAGAAGTACTTGGTGTTATCGATTTAGGAGTTGCTGTTTTTTTGTTACTATTACTTATTAAAAAAATAACAAGAATAATTATTACAGAGGAAAATAAGATCATTTATTAAGCGTGCAATTTTTAATTAATTATTTTGTAATCGGTGTTTATTTTTAAATTAGGCCATTTAGCAATCCAATTTTTATTTTCAATTCTAGCTTTGTAAACAGATAAATTAAAATTTGGTGTTGGTATCACCAAAAGGTTAAATAAATCATCTAAACCATAAGGAGCAATATACTCAATTTTATTTTCTGAATTTAATCTTACTGCTATTGCGGTTGCAGTTTCGGGCCAAAAAGAAATAGCATCATTACAATTTATATATTGTTTGTGTTTGTTTTTTACGTGCATTCTTGCTTGATTCTTTACAGACCAATTTATATTGGGATTCTTTTTTTTTAAGCCGTTTTCAAGTGTTATATCGTACGTTTTTACAATGTTATTTTTGTTAAAATGTATAACATCTATATCATTAAGTATTGTTCTGGTTTTTTGGTGTTCTTCATCCCAAATTTTATTTCTAACAAAACCAGCACCAATCCAACAATCACTAAGGTTTAAATTACTTACTGTTTTTAAAACAGTAAGCATCCATTCATCACTTTTAATAATTTGTATAAGCTTGTGTTCTAATGTTTGATTCATTTCCTGTAAAGAACGATGTTTTGTATTTTAATTGACAGATAAGTTACGTTTAAAGTAAAAAAACAATTTAGATAGACTAAATTGTTTTTTATTTTTTATGATACTAGTGATTTTATTTTGTTTGCTAAAGATTTTTTTATGTCTTTAGGATATGAGCGTTTACCATGAAAAACATCAGCCATAGCTTCACTAAAGTGCTGTCCATATTTTTTTAAGACCATGTTACGAAGCGTTTTTTGTTCGTAAAACCATTTAGATAAAAATAACCCTGTTTCTAATTCTGGTACTAATTTTTCATTTAGTTTTTCTAAGTACAATTCTTCTGCTTTTGCACTATCTAAATTAGCTTCAACAATTGCATCTGCAACTAATTTACCACTGTAAATTGCATTAGAAATACCTTCTGCAGTAATAGGATCTGCAAAACCAGCTGCATCACCAATTAAAAAGACGTTATTTTTTACAAAACCATCTGTTCTTGGAGCTACCGGAATTTGAAAACCATGTTGTGATTCACTAAGAATGGTAGTAATCCCTATTGTTTTTAAATATTCGTTATAATATTCTTTTAAATTTATTTTTGTTCTACGAGCAGAAGCAACACCAACCGATAAGTGATTTTTTTTAGGGAAATTCCAAGCATATCCATAAGGAATCGCATCAATATCAAAACGAACTTCGTCTTTTAAACGGTTAAAATCTTCTTCAGGTACTTCTACTTCATATTCTAAAGCAGGTATTAGTTTACGAGTATCTTCTTTCCATCCTGCCATTTTTGCGGTAGGACTTAAAGCACCGTCAGCTGCAATTACAAATTTAGCAGTAAGTTCTCCTTGAGAAGTTTCTAAGGTAATTTTATCATCAGAAAAATGAAGTTTTTTTAATTTGTGATCCTCTAATAAGGTAACTCCAAATTCCTTTGCTTTTTTCACAATTAAATGATCAAAAGAATCTCTCATAATCATAGTAACTGTTGGGTCTTCTCTTTCAGTTTTAAAGTGTAGTTTATCTCCTAAGTAAATATCAATAGTGTGAAACTCTCTTTCAACAACTGAAGAAATATCAAAAGGTAAATCTTTACGACCTCTGTAAACAAAACCACCGCCACAAGTTTTATAGCGAGGTAAAGTTTCTTTTTCTATTAGTACAGTTGATATACCGTTTTTGGCCAAATGAAAAGCAGTTGAAGCCCCTGAAGGTCCACTACCAATAATTGCCACATCATAATGCTTCATAGTTAGTTGTTTGGAGTTGCAATATAAGGATTACAAACAAAATATGATAGTATATGGTAGCCGTATAATATTCAGATTTTAATTGCTTTATAAATAGGAAGATATCTTTTTTTGAAAATTTTTGTTAATCGTTTTTAGGAGTGTTAATTGTTTGATTTACAGAAGTAAAGTTTCTTTTTTTTAAGGCTAATTTAATTAGCCTTAAAATTATATTATTTGTAAGTATTTATTATATATATTTGATGTATTGTTATTTAGACTTAATAAAAATAATAAAAAAGAAAGTGAAAATAATTATTAACAGTTATTTGATCTTTCTTCTGGTAGTTTATAGATGAAAAATATATAAAAAGGAATTGTATGTGTAAATAAGTTTCAAGAAGATAAAATCCATGACTTAATTAATATGCAGATTAAACAAATACTGTTTTAGTAATAAGAAATGAGATAGCAATTGCAAAATATCTGAAATTTAACATGTTAAACCCCCGTTAACAATAAAAAATATTATTGAAATGATTATTTATAAAAGAAGAAATTATGGAAAAACAAACTAATTACACGCAATTAGCTTCTAAGATGACTCAAACAGCTTTTTTAAACTGTTATATAAGAGATGTTAAGCAAGGTGGAGAAAAGTTTTTTAGAAAACCAAAACATGATTTAGTATTAGCTTCTTATTTTGAAGAAAGAGCACATACAAAGTGGTTAAAAATTGCATTAAATTTCTTAGAGCAAGATGTATTTTGTGCTTTAAGTTACTACTCTTTAACAGGAAGACATCAGTATGAGTTTCCTTGTATTGTTAAAGATAGAAATAGTGGTGCTATTAAAGAGTTAGAATTTTTAGCTCTTTCTGAGTTATTAATAGAAGAACACAATTCTACTGTTTCTTCTAAATCAAATGCTGCTGTTCAATTTGTAAAAAGTTTAGAAAATAGTAAAGCAAACACAGCAGCATTTTTAAAGTTTAGAAATGAAGAAACGAATGACATTTCAACTATTTTTAATAAAGAAATTTCATTTATTGATGCTGAACAATCATTATTAACAGGGCATTCTATGCACCCAGTACCAAAAAGTAGGTCTAGAATGACAGATGAAGAATTGTTTAAGTATTCACCAGAAACTAAAGCAAGTTTTCAAATTGTTTATTTATTAGCAAATCCAAAATTTGTTTTAGAAAATAGCGCTAGGAAAAAGGCTATTACAACAGAAATTAAAGAGGATCTACAAGAAGGAGGGTATATAACTCCTGAAATAGAAGTATTGTTTGATTCTCATAAAGATTGGAAATTGATACCAATACATCCGTGGGAACTTTCTTACTTGAAGAAAAATAATACATCAGTTCAAAAACTAATTTCAGAAAACAAATTAATTGAATTAGGTGCTTTAGGACCTTTATATACACCAACTTCTTCTGTTAGAACTTTATATAATAAAGACAGTCGATTTATGGTTAAATTATCATTACATGTTAAAATAACAAATTCTGAACGTTGTAATTTATATCATGAGTTATTAAGAGGTTGCGAGGTAAGTGCGTTGTTTAGAACAGAATTCGGAGCAAAGTTTAAAGCATCAAACCCTAATTTTAAAATTATTGAAGACCCTGCATATATTACATTACAAGATCATGAGGGTGTTGTTATAAAAGGATTTAATACCAGTTTTAGAGATAATACAAAAGCCATTTTTAATGATAAAAAAGTAACAATGCTGGGTGAAATATGTCAAGATGGAGTTTTAGGGCATAGCAATCGATTGCATAAAAATATAACAGATATAGCAAAACAAGATGGTATTTCAGTAAGTGAAGTATCTAGAAGATGGTTTGATTTGTATTTAGAGTTTTATTTAGAAGGAATTTTAGATGGTTATATAAATTTTGGTATGTTTTTCGAAGCGCATGGTCAAAATACTATGATTGAACTTGATGAAAAAGGATATCCTAGTAGTGTGTATTTTAGAGATAGTCAAGGGATTATTTTTCGAGAAAATAAATTGAAATTAGCAGCTGCTTACATTCCACATATTGCCTTAGAATCTCATTCTTTCCTGTCGGATGATGTACTTACACCTATTTATGTAAATTATATAATGATTAGTAACATTATAGGGCTAATTAATACTTTTGGAAGTAACGGGTTAGAAGAGGAGCATACTTTATTAAAAATGGTTACTAAGCGACTTAAAAAATGGGAAAATAAGGATGATTCAGGAATTATTGATTTCATTTTAAAAAGAAGAACATGGAAGGTGAAAAGTAATTTATTAACCCGATTAAGTGGAGAAGATGAGGCAATGAATCCTGTAGATGGAGTAATACATGTTGCTTATAAAAATCCTTTATTATATGCATATTACGAAAATGAATTATTGCACCCTTCATCTATGGATTATTGTTATGAAAACTATTTTGAAAAAGAAGGTGTGGCTATAAAGATTCGCCCTTTTAATATAAATAAAGATCTAAATATGGTTCATGATTGGTTTAATAGAGAGCGAGCTTTAGCTTTTTGGAAAATGGATGGATCGATAAAAAAGTTAGAAGCATTTTATATTTCTCTATTAGATATGGATTTTTCACATGCATATATAGGTGAAGTTAACGGAGATACTTGTTTTACTTTTGAGCCTTACTGGGCAATGCGCGATGTTGTAGGTGGATGTTATGATGCTAAGCCTACCGATTATGGTTTTCATTTTTTAATAGCAACAGAAGAAAAAGAAAAGAGAGAAACAGTTGTTTGTTTAAAAGCGGTGGCAGACTATTTATTTAGTTTTCCACAGGTAGAAAAGTGTATTCTAGAACCTGATGTAGCTGCTAAAGCAATGGCTATTGTTTTAGAAAGAGCAGGGTTTTATTTAGATAAGGTAATTGAGCAACCTCATAAAACATCGAATCTTTTTTATAATACAAAATCAAATTTTTCGGAACAATTTCCCTCTATAGCAAAAAAAGAATTAGCGCTAAATAAATAATTATGGGCATTACCAAGATAATAGATTATTTAAATGTTCGGTTAGCGCCTTTTAATATCGGTTTGGTAGCTTTGGGTGAATCTCTTATTTTAAAAAGTATAAATGTTTAAGAAATTACTAACTACTTATGCTTCTTCATTTCAGGGACTTTCTAAAGAAGTTTGGTATTTATCGATAGCAATGTTTATTAACAGAGCAGGTACTATGGTTATTCCTTTTATGTCTTTGTATTTAACATCGCATTATAAGTATTCGTTAACAGATGTGGCTTGGGTATTATCTTCTTTTGGATTAGGAGGCGTGTTTGGCTCTTATATTGGAGGAGTTTTATCAGATAAAAAAGGATTTTACCCAATACTACTAATAGGTTTTATAACACCAGGTTTATTTTTAATTCCGTTAGGTTATCTAACGGAATTTTATATGCTTTGTACAGGTGTTTTTATCATTGCAATGCTAGCTGAGTTTTCAAAACCAGCAGCTTTTGTGGCAATTTTTAATTATAGTAGTGATGAAAATAGAACTAGATCAGTATCGTTATTAAGACTTTCTATTCATTTAGGTTTATCATTAGGGCCCTTTTTAGGTGGTTTTTTAATCGTATACACAACATATAAGAGCCTTTTTTTTATTGATGGAATTACTTGCATACTATCAGGGGTTTTTGTCGTTTTATTTTTGAAAAAAAATGAAATAACAGCTAGTTTAAAGAAAGTTAAATCTAAAAAAACTTTAAAAGTTTCAAAAGTATTCTTTAGTTATATGATTGTTACATTTATCATGACTTTTGTTTACATACAACTGTTAGCTACTCTACCATTGTTTTATAAACAGATATATTCGTTTTCTGAAGTTGTTATAGGGATTATCATAGGAATAAATGGTTTTTTAATTTTTGTTTTTGAAATGCCATTAGTTCATTATCTAGAGAGAAAAGGTATTGCAAAGCAACAAATCTTAAAGTTTAGCTTAGTGATGTTTAGTGCCAGTTTTTTACTATTAGCAATGCCGAGCCATATTGTATTTATAATAGTATCTATTATATTATTTTCATTAGCACAGTCTATTGGTTTTCCTTTTCTAAACACATTAGTACTTAATGAAAGTTCTTCTGAAACTAAAGGAAGAGATATGGGGTATTTTACTATTTCTGTGGCAATAGGTAAACTTGTTGGATTAAATGTAGGATTACAGTTAGTTGACTATTTAGGGTATGCAAAAACCTGGGTTTTCATGATTGTTTTACTTGTTGTAGCTTTTGTTTTTGTGAAAAATAAGAATAACGAACTTAAAAAAAGTACTTTTTAAAAAAGGATATTAATAATAAAATTAAAAAGATGGATGAGTTTTCTCTTATCCATTTTTTTTAGTTTTAAAGTGTAAAAAATTACCAATGCAAACGAGTCATAATAGGGTAGTGGTCTGATAATTTAACCATATGAAAAGTTTTATAATGATTTATTGTAGCTTCATTGTCAGTTAAAATAAAATCTATTCGCATTGGGTACACATATCTAAAAGATTTACCTAAACCAATACCGGCATCTATAAAAGCATCTTTTTTATCTTTTATAAGCTGGTTATATACCCAAGAAAAGGAAGTGTTATTAAAGTCTCCACAAATAATTTTTTTACCTTTCCAACCTTTTTCATGGTGTAAAATAAGTTCTGTTTGGTCTACCTGTTTTACAAAACCTTTTGCTAAACGTTTAAATAAGCGTTCAGAATCTTTTTCACCAAAATTCTCTTTATTAGGGTTTACTTTTAATGATTCTAGATGAACATTATATACTCTAATAGTGTCCTTTTTTTTAATAATGTCTACAAAAATAGCATTATTGGCACTGTTTTTAAAATCTAAAGAACCTGAGTTTATAATTTTGTATTTTGAGTAAATTGCAAGACCAAATTTATTAGCTTTTGATTTGTATTTTTTGAATTTATATGGAAGTTTTATGTCTAATGATTTAGATTGATAAAACTCTTGCATTGTAAGAATATCAGGATCTTCATTATTAATGAATTCGTATATTTTTTGCTCGGTAGTTTCATCTTCTAAATGTTTGTAATGATTAAATAAACGAACATTATAGCTCATTACTTTTACATCGTTATTTAAAATAAGTTCTTTTTTTGAAAATTTAATAAGTGGTGAAGAAATAAAAACACCAAGAGTTAAAATGAAAAAAGAAAGTAACGCATTTTTATGAAGGTTAAATGCCCAGTATATAAAAAAAGCAAAATTCAATACTATTAATAAAGGTACAAATAAGCTAAAAACTGCTACTGCAGGTATTACTTTAGGTGACACATATGGTAAAACATAAGAAAATAACAAAACAGTTGCAAGAACTGAATTGATAAAGAAAAGAAGTTTATGTAAAATTGAATATCTTTTCATTTAATTATTTTCCTTGTTTAAATAAAAAATCTTTTTCATTTTTAGTTAATGTATCATAACCCGATTTACCAATTTTATCTAGAATATTATCTATTTCTTGTTGGTTTTTCGATTTATTAAAAGTTCCTTTAGGTGTTGTTTTCTTAACTGGTTTTTTACCAGATTTGTAAACTGTTTTTAAAGGTTTTTCTTTCTTCTCAAAGAATTTTTTAAAAGGTTTAAAAATTTCTAACTCTTTATTGCTTGCACTAGCAACATATAAAAAACCAAATAAAGCACCACCTATATGTGCTAAATGTCCACCTGCATTTCCAGCAGGAATTTGAATAATGTCAATAGCTATCCAAATACATGCAAGTATCCATAATTTAACGAAGCCAACTAAAGGAAATTTTAATTCATAAGTAGGAATATAAGTAGCTATACCTATAAAAATAGCTGAAATACCAGCAGATGCTCCTAGTAATACACTATTGTCTGCTACTCGTTGTAGTGCAGGAAAAAAACTATAACTAGCAATAAAAATAGCTCCTCCGAAAAGTGTTCCTAAAATATAAAAATTAAGTAATTGTTTTGAAGTGAAATATTGTTTAAATAAATGACCTATATAGAATAAGGCAATTAAATTTAAGAGTATATGAAGAAAGCCGGTGTGTAAAAAACCATAAGTTATAATCGTCCATGGTTTTGATAAGAATTCATTGAAATTTGCAGGTAAAGCAAACCATTCAATAAGCAAGTTATTGCTAGATTGAAATAAAAAACCGAAAGTGTTGGTTATGAAAACTAATAGAAAAACAGCTAGGTTAACATAGATAAGTTTCTCTATGATACCAGCATTTTTAAATCTATATTTTAAGTTATCTAATATGTTCATCAGTTTTTTACTTTAATAAATTAGTAAGATTTAAGTTGTTTTTTTCTCCAATACCAAGCAATTATAAAACCAATTAGAGCTCCTCCAACATGTGCAAAATGAGCTACATTTCCAATAGAGTATTTTGTAACACCAAAGAATAAATCACTAGCAATCATTAATGGAATAAAGTACTTCGCGGCAATTGGTACCGGAAAAAATATTAAGGCCAGTTTAGCATTTGGAAAAGTTAATCCAAAGGCAACTAAAATACCATAAACAGCCCCAGATGCTCCAACAGCGGGGGTGTGATATAAGCTATAAAACTCACTCATTGTTTTATTAGAAAGTGTTATAATGTCATCATTATATTGACCTGTATTTAAAACGTTTTGTATTTCAGAAGGTGAGATTCCTAATGTAACTAACTGCTCATAGATTCCGTTAAACTGATAGTAATTTACAAGTGTGTAAATTAAACCTGCACCTATACCTGCAGAGAAGTAAAAAAATAAAAATTTATTTCTACCCCACATTTGTTCTAAAGGTGTACCAAAAGCCCATAATGCATACATGTTAAAAAGTAAGTGCATTGTACCACCATGCATAAAAGCATGCGTAACATATTGCCAAACACCAAAATGTTCGTTTTGCGGAAAGTGCAAGGCAAAAATATTTGTTAAATCTAAGTTTAAAAACTGTGGAGCAAAATACATAATCACGTTAATGATTATTAAATGCTTTATAGCGTCAGTTAATTTTCCCATATTTTTATCTTATTTATTAAAAATGGTATCAATTTCGTTTAAAGTCAATGTTTTAAATGTTGGTTTACCAAATGGAGATGTGTTTGGTTCTTTACACGAAAATAGGTCATCTACCAAATTTTCTTGTTCTTTAACAGCTAATACTGTTCCTGTTTTTATAGCTAAAGATTTTGCGAAAGACTTTGCCATTACATCAAAATGACTAAAACTAGTATCAGGTACTTCTAATTTAATATCGTCTAATAATTGCTCTAGAATTAAAGTAATTTGGCTTTCTGTTATAGAAGTAGGTATACCGCCAATAGTAACACTTTCTTTTGTAAATTCATCAAACATAAACCCAGCACTCTCTAAGTCTGATTTTATGGTATATATCATTTCTATATCAGCTTTAGAAAAAGGAATACTTACAGGAAACAGCAATTGTTGACTACTTGCTTCTTTAACTGTAATGTTTTCTAAAAACTCTTCGTATAAAATACGTTGATGTGCGAGTGATTGGTTAATTAAAACAACACCTGATTTAATAGAACTTAACAAGTATTTTTTTTGAATTTGAAAAGTTTTACCTGTTTCTGTTTCTTGGTGAGATTCAAAAAGTTGTTCTTGCTTTGTTGTTTCTAAAGGTTCGGTATTGGTATATAAAGCTTCCCAGTTTCCTGTGTCTTTTTTAAAATTTGATTGAAAACTTACAGAACCCGAATTGTTAGAAACATTTGTTTCTGGTTCGTAACTAGTTTCAGTTTTAAACGGATTAAATGTAGGATCTACAGTTATAGGAGGTATTGCTGACGAACTACTCTTACTGTAGTCATAAGGCGTATCTAAGGTCGCGTCTCTATCAAAATCTAAAGCTGGCGCTACATTGTATTGCCCTAAGCTATGTTTAACAGTTGCACGTAAAATAGCATACAATGCTTTTTCGTTATCAAATTTAATCTCCGTTTTTGTTGGATGTATATTTATATCAATACTTTCTGGAGGTACTTGTAAATATAAAAAGTAAGAAGGATGCGATCCGTATTCTAATAACCCTTCAAAAGCATTAATAACAGCATGGTTTAAGTAAGAACTTTTTATAAAACGATTGTTTACAAAAAAGTATTGCTCACCACGTTTTTTCTTTGCAAACTCTGGCTTAGCAGTAAAACCATTAATAGATATAATATCCGTTTGTTCTGAAATAGGAACTAATTTTTCATTCATTTTAGCACCAAAAATAGCTACAATTCTTTTACGTAGGTTACTTTTTTTTAGGTGATAAACTTCGTTGTTATTGTGGTGTAATAAAAAAGAAATATCAGGATGTGCTAAAGCGACTCTTTGAAATTCATCAACAATATGACGAGTTTCAATCGTGTCTGATTTTAAAAAATTTCTACGAGCAGGTATGTTGTAAAATAAGTTTTTAACAGCAATACTAGTTCCTTTAGCAGCAGATATAGTTTCTTGAGAAACTATTTTACTACCTTCTATTTTTATTTGAGAACCAAGTTCTTCGTTTTCTTGTTTTGTTTTTAATTCAACATGAGCAATAGCAGCAATTGAGGCTAATGCTTCACCACGAAACCCTTTGGTGTTTAAATTAAATAAATCTTGAGCATCTTTAATTTTTGAGGTAGCATGACGCTCAAAGCTTAAGCGAGCATCGGTATCACTCATACCTTTACCATCGTCAATAACCTGAATTAAAGTTTTTCCAGCGTCTTTTATTAAGAGTTTAATGGAGCTAGCACCTGCATCAATAGAGTTTTCTATCAATTCTTTTACAACAGAAGCAGGACGTTGTACTACCTCACCTGCAGCAATTTGATTTGCTACATGATCTGGAAGCAATTGTATAATATCTGACATTAGTTGTTTTTTGATAAAAAGATAGAAAGGTCAAAATCGATAAATAATAAAAAAAGAAATATCAAAATACCAATTATGATTAAAATAGTACTATTAAATCCGCCATTTTCAGAATTCTTAAATTCATCTATAGCAGCATTAAATTTACCTTTTAGTCCTTTGTTTTTTCCTACAGTTGTTCTGAATTTATCAAATTTATGTTTTACTTGATATGGATTCCCTTCACCTTTGTAATAAGTAGGTTTGTAGTCAAATTTTTTATTTTCTCTTTTAATAAATCCCATAAAAGTTGCTTGTTTAAAGGTATAGTGCAACAAAAATCACACCAAATTAAGACGAAATTCAAAGTTACTGAATTATAGATTAGCGGTCAAAAATTATCAGTAAATTAAAGTTAAAAAAAGAATCAAAACAGAAAGTGTTTTGATTCTTTTTTATAAGTATATTATGTTGTTTTTAGCCTAAAAACCTAAAGGATTAGATGGAGTGTCAAGATTTTTCATAGCAGCCATTTTAATTGCAGCCACGGCACACTCAATACCTTTATTCCCTAGTTTACCTCCAGAACGATCTATTGATTGTTGTTTAGTATTGTCTGTTAATACACAAAAAATTACAGGAACATCGTATTTAATATTCAAATCTACAATTCCTTGAGTAACACCATCGCAAACAAAGTCGAAATGTTTTGTTTCTCCTTGAATTACGTTTCCAATAGCTATAATTGCATCCACTTTTTGTGATTCAATCATTTTTTTACAACCGTAAACTAATTCAAAGCTACCTGGTACATCCCAAGAAACAATATTGTTTTTTTCTGCTCCACAATCTAAAAGTGTTTCAATAGCACCTTTTTGTAAGTTTTTTGTGATTTCAGGATTCCATTCTGAAACAACAATCCCAAATCGAAAAGATTTCGAATTTGGGATTGAAGCTTTATCGTAATAAGATAAATTTGTTGTTGCCATATATCATTTTTATGTCATCTCTAATAAAAATGAGGTACTCTAAAAAGTATTATTTCACCTCGTTATTTTTTATTTTGAAATGACGAAATATTTTAATTATTGAGCATATTTAGCGCTATTGATATATTTTTCAATATCTCTACCTTGATCAGTATTAGCGTATTTTTGCTTAATTGTTGTAAATAATTTTTCAGCAGTACTATATTCTTTTAAAGACATTGCAGTTTGCCCTGCTTTAAATAAAAATAAAGGAGATGTAAAATCATTTTGTTTTTTATTAGCTGCTTTTTGATAGTAATCTAACGCGTCTTTAGTTTGGTTAATATCAGCGAAAGCATCACCAATTGCACCTAATGCAGTTGCACCTAATAATTCATCATCAGAATTAAAATTACTTAAATACTCAATTGCTTCTTCGTATTTTTTCATTTTTAAGTAAGAAATACCAGCATAATAATTTGCTATGTTTCCAGCTTTAGTACCGCTAAATTCATCAGCAATGTCTGTAAAACCGTATTTTCCAGTACTACCACCAGTTAAACCAATGTTATATAAAGAATCTGCAGCAACACCAGCTGATTTTTCTGCCTTGTCAAAGAAAGTTCTTGGGAACGCTAATTCGTTAGAAGCTTCTTGTTGATTCGGTTCTGATATAAATTTAGTATACCCTAAATATCCAAGAATTATAACCGCTACAGCTATTAGTCCAAAAAATAAAGGTTTGCTGTTTTTTTCAATCCACTGCTCAGATTTGTTTGCAGTTTCATCTAAAGTATTAAATACTTCGGCAGTAGTACTTTGAGATTCATCAAAGTTTTCTTCTACTTCTTGTGCAACTTTTTCTTTCTTAGGTTTGTATCCTCTTTTTTTATATGTAGCCATAATTGCTTGAAAATTAGTGGCGACAAAAATAGCTTTTTAAATTGGATTTTAAAAATCGATTATTCGTAAAAAAAACAATAATTTGCGCTTTCTTTTTTGAAACAATCCAAATTCATGTATTTACAAAAGATATCATTAGTAAATTTTAAGAATATTGAGACTCAAACTTTTGATTTTCAGAAGAAAATAAATTGTTTTGTTGGGAGTAACGGAATTGGTAAAACCAATGTGTTGGATGCAATTTATTATTTATCTTTTGCTAAAAGTTATTTTAATTCGGTTGCAGGACAGAATATTCGTCATGGTGAAGATTTTTTTATGATTGAAGGAGATTACCTTTTAGGTGATAGAAATGAGAAAATTTTGTGTTCTTTAAAAAGAGGGCAGAAAAAAATGCTAAAGAGAAACGGAAAGGCTTATGAAAAGTTTTCTGAACATATTGGGCAGTTACCATTGGTTATTATTTCTCCTGCCGATAGAGATTTAATTGTAGAAGGTAGTGATACTCGTAGAAAATTTATTGATGGTGTTATTTCTCAGCAAGATAAAAACTATTTGCAAGGGTTAATTTCGTACAATAAAATCATAAGTCAACGTAATGCATTGTTAAAATATTTTGCAGCTAATAGAACTTTTGATGCGTTAAACTTAAAAGTATATGATGAGCAATTAGTTGAATATGGAAACATTATTTATAGCAAGAGAAAAGCTTTTTTAGAGGAATTCGTGCCTATTTTTAATGAAAAGCATGAAATTATATCAGGTGCTAAAGAAGTAGTTAATTTAGGCTATAAAAGTCAGTTACACGAAGCTTCATTAGAAGAGTTATTTGCAAAAAGTTTAGAAAAAGATAGAATGTTGCAATATACATCGTCAGGAATTCATAAAGATGATTTAAATTTTGAGATAGGTGAGTATCCGATTAAAAAATTTGGCTCTCAAGGACAACAAAAATCGTATTTAATAGCCTTAAAATTGGCGCAATTTGAGTTTATTAAAAAACAATCAAAAGTAACTCCTATTTTATTATTGGATGATATTTTTGATAAATTAGACGAGAACAGAGTAAAACAAATTGTAGATTTAGTAAATAATGATGCTTTTGGGCAAATATTTATTACAGATACACATTTTGACCGTACAGAGAGCGTTATAAAAAAGAGTAACCAAGAATATCAGATTTTTAAAATGTAATGTTATTACGATAAAGAATGGCAGCGTAATTTTAATTGCGTGGTTTTGTTCGCAATAAAATACTATTAGCACAGTTAGTTATGGCAAAAAGAGAAAATGATAGTTTTTCTATAAAAGATTTATTAGGAACTTATATAAAAGAAGGAAGCTTAAATAAAGGCTTTCAGAAAATTCATATAGATGAAGCTTGGGGTAAAATGATGGGGCCTGGTGTAGTTTCATATACTCAGGAAGTTAAATTACAGAATAAAACTTTGATTGTTCGTTTGTCTTCTTCGGCATTAAGAGAACAATTAAGTTACGGTAAAGAAAAAATTATAAGAATGATTAATGAAGAAATGGGAGAGGAATTAGTAAAAAAACTAATGCTAGTATAATTTTTTTAATCTAGTTGAAACATTTACGTTCATTTATTTTTCTGTTAAAATAAAAAAGAAAGAAACCATTACAGCTTCTTTCTTTTTTTTAATTAAATCCCCCGAAATAATTATGGCGGCAAAATTATAAATTTAATAGAGATGTTAATATTTATTTTGATAGAAAAAACTTATATCAAAATAGATTTAAGTTTTAGTAAGTTGATGTTGATAATAAATGAAAAGATAACGTGTTTAGGTATAGATGTATAATTTAGGTAAAGTTGATTTAGTCTATCTTTAAAAACACAATAAAATCTTGAGAATTTAATATTTTGGATGTTTTAATCCTAATTTATTTTCTTTTTTTAATGATAGAAGATGTTAAAAAGGTTCAATTACCTCTCAATCTCTTATATACTTATTTATAAATTTAGGCCGTTTGTTTAATAACAATCTGTTTTAATTTTTTTTGTTTTTTGAAATGTGTTTAACGGGGTGTTTAACTGAGTTAAGGTAATTTCTTCTAATACTGCTAAAACACCGTTCATCATACTAATAGAACCACAAATCATAATTGTACCACCATTCTTTAATATTGAGGCAATTAATTTTTTTTCTTTTAAAATAATATCTTGTACATATTGATTATTTTTTTCTTTGGAATAAGCAATATGAATATTATTAGTGCTTAAAGTATTTAAATAAGGAGTATATATTTTTAAAGACTGTTCAGTTCTTCCTCCCCAAAACAAATGAGTTGTTGATGGAGCGTTTAACATTCCTAAGTACGGAGCAATTCCTGTTCCGTTAGCGATTAAAATATTATTTTTTGATTTTTTTTGAAAATGAAATTCTTTATTTTCTTGAATTCTCGCAAATAACGTTTCATCTATGTTAAGGTTTAAAAGTAAATTAGAGCAGATACCTAATTCATGCTTTTTAATACTTAATAAGATATCATTATCAATTTTACCTATAGAATACAGTCTCTCAATATTGTCTTCTTTTGGAGTGATTGCTAATAAATCACCTGAAGTAAATTTTAGCTTTTTAGCAGGTCTTAATCGAATTAAAAAAGAACTATCTATATTTATGTCAGTTTTACTTACTACCAAAAAAGGTTGTTGTTTTTTTGGTTTAAATTGTTGCTGTTTTAATTGTAATTCAATGTTTGTTTTATTGCTCCATTGTAAGCCCCAGTTTTTAAAGTCAGTAAAATTTTGATTATTTATTTTATGAATAGGTAGTGTACTTCTAAAATTATCTTTATTGTTTAGAGCATTATCAACATCAATAGCAAATTTACAATAGTGTGAATATGCTAAAGAGCCAAAACCTATTACAGCAAAGTTTATTTTATTTTGTTGCTTGGTGTTTTTTAAAAGAGTTAAAAAGTTAGCTGCATTTGTAGGAGGTTCTCCATCACCATAAGTTGATGTTAAGACGATTAATTGAGTTGCTTTTTTATAGGTGCTGTATTTATTAAGGTGTGTTATGTAAACAGGTTGCTTGTTAGATAGCAAAGAATTAAATAAAGATGAAGCAATGCTAAAAGTATTACCTGTTTCTGAACCTACAAGAATAATGATTTTAGCAGCGTCTTTTTTAAATTTATTTTTAGGAAGTAAATTTTTACGCTTTCTTTCTAAGGTCATTGAAAAACCAGAGTAAATAAAAAATAAAATAGCAATACAAGAAAGAATTAGAATTGTAGACCAAATAATAGTACCACTACCTGTATGTAAGAATAAACTCCAGTCTGACAAAATATGAACCCATGATAAATTTTTGTCGCTAATTATTTGACCAGAGTATTGATGAATAATAAGTTCTTTGGTTTTTAATTTTAAGAAAAAATAATCTTCAATATCATTAGAAAAAGGAAATTCAATACTTTTAACTTCATTTAATTTGATGTTTTTAAAGATTGAAAATTCTTCAATGGGAGTTTTTTTATCAGAAGAAATAGAAGAAAACTCAAAAGTATGTTTGATTTTGGTTTCTGGTAAAAGGGAGAATTTTTCTAAAGATAGGTATACTCCTGTTAGCGTAATTATAATGATAGGTATTAATGTATAACGCCCTATAATTACATGGTAATACTGTTTAAAGTTTTCATTAACAACTTTGGTGAAAAATTGAATAATTCCACCTTGCCTTTTTATAATTAAAATACTTCCTGTTATTGTAATTAAGAATAATAAGAAAGAGAAGAGTCCAACTAAAAAACGACCAGTAGATTTTAAAAATAAAGAACGATGTAAGTTTGTAGTCCATTTAAAAAGAGGTGATTTAGAAATAATGCGACTAATTTTTTTACCTGTAGTGGGGTTTATGTAAAATGTTTCGCTTTTTCCTTCTTTGGTAATTACAGAAGCAGTAACAAAATTATGTTGGTTAACGTTTAAGGTAATAACTTCTTCGTACTCTTTTTTTAATGAAGAGATAGTTTGTGAAAGTGTAATTTCATCGGTTTGTATTGCATATGGTTTTAGCTGATTAGATATTGGTTCAAAAGCTAAAATTATACCTGTAATAGCAGCAATAACTATAAATAAGAAAGAAGATATAGCCAATGTTAAATGGCTATATCTCCAAATTGAAATGGTCATTTTTAATACTTTAATGTATGTTAGATCAAGCTAAATTGAGATTTATTGAGGTATCATTCTAATGTAGCGTATAAAACCCTTTCCTTCGATTTTACTTTTTACATTTTCAGATGTTAGTTCAAATTCAATATCGTCTTTATAGTATTCTTGATCTTCAACAGCACTTTCAAAACGAATTTTATATCCTTTGTTTAATTTGTCAGTTGGAATTTGAATAACTGTTATCGCTCTATTTCCTCCACTTATCGTAGCTCCTGTTATAGCATCAATATTAGTACGTATTTTTCCTTGAAATTTCCACCATTCAGTAATATCAGAATACCATTCTTCATCATCGCCTTGTACATATAGTGTTTTTTCATATTCACCTTTTTGGTTTAATAAAGAAACAGTAATATAGGCACCTTCACCAGTATAATTCTTCATTTGAATCATACATTTATACTTCGCTTCATTAGTAGTTGTAAAGGCCATAATACTTAAGGCTACTAGTAAAATTGTAACTATTTTTTTCATATTATATTGTTTAAATTCAAATCGAGTACAAATAAAACTATGGGGCTTTTGTTTGTACTCGATTTAATTAAGTGTGTTTATTTTAAAAAGCTAATATCTATATTTTTTAGCGCTTCGTTTTCTTTTGCTAGATCATAAAGAGTTTCATCAAAATCTGTTTTAACATTTTTGTTTGCTCCTTTAGTAATTAGGTACTTTATAATAGTACTATTTTTAGCAGTTAAAACGGCTTCTTGTATAGCTGATAAACCTTTTTTGTTTTTAGCATCAATATCAATGTTGTACTTATTAATGAAATCTAACATAGCAATACTTTGCTTTTCAACAGCTAAATGGTATAATGTATTTCCGTTTTTTTGAATTTTTTTAACGTAAAACCCTTTTCCTTTTAAAAGATTAAGCTTTTTTTTAAAAGCATCTTTTTGTTTAGCATTAAAGGTTTTAAATAAATAATAGTTTAAGTTATTTCCTTGAGTATCAACAATATAAACATCAGCACCTTTTTTCAATAAAAGATCTATTACTTTAGGGCTGTTTTTTAAAGCATTTGTAAGTGCAGATTTACCATCTTTATTTGTGTGGTTTATACTTTTAGTTTTTGAAGCTAATAACTGTATAATTTCTAAAGAATTTCTTCCAGCAGATTTTATTAAAGGATTATCTCCATTATTATCAATTTGATTTGGATTAACACCTTTATTTAAAAAGTAATTAAAAACCTCAATATCTTTATTACTGTATGCTATATTATGAAGTGGGGTTATACCATCTTTATTGGTAATATTAGGATTAATACCTATACTTTCTAAGTATTTAATAAAACTTAAAGGATTGTAACCACTACGTGAACCGATGGTTGAAGCTAATATAGCATTGTCTCCATTTGAACTATTTTTTTTATATGACACCCCTTTTTTTATTAACAACTCTAACATTGCTTTATTACCCTTATAAGCAGTGTAATTGAAAGCACCATTTCCGTGGTTGTCTGTGCTGTTAAGTTTTAATCCTTTATTTGTAAAATAATCTACTAATTTGAAGTCTTTTAAATGACCAATTAATAATAATAAAGCATTAGCGCCCTTTTCATCTACATCTTTTTTAATATCGATGCCATTTTTTATAAATAGATCATATATTTCTGTATTAGTTTGTCCTGCAACAGCTGCAAAAGTTAAAGGAGAGAAGTTATGAGAATCTTTTAAGTCTAATCGAGCATTACTATTGATTAGATGTTTAACTAATTCTAGATTTCCTTTATAGGCTGCCCAAAAAATATAGGTTCTTTTATCGTGTGTAAGTTTATTAACATCATTACCTTTTAGGTTTAGTAAGTGTTTAATAACTGTATTTGGTGCTTTTGCTAAGATAGCATAAGTAACCGCATCAAACCCGTTAGGATTTAACGTAGTAGCACTATTGTTTTCTTTTATTTTTTGATCGATTGTTGCTATTGTAGGAGTTGTTTCCCAAAAAGCTCTATCAAAGAAAATATTTTTTGTCTGTGCTTGTAGTGCACAAGCAAACAAAATAAGTACGAATGTTAATTGTATTTTTTTCATTTTTTATTAAAATTTGTAACGTAAAGTAGTTCCGTAACTAGCTGGTTGAATTCTATTCAAATATACTGTACGATATGCATTATAGCCTACTTCATTAAGAATATTATTTCCATACACATCTATACTTACTTTTTCATTGAATTTATATGAAACTTGTAAATTTACGGTTGTGTATGCTTTTAAATTAAATGGTTTTTTATCAGGAACAACACCACCATGTATATAGTCTCTAGACCATACGTTGTGTGGTCGCTCACCTAAAAAGTATGCACCAGCGCCTAATGATAATCCGTCTAAGGAGTTTTGAAAAGCATATCGTGCCCAAAAATTAGCTGTATGTTTAGGGGTGTTTATTGGACTTGAATTGTAGTAGTAAGAAGCGTGATCTTTGTATTTTGCATCTAAATATGAATATCCTCCAATAAGTTGTAAGTTAGGTAATACACGACCAATTAATTCTATTTCTACACCTTTTCTAGTATCTTCACCACCTTTTGTATAATAGCCTAAACTAGTACCTGAATTATCTATAGCTTCTAAATTTAAGTTTTTACTGCTTGTAAAAAATGTAGTTACGTTGAAGCGCAATGAACCGTTAAGCCAAGTCGATTTAATACCTGTCTCATATTGATCCCATCGTTCTGTACCTAACTCTTTACCATTGATATCTGTGTAAAATGAGGTCATTGGATTAGAACTGCTAGCATAAGAACCAAAAAGAATAATATTTTGAGTCGGTTTAATATTAAAACCTACTAATGGGTTAAAAGCATTGTCACTTTTTGACTCTGTTAGTGGTTTACCAATAAAGTTACCTCTTGTTCTTTTTAAAGAAGTGTAGCGTACTCCTAAGAAAACATCAGCCCATTTCGATAAAGTTATTTTATCTTGAATAGTAAATCCATATGATTGTGTTTCCGATCCCCCGTTTCTTTTTGGATTAGGGCTAAAGCTTACACCTGATGGTAAAATATTGTTTATAGGTTTATTTACATCTATAATATCTAAATGTGTTTTACTTTTATTAGGATAGTTAGTTGTATATCCTTTAGTCTCGAATTCAGTATTTCTATAATCTGCACCTATTTGAAATGTATGTTTCAAAAAACCTGTTTTTATATCTTTACCAACTAAGTCTATCTGTAGTAAACTATTTCTATCGTACCTTGTTGAAGAGTAGTAACTTCTGTAGCGTTGTGTATTTGGTAATGCATCTAATTTATTTCTAGGACTTGCTTCAAATACATAAGAAGCATTAGCTTCTGTATCTAAAATAGAGGTGAAATAACCTGCTTTTATACTCAATTTATCATCTATTTTTCTTTCAAAACGTATTGCTGAAGTTGTATTTACAGATTTACTTCTATCAGAGTCAAACCCCATGAATTGATTATTAGGAAGTTTCATAATGTTATTAACATTATAGCTTTCTAAATTGATAGTTCCTTGATCAGGAGTTCTGCTATCACTCATGTGATCCATTTCAAAAATAATTTTGGTTTTTGCATTAGGTTTCCAAGCAAAAGAAGGATTCACATAAAAACGTTCAGAATTTACATGAGCTCTATAACTATCTGCTCTGTCATAAGATCCTGTAAATCTATAAGCAAAAGTTTCTTTTTTATCTAATGGACCATAAAAGTCGAAAGTAGGACGTAACTTACCATAGCTACCAGCTCTTAAACTAATTTCACCTCCTTCATAAAATTTTGGAGTCTTGGTTACTACGTTAATTACACCACCAGCAGAACCTAAATCACCTCCTAAACCTTGACTAATTGCAGAAATTCCTTTTAATACCTGAATGTTATCTACACCAGCCATATCGGTAATAACACCTGTTCCTCTAAAATCTGAGTTAATACGAACCCCATTTTTAAGTATTGGAATTCCTCTATATCCTCTTAAAGACATACTCTCTTTAGTGTTACCATAAGTAGCAAAAGTATAAACACCAGCTACGTTCTTGGTAACATCACTAAGGCTTAATGCATTTTGCTGGTCGATAAGTTTATGTGACAATACCGAAATACTTTGTAATTGTTCGTTTGGAGCAAGTGGTAATCGTGTAAGAGTTTCTAGTTTTTCAGCTCTTTTATTTCGTGAGCCGAAAAGTTCAACCTCATCTAATTGCGTATCAGATTTTAATATGAATACTAGGTTCTTGATATCTCCGGTTACCTTTATTTTTCGAGATAAAGGAGAAAAACCTACAGCACTTGCTGTTAGTGTATATGTTGAAAGAGGAATGTTTTTTAGAATAAAACTTCCGTCTTCTTTTGTTTCGCTACCAGTTTTAGTTCCTTTTATATAAATATTAGCATAAGGGATTGCTTCGTTACTATCTGATTTTACAATTCCTTTTAAGGTCGCTTGACCATACATTGTCTGAATACAACTACATATAAGTAGTACTATTGTAAAAATTCTCATTTTTTTATATTGAGAGGTTTATAAAAAATTATTTTTTAACGAAAGACTCAATTGTTTTATTAATTTCGTCTTGTTCAGTTACTTTATCAGAAAATAAGTGTTTATATAAAGGTTTGTTTTGTACCTTTTTCTTTAAAGTAAGGTTGGTATTTCTGTTGTATATTTCACTCCATTTGTTTCTAACTAATTGCCATTTGCTAGCATTCTTTTTCCACCAGTCTATTGAAGCTTTACAGCGAGCATCATCAACTTTTACATAAGTGTTATAACCTTTTTCATAAGCTATAATAACATCCTTTTCACCAGCTTTTCTTATAACTTTTTTGTTATCTTGGTCATGTACCCAACCGTAATTTGTTATTTCATGACGGTTACCTCTTTCAGTAATATTATAATCACTTCTTTTAGTGTATTCTCTACGAGGTAAAGGAGCATTAGTGGTACTTTCCCAATAACTTTTTCCGTCTATATGTACCCAAGACCCTGAACCTTCGTAACGAGGGCTATCGTCAACTTGATAAACTTTTTGACTCCACTGTTTTTTAACATCAGCTTTAGTTTTTTGCTCATATAGCCAATTGTTGTCTCCGTTGTACATATAAAAATCTTTATTTTGATATGTCCAATCTTGTCTCCAATGTTTTATTATATAAGGCTTGTCTGGGTTACCTACTTGTAATAAATGTTGAATTGAAATTTTGTTTTTGCTGTCTTCTATTAATCCAGCCCATTCTAAAGCTTTGTCTTTTTTAGTTTTAGAAGGTTTGTATAATGAATCTTTACTATTGCTAAAAGTTTCAGCGAAGTTGAAGGTAACTTCATAGCATCCACACATTTTTTTAATAGCGGCTTTGTCCTTTTTTTTCTGAGCTTTAATTGTAAAGGCTGACAGTAGTATGAAAGTTCCTAAAATTAGTTTTTTCATTTTTATGATTTTTATGGGTTGTAAATTTTTTTGCAAAAATATAAATTTTATTTAGATTGATTAAGAATAAGAGTATATATTTGCCGAAAATTATTAAGAATGTTTCTAGATAAGAAAGTTGCAATATTGTTTTTTTTTATAACACTGTCTGTATTTAGTCAGGAGAAAGAACTAGATTCTATAACTTCGGTTAAATTAGATGAAGTTGTTGTTACTGGACAATATAGTCCTCAGTCAATTAAAAAATCTGTTTACAATGTAACTGTAATTAAAAGGGAACAAATAGATAAACAGGCTGCTAATAATTTAGCTGATTTACTTAATTTTAATTTAAACCTAACAATTATACCTAGCTCTAAAACAGGAAAGTCAACAATTTCTTTTTTTGGATTAGATTCTCAATACTTTAATATTCTTATAGATAATATACCTTTAGTTAGTGATAATGGTTTGGGTAATAATATTGATTTAACGCAGATTAATTTAGATGATATCGAGCGAATAGAAATTGTAGAAGGAGCAATGGGGGTAGAGTATGGAGCAAATGCTGTTTCTGGTGTTATTAATGTAATTACTAAAAAGACGATAAATAGTAAATGGAATATTAAAGCTTCTTTACAAGAAGAAACAGTAAGTAATGAGTATGCTTTGTTTGATAAAGGTAGGCATATACAAGGTTTTAATGTTTCTCATAATTTTAATGAAAATTGGTTTGTAAGAACAGGTTTTAACCGTAATCAATTTGCAGGATTTTATAATAATAAACAAGGTAGAGATTATTATAAAGATGATGGTTTAAGAGGTTACGAATGGTTACCTAAAACGCAACTAAATACAAATGCTTTAGTTAGTTACAAAAAGAAAAATTTTAAATTATTATATAAGTTTGAATATTTTAATGAGTTCATAAATTATTATGATTTATCTGTGGATGAAAATATAGATATACAATCACAAACAAGTAATCCGTTTTCAGTTGATAAAATTTTTACAACAGATAGGTTTATAAATAACTTAAATATAAATGGACAATTAAATTCGGGGGCAAATTATAATGTTTCAATGTCTTACCAAACGCAAAAGCGTTATTTAAATAAGTTTAATTATTATATTCTTGGAGGGAGAAAATCACACGAAAGTGATGAATTACAGCAGTCGAGTAAAGTTTTCTTTTCTAAAGGAGCTATAAATAATATTTTTAAAAATGATTCTTATAGTTTTCAACTAGGTTATGAAACTCGTTTTATAAGTGGTTTTGATACCCAAGCATCAAGTGATATTACGCATCAAAATAAAGAAAGAAAGCAAAATAGTTATGCTGTATTTGGATCATCTGAAGTAAACGTTTCTGATAGTTTTATGCTACGACCAGGTGTGCGATATGAATACAGTTCATTATTTAATTCTAAGCTATTAACATCTTTAAGTGCTAGGTATTTAATGAAAAAAGGTTTTGAATTACGAGGTAATATTGGTACGTCATATAGAGCTCCAAATTTTGAAGAATTGTACTATTATTTTGTAGATTCTAATCATGATGTTAGAGGTAATGAAAGCTTAAAGCCTGAAAATGGATATACAGCTTCTATAAATTTAAAAAAACATAGTTGGTTTAATGATGTTTCTTTATCAAACGCTATAAAGTTAAGTTATATAGATATAAATGATAAAATAGACTTAGCAATAGTAAATAACTTGCCTTTAAAATATCAATACATAAATATTGATGCATATAAACTGTGGGGATTTACAACAGAGAATAGCATTAAGAAAAATAATTGGGTTTTTAATTTAGGAGGAACATTACAAGGTATTTCAAGAGTTGCAAATAACGAAGTGAATGCAAAAAATGACTATTTATATTCTTTTCAGTTAAATACAAGTGCTACTTACCAGATAGAAAAATTTAAAACAGCAATTACAGTATTGCTAAAACACAATGGCAAACAACAAAATTATGTTACTTCAGGAACTGATGCTGAAGGGAACTCAGTATTTGAAAAATCAACTACAAACGCTTACCAATGGTTAGATGCTTCTATAAAAAAATCATTTTTTAACAATACCATACAAACCACGTTAGGGGCAAGGAATTTACTTGATATAACTAACGTAAATATTAGTAATTCAGGGGCAGGAGTACATTCATCTAATAGTAACTCTCTCTTACTGGGCTACGGAAGATCTTATTACTTAAAACTTTTATACAACCTTAATTTTAAATAACATGAGAAATAAATTTTTAACATTAATTATATGTATTGCAGTATTCAATTTTATAAGCTGTAGTGATAATAATTTACCGTCAGAACCAATAAAGATCGTAAAAGAAGGAGCTTCTATTTCACCAGAGCTTGGTGGGCCAAATGAGCAAAATCAAGTATATGTAGATTTAAGTACAAATACTACTACACCTGTAAAAAGAGATTCTTGGGATTTAGGTTTTTATTCTGGAGATGATTTTAGAGTTACAATTAATGGGGCTATTGCTATGGCTACTGCACAATTATCTACAGCAAATATTGATGCAATAACATCAGTAGATGAAGAAGTAAAAGATTTACAAGCAAAAGCAGTTGTAGGTTCGGCTGGTTCTAATATTTATGTTGATTCTCCTGATGGAAACATAAAAGAAACTGCTATGAATGAAGTTTCTATAAATGATTCAGAGAACAAGGTGTATTTAGTAAATCTTGGATTTAATGTTGGTACTGATGTACCAGCTACGGGTAGTATTGATATTTCTGGAGATCCAAGAGGATGGAAAAAAGTTAGAGTATTAAGAAGAGGAGATAAGTATGTTTTACAGTATGCTGATTTAGATGCAACAACACACGTAGAAAAGGTTATACCTAAAAAAAATGGTTTCAATTTTACTTTTTTTAGCTTTGATAAAGAGGCTGTTGTAGACGTTGAACCAGAAAAAACTGATTGGGATTTAAACTTTACCGTTTCTAATAAAGTATTAGATTTTGGTGGAGGTGTACTAGGAGCGTATTCATTTTCAGATTTTGTAACAAGTAATACAAAATCGAATGTAGGTATTTATATGATAAATACTGATGATGAAAAAGAATTGTCTTATGATGCATTTAACTTAAGTAACGTAGTAGATGCTAATTTTGTTTACAACGATCAGAATATAATAGGTAGTAGTTGGAGAAATGTTTTTTCTAAAAAAGTTAAATCTAATTTATTTTATATCGTAAACGATACGGATGGAAATATTTATAAGTTACAGTTTTTAGCTTTGTTAAATGAAGCAGGGGAGCGTGGTTCACCTGAATTTGTGTATAGCTTATTATAGAAAAAAAATACTTTTAATTTTAGATAAACAATAAGTTTATTTAAAACAATAAAAAATTTTGTTAGTTTTTGTACAGTTGAAACTGCTTAACTTGAGAGGGTTAGGCAGTTTCTTATGTGTAATGTTTTTATAATTTTTCAGCTAAATAACTAGCGGTATAAGATTCTTTATTTTTAGCTAATTCTTCTGGAGAACCAGCAAAAATCAAGTTTCCTCCATTTTTACCACCTTCTTTACCTAAATCAATAATATAATCGGCACATTTTATTAATTCAATATTATGTTCAATAACAACGATCGAATGCCCTTTTTCAATCAAAGCATTAAAAGAAGCCAATAGTTTTTTAATATCATGAAAATGTAAACCTGTTGTAGGTTCATCAAAAATAAATAAAGCTTTATCTTTTGTATTCCCTTTTACTAAAAATGAAGCTAGTTTTATACGTTGTGCCTCACCACCTGATAGGGTTGAAGAAGATTGTCCTAGTTGTACATATCCTAAACCAACATCTTGTAAAGGTTTTAATTTTCGAGCAATCTTAGGTTGCTCATTATCTGTAAAAAAAGCAACAGCATCATCAATTGTAAGATTTAAAATGTCATCAATAGATTTTCTTTCAAAATTTACTTCTAAGACTTCTTTTTTAAAGCGTTTCCCGTTACAAGTATCACATTGTAAATGTACATCAGCCATAAACTGCATTTCAATAGTAACTTCACCTTCACCTTTACAAACCTCACAACGACCACCTTCAACATTAAAAGAAAAATGTTTCGGTTGGTAGTTTCTTATTTTTGATAATTTTTGATCAGATAACAATTTTCGAATATCATCATAAGCTTTTATATAGGTAACTGGGTTAGACCTAGATGAACGACCAATTGGGTTTTGATCAATAAATTCAATATGTTTTAAACTGTCATAACTTCCTGTTATATCTGTGTACTGTCCAACTTTATCACCATATCCTATCAGCTTTTTCTGCATCGCTGGATATAAAATTTTCTTAACCAACGTACTTTTTCCACTACCAGAAACTCCTGTAATAACAGTTAAATTATTTAAAGGAAAAGAAACATCAATGTTTTTAAGATTATTTTCACGTGCCCCAATAATATTAATGGTGTTTTTAGAATCTTTACGAATCTTAGGAACTTCAATTTTTAATTTTTCAGATAAATATTTTGCTGTTAACGAATCTGATTTCATAATTTCATTAAAAGTACCTTCGGCAACAACATGACCACCGTAAGTACCGGCTTCTGGACCAATATCAATAATATAATCAGCTTCTTTCATGATATCTTCATCATGCTCTACAACAATTACGGTATTTCCTAAATCACGTAAATCTTTAAGAACATCAATTAATTTTTCGGTATCCTTAGGGTGTAAACCAATACTCGGTTCATCTAAAATATACATAGAGCCAACAAGCGAACTACCAAGTGAGGTCGCTAAGTTTATTCGTTGGCTTTCTCCTCCTGAAAGTGTATTTGATGTTCTGTTTAATGTTAAATAATTTAAACCAACATTAGTTAAAAATAGTAAACGGTTATTAATTTCAGTAAGTAAGCGTTTACCAATATCTTGCTCGTATTTATTTAGTTTTATATTTTTAAAAAATATTGCTAATTCATCTAAAGGAAGTGTTACTAGCTCAGATATTATTTTGCCATGAACATAAACGAAATTTGCTTCTTTACGTAAACGTTGACCGTTACAATCGGTACATTTTGTTTTTCCTCTGTAACGAGAAAGCATTACTCTGTTCTGAATTTTGTAACTTTTTTCTTCTAGTTTTTTAAATAAATCATTTATACCCTGAAAACTTTTAGTACCGTTCCAAATAAGTTCTTTTTGGTCTTCAGAAAGTTCAAACCAAGGTTTATGAATAGGAATATTGAAAGTTTCAGCATTCAGAATTAATTCCTCTTTATATATTTTGTAAGAATCCGTTTTAAAAGGGAAAATAGCATCTTCAAATATAGATAAACCAGTATTAGGTATTACCAAATCATTATCGATACCTATTACGCTACCATAACCTTCACAAGTTGGGCATGCTCCATAAGGATTATTAAAACTGAATAAATGTGTGTTTGGTTCAAGAAATGTAATTCCGTCTAACTCAAATTTATTACTAAATTCTGTAACAGTCTTATTATTTAAGTTTTCAATGAAGCAGATACCTTTTCCTTCAAAAAAAGCAGTTTGTATTGCATCACCTAATCGATTATAAAAATCTTCTTCACTTTTAGTAACAATTCTATCAACTACTAAAAATAATTCTTCATTTTTATAGGAATCAATAGGGAATTCATCAATTCTAAAAATTTCATTATTGTATTTTATACGTGCATATCCTTGCTGTGTTAAAACCTGTAAAACAGTTTTAAGGTCACGATTTTCATTAATGATAATAGGAGCAAGTAATAATAACTTAGTACGTTCTTCAAAAGTTTTCACAAAATTAAGAACATCAGAAACAGTGTGTTTTTTTACTTCATTACCAGATACAGGAGAAATTGTTTTACCAATACGAGCAAACAATAGTTTTATATAATCATAAATTTCTGTTGAGGTACCAACTGTTGAACGAGGGTTTGTTGAATTTACCTTTTGTTCAATAGCAATTGCAGGCGAAATACCTTTTATATAATCTACTTTAGGTTTGTGTAATTTACCTAAAAACTGACGAGCATAAGAAGATAAACTTTCTACATAACGCCTTTGTCCTTCGGCATATAAAGTGTCAAAAGCCAATGAAGATTTTCCAGAACCAGAAAGTCCGGTTATTACAACTAGTTTATTACGTGGAATAACAACATCAATGTTTTTTAAATTATGCAAACTAGCACCTTTTATAATGATGTTTTCTTTTGGACTTATGGTAGAAAGATCTCTTTTCATTTACTAAAAAAATAAGCAGTAAAAATAAAGCTTTTTTGAATAAGAAAATGGCTGATATGATATAGATTATTTAACTTACATCAATATTATTTATTGATGTAAGTTAAATAACATTGTTCGTTATATGTTTAAATAAGGTAATGTTGGATTTATATAATGTTTTCTAAAAAAAACTTCCAATTCTTCTTGGAATTTTTTTTCACTTTCAGGAAAAGCATTATATTTAAGGAGCATTTCTGTAATTGCTTGGCAACGTGTAGAAGAAAAACTTTCTTTATTTAAAGGCTCGTCTCCCCATGCACTTCCTGTAAGAGAACTTTCAACTTGTTCATAAAAAGGGAAGAACAAGGCAGAAGCAGTTTTTATAGAAATAGGTGTAATTGTTCTTATGATATCGTTTCCTATAATATCTAATTTTGTGTCTTGGTCTAATACTTTTCCCTTTTCATAGCAAATAACAATCTTATCATCTTTTATAATCTCTTCTGTTTCTTTTGTGTTTAAAAAGATCTTGAATTGTTTAATTTGATATTGTTTAGGTTGATTATTCATCATTTCAACTAATTTAGTAGCAATTTCAAAAGAAGTACTTTGCTCTTTTATATTAACTACAATTCTTCTGTTAGCTTTATAATCAGTTGAGTTAGGATTAACAAAAAGGTGGAAATAATCAGCCCCTCTTTTATTTAAGTAGCTTTCAATATTTTCTTTAGAGGTCGTGTCTGTAAAAATAAGAGTACCTCCATTTTGTGGTTTAGCTTTTATATTATTATTGCTATGTAATAAGTTGTATAGTTTGTCCGTCGTATTTGTAAGAGTTTCGTTATAGTTTGGATATTTGTTAAGTAAACATATAAATTATTGTACAGGTTTTTAGAATTTCCCTTATTGATTAATTGTTCCCATTTATTTTTTTGTTTTTTTAATTGATCAAAACAATCTTGATACTGGTTGTTACTATTTTTTTGGGAGTTTTTTAATGTTTTTATTTGTTTAGTATGCATGATTATAATTTTTTATAGTAAATGGAGTTTTCTAAATAAATGTTCCCTCTATTTCAAGAGTAGAGGGAACAATTGGTTGCAATATAGTTAGGTCTATGATAATTTTAAATTAAACGAGTGTCTGTAATAGTCGCAAGAATTAAGCCTGCTTGACCATGTTTACCATTAATAGACGAAGTTAATTCTTGGTTTCCACTTGTCTTTGAAACGTACTCATCACGTTCATCATATAGTTTATCATTAATATCCTTTATTGGAGTACTATCATCATTATCGAGAAGTTCAATATTTGTACCATTAGAGGCACTATATGGTACTGCAAATTGATGAGCAAATTTTACAGGATGTTTTTTAGAATCATTAGTAAAAATCATTGTTCCTTCTGTACCATAAAAGCCAAAACCTAATGATGTATCCTTTCTTGCTACGTATGATCCGGCAAAAACCATATACTCAAATTCATCAGTTTCTGAAATATCTACACGTTTCATTATTTGAACATCCGGAGATGATAATAATATACTATCATGATCTGCCATAAAATCATCTAATTTACCGTGATTTAGATATAAATCAGAACCTTCTTTATTGTGTTCTTGCCAATTAATTACACTAAAATTATGATCTGTACCATTAATTATCATTCCACTTACAATAGAAGGTCTAAGTCCTAATGCCCAGATTATTCCACTAATTATAGCACTTGAAATATAACTAACAAATTTACCAGGAACAGCTTCTATTCCTTTTACAATTGAACCAATTAACGGAATTTCATCAAGTAAAGCATTTGCGGTTGTTAATGAAGCTATATTACTGATATTAAAAAGCCCCGCACCTTTTATTTTTTTAGCCATAGCTCTTGTAGAAGTTTCTTTTATCATTTGAGATAAATGATCACCTTGATCTTTATAATATTGATCTATAGCTGTTCCTTTGTAACTTGAAATTGTTTTTAAATTCTGCATTGGCATAGACATATTAACTGATGTTAAAACAGGTTCGCTACCATCAGAAAGTAAATCAGTAAAACCTATTTTTTTATTTCTTTCATCAATACCTTCAACTAATACTTTTATAGCTTGTTTTTTTATTTTGAGATATCCTCCTTCATTTGAAAATAGTACAGATTGCAAATCAATATTAAAAGCTCTTTCTAATTCGGCTACTTTTTTGTGGCCCCATGACTCTAGAGTAAAATTTCTTTGATTTTGTTTATTATTTTTCTCAACTTCTAGTATTAAATTTTCCATTTTGATTCATTTTAATAATTAGTTTCCTTACTCGTATGGCTTTTCGGGGGAGGGCGCCTCGTTTTTTATAGTAGTTTCTGACCTCTACTTTTGAAAACTAAAGTATAGCGCTATTTGTTTTCTGATATAAAATTACCTCTTAAAATAGCTTAAAAATTAAGCTAATGTTGTGAATACACTTTTTTATGTTGCGAGTAAAGTAGAAAGTGTTATAGGTTAATTTTTAGAAATTATTTAAACCGAAGAGGAGCTACAAATAATGAATTTAGATCTTTAAAAAAGCGCTTGCTAATCGTGATTTAAATATCTAAGTTGTTGTTGTTGTTGTTGTTGTTGTTGTTGTTGTTGTTGTTGTTGTTGTTGTGTAGGGTGTTTAAAGTAGTATGAAAAATAATATGATTGTGCCATGTATTAAATTCCGTAGTTAATATTATTTACGAAATAATTGACTAAACTTTAAAAAAAAAATTGATTTTTTTGAGTTAATATGATTGATTAGTACTTTTCATATTTTTTGTAGTTAATTTTTTGTCATTTATTTAAACTTAGTAGGTGAGATATTGCTAGAGTTAAAATAAGAAGGTGTTTGTTTTAATAACTATATTATATGATTGAATTACTTAGTTTATTATTTTGAGATGTGTTTTAATGATTGAATTAATTGATATTGATGATTTGTAATAAGTGATTCTTTACTTAAAGGTTTCCAATAATTTTTAAACTTAAGGTTTTTATACTTAATGTTTTGGTACAGTTTATTGCTATTAAAACTACAGTCTTCTTTAATATATAGCCCAGGAATATAACCAGTATTAAAAACAGTATCATACCATGCGTTGCAATATGCTACTAAATTTTGAGGAGAGGTATCTGATGAGACCCCTTTTAAGTCACACCAAATATTCATGTTTAAGGGTAGACCAATGTTAATCGCATTACGAACTATATTTTGACCATCAATGATTCCTGAGTTTGTATTTGGTTTCCAATCAGGTGAACGTATGCGATGTATTACACTAAGTGATAACCCTGCATTAAGAATGTTTTTTGCTTCAATGAAACTAAGATCGTTAGGCCTCTTAAGAGCTGTATGAGATGTATATCTAATACAAAAAGTATATCCTGTTTTTTTTAGGTGAATTGCTTGAGCAAAAGAGATAATAGTGTTAGTATCAAAACCTTTTAAATTTTGAAAAGTATTTGAAGCTATTCTGGGGGACTTCTTATATATTCTCATGCTTATCAGTTAGTTCGTGATTTTTTATAAATCCATCACTTAAAAAGTGATGGATTTAATTATGGTTAGTAGATTTTTTTTCTATTAAACCAGTTTTTGTAATTTGATAATAGTATAAATACTATTTTTGACTATCAATTTTAAAAACATACCCATCTTCAGCATTTCCGTTTAATGAAATTTCTACTTCAGAAACACCTTCTAGGTCTTGCTCAAAAAAGTGATCGGTATTTAACACAGCAGAATTCAATAATTGACTTTCTTCTATTTCAGAAGCAATACCCCAATACAATTTTGGTTTTAATACAAATGTTGCTTTTTGACCATAACCAACAATATTCTTGGTCATCATTAACTTATTGTCTTTGTATAAAGAAGCTGCTACACCACCTTGTATATTGGCATCATTATTTACATCAATAGATTTAGTATCAGATGCATTTCCGTTTGCAGCAAGAACAATTCCGGTATCGTTTTTACTAACAGTGTAACGTTTCCCTATATCTGATGGTAAAACCTGCGTTTTATTTGTTCCATCTTTCCATGTAGCGCCAACTTCAGTAATTATTGGAAATCCAAAACTACTAGAAGAACCTCTTCCTATATTTGGTATGGTACGCCATGCTACACCTTCTTTTAAAGCATCGAAAGTTGGAGTTTCATTTTTAGTAAATACAAAAACCGTTGGAAGATCTTTGTTCATTGATTTGTTTGTGTAGGTAATTTTAATACTTGTAGACATTATTTTTGGTTTTAAAATTTTGAATTAATTATTTTT
>NZ_AUMF01000015.1 GCF_000430545.1 Tenacibaculum ovolyticum DSM 18103
ACCAGGGTCTGGAATATTGAATCTAAAACAAGCATCTCTTAACGATAAAAACTCTTTATCAATTGTCTGTAAGACTTCTAACTTGAAAGTTGCTGAATAGCTCCTGTTATTCCTAGGTAATAACCCTTTTTCCCCTTGGGCTTTGTAAAAACCAACCCATTTACGAATGTTAGATTCATTTAGACCTTTTTGTTTAGAAACAGCTGCTGCTGAATAGTGTGATTCTAAAACTAATTTTACACATTCAAGTTTAAATGCATAATCATACTTGACTTTTCTGCCCATAAAAATACCCCCAAATAGTGTCTAACTTTTTGGGGGCAGTGTAAAATGCTTAGGTTTTTTTTATTTAATTTAGCCTTAAATTTATTTAGTTCCCTATGAAGACATTACATTTTTTAGTTATAGTTATTTTAAGTGCGTTTGTAATTTCTTGTAAATCAGAAACAGAGAAAACTACACCCCTTGTATATGAGTTTACAACAAATTTAATATTAGATGATATTAAAAAATTATCATCTGATGAATTTGAAGGTAGAAAGACATCTACTTTAGGAGCAACAAAAGCTAAAGATTACATAAAAGAACGTTTTAAAAAACTAAATGTAATACCACTTCTTGAAAATTTCGAACAATCTTTCTCTTTCACCCATGGAGAAAAAGACTATAGTGCAGTTAATGTTTTAGGCCTTATTAAAGGTACAGAGCATACAGATAAATATATTATATTATCTGCTCATTACGATCATCTAGGTATCATAAATGATAAAATATTTAATGGTGCTGATGATAATGCTTCAGGTGTTGCTGCCTTATTTGCATTTGCTGAATACTTTAAAACTCACCCTCCAAAACACAATGTTATATTGGCATCTTTTGATGCTGAAGAGTTAGGTTTAAAAGGAGCTTACCATTTTGCAGATAATTCGATAATTGATTTAAATAAGATTGTATTGAATTTAAATTTTGATATGATTTCTAGAAGTGATAGTAAAGAATTATATGCAGTAGGAACTAGATATTCTCAACCTCTTAAAGAAACGATATCTTCTTTTGATAACATAGACGGAGTTGAATTACTTATAGGTCATGAAGGTTTGGATAACTTAGATGATTGGACAAATTCTAGCGATCACGCTGCATTTCACAAAAAAAATATTCCTTTTATATATTTTGGTGTACCTGATCACAAGGATTATCATAAATCAACTGATGTTTATGAAAGCATAGATCAACAATTTACAATAAACGCTATTCAAACATTATTAAACGTTTTTACACAACTAGATGCTAAGAAACTGTAATATTAAAACATCTTAATGCGTTGTCATCAATCATAATAAACTCCACACAGATAAATATTGTGAATATATAGTAATACTGAATTAAATAAAGGTTTCTTATATATAATTAAAATCCCAAGTTTTCACTTGGGATTTTTTTTATTTAGAAGCGATTACATTTTTACCTGTTACAAACCCTTTTATTTTTAATGTCTTTCTTTTTGCTTTAGCATTTGAAACTACAGTAAACATTTTTGAAAATCCCCCTACTCGATTTGTATCATAAGAAACTTCAATTAATCCTTTTTGTCCAGGCATAATTGGTTTTTCTGGTTTTTTAGGTACAGCACATCCACAAGTAGATACAACTTGTGTAATAATTATAGGGGCATCACCAATATTAGTGAATTCAAATACTCTTTTCTTTTCTGAACCTTTCTCTATTTTTCCGTAATCAATAGATGCTGTTTCGAATTTGAATTCTTGAGCATTTACCGCAACTGCCATAAAAAATATAGTGGCTAATGTTAAAATTGTTTTCATGTATTCTGGTTTTTAGTATTAATTAATTTCTTTTTTTATTTTTTCTATCATTTCTAAAGCGTTTTTATCATTCGGCTTTAACTGTAAAACTTTATCATAATTATTTAATGCTTTATCATAGGCTCTAATTAAATAATAGGCTTCTCCTAAACTATCAAAAACATTGTATTTATACGGGTACATTTTAGTGTTCAATTCAAAAACAAAAAAGGCTTTACTAATGTTTTTAGATCTAAGTAATTTATACCCAAAAGTATTAAGTTCTCTACTACCCTTTGTAAATTCAACTAACGAAGCAATAAGTTCTTTTTCGTTTTTCTTTAATTCATCTAGCGTCTTATCAATCATTAATTTATTTAAATGTTCTGCAATCACATATTGTGGAGTATATTTTTTACCACTAGTAATTGTAAGTATATCGCGTTCAAAATCTTGCTTTGGATATTCAACAATTCTTGCTACTTCAATATTATTTTTATAAAAAATAAAAGTCGGAACTCTATGAATATTTAACCCTATTTCTTCTCCATTTGGTGATGCTTTATATGCTTCAGCCTTTCTATCAACACCAATCATTTCTAATCGATTTTCATCAAAACCTATTTCATCAATTACTTTATAGAATTTAGGAACTTCTCTTTTACTATCTCCACACCATGTGCCATAAAAAGCTTTAATCGAATAATTTTTTAGCGAGTCTTTTAGTTTGTTTATTATTTTGTCATTTGTAATGTATGCTTCATAATTATTTTGAAACCAAGAAAAATCTCGCTTTTTAAAAGCATTTTTATCTGTTTTCCCTAATAACATAAGTTTACCTTTACTGTCTTTCGTTGTTTTATTAATATGCTGTCCTACAACAATATTACTAATTAAAATAAGTAGAACTGTTATTGATATTTTCATGTGTTTTTATGGTTTTATTCAAATGTATGTCCTTTATGTTCTATAAAAAAAACAAACGGATATACTCCAAAAAAAGCTATATCAACTACAATTAATTGTTAAAAACAGTAATACATACTTTCTAAATGACCTTTGGTACTTAATATTTTGCTAAACCACCAAATTTTAGTTACTTACAATAACTATGATAAAACTTAATAGAAAATATAGCTCTCAGGTGCTTATTCACGTCCTTTTTTGGGTGTTATTCACATTTATATCACTATTTGTTTTTACGCGCTATTATTGGGCTGAAAATCCATTTTTACAGTATTTTTTCATACTTATTGTTCTTGTTTACACCAACAATCAAATTCTATTACCTTTTTTTGTAAAAAAAAGATGGTATATTCTTTATAGCTTAATTTTTTTGTTAATTTCATTTTTAGCAACACAATTGTATTGCAATGTTTTTGCTCGCTGCGGGTGTTCAATCATGAAATGTTTAAGTGATTATCTCTGGCAAACATTAACTCCGCTCTTATTTTTTTCATTTATATGGATGCTTTTTAGATATATTGATACAGCAGAGGAGGTAGAAAGAATACAGCAAGAAAGAACAGAAATGGAATTGAAATTTTTGAAATCACAGATAAATCCACATGTTTTATTTAACAACTTAAACACTATTTATTCATATTCAATTGAAAAACCAGCAAAAGCACCAGATTTAATTTTAAAACTATCAGATAATCTGAAACATGTTTTATATGAAAGTAATTCTGAAAAAGTAAGTATATCTAAAGAAATTCAATTTATAAACAACTATATTGTTTTTCATAAAATTAGAACTGAAGGTCTTAAAAAAATAAATTATAAGATTTCTACAGATAAAGAGAATTACAAAATAGCTCCATTGTTATTAGTTACCGTAATTGAAAATGCTTTTAAACATAGTACCATTAATAGTATTGTTACGATTAATATTACCGTAAAAGAAAATATACTAACTTGTGTTTGTGAAAATAATTTTAATGAAAAACCAGTAAAAAGCGAGAATGCTATTGGTTTAAAAAACCTTAAAAAACGATTGGATTTATTATATAAAAATAAATATGAATTAATTATTGATAAAACTACTGTTTTTAAAATATCACTATCCTTAAATTTACTATAAATGCTTATGACTTGTATTATTATAGAGGATGAACTTCCAGCACAAAATATTATAAAAAACTACATTCGAAAAATTCCTGATCTTGAGTTGGTAAATACTTTTCAAACTGCTATTAGTGCGAATACTTTTTTGAAAGACAACACTGTAGATACTATTTTTTTAGACATTAATTTACCTGATATTTCTGGGTTAGATTTTATAAAAACAATTAAAAATCCACCTAAAATAATTGTTACAACTGCCTATCCTGATTATGCTGTAAGTAGTTTTGAATTAGATACTATTGTTGATTATCTTGTTAAACCTTTTTCTTTTGACCGCTTTTTAAAAGCTACGTCAAAAGTTGAAAAACAATTAAATACTGAAACTTCTATAGAAAAAGAAATTATTTATATAAGTGTAGATAAAACTATACATAAACTCTATGTAGAAGATATTTTGTATTTAGAATCTGATAGAAATTATGTTACATTTTTTACCATTGATAAAAAACTAACAGTTATTGATTCTTTAAAAAAATGGAAAGACACTTTAAATGCGCATAAATTTGTACAAATACACAAATCATATATTATAAATATAAAACAGATAAGGAAGTTTACAGGTACAAGTCTGTTTATTAACAATGAAAAACTACCTATTGGTAGAACTTATAAGAAAACACTATTGGCTAATTTGAAAACTAGCCAATAGTGTTATTTATTCTCTATAATTTTATCATGTACTTTTGTTGGAATATTAGCATTCCATTCTGTTAATATATCAGTAGCTACACTTGCTCCACTACCAGCTGCTATTGCAAACTGGCTACGCCAACCTGCTAAAGTTCCACAAACATATAAATCTTTTTTAATTAAATGATTAAAATTACGTAGCTGAATTCTATCTTTCATAGCATTCGCCCTCATATGTGGTTCTATATATTGTTCTAATCCAGCAATTTCAAATGGCTTAGCGTAATTTAATGCTATAACAACTGTTTTACTATAGTACTCTTGTTTATTTGTAATTATTTTATAGCCATTCTCATTCTCTAAAACGGCTACAACCTTTTCATTCTCTATTTGAGATACACTAGGGTACTGACTTCTTAATTGTTCTTTTCCAGCAATTAAAATATCCTTACCTAATGTTCCTTCAGCTAATCCTAAAACATTATTAAACAAAGCGCTCTCTAGATGAGAAGTTCGTTGATGAATTAAAATACCCACTTTTTTATTTTTAGCGTATTCTTTTTTATGCGCAGAACCTATAACTAATGCACATTGCATACCCGAAACACCGCCACCGATAATTAAAACGTCAAAAATCATTTATGCTAATAATACTTTAATATTTTCTGCAAATAATCGTACTGCAATAGCTAATAAAATAACACCAAATATTTTTCTAATTATTTTAATTCCATTATTACCAATAAATTTTTCAATTTTTGGAGATGTTTTTAATACGATGTAGATAACTAATACGTTTAATAAAACTGCAATAATTATATTTGATATATGAAATTCTGCACGCAAAGATAAAAGTGTTGTTAAACTCCCTGGTCCTGCAATTAATGGAAATGCAAGCGGAAAAACTGTTGCCGTTAACGTTTCTTCGTCATCGTCATCTTTATATAAGGTAATTCCTAAAATCATTTCTAAGGCAATAAAAAATAAAATAAATGCACCTGCTACTGCAAAAGAATGTACATCAACACCTATTAAACCCAATAGTTGTTTACCAACAAATAAAAATAAAATCATTATAAAACCAGCAATAACTGATGCTTTTTCTGATTGTATGTGTCCTACTTTTTTACGGAGGTCAATAATAATAGGAATATTTCCAATAATATCAATTACCGCAAACAATACCATAAAGGCTGTTAAAATTTCTTTGAAGTTAAAATCCATAATATTTTGTTTTTCATGTGCTAAATTATATAAGTAATGTTACAATCTAGTATTTTTGCATCTAAATTTACGTGAAGTTTTTGTAAACTTCCAACTTAAACTATTTTTATGTTCCAATTAGGAAAAACTATTGTTTCAGAAGATATTATTGACAAAGACTTTGTTTGTAATATAGCCGCT
Source organism: Tenacibaculum ovolyticum DSM 18103 (assembly GCF_000430545.1). Taxonomy (GTDB): domain Bacteria; phylum Bacteroidota; class Bacteroidia; order Flavobacteriales; family Flavobacteriaceae; genus Polaribacter; species Polaribacter ovolyticus. The sequence goes on from NZ_AUMF01000015.1 coordinate 5,967, forward strand.
TGTAAAGGTGCTTGTTGTATTGATGGTGATGCTGGTGCTCCATTAGAGAAAGAAGAAACAAAAATTTTAGAAGATATATATCCTAAAATTAAACCATTTCTTCGCAAAGAAGGTATTGCTGCTATCGAAAAACAAGGTACATGGATTACGAGTGATTTTGGAGAGCTAGAAACTCCTTTAATTGATGATGCTGATTGTGCTTATGTTATTTTTGATGAAAAACAAACTGCTTTATGCGCTATTGAGGAGGCATATAATCAAGGAATAGTTGATTGGAAAAAACCTGTTTCCTGTCATTTATACCCTGTTAGGGTTAAAGAATACAGTGAGTTTTCTGCTGTTAATTATGATAAATGGGAAATTTGTGATGATGCTTGTTCTTTAGGAAAAGAATTACAAGTGCCAGTTTATAAATTTGTAAAACAGGCGCTTATTAGAAAATTTGGACAGAATTGGTATGATGAATTAGAAATACTTGTTGAAAAAAGAAAGAAATAATTATAAGTAAAATAAAAAACGACGCTAAATAGCGTCGTTTTTTATTTTACTTATAATTATAGTGTTTTAATTAACACTAAAACTCCAAACTTGTCCTATAGATTTTGCTCCTGAATTATCAATTGTATTAATTTTCCAATAATATGTTTTTCCACTTTCTATGGTAACATTTTTTATTAAAACAGTTACATCACCTTCTAACAAAGTCAAATCTGTTGTTTCACCAAAATATACTTCATACTTTAATGTATCATTTGTATTAGAGTCTGCACCTTTCCATTTTAAATCTACAGATACAGTTCCTGCACCTAATGAAGCTTCATTTACGGGACTTACTATTTCTGCTGTAAATGGAACCGTATTTGTTTCTCCAACTCCTTTTGTATAAAAAGCATTTACTAAAGATACTTCCCCAGACTTACCCTTACCATCAATAGCTGTTACTCTCCAATAATAAGCAATTCCTTTATCTAAAGTAATAGATTTTGTTGAGGTGTTAGCCGTTTCTGTTTTTGTAACATTAGCCATTTCTCTGGTATCAGAAAATTCAATTTTATAACTAATATCATCATTATTCTCATCTGTAGCATCACTCCAATCAAAAGAGATCGTATTATCAATGCATAATAAATTTTGAGTAGGGTATATTAAATCTACTTTTGTTGGCGCATCATTAACAGGTTCTTTACTGCTAGTACCTCCACAAGAAATAAATAACGTAAGTGAAAATATTGCTATTGTTTTTATAACTTTTCTCATTATTTTAATATTTTAAAAGTATTTGTATTATCAGTTCCTATTTTTAGGATATAAATTCCAGAGTTAAAACCTCTAAATGGAATAGACAACTCATTTCCTTGCTTTTGAATTGTTTTTTGTAAAACAAGTTTTCCGCTAACATCAAAAACTTTTATACCTATATTAGAACTCATATCTGATGGCACTAATAAATCAATAGTATTACCTACTGGATTTCTTTTTAAGAAAACATTATCTATCATTGTCTTAAACACTCCTTCACAACTTTTGGCTGTTTTAACTTCTAAAACTCCACTTTTAGCAATCTTAACATTAAATGTAGATTGATTAAATGTGTTTATTAAACTTCCATTTAAATAAACATTATATGGTGCTGTTCCTGAATTTACATTAATTGTATAATCTTTAGATTGTTGATTCTTGGCTACTTTTAATGATACAGTATTTGCTTTTTTAATATTTATTTCAAAGCATTGTGTATAATTCTTATCATCAACCTTAACACAAATCTCGTAAGAAGCTGGTTTTAAATTTTCAAAAGTTAATGATGTTGTCGTTAGTTGTTTTGTTTCATCTTTTCCATCACCTTTTAAGGTTACAGTATAACTTACGAACGTTTCTTTTATGTTTACTGTTATCTTCCCATCATTCTCACCTACACAAGTTTCTGATATAGTTTGAATAGAAATATTGTTTGCTGTTAAATAACTAGTATCGCATACATCTCCTATTCCGTTTCCGTTAGTATCTTTCTGGTCTGAATTTTTAACATTAATACAATTATCTACATTATCCATAACACCATCGCTATCGGTATCCTGACAAGCATCTCCTATACCGTTACCGTCACTATCTTTTTGATCTGCATTTGGTGTTGTTAAACAGTTGTCAATAGAATCTATAACACCATCATTATCGCCATCTTGACAAACATCTCCAACTCCATTACCATCAGTATCTTTTTGATCTGGATTTGATATTGTAGGACAATTGTCTTTATCATCCATGATACCATCGTTATCACCATCTTGACAAACATCTCCAACTCCATTACCGTCTCTATCTTTCTGATCTGGATTAGCTACTGTTAAACAATTATCTATATTATCCATAACGCCATCGCCATCGGCATCTTGGCAAGCATCTCCTATACCATCACCATCACTATCTTTCTGATCTGGGTTTATTTTATTTACACAATTATCATTAATATCTAAAACACCATCACCATCGGTATCTTGACAAACATCACCTATTCCATTACCATCAACATCTGCTTGATCTGCATTGGCTGTTGTAGGGCAGTTATCGGTATCATTATTAACACCATCACCATCTGCATCTTCTGATGGGTTTAAAAAACTACCTGAAAATATTCCTCTACCATAAGTTGCTGCAAACACTACATTATCATTTCTTAAATCTAAATCTAAAACAGGTACATTACTCATTCCATTATCTGATCGTTTCCATGTTGGTGAACTAACATTAAAATTACTTGTTTTCCAAACACCTAAATCGGTACCAATGATTATTTCATTTTCATCATAAGGGTTTTGTATAATTGATTTAACAGGGATATCTGGTAAATCTCCTTCTTTATTCTCCCAAGTAACACCTCCGTCATTAGAATACCAAACACTTACAACGCCATAATTATGCATTGTAACGAAAATTTGATTTTCATTTTTCCCAAATTCTATATCAGAAATAGAACCAATAAAGCTAGATCCTGTAATTTCAGACCAAACTCCAGCATCAACATTAGCGTTTTCTACTTTTAATAACTTCCCATTTTTTAAACCTAAATAAAGCTTACTAGATGTTGTAGTATATGATGAAATTTTTAATGCAGATGGTGCACTATTCATTAACCCATTTGTTAAATCTTTTTTAGTAATTACACCTAACAAACTTGAATATCTTTTTACTATATGATTGTCTCCGCTAGAATAATTTGAATATAAAATATTTAAATTAGAATCTAACTCCTCTTGGTTAATAAAATCTCCATTAGAGCTTTCTTCCTCATTAACATCAATTCTGCTATTAGTAGCATAATTATAAAGACTTATAGATTGATTATATACATAATTAGTTATATAATATTTATCTGTTCCATCTGTATCAAAAAAACTTGCAGCACCATCACCACCACTAGCGCTGATCGAACTATTAATACCAGCTGTAGCTTCTCTTATTAATTGAGTACCGTTATCTTGTGCACCTGCTATAAAATATTCGGCACCATTAAATGCTGTTGTTGGTGCAACACCTACTGTATAGAATTGTAATGTATTATAATTTTTATTTCTTGCAGAAATGTTTGTTCCTGAATTATTTGAAAAATAAACACCTCCATCATTACTAAAAACCATTCTGTTAGATGATGCAAATGCTAATCCGTGTTGATCTGCATGCACATTTTGATAACCAAATCCTCCGTACCAATGTGATAATTGATTCCAGTTTGTACCTCCATCAGTAGTTTTAAATAAATCAATTCCACCAACATATAAAGTATTTTCATCATTCGGGTCTATTCTTAGTAATAAGTCATAAAATGCTTGCCCTCTTGTAAAATCAGTAGTATCAATACCGGTATCAGCATCATTTGGTAATGGTAAAGCAGTAATATTTGTAAAATTATCTACTGTTTTAAATATTTTTACTGGCGCTCCTGGTGTACTTGTCTGTGCCAAAACATATACCGTATTAGGGTTTGTTGGTGATACTGCTATTTCAGTTCTAACACCATCTGTTATTGTATGAACTTTATTAAATGTAGTTCCATTTGTGGATTTAAAGATAACGCCACCTCCATCATAAAATGTACTACTTCTTGTTGTACTCAAGTAAATAGAATTATCAGAAGCTATTTCCAAATTATTAGGTTCGTGTTCATTTCCTGCCGCTGTTTTAGGTATATTTAGTTGAGAAAAATTAATTCCGTCAACTGATTTATAAACACCAAAACTATCACCCCCTAAAGAAACACCTCCTGTATATCCTGATTCTCCTGCTGCAATATATACTTCTGATTTACCTGAATTATTTCTAACTATTAAATCATTAATATGTTGTATTCCTGACACAATAGTACTGTTTGTTGCACTACTATTTGTTTTACTTAACGTAGCACTAACAGTTCCTAAACCTAATTCGCTTATTATAGCATCTCCATCTTTTTTACTAATCATTACAGAAGGAATAGTTACACTTCCAGACCCATCTCCTGCTGCCATATTAAATGGATTCGTATTTTGATTATTAACAACTATTACTGCTACTGCACCTGCGTCTTGTGCGTTTTTAGCTTTTGCTGAAAAATTACATGTTCCTCTAACGATTACTGCAATTTTACCGGCTAAACTTGCTCCGTTCGTAACTGCTTCACAACCATCTTCATTTGGACTTGTGCCATCATTAACCAAAATTAAATCTTTTGTTATTGGAGCTGTTAAATCTCCTCCAAAAGTATTTGTTAACACAGTTACATAGTCACCAGAAATACTTGCAGGTGAGCTAATTGTTAATTTAGAATTTGTATCTAAAAAAGAAGCTTGGGTGGCACCTCCAAAAATTTTTGACCATGTATTTCCTCCGTCAACAGTTTTCCAAAGTCCGTCTCCATTTGCATCACCATTTACATACGACTCACCAGTACCTACATAAAATATTTTAGAATTATTTGGGTCAACAGCAATACAAGAAACGGCTAAGTTTTCTGGAATTCCTACACGAACCCATTTATTTGACGGATCAGATATTTTTGTATTTTTCCATAAACCTCCACTTACACCTCCTGCGAATACAGTTTCGTTAGTAGTATCATTAGGATCAAAAATTAATGCTCTTGTTCTTCCTCCTACATTATCGGGCCCTCTTTCTATCCAATTATTGTCTACTTCTCCTGGCGCCCTTTTATTTCCTTTACTTTTATTTAACTTTTCTCGAAGTTTTAAAATATTTTCTTGGTGAGTTCTTCCTGTAATTGGATTTATTTCACTCAAATATTTTTGTTCAAAAAACGCATTAGGTGGTAAACCTTGTGCTTTTCTTTCTTTTTTAGGAAGTTTTCCTATTTCTTGAAATGGGTGATTTTTTAAAAATTCAGCATGTTGATTTCTTAGTTTATTAACATCAGCATTTTTAGTATCTATTATTTTAAAGATACCGCCAACTATGGCTAATGGTATAAGTAAACCAAAAAAAAGTGTTTTTTTATTCATAGTAAAGTTATATATATTATTAAACAGTTTGTTTTAAAATGACCCTAACTCATTTAAAAACAAAAAGCAAAAATTATACTATTTCAATTAAATAATATTCCCTGTTAATTTTTTGTGAAGTCTTATTGCAAAACCATCTGACAAACCTGATACATAACTACAAATTTGCATTACTCTATCATACAATTCTTCTTTTTCTTGTTGATATTCTTTAGGAAGTAAGTTCAATACTAAAGTATCGTAATTAGATTGTGTTCCTTTAAATTTATTATTTAGCGCAGTAACAAAAACATCTAATAGATCGGCAATAATTTTATAGCCCGCTACTTCTTTTTCAACAACATCTTTACTACGATATATTTTTTCTATACTAATTTTAATTATATCGTTTATCTGCGCTTCATACTTACATTTATCTAATAACGAATTTTCAAAACTTCCGTTCAAAATGCTTTCTTCATTTTCTAAAAAAATAGCAACTGCCTCGTTAATTAGTACGCCTATTGCTAAAGCTCTTAAGTAGCTTATACGATCTTTTTTATATTTAAGCGAATGGTATTTTTGACTATCAATTGTATTTTTAACTAACTTAATCATGTATTCTAAAGCATAATCTTCATCTATTAAACCAAGATTAATTCCATCTTCAAAATCGATAATTGTATAACAAATATCATCAGCAGCTTCTACTAAATATGCTAATGGATGACGATAATATGAGATTCCATCACTTACTTTATTCTTTAAACCTAAATCATTTGCTACATCTAAGAAAGATGCTTTTTCTGATTGAAAAAAACCATATTTTTTATCAGCAATATGCTTGGTTGGTTTCTTTGGTAATGATTCTTTAGGATACTTCATAAATGCTCCTAAAGTTGCATACGATAAACGTAAACCTCCATCAGCCCCTTGATTACTCTCAGTTAAAATTTTAAAACCATTTGCATTTCCTTCAAAATCTATTAAGTCTTGGTATTCCTTTTCGGTAAGTTGCTCTTTATATTGAAGCCCCTTACCAGTTTTAAAATACTCCCCTATTGCTTTTTCTCCTGAATGCCCAAAAGGAGGGTTTCCTATATCATGTGTCACCGCTGCTGTTGCCACAATAGCTCCAAAATCATTAAAGGTATATCCTAATGCTTTAAGGTTTGGATGACGTTCTAACAATTCTTTACCAACTCTTCTTCCCAACGTTCTACCTACAACCGATACCTCTAAGCTATGTGTTAATCTGGTATGTACAAAATCCGTTTTAGAAAGTGGAATTACCTGTGTTTTGTCTTGAAGACTACGAAAAGCCGAAGAAAATATAATCCTATCAAAATCTACCTCAAACCCTAAACGAGTTTCATCTTGTTTTATGCGTTCTCGTTTTTGTGTATCTCCAAATCGTTTTAACGATAATAATTGCTCCCAGTTCATTCTATTACTATAAGTTTCGTCGAAAATACTAAAAAAGAAAAGTTTATAACCAATCTTGTTTTATTAATTCTTTGTTTCTAAGGGTAAATTCATAAGGCACTGAATTTTAAATAGTTGTTTTTATACAATATTGTATAAAAGAACCGTTTAATTATTGTATTATTATGTATTTTTGTGTATATTAATTCTTTCTAGAAGAATACGTATTTATTTTTATTACAAATTAAGTAATTATGGGAACAACCAGTTCAGTTGTTAATGAGTTTATAAAACTTGCAAAAAAAACGGATTACGAACTTACCAACATGAAGTTGATAAAGTTAATGTATATATCGCAAGGGCTTTCTTTGTCTCTTTTAGAGCGCCCATTATTTGAAAATGATGCTATTGAGGCATGGAAATTTGGCCCAGTAATACCAAGTGTATATCATGAATTTAAACATTTTAAATCGAGTCCTATTACAACGAATTCGGTAATGTTAGATGATGACAATTGGCAACAACTTTCTGAACCTACCTTAAAGAATGAAGAAGATCAGAAAATTGTACTATTAACATGGCAACTATACCGAGATATTACGGCAAAAGATTTAGTAGATTTAACCCATATGGCAGGAACTCCATGGAGTTTAACCTACAGGCCAGGTCATAATATTGTTATTAACAACAATCTTATAAAAAGGTATTATGATAGATTTATTATGAACTTAGATAAACAACTAAAGAGTGCGTAATAAATTAGACGAATTATTAGAAGAATCTAAGAATCTTCATGTTGATACTACTAAAAAAATAGATAAAAACACTGCCTTAACCGAACAAGAGGTTTACGACAGAGTACAAGATCGATATGAACGAAAAAAGTATGCTTTTAGAACCTACCTTTTTTTGTGTGGATTTACAAGTATTATCTTATTAATAATTATACTGTCTGGCTTTTCTAAAATAACTAGTTTTAACCTAAATGATAGTGTTTTAATTGCTTTAATTACCTCATCATTAGCAACTATTGTTGGTATTTTCATACTCGTTATGCGCTATTTATTTAAATAAAATTGCCCATTTCTATTTTTAAAACTCTTTAAAAGAAAAGCATAAGATTCATATATCACTCGTCGCATGCACACGAACATCTCTTTTCAACAAGTTTGATGAGTAGTGTTTTTCTAAATTTTTATAGCCTTTCCTTTAATAAAGAGTTCGCACTAAAAGGAATATTTTTATTGGTTGTAAATTATCATATAATAATATCTGCAATATTAATACGAAAAAAATATTTTTACAATACCCAATACCCCTAACTATTTAATAGGAGTACTCCTAATAAAATAGATATACCCCTATTTCTATTAACATTTACTTAACAAAAAAGAGAAGCTTTTCAGCTTCTCTTTTTCACTTTTTAATTTAATTGATGTAATTACAAATAAGAAAATCTAATTAACAGATTGCTTCACTTTGCTTGCAATAACATATTATCTTTTAAGAACCACACATTAAACAATCGTCATCTGGAGCTCCATTTTTAGAAGCATCAACCATTGCCTTAAACTCTGTAGCACTCATTGGCTCATCTTCTTCGATAACCTCAGCTTTCTTTTCAATATTTAACGTAAACTGTTTTGCGTTTACAGCAGATTTTGTACGTAAATAGTACATTCCTGTTTTTAAACCAGATTTCCAAGCGTAAAAATGCATAGATGTTAACTTTGCATAATCAGGATCTTTCATAAATAAGTTTAATGATTGAGATTGATCGATAAAGTATCCTCTATGGCGTGCCATATCGATAATATCTTTCATACTCATTTCCCAAACTGTTTTATATAAATCTTTTAATTCTTGTGGAATTGTTTCAATATGCTGAATAGATCCGTTTGCACGCATAATATCTTCTTTCATATTGTTATCCCACAAATTAAGCTCTACTAAGTCTTCTAATAAGTGTTTGTTTACAACAATAAACTCACCAGATAATACTCTACGCGTATAAATATTAGAGGTATATGGCTCAAAAGCTTCATTGTTTCCTAAAATTTGAGACGTTGATGCTGTAGGCATTGGTGCAACTAATAAAGAGTTACGAACACCATGTTCCATTACTTCTGTACGTAAAGAATTCCAATCCCAACGACCACTTAACTCTTCTTCTTTTACTCCCCACATATTGTGTTGAAATTCTCCTTGAGACATTGGAGAACCTTTAAATGTTGAATATGGCTCTTTTGCTTTTGCCATTTCCATTGATGAGGTTACTGATGCAAAGTATAAAGTTTCAAAAATTTCTTGATTCAACTTCTTAGCTTCTTCAGATGTAAAAGGCATACGTAACATAATAAATGCATCTGCCAATCCTTGAATTCCTAACCCTACAGGACGGTGACGTACATTAGAGTTTTCTGCTTCAACAACTGGATAAAAATTTCTATCAATTACCGTATCTAAATTTCTAATTACCTTTTTGGTTACCTTAAATAACTTATCGTGGTCAAAAAACTTATTTCCATTTTCATCTTCACCAACAAACATTGGTATTGCTATTGATGCTAAATTACATACAGCTACTTCATCTTTAGCTGTATATTCCATAATCTCAGTACATAAATTTGAAGAACGAATAGTTCCTAAATTTTTCTGATTTGATTTACGGTTAGCAGCATCTTTATATAACATGTACGGTGTACCTGTTTCAATTTGTGATTCTAAGATTTTTTCCCATAAATCACGCGCTTTAATCGTTTTTCTACCTTTTCCTGCAACCTCATAACTTGTGTACAAACGCTCAAACTCTTCACCATAAGTGTCAAATAAGTGCGGACATTCATGTGGACACATCAACGTCCAATCAGCATCATTTTGTACACGTTCCATAAATAAATCAGACATCCACATTGCGTAAAATAAATCACGCGCTCTCATTTCTTCTTTACCATGATTTTTCTTTAAATCAAGAAAATCAAAAATATCAGCATGCCAAGGCTCTAAATACATTGCAAAAGAACCTTTACGTTTTCCTCCTCCTTGATCTACATAACGTGCTGTATCATTAAACACCTTTAACATTGGTACAATACCATTTGATGTTCCGTTTGTACCGGCAATATAACTTCCTGTTGCACGAATATTATGTAAAGACAAACCAATACCTCCTGCAGATTGTGAAATCTTAGCAGTTTGTTTTAATGTATCGTAAATACCTTCAATACTATCATCTTGCATTTGTAATAAGAAACAAGACGACATTTGTGGTTTTGGGGTACCTGCATTAAATAACGTTGGCGTTGCATGGGTAAAATATTTTTTACTCATTAACTCGTATGTAGCGATTGCTTCGTCAATATCTTCTTTGTGAATACCTATAGACACACGCATTAACATGTGTTGTGGACGTTCTACAATATTACCGTTTAACTTCAATAGGTAAGAACGTTCTAATGTTTTAAAACCAAAATAATCATAGTTAAAATCACGATTATAAATAATAGTAGAATCTAATTTATCAGCATTTTTCATGATAATATCATATACATCATCTGCTAATAAAGGTGATTTTTTTTCTGTACGTGGATTTACATATTTATATAAATCAACCATCGTTTCAGAAAACGATTTTTTGGTGTTTTTATGTAAGTTAGATACGGCTATTCTTGCTGCTAATTTAGCATAATCAGGGTGTGCTGTAGTCATAGTTGCAGCTACTTCTGCTGCTAAATTATCTAACTCTGAAGTTGTTACTCCATCATATAAACCTTCAATAACACGCATTGCTACCTTTACAGGATCAACAATTTGGTTTAAACCATAGCACATCTTTTTAATTCTTGCTGTGATTTTATCAAACATCACAGGCTCTTTTCTACCATCTCTTTTTGCTACATACATATTATTACTATTGGTTTTTAATTTGGTTCATAGAGTCACTGAAGCATTACACTTATAGTGATTCATACATATTTAATTAATTTTGTTTCTTTTTGAAACGATTATTGACACTAAAGCACAAATATGCTTTAGCTAATTTTACCGCATGTAGGGGAAAGCAGTATTTTTTCTTTATTATTTAAAAGTCAGCATCAAAGCTAATGTCTCCTGTACCTCCAGATGACACTCCTGCTTTTTGATACTCAGAAACTCTTTTTTCGAAGAAATTTGTTTTTCCTTCAAGTGAAATCATTTCCATAAAATCAAATGGATTCGTAGAATTATATTCTTTTTCACAACTAAATTCTAATAATAATCTATCGGTTACGTATTCTAAATACTGTGTCATTAATTTAGCATTCATACCAATTAAACTTACAGGTAAAGATTCTGTAATAAATTCTCTTTCAATGGTAAGTGCATCAATAATAATTTCACGAATACGGTCTTTTGGTACTTTATTTACAATGTGATGGTTATGTAAATGCACAGCAAAATCACAGTGCATTCCTTCATCACGAGAAATTAACTCGTTAGAAAACGCTAATCCAGGTAATAAACCTCTTTTCTTTAACCAAAAAATAGAACAAAATGAACCAGAGAAGAAAATACCTTCTACTGCTGCAAAAGCAATTAATCGTTCAGCAAACGAATCAGATTCGATCCACTTTAATGCCCAATCAGCTTTCTTTTTAATTGCAGGAAAAACTTCAATAGCTTTAAACAACCTATCTTTTTCTACATCATCTTTTACATAGGTATCTATTAATAAAGAATAAGTTTCTGAATGAATATTCTCCATCATTATTTGAAAACCATAAAAGAATTTTGCTTCAGAATATTGAACTTCATTTACAAAATTTTCAGCTAAATTTTCATTAACAATACCATCAGAAGCCGCAAAAAAAGCTAAAATATGCTTAATAAAATAACGCTCATCATCAGTTAATTTAGTATTCCAATCTGTAATATCTACCGATAAATCAATTTCTTCAGCAGTCCAGATACATGCTTGCTGTTTTTTATACCATTCCCATAAATCATCATGTTGAATTGGAAAAATTACAAATCTATCTTTGTTTTCTTGTAAAATCGGTTCGATGGCAGCCATTATTATTTTTGTGCTAAATTTTGTTTATTATTTTGTTTTCTTAGGGGTTAACAAAGATTCAAAAAATTGCTAAAAACTGAAAGCCTTACTTATTCACAAATCCCTTGAAGTTTTCAACAAATTGAAAAAAAAAATAAAATAGCGTCTTTTTAACAAAATAGTAATTCACTAAAAAACAACACCTTAAAAACTAAAAATAAGCTTGAGTAGTGATAATCACTGAGTTTCTTATTTTACTTTTTTCACATAAAAAAAGTGACACTTTCGCATCACTTTTATAAACTGTTTTAAAGGCTATTTTTCAACCTTTAAAACATCTTTAATAATTTCCTCAATTTGTTTTTGTGGTAATGCACCATTTGCCATTTGAGGTTGCTCGCCTGCTTTACAAAATAACATTGAAGGAATGCTACGAATTCCGAAAGCAGCTGATAATTCTTGTTCTGCTTCAGTATCTACTTTATAAATATCTATTTTACCCTCATACTCCTCACTTAACTTTTCTAAAACCGGAGCCAATGCTTTACAAGGGCCACACCAATCTGCATAAAAGTCAATCAACGCAGGTTTATCTCCTTCAAATTTCCATTCTTTATTTACTTCAAAATTAAATACTTTTTCTAAAAAAGTTGCTTTAGTTAAATTTTCTGTCATTCTATTTTTTATTATTTACTTGAAAATTTTTCAAGTATAAAGGTAGTCGTTTTTCTTTGTTAAAGATTACACTAATCATTGCTTAGTGTTAAATTCATCTTAAAAAGAGTGTTGTCATTCATTTTTCTTATAACTTTGAAAGAATTAACTAATTCTTACATTATGAAAAAAATCCTTTTTTCTATTCTTTTTACAAGTACCATTTTAGTCTCTTGTAAAAAAGAAACGCAAATTAAAAAAAACACAACCGTGAAATACCCTGAAACATCTAAAAAACCTGTTGTAGATGACTATTTTGGAACAAAAATAACCGACAACTATCGTTGGTTAGAAGATGATAAAAGCACAGAAACTGAAAACTGGGTAAAAGCTGAAAATGGAGTTACTTTCGATTATTTAAGTAAAATTCCTTACCGTGAACAGTTAAAAAGTCGCTTATCAGAATTATGGAACTATGAAAAAATAGGTACTCCTTTTAAAGAAGGTGATTATACTTATTTTTATAAAAATAACGGATTGCAAAATCAATATGTTTTATATAGAAAAGACAAAGGAGGTAAAGAAGAAGTTTTCTTAGATCCTAATACTTTTTCTGAAGATGCAACTACATCTCTTGGTGGTATTAATTTTACAAAAGATGGTAAAATTGTAGCATACTCTATTTCTGAAGGTGGAAGTGACTGGAGAAAGATTATTGTTATGAATACCCAAGATAAAGAAATTATTGGCGATACTTTAATTGATGTAAAATTTTCTGGAATTTCTTGGAAAGGAAACGAAGGATTTTACTATTCTAGTTATGATAAACCCGAAGGAAGTGAACTTTCTGCAAAAACAGATCAACACAAATTATATTATCATAAACTAGGAACAAAGCAAAGTGATGATGCTATTATTTTTGGTGCAACAGCTGAAGAAAAAAACAGATATGTTGGTGGTTCTTTAACTGAAGATGATAAATATTTAGTTATCTCTGCTTCTACTTCAACCTCAGGAAACAAGTTATTTTTAAAAGACTTAACAAAACCTAACAGTAAATTAGTTACTGTTATAGATAACTACGACAGTGATACTTACGTAATTGATAATCGTGATGATAAATTATACTTAGTCACTAACCTAAACGCTCCTAACAAAAAAATTGTTACTGTAGATGCTAAAAATCCAACTTCAGAAAACTGGAAAGATTTTATTGCTGAAACTGAAAATGTTTTATCACCATCAACTGGTGCAGGATATTTCTTTACAGAATACATGGTAGATGCTGTTTCTAAGGTTTTACAATATGATTTTAATGGAAAATTAGTTCGTGAAGTAAAATTACCTGGCGTAGGTGCTTCTGGTGGTTTTGGTGGAAAAACAACAGCTAAAGAACTTTACTTTTCTTTTACCAATTACAATACACCTAGTTCTTCTTATAAATTCAATCCAGAAGACGGAACGTATGCCACTTACTGGAAACCTGCTATTTCTTTTAATTCTGACGATTACGAAAGTAAACAAGTTTTTTACGCTTCTAAAGACGGAACAAAAGTACCAATGATTATCACCTATAAAAAGGGATTAGAACTAAATGGTAAAAACCCAACAATTTTATATGGTTATGGAGGATTTAATGTTTCACTAACTCCGTCATTTAGCATTGCAAACGCTGTTTGGATGGAACAAGGTGGTGTATATGCTGTACCTAATTTACGTGGTGGTGGTGAATACGGTAAAAAATGGCATGATGCAGGAACTCAATTAAAAAAACAAAATGTATTTGACGATTTTATTGCTGCTGCTGAATATTTAATCAAAGAAAACTACACTACATCTAATTATTTAGCTGTTCGTGGTGGCTCTAACGGTGGTTTATTAGTAGGTGCAACAATGACACAACGACCAGATTTAATGAAAGTTGCATTACCTGCCGTAGGTGTTTTAGATATGTTACGTTATCATACCTTTACTGCTGGAGCTGGTTGGGCGTATGATTACGGAACCGCTGAACAAAGCAAAGAAATGTTTAATTATTTAAAAGGATATTCTCCTGTACATAATGTTAAAAATGTAGCATACCCAGCAACAATGGTTACTACTGGTGATCATGATGATCGTGTGGTACCAGCGCATAGTTTTAAATTTGCTGCTGAATTACAAGACAAACAACAAGGAGAAAACCCAGTATTGATTCGTATCGAAACAAATGCAGGTCACGGAGCAGGAACACCTGTAGCTAAAACTATAGAGCAATATGCTGATATATTTGGATTTACATTATATAATATGGGTTTCGAGCAATTACCAAATCCACCAAAATCGAAAATTAAGAGTTAAAGTGTAACATTTTACATAAAAAACACTCTTATTATATTACTAGTCATTAAATAAACCCATTAAAAATGAAAACCTTTCAAAAAATGTTGTTTACCACTGCTGTTGCTTCTTTAGCAATTGCTTCGTGTAAAACAGAGAAAAAAACAGCGCCAAAACCTGAAGAAAAAGTTCAGGGAATTATTTTAGAAAACATGGATACTTCTGTAAAACCTACAGATGATTTTTTTAGACATGTAAACGGAACTTGGATGGATAAAACCGAGATTCCTGCAGACAGAACTTCTTGGGGTGGTTTTGGTGAACTTCGTAAAAAAACAGATGATGATGTTTTAATAATCTTAAATAAAGCTATTGAAGAAGGTAATTTCCCTAAAGTAAAAGACGCTAAAGGAAATGAAATAGATTCAGATCAAGAAAAGGCAGTAAATTATTACGAAAGTATTATGGATACTGTTTCTCGTAATAAGCAAGGTATTGCACCAATTAAACCTTACTTAGCTAAAGTTAATGATATAAAAACAAAAGAAGATATTGAAACATATTTAACGAACATGGCACCTTATGGTGGTGGTGGTTTTTATGGCTTTGGTGTTTACAACGACTTAAAAAACAGTAGTATGAATGCTGGTTATTTAGGTGGTGGTAGTCTTGGTTTATCTAGAGATTATTATGTTGACGAGAAAGTAAAAGATAAACTTGAAAAGTACCAAGAGTTTATTGCTAAAATGTTAATGAAATTTGGTGATGACGAAGCTACAGCTAAGAAAAATGCTGCAACTATTGTCGCTTTTGAAACAAGTTTAGCAAAACCAATGATGACCAAAGAAGAGCGAAGAGATACTCGTAAAATGTACAACCCAATGACAGTTGCTGAACTTCAAAAATTAGCTCCAGCAATTAACTGGGACGCACATTTAAAAGGTATTGGTGTTAACAATGTTGAAAAAATAATTGTTACCGACCCTGGTTATTTCGAAGCAATGAGTAAAATTTTTAAAGCTAGTTCTGTTGATGATATAAAACTAGTATTACGTTGGAATACGATTAATAACTCATTAGGTTATTTAAGTACCGATTTAGAAACTGCAAATTGGGAGTTTTATAGCAAAACAATGCGTGGAGCTAAACAACAACGTGCAAGAGATGAACGTGCTTTAGGAAACTTAAACGGTGCCATTGGTGAAGCTTTAGGTAAATTATATGTTGATGCTAAGTTTCCGCCAGAAGCGAAAGCAAAAGCTGAAGAAATGATTGATAATGTAATGTTAGGTTTCGAAAAGCGTATTGCACAATTACCTTGGATGAGTGAAGAAACTAAGGAAAAAGCGTTAGCTAAATTACATAAGTTAACAGTTAAAATCGCGTATCCAGATAAATGGAAAGATTATTCTGAATTACAAGTAAAAGGTTTAAAAAATGGGGGAACTTATTTTGAAAACGCAATAAACGTTACCAAATGGAACTATAATAAAAATATGGCTAAATTAGGTAAGAAAGTTGACAGAACTGAATGGGGAATGTCTCCACAAACTGTAAATGCATACTTTAACCCAGTAAATAACGAAATTGTTTTTCCTGCAGCAATTTTACAACCTCCTTTTTATAATTATAAAGCTGATGAAGCTGTAAATTATGGTGGTATTGGTGCTGTTATTGGTCATGAAATTTCTCATAGTTTTGATGATTCAGGTGCTCGTTTTGATGGTGATGGAAATTTAAAAAACTGGTGGACTGAAGATGATTCTAAAAAGTTTAAAACTATTGGTGATAAATTAGTAAAACAATACAGTGATATTATTGCTATTGATAGTATGCATTTAAACGGTGAATATACTTTAGGTGAAAATATTGGAGATTTAGGTGGTGTGCAAGCTGCTTACGAAGGTTTACAGATTTACTTAAACAAGAATGGAAACCCTGGTGAAATTGATGGCTATACTGCTAACCAACGTTTTTTCCTTTCTTGGGGAACTATTTGGAGAACTAAAATGCGTGATGAGGCTTTAAAAAACTTAATCATGACAAATACTCATGCTCCTGGTCAATACAGAGCATATATGCCTCTTAAAAACGTAGATGCATTTTATGATGCATTTAGTGTTAAAGAAGGTGATAAAATGTACTTAAAACCAGAAGAAAGAGTACGAATCTGGTAAAATTATAATAGTTTTTAGCATGATTCTCTTTTTAGAAAATTATTTTAAAAAACAAAAACCGACACAAATGTGTCGGTTTTTTTTATACTCTTTCTTTTTAATCATTCAGTGCTATACAATTAAAGCCATCTTTTTCAACTTTGGTAATAATATCATATTCATTAATAAAATCTGTAGTCTCAATTCGTAAAACATTATCAATATCTTCAAGATCTATTGACACGTTTATAATGTTATTATCTTGGTTAAATAACCTATAAATAGACCTTACTTTATCTTCTGTATCTATATTTGTACCGTAAATAAATAATTTCATAATTTATTACTCTTTAATATCTGTACTAGTATTTTCATTTATTTGTTCTACAAACTTCTCATACGCTTCACTACCTTCTTCTTTCCAAAATTTTTCATAATGTTGCCAATCAGAAAATTTGTTTTTAAACTTCTTCTTATCATACTTTTTTGAGGAACAATCTGATTTTTGCTTCCCTCCACATCCACTAGAGCTAAGTAAAATTTTAGATAAAATAAACAATCCTACCGCTTGCCAATAACTAATAGTTGGTAAACAAAAAATTTCTGGCATTAAAGTATTCCATAACCACATAATTACATACCCAAACAGTACAGCTAATCCAATTACAGCTATAACCCCAAAAACTATTCTTCCAACAAACACCCCTAAAGACTCACCTTTAACTCTTTCTTTAAATAAATTTTCCATTTTATTTCTATTTTTTATATTCTATTTTTTTTAGTAAAATTCCTAATGCTCTATGCCTTCTCGACATTAATGTTCCTATCGGTACTCCAGATTCTTCTGATAATTCATTATAAGTGTACCCTCCAAAATCTATTGCTAAAATTATTTCTTTATAAATAGGTTTTAAATTCATCATCCTTAATTTAATCTCTTCCTTCATTGAATCAGAATAAATTTCACCCGAAGTTTCATACAAAACCTCTGTAAGCTCTCCTAACTTTAGTTCATCAACATCTTTATTAGATTCACTATATTTATTTTTCCTCATCCTATCAATAATTTTGTTTCTTAATGATCGGTATACGAAACCTGCTACATTATTTATAGGAGAATATCCATTTACTCCTGAAAACAATTTAAGTGCAACATCTTGAATAATATCTTCTGCATCTTGATTAATACTTTGTTTTATTTTTGATCCAACATAAGATTTAAGAACATGATATTCTTTATCAAAAAAAGCTTTTAATTTTTTATTATTTTCTGATTTATGGTTCATTTACAAGCTTTTTAATCGCTCTTCAATTATAAAGACGTAGTATTTATAATCCTATTGCATTTTTTTCTGTTTTTTATAAAATAAATTTAAAAATGAACATATAAGCCTCTAAAATATTAAAAATCATCCTTCAATATTAAGATGCATTATTTTACGACTTTACTTATTTTTGCTGCATGCTAAAAGTTAACAACGTTTCTTTTTCTTACAATACTAACAAATCAGTATTAAAAAATATAAATTTCACCTTACAAAAAGGCGAGAATTTATGTATTATGGGAGAAAGTGGTTGTGGGAAATCTACATTATTAAAAGCCATTTATGGGCTATTAGATTTAAATGAAGGAACGTTATTTTGGAATGACTTTCAAATTTTAGGTCCTGCACATTACTTAGTACCTGGAATGGATTTTTTTAAATATGTTGCTCAAGATTTCGATTTAATGCCTTTTACTTCTGTAAGTGAAAATATTAAAAAATTCTTATCTCGATTTTATCCTGAAGAAGCACAAAAAAGAACAACCGAATTATTAGAGGTTATTGAAATGACCAATTTTGCGAATGAAAAAGTTAAAAATTTAAGTGGTGGACAAAAACAACGTGTTGCCATTGCTCGTGCTTTGGCAAAAGAACCTGAATTGTTATTATTAGACGAACCTTTTAGCCAGATAGATAATTTTAAAAAAAACTCATTACGTAGAAACTTATTCACCTATTTAAAAAAGAAAAATATTGCTTGTATTGTAGCTACTCATGATGGTGGTGATGCACTTTCATTTGCAAATAAAATGATTGTTATTAAGAATAATCAGGTAATTTCTGAAGACACACCAGAAAACTTATATAAAAACCCTAAAGAAAAATACATTGCTTCTTTGTTTGATGATGTAAATGAAATTATAATAAATAGAACGCAAGTATTATTATATCCACATCAAATAAAAATTATTCAAAATTCTAATGAAAAAGCACTTGTTAAAAACAGCTATTTTAGAGGTGATTATTGGTTGATTGAAGCTGAATATAATAATCAAGTAATTTTTTTAAAGCACCCATTCATTATTAATACAAAAGAAATTGTTTCATTAAAATTTAATAAAACAATTTAAAACATACGCCCTTTTTTTACTCACAAACTAATTCTATATAAAAAAAGCACTTCTATCTGGAATGATAAAAGTGCATTATATGTCTTCCTCTTCATGAAGGGCATAACAATCTTCACAAGTATTAAACAGTTACCTTAAACTATACCCTACCTTTTTAATTAAAAAATTTCCTTTATTGTTTGTTTTATCATATTAAAAACAAAAGTATCTCCTTCTTTTTTACCTAACAATACTCTTCCTATTGGTGAAGAAACTGAAATAGCAAAGTAATTTTCATTATTAACAATTAGTTGCCCTGCACTGATACTTAAAAAAAATGAGGCTTTTGTTGTTTTTATAACACATCCTATGTGTGCAATCTCAGAACTTCTTTTTAAATTAATTTTAGAAAGAGTTTCTTTCATTTTTACAACTCCATTAAGCTGTTGCCCTGCTTTCTCCATTTCCAATTGTAACATTGCACGCCCTGTTTCATGCTTATCTCCTGCCGAACTTTTTGTTTCAGACTGTAACGCTTTTTGATTTGATGAAATTATTTCTTCAATCGTTTGTAAACGATTGTTTACATAAGTAACACATTGTTTATACAACTCTTCTTTTACCATCATCTTAAATTAATTCTGCTAATTCTTTGCCTACTAAACTACCAATTGCAACTCCCATACCGCCTAAACGAACTCCACAAAACACATTGTTTGACAATTGTTTTACAATTGCTTTTTTCTGGCTTCCAACCCCCATAATACCACTCCATCTATGGTCAATTTCAAAATCCGTATTAGGTAAAATCGTGTTTTTTAAAATTTCTTCTAATTTATTTTGAATTAAAGCAGTTTCTCCGAATTCTGATGTCTCCTCGGTTTTAAAATCTAAATTTCTACCACCACCAAACAAAATTCTATTATCAATATTTCTAAAGTAATAATATCCTTTATCTAAATGAAAAGTACCTTTTATAGCTAAGTTTTTAATTGGTTTTGTAATTAATACCTGTGCTCTTGCTGGTTTTACATTTTCGTTAAGTAATTCATTTGCAAATCCATTTGTTGCAATACATAATTTTTTTGTAGAAAATGTTATTTGATTCGTTTTAATAATAACCTTTTCGTTACTATCTAAATACTCATCTACCAGAATGTTATTAATAATTTTTATACCTAACGATTGCGTTAACTCTAGTAACTTTGCAGCCATTTTACCCGTATTTATCTGACCTTCAAATTGATTAGTAATATAATTTTGATGTATATTATTAAATTTAAAAAAATTAGTATCATCTTTAAAAACAGCTGCTTTAAATAACGGTTTTAAAAGTTTATTAACCGCTGTTTTTTGAGACAAACAAGCTTCATAAAGGCTTGAATCATTAAATAATTCATACCCTTTGTTTTGTTGAAAATCAATATTTTCATCTCCTAATGTTTTTCTTAGCAATTCTAAACCTTTCCATCGCTTTTCTACTAAGTTATAAACCTCTTCTTCAGTATGTGTTTTTAAGTCATCAATTAATTCAGACAAGCTACCAAAACACGCAAATCCTGCGTTTTTAGTACTAGCTCCCTGTGGTAATATTCCTTTCTCTAAAACTACTATTTTTGCTTTTGGATGTGTGTGTTTTAATGCTAAAGCACAATTTAAACCTACAATTCCACTACCAACAATAGTAAAATCAACATTCGTAAACCATTCTTTTAACTCCCAATAACTGTAATTCAACATCATAAAAAACTAACTATATTTGTAAACTGGCACATTGCTTGAATATCTAAAATTAAACAATATAAAGTAAACTTATGAAACTATTCGGAATCTTAATTTTTGCCCTTAGCTTTACTCAGTGTGCAAGCATTAAACTAGAAACAACTCCTCCTTTTACTATAAAGTCTGCCTCTTACTCTCATATTACAGGTGGTTTACCTGGTAATAGTAGTCTTAATTTAATGATTGAATTTTCTGCAAACAAAAGTATCGATTTTAAAAATGTTTATTTCCAAAACAGAATAGTTACAGCTGTTATTGAAGAAAAACAAAGTAAAAACTACATTGCTGCTCGTTATAAAACCTCAACTAACAACAATAAAGCTGATTTAGTTTTAAATGCAGACCCTAAAAAAGAATACGGAAATACAGCTAAGAAACAAGAAAAATTCCCTTTTGAATTAAAAGAAAATGAAGCTATCGTTTCTTATAAAATAGATACTAAAACTCTTTACTATAAAATAGAAAATATAAAAAAAGAAAGAAAGATTTTTATGCCCTCTTCAAAACCTCAAAACTAACAAAAAACACCTTTTAAAAAGGTGTTTTTTGTTTTTGGCACGTATTTTGAAAACTACATAAGTATAACCATAATATAACAGCTTATGAAACGTCTAAAATTACTATTCTTATTTATTACTGCAAGTATAACGTTAACATCGTGTGTAGTTCAGAATGAAATAATTGACGGCAACGATTTTTCATTAAACGAATATGTATCGAGTTATGATTTATGGTATATTGATTATCATAGAACAGAAGGTTCAGGTGAAGTTCCTTTTTTATCTAAAGCATTTACCGTTTCTTTTTTAAATGGAACCATGTATGCTAATAACAATATTACTGATATAGGAAAAACAGGAAATGGTTTAGGAATTGCTGTTGGTTATTATGACACAAATCAGACAGTTTTAGAAACTGATCATGATCTTAATGGTAATTATAATTTTGAAGTGATTCAATTAAGTAATAATGAAATTAGAATAGATGATCTCTCTCAAAATGTAAGTTATTATTTAATAGGGTATCAAACAAATAATTTTGATTACGATAAATTATTTTATGAAAATATAGAATACTTTTTACAAGAATACGTTGCTTGGGAAAAAACCAATGAAGTAGATGGTACTCCAAATCCTTTTGATGAAGAACATTTTTTACAGTTTACACCTGAGAATGATGTAACATTTCGTTCATCTCATGACGCTTTTGGCACGAATATTGATTACCTGAATTGGGAATATATAGGGGGTTATGAAGTAGCAAATATTTCAGGTTATAACGACTTAAAATTTTTAACACTTAATTATGATGGTGGAGATACTGAAGAGTTTGAATTGAGCGTTATAAATGATGGAAAGATTAAACTCTTTCATATAAGTTCTGAAACAACGTACACTTTTTCTGGTAGAGGATTTGTACAATATTTAAAAGCTAAAAATAAAAGTATTACAAAAACTACTGTAAGGAATAACGGTAGAAAACGTACTAAAATACAACGTAAAACCGTTGATAGAAAATATTTAAAATAAAGTTTGGTTAGTTGATTTTTGGTTGGAGTAGTTACCAACTAAAAGATACCGCTCTAGAAGTAGAGCGGTTTTTCTTTTTTATAATATTTGCTTAACGTAAAATATTTTACCTTTATAGAAAAAAATAAAAATGCAACAAACCGCTTTAATTACAGGAGCAACTTCGGGTATTGGTAAAGAAACCGCTCGTATTTTTGCTAAAAACAACATTAACCTTATTATTTGTGGAAGGCGCACCGAAAAACTACAAGAACTCAAACAAGAGCTATCAGCCTTAACAAAAGTACATACATTACAATTTGATGTTCGTTATAAAGAACAAGTACAAGAAGCCATTGGCAACTTACCTGATGCATTTAAACATATTGATATTCTTATTAATAATGCTGGTAATGCACATGGCTTAAGTAGTATTCAAGAAGGAAGTATTGATGATTGGGATGCAATGATTGATGGAAACGTAAAAGGTTTATTATATGTTTCAAAAGCAATCATACCTCAAATGGTTGATAGAAACAACGGATTTATTCTTAATATTGGATCTATTGCAGGTAAAGACGTGTATCCTAACGGAAATGTATATTGCGCTTCAAAGTTTGCTGTAAACGCTTTAAATAAAGGAATGCGTATTGATTTAAACAAACATAATATTAGAGTTTCTGCTATTCATCCAGGATTAGTAGAAACTGAATTTTCAGATGTTCGTTTTAAAGGAGATACAGATAAAGCAAAAACTGTGTACCAAGGATATAAAGCATTGCAACCTGAAGATATTGCTGATATTATTTACTTTGTTATTAGCAGACCTTATCATGTAAATATTGAAGATTTAGTTGTTTACCCTACCGCACAAGCTACAGCAACTATTCTGAATAAAAATATATAATTAGTGATAAACAAACGTCTTTTAATTAAAAACCTACTTTCTCATAACAATGAGAATAGTTTTTATGATAAAAAACAAAAGCTTTCCTTAAATTCAAAAGAAGGAAAGGCTAAGTTTATAAAACACGTTTGTGCTCTATCTAACTCAAACCCCAATAACAACTCATACATTATTATTGGGGTTGAAGATGAAGAAAATAAGATTTTAGGAGTCGATTTTTATGATGATAGTAAAATTCAGAACTTAATAAACGCTTACTTAAACAATCCTCCAAAAATTGAATATGAAAATGTTCCTTTTCCGCGTTTACCTCGTCATAAAGTAATAGGTTTGGTTACTATTTATCCTAATAGTCAAATTACATCACTTTTAAAAAACAATTGGAAATACCGTAAAAACACTATTTTTTTTCGCAGAGGAAGTAATTCAATGCCTTCTGAAGGTAATTTTAAATTAAATGATGTAAATACTGCTATTGTAGCTGCAATTGAAAAAAATGCTAGCAATAATATAAAATTAACCCTCGATGGCGTTTTTGATTTTATAAATAATCACAAACCTGAGTACAATCCACAATACAAAGTATTTAACGAACAGTTTGTATTGTGTTGGGCAGGTAAAAAAAAACTAATTAACAATGAGGTATTTTATACTAGAGTAGATATTGAATTGATAAATGAACAAGTTCGTTTGTTTTTTTCTGCTTTAGATGATGTGCAAATTACCTACAACGAACAATCGTTTATAATTACCGAATACATTGTTTTAGGTATTGATGAAAGCAAAAAACATTATCCGCTAGAAAAAACAATTATTCATTTTAAAGGTAATGGAAAACACGATATTGTTACCGAATTTTTGTTTAAAGCACCTATATACAACCCTACTATTTTAAATCACATTTACGATAATAACAATCGTATTATTACCAAAATATTGAGTAACAAAGTGCTTTCGGTAACAGAGAGTGAAAATGTTTACAAGTTACCTACCTCCTATTTAATATGTTATTTAAACGGGTTTTTAGAAGCTCCACAACAATTAAAAAAAGCAAAAAACTACATTAAAAGTTTAGAAAACAAAACTACTTATATAAAATACAAAGAAGCAATACGTGTTATACGTAAAGTTAGGTATAGTTAAAATAACTATGAAATCTAATTAAGACCTTGAGCGAATGGTTTTTATTAAATCTTTGAAAATCTTATATGCGCATCAAAATTAGTTTTCCTCATAATTAAATAACTCTTTTTTCAATTCCATTTAAGAGCAATACTTATGTGAACATTACATAAAATACTGCTAGGTTCAATTTTTATTCTCTATAAATTTTTACTCTCAAAAAAACATAACAAATTGATTAATAATATATTATTAATTATATTTGAAAGAGTTCTTTCGCGAGAAGATAGACATAAACCTTGAATGTCTTTAAATTGTTCAAGGGTTTAATCAATTGAAATTATTATTATTATGAAAAAACAAATTTTAAACCTTGGAAAAAAGTTAAACAAAAAAGATCAACAAGAAATTAAAGGAGGAAGAATATTTTTTGATTGTACCGACTTTTGCAGAAGTAGTTGGAGCAATAGAAATTATTACATACAACATCAATTAGAGGAGTATGGTATAGATTGGTCTCATTGTTCTTGTTAATCTTTAGAACATAATACGTTAATGATGGTCAGTATTTTTTAAATATTGACTATCATTTTTTTCATATTAAAACATAATTTATATTCTTGCTTGTATACGTATTATTAAATACAGAAATACTATGCTTTAATCAGTTCAAAATCATTTTTTTCAAACTCTTTCCCATTAATAATTATTGATAATTGATGTTTCCCTAGGTGAAATTTTCGGGTTGTAATTACCTTAAAAGATTGTTTACGATTAATTATTGTTGATGAATTTTTTAGATACTCCTTTTCACTTATTTTAAACACTTTCTTTGATAAACTCCCATTTGCTTTTTGGTAATAAAGTCCATATTCTAACCTTACTTTTGAAGGTGAGCTATTTGTGTTTTTAAGTTCAAATGTAAATTCTAAAAATGTTCCTATTTTAACTTTAGGTGTAATAATTTCTAGATTATTAATTTTGAATTTTTCAACAGAACCAAATCCAAATAATTTCAGAACATCTAAATCTCCTTGTTTTAAAAGTGTTCTACAAGCGTGTTTAATTACCCAATCTACTTCTGCTGTTTTTCCTTGCCAACTTTTAACAAGTCTAATAACCATATTTGGGTTATCTTTTGAAATATCGTTTAAATTATTTGCTACACTTCTTCTTACACTTTCTGATTTATCATCTTTTAACCGTTCAAGAATAGGAATAATTGGAGCAGGGTTGTTTTTTAACGAAGGAATAGCCATCGCCCAAGGTAACCTTGGCCTACAACCTTCTGTAGCAAGCCTCCTAACCATTGTGTGTTTATGCTTTGACCATATATACATTTGTTTTATCATTTCAACTTCATATTTTATGATAAATGGTCTAACAGCAAATTCACAACTTGTAAATTGCGTTATTTGTTCAAATGTTTCTATAGATTTAGTATAATTTTCTAAACCATATAACTCAATAAAATCTGGAAGAAACATAAATTCAATACTATTTTCCTTAATTCCATTTTTTTCTAATTGATGGATTAACCTTAAAATTGTATCTATGTTTTCATCAAAATTTTCAGACAAATGATTTTTTAACACAATTGAGATATGTCTCATTCGTTGTTTTAATTCTCGATTCTCCCATTTATTATCATAAATACATTTTAAAAATGACTTTTTATCAAAGTCAGATTTTACTTGTATTAATGTGTTAACAAAAGAATCAAAGAATTTTTGATTGTAAATATTTTTAAATAGTTCTGCCATTATTTTCTATAGTAGTTTCTTTGTATTATACACAACAGTCTCGCACAACCGTTAGTTACGAGTAAAATTAGTTTTTATTTTAACACAAGCTTTGACAATTTCATGTTTTGTTTCTTTCGTTTGTAATGATTTTGTATTACTTGATTCAAATAAATTTTTGTTCTAATCAGTTCAAATTTTAATTCGTTTAAAAGCTTAGAAAGTAAAGAAGAACACCACTCAATAAAACCGGAATTGTTGTTAGTCTCATTTCAATCATTCTCTTGTGCCACCACACTTTCTTTTAACTATTGTTTATAACTTACCAAAAATAAACACAAGTCAAAAATCATAAATCTTTTTTCATTTTACTACTTAAAACAGGGTTATATTAAAAATAACGCAAAAAAAAATATGCGCATTTAATTAAGAGTATAAAAAATATTTAAAATGATATATTTTATAAACGTTAAAACAGTTTTAATAAATCAGCTAAATAGTACTATCTTAAAAAGTATCTTTGTGCTTTATTTATTTTTTATATGGCTATAAACACGCTTTTAATAACACCTCCTTTTACACAATTAAATACAGCGTATCCTGCAACGGCATACATTAAAGGTTTTTTAGAATCTAAAAATGTAAAAGCAACACAAATGGATTTAAGTATTGAGTTGTTTACCGCAGTGTTTACCAAAGAATTTATAGATGCTATTTTTAAGCAAGCTGAAATGCTTGGTAATAGCGATTTTCCATTGGTTTATAAACAAAAGCAAGAATATATAAATAAAGTAGATTCTGTAATGAATTATTTACGTGTGCAAGAAGTTACTGCTGCGTATCAGATGGTACATAAAGATTATTTACCACATGGCCATAGGCGTAATAAACTAAATAAAGATTTAACTACCGAATTCGGAAAATTAGGGATTTTAGACAAAGCCAAACACATTGCTACATTATTTGTTGAGGAGTTAGGTGATTTTATAAATGCCAATGTTGATGAATTTTTCTCTTTTACACGCTATGCTGAACAACTAGGAAGATCTGCCTCTAGTTTCGATACTATTGATGAGTTTTTACAATATGAAACTACATTAATAGAAGATGAAATGTTGTATTTGTTAGATGAAAAATTACAACAAGATACGTATGATTTAATCTGTTTTACAGTTCCTTTTCCTGGTAATTTATTTTCTGCATTACGATGTGCTCAGTTTATAAAAAAGCAATATCCTAATATAAAAACTGCTATGGGTGGTGGCTATTGTAATACAGAATTAAGACGCTTGTCTGATCCTCGAATTTTCGATTTTATAGATTTTATTACCTTAGATGATGGTGAGGGACCTTTATTAAAAATTACTAAATTTTTAGACGGTAAAATAAATGAAGATTCTTTAGAAAGAACTTTCATTTGTAAAAATAACAAGGTCGTTTATACCAATAAAATACCAAACACTATATTCCATCATAAAAACTTACCTGCTCCTAGTTATTTAGGGCTTCCAACAAATAAATATTTATCTTTTTTAGATGTAATGAATCCGATGCACAGAATGTGGTCTGATGGTAAATGGAATAAACTAACCATTTCTCATGGGTGCTATTGGAAACAGTGTTCTTTTTGTGATGTTACTTTAGATTATATAGGAAATTATCAAAATACGACAGCAGATGATTTAGTAAATAAAATTGAAAAAATAATATCAGAAACTGGTATTACAGGTTTTCATTTTGTTGATGAAGCTGCGCCGCCGAAAATGTTGAGAGCTCTAGCAAATAAGCTACTAGAAAGAAAGGTTTATATTACTTGGTGGACCAACATTCGATTCGAAAAAACATTTACACCTGAACTTTGTTCTTTATTATCAAAATCTGGCTGTATTGCTGTTACTGGTGGTTTGGAAGTTGCTTCTGATAGGTTATTAGCGAAAATGAAAAAAGGAGTAGATATTGGTCAAGTTGCTAGAGTTACCAGAGCTTTTGCTGATGAAAACATTATGGTACATGCTTATTTAATGTTTGGTTTCCCTACAGAAACAGCGCAAGAGACTATTGATTCTTTAGAGGTTGTTCGTCAGTTATTTCAAAACAATTGTATTCAATCTGCTTTTTGGCATATGTTTGCTTGTACTAGTCATAGCCCCGTTGGTAAAAACCCTGATGAATTTTCAATTAACATTACAGGTCCCGAATTTAAAGGTTTTGCAGAGAATGATTTGTATCACGAAGATCCTACAGGTGCTGAACATCATTTATATAGCGAAGGATTAAATACCGCTTTAAACAATTACTTAAATTACAAAGGATTTGAAATTCCTTTACATAAATACTTCGATTTTAAAATACCTAAAACAACCCAACAAACTAATTTAATAGAAGGTTTTTTGACTGTGTAGTTTTTTGTTTAACTCTTATTTACACAAAATTCAACTTAGAAAATTGTTTGTTTAATATTTTAGCATCATCAACCTTAAGCCATTTACCTAATAATGTTGCATAGATTTCTCTAAAATCAATTTCGTGCTTTAAATCACCATTGGCATCTAAATTTTGTAAGTCGGCTAAATCATTATACATTCCTTGTTTTTTTAGATTTTTACTTATTACAAAAACATTGTTCGCTGTACCATGATCGGTACCATTTGCAGCATTTTGTTGCACCCTACGGCCAAATTCAGAAAAAGTAATAATCAATGTATCTTTAAGAGTATTGTTTTTCTCTAAATCATTTACAAAAACCTCCATGCTATCAGCATATAACTCTAATAAGCGTGCTTGCTTATTTTTTTGATTTACATGGGTGTCAAATCCGCTTAAAGCTGCATAATACACTTGAGTTTCTAATCCTGAATTTATAAACTCTCCAATCGTTTTTAATTGTTTTCCAAACACGTTTTTAGGATACTTTGCTTTAGAGGTTGTTGTTTTTCTTTTCTCATAAATATGTTTTGCAGATGATTTTGCATCAATCATTGTATTATATAAATAACCTAAGTTGTGTTCGCTTAAATGAGTATCATTGTAATGATTTAAAACATCATTAAAAAATGGTTGTTTTAACGACTCGTAAAACAATTTAGGATTCGTTACTGCTAATCCGTTTTGAAGCGCTCCTTTTAGCATTAAAGACAAGCTTTCGTCTACCTCTATTGCTTTATAAGGCTTTGATTTTGTTTCATCTAAAAAACGACCTACCCAACCACTTTGTAAATACTCATTACTATCACTTGCTGTTTGCCAAATATCTGTCGAACGAAAATGTGAACGATTCGGATTTGGGTATCCTACATTGTTAATAATACTTACATAACCTTTATCATACAATTTTTGTAACGGGGCCAAACTTGCATGTAAACCAACCTCATCATTTAATTGTAATAATTTATTCTTCGGAATTGCAATTCCACTTCTTTTTCGATAATAAATATCATTTCTAAAAGGAACAACCGTATTTAAACCATCATTACCTCCTTTTAATTGAATGATTACAATTTTTTTATTACTAAATAATTGTTGAGCATTTTGTTCAAAGGCCTTTACAAACTGAGGAACAAAAAATAATCCTCCAGACGCTAATGATGTTCTTTTTATAAAATTTCTTCTATCCATTTCTTTTACTTTTTAACATAATTGATATTCTGGTAACGATAGTAACTGCACACAAAAATCTCTTTTTGAAACAAACTCGCTATTCTCTAGTAATTCTAAAGTTCCTTTATTTATAGGACTCTTAATAACCTGATCAATTAATTCTTTATTAGTTTTTGTTGGATAATTATTTTCAAAAACCTTCCAATCTGCTGCTACTTTTATAAAAGTTCTTCTTCTTAATTTTTTCTCACTAAAATCTTTTACATCTTCTTCTAATTCTCCTTTGTCGGAATAAGTAATTTCTGCATTATTTAACAATACAGATGCTAGTCGCAATCGAGTAACAATGGTATTACTATCAATCCATGTCCTCCCTCCTTTCCACCCAGCAACATTTGGTGGATTTAATAATACTTGTCCTAATAATTTTTGAATAAACAAACTTTGTTTGTTTTTTTCTATTGAAAACGGAACTATAGTATGCATTCCTACTAGAAATTCAATTGGCGATTTTATTTTCACACCTATATTTTCTTCAGCATAAAACCAATCTGAACTCAATACAAAATGCATTAATTCTTCAATGTTATAATTTGAATAAAACTTCGAAACCATTTCATCTATATGATTAGAATTAATTGTGTTATTTACAAAATAACGATATATTTTTTCACATATAAAACGAGCACATTGTTTTTGTTTTAAAATAATATCAATAATATCATCTCCATCAAAATATCCTGTTTTACCTAAAAATGTTTTCTCTCCATTGTCATGTTGTTTTTTTCTAAATTTAAACTCCCCATAAAAATTATGATTGTATCCTGTAAATGCTCTCGCACTTTCTTTAATATCTTTTTCGGTATAATTTCCTTGTCCAAGGGTAAACAACTCCATCAATTCCCGTGCAAAATTTTCATTCGGACTTTTCTTTCTATTTTGCTTATTATTTAAATACTTTAACATTGCTGGTTCTTTAGCAATAGCTTTTGTGAATGTTTTAAAACTACCTAATGAATGTGATCGCAATAAGTTATTATATCGTTGAAAAAAACGAATATCTTTATCTTTACAAACAAAAACGTTTGCCCAAAAAAGAGTCATTTTTTCACGTAATAATTCTGAAGGGTTATACAGTCTTTCTAACCAAGCCTTATTTAATTCTAATATTTTTCCTTTACTTATTTTCGTCAGCTCTCTTCGTCTCTTTTTATTTTTAAAATCTTCTTTTGTTAAATTTAAAGCAAAAGAGATATCAATGGAAATAGGCATTACTTTTTTTGACTCTTGAAAAAGAGAATCAATAATTTGTTTTTTAGATTTTCCTTTAAGTTTTTTAAGTTGAAAAGGAGTAATTCCAAAACCAATACGGTTATATAAATGTTGAATGTGTTTTGTATTCATATTAATTGGACTTAAAAAATAATAAAAGGTTTAAAAAAAGAACCCTCGCAATTGCGAGGGCTTATATTAAAAAAAATAAATTACTATTTTCCTCCGTCTAATTCATCTTGCCATTTTAATAATTCTTCCCATTTACCTTCGTAAGCTAATTTAGCCTGTTTTGGCCATGTATTTGGTTTATGAATTCGATAACGATCTCCTCCGCTATTTAATACTTCTTGGCATTTTTCTATTGAAGCCTCACCTAAAT
The DNA here is from genome assembly GCF_000430545.1 of Tenacibaculum ovolyticum DSM 18103. Taxonomy (GTDB): domain Bacteria; phylum Bacteroidota; class Bacteroidia; order Flavobacteriales; family Flavobacteriaceae; genus Polaribacter; species Polaribacter ovolyticus. The sequence continues at coordinate 37,707 of NZ_AUMF01000015.1, forward strand.
CTTTCCATGTTTTAATATCAAAAGTGTGAAATAAGCCTTCAATTTTTGGTCCGATTCCTTCCACAATCTTCAAGTCATTCTCTTTAATTTTTTTACCAAATACCGCTTTTGCTAATGTAGCTTCAAAAGGAATTAGGATTGGTGACTCTGTAAAAGATGATGCTACATTTTTGATACTTGAAACATCAGCCGCCTTACTTGTAAAACTTGATTTTGCTAATAATAAATCAGACTCTAAGTTTAATTTACTCTTGTTACATGTATTTAAATCAGCTTCTAGAGCTAATCTTGTCTTATTACAAGCTCCTAAATCTGCTTCCAAATTTAATTTACTCTTATTACATGTATTTAGGTCGGTCTCTAAAGCAGATCTTTTCTTACCACATTCTTCTAAAGCTTCTTCTAAGCTCGTTACTTTGTTTTTCCATATATCTAGCTCTTCTTTATTTTTCTCTCTTCCGAAAAGCCTTCCTAATAAATACCCTAATATTGCACAAATAACTCCAACTAATAATGGAATTAACCAACATGGTATATGCATTGCTAATAAATTCATAATTTTATTTTTTTGATTTAGTTATTGTTACTACAATTCTTCTATTTTTTACTCTTCCTTCTTTGGTTGCATTATTAGCAATTGGTTCATTTTGACCTTTTGAAGAAGTTTCTATATTCTCTTTTAAAATACCATTTTGTACCAAATAGTCTTTCACAAAATCTGCTCGTTTTTGACCAAGATTCATATTGTTTTCAGAATTACCAGTATTGTCTGTATGTCCTATTACTTGAACAATCATTCCTAGTTTATCAATACAACTAGAAATACTTGTAAATTTTTCACGTTGTTCTTTTGATAAATTAATATGAGCTTTACCAGAATCAAAATAAAGTTTTAAAGGATTTTCTTTAATTGTTTCACAAATTTCTTTAAACTCTTTATCTTTTAAAGTAGCCTCATCTGTTCTTGTAAAAATATCGAACGATAAAGGTCCTAAGAAGTCCTTATTTTTATCAGAAACAATATCATCTTTTAATCCACCAAATGTGTTAATTACTTTAGATGATATTCCTTTAGTTGTCATGTAGTTTTTTACAGAGTTAGCTCTTGCTAAACCTAAATTTGAAAATGCTGAATTATTTGTTTCATTACTGGTATAATACCCTGTAATATTAAAACGTTTGTTTCCATTTGCATCTAAATACTCTTTAAGATTTAAAATACCTTTATTTAAATTTTCTGAAACAGTATTATTAATAACAAAGTTAGATTCGTTAAAATTAAAGCCCTCATCAATTGAAAATTTAAAATCTCCATTAGCATCGTTAATGCTGAATGGAATAAAAGTTGGTTTTTTTACTTTAGGTTTTGCAACATTATCTTGGGATGCTTCTTTACTTGTTTTATTTACATCACAGCTTTGTTTTTCACAACAAACACTACAACATAAATACCAATACAAAAGGCTACCAACAACAATCGTTAACAAGATACCTAATAAATAAGTTGATTTTTTACTCATTTTATAGTTATTTAAGTTACTGATTGTGAATTTATTAAAAATTTATTAAATATAATAATTTAATACGTTAAGAACATTTTAAGAAATACTATTAAATTTATGTTAACTCTTTAATTTTATTGAAACATTTTTTTTTAATAGGCGTCTCTTAAGTATAAACCTAATCTTTAAAAAAACATACACCATGAAAACAATTGTATTTACCATATTAGCGATCACATTATCCTTCGGAACCATTACTGCTTCAGAATTGAACAAATCAAATACTAAAACTTCTATTGAATACCCAAATATTAGTACTTTTTGTAAGTTAATTGTTGCTGGTAATTACGATGCTGTTAAAATGTTAATTGAAAACGGAACTAATATTAATAGAAAATCAACAGGCTTAACCCCGTTAATGTTTGCTGCAAGATATAATAAAGTAGAAATTGTTAAATTATTAATTAAAAAAGGTGCTAAATTAAAAGTTAAATCTGGAAAAGGTTATACTGCTCTTAATTATGCAAAAATGTCTAAAGCAAATGAAGCTTATAACGTTTTATTAAGTGCTTTAGATAAATAGTCTTAGAAAATATAGTTATTTGAATTAAAAAAGGCTTCACAAATTGTGAAGCCTTTTCAATATAATTAAATGTTGATTATCAATTTATAAATCGAACTTTATTCCTTGCGCTAAAGGCAATTCATCAGAATAATTTACAGTATTTGTTTGTCTTCTCATGTAAACTTTCCAAGCATCAGATCCAGACTCACGTCCACCACCTGTTTCTTTTTCACCTCCAAAAGCACCACCAATTTCAGCACCAGATGTTCCGATGTTTACATTTGCAATACCACAATCAGAACCAGCGTATGATAAGAACTTTTCAGCTTCTTTCATTTCGTTTGTCATAATTGCAGAAGATAATCCTTGAGCAACACCATTTTGTTTTGCTATTGCATTTTCAACTTCTCCAGAATACTTCATTAAATATAAAATTGGAGCAAAAGTTTCATGTTGAACAATTTCAAAATGGTTTTCTGCTTCAATAATAGCTGGTTTTACGTAGCATCCGCTTTCGTAACCTTCTCCTTCTAAAACTCCACCTTCAACTAATACGTTACCTCCTTCAGCTTTTGCTTTTTCAATTGCAGCTAAATAAGTATTTACAGCATCATGATCAATTAACGGCCCAATATGATTCTTTTCATCTAAAGGGTTACCAATAGTTAATTGCCCATAAGCACCAACAATTGCATCTCTTACTTTATCGTATACAGATTCGTGAATAATTAATCTTCTTGTAGAAGTACAACGTTGTCCACAAGTTCCAACAGCACCAAATACAGCACCAGGAACAACCACTTTTAAATCAGCAGTTGGTGTAATAATAATTGCATTGTTTCCTCCTAATTCTAATAAAGATTTTCCGAAACGTCCTGCAACTGTTGCTCCAACAATTCTTCCCATTCTTGTAGAACCTGTAGCAGATACTAAAGGAATACGAGTATCGGTAGTCATCATTTCACCAACCTTGTAATCTCCATTAATAATACAAGAAATTCCTTCTGGTAAATTATTTTGTTTTAAAACATCAGCAATAATATTCTGACATGCTACAGCACATAAAGGTGCTTTTTCAGAACCTTTCCAAACACATACGTCACCACAAATCCAAGCTAAAGCTGTATTCCAAGCCCAAACTGCAACAGGAAAATTAAATGCAGATATAATACCAACAACACCAATTGGGTGCCATTGCTCTCTCATTACGTGTCCTGGACGTTCAGATGGAATTGTTTGACCATTTAATTGTCTTGATAATCCTACAGCAAAATCACAGATGTCAATCATTTCTTGAACTTCACCGTAACCTTCTTGTAAAGATTTACCCATTTCGTAAGAAACTAATTTACCTAAAGGCTCTTTTAAATCTCTTAATTTATTACCAAACTGACGAACAATTTCTCCTCTCTGTGGAGCTGGCATATCTCTAAAACTTAAAAAAGCTTTAGTTGCCGTATCCATTACCTTATCGTAATCTTCTCTTGTAGTCGCTTTTACTTTTCCTATTAACTTTCCATCAACTGGAGAGTAACTTTCAATAATTTCTCCATTAGAAAAATTGTTAGAACCTGTAGAAGTTCCATCATTTATATCCTTTACTCCTAATTGAGCTAAAGCTTCTTTAATTCCAAAATCTGCCATTTTGTTGTTCCGTTTTTGTTGTTTACATTCGAAGAACGAAATTACAAATAAATTTACATATATCTAAATTCAACAAAAACAATACTTATTGTTTAATTTTAAACATTTAATTATGAGGAAACTTCTTTTCATTGCTTCAATTTTTTTAATCTCATTTGGTTGTAAAACAGAAAAAACACCATCAACAAAAGAAGTTTCTGAAAAAGTAAATGATTTTGCTATTATAATTCATGGTGGTGCAGGAACTATTTTAAAGAAAAATATGTCTGATGAAAATGAAGCTGCTTATAAGGCTAAATTAGAAGAAGCTATAAAAATTGGTCATACTATCCTTAAAAATGGAGGTACAAGTCAAGAAGCAGTTATGAAAAGCATTCAAATTATGGAAGAATCTCCATTATTTAATGCTGGTAAAGGAGCTGTTTTTACCCACGAAGAAACGAATGAATTAGATGCTTCTTTTATGGATGGAAGAACATTAAATGCTGGTGCTGTTGCGGGTGTAACAAGTGTAAAAAGTCCAATAGAACTAGCTATAAAAGTTATGACAGATTCAGATCATGTGATGCTTTCAGGAAAAGGTGCAGCAATTTTTGCTAAAGAAAAAGGGTTAGAAACTGTTGATCCTAGTTACTTTTATACAGAAAAACGTTTTAAATCTCTTCAAAGAATAAAAAACAAAAATAAAACAGCTTTAGATCACGACGATAAAAAGGCTGCTTTTTATGATGCTGATATTAAAAATGCAAAGTTCGGAACTGTGGGTTGTGTAGCTTTAGATAAAAGTGGAAATATTTCTGCTGGAACTTCTACTGGTGGAATGACTAATAAACGTTGGGGTAGAATTGGTGATTCACCTGTTATTGGTTCTGGTACCTATGCTAACAATAAAACTTGTGGTGTTTCTTCAACTGGTTGGGGTGAATATTTTATTAGAGGGCAAGTAGCTTATGATATTTCTGCACAAATGGAGTATCAACAAAAAACATTAAAAAACGCAACAAAAGATGTTATTCAAAATAAACTTACTGCGCTTGGTGGTACTGGTGGTGTTGTGGCTTTAGATAAAAATGGAAACATGTCTTTTGAATTTAATACCGCGGGGATGTATAGAGCTTCAATGAACGACAAAGGTAATTTAGTAGTGAAAATTTATAAAGAATAAGTTTTTTATAAACCTATTAAAAAGGCTTATTACTCATTTAAAATTTATAATTAATACCTGTATAAACACCTATAAAATATGGTTTAAATCCATTCTCGTTTTTATTAAATGTATTAAATTGACTTTTAAACATTGGGTTTAAATTTAAAGACCATTTTTTATCAAACTGATAATTAAAATTAACACCTACATTTCCACTAAAATTAATATTATTTAAATTATTTGCTTTTCCTGATTTAGTAAAGTTATTTGCTTTTAAATCTATTGCGTTTTTATTTAAAAAAAGTGAGCTAAAACCTGCAACTAATTCTGTTTTAAACTTTCTATTTTCTAATACGTTATATTTTATTTCTACCGGAATTTCTATATAACCATATACTTGAGATAAATTTGCATTTTGTTTTACTGTATTTAATGAAAAACTACCTAAAGAAGAATCTTCTAAAGAATAAATATCTCCTGAATTAAGTGCAATAGTAGAACTACTAGAACTTGTTTTATTTATAGTAATTTGACTGTTAGAAAACTGCATTTCTTGTAAATGAACGCCTGATTGAATTGTCCATTTATTATTCAACTGATAACCAACTTGTATACCATAAGAATAAGAATTATTTCCTCGTGTTGAATTTCCTAAATTTTTATTAATTGGAGAAGCATTAGAAAAAGAATTAGAATTTAAAACTGCAACAACAGGTGAAATTTTCCATAGTTTTTTAGTATTCTTTTTTTCTTCTTTATTACTATTATTCAGAACAACTAAAATATCTTTTTTAATATATTTCTTTTTAGTTTTATTCTTATTAGTTAAAGCTTGGTTTTCAGCTAAATTAGAAGGCACTTCTGCTTTTATTAAAACATCTTTTTTAGCAGTTTCTATTTTAGGCTTAATAGCATCTATATTTTCTTTTTCATTCGCATTTATTGCATATTTATTTTCATCGATACCTTTTACTATTTCCTTTTTAGCTTTATTTAATACATTCTGTTGAGGCTTATTTGCTATTAAAAATAAAGTTTCTTTCGTCTTTTCTTTTCGTAATTTTTTCTTTTCTTTAGAAGTCTTTATTGTTTTTGTTACTATTATTTCTGGTTGCTTTTTATTAAAAGAATCTTTAGTTTTTGTGGGTCTTAAATCTGGAATATTCATCTCTGGGGTTGCAATAATTATTGGTGCATCATTATTCTTATTTACAGAATCATTAGGAAAAGAAAACAATAAAAACCCTAAAACTAAAACAACTGCTATTCCTCCAGAAAACCACCACATTGGTAATACTCTACGTTTTCTTTTTTTTAAGTCAGACTCAATATTATTCCAAACTCTTTTTGGTGGAGTTACCTCTAAATTTTTTAATTTTTCAGTAAATAATCTATCTATATCTCTATTTTCCATCAGTTATGCTTTTTGTTCTTTTTGTTGATGAATTTCTAATTTGTTTTTTAAAATTTTTCTGCCTCTAGATAAATTAGATTTAGAAGTGTTTTCAGAAATTTTTAAAAGATCTGCAATTTCTTTATGAGAATAATTATCTAACACATATAGATTAAAAATTAAACGGTATCTATCTGGCAATTGTTGAATAAAAGATAATAAAACATCAATACTAAATATTTCATTTTCTAAATAAACTTCTTCAATTTCATCGTTTTCAGGTACTTCTTTTACAATTTCTAAAGGTGCTTTTTCTCTATATTTTTGAAGTGCTGTATTAATAGTAATACGTTTTAACCACCCCTCAAAAGAACCTTTGTTTTTATATTGTTTTATTTTACTAAAAATCGTTAAAAAACTATCTTGTAAAGTATCTTCTGCATCTTGATAATTTCTAGAATACTTAAGACAAATCGGAAAAAGTTTATCAGCAAATAGCTGATAAACTTCAGATTGTGCTGCCAACTTTTGTTGGCAGCACCCTTTTATGAGTTTTTCTAATTTGATAGTGTTAATTTACTGGAATTACAATTTCTTCAAAAATGTTTTTACCATCAGTATCTTTTCCTTTGTAAAATTTAAAAAGATAATCTTCTTTCTGTAATGCATTAACAACTAATTTATATTCTTTTTGAGTTATAACTTCTGAACAAGTATTATCTAAACTTACAATTGCTCTAACTGCAACAGTTCTTGTTGTATCTTTATACTCGTATAAAACGTCATTAAAACGATAACAACTATTAGCTAATGTATATTTTATAAAAATAGTATCTTTTTCACTGTATGTAAAACTATTAGGCGCTGATACTTCATCTATTTTAATAAATTCATACTTGTAATTTGGTAAATCATCATTATTTAAACATGATGATAATAAAATTATACTAATTAATAATACTGCTAGATTTTTCATAATTTTAATATTTAAGAGTTGGATAATTATTTTCACATACTACTGAAGTTGGTTTTTTAATAATGCTACAATCTGAAACAATACCAAATTCTTTGTTAAACTCATTTTCTGCTTTTGTATAAGCAGCTATTTTTTTTAAAAATAATATAGTATCTATATTTTTTGAATAAGTTATGTAACCTTTAAAACCTCCACATGCTTTTGCGCCATATCCAACAAAACTCCAATTACTTGAATTCGAGCAAGTTTCTTTATTAGACATGTCTTGGATTTCATTAAAAAGGTTCATTAGTTTTTCATGTGCAATTTCTTGTGCTGTTAATTCTCTTTTAATAACTAAAGTTGTTTCTGTTAGAGAAATAATTCTCCATTTTTGACTACTATTTTCCTTATAAATAGTAATAACACTATTTTCTAACTTATAACTCCCTTCAATATTAAAGTATGATAATGGAGGTGTACCGCACCAACCAGAAGTTTTTTCTTTATAATTTCCATTTGTTTTAAATGAAATTCCATAATTATTTTCAGGTAAAGAATTACTTTTTGAAAAGGATGTTTTACCTTCTGTATAATTTACATCGGTCCAGTTACCAATTAATAAATTATCTTGATCTTGAATAATTTGATTATTTTTTTCACAAGAAACTAATGTTATTATAAAAATTAAGGTGATAATTTTTCTCATAGTTAAGGTTGTTTATTTTATGTTTTAAATAATTTTAATCCACAATTTGTGGTTCTTTTATTACAAGATGTAAAAAGATATAAAAGGTTGCGTCTATTAATCTTATTTTTGTAAAATATATGGAAGACAAGATTTTTAATATTAAAAATTCAGAAGAAATTGAACAAGTTGCTTTAGATGTTTTTAAACATCAGTTTACAAACAATAAAGTGTACCGTTCTTTTTGTGATTTGTTATATATTCATTCATCAGATGTAAAGACTATTGAACAAATTCCTTTTTTGCCAATTCAATTTTTTAAAACAAAAGAAATACTTTCATCTACTGATAAAATTAAAGAAACATTTTCTAGTTCTGGAACTACTGGAAGTATAACTAGTAAACATCATGTTACAGATTTATCGTGGTATGAAACTAGTTATTTAAAAGGTTTTAATTATTTTTATGGAGATATAAAAGAATATGTTGTTTTAGCATTATTACCTAATTATTTAGAAAGAAAAGGATCTTCATTGGTGTATATGGTTGATGATTTAATTAAAAAATCTGAACAAGCTGAAAGTGGTTTTTACCTCAATAATTTAGAGGAATTAGCAAAAAAACTCATTGAATTAGATAAAAAAGGTCAAAAAATATTACTTATTGGCGTTTCTTTTGCTTTATTAGATTTAATTGAACAGCAAAAATTTAACCTTAAAAATACCATTATTATGGAAACTGGTGGAATGAAAGGGAGAAGAAAAGAGCTTATAAGAAACGAATTACATCAAATTTTAGGAGAAGGATTTGGGGTTCAAAAAATTCATTCAGAATATGGAATGACCGAATTGTTAAGTCAAGCTTACTCTAAAGGAAACGGTGTTTTTAATTGCCCGCCTTGGATGAGTATTTTAATTAGAGATACTGAAGATGCTTTAACTATTTTACCAAAAGAAAAATCAGGCGGAATTAATGTTATCGACTTAGCTAATTATAATTCTTGTTCTTTTATTGCAACTCAAGATTTAGGAAAAGTATACACTGATAATAGCTTTGAGGTTATTGGTCGTTTTGATAATTCTGATATCCGTGGATGTAATTTAATGGTTTTATAGAAACAAACCGATTGGTCTGTTTTGTTTTTTTACTTATCTTTAAAAAAATTACAAAACGAAATGGCTAAACAGGGTAGAGAAAAAATTATTACAACTGCTTTTACTTTATTTTTAAATAAAGGGTATCAAAAAACCAGTTTAAATGATATTATTCTAGCTACCAACTCATCAAAAGGTGCTATTTACCATCATTTTAAAAATAAACACGCTATTTATTTAGCTGCTTTAGACGAGTACTTTTTTAAACTTTACGAAAATATTCTTATTGATGATTCAACATTATCATTGCAAAAAAGAATAAAAAATAGGTATACATTTTTCGTTGATTTAATTGATTTTGTTGAAAAATCTGGAGGAGATCTTTTATTCCCTATTCGACGTTATTTTTTATTTCAACTAGAAAGTGAAAGTGATGATATTATTAGAACAAAGGTTCTTGAAACTTTATATGAATACCATATAGAAATAGAAAATATTATTCATACTTCTATAAAAAGCAAAGAAATTAAAATATCTCTTTCTGCATCTGTAATTGCTCAACAATTAATTAGTATGATTGAAGGTATTGCTATTCATCATTCTACTTTAAAAAAAGATTGTAAACTTTTTTTGCTTCAAAAATATGATGAAGTTATTCATCCGTATATAACCTTATTAACAAACCAAAATCATACGAATATATAATATGAAAAACTGGGCAGAAAATGTACAATGGAATCCTTCAGAAATTGCGTATCCATCTACAGAAATAGAAATTCAACAAGTGGTTTTAAAAGCTGCAAATTCTAATAAGAAAATACGAACAATCGGTACTGGTCATTCTTTTACAGCATTAAGCCAAACAAGTCATATTTTAGTTAGTTTAGATAAATATCAAGGACTGTTATCAATAAATAAAGAGAAATGTCAGGCAACAGTTAAAGGAGGCACAAAATTAAAATTATTGGGAGAATTGCTATTCAATGAAGGCTTAGCTATGGAGAATTTAGGAGATATTGATTCTCAATCCATCGCTGGTGCCATTAGTACAGGTACACATGGTACAGGTATTGGGTTTGGATCTATAAGTACACAAGTTATTGAATTGAAATTTATTAATGGTAAAGGTGATATTATTGAATGTTCAACTACTAAAAATGAACAATTATTTAAAGCTGCTAGTCTTTCTTTAGGTTGTTTAGGTATTATTACTGAAATAACCATACAATGTGTGCCTTCATATAAGTTAACTTTACAAAATAACAGAGAAAACATACATGATGTATTGGCTACTTTAGATCAGCGTAATAAAGAAAACAGAAATTTTGAATTTTTCTGGATTCCCTATACAGACACTGCCTGGACAAAAACAACCAATATTGTAGAAAATACAGCGCCAGATAAAGATAATTTTTTTAATTATTGGACTGAATTTTTCTTAGAGAACCACATATTTAAACTCGTCTGTGAATTTGCTAGATATTTCCCTTCACAAAATAAAACCGTAGCTAAAATAACAGCTGCAAACATTAGTACTATTAAAAAAGTATACTATAGTCATAAAATATTTGCGACACCTCGCATTGTAAAGTTTCGTGAAATGGAATACAACATACCATCTGAAACATATAAAGATGTATTTAAAGATGTTCAGAATTTAATAAACAAAAAAAAGTTTAATATTCATTTTCCTATTGAAAATAGATGGGTAAAAGGTGATGATCTTTTATTAAGTCCTGCATATAAAAGAGACTCAACCTACATTGCCTGTCACGTATATAATAAAAAAGAATGCGAACCTTATTTTACTGCTTTAGAAGAAATTTTTAGAGCTTATGATGGAAGACCACATTGGGGAAAAATGAATACTCTTAAAACTAATGATATATCTACAATGTATCCTGAGTTTACTACATTTATGCAACTAAGAAAAGAAAATGACCCTAATGGAGTTTTTATCAATCCATATCTTAAAAAGTTATTTAGTATTTAAAGGTTGGTAATGAAAAAAATAACAGACGAAACATATTTTAAAGCACTCAACTTAAGTTTAAAAAACTATAAGAGAGCCATACCATGCTTATTAATAGATTTAGATAGATTAGATACTAATATTAAGACTTTAAAAGCAACACTGTCTACTGCTATTAATTTTAGATTAGTTGTAAAATCATTGCCTTCATATAACTTGATAGATTATATTTTAAAAAAGACAAACACACATAAATTAATGGTGTTTCATCAGCCTTTTTTAACAGATTTAACATCAAAACTAAATGAAAAACATGATGTTTTAATAGGAAAACCGATGCCAATTAAAACTGCTGAATATTACTATAATAATTTACCCAAAAACAGCACTAGTTTTAATCCTTATCAACAAATACAATGGTTAGTAGATTCTGAACAACGGATACAAGAATATATTGATTTAGCTAAAAAACTAAATCAAAAATTGCATTTAAATATTGAAATTGACGTTGGCTTACACCGGGGAGGATTTATGACTCTTAACGCACTAAGAAACGCGTTATCAATTATGGCATTGAATAGTAAATACATTGAATTTAGTGGATTAATGGGCTATGATCCACATGTGGTAAAATTACCTAGTATTATTCGTTCAAAAGAGAAAGCTTTACTGTTGGCAAATACTTTTTATCAAAAATGTAAAGATCTTATTAAAAAAGAATTTTCTTCATTATGGTCAAATAGATTAACTTTTAACGGATCAGGAAGCCCTACATTAAACCTACATACATCCAATAATTCTCCTTTAAATGATATTTCTGTGGGATCATGTTTAGTAAAACCAACTACTTTTAATATTCCTTCTTTAAAAGAATATCAAGCAGCATGTTATATAGCAACACCTGTTTTAAAAAAGTTTAAAGGAACAACACTTCCTGCTTTAGAAAGGTTTAAAAACTTATTAAATCTTATAAATTCTAAAAATAAAATTTCTTATTTTATTTATGGTGGATATTGGAAAGCAGATTATTGCTATCCCATTAACATAAAAGAGAATGGTTTATTTGGCATATCAACCAATCAAACAATGGTTAATACTAGTAAAAAAAATATATTAGAAATAGATGATTTTGTATTTTTACAACCTCAACAAAGTGAATTTGTTTTTCTTCAATTCGGTGAATTATTACCTATTAGAAAAAATAATATTCAACAGCCTTGGCAATTATTAAAAAACAACTAATTGTAATTATTTTATATTTTCATCGACTACCTTTAAAATTAAAAACAATGAAACAAAGACTAACCTATATTTTATTAATACTTTCTACTGTTCTCCTTGCTCAAAAAACAGATTATAATACCAAAAATGGATACGTTGCTGAAGGCTATGATGTTGTTTCATATTTTGTAGATAAAAAACCTTTAGAAGGAAAAAAGAAACTTCAAATTATGCATGATGGAGCAAAATTTAAATTTTCTTCTGAAAAAAACTTACAACTATTTAAAACAAACCCAATAAAATATATTCCTCAATATGGTGGATATTGTGCCTATGCAATTGCCGCTAAAAAAACTAAAATGTATATAGATGCTGAAGCTTATGAAATAAGAGATGGCAAATTATATTTGTTTTATAACTCTTGGTTTTCGAGTGCTTTAGATGTTTGGAAAGAAGGAGACACTAAAAAATTACAAACTCAAGGAGATAATAATTGGGAAGTATTAAAAAATAAAAAACAGTAATCTATGAAAAGGTTTTTAATATTATTATTGTTGTTTTCAACAAACATTTTTTCTCAGAAATATAATGTTAAAAAAGGAGCAATAGCTAACGGCTACGATGTAGTTGCTTATTTTTCTAACAAAGCTGTAAAAGGAAATAAGAAAATTAAAGCAACCCATGATGGAGTTTCTTTTTTATTCTCTTCACAAGAGAATTTAAGTTTATTTAAAAAAGATCCTAAAAAATACATTCCTAAATATGGCGGGTTTTGTGCATACGCTATTGGTAAAACTAGTGAAAGAGTATCTATTAACCCAAAAACTTTTCAAATAAATAATGGTGAATTATACTTGTTTTACAATTCTTGGGGAAACAATACATTACAACTTTGGCAGCAAGAAGGTGCTAAAGAGCTACAAAAGAAAGCTAATAAAAATTGGAAAGAAATAAATCAATAGTTGATTTTATTTCTTTTAGACCTAACTAAAAAAGAGTTGAAATTATTCAACTCTTTTTTTATGCTTTATTTACTTATTTTTGTTAGACAAAAAAGTAAACTATGAACAACTTTTCATTTTTCAATAGAAAAAACATTCAAAAAGAATTACATGAAACAGAATTTGATATTCTAATTATTGGAGGTGGAATTACCGGAGCAGGTATTGCATTAGATGCAGCTTCTAGAGGAATGAAAGTTGCCTTAATTGAAAAGAATGATTTTGCTTCAGGTACTTCAAGTAAATCAACAAAATTAATTCATGGTGGTTTGCGTTATTTAAAGCAATTTGATTTTTGGTTAGTAAAAGAAGTAGGTACCGAACGTGCTATTGTTCATAAAATAGCGCCGCATTTAGTAATTCCTGAAAAAATGATTTTACCTTTAATTGATGGAGGAACTTATGGCTCTTGGCTAACTTCTATTGGATTAAAAATATATGATGTTTTAGCTTCTGTTGAGGGTGATGATAAACGAAAAATGCTAGATAAAGAAGAAGCACTTGAAAAAGAACCTCTTTTACCAGAAAACATTTTAAGAGGTGCTGGTTATTATGCTGAATATCGTACCGATGATGCTCGTTTAACTATTGAAGTATTAAAAACAGCAAGTCAATACAATGCACAAATACTTAATTATACAAAAGCTAACGAGTTTATTTATAAAAATAAGCGAGTTGTAGGAGCAAAAGTTACTGATGGCTTTACTAATGAAAACTATAATATTAAGGCAAAATATGTAGTAAACGCTGCTGGACCTTGGGTAGATGAATTACGCCAAATAAATAACTCTAAAATTGGTAAAAGACTTCATTTAACTAAAGGTGTACACTTGGTTGTAGCTCATGAAAAATTACCAGTAAAACAATCTGTTTATTTTGATGTTCCTGACGGACGTATGATGTTTGCTATTCCTCGTGGAAAAGTAACATATTTTGGTACTACAGACACAAATTTTCAGAAAGACAAAAACACCGTAGAAACTAGTATTGTAGATGTTGCTTATTTGGTTGAAGCAGTTAATAATATGTTTCCAGAAATTAACTTAACAATAGCTGATATTCAATCTTCTTGGGCTGGTTTGCGTCCGTTAATTCATGAAGAAGGAAAATCTGCTTCAGAATTATCACGTAAAGACGAAATATTTGTTTCTGACACAAAATTAATATCAATTGCAGGTGGTAAATTAACAGGATATCGTAAAATGGCCGAACGTATTGTTGATTTGGTTGCAAAGAAAATGATTCGTCGATTTGATGTTGAATTTGACCCTATACAAACTGAAGATATTATATTAGCTGGTGGTCCTTTTCAAAATTATAAATCTGTTGATTTGTATATAAATCAAGTTTATAAAAACTTAAAAAATCAAGGATTAACAAAAATAGATGCTGCTTATTTAGTACACAATTACGGAAAACAAACTGATATTATATTAGATAAGTTTGATGAGCTTAAAGAAAAAGATATAGAACTACGTTTATTAAAAGCTGAAATTTGGTTTACTATTCAACATGAGATGACATGTACACCAACAGATTTTTTTATGAGGCGTACAGGTCGTTTATTTTTTGATAAACCGAGTGTAGATACTTATAAAAATGAAGTTTTAAAAGAGTTTATAAATTACTTTAATTGGAGCAAAGAAATTGCTTTAAAACATGAAGAAGAATTAAATGTTAAAATGAATTTAGCAACTACTTTTATGTAGCTGCTTTTGGCATAGTAATTGAATATGAAAAAAGAATTATATCTTTGATCTCAAGTTAAAAATCCCCTTAACCAACAATACTGGTTTTAAAAAGTACTTAAATGAAACAAAAAATTATCATTGCATTCCTTATGTTATCTAGCTTTATAGCTAACAGTCAAATAAGTAACATTGTAACTTCTTCAGAATTTGATGCTATTAAAATAAATACTACTTCGTTAAAAGATCTTAAAAAAACGAAGGGAAAACAGCCTGCTGTTGAAGCTTTATTAGGTGCTGTTACTTCATATACTGTTGATGAAAATGAGAGCTATTATTATTTTACTTTTAAAGGTCTTAAAATAGATTTTTCTACGTTAGGTAAAAGCAAACCATATATAGAATCTTTTGAGGTAAATACTAATGAATCTACTTTTTCTATAAAAGATACTACAGTTACTGTTGGTGATGACATTAGTAAATTAGGAACTGTTGTTTTTAGTGTTGGAAGAAATGGTTCTAAAAGTATTTTATTCACCGTTTGTGAAGATTGTGATAGCTTTGTAAATATTGAATTTAATCAAACAACTAACATTATTACTAAGATTAGTTATATGGATATGTCTTAAAAAAAGTATTCAAAAAATAGAAAAGCCGGTAAAACTATAGTTTTACCGGCTTTTCTATTTTTTGAATTTATTAAAATAATTATTCCATCTTTTCATGCTCTTCTAAATCTTTCGTTAAATCTAACTTTCGTAGTGTTGGGTTAATTATTCCTGTGCTTATAACTGTTAACAAAGTCATCGTACCACCAAAAACAACGGCAGTTACTGTTCCCATTAATTTTGCGGTTATTCCACTTTCAAAAGCACCCAATTCGTTAGAAGAACCTACAAACATAGAGTTTACTGAAGCTACTCTACCTCGCATATGATCAGGAGTTTTTAATTGTAAAATTGTTTGACGTATTACCATTGAAACACCATCGGTTACACCACTAAAAAATAAAGCTACAATTGATATCCAAAATATAGAAGACAAACCAAACACGATAATACAAGTTCCAAAGCCAAAAATAGCCATTAGAAGCTTCATTCCTGCGTTTCTACTAATTGGTATGTATGCTGTAATTAACATAGTTAAAAAAGCTCCTATAGCAGGTGCAGCGCGCAAAGCACCAAACCCTTCTGGTCCTACTTTTAAAATATCTTGTGCATATATAGGTAATAGAGCTACAGCTCCTCCAAAAAGGACTGAAATCATATCTAAAGTAATCGCTCCTAAAATAGCTTTTGTTTTAAATACAAAACGAACCCCTTCTTTTAAACTCTTCATTACTGGTTCACCAATTTTTGGATTTAAAATAGGTTTTTTCTTTATAAAAAATATCATTAAAAATGAAAATAGAACCAAGCCAAAAACAATACAAAGTGACCAATGAACTCCTATCCAAGAAATAGTAAACCCTGCAAAAGCAGGCCCTAAAACTGAAGCCATTTGCCAAGTAGAACTACTCCAGGTTGCTGCATTTGGATATAATTTTTTTGGAACTATTAACGCTATTAATGAAAATATAGTTGGTCCAAAGAAAGAACGCAAAAAACCTCCAAAAAATACAAGTCCGTAAATAGCATATAAAACTGTATTTATTTCCCAACCTTCAATAAAACTAGGTAATGTTAAAAAAAACAGCCCTAAACTTATTAATGAAAACGCTCCAGTACATAGTATTAATAAATTTCGTTTTTCTTTTTGATCTACAATATGACCTGCAAAAAGTGCCATAGAAACTGCTGGTATTACTTCCATTAAACCAATAATACCAAGTGAAAGTGGATTTTTAGTAATACTATATACTTGCCATTCTATGATAATAAATTGCATAGACCAACCAAATACCAAAGCAAATCGTACTAGAAGAAAAATATTAAATTCTTTAATTCTTAGTGAAGCATACGGATCTTTCTTTTCCATTATTTACTGCTAATTCAATTTTAAATCCATTAAAATGGCAAAGGTTTCGTTTACATCTTCTTCTTTAACAACAATTGTCATTTCATGTGTAGTAGATATTACTTCTTGTACAGCAATGTTTGCCCAAGCAAATTGCTTTAAAATAAAATAATACACACCTGATTGCTCTAAGTTGTCTTTAGGAAGCTTAATTGTTATTGATGCTAAGTCACTTACATTATTTATTAATGTTTCTTTCTTAAAAATTTCTTCAACAAACGGTTGTAAATTTTTACTAGTAACAATATTTGTTTCAAAAATACCTTGAGAAACTGTTAAAAAATAATCATTACTATCTGCAGATTTACTTAAAATTTTGGCAATTTCTTTTAATAAAGAAGAGGTATTTTTAAATGTAAAATCACATAAATCTGAACGTACAATTACATCTCCTAAATCGAGCGCTAATTTTTTAATATTTTTACGTATTCTTAACTCATTTGCAGGAGACAATCTATTAATTGCCATCATAACTGCACCTACTTTTACTTCTTTTTTAAGTAATTTAGATACTTCTGGCAATACAATTCTTGCTAAAGAAGATACGTTTATTAATTTTTCATTTAAAGCTTCTTCAATGAAAGGTGTTTTTCTAATGGTAATTTCAACAGCTTCTTGAATTGTTTTCATTTTTGTTTGATTTTAAACAAATTTAATAAAAATATAACTAGTAGTAAAATTTTTCTACTTTTTTAAATAAGTATATATTTCACAAAAACTATTGTTAATCAAAAAATTAAATTAAATTTGCTACTATTGTATTACAAATACAAAACCTACACAACACAATTTTTAGAAGCAATTGGTGAGCGGACTTCTTTTTATTAAGAAGGGTTATTTGTACAAATGCAGACAACTAATCTAATCTATTTGTTAACTTTAAAAACTCATCTTTTGCTTCTTTTTTGCCGTATAATACGTTGTATACAGCTTCAATAATAGGAGTTTTTGCACCGTTCTTTTGATTAATTTCATAAGCACTCTTAGTAGCATAATATCCTTCGGCAACCATACTCATTTCCATTTGCGCAGATTTTACAGTATATCCTTTACCTATCATGTTTCCAAACATTCTATTTCTACTAAAAGTTGAATATCCGGTTACTAATAAATCTCCTAAATAAGCTGAATTGTTAATATTACGCTTCATTTTATGCACCTTTTTAATAAAACGTTTCATTTCACGAATACCATTACTCATTAATACTGCTTGAAAATTATCTCCATATCCTAAACCATGAGCGATACCTGCTGCAATTGCATAAATATTTTTTAACATAGCTGCATATTCAGTACCTATAATATCATCAGAAATTTTGGTTTTAATATAACGTCCTGCAATATATTCGCTTAATTTTTTTGCTTTTTCTTCATCCTGACAAGCTAATGTTAAATATGACAAGCGTTCCATTGCTACTTCCTCAGCATGACATGGACCTGTAATTACACCTATATTTTCATACGGTATGTTAAATTTTTCATGAAAATGCTCGCCAACAATTAACCCTGTTTCAGGTACAATTCCTTTAATTGCCGAAAAAATAATTTTATCTTTTAATGAAGCTGTTAATTTTTCTAATTCGGTATTTACAAAAGCTGAAGGTATTGCAAAAATAAGTACATCATAATTTTCAACAATATAATTCATATCGTCAGACAAATCTAATTGATCTGGATGTAACTCTGCTGAGCTTAAATAACTAGGGTTATGCTTATTACGTTTTATATGTTCTATAGCATATACACTTCGCATATACCAACCAATGTTTTCAAGATTTTCAGATAACATCTTTATAATGGCTGTAGCCCAGCTTCCTCCTCCTAAAACAGCTATTTTAGTTTGCTTACTCATATTGTTGTTTGTTTAATATGCTAAATTAATAAATCTATACCCTTCTTCTAAAAGTTAAGCGTATTATATTTGAATTTTGAAAAACTGAATAATATGAACGTACAAATAATAAACAAATCAAAACATCAAACTCCTGCATATGAAACACAAGGTTCTGCAGGAATGGATTTACGTGCTAATATTGAAGAAGCAATTACTTTAAAACCTTTAGAAAGAGCTATTATAAAAACTGGTTTATTCATAGCCTTACCTATTGGTTTTGAAGCACAAGTAAGACCAAGAAGTGGGTTGGCTGCTAAAAAAGGAGTTACCGTATTAAATGCTCCTGGTACTGTAGATGCTGATTATCGTGGTGAAATTGGTGTTATTTTGGTAAATTTATCAAATGAAAATTTTGTAGTTAATGATGGTGAACGTATTGCACAATTAGTCATTGCAAAACATGAACGCGTAAACTGGCAAGAAGTAACTATTCTTGATGAAACTGAACGTGGTGCAGGCGGTTTTGGTAGTACTGGCGTTTAAATCAACTTTTTATAAAGTTGACTCATTTTTCTAACTTTATCATGTAATAATTCAAAGTCTAAAAAACAATGTGAATAATATTTAAAGCCTAATTTTTTATAAAATTCGAAAGCTTGTGGCTGCTCATCCATCGCATCTAACCAAATAAGTTCATATTGTTTTTTTAAGGCTTCTATTTCTAGCCAATTTATTAATTCTTTACCTATTCCGTTTCCTTGTGTTTTTGAATGCAAGTAAACTCTATGTAATTTTATACATTTTTTTTCACTAAAACCACTTAATTTTTTATCCCAAAGAATTCTGAAATTACCTATTATTTCATTTTTAAACACGACAAAATAATATTTTGCATTTTCTTCTAAAAGCTCTTTAACTATATTTTTTTTTGAATATTGAGTGTTTACATACCAATTTCCATCATCTTTCCAAAAATGACTATAAGCAGCTGGATAAACGTCTTCCATTAATTTAAAAAGAACGTTATAATCAGTACTAAGAATTTCTTTTAACTGTATGTTTTCTGATATATCTATCAATGTTATTTTTTTAAATTTCTTTCCCGTTAAAAATAGTCAAAATAACTTTAGTCTTATTAATTTGATTTGATGGAATTGTAAAAA
Organism: Tenacibaculum ovolyticum DSM 18103; assembly: GCF_000430545.1. Lineage (GTDB taxonomy): Bacteria > Bacteroidota > Bacteroidia > Flavobacteriales > Flavobacteriaceae > Polaribacter > Polaribacter ovolyticus. The sequence continues at coordinate 57,590 of NZ_AUMF01000015.1, forward strand.
TATCATTATCTAGCACTATAAAATCTGCTAATTTACCAACTTCTAATGAACCTACTTTATCTTCTTGCCTCATAACATATGCACCATTAATTGTATATGCTTTAATTGCTTCTTCTAATAAAATATTTTGGGGTATTCTTGTTATTGCATTTTGAATTCCTACAAACGGATTTAGTGTACTCACATTCCAATCGCTACTTAAAGTTAATCTTGCACCTGCATCTTTTAATGATTTTATTGGAACTTGATTCTCTGCTAAATCGCTACCTAATAAATGGTCGTTATCATGCCAATATTGAGGTTGCGTAAATTCACCTGTTACTTGAGCATCTGCAGTTACATTTAATTGTTTAAAACGATTCATATCTGTTGATGTAACCATTTCAACATGTGTTAAACGATGTCTTCCTTTTGATGTTCCGCTTTGTTCAATTGCATTTAAAGATTCTGTAACACCTCTATTACCAATTGCGTGAATATGAAAATCAAATCCAACTGATTCTAATTCTTTAATATAAGTTGCTATTCTTACTTCTGTAAAATAGTTTAATCCATTATTCGTTGGCTCATTAAAATAATTTTCATGATAATCAGAATGTAATGCCGCTGTTGTGTTATGTGTAATTCCATCTGAATACAATTTAATTTGATTAATCTTTAATAAGCTATTTTCATCGTTAGAAAACAATGCTTTTAAAGCTGAAATTTGTGATACATCATCTGCTGTAGGATACGCCCATAAACCTAGATTAAACCGCGCTGTTAATTTATTATTATCTGCTAAATTTTTCCAAGTTTTATGTTGATCTCTTTTCCAATAAGTTCTTGCATCAGAAACCGATGTAATTCCATGTTTTGCTAACTCTGGTAATACATATTCAACCATTCCATTATATTCTCCATTACTATCATTTAAAGCACTTATTGCTTGTTGAAAAACTACATCGCCCGCATTATCAATTAAAATACCATTTAATTTACCGTTATTTTTCATGATAATTCCTCCTTGAGGATTTGGTGTGGTTATACTAATCCCTGCTAATTCTAATGCTTTAGAATTTAACCACATAGAGTGTGATGTTTGCTCCATAATAATTACTGGACGGTTTGAAACGGCTTCATCAATAATTTCTAAAGGATTTCTTTGTGCTTCTAAAAGTGTATTTATTGAGTGACCAAAACCAATAATCCATGCTACATTTGGGTTATCATTTGCTGCTTTTTTTATGGTTGTTATATAATTTTCTGCGTTCGTTTCATTTTCTTTTAAAACAAAAGTTGTTGTTGTAGAACCTACTTCCATTGGATGCATATGAACATCATGAAAACCAGGCAGTACCACTTTTCCTTTTAAATCTATTTTATCTGCAGCAGCTTCTACTCTTTTATCAGCTTCAATATTTGAGCCTACAAAAACAATTTTATTTTTATCAACAATTATTGCTTCAGCCCAAGGCTGTTTATCATTAACTGTAAAAATTTTACCATTGAAGTACATTTTTTGAGTACTCTTTGTAACTATAGGAATAATAGAGTTAATATCTTCTTTTTTTGTACAAGATTTTGTGGTTAAAATCAAGCTAAATATTAGTGCTAATATTTTCATTTTCTTCATTTTAGTGTCAATTTTTTAAATCAACCTTTTAAAGGTACATAAATTTCTGTTTCGTATTCATTTTCGTCATTTGTATGACTTTCATGTTTTATATAAAACTCTAAAAAAGGTTTTTCAGAAACCTCTTTTCCTGAAGTAAAAATCCAATTACTAAATATTTTATCATAAGTTTTACTAATAGATTTATAATTACCTATGTGTGTAAAAACAGCGTATTTTTGACTTGGGATTATTTTTGTTTTAAACTTTTTACTTGGTATTTTAATAACTTCGTCTATTATAATACAAGCATCATAATTATAGCTTATTTTTTCAGAAATAATAGGTTCATCCCAAATTATACCAAAAGAAGTCGCTTCATCTATGTTAATATTTACAGCCTCAGATTCAACTAATAAACGGTTCCATATTTCATTAATTTGATTATTATAATAATCTCCTTTATAAGTTTTATATAATACTTTTTGAGGTTTTAGTTCAGTAATTCTATTTTCAAAAAAAGGTATAATTGTATGTTGTTTACTATTCTTTTTTTGCAATGTTTCTTCTTTTTTATTTCTGTAAATAGCAGGTGAAATACCATAATGTTTTTTAAATGCTTTACTAAAAGATTGTACATCAGAATAGCCTACTTTATCGGCAATCTGTTTAATTTCATCTTTAGTAAATAATAACATTTTTGCACTATTTTCTACTTTTACTCTTGTTACATAAGCACCTATAGTTTCTGCATAGTTTGCTTTAAAAACACGTTGTAAATTTCTGTATGAAAAATTAGATAGCTCTTCTAAATCTTCTATTAAAATTTTTTGATTGTATTTGGTTCTTAAATAGGAAACTACTTGTTGTAAACGGTTTATATAATGTTCTTTTGTTTCCATACAACAAATATAAAATGAAGTTTGTAAGTAGTATTTGTCTCAAATTGACAAAATAGATTAAAAAAAACCTATCATTTTTCAACAGGTTTTTATTTTAAACTTTAATAAAAATTTTCTTTTTAAACATTAAATATCCTAAACTTACGTAAAATATAACTACTGTTAAACCATATAATAAAGAAGAAAATTTGTCAGATAAAAAGGAATGTACAAAAATATTTTTGTACACATAATTATGTAAGTTAGTGTCTCCTATTTTTGTTAAATACATTATTATTGATGTAAGACTAGATAAAAAATAAATAGTAATTGCATTCATACCAACGTATTTAAAAATATTTCCAAATTGAAATTTTTTAATATCCTTTAAATAATAGATTATTGCTAATATTAAAGTTGCCCAACCACTTGTTGCTAATACAAAACTACTACTCCAAATAGCTTTATTTATAGGAAACCAAACATTTAAAGTATAACCTAAAGCTAATAATATAATTGCTGCTAAAAAAAGTTGCTTAATTGTTTTAAGTTCATCTAATAATTTACCAATTAATATACCAGACAAACAAGTAACTAAAGATGGTAATGTGCTAAATAAACCTTCTGGATCATAATCTGGTTTCCACATATGTTTTCCTAAAATATTTAAATCTATATAATTTGACCAGTTATTTGGTGCTCTATTAAAAGTTGGCAATGTACCGTCTGAGAATGGAAGAAAACCTAAAATTAATGCATAACTAATTAATATTGTAGCACTAATTGCTAAAATAGTTTTCCAATTATAATTAAGATATAAAATTGATGCTATAAAAAATACAATTCCTATTCTTTGTAAAACTCCTGTAATTCTAAGAGTTTCAAATTCTCTTATAAAAGGAAAATATGGTAAGAAAGTATTTAAAAACAAACCTAATCCTATTAATTTTAAACTTCGTACTGCTATTTTTTTATAAATAATTATTCCCTTTTCCTTATTTTTATATGCAAAATATATTGAGATACCTACTATAAATAAAAAGAAAGGAAATACTAAATCTGTAGGTGTTAATCCATGCCATTCGGCATGTAACAAAGGTGTATAAACAGAGTTCCATGTACCAGGAGTATTTACCAAAATCATAGCAACAATGGTAAACCCTCTTAATAAATCTACAGATTCAATTCTTTTTTTTTTAATCATAATTAACTTTAATTAAACCTTTCTATTTGTTAAGCATATATAATTTAGAAGGTTTAGTAAAAGTATCAAAAAAAATTATTCTTTTATATAATTGAAGTTCAGTAATTAAAATATGCTATCACAACACTTTTTTAAAAAATTATTTTAAAAAAAAGCGATTGAAATTTCAACCGCTTTTTTATAAAATATATTTATACTTTATTTTTTTATAAACATTTTGTACTCAATTTTATTTCCATTTAATATCTGTAAAATGTAAGTACCATTTTGTATATCTTCTAGGTTAAATTTAATTTTTTGATTATTAATATTTGTTTTTTCTTTAATCTTCTTACCTGTAATATCTACTATTTGAATGATAATATTCGAATTTTTAATTACAGTATTTTTACTGAAAGTAACCATCAATTCACTACTAACCGGGTTTGGATATATTGTAGTTTCATCTAACTTTACATTAGAAGTATTAAATTTTGCCTGAGTACTAGAGTTTATACTTACAGTATAATCTTCTACTTCACCATCTCCAACACTACCACATGAATTTGGAGCTATATCATATTTCATAGATACTCGCATTCTTGTATTTCCTAATTTTGAAGTTGTTGGTACTACTATTAATCCTGTTACTGCTGTTGTTGAAGAGGTTCCTGCATCAAAAGCTACCTCATCAGTTCCAAAAGTACCATCTTGATTGTAATCAATCCATACTTTAAAATATTCTTTATAAGCAGTCCCTGAATGCCCTGGTGTTAACATTATTTCTGTTGAAGACCCAGTTCCTAATGGTATTGTTTTTGATGTAAAATCTGAATATTTTTGAGCATCTGAGTTATTTATAAAACTACCTACTTTTACTCCTGAAATCCATTCGTATTGTACTCGTGTTCCTGCTGATTCACAATAGGTAATAGGATTTGGATTTGTAGCTCCTGAAATATTTACAGTATAATCTTCTACTTCACCATCTCCAACACTTCCACATGAATTCGGAGCTGTATTATACTTCATTGATACTCGCATTCTTGTATTTCCTGGTTTTGCAGTTATTGGTACTTCTATTATTCCTGTTGCTGCGGTTGTTGAAGCTGCTCCTGCATCAAAAGCTACCTCATCTGTTCCGAAAGTTCCATCTTGATTATAATCTATCCAAACTTTAAAATACTCTTTATAAGCAGTTCCTGAATGCCCTGGTGTTAATGTTATATCTGTTGTTGAACCTCCTGGTAATGTTATTGTTTTTGATGTAAAATCTGAATATTTTTGACCTCCTGAATTATTTATAAAACTACCCACTTTTACTCCTGAAATCCATTCGTATTGTACTCGTGTTCCTGCTGATTCACAATAGGTAATACTTGATCCTTTATTTACTGTAATATAACCTTCTTTTGTAATTGCATTAGTACCACCTAAATTACTAGCTGTTAATGTTACTTTAAATATACCTTCTGAATTATATGTAATTGAAGGGTTTTGCTCTGTTGATGTAGCTGGTGTACCTCCTTCAAAAGACCATGACCATCCTGTAGGACTATTCGTAGAACTATCAGTAAAAATAATTGTTGCTCCTTCTGTTATTGTAGTCGAATTTGCTTCAAAATTGGCTATTGGAGCTTGTACAGTTGTTCCTGTAAGGTTAACGGTATAATCTTCAATATCTGCTTCAACTATTTCACCACATCTTGGTCTATCTTTATTATCGTATGAATAATAACGGATAACTCTCATTAAAGATATTCCGTTTGAATAAATTTTAGGAACTGTTATATTTCCATTTAATACCATATCAGGAGTATCTGAAGCTACTGCTCTTCTTTCATAAGCAATTTCATTATCAGAAAATTCATTATTTCTATTCCAATCAATCCAAACAACTAAATTAGTTCCTGCCTCACTAGTTGCATTTGTAATTTGCTGATATGTTGTTAATTCTATAGGGTATGTTTGTCCTTGTATAAGGCTTGTAGATAAACTAGTGAAATCACCATATCCAGTTCCTCCTTTTTCTGTTACATTATTAATATCACCAAACACAACTTTAGTTACATCATTTCTTCCTGGATAAGTACCTCTTCTTGAAACTTCACAATATGCTGTTGGATGTGGGTTAACCTTTAATGATTTTTCTATACTTTGTGAAACACTTCCTTTTTTAACTGTTAATTTCACTTTAAAAGTTCCTACATTTTCATAGTAGATACTTGGCGGTGTTTTACCATTAAATGTAGCTGGAACTCCTCCTTCAAATTCCCAGTTCCATGAATCTGGTTCTCTAGTAGAAGTATCTGTTACTACCAGTAATTCTTTTGCAGAAATACTTGTTGGCATTTCAAATTTAGCTACTGGATATATTGGATTTGAATTTGAAATATTAATTGTATAATCTTCAACTTCACCATGTAAAAAGAAATCACAAGGAGATGGTTTAGGGTTATCTGATTCTGTTTCATTTTTCATTGTTATTCGTAATGCATATGTTCCATTTACATTTGGCAACGTTACTTCACCTCCATAATCAGTACCAGCAGGGTAAGGATTTGACATATGAATTTGTTCTCCATTATCTTCAAAATCTTTATCTCCATTTAAATCAATCCATATTCCAAGAATGTTTGTACCAGATGTTTTTATTCCATCATCTTTTATAGAAAAACTATTTGCTCCAGGACGAACTTTTATTGTTTTACTTGTAAAATCAGTATAGTTAAGCGGAAAATCAGACTTTTGAGTAAACTGTTCAAAATTAAAAGTTCCTATAGCACTTGAATAATCATCATACTTCTCATTAATATTTGCAGCTGCATAACAATAATCGTTAGGTATTTGACCTACAGTAATAGTTTCATTAGGTTTTTTATTATATGCTATAGCTAATAACCTTGCTTCAAATCCATTTGGTTTAGACTCAAACTTCATCCAACCATAATGTAATCTTCCAGCTCTATCCCTAAAACGTAATCCTGTATAAGTTACTTTTCCGTTATGAGGAACATTAGTTCCTGATAATCTTGGGGCATTATTAACTCCGTATCCTGTAGATACAAAACTACTTGATGCATTTACTTGTGTTCCAACACTTAGTGAAATAGGATGTAGCGTAGTAGCATCCATTGTAAATCCTTTTCCTCTACCATTTAATACTACAAATTCTCCACTACCAGAATTATCAGTATAATGACTTATAGAATATCTTGAATTATCACCAAAATCAAAATCTGTATCAATATATATCCACCTATTATTATTACTACTATTTATCCACGGAGTTAAATTTTCAGTACTTATATAAGTGATATCATAGGGATCAAAAAATCGAACTTGTAAATCAAAGTTTGTTTTATTACTAGGTACAACACTAAATGCAGCATCTTTAAATTTTAATTTTGCTAATGTACCATCACCAGTAACATGGCTACTAGCAGTACCTTGCAATTTTAATTTACCTAATTTATTATTTATTTTCTGAATAGTTGCCGTTAAACCAAGTGGTAAATTATCTACCGTAAAATGTATTCCGCTTGCTAAATTTTGAGATGTGAAGCTTGCTGTTCCTTCTAAAATAATATCTATTTCTTCAGAAAATGTACCGTTATTAATTTCATCTTCAAAAAATACTGGTTTAGATAATGCTACAGATGGTTTATCTGTTATACCTGCTTTTACTGATGCTTCAGGACTTTTATGTGAATAAAAATCTATAAACCGAGCTATTTTACCATCTGAAGACACTTCAATTCTTACCCATCCATAAAAATATTTACCGGGAAAGGATTCTCTTTCAATTCTCATACCTACAAAACCTCTTTTACCTCTCCAAGCTTGATAAATGTTATCTGACAAAAGCCTATCTCTATCATCATGATTCCAATCTAAATTAGGACCAATTGTAGCACCTTCTTCAATTAGTAAAACTTGTTTACTAGCATTTACAGCTACATGTTTTGCACCAGCATCGAACCCAATCATTAATTTATTATCATCAACAGAAAGTTCATATCTAGGTCTTTGTTGATCTGGATTTATTCCAAAACCAACAAAATTATTTCCATCTATAGCAACTTGTCTTAATTCGTTAAAAGTTAAATATGTACTTTCATAAGCATTATTATACTCTACACGTAAATCTGGTCGGCTATATCCTTTAATGTTTGTAGCATTAAAACCTGAAAAAGCTGCGTTATTAAATGTTATTTTTAAGTTTCTTATATTATTAACCTTTGTATGATTAGTAGCATTTCCTGATAAACGTATAACCGCCTCTGTATTACTGTTACTTACTACTTGTACACTTAAGCCTAAAGGTACATTTTCAACAGTATAACTATTACTAGGTAATGTACCAACGTTTGAAAATTTTGGCCCATTAACTAATCTAATTTTTACGTCTCTCCCTCCACCTATAGCTCCGTTATTTTCAAAACTTTCAGTAAATGTGGTAAAATCATAATATAACTCTGGCCCATTAGGGTTTTGAGAAAATACTTGCGCATGATTATTTGTTTGCCATAAAGGTTTTCTTGAAGAAAATTCTAAAGCAGCTTGCATACGCTGTACTTGTCCCCTTGTAAACATTCTATAACAATCAGAATAATCCATAAAATTTTCTGAATTTGGAATACCTGCTCCAGTACATTTTTCTTGTGTAACTACACAATCTAAACTAACTGTAGTAGCAGGAGTATCATCTACATTATCACCTGTACCAGAACATCCTCCTTCAAAAGTATGAGCTAAATTTAAATAGTGACCAAATTCATGAGTTAATATTCTTCTGAAGTTTTCATTACTATTTGTTCCTAAATATCTACCATTAAAAACAGCTCTTGCTACATTTCTATCTGACTGATCTTTATTAGGATACCAAGCTACTCCTGATCTATTAAGTTTACCATCTTTTTTTAAATCTAAAAGAATGTAAACATTAAAATATTTATAATTATCCCAAGCAAATTTGGCAATTTCATCGTCATAAATATTATCTGCTCCAAAACCAGCTCTATTAGTATAATAATTTATTCCTGTTGTTGGATTTCCATTTGGATCTAGTTCAGCTAAACGAAACTCTACATCTAAAGTAGATCTAAGGTTTTTAAACCGATTAGAAACATCATGAAAATCATTATTAAGTCCATTAAAATCTTCATTTGTTTTCTTTAATGCTTCTTTAACCAAGGCATCATCAACTTTTTTACCTACAAAGTCAGTTCCAAAAACATGAAATACAATTGGTATTACATATTTTGATGCTTTACTTACTGTTCCCTTTTTAAATTGTTCTTTTCTTTTTTTTATAAATTTTTTAGTTAATTCCTCAAGTTTATCAGCTTCTATTTTTGCTTTATTATTTTGTAAAAAATAATTTTGTCTTGATGGTGTTTCACAACGAATAGGTATGTCATTACTCTCCTGGCAATACATAGGAAGTGATAATAGTCCTAGAAATAATAAAATAGTTTTTGTTAGTTTTTTCATCTTCGAAGGGTTTTGTTAATAGTTAATTTTCAGTAATTTAACATTAACTTTACATAAATAATAAGTATAGATAATATAATATTACTATATGATAATAAATTAATAAAAATAGTATCAAATCATTAAAAAAAACCAAAAAAAAGCTGTAGAAATTATTCTACAGCTTTAATAAAAATATATTTAAAACTTTTAATAAGTATACATTTACTTACTCTTGCTCTTCAATAGCTTTTTTAATTTTACCTTCAAGTTCTTCTGCTAATTCTGGATTATCTTTAATTAAGCTTTTAACAGCATCTCTACCCTGACCTAATTTAGTGTCTCCATAACTAAACCATGAACCACTTTTCTTTATAATTCCGTATTCTACACCAATATCTAAAACTTCACCAACTTTAGATATTCCTTTTCCATACATAATATCAAATTCTGCAATTTGAAAAGGAGGTGCAACTTTATTCTTTACTACTTTAACTTTAGTACTGTTACCAATAACTCTATCGCCATCTTTAATTTGTGTTCTACGACGAATATCTAAACGAACAGATGCATAAAATTTTAATGCGTTACCACCAGTTGTAGTTTCTGGGTTACCAAACATAACTCCAATTTTTTCACGTAACTGGTTAATAAAAATAACTGTACATTTTGTTTTACTAATAGTACCTGTTAATTTACGTAATGCTTGCGACATTAAACGGGCATGTAATCCCATTTTAGAATCTCCCATTTCACCTTCAATCTCAGATTTTGGTGTTAATGCTGCAACCGAATCAATTACAACAATATCTACCGCACCAGAACGAATTAAATTATCTGCAATTTCTAATGCTTGCTCACCATGATCTGGTTGAGAAATAATTAAATTATCTGTATCTATTCCTAAACTTTCTGCATAAAAACGATCAAAAGCGTGTTCTGCATCAATAAAAGCTGCAATACCACCTGCTTTTTGAGCTTCAGCAATAGCGTGTAATGTTAAGGTCGTCTTACCTGATGATTCTGGTCCATAAATTTCAATAACTCTTCCACGAGGATATCCACCAACTCCTAAAGCTAAATCTAACCCTAAAGATCCTGATGAAATAGCTTCAATATCTTCAACTTTACTATCTCCTAACTTCATTACTGCTCCTTTTCCGTAAGTTTTATCTAACTTATCTAGAGTAAGTTGAAGCGCTTTTAATTTCGCTTCTTTTTCTTTATCTGCTGCCATAAATCGTGCTAATTATATTAAAAATAAGAGTCGCTAAGTTATAAAAAACTACGCTTATTTTACTATATTTTTAAGCTACATTTTGTATTATTGTTTGGTTTAAAATTTTAAATATATGAGTGCTACTATTCTTTTAAAAACAATACATAGTTCAGCAACTATTAATAAAGGAGAGGTTATTAGTTTTATTTCTAATAATGAAGAAATTATGCATTCTAAAAATGCACCTGGTTGGAACGCTTCAGATATAGAAATGTTTCCTATTATTGGGCCTACGAAGTTTAATAATTATAATATTGATACCAAAAATGGTATTGCTAAACAAGACCAACATGGCTTATTACGAGAACTTACTTATAAACTTATTTCTAGTGATGCTACTACTGCTATTTTTGAAAAAAAATATGTAAAAAACACCCTTATAAAAAATTCTAAATTTCCTAAAAAATCAACCCAAGAAAATTTATATTGGCCTTATGATTTTGTTTTTAGAAAAATTATTTCTCTTAAAAATTCATCTTTAAAAATTGATTTTGAAATTAATAGCGAAAAAGGAATGCCTTATATGTTAGGATATCATCCTAGTTTTAAACTTTTAGGTTCTGGAACCGAAATTATAAAAACTAAAGAAAAAGAAATTACTTTAAATGATATTTTAAATGTAGGATCAGCTGCTTATAAAATTTTAAATTCTGATGAAATTATTTTGGTGAAAAATGATTCACCAAATATAAAAATTACGACTACAAATTTTAATAATTTTATGTTGTGGACAGAAGTTAATAATATGGTTTGTTTAGAACCTATAACTCAATATCCTTTATTAAAAACTCAAAATTATTCTGAAAAAAACATGAGAATAAGTTCTGGTAAAGAATTATTTTCTTGTAAAATTGAACTACTTTAATTTTTATTTTTTCTTGTAGAATATGACTAAAATCATCTTTTTAACAATGATTTGTGTCGTATTTTTGCTAAGTGAAGTTTCGACTTACATATAAGATATCTGCTTTTATTTTAGCAATGGTATTAGTATCGTATACTATTTACCAAATATCTGTTGTAGCATATTATATTTCATATCAAGATTATATAATAAAAGAATTATGTGTTCAAAAAGAAAATCAACAGGGTTGTAATGGAAAATGTTATTTAATGAAAAAGCTTACTAATGAAGCTTCAGATAATAACGCTAACACTCCTCCTAAAAATGATAAAAAATTAATAGAAAATTTTGTTTTCTTATTAGCTAAAAATACACTTGTTAATTTTAAATGCGTTTCTGATTTAGACATTAAAAAAATAACGTATCAACAAGTTTTTAAAGATTCTTTATTTATAGAAAAAGAAACACCACCGCCAAAATACTTCATTTAATTATATCAAATATTTAAGTAATAAATAAAATTATTACAGCTTTTTTATACGTTTTATTGGTTAAAATTATACCAATACTTCGTGATGTACCTAATATTTAATAAAATAAAAATGAAAACTTTAAAATATATATTACCAATAATAATTACCCTATTTATTTCATCTTGTTCTAGTAATGATGATAATTTAATTTTAGATGAAACAACGGCATTAAACCAAATACAAACACTTTCTAATACCGATCATGATGTAGAAATTTTTTCTACTGAAAGTAAATTAGAACAAGGGTATAATAATATATACTTAAGAATAAAAGATAAAGCAACTGGTGATTATATAAAAAATGCAAATTTAACATGGAAACCAATGATGCATATGACAAATAAAATGCATTCTTGTCCTAAGTCTTCTATAGAAAAAACAGAAGGAAAGGAAACTTTATATAATGGCTACATTATTTTTCAAATGGCAGAAAATGCAACCGAAAAATGGGATTTAACAATTAACTATACGGTTAATACTATTTCATATTCTGTTAATGATAAAATTACTGTTCCTGCTTCATCAAAGAAAAGAGTTACTGTTTTTATGGATAGTGATAATACAAAATACGTATTAGTTTTAATAAATCCTGATACACCAAAAATCGGTTTAAATGATTTTAAAATTGGAGTATATAAAATGGAAACTATGATGTCTTTTCCTATTGTAGAAAATTATATGATTAAACAAGATCCAAGAATGCCAAGTATGGGAAATCATAGTTCGCCAAATAATACTGATTTAGCATACAATACTACATCTAAAATGTATGAAGGTGATTTATCTTTTACAATGACAGGTTATTGGAAATTAAACTTAATGTTATATAATAATACAAACAGCTTAATTAAAGGAGAAGAGGTTACAGATACTAATGATAGTAGTAGCTTATTTTTAGAGATTGAATTTTAAGTATAATTAAAGCCTTTAATAAATATTTATTAAAGGCTTTATATTTTTTATAAACTATTTTTTTATGAAAAAAATTAAATTCCTTATAGCTTTCTTAACTATATTTCAAACGATTTATTCTCAAGAAGAAAGTACTAAACAAGATACTTTAGAAACTCATAATTTTTTAAAAGAAATTATTATTATAAGTAATAAAAGAAAAGATGTTGATAATAAAAAATACATAAAACCTTTATCTTCTTTAGATCAATTCTTAGAAGAGTCTTCTAAAATTAATATGATTAAAAGAGGTAATTATGCATGGGAACCTACAATTAATAACATGATTTCTGATAGAATTAGTGTTACTATAGATGGAATGCAAATTTTTGGGGCTTGTACTGATAAAATGGATCCTATTACTTCTTATGTAGATGTTTCGAATTTAGAAAAAGTTGCTGTTTTTTCTGGACAACATGGAAATGAAAACGGGCAAACCATTGGTGGTGCCATTGATTTAAAATTAGATAAAAATAATTTTTCACACGTTGGTAGCAAATTAATTACTGGTTTTGATTTAGGTTATGAAAGTAATTCGAATACAAAAATTATTGGTGTAGAAGCAAACTACAACGATAAAAAATTCTTTTTAAATACCGATTTTATAAAAAGAACTGCTGCTAATTATTTTGATGGAAACAATAATGAAGTACTATTTTCTCAATACAATAAGTATAATTTTTCGGCAATAACTGGTTATAAACTATCATCAACTAAAAAAATTGGAGCAACACTTATTTATGATAAAGCTATCGATGTTGGTTATCCTGCTTTACCAATGGATGTTTCTTTAGCCAAAGCTATTATTGGTTCTATAAATTATGAATATACTAATGAAAAAAAGTTTATTCATAATTTAGAAGCTAAAATTTATGCAAATTCTATTACTCATGTAATGGATGATACTAAAAGACCAAATGTTGCTATTCATATGGATATGCCAGGTTGGAGTGATACTTATGGGTTTTATACTAAAATTAAAGCTAAAAAAAATAACCATTCTTTTTTAGCTAACTTTAATGGTTATTATAATAAGTCGTTAGCAGAAATGACAATGTATCCTGCTAACAGTACAGAAAAATTAATGTTTATGCTTACTTGGCCAGACGTAAGAACCTTATATTCTGGTATCTATTTAGAAGACAAACTTTTTATAAATAAAACTACTTCAGCTCAATTTAGTGCAAGAATTGGTTTTCAGAATAATAATATAGCAAGTAATTTTGGTTTAAGTAGTTTACAAATTTTTTATCCTAATTTAAAAGCTTCTAAAAATAGATTTTTACCTAGTATTTCTGCACAAATAACACATAAAAAGAAGTCATTTACTTATACATCTTCTATTGGTTATGGTGAAAGAGCTCCTTCAGTTAGTGAAGGTTATGGCAATTTTTTATTTAATAGTTTCGATAATTTTGATTACATAGGAAATCCGAATTTAAAGAATGAAAAATCATTAGAATTCAACGCTAAAATAGCATATGACAACAATAAATTTAAGGTTAGTTTTGATAACTCTCTATTTTATATTTCAGATTATATTATAGGTAAAATAAATACTGATTATTCACCAATGGTTATTGGTGCAGATGGTGTTAAAGTTTATAGTGCTTTAAACAATGTATTACAATTTAATAGTGCTTTAAGTGCTAGTTATAAGTTTAATTCTAATTTTACTTTAAATAGTACTGTTGGATATAATTATGGTAAAGAAATTAAAGGTGAAAATTTACCATTAATTTCTCCTATTTCGTACAAAGCAAACCTCGTTTACACAAAAGGCTTCTTTAATTCTAAAATTGAAGTAGTTGGTGCAGGTACGCAAAATAATTTTTCTAAAATTTATGGTGAAGATAAAACGAAGGAATACACAATTATAAACCTAGATGCTGGATATAAGTTTTATATAAACAATGATAATATTATTTTAAAAACTGGCGTAGAAAATGTTTTTAATACCTATTATTCAACCTATTCTGATTGGAAAAATATCCCTAGAATGGGACGAAATATTTTTGTTAATTTGTCGTACATTTTAAAATAGCACATGGAAAATCACAGACATTTTATAATTCATAAACCTTATGGTTTTTTATCTCAGTTTATTAACAATCAAACTAAGAGGAAGAAAAAATTATTAGGTGAATTATATAATTTCCCAGAAAAAACAATGGCTATAGGCCGTTTAGATGTTACTTCTGAAGGATTATTGTTATTAACAACTGATGGTAAAGTAAGCGCACAAGTACGTAGTAAAAAAGTAGAAAAAGAATACTACGTACAGGTAGATGGTGTTATTACCCAAGAAGCGGTAAATAAATTAAAAGAAGGTGTAGAGATTGGTTTTGATGGTAAAAAATATATGACTTTACCAGGTAAAGCTTTTTTAATAAAAGATCCTAAATTTCCTTTACAAAACCAAAAAATTCGTGATGATCGTCATGGCCCAACAAGTTGGGTTTCAATAATTATTAGAGAAGGAAAATTTAGACAGGTTCGTAAAATGACTGCTGCTGTTGGTTTTCCTACACTTCGCTTAGTTAGAGTTCGTATTGGTGATATTCTTTTAAATAATATGAAATCTGGAGACTTTATAGAAGTAAAAAAACTAATGTAACTTAAGTTACTTTGTACATAACTATTATAGTATAATTTTACATCTATGAGAGACAATTCTAATACAACATTATATATAGTAGCAACTATAATAATTTTACATTTTTTAGTAGGTTTTGGATATTTACTATATAAAATGACTAAGAAAAAAGATTAATTCTTAATCATTTTAATATGTGGAATACCATCTTCTAAATACTCTTCTCCAACTTTTACAAAACCATGAGATTCATAAAATTTTTGTAAATAAGTTTGTGCAGAAATCGTTATTTTATTTTCGTTATAGTTATCAACAATTGCTTGTATAGATGCTTTTATTAAATCATGGCCATAGCCATACTTACGCTCTGTATCTTTAACTACAACCCTACCAATACTAGGCGTATCAAAATATTGTCCACTATTAAATAAACGTGTATAAGCTATAATTTTATCTTCTTTAATACCTATAACATGTAATGCTTTTTGATCTTTTCCATCAATATCTTGATATACACAGTCTTGTTCTACAACAAAAACTTCAGAACGTAATTGAAGAATCTCATACAGTTCTGAAGTTGTTAACTCTTTAAAATTTTTTATTAAAAATTTCATTTAAATAATTTTATTAAAAATACTTTATAAAAGCTTATTAGCAATTACATGCTATTTTATTTACTCTATCAGCGTGTCTTCCACCTTCAAACTCTGTACTTAAAAATACTTCTACAAAACCTAAAGCCTGTTGTAATGATACAAAGCGAGCAGGAATCGTTAAAATATTAGCATTATTGTGTTGACGTGTTAATGCTACTAACTCATTATTCCAACATAAAGCTGCACGTACACCTTGATGTTTATTAGCAGTCATTTGTGCACCGTTACCACTACCACATAAAATAATACCCATTTCTGCTTGTTCAGTTTCTACTGCTTCTGCAGTTGGATGAATAGCATCAGGGTAATCCATACTATTCGAATCATTAGTTCCAAAATTAATTACTTTATGACCTAATTCTTCTAATAACTTTATAATTTCAAATTTATATTCGGTACCTGCATGGTCGTTTCCGATGGCAATTGTCATAATTTGTTGATTTTAATTTAGTTGTCTACTACAAAAATACAGTTATTCATGGTTATCAACAGTAATTAACAATGCTTTTTTTAGTATTCTTAATAAACTACTAAATATAAAGTACTTAAGTAGTATTAGTTAATTGTTAAGAAGTAATAATATATTTTAAAAAGTTTATTTGATTATTTCATTTTTTTTAACAATACAGCGAACATTATGACATACGCAACTTTTTTTATGAGTTTCTAATAAACATTTATCAACATAAAATTAACCTCTTCTTTACAGTGAAAATAAAATTAACTATTAATATTTTTTAGTTTACATCTGTTTATAACTATTGTTAATAACTCTATTTTATAGTTGATTTTAAACATGTTATTTATATAATAACATGTTTATTTTATTTAATAAGTGATATCACCAAAAATTAAATCATTTATTTATGCTACATATTAACACACTATAATAACAATCATTTCCTTTTTTAAATTTTAAAAATCTTTTATATATATATTATATATGTTAATAACATCTAATTTAAAAAAATAGAAAAATTTTAGAAATTAAGAATCTACTATAGAAACAACTTAAAAGAATAAAATTCTTAATTTTAAGTATATAAAACTAATGATGTTGATAAATAAGAATAAAACGTAATTACGCTTTAACTTCTGCTAGTTTAAAACATAAAATTTAAGCATAGTTTTAGTTATATTTAAACTTTATAAAGAAGAAATAATAGAAAAGGAAATGTATTTTACTTATTATAATACCTACGAATTGGTACTATTAAACTGTCTTATTACTTGTTTTAATAAGATTTAAGGTGTCTTTAGCTTTTACAAGCTCTGTAGGTGCTTTTTTATTTAAAGTAGTATTAATACTTACTACAGTTACAATAATACCTGTAATAAATATGAATATAAATAAAGCAATTATTTTACGTAAGTTTTTCATAAGTTACGACTTCTTATTATAAAGACGATACTTATTTATAAATGTTACAGTTTTGTTAAAATAATTTTAATTTTATGAAATTACAAATTGTAGTGCCTTATGAATAATTGAGGCTGTTACCTTTCCTTTTCCTATTAATTCACCGTCAGCCTGTATAAATGGTTCATTTTTAGTACACATAGGAGTTACTAACAAAGTGTTTGTAGTAAAGGTTTCTACTTTCTTATGTTGTGTAATTAACCCGTTATATAATTTTTTAATATTTATCACTAAATTTAAAAGAGTTAAATTTTTAGCTATTGTAATATCAAAAAAACCATCATTAGAGTATTTGTAGTCAGTTAGTTGCATTCCACCTGCTGAGTATTTACAAATACCAAAAAGAGTCATTAAACATTTTGTTTTAATTGATTTATTATCTACTTCAATAGTAAATTTTGTTTTTTTATATAAAAATAAACCAGCAATTCCACTTAAAAGGTAGGCTATTGCACCAAATTTTTTTAGTTTATTTAACTTATTAACAACATATCCATCATAACCTATACCAGCTACATTATTAAAAAAAGTAGCAGTATTACTTAATTGTAAATGCCCTATATCTTGAAAAATAGTCTTCTTTTGCTTAATTAAATTTACTGCATTATTTATGTTATTTGGTATGTTATAAGTCTTAATCCAATCGTTTCCTGTACCTAAAGGAATCACTCCAACCGTAATATTAGAAGATTTTACATATCTTTGCGTCATAATTCCGTTAACTACATGATGTAGTGTACCGTCTCCACCAACGGAAATTATATTTCTATAACCTTGTTGAATAGCAGTGTGTACCAATTCAATTTCGTGTTTAGAATACGCTGTAAAAGCATAAGAAAAATCGATATTTTTTTCGTTTAATAACTGCTCAATTTCTTTCCATTTTTTAGAAAGTTTTTTATTTCCTGAAACAGGATTAGCAATTATAAACCAAGAATGTATCATAAATATTAAAGTATAATATTGCCAAAATACAAAATAGATTGATAACATTTATTTAATAAGCAACAGCTTAAATTTATTTGTAAATTGGTAACATTAAAATAAGAAGAAAGATTAATGACAAGAAAGAAAAAAATCTACAAAAAAAAAGGAAAAGTAATTAGAGACTTAACTTTAAAGATTTTCAAAATATTAAAAGAAGACAGTTCAAAAACTTATAATCATAAACAAATTTCAGCTAAAATCGGAATTTCTGATACAGACGGAAAAACTCAAGTCTTAAAAAAATTAGTTGAATTAACTGCAACAAAAAAAATTAAAGAAGTTGATAGAGGTAAATATCAAATAAATCAAGATCGTAAATACCATATTGGTACGTTAGATTTAACATCTAATGGGAATGGATATTTTATGTCTGATGATTTTGAGAATGATATATTTATACCTTCAATAAACTTAGGTAAAGGGTTACATCAAGATACTGTTAAAGCATTTGTTTATAAGAAACGAAGATCTAATAAATTAGAAGCTGAAGTTGTTGAAATTATTGAACGTAAAAAAACTGAGTTTGTTGGTGTTTTACAAATGAATAAAACATTTGGTTTTGTAATACCAGATAGTCAAAAAATGCCTGCTGATTTATTTGTATCTCAAAATAAATTAAACGGTGCAAAAGATGGTGAAAAAGTAGTCGTTAAAATGACTGATTGGCCTGAAAATTCTAAAAATCCGTTTGGTAAAATTACTCAAGTTTTAGGTAAACCAGGAGAACATGAAACCGAAATTCATTCTATTTTATTAGAATATGGATTACCATATGAATTTGCAGAAGAGGTTGAAAAAGAAGCCGAAAATTTACCTATTGAAATTACCGAAACAGAAATAGGAAAGCGTCGTGATATGCGTAAAGATTTAACTTTTACGATAGATCCTAAAGATGCAAAAGATTTTGATGATGCATTGTCATTTACCAAATTAGAAAATGGTAATTATGAAATAGGAATTCACATTGCAGATGTATCACATTATTTACAACCAAAAACTATTTTAGATGATGAAGCCTATGATAGAGCAACATCAGTTTATTTAGTTGATAGAGTTGTACCTATGTTACCTGAAATGCTAAGTAACGGAGTTTGTTCTTTACGACCACATGAAGAAAAATTAACATTCTCTGCAGTATTTGAAATAAACGAAAAAACACAAATTGTTAACCAATGGTTTGGTAGAACGGTAACATATTCAGATCAACGATTTGCTTATGAAGAAGCACAATCAGTTATTGAAAATTGTAAATTATCTGACAGTATAGAACCATATACAATGCCAGCTGATATTTCGATTATAGATACAGAATATCAAGTAGCTCCAGAAATTGTAGAAGCAACTTTAAAATTAGATGAATTGGCTAAAAAATTACGTAAAAAGCGTATGAAAGCTGGTGCAATATCATTTGATAGAGTTGAAGTGAAGTTCGATTTAGATGAAAAGGCAAATCCTGTAGGAGTTTTCTTTAAAGAATCTAAAGATGCTAATAAACTTATTGAAGAGTTTATGTTACTAGCAAACAGGAAAGTAGCTAAATTTATTGGTTTTTCTAAAGGAAAAGAAACTAAGAATACATTTATATACCGTACACATGATGAACCAAATATTGATAAGTTAGCTTCATTGCAAAACATTATTAACAAGTTCGGTTATAAAATAAATACTGAAACGAAAGAAAAAACATCAGAATCTTTAAATAAATTATTAGCAGATGTTCAAGGTAAAGGTGAAGCTAATATGGTTGAAACCTTAGCTATACGTTCTATGAGTAAAGCCGCTTATACTACTCAAAATATTGGGCATTATGGTTTAGCTTTTGATTATTACTCACATTTTACTTCACCAATTCGAAGGTATCCAGATGTAATGACACATCGTTTATTACAACATTATTTAGATGGTGGAACTTCTCCAAAATCAGATGAGTATGAAGTGAAGTGTAAACACTCATCTCAAATGGAAGAAATGGCTGCTAAAGCTGAGCGATCTAGCATAAAGTATATGCAAATTAAATATATGAAAGACCATCAAGATGAAGAATTTGAAGGTGTAATTTCAGGTGTTACTGAATGGGGTATCTATGTTGAAATTTCTGCAAATAAATGTGAAGGAATGGTTAGAATTAGAGATATAAAAGATGATTATTATATTTTTGATGAAAAACAATATGCTATTGTAGGACAATCATCAAATAATATAATACAGTTAGGTGATAAAGTTGTTGTAAAGGTAAAAAATACAGATTTAGAGCGTAAACATTTAGATTTTCATTTAATTTCGCATTAAATGAAAAAATATTATTTTGGATTGATACTCATTTTATATTTTGGATGTAAAAATTCTAGTATTAATAGTATGGAGAATACTTTAGGATTTATTCTTCCCAAAAATTATATTATTTTAAAAGATACAATTGAAGGTAATATTGATTATATAGTTAGTATAGAAGTTAAACTAAAAAATAAAAGAGATAGTAAACAATTAATTAATAAATTAGAAAAAGAGTACACTTTAAAAAATATTAAAAATGGTTATAGCTTAAAGGTAGAAAGTAATGATTATAATTTCTATCCTTGCATATTTAGCATAGATACTTTGAATAATACATTATTATTTAAAGAATTCCACTATTAATAACAATAAATTTTAATATTTGTCTTTATAGTACTGGTATAATTATTGGTTATATTAAGTAACTAACAAATTTTATGATGAAAAAAATAGTATTTTTAAGTTTGTTTCTGATGACAATGTTAGCATCAGCACAAACAACAATTACAAAGAAATTAGGAGAATTTACCACTATTAAAGTATTTAATGGTATTAATTTAGAATTAGTTAAATCGACTGAGAATAAAATTATTATTACAGGACAAAAAGCAGAAAAAGTAACTGTAAAAAATAAAAATAACACTTTAAAAGTCGCTTTAAAATTTCCTGAAACAACAGCAGATGGTAAAGTAAGAATAACGGTTTATTATGAATCAATATTACAAGTAATTGATGCAAATGAAGGAGCTACTGTAACAGGTAAAGGAATAACACAGCCACAAGTTGAAATAAAAGCCCAAGAAGGCGCTTTTATTAACATGGTGGTTAATGTTAAGCATTTAAAGGTTAAAAGTACCTCAGGAGCTGTTATTAAGCTTTCTGGTGTTACTAAGAACCAAACTGTTGAAGCTAATTTAGGCGGAATGTATCATGGGTACAAATTAATGGTTAGTGACCTAAATTATGTACGTGCTGGTTCAGGATCTAAAGTAGAAGTGCAATCAGGCGAAACATTAGATGCTAAAGTTTCTTTTGGAGGATCTATTTTTTATAAAGGAACTCCTGAAGTTTTTAAAGATAAAAAAGTAATTGGAGGTGTAATAGAACAAAGAAGTTAATTTTGTATATTTGCTTTGTAAAATTTAATTAAAATGGTTGCAAACACTATATTTTTAGGAATACCTGGAGGATATCAAATAGTAATAGTATTAGTAGTAGTTTTATTACTTTTTGGAGGTAAAAAAATACCAGAACTAATGAAAGGACTTGGATCTGGAATTAAAGAATTTAAAGATGCTACTAAGGAAGGTGAAGAAATTTCTGAGGAAAAATAAATAACCTATAATATTAAAAAAACCGAAACTAATTAGTTTCGGTTTTTTTTATGTTTAAAATTTAATTGCTGTTCCGGAGGCTGTTACCATTAACATTCCTCCATTAGGACCAACAGTTTCATAATCTAAATCAACACCAACTATAGCATCAGCACCTAAAGAAACTGCTCTTTCTTGCATTTCTTTTAAAGATGTATCTTTTGCTTCACGTAAAACTTTTTCGTACGAAGATGAACGCCCACCAACAATATCTCTAATTCCGGCAAAGAAATCTTTAATAAAATTTGCTCCAATTATTGTTTCACCAGTAACAATACCTAAATAAGCTGTTGCTGGTTTATTCTCAATAGTAGGGGTTGTTGATATTATCATAGTTTATGATTCTTTTTTATTTGCATTAACTTCTTTCATACTCTCTCCTATTTGATTTGTTGCAGCAAAGCTTGCAACCATATCATTTAACATAGAACTTGCCGCATTTGGGTTATTAGGAAGTAAAATTAAGTTACTATTAGTATCTGCTCCAATAGATTGTAATGTATCGTAATGTTGTGTAATCACAATTAATGCAGATGCTTCTTGTGAGTTAATTCCTGCTCTATTTAAAACTTCTACTGATTCTTCTAAACCACGAGCAATTTCTCTACGTTGATCTGCAATACCTTGTCCTTGTAATCGTTTACTCTCTGCTTCAGCTTTTGCTCTTTCAACTATTAAAATACGTTGTGCATCTCCTTCATATTGTGCAGCAGTTTTTTCTCTATCTGCAGCATTAATTCTATTCATTGCTTCTTTTACTTGCGCATCAGGATCAATATCTGTTACTAAAGTTTTTATGATATCATAACCATAAGTCATCATTGCTTCGTTTAATTCAGATTTTACAGCAATAGCTACATCATCTTTCTTAACAAAAACATCATCTAACTTCATCTTAGGTACTTCTGCACGTACTACATCAAATACATAAGAAGTAATTTGATCGTGAGGATAATCTAATTTATAAAAAGAATCATACACTTTATCTTTAACAACTTTATATTGTACAGATACTTTAATTTTAACAAAAACATCATCTAACGTTTTCGTTTCAATAATTACATCTAATTGTTGAATTTTTAAACTTAATTTCCCTGCAATTTTATCAACTATAGGAATCTTAAAATGTAATCCTGATTGACGAATACTTTGAAATTTTCCAAATCTTTCTATAATAGCAGCAGTCTGTTGTTTAACTGTAAAAAATGATGTTAACACAATGATTAATCCAATAAATATAATTGGATAATAATAAATAGGCATAGTTTTATTTTTTTTTAATTAGTATGATTGTAAAGATACATATTTCTATGTATCTATTTATTTGACGCATATTTTATAAAATGTTACATTTTTTTACTTTAAAAGTTATATTTGCTAAAAATTAACTATATGGAACTTATTCAAAAACATGCAACAGAACTTTTAATTCTACTTTTTTTAATTGTTACTTTTTTACAATCAGGTATAGATAAGGTTACAGATTGGAATGGTAATGTATCTTTTATTAAAGAACATTTTAAAAATTCACCTTTTAAAAACATGGTACCTCTTTTACTAGTTGTAATTTTAGTGATGGAGTTACTTTCAGGTGCTTTTATGTTTATTGGTATTTTTAATTTGATTACTGTAGGTAATGGAGCATTAGCTTTATTAGGAATTCAAATTGCTGCTTTATCTTTAATATTTCTTTTAATAGGACAACGTTTGGCTAAAGATTATGCTGGTGCAATGACTTTAGCAGTTTACTTTTTAATTACCATTTTTGGTATGTATTTATTACATAAGTAAAATTTATTAATAAAATATTTTATATAATAATTAACTATATAAAACCCTCTCAAATCTTAGATTTAAGAGGGTTTTATATTTTTTTAAATAAAGTATATGTTTATTATTATTAAAGACCTTTAAATGTATCTTAAAATAGATTTTAGCTGTTTTTTATAATATATATTAATGAAGAATACTCCTTGTTTTTTATGGCTTTCATATTTGACTTAAAACCTGTTAAAAAAGCATGAATAGGTCTTGATTTTTTTGATTTATATTTTTCAGATAAAAGAGATACATAATAAGAATCAAATTTCATAGGTAATATTTTTTCAACTTTCATTTCAATAGAAGAGAACAACTTTTTTATTGAATTTTTTGAAAAATGCCATAAGTGTCTTGGTACATCATAAGCAGCCCAAAATTCCTTATAGTGTTTTGCATCATAACTTTTAAAATTAGGAACAGCTATAATTAAAACACCATTAGGTTTTAATAATTTTTTTAATTGATTTATATATTCAATTAAATTAGGAATATGTTCTAGTACATGCCAAAGTGATATTACATCAAACTGATTACCTTCGTATTCTTTAATATCACTTTTTAAATTAACATTTTTTTCAATTGAAAAATTCCTAGCTTTTTCTGAAGGCTCTACTCCACTAATGTCCCAATTATTATTTTTACAAACTTTTAAAAAATCACCAGTACCAGCACCAACATCTAAAATTGTTTTTTCTTCTGTGTTAAAAGAATTAATTAATTTTAATTTTTGGTTAAGTGTGTGATTTTTCACTAATTGATATATTCTATCAAAAATTGTTTTTTTACTATCTGTATGAGAAATGTAAGATTCGCTTAAGTAGTAGTTTTCTAAATTTATAGGTACTGGTGAAGTAACAAGCATGTCATACTCTTTGTTATGCATTATTTCATAACTTTCATTAGAAACTGTATGATCTATGCAATTTAAATGCGGAGCAAGATTTACATAAAGGTCTTTTTCTCTATCCAATTTGTTTACTTTTTTATAATGTTCCATGTGGAACATTATTTATGTTCAATGCAATATTACGTAAAAAGAAAAAAACGTTCGGTATAGAACGTTTTTTTCTTTTTATAAACTCAGTCATTATATTACCTTCCCATATAAACTAAAAGCACTGAGATATCACTTGGTGATACTCCACTTATTCTACTTGCTTGTGATATTGAAGTAGGTTGTATGTTTATTAACTTCTCTCTTGCTTCAATAGATAACGAATGTACTTTACTGTAATCAAAATTAGTAGGTATAACTACTTTCTCTAACCTGTTTAATTTATCAGCATTGTTTTTCTCTTTATCAATATATCCAGAATATTTTAAATGAATTTCAGTTTGTTCTAAAACATCAGGATTCATTTCGTTTTCTTTTATATAATTGCTTAGTTTCTCAATACTGTTAAAGTCACTTAAGTTTAATTGAGGTCGCGTAGCTATTTTTATTAGCTTCATTGTTTGGTTAACAATAGATAATCCTTTTGATTCTAGAATAGGATTAATATCTTCCTTCTTTACACTTAAGTTTGTTATAAAGTGAATTAACTTATCAGTTTTTTCTTTCTTCTCAACTACTCTATCTAATCTTTCTTTAGATGCTAAACCTAATTTGTAACCTAACGGAGTTAATCTTAAATCTGCATTATCTTGTCTTAATAATGTTCTGTACTCTGCACGAGAAGTAAACATTCTATATGGTTCTTCTGTTCCTTTGGTTATTAAATCATCTATTAATACACCAATGTAAGCCTCACTCCTTTTTAAAATAAATGGTTCTTTATTTTGGGTTTTTAAAGCAGCATTTACACCTGCCATTAAACCTTGTGCAGCAGCTTCTTCATAACCAGTTGTTCCGTTAATTTGTCCTGCGAAGAATAAATTTTTAATAAGTTTGGTTTCTAGATTATGTTTTAATTGTGTTGGTTGAAAAAAATCATACTCTATTGCATAGCCAAAACGCAAGAGTTTTACATTTTCAAAACCTGGTATTAATCGAATTGCTTTGTCTTGAATATCTTCTGGTAAAGATGTAGAGAAACCATTCACATATATTTCAACAGTATTCCATCCTTCTGGCTCTACAAATATTTGGTGACGATCTTTATCTGCAAAACGATTAATCTTATCTTCTACTGAAGGACAGTAACGAGGTCCTGTAGATTTAATTCTACCATTAAACATTGGAGATCTATCAAAACCTTCACGTAGTATATTGTGTACATCAGTATTTGTATAAGTTAAATAACACGAACGTTGTTCTGTTAGTTTTTTTGAGGTAGGTAAATAAGAAAATTTTTCAGGGTTTTCATCACCTGGTTGTTCGGTCATTTTAGAGAAATCTAATGACCTTGCATCTACTCTTGGAGGAGTTCCAGTTTTCATTCTTCCAGATTCAAAACCTTTACTAACTAGATCTTCTGTTATTCCTGTAGAAGCACCTTCACCTGCTCTACCACCACCAAATGTTTTTTCACCAATATGGATTAATCCATTTAAAAAAGTACCGGCAGTAATGATCACAGTTTTAGCTTTTATTTTTAAACCTAATGCTGTTTTAACGCCAGTAATTTTATCACCTTCAAACATTAACCCATTAACAGAGTCTTGGTAGAAATCAAGATTATCTGTTTTTTCAAGCATTGTTCTCCAGCATTCTGCAAACTGCATTCTATCTGATTGTGCTCTTGGACTCCACATAGCAGGTCCTTTTGATTTATTTAGCATTTTAAACTGAATAGCTGTCTTATCAGTTACAATGGCACTATAACCACCTAATGCGTCAATTTCGCGAACTATTTGCCCTTTTGCTATACCACCCATTGCAGGATTACAACTCATTTGAGCAATGTTTTGAAGATTCATTGTTATAAGCAATGTATGTGCACCCATGTTTGCACTTGCTGCTGCAGCTTCGCTACCAGCGTGCCCACCTCCTACTACAATTACATCGTATGTTGTGTTAAATAAACTCATATTTTTATTCTGTTCCACGTGGAACTGTTTTAGTTTTTATTTAAAAGTTTTAAAGAATCGTTTTCTTTAGAACGCATAATTTCTTTTTCTTTATCAGTTTTATCTTTGTACTTCATGTAATGTAAAACACCATGAATAATAACTCGATGTAATTCATTTTCAAATAATACATTAAACTCCTTAGCGTTTTCTTTTACTCTTTCTATTGATATGAATATATCTCCCCCAATCAGTTTTCCTAAAGTGTAATCAAAACTAATGATATCTGTAAATGTATCATGCTGTAAAAATTCAACATTCATTTTGTGTAAATAAGCATCATCACAAAATATATAGTTGATCTCCCCTAGTTCAAAACCATCTCTTTCAATACAGTTTTGAATCCATTTATTTGTACCTTCTTCATCTTCTAATTTAAACTCGGTTTCGTAATTAAATATAATCATTTTAACTTATTTGTCATTATTGTAAAAGCATTTAAGTTACGAGAGTAACCTATATATCTAAAGCTATCTTTTAAAAAGCAGCTTGATTCTTTTTTAAGATCTGTGATCTTTTCTAATTGATCAATGTATTTTTGTTTATCTACTTCTTTATAAATAGTATCTTCATTACTATCTAATAAGTCATAATTTTGATTTAAAACCAATTCGAAATACCTCTTACCTTTTTTAATTAAATAGTTTTCAAAATGAAAGTCATTTGGTTGAGCAGGACCAAAACCTCTAGGCCTACTGAAATTGACTTGATTCATTATCATTTGTTGTTGCATCATAAATTGATGATGATGCAACCACCAATTATAGTTATAAGAGTAAGTTTTATCTACATAATCGACTCTAATTTTTAGATTATTATTCTTCGTTTTGTTTACTGTTATAGTTGCATTGTGTTTTACTCTACTTGCTTTCTTTAAGAAAATTTCTACTCCATTAAAATCTTCATTTCCTTTAATAAAAGCATTTAAATTATTATCTATTGAGATTTCTTTAATTGCTTTTTTAGTGTTAATGCCGTATATTTTTATGTATCCTTTTTTCTTAGTCATGGCAATTTGAAAAAGCTTTCTGTCAGAAAAATATGAAGTAGCTTTGTTAAATTTTTTGTCAGAATAATTTTTGAAAGAAAAATATTCTGGCTCAGTGTTAGTATTTAAATCAAATTTTAAAAACTGAGTAACACTTTTCTTTTTATTATTTAGTGAAAAACCTGCAACATTTACATTTAAAGGTTTATCCCCTTCTTTAGTAAAATAAAGAATATTGTCTTTGTAATATAATTTAACTTGTTGTGTAGAACCATTAGCTACAAACTCATCAGTTTTAATAGTGCTTATATTTTGATCTTTAAAAAAGTCTTTATAAGAACTATCTTTTTTTAATTCAAAAGAAAAAGATTTTTCTTTATCATTTCCATCATATTTTTTAATTGAAATTTTGTCATCTGTTTTATAAAGTAAAATAGAATTACTCTTATTTGTTATAACTGTTGAGAAATCTTCGTGATCTATTGGAGTGTTTTCAGTTACTTTTTTGGTGAGAAGATTGATGCTTACTTTCTTTAAAAGATGTTTTTTTTTTTCTTTATATGAAAGAAGAAGTGTTAATATATTGTTCTTTTTATGAAAAGAAATAGTGCTAAATTCTTTATTATTTTCAAATGGATTAATTTCAGTAATTTCCTTTCCATTGAACAAAAAAGGATGAATAGTATACATCTTGTTTTGTTTGTTTTTAGAAAAAATTAAATGAAACGATTCGTTATCATTTAAATCACCAGAAAAAGTTTTTTCTGTTTTAAAGTGCTTAGGAAGTTTAATTATGTTGTTAGTAATAGTATTGGCAAAACTAGTTGCAATAAATAGTAATACGAATGAAAAATTAATAAATAACTTCATTTAGGTGGTTTAAAGTGTTTAAATAAATAAGATTAATTTTTACTTTGAAGGTTAAAATACTCTTGCACCTTCTTTTTAAAATTTTGGCGCAAAGGTAATGATTGCCTGTTTAATATCTCAGTTTGGTTATAGAACAACTTTTTAAATTTTAAAGCTTTTACAGATTCGCTATTAAACTCTTGTAAATTGGTATTAGATTTTCGTTGTTTATCACGATTTTGTTCTAAGGCAGCTTTATCTAATTTTAGTAATTCATAGTTTAATTGTTGCATTTTATTAATGTTCTTTTGATTAAAACCATTTTCTAAAATTTCATTTTCTAGCTGTTCCATCTTCTTTAATGCTTGTTTAGCTTTACCATTTTTATTACCACCTGCTTTAATAGTATCTTCTAATTGCTGTCTTAATTCTGATTGTTGCTTGTATATTTCATATAATTCACCATTAATATCACCGCCTTGTTTTCCAGACTTACCTTCTTTTTCTCCTTTCTTTTTTCCGTCTTTTCCTTCTTTAGGTTTACCTTTATTATTCTTTTGCATACCTTCTTTCATTTTTTTCATAAGCTCATTTTGCTTTTTTATGATGTCTGGTAAGCTAAATGATTTCCCTTTCCCCTTTCCTTTTCCATTGCCAGGTTTTGGATTTTGCATAGCATCTAATGTATTACTAAGCATGTCGGCTAAAGTATTAGCAGCGGTCATTATATAACGTTGATTAGATACACCACTTTGAAATCTATTATCTGCAAAATTCTCTAAAGATTGATCTAAATTATAATGAGCTAATGATAGTTGATCTTGAATTTTAGATGATATTTTAGGTACTTTCATTGATAGTACAAATAAACTATCATCAATATGTTCAAAATAAGTTTTAAGCAGATGTTGTTTTTGTAGGTCTTTACCGAAATTAGGATGCGATGAATTCCCTGCCGAAAATTTATGCATTAGCGCTTCTTGGTCAAAAGAAAATACAAGTAGGTTATCTAATATTTGACGCATACCTTCTATGTTTTCTTCTTCCATATTAGCGCTCATTTCTTGCATAGATTTTTTCATTTTCTGGCTCATCTCTTGCATTTTCTTAGCAGCCTTCTTTTGGTTCTCTTTAGCTGGTGATTGTTTTTTATTGTTTAAGTTCTCTTCAGCTTTATTAAGTTGCTTCTGAGCTTCTTTAGCTAAATCATCTAAAGAAGGTAAATCCATAGGACTTTTTAATTCTTTGTTATCTTTTTTAACTTCATTCAACTCTTCTTTAGCTTTATTAAACTCTTTTTTTATCTTCTCCTGCTCCCCTTTCTTTGTTTCTTTTTTACTTAACTCTTCCTGTTTTTTACTTAACTCATTTAAATTATCAGCTAATTTTTGTACTTTTTGTTCTATATAAAAACGTTTAGTCATTTCTAATATGCGTTCTAAACTC
This sequence comes from Tenacibaculum ovolyticum DSM 18103, assembly GCF_000430545.1. Lineage (GTDB taxonomy): Bacteria > Bacteroidota > Bacteroidia > Flavobacteriales > Flavobacteriaceae > Polaribacter > Polaribacter ovolyticus. The sequence continues at coordinate 87,749 of NZ_AUMF01000015.1, forward strand.
TTTTCTTGTTGTTTATTTTGTTCAGCTAATTCTTTAGTTTTCTTAATTAAATCCTCTCTGTTTAATTTGTCTGTAAGTTTTTTAAGTTCATTTAATAGTTTTTGCTGTTTTTCTAGTTTTTTAAGCTCTTCAATTCGCTCTTTTAAATGTTCTTTTTTTTCTTGTAAACTTTGGTTCTCTTCTTTTTTCTCAGAAAAATTCTTCTGTAAATTTTCTGTTTGACGCTGCATCATTTGTTTATATTGATCCTGACGCTTTATTAAGTTTTTAATTTTTTTCTGATCATTCCAGTTAACCTTCTTTTTATTCTGAAGTTCAAACTGAATTTTTTCTAATTCTTTTTTACTTTGTTGTTGTTTAGTTAAAGAGTTTTCTAAATTTTGAATATGATTACGCTGTTCTTGTAAAAGCTCTTTATCAATTTCATTTGTTGTTTTTTGTCGGTAAGAAAATTTTTGACTTAATGCTCTCTTGTTGCCGTTTACGGCATCGTTATCGAACACTTGAAAATACATTTCATAGTTAATTCCTTTCTCTAAACTTAAGCCTTCAGGAAATTCATAAAAGAAATTCTGAATTGTATTTTTATTAATATTGATACTTTTAAAAGAAGTTTTTTGAGTGTTTTTTTTATCGTAATAAACTAATTCCATTTTTTTGAAACCATAATCATCAGAAATTTGACCTACGAATTGTGCATTACCACGAGAAATACTGTCAATATTAGATTTTACTATTATTAAAGGATATTCGTCTTTAATAACATCAATAGTAAACTGTAATTGTTCGTAATCTTTAAGGTTTTTGTTAGTTGTGGTAATTTTATAATTAACAGCTTGTTTAATTTGTTTTTTAAATATAAAATTGCCTGTTTCTTCTTGTGTAAAATTTGTTCTTTTTTTGTTTTCAATGTAACTAACAGTATCAGTTTCAGAAGTTTTTACAAGCCATTGTACAATTGTTCCTTGTGGAACATTTAGATTACCTGTGTTTTCAATTACTTCATTTTTCTTTTTAATATACCAGGGGTATTTTAATTTTAATGAAATATTTTGAATTGTAGGTGTGTTAATTGTAGAAATTTTAAATACTTGAGATTCTATAGTGTTTGCACTTACATAAAAATTAAGAGCTTTCTGTACGTCAATAAAAGTATAAGAAAACAAACCATTTCCTTCGTTTTCTAAAAAATACTGTTGGTTATTAAAATGAACTTTTGCTTCGTTAGGTATAACCTCACCTGTTGTTTGAATGTAAACAGTAATATCTTTTCCTTTAATAACCTTTAAATCGTTTGAAGTTAAATTAAAATAAAAAGGAGCAGGTGCTTTATAAGCGATAGAATGATTTACAACACGATTAAAGCTATCAGATAATTTATGACTTGTACCCGTTAAAAAAGATAATCCCCAAATAAAAAGAGGAATTATAGTATATTTAAGATACTTTGTGTTGCTGGTAAAATCAATAGCCTTGGTAAAAGAAATGGGCTGAATTTCGTTTGATTTTTGCTTAATACTAGCTAAAAGTAATTCTGATTGCTCGCTATTTTTCTTTAATTGAAGTATGTTTAAAAGCTTATCTTGTACCTCCGGAAAATGATTTCCTATAATTTTAGAAGCTTCTTCAAAAGAAATACCTTTTTGTAATCCTATAATTTTAAAAATAGGAAAACAAATAAAGCGTAAAAATAAAAATGCTTCAACAATAATAAATAACCAAAATAATAAGGTTCTAGCTGTGGGTTTAAGCCATAAAAAATGCTCTATAAATAAGGTAAAGAATAGGTATATTAAACCTAAGGAAATAAATAAAATACTTCCTTTTATTAACTCACTTGTATAGTATTTTCTACTAAACTGCTGTAATTTTTGTTCTATAGTGTTCAAAATCGTCATATCAATCTATAAAAGTACTATTTTTATAATGAAGTTTTTGTTAAAGATTTTTGTAAGTATTTATTACTTTAGACTACTAAATGTATGAATTTTCATACAAACCTCAATTATTCAATATTATTCAAATGAAAAAAATATCCATTTTATTATTGTTGTTTTCTTTTAATCTTTTTGCACAAAGCCCTTGGGTAAAAGAAAAAGGAAAATCATACCTTCAGTTATCATACACAAGTATTGCTAATTATGATAAATTATTTGCTAAAACAGAAAAAGAATTACCAAACAAAGTATCTGATAATACGATACAATTTTATGGAGAATATGGTTTAACAGATAAAACTACTTTATTAGTAAACCTTCCATTTAAAATGACAACTTTAAATACGGCTATTAGTGGCTCGGTAAATAATAATTCATTAGGAAATATTCAGATAGGTGTAAAACATAACTTTTCTAATAAAAAATGGTTACTAACAGGTCAATTAAATATTGAAGCTAATACTAGTAGTTATAAAGCAGCTTCAGGATTAAGAACTGGTTACGATGCTTGGAGTTTTACTCCTTTATTTATTGCAGGTAGAGGTTTTGATAGATGGTACATACAAGCATTTACAGGTTTTGATATTCGTACAAATAAGTATAGTAGTAATTATAAGTTAGGAGGAGAAGTAGGTTATAAAACATTAGATTGGTTATGGATTGCTGGTTTTTTAGATGGTGTAGCATCTTTAAATAACGGAGACATTACATTACCTACCGAAAACTTAGCTACAGGATTGTATGTAAATAACCAAGGTTATGCAGGTTTCGGGTTAAAATTTATAGGAGAAATTAATAATAATTTTGGAGCAAATATAGCTTTAGGAGGTGCTTTTACAGGAAATAATGTAGCAAAAGCGCCAGCAATTAGTTTTGGATTGTATTATAAACTTTAAAAAAATATTAAGAATTTATATTCTTAATTTATTTGTAAAGCGAGCTACGGCTCGCTTTTTTTATGGAGAGATTAAAAGTATCTTTGCGTTTTTAAATAAATAAAAAATGACTGAGAACGTAAGAGTACGCTTTGCTCCTAGCCCAACAGGACCTTTACATATTGGAGGTGTTAGAACTGCTTTATTCAACTACTTATTTGCTAAAAAACATAACGGAACTTTTGTATTACGTATTGAAGATACAGATCAAACGCGTTATGTTGCCAATGCAGAGCAATATATAATTGATGCTTTAAAATGGTGTAATATCCCTTTTGATGAAGGACCAGGGAATAATGAAAAATTCGGACCTTACCGTCAGTCAGAACGAAAAGAATTATATAACAAATATGCTACTGAATTAATTGATAAAGGTTGGGCATATTATGCATTTGATACTGCTGAAGAATTAGATGCGCACAGAAAAAAACACGAAGAAAATGGTAAAACATTTACTTATAACTGGCATAATCGTGAGAAATTAAATAGTTCATTGGCACTTTCAGCTGAAGAAGTTAAAGCTAAATTGGCAGCAGGTGATAAATATGTTGTTCGTTTTAAAACACCACAAGACGAAACTTTAATACTTGAAGATGAAATTCGTGGTAAAATTAAAATTGATACGAATGTATTAGATGATAAAGTATTGTTTAAGTCTGACGGAATGCCAACATATCACTTAGCAAATATTGTTGATGATCATTTAATGGAGATTTCACATGTTATTCGTGGTGAAGAATGGTTGCCTTCTCTCCCACTTCATGTATTACTTTACCGTGCTTTTGATTGGCAAGCACCAAAATTTGCACATTTACCTTTAATTTTAAAGCCAGTTGGAAAAGGAAAATTAAGTAAGCGTGATGGTGATAAATTAGGGTTTCCTGTATTTCCTTTAGAATATACAAACGAGAAATCTGGTGATGTATCAAGAGGTTATAAAGAAGATGGTTACTTTAACGATGCATTTATAAATATGTTAGCTTTATTAGGGTGGAATCCTGGTACAGAACAAGAAATGTTTTCATTAGAAGGATTGGTTGAAGCTTTCGATTTAAGTAGAGTTAGTAAGTCGGGTGCTAAATTTAGCCCAGATAAAACAAACTGGTTTAATCAACAGTATTTACAGCAAAAAACAAATGAAGAGTTAACAACATTGTATACCCCTATTCTTTCAGAGAAAGGAATTACTACAGATGTAGTGTATACAACAAAAGTAGTTTCATTAATAAAAGAGCGTGCTACATTTGTTGCAGATTTTTGGGAATTATCTAGTTTTTTCTTTGAAAACCCAGTTGATTATGATGCAAAAGCAGCTAAAAAGCAATGGAAAGAAACTACTGGTACGTTAATGACAGAATTAACAACAGTAATTGCTAATATTGAAGATTTTACAATAGAAAATGCTCAAACTGATATTAAAGGTTGGATTACGGCTAAAGAAATAGGCTTTGGTAAAGTTATGCAACCACTACGTTTAAGTTTAGTAGGTAAATTAGCAGGGCCAGATTTGTTTGATATTATGACAATGATAGGTAAAGAAAATACCATAACGCGTATTAAAAACGCAATAGAAAAATTATCATAAATAATAAAAAACGCCGCTTTATAAAAGCGGCGTTTTTAGTTTTTAGAATTTTCTTATTAAAATTGATTATAGTAACAAGAAGAAGATGTTTTTCCTTTAATACCTCCACTAGAATTATTCCAATCTAGTTTAAATACAACACTTAAAGTTCCTTGAATATGTGAGCGCATACTTTCATAACTCTCAAAAGAATGCTTGTAGTATACCTGAGGATTAATACCAATTTTATCATTTAACCAGTAAATACCACCAGCACCAATGTTTATAGTAGGTGTCATTTTTCGTTCAGAATCTACAATACTACCCCCTGCAAATACATATGGAGCAAATTTTTCAAAGACTGCGTTAAAATTATAACGTAATGATCCATCCATCGAAAAATAATTAGCAGAATTACTAATAATTCCAATATCATTAATTGTGTTAAATGACATGGCTCCGTTTATAGATAAACGTTCACCAATAGGCATCGTTAAATTAACTACTGGAGTTTGAAAAAGATACGCATCACCAATAAAAGCAGCATCACTTTCACTAAATTTTGTAACTCCCATACCAATACCTATTTGCCATGAGTCGTTTAAATTTTGAGAAAACAAGTTCACAGAAAAGCAAAGTACAGTAATAAGTAAGATTCTATTTTTCATAAATTTCGAGGGATTTATTATAATATAACTTGTTAAATGCTAATTTAGTGTAAATTTAAATGGCATTTACTTTTTTAATAGCAGCTGTAAAATCATCTAAATCGTTATTATTCATAACTAAGTGAATTGCTTCATCACAAACTTTTTCAACATTATCTGTTGGAAACTGTAATGCAACTGCTGTTTTTTGCATAAGTGTTATTTGTTCTTTATCTACATGCTCATCAGCAAAAACCATTTTTGTTAAAAGGTATAAACGTTCAATACGTTCATCATAACTTACAGGAGGATTTACAGGATATTTTTCAGGATTCTTTAAAATCGCTACATATTCAGTTTCATCAATATTTAATCTTTTTGCAGCTCTATCTAATAATTTTTGTTCACCTGCTTCTATAACATTATCAGTTTTTGCAATTTTTACAACACTAGCAAAGTGTCCTATTTCTTGTTTGTGTTTTCCGGTAGAATATAAATCTGATATCGACATTTTTTATGTTTTTATAATTAAAATTACGTATTCAATATTAAGAGACAAAGATTAAAAAAAAGTCACGATAAACCTTTTACTAAAGTTAAGAAATTTATTGAAAAACTTAGCATAATTTTTTTTTATAGTTTTGTTTTGTTTAATAAAAATTACTAATTAAAAAAGGGTTTAAAAAAGCTGATTTAAGAGGTTTTAAAAAAACAGGTTATATAATCGTTACTGTGCTATTTTATTGTTGTAAAAATGTATTTAAAGTTAGTATTTACTCAAAAAATGAAAAGGAGCATGAAATTTATAGTACCACAAAAAATAAATAGTTTTTTTAATTGTTTCTCCTTTATGAATAGTTTATGTTTAGCGTTGATAAATTAATATTTTCCTATTTCTTCTTTTTTAGGATGTTTAATAATTCTTTTACGGCTGCATCTTAAAAGAACGTAGTTTTACTTCCTTAAATTTGTAAGCTTCTACAAAGTAAAAACAAATATTAAATGAGAATACTTCATACTGCCGATTGGCATCTAGGTCATAGATTACATGAACAATCACAATTAGAAGAACAAACATTGTTTTTAAGTTGGATTGAAAATTACATCATTGATCAAAAAATTGATGTGTTGTTAATTTCAGGAGATGTATTTGATTCTGGTTCTCCATCGAATCAAAGTTTAGAAATGTATTATAGCTTTTTAGTAAAGTTGCAAACAACTACTTGTAAATCTATTATTATTACAGGGGGAAATCATGACTCACCAGGTACTTTAAATGCGCCTAAATATTTATTAGACGCATTGGCAATAAAAGTTGTTGGAAAAGCAACAGAAAATATTGAAGACGAAGTTTTTGAAATTGAGATAAACGGAGAAAAAGTAATTATAGGAGCAGTCCCCTATTTACGTGATGGAGATATTAGACGAGCTGTAGCTGGAGAATCTTTTGAGGAACTTACTGATAAATATAAAACCGCATTAATAAACCATTATAAATTGGTTGAAACGCAAAGTAAATTAATAAATACAAGCAATGCACCAGTTATTGCAATGGGACATTTATTTGTTACAGGCGGTTCTATTTCTGACAGTGAACAAAATATTTATGTAGGTACTTTAGGGCATATAGGAGCGGGAGATTTTCCTACTTATTTTGATTATATCGCTTTGGGTCATTTACACAGGCCACAAATAATTGGTGGAAATGAAAAGGTAAGATATTCAGGGTCACCAAATATTTTAAGTTTTAGCGAAATTAATTACGATAAAAAAGTACTTGTTTTAACTATAGAAGATAATAAAATAAGTGATGTTAATGACGTTATAATTCCTCGTTTTAGAGAGTTTTATAGTGTTTCAGGAACTATGGAAGCATGTATTCAAGAATTTTCAAACATTGTTTCTAATTCGTATGAATTAACACCTTGGGTAGAAATTATTTTACATGAAGAGAATACGATAAATACTGATGATTTAAAAAAAGCAGCTGATGAACAAGTGTTCGAAGTCTTAAAAATATCCTTAAAAAATCAACGAAAAACAGTAGGAATTGAAGAGTTATTAAAAAATACAAAATCAATTAAAGAGTTATTACCTACCGAAGTTTTTACGCTAAAATGTAAAGAAATGGGATTTGATTTAGAGAATAGCCCCGAAGTTTGGGATGCTTTTAATGAAGTGTTACAATCTGTTAAAAAACAATAATCTATATAATATGAAAATATTAAAAATAGAATTACAAAATATAAACTCTTTAAAATCTGATACACCTATTGTAATAGATTTTGAGAACGAGCAATTTAAAGATGTTGGTTTATATGCTATTACGGGAGCTACTGGTGCCGGAAAAACAACTATTTTAGATGCTATTACCATTGCATTGTATCATAATGTTCCACGTTTTAAAGGTACAAAAGCTACGCTGTTAGATGTGGTAAGTCATAATGCAAACGATGCGTTTAGTAGGGTTACTTTCGAAAATAATAATTTTATTTATGAAGTTTTCTGGGGAATTAGAATTGCTGATAAATCTGGAAAAAAATATAAAAATGCTAAGGAAGAAGTAAGTTTAAAAAACTTAAGTACTGATGCTATTTTAGCTACTCAAAAACGAAATTTAATTACTGAAGTTAGCAAGGTTACTCAATTAGATTATAATCAGTTTTTACGATCTGTATTATTAGCTCAGGGTGATTTTGCATCATTTTTATCAGCAAAAGGGCCAGATAAAGGAAAATTACTAGAGCAAATTACCGGAGAACAGATTTATAAAAAAATAGGCCAAGGAATTTTAGAAAGAAAATCTAAAGAAGATACTAAGTTAAAAGAAATTCAAGCTAAAATTAACGCAGATGATATTTTAACTGAAGAAAATAAAACAGAATTAGCACAAAAGGATGAAGCGCTTAATGTAAATATCATTAAGATAGAAAAAGAAATTACAACTCATACGGCTATTGTTAATTGGTATGTTAAGTATCAGAAAATAATAGAAGAATCAGAAAAATTAGCCCAAGATTCAAAAGGAATTGATGCCTTTATCGAAAAGCATAAAACAGAACTAGCCTTGCTTGCTTTAAATGATAAAGCAGCACCTTTTGAAGAACTAATGCTAAGTTTTAATAGAAATGAGAAAAATACCCTAGATAAAGCAGCTCAGTTAAAAATAATAACTACACAATTAACAGAACTCACGCCTAAAATTGAAAATTCAAAAGAATTATTTCAAAAGCAAACAATAGCATTAGAAAATGCAGATAAAGAGTTTACTGCTTGGCTGCCTAAATTCGATTTAATAACAAGATTAGATGGTCAGTTAAAAAATGAAGCTGAAAATAATCAGAAATCAATTGAAAAATTAAATACAGCAACACTTCAATTAGATGCGTTGCTAAAAGATAAGAACGCTATAGTTACAAATTTAAAAACAACTGTAGCAACGATTAAAACTGATGAAGAATTTATATTAAAAAATAAATTTTTAACGAATGTTGAAGCTGAGTTTTCCAATTGGACTACTAGCCTAACTACTTTAAAAGGAAATAAAGAAACATTAGATAAAAATAACGTACTGCTTAATCAGAAAAACAAAGAAGTAGCAGAAACTACCTTGTTTTTAAAAGATAAGAAAGAGTTACTAGCTAAAAAAAGCGCTGAAATTGAAAAAATAGAGAAAGAAATAGCACTTGTAACAGCACAATTATCTAAAAACAATATCGCTGATTTATTAGCAACTCAAAAGAAACTTTGTTTATTAGAATTAGACTGGAAACAGTTTAAAAACTACGGGGAAGAAGTTGCAAAATTACAGAAAGAACTTACCGAGAAAGAAACTCAGAAAAAATCGGTATTAACGGAATTAGAAGTTTTTAAGAAACAGCTACTAAGTATTAAAAAACAAATTGCTGCTCAAGAAATTTCAGTTACTGATGCTGAAAAAATATTGAATTTAGAAAAAAGTATTGCTAAATACGAAGTCGATCGTAAAAACCTAAAAAAAGGAGAACCCTGTGGTTTATGTGGCTCAGAAGAACATCCTTTTACAGAACATCTAGTATCAGTAGGTATTTCAGAGTCAGAAAAAACGGTTATTGACAGAAAAGAGCACTTAAAAAAACTTGAGGATTCTAAATCAGTGTTAGAAAAAAATGAAATAAAGCTAAGTACTACGATTACTAGTTTAACTCCTCAAATAAATACAATTACTGAAGCTTTAAAAACACTTAGATTAAAAGCGACGGCGTTAAATATTAATTGTGAATTAACAAATGATGCTAAGGTTGAGATTGAATTAACTGCTGTGCTTGAGAAAATAAAAGTAGTAGAAAAAAGTTTAAAAACAGCACAAGAATTACAAACTACTAAAGATATATTATCTAAAAGTATTGATTCACAAAACGAAGCTATAAACACCTTAAAAACAGCGATTGCTACGCTTAGTGAGAAAATTAAAAATACGAATTCAGAAATTGATACTACTCAAAAATCGATTGACAGTTTAACAGCTATTTGCACAACTTTAGAAGAAAATTTACAAACAAGCTTAGGTAAATTTAAGTACCAACTACCTACTGTTGCTAATACAAATCAGTTTTTAACAGCTATTGAACAAGCTATAAACCAATACAATACTGCACAGAAAAATTTAGATGCATTAAAAACAGAACATAAAGTTTTAAATACAACTTTAGTTAGTATAGAAAAGCAATTAGAAACACAGATTAAAATTAAAAATGAGTATTTAAAAACTATAGAAACAAGTAAAATAACCACTACCCTATTAAAAACGGAACGTGTTGGTATTTTACCACTTGATAAAACAGTAGAAAGTAAAAGAGAAAGTTTACAGTTGTTACGTAAACAATTGCTTGAAAAAGTAGAAGCAAGCAAAGTAGCACTGCAAAAATTATTAGATGCTAAAACTGAAAGAGAAACGTTAAAACAGAAAAACAACGAAGAACAAAAGGTTTTATTAAGTGAAATAAGCAACTTAAATACCACTTTTGAGGCTCAGGTAAAGAATACTGGTTTTAGCGCGAAAGAAGCTGTTAAAAAGGCGCTGTTAACAAAAGAACTTAAAGTAAAGTACACAAAAAATAAAGAACGAATAACTGAGAATCAAGTAAAATTGAAAGCTTTAATAGAAGCTAATTTAAAAGCCAAAGAAGTTTTACAAGAGGCTAAAAAATTTGATATTACTGAAGCGGAAAGTAAGGTTGCATTAGAAAAGATAACAACACAGCAGAAAACCTGTTTAACTGAAAAGGGTAAAATTGTTGAGGCTTTTAGAAAAGACCAAGAAATAAGAGACCGGAATAAAGAAGTTTATAAAAAAATAGATGCACAAGCAAAAATTTGTGCTGTTTGGAAAGATTTATTCAAAATTATAGGAAACTCTAAAGACGCGTTTAACGTATATGTACAGCGTTTAACTTTAAAACACTTGCTAGATCTTGCAAATGTGCATTTATACAAGCTAAACAAGCGCTATTCACTAAAAATGGAAGAAGCTTACAAACCTAAAGAAGAACTTAATTTTAATTTGATAGATCATTACCAAACCGATCAAGCACGATTGGTAGATACGTCAAGTGGTGGCGAAAAGTTTATTATTAGTTTAGCCTTGGCACTAGGGTTGTCTGACTTAGCAAGTAAAAATGTAAAAATTGATTCTTTGTTTATTGATGAAGGGTTCGGTACTTTAGATAGTAATACCTTAGAAACGGTTATTTCTACTTTAGAAACTTTACAATCGCAAGGAAAAATGATAGGAATTATATCGCATGTAGAAAATTTAAAAGAGCGTATTCCTACTCAAATTCAAATCACTAAAAAAAGCAATGGAGTTAGTGTTGTTAATGTTGTTTAGATATCAGTATCAGAGAAACAGGCATGAAAGTATGATATAAATCCCGTAAAAAACTAATTACGGGATATTTCAATAATTTAGGAATTAATGAAAATTTAATCTTCGAGTTTTAATATAAATTCTTTTATTTTTTTACCAATTAATTCAGGGTTGTCCTCTTGAATAAAGTGAACACCCTTACCAATATTAACAGGTTCTAAATTTGGTATATTTTCAATAATCCAATTTCTAACAGGTTCAGGCATAAAAGCACCAGGTTCAGCATAGAAAAATAATTTAGGTAATTTCGAGTTCTGTAAAACTTCTCTATAGTTTTTTATTATTGAAGCTGTTAATTCAGGTTTCCCATTTAAAGGTACTTGTGAAATAAATTTCCATATTGGCTTTCTACTTTCTACTGATTGAAAGGGAATTCTATAGCCTTCTAATTCTTCTTCTGTTAAATCTCTTGACACCCAAGTTGGTAAAACATCATTTAAAAATATGTTATCTTCAACTACCATTTTATAACCTTCGGAACCACGTAATTTATTAAAAAAATCAATATTTTCTTTAGGAAAGAATGTACCAATATCTTGAATTATCCCTTCCATGAATACAATTGCTTTGATATTATTTTGATGGTTTGCAAAATAATTAAAGCCTATTCCTGAGCCCCAATCATGCAAAATCAAAGTAATATTTTTAAGACCCATTTTTTCAATTAATTTTTCTACATAAGTATATTGTTCCATATATGTATAATCAATAGCAGGCTTATCTGATTTTCCCATTCCTATTAAATCAGGAACAATTATATGATGTCCAATTCCCTGAACATAAGGTGTAATGTTTCGCCATAAAAAACTGTTTGCTGGATTTCCGTGTAGAAAAAGTATTGGATCTCCTTTTTCTTCTTTACCATACTCAAGTACATGCATTTTACTGTCATATACTTCATAATAGTTTGAGATTATGTCTTGATTATTCTGTACCATAGTTTCTGTGTTAAAGATCATTATTTTATAGTTCAAATATAAAATTCTTGTATGTATGAGGAAAATGAATTAATTTTATCATTTACATAAATTTATTTAATGATGGATGTTTCTTTGCGTAATTTAAAACTTGTGAATGTCATTGTAAAAGAAGGTTCGGTAACGAAAGCCTCTGAGAAATTGTATCTCTCTCAACCAGCATTAAGTCATCAGTTGAAAAAGCTAGAAGAAGAAATTGGTTTAAAAGTGTTTAATCGATTAAACAAAAAACTAGTACTTACAGATGTTGGTCAAATATTATATTCTAATTCAGAAAAGATTTTGGTATCCATAAGTCTTCTTAATTCTGAATTGGAAGAAATAAAAAAAGGAAAAAAAAAGAGAATTAGGTTAACAACCGAGTGTTATACATGTTATCATTGGTTGCCAAGAGTTATTCAAGAGTTTAGAAAAGATAATCCAGCTATAAATGTTCAGATTAATATAGAAGCTACAAAAGAACCATTACAATTTCTTTTAGAAGGTAAAATTGATTTAGCAATTGTAAGTAATACATCAAACCATCCTTCAATAAATTTTGAACCTTTAATAACAGATGAAATGGTAGTCATTTTATCTAAAGACAATAGATTGAGTGGAATAAAAAAAATTAATTTAAACGACTTAATCAATCAAAACTTAATTTTATATGATATTCCCGAAAGTAAAAATTATGTTCTTACTAATATATTACATAATAATATTGGTCTTGTAGATTCTATTCAGAAAGTACAATTAACCGAGGCTATTATAGAATTGGTAAGTGCAAATTTGGGAATTTCGATAATGGCAAAATGGGCTGCTGAATCTTTTTTGAAAGACAAAAATTTAAAGATGATTTCATTAGATTCAAGTTTAGGAAAAAGAAATTGGTATGTTGCTAGTTTAAATAAAATTTCTAAAATTGAAAATTCATTTATTAACGAAATAAAAAAAGATTTTAAGAAATAGAAAGGAGCTTTATCTTCAGATGGGGCTATTTTTTTAGTGCATTTTATAGGCTAATTTTCTCAGTAAAAAGAATAATGTTCTTTATTACTGAGAAAATTTAAGAGTGTGCCTATATTGAGACTGTTGCAAAAGAAGAGCCTAAGTTTTAAATATTCAGATTAAAAATAAATTACTTTTTTATAATTTTAAAACTTTTAGAATGGTTTTTATAGGCTATAGTAGCTATATACAAACCTGAAGAAAGATTGTTAGTATTAGTACTATATATTCCATTATTTCTAATCATAATAGCATCTGTTATTAATTGTCCGTTTATGGTATAAATTTTAATTGAAAGCTTATGAATAGGGCTAATTCCTTTAGTTTTAATATTTATTGAGTTCGTAATTATAGTATTACTTAGCTTTATGTCAAAAAGAAATTCTTTTGGAGTATTTAATTCTTTAATTTTAGTATTTGTGATAGTACCAACGGTAAATCCTGAAATTATATTTCTAGTGAAATCAAGATGTTTACTGTTGATGTATATAGTATAAACACCCTCTTTAAAAAAGGATGTATCAAGTGTAAAATTTTTTGTTTTTTGATGGTAGTTAAACGATTGTAAATAAATTTCATCTTCAGTAGTATTACCTAGTAAATCAGAAGTTTTGGTAATAGTAGCTGTTACTTCAATATCATCAGTATTTGCATTAGAATCTAGAAAAGATACTTTTAATATGTTTTCATCTTTTTTAACCTCATAAACCATTTTTGGGCCATTGGATTGATGAGCATAAGCAACAAATTTTGAGTTACCCTTTAAAACACTTGAATTTGATGCTTTAAGTGTGTAATTACTCACATAGTCAGCTACAGAATTCGTTTTGCTATACTTTCCTCTCTGTGGCAGTAAACTACCTTTTGTAGACTTTAAATTGAAGTCGGAATATGAGTTTTCATGAAATATTTGTAAATCAATATTTGTATTGCCTTTATCTGCTATAATCTTGTCATAATCATTTTCTGAATTAATAATTTGATAATCACTTGTAGTTTTAGTGTAATTAATTAATTCAGAATCATTTTTTGTCATAGTCTTTTTTAATACATTTTCATCTAAGTAAGGTTTTATATGTTTCCATACATATTGCCCTAATGCAATATCAACATGATCTAAATAAGCTTCATTTTTTTTAAATGTATAAATTCCATTAGGTCTAAGCGTACTTTTATATGGAGACACCCCGTCATTTACACCCTGATGTAAATATAAAACGCTACCACTGGCAAACATTAATGGAGCTAAAAGTGTATGACCCCTAGCAAAGCCCGATCCACCAAGAATAATAAATTTTGAAGGCTCATTATTTACATGGTTGTCAAAATATGGACGTACAACATCTCTACAATAGTATGTTGTTGAGGTAGCACCTCCTTCGTTTAAACCTGTTTTTTTCCACAACCAATTTAGCCACCATTGTTGTGATATGTCAGCTAAATACGTACCCCAATATGGGGTTCCTAAAGCAAAAACCTTTTTTACTTTATTATATTTTTTATGTGTGTACATTGCAACTTCAGAGGCTTTTCCTCCGTTACTATGCGCAATAATGTATACATCATTAACATGATATTTATTGGTTATAGTATCAATAGATTCAGCTAATAATTTTCCATTAGCCCACATACCTTCTCCTCTTGTTGTAGCAACAAAAACAACTTGATAGCCTTCATTATAAGCTTCTTGATAAAATGTGTTATTTGTAAAAAAAAGCTGGTTAAGGTCAATATATCCATGGTTAAATAAAATAACTTTTCCATTAAAATTATCAGGCTTAGCTCCATAATGGATAGTTGATTTTAGTAGTGGTCCAATAAATAAGGAACTAAGATTATCAGGTTTTGGGAGTTTTTTTTCAACAAAATTTTGTGAAAAAAGGGTTAAAGATGTAAAAAGAATACATAAAGTTTTAATTAATTTCATTTTAGAAGGGTTTTATTAATTAAATATATGTAAAAAATTAACAAAAAAAAGATGTTATTGATAAATTAATGTTTTTTAGATTGTGATTTTTTATAGTAAAGGGACATTGGTTTACACATATTTCCATCCAAACATAAAATACTTATATTATTCTATTAAATTTGGAGTATTAAAGATTAAACGGTCGTTTTGTAAAAAAATGATGTTATGTCTAGCTGAAAAAATATGATTATAGTTGAAAGAGAAATATCGGAATATACCCATCATAAAATAATTGTCGGAATATTTGAGAATACTGAAAAAGCTAATAAAGCAAAAAAATTATACATTGAGTATTGTAAAGATAATGATAAATGGTCTGAACAAGCTTACAGAACTGTAAGTTTAAATGATGATGTTATAATCTCAGATGTTTCTGAAATATTAGAAGGTGATAAGGAAACAATAATTGATGACTTGTACGTAATCAGTTATTTTATGGAGGGTTTTGGTCAAGAAACTAGAATAACAGAAAAAATATTTATAGATAGCAATGATGCAAAAAAATATGTGAAATTAAAAGAATCTGAAGAACCCGAATATGAGCCTTGTTGGTATGAAACCAATGTGATAAGAGTTAATAAGATTTATTTTAAAGAGTTAGAATAAAAACTATAGAACCTTTAGTAATTAATGTATTAAATAGAAACAGATAAAAATTAAAATGAATAAAAAGAAGAAAGTAAATTATTGGGCAATATTAATTGTATTAGTACTAGTTATGTTGGCTTTTGGCTATTTTTTTGAATTAGGAGAATTGTTAGGAAAAGCGATTGCAAATTAACTAGAAAGAAGCTGAATAAATTATTGTTTATAAAAAAATTAGCAACCTATGAAGAATTTAATAAGCTATTTACTATTTGCGATACTTTTAGTTTCATGCGGTAAACCAAGTAGTAAAAAGGAATCAGTTATAACAAAAGTTGTAAAAGAAAACGTTTTAATTGATAAATTGAAGCATAAAAAAAATACAACTACTGCTATTTCAACCAAAGCAACAATATTATCGGTAAGAGAAGAACTTATTATGCCAAGTGATTATTTAACAACGGCTATGACGGTTAAAACTATTAAAAATGATACTCTAGTTTTTTTAGATATGAATGGCTTTGAAAAGTTTGTAGGTAAGGATATATCTATAAAATATAAGCTAAAACTAGGAGAGAAATTATTAGTCTGCTTCGATTGTAATTCATTTACTGAAAAGATAGCAAATTATGATATTACAACATTCACCTCTGAAGTAAAATTCAAAAAATTACAACTTAAAAAATACATAAAAGATGCGTATATTGACATTGCTTCAACCTTTGTAATGAATACAGAAAACGGAAGTATAGAAAAGTTTTTGAGTAGCAATAACGAGTTGGCTTCTGACAGTATTAAAATGGCAAGTTCATTTTTTAACTACGGAATTGTAACTACGTATTATCCAGAATTACAAAACCGAAAAGAATTAGAAGAATTATTGAAATAATATGAAAAATAGAGTTCCCTTAAATAAATGCACTTATGCAGGTCTAGTATTCATATTACTAATTTGTATTTCATGTAATTCTAAAAATGAAAAGTTAAAGCCAATGGAAGGTGTATGGGAATTAAGTGAATTTTATCATCTTGCAAATGGTGATACTTTAAGAGTTGATACTACTAAGGTACAGCATAAATTTTATTTAAACGGTCGGGTAATTTGGAATACCGATCCTGCAAAAGATGGTTCTGAATGGCATGGGTATGGTACCTACACTTTTAAAAATGATACGATTACAGAAATACTCACTTCTATGTCTAAAACAATGAAGAGTACTGTTAATAAATATATTATACCGATAGAGCGAGGTAATAAATGGTATAAGCAAGTAAATACCTATATGAGGAATGATACCATTTATAAAAACATTGAAGTTTATAAAAAATTAGATTAAAGTGAATTAATTTATTAATAACATTGTAATTAAAAGATGAATTTTCTTACAAATTTTTTCATTGCTATAGATCAATTAGGTAATGTAATTGCTGGTGGTAATCCAGATAATACAATATCATCAAGAGTTGGGTATTATACTGAAAGGTATTATGAATCAGCAAAAATTCCTTTAAGATGGCGAATATTCAGAAATATTATAAACTTTAGTTTTTACCCAATAGATGGTGAAAATCATTGTAAAGAAGCCTATTTTAATGATGCTGGTGAAGAGTTTGATGAAGGTACTAGCGATATAGCAGTATCAATTTTAGCCATATTAATAATAGTTAGCTGTATTTTTATAGTAATCTTATTTTATAGTTTATACGCACTAGGCGTTGTATCTCCGAAAGATATTGATAGAACAGCAAACATAAAGCAACGACTACAGATTGCTGAAGCCAAACTAAAAGGAGTGTATTCAGAATTAAATGAACATCATATACAAGTTGATGAAGAGTTAGATGAAATAATTGAAGATACAGAAACTACATTAAAGGAAATTTCTAAAAAAATAGAAGGAATCTTAAAGTTAAAATATCGTTTAAAAAACTTTAAAGACAAGAAGTAAAATAGCTTTCAATTGTTATGTGTTTTTGGTATTTAACTTAAAAACGTTTACCTTAATATAATTAAACAAAAAAAAGAATGAAAACGTTAAAAAATCAAATTATTCTAGCGAAAGAAAAAACATTGAAATTAATTAATGATATTCCTGTTGAAAAATGGTTCGTAACACCTAATGTTATAGAGTCAAATTTAAATTGGCAAATAGGTCATATTATTTTAGCCAATTATTTACACGGAATAGCTTCAATATCAGGAGCAAGTGAAGAGTTTAAAAACAAAGTAAATGTAGCTGATTATATTAAGTTTTATGGACCAAAGTCAAATCCAAATAACTTTAAAAGTGAAAAACCATCAAGTGAAGAATTATTAGAAATTTATGATTTAACATTCGTTTTAATTTTAAAAGGTATTAAAAATTTAAGAGCAAAAGACTTGCAAAAAGAAACAGCAGTGCCAAATCCTGCAGTAAAAATAAAGTATGACGCATTATTATGGTTATCGCAACACCAAAGTTGGCATAACGGACAAATAGCAATGCTAAAAAGAGTACTTACAACTTATCAATAAAATAGCATCTAGATAAAATTTAAAGCCTTTTTAATATTCAGTTATTTTGAATAAAAAGAACAAAAAAATTAGAGAAACTAACATTAAATTAGCTTTATAATAAAGGTTAAAAACCAAAAAATAATACTCGTATATTTGCGTAAATTTTTTTAGGTTGAGTAAGCAAACTATTGTAAATCATTACCAACAATCAGGTAACGTAAACCAGATTGTAAGTGAACTTCAACAAGAACAACACCATTTTCAAATAGCGAATTTGGTTGGTTCTTCGTTGTCTTTTGTTATTTCTGAAAGTTTTAAAAAAGCAGACAAACCCTTTTTATTAATTTTTAATGATAAGGAAGAAGCTGCATATTATTTAAACGATTTAGAACAATTATTGGGAGATAAAAACGTGTTATTCTATCCAGGTTCTTACCGAAGACCTTACCAGATAGATGAAACCGATAATGCGAATGTATTATTGAGGTCTGAGGTTTTAAATCGTATCAATTCACGAAGAAAACCAGCTATAATAGTTACTTACCCTACTGCCCTATTTGAAAAAGTAGTTACCAAAAAAGAATTAGAAAAAAATACGTTAAAAATTACGGTAGGCGAAAATGTGTCTCCCGATTTTATAAACGAAGTATTATTTGAATACAATTTTAATCGTGTAGACTTTGTTACCGAACCAGGTGAGTTTTCTGTTAGAGGTGGAATTATAGATGTGTTTTCATTTTCGAATGACGAGCCTTATCGTATGGAGTTTTTTGGTGATGAGGTAGATAGTATTCGAACCTTTGATGTAGAAACACAACTTTCTAAAGAAAAGCAACAGAAAGTAAGCATCATGCCGAATGTAGAAAACAAAACGCTACAAGAAAATAGAGAAAGCTTTTTAAAATATATTTCATCAAAAACGGCAATTTTTGTAAAAAACACACAGATTCTTACTGAGAATTTAGATAAGTTTTTTAAAAAAGCTGAATTATCGTTCAATGAACTATCTACAGATGTAAAACATGCTAAACCTACAGAATTATTTTGTAATGGGGCTTTAATAGAAAAAGAACTACAAGAGTTTACATTAATAGAAATGTCATCTAGACCAGAGACTAAAGGTCTTTCAGAGATAATTTTTAATACGCATCCGCAGCCCTCTTTTAATAAAAAATTCGAACTATTAATTCAGAATTTTAACGAATTTTCAGCAAAAGGATTTACCAATTACATTTTTTGTTCTAACGATAAACAAGCACAACGATTTCATGACATTTTTGATGATAATGAGCAAGATGTTTCTTATGAAACAATTGTATTTCCGTTGTATCAAGGATTTGTAGATTTAGAAAATAAAATTGTTTGTTATACCGATCATCAAATATTTGAACGCTATTATAAATTCCGTTTAAAAAATGGATATGAGAAAAAACAATCCATTACATTACAAGAGCTAACAAAGTTAGAAATTGGTGATTATGTAACACATATTGATCATGGAATCGGAAAATTTGCAGGTTTACAAAAGATTGATGTAGAAGGAAAAAAACAAGAAGCAATTAAACTTATTTACGGCGATCGTGATATTTTATATGTTAGTATTCATTCATTACATAAAATATCGAAGTTTAATGGTAAAGACGGAAAACCACCTAAAATATATAAATTAGGTTCAGATGCTTGGAAAAAAGTAAAGCAAAAAACCAAAGCAAGAGTTAAGCATATTGCCTTTAATTTAATTCAACTTTACGCAAAACGAAAATTACAGAAAGGATATGCCTTCGGACCCGATACACACATGCAGCACGAGTTAGAAGCAAGTTTTATATATGAAGATACACCAGATCAGTTTTCATCAACACAAGATGTAAAAGCCGATATGGAAAAACCACAACCGATGGATCGTTTGGTATGTGGAGATGTTGGTTTTGGTAAAACAGAAGTTGCTATTCGTGCAGCTTTTAAAGCAGTTGATAACGGAAAACAAGTAGCCGTTTTAGTACCAACAACTATTTTAGCGTTTCAGCACTTTAAAACCTTTACAGAACGTTTAAAAGACTTCCCTGTTACAATTGATTACCTAAATCGTTTTAGAACTACAAAACAGCGTAATGGAGTTATAGAGGGAGTAGCAAACGGAAGTGTTGATATTGTGATAGGAACACATCAATTAACGAATAAAAAACTACAATTTAAAGATTTAGGATTGCTAGTTATTGATGAAGAACAAAAATTTGGAGTTGCAGTAAAAGATAAACTAAAAACGATTAAAGAAAATGTTGATACGCTAACATTAACAGCAACGCCAATACCAAGAACCTTACAATTTAGTTTAATGGCAGCGCGTGATTTATCTGTTATAAAAACAGCACCGCCGAACCGTCATCCTATTGAAACCAATGTTATTCGTTTTGGAGAAGAAATTATTCGCGATGCTATTTCGTATGAAATTTCTCGAGGAGGCCAAGTGTTTTTTATTCACAATAGAATAGAAAACATTAAAGAAGTAGCAGGCTTATTACAACGTTTAGTACCAAGTGCCAAAATTGGTATTGGTCATGGGCAAATGGAAGGTAAAAAGCTAGAGGAATTAATGCTTGGTTTTATGAATGGTGAATTTGATGTATTGGTATCGACAACCATTATTGAAAGTGGATTAGATGTACCAAATGCAAATACTATTTTTATAAACAATGCCAATAATTTCGGATTATCTGACTTGCACCAAATGCGTGGTCGTGTAGGACGTTCTAATAAAAAAGCTTTCTGTTATTTTATTACACCAGCATTTCATATGATGACTGATGATGCTCGTAAACGTATTGAAGCATTAGTGCTGTTTTCTGAATTAGGAAGCGGATTAAATATAGCCATGAAAGATTTAGAAATTCGTGGTGCTGGAGATTTATTAGGAGGAGAACAAAGCGGATTTATTAATGATATAGGATTTGATGCTTATCAAAAAATTCTTGAAGAAGCGATTATAGAACTAAAAGAAAATGAGTTTAAAGATCTGTATCCAGTTGATGAAAACATACCGAAGGAATACGTAAAAGAGGTGCAAATTGATACTGATTTTGAAATTTTATTTCCTGATGATTATGTAAATTCGGTAACAGAACGATTGAGTTTGTATAATAAATTAGGTAGTTTAACCAAAGAAGAAGAGTTAGTTGAGTTTGAAAACCAGATTACCGATCGCTTTGGAGAATACCCAACACAAGTTCAAGATTTATTAGATAGTGTTCGTATTAAATGGTTTGCAAAAGAATTAGGTTTAGAAAAAATTATTTTAAAGCAGAAGCGTATGATTGGATACTTTGTATCTGATCAACAAAGCGGTTTTTATCAAACAGAAGGATTTACAAAAATGTTAAAGTATGTGCAGCATAATTCAAAAAGCTGTGTAATGAAAGAGAAGAAAACTAAAAATGGATTACGTCTATTGATTACTTTTATTAGAATTGATAGTGTAAATACAGCTTTAAAAGTATTGCAAAAAATTTAAAATGATTGTCATTGCGAGGTACGAAGTAATCTTTAATTTAAGACGACAGTTTTAAATATATTAAAGTTGATATAAATAACATTATGAGAAACTAATTTTTTTTGTTTTAATATAAAAATTCATGAGTTTTGTCGCTCACTTAAATTTTAAGAAATTATGAAAAATTTCATCAAATTACTATCGTTTATTTTTTTGTTTTCACTAATATCTTGTGGAGCTATTATAAAAAATAGTATGTTAAAAAATACTACAATTGAAAAAGGAGCGATACCTCCGAATTTTGGAAAAAAAAATGAAGTTTTAATATGCAAATTAGTTTCTCGAAATAGTATTGATAGATATATGAAAAAACATATTAAAAATAATTACAAAGGAGAATATGAGTTTGTCTCAATAAATAATTTATTTTCAAGTAAGTATAATGACAAGAATAAGTACAGATATATTTTTGAACAGAATACAGTAAATGCGAATCCTATTTCTGGACCAAACTACAGTGTTTTTTCTTACCAAATAATAGATAGAAAAACAAATAAAGTTTATTCTAACGAAATTTATTCAAGTTTTTTTTCTAAAATAATCGAAGCTTATTCGTTAAATATGGAGAAAGTTAGAAATGAAAACAATTAGAATAAAAACTTTAGGTTTTTCTATTTTGAATAGACAAGTTTTTTATAAGAGGCAGTTATTTCAATTTGTTTTAGCAATATTCTTTATAAGAATTTCAGGTACTTATAAAAATATATTGCAATGTCATCGGAAGTAATTATATGATCTAGCTCTGTATTTGCAAAAGGTTTATATATTTATGCAGATTTAAAAATAAAATCAAACATATTGTTCCGTTTATTATTGGTGGGATTTTATGGCTATTCACTGGATTACTTCATTATTTCACGCATCGTAATGACTAGAAAAATATAAAAATGGCATCAATATTTGGGCATGCATTAGCAGCTTTTGCATTAGGAAAAGGTTTTTCTAAAACAATTGTAAACTGGAAATTTATTTTATTAGGTATCATTTGTGCCATAATACCAGATGCAGATGTAATTGGTTTCAGTTTTGGTGTTAAATATGAAAGTTTTTGGGGACATCGTGGTTTTTCACATTCACTACTTTTTGCTTTAATTATAGGTGTTTTAATTACTGTTATTTTTTATAGCAGGATTTTATTTAGTAAAAAAGGGATAGTGCTTATATTATATTTTACAGTATGTACAGCATCTCACGCTGTTTTAGATGCACTAACAACAGGAGGTTTGGGAGTTGCATTTTTCTCGCCTTTCGATACCACTCGTTATTTTTTTCCTTGGCGACCAATTAAAGTTTCTCCTATTGGAGTAGCACGTTTTTTTAGTGAAAGAGGAATTAAAGTAGTATTAAGTGAGTTAATTTGGATTGGAATCCCGAGTATATTTTACATATTTATTACAATGTATTTTAAAAGAAGCAAAAAATAACAAATGCAAAGCAATCATATTAAAAATTTATCAGGTCTACTATTAGCTACTTTTTTTATTAGTACTTCGGGAGTTTTAGGTAAATATATAGCCATGCCATCAGAAGTAATTATATGGTTTCGATCTGTATTTGCAATGGTATTTTTATATGTTTTTTGTCGATTTAAAAAAGTCGATTTAAAAATAAAATCTAATAAACATATTGTTCCGTTTATTATTAGCGGAATTTTTATGGCAATTCATTGGGTTACCTACTTTTATGCACTCAAGCGTTCTAATGTTGCTATAGGAATGTTGTCTTTATATACATTTCCGGTAATGATTGCTTTCTTAGAACCTTTGTTTTTAAAAATAAAATTCAATCCAATGTATATTGTTTTAGGGTGTATGGTTTTGTTAGGCGTTTATATTTTAGCTCCTGAGTTTAATCTAGAAAGCTCGAATGTACAAGGAATTTTATTTGGTTTACTCTCTGCCCTATGCTATTCGATTAGAATTTTAATTTTAAAGCAATATGTCGCAAAATATGATGGAGGAATGCTGATGTTTTATCAAACATTAATTATTACAATTTGTTTGCTACCTGTATTGTTTTTTATGGATGTTTCTGGCTTTGAAAGTCAATTCCCGTACTTATTATTGTTGGCATTGTTGACAACAGCAATAGGACATAGTTTAATGGTACATTCATTACAGTTTTTCTCAGTATCTACAGCAAGTATTATAAGTAGTGTTCAGCCAATATTTGGTATTATTTTAGCGTTTATTTTTTTAAATGAGATACCTACATGGAATACTTTCGTAGGCGGAAGTTTAATTTTAGCAACCGTGGTTATAGAAAGTGTTAGAAGTAAGAAAAATTAATATAATTTTTGTTGTTGCTGTATAATACTTTTCATGCTTACATCTTCGTAGTTTCTTAAAATAAAAGATAATGCACTATGTAGTATCTCCCCCATTCCGTCACTATCTCTAAAATTAATATCACCTGTAAAATCAAATATCTCAGCCTTTAATTGTTTAATTTTTTCGGGAGTTGAAATATTATCAGATTTCATTGCGGTAAGTAAACGGTTTAATCGTGAACGCGATCCTAAAATTCGTTTAGAAACTATTGATCGTTCTTCTAACTTATACTGTTCTATAGACTCTGAAGTAAGCTTATTACTAACAAGCTGTACCATTTTTAAATTTTCTTTAAAAAATTGCGGATAATAAACTTTAAATTTTCCTTCAAAACATTGTTGATCAAAATCTATAGGCCTAATTTTATATACTACATTTTCAAAATCATGTGTAGGTATAATCACATAATTATACGAACGCATATCACCTAGTAAACGAATCATACAACGTTCATTAAACTTTACAAACTCTTTAGCGATTTGTGCTTTTTCAACATCTAAACAATCATCTAAATAATCTTTAATGAATACATCGCCAGGAATACCTGAAATATGTTCTTCTATTAAAGTGTTTTTATATACAAGAAAGTTTAAGTTATATGGTGATAAAATGTCTTCTAATTCCAAACCATATATACGAGAAGAATCCGTTTTCTTAACATAAAAATAGGTGTAATTGTCATTTAAAATATTTCGAACCTTTATTCTAAAAGGTTGTGAGTTTCCGAAGGTACAAAAGTCAATAGCGTCAATATTTAAATGTTTAATACTAGCGTCCGAACCATTAGAATATAAAATATTATATACTTTCTTTAAGCTTAAATCTATTTCTTCTTGTTCAAATTCATTATAATAAACACGTACCCATAAGGTATCATTATCATGTTTGTCAAAAACTGACACAGACCCTTGAAAACGCAATAAATCATCATAAAAAATAGGTATTTGAATCGTTCTACTGTGCCTTTTTAAATAAAAAGAGAGCTTTTTATTTACAGGAAAAGCAGGTTTTTTTTGAGACATTAATTTTTCTTCTGATGACATGTATAAACTTTTTGTATGAAAGCTAATTTAATTTATTTGGAATAATTTTTGTTAATTATTTAAGAAAATTGCTACTATGAAAAATTTTAAGTTGACAATTCCAAAACCATGTAATGAAAGTTGGGATAAAATGACACCTAATGAAAAGGGTAAATTTTGTAAGCTATGCGCAAAAACCGTAGTAGATTTTACAACAAAATCTACTAGTCAAATTAAAGATTATCTTATTGAAAATAAAGGAAAACGTGTTTGTGGGCATTTTTATAAAAAACAGTTAGATAGTATTGTAATTCAGTTACCAGAAACTACTTTTTATCAACGATTATCATTTCAAAAAATATTTTTATTAGCTTTAATTTTTGCTATGGGAACTACATTGTTTAGTTGTACAACAAATACTGGTAAAGTTCAAAAAATTGATAAAGTTGAAATTATTGATTCTATTATAAAAACAGATGATATTACAGATAACGAATTAGATGGATTTGTTATACCAGTTTTAAAGAAAGATTCTGAAAAAAAAGAATGTAAAACTCCACCACCACCTTCTATAGGAGGTATTACGGTAATAGAAACAACAGGGAAAGTAGTATTAGAAGAGCCCTTTAACATTGATACAATTATTGAAGTTCCTGAACTGGAAATTGTTGAGCCTGAAGATGTAATTAGAGGAGGTATTCGTGATAATTCTGATCTTGAATATGAAAGTATAGAAACTTTTTTTTATTCAAGAGAAGTTAATTACCCTCCAATCTTTTTACAAGATGAAAATTTACCAAAAGAAAACTTAATAAAAGTTTTTGATAAGAGAATAAAACAATTTTTAAAAGATAATTATGATAGCAAGATTCATAAAAGTTTAAGTTTATTAAAAGGCGCTAAAAAGTTATATGTTCGTATAACTATAAATGCTGAAGGAATGATTTCAAAAGTAGAAGTAAGAGCACCTCATGAAAAAATAAAAACACATGTAAAAGATGTTTTAAAAAAATTACCACAATTATTACCAGCCATAAAAGATGGAAAAAAGGTAAGTGTAATGCATGTGTTTTCTATAGTTTTAGATTAAACCTCAAACAATTTACCAGGTAAAGGTTTTATAACACCTTTAAGTTCCATTTGAAGTAATAAAGAAGACAGTTTATATACTGGAATGTCGCATTTAAAAGCGATAACATCTAACAACTGTTTTCCATTTTTGATTAAATAATCATAAACTTTTTGTTCTGTATTAGTTAGAGTAATAAACAATTCCTTTTGTATTACGGTAGGTTTTTTAGAAGCTTGTAAGTCCCAGTTAAGCATTTTTACAATATCGTTAGATGAGGTTAATAAATGTGCCTGATTATTTTTAATAATAGCATTACAACCTTTGCTATATGCATCATTGGTTCTTCCTGGAACAGCAAAAACATCTCGATTATAAGAATTTGCAATATCGGCAGTAACCAACGAACCTCCTTTTTCTGCAGATTCAATAATAATTGTAGCTTTAGATAAACCAGCAACAATACGATTTCGTTTTAAAAAATTTTCACGAAGAGGTTGTTCTTCATGCCAAAACTCAGTAATAAAACCACCATTTTTAGTTATTTCAGTACAATACTTTTTATGTGTTTTTGGATACATTTGTTCTAATCCGTGGGCTAATACAGCAATTGTTTGTAAATTATTTTTAACAGCTGCTTTATGAGCACAAATATCTACTCCGTATGCAAAGCCGCTTACAATTATTGGATTGTACTTAGATAGGTCTTCAATAAGTTGATTACAAAAATCACGACCGTAAGAAGTTATTTTTCTAGTACCAACTATTGATATTATTTTTTGATTGTTGAGGTTTATATTTCCGTCATTAAAAAATAGGATAGGAGCATCAATACAATGCTTTAAGTTATACGGATAATCAGCATCTAAAAAATAAGAAAATTCTATATTGTTTTTGTTTATATAATTTAGCTCCTCCTCTGCTCTATTTATGTTATTTGTATCGAATAAATGTTTTAGTGTATGAGTACCAATTCCATTTATTTTTTGCAGCGTACTAGCTTTTTCTTTAAACACTTGTTCTACGCTACCAGTGGTGTTAATTAACTTTTTTGCTAAAACATCACCGATGTTTTTGGTAGCTTGTAATCGTAGAATAGCTAATTTTTTTTCGATTTTCATGTGGCAATAATTTGATTATCAATATACAAAAAAACTGTTGATAAGATTTCAAAGTAATGAGCATATTAATTCATAAAAAAACTATATTTGTTACTATGACATTAGCCAATTATATAAACGATTTATTGTACAGATACGAATGCGTAATTGTTCCTGGTTTTGGAGGTTTTGTGACCAACAAAATAGGTGCTAAAATGAATAGTGAAACACACACATTTTACCCACCAAAAAAACAAATTACTTTTAATTCATATTTGCATCACAACGATGGTTTATTGGCGAATTATATTGCTTCGAGTAGAAATATTTCTTTCGAAAAAGCAACTGCTTTTATCGCAAATGAAGTTACAGAATGGAAAAGCGATTTAGAAACGATATCTATTAAAGTTGCTTCTTTAGGGAGTTTATCTTTAAATGAAGCAAAACAAGTTGTTTTTCAGCCAAATAGTACAAGTAATTTCTTAACAACATCTTTTGGATTAGCGGAAGTTGAAAGCCCTAGTGTAAAAAGAATAACACAAGAAGTTAAAGTATTACCTATAGACGCTAAAGAGAAAGAAAACAATGTACCTGTGTTTTTTAAGTACGCAGCAACAGCAGCTGTTCTTGTAGGAATAGCTTACGCTGGATGGAATGGTTTTCAAAACCAATCTCAAAAACAGTTTTTAGCAGATCAAGAAAATACTGTAGCTAAAAAAATTCAATCAGCAACTTTTGTTATTGATAACCCGTTGCCAACAATTAATTTAAATATTACAAAAACAGAAGGTCAAAATTTTCATATTATAGCAGGTGCTTTTCAGGAAGTTATAAATGCTGAGAAAAAATTGACTGAGTTACAAGATTTAGGTTATGATGCTAAAATTTTAGGGAAAAACGATTTTGGTTTAACTCAAGTAGCGTTTACAAGTTTCAGTTCTAAAGATGAAGCGCGTAAAGAACTTGCAGATATTCAAGAAAACGTAAACAAAGATGCTTGGTTATTGGTTAAATAATCAACTTATAAACAACTTACTTTTTAGCTTTATTTATATCTTTGCATCAAAATTATAATTGATGAGAGCTAAGACGCCTAAAGAATCATTAACAGTACTTACTGACCTTGTTTTACCAGGAGAAACAAATTATTTAGACAATCTTTTTGGAGGAGAATTATTAGCTCGTATGGATAGAGCTTGTAGTATTGCTGCGCGTCGTCATTCTAGGCGAATTGTTGTAACTGCATCTGTAAACCATGTTGCTTTTACAAAATCGGTTCCAGTAGGAAGTGTTGTTACGTTAGAAGCAAAGGTTTCAAGAGCCTTTAGATCGTCAATGGAAGTATATGTTGATGTTTGGATAGAAGATCGTCAATCAGGTGAAAAAACAATGGTAAATGAAGGTATCTATACGTTTGTAGCTGTTGATGAAACTGGTAAGCCAGTTCCTATTGCACAAATTACTCCAGAAACAGCATTAGAGAAAAAACGTTTTGATGCAGCTTTACGTAGAAAACAATTAAGTTTAGTTTTAGCAGGTAAATTAGACCCTAAAGAAGCTAAAGAGTTAAAAGCATTGTTTCTAAGTTAAAAGCCCTTTAAACCTTATCTATATCACCATTTTCAGATAAAAAGATAGCAACTGATTTTGTTTTTTCAAATTGAGAAAAGATAATAATCATAATTACAGTAATTGGTACACTTAAAATCATGCCCGTAACACCCCATATTTTACCCCAAATAGCTAGGGATAATATGGTTACTAGCGGGCTTAGGTTTAGAGATTTACCAAATAATTTAGGTTCAATAACATTACCAACAATTACTTGAACAGAACCCACTGCTGTTAAAACTATTAAAAACGGTGTAAATTCACCAAACTGTATTAAACTAAAAATAGCAGGAAAAACAGTTGCTATTAACGAACCAATGGTTGGTATATAGTTTAATAAAAAAATTAAAAAGGCCCAAAAAGGTGCACTATCTACGCCAACTATAAGTAAAACAATATAGCTTAAAACACCAGTAAGCAAACTTACATAAGTTTTTAAACGGAGATAATTAGAAATAGAAAATTCTATTTTTGATAACATAGATTGCATACTAGCATAGCTACTTTCTTTGTCTTCAAAGATTTTAATAAGCTTCTTTTTAAAGCTACTTTCTTCTAAAAAGATAAACAAAGCATAAATAACAATCATAAAAGTATCGCCTAATAAACTACTAATTCCGTTAGCGATATCTCCTAAAACAGATCCATAATCAAAATCTCCTATAACCGATTTTATCGATTTAATAATATCAATATGAAAATAGGCATCTAAACTTTTAATAATAGCGCCAATATTAGGCTCGTATTTAGAATATGAAGTAGATAAATCAGCAATACTATTGGTAATAATTTCAGAAATGAACCCAAAACCCAAAACAATAAAAGTAAAAACAAAAAGATTACTCAACCAATAAGGAATAATTTTTTTAGCAAAGGGCATTTTATAGATGGTTTTACGTATTTCACGTGTTAAAAACCAAAAAATTAATGCAAAAATAAAAGGAATTAAAATTCCTTTACCAATAACTAATGCAGTTACTATTGCAACAATAGTTATAATGAAGTTTGCAGCGTTTTTCATTTACTTAAAATTAATTAGTACGTATCCATTTTGCAGGATTTAATTTCGCTGTATTTTTAAATAAAACAAAAAGCAATTTTGTTTTACCAGAAACTTTATCAGTGAACACCTTCCCTACTTTATCACCAGTTTTTAGAATAGCACCTTTTTTTACATACACATTTTCGAGATTGTTGTATGCCGAAATATAATTTCCATGTTGTATTAATACCGATTTTTTACCTCCAGATTGTGATTGTAAAGCTAATACCTTTCCATTAAAAATGCACTTAGCATCAGTATTCGACTTAGTAACAATGTGTAAACCAGGACTATTAATTTTAATTCCTGAAAATGTTGGATGAGGTTGTACTCCGTATCTTCTAGTAATAATACCCTTTACAGGCCAAGGCAAACGACCTTTGTTTTGTTCGAAATTTGCTAATAATTTTTTTTCAGCAGCATTTAAAACAAATCCAGAAGATGCTTTTTTAGTAGTTTTTTTGCCCTTATTAGCCTTTGCAATAACAGCTCTAATAAGTTTGTCAATACGAGCAGTTATTCGTTTATCTTCTTTAATTTTCTTTTGTAAATCTCGCTTATATTTTTTCTCTTGTTTTTTTATTTTAGAAACTAAGCTTTCTTGATCCTTTTTGTCAGATTCTATTTCTTTTTTTTGAGATTTTTCGTCAGAAATTAAAATTTCTTTAGATCTTCTTTTTTGAATTAAAGAATCATTAAACTTTTTAATCTCAGTAGATTTTACAATGATATTCTCTCCTTGTTTTTTTCTATAATCATTGTACTGCTGCATATACTTTAAACGCTTATATGCTTGATAAAAACTTTCAGAAGAGAGTAAAAACAATGTTTTGCTTTGTTGAGATCTATTTTTGTTGGTTTTTACAACCATATCAGAATAGTCTTTCTTAAGTTTTTTTAATTCATCATTGTTCTTTTCAAGCTGCTGTTCGTTTGTTTCTATTTCTTTAGATAGTTGCTTTGTTTCTAATCTAATTGTTTCAATTAAACGCTCTCTGGCACTAATTTTCTGACTTAAATCTTTTAAGTCATCTAAAGCATTCCCTTTTTCTTTTTTAGCCTTAAACAGTAAGTTATTAATCTGCTTAATTTCATTTTTAATTTTTTTATGTTTTTTTTCTAATTTTTTCCTTTCTTGACCAAACGAAGAAAAGCTAATTAGAATCAGCGATAAAAACGAGATGTAAAAAACAATTTTTTTCATTATAATTTAATTTCTTTATAACCATTAGGCATTCTAAAATCAACGTTCAATTTAGTGTTAAACTCAACAGAACGTGTGGTTATATCAATATTTGTGAATTTTTTGTTTTGTTTAGCATTTATATTAATTTTTTGAGGAAATAAAACGCCCTTTTTATTTGAGTATTTCCCGTATGATATATCTAAACGTTGATTTTTAATTGAGTTTACAATCGATTGTTTATTAAGTTTATAGTGAAGTGGATTTACGTAAAAAAAGATATTAAATAAATCTGATTGCTTTTTAGGAGAAAGTTGATATGATTTATTAGAAATAGCTACTTCTTGTCGCTGAGATCTTACGTTAAGTAAAGATTGACCTAACAACATATTTTGTAATTGTTGAAAATTAATATCGGTTCCTAATAATTTCTTTAGCATAGAAAAATCTCCATCAAAATAATTTTTATAAAGAGATGAATAAAACTGAACTTTTGTTGGTGTAATTTTAGCTTTAAAAAGTGTAATAAATTTGGTTCCTTTTAACCAAATAACTTCATCTTTTTTAATTTTCATTCGTACTGAAAAACCTACTTTTTCTTTAGTATTGTTGTAGTTTACTTTTAAACGAGCATCAATATTTTTTTCATCAAAATTAGAAGAAATATGTTTTTTAGCAACCCTTCTGGCAGACATTTCTTTAATTACTGTTGTGTTATTAGATGCAATTTTTCTTGATTTACATGAAGAAAAACTAAGCGATAATATAATAAGTAATGTAAAGTATTTCATAAAGTATGTATAGGGTAAGAAAATTATTTTAGAATTTTGGAAGCTTTATCTTTAAAGAGTTTAGCTCTTCGAGCATCGTGTAAACCTTTGTAAGATGCAGCTATTTCTAAGTAAAATTTTGCTTCTATTTTTTTGTTATCTATTACAAAATCAATGCCATTTTGCAAAGTTTGTAAAGCTTTACTGTATTGACCATTCTTGTTAAGTGCTTTACCATTCATTAAATAAACAAAAGGTTGCGCAGGAAACAAAGTTAAGCCCTCTTCACTGTATTTTAATAACGTTCTATAGCTTTTTCTTATTGTTAGTTCCTTTAATAAACGTTGTAAACTTTTATAGCTTTTTTCTTTTTCAAAAATGGCTCTAAAATCGGTATTTACTGCTTTTGCGCTAAAGCTTGTAGCTTTAGGTTGTGCTTTATTTATTCTTTCTTGAAGTAAACGTAATCTGGAATTTAATAATTTAGCTTCTTCTAATTCAGATAAAACTCTTTTAGCTCCATTAACATCTCTATTCTGTAAATGTAAAAAAACCAAAGCTTGCTTTTTCTTTGGGTATTTTTTTGCAATTTTTTCCTGAACGATTATAGCTTTACTAAAATTAGCTATACGTTTTAAAACAGCAACTTTATGTTCTAATAGCCATAAGTTGTTAGTATCTTTTTTTAACGCTAAATCAATGTATTCTAGAGATTCTACTCTCCTATTTAGTTTTAAATAATTTTTAGAAAGTTCAAAGAATACTGATATGTCATTTGGCTTTATTTCATTACAGTCTTCTAAGTATTCAATTGCTTTTTTATAATTTAGAATTGCTTTTTGTGAGAGCGCATTAAAAAAACTTTCTTGAAACTTTATGTTGTTCTCTTCGCTAAGATCAAAAGAAGTAGATACGTTGTCTTGCGAGTAGATTAAAAGAGAATTAAGAATCAAAAAAAAAGATACTAATATCTTAATTTTTGATTCTTGTATCTTTTTATTATTATGTAAGATCTGTATAATCACCTATACTTACTGATGTATAATTAGCATTGTACTTTGCATGATTACCAATCATTGCGTTATCTAAATTTGCGTTAGATATATGAACATTTGTTTGTATTAAAGAGTTTACAATTGTTGAGTTTTCAACAATACTATTTTCTCCAATTGAAACATAAGGTCCTATTTTAGTGTTTTTTAAAACTACATTATTTCCAACATAACAAGGTTGAATAATCTCAGCGTTTTCTAATACAACGTTATTAGCAACTAAATTGTTGCCATCAGCTTGTTCAAAACCTAAAACTTGTTTATTAGTGTCAACAGTTGGATCTTTTTTACCACAATCCATCCAAGCATCAACTTTACCAGGAATAAATTTAGCTCCTTGTTGTTTTAAAGATTCTAAAACTTCAGTTAATTGAAATTCACCAGTAGGTCTTATATCATTATCTATTAAATGTTTTATTTCTTCGCGAAGTTTATCACCATCTTTAAAGTAATAAATACCGATAATTGCTAAATCAGAGACAAACTCTTTTGGTTTCTCAACAAAATCAGTAATAACACCATCTTTTAATTTTACAACACCAAAAGCACTTGGGTCTTCAACTTGTTTTACCCAAATAGCACCATCTGCATTTGCATCTAAGGTAAAATCAGCTTTAAACAAAGTATCTGCAAAAGCAACTACGCATGATCCTGTTAATGATTCTTTAGCACAGTAAATTGCATGTGCTGTTCCTAAAGCTTCTTCTTGAACAAAAACAGATCCTTTCGCTCCTAAACTTTCAGCAATTTTTATTAATTTATCTTTAGTATCCGCAGGAAAACCTTTAGCGGCAGTACCAATTATAAATGCAATTTCTTCTATTGGTTGGTTTACAACTGAGGTAATATCTTCTACTAAACGTTGTACGATCGGCTTACCAGCTATTACCGTTAATGGTTTTGGAGTAGTTAAAGTATGAGGCCTTAAACGAGACCCAATCCCTGCCATTGGAACTATAATTTTCATATTTTTCTTTTCGTTTTTAACGCTGCAATATACCATTAATAAAGTATTGAAAAAAGTTACAATCCTTTAGGTATTGCTGCTATTAATGTTTTTGTGTAATTTGTCTTTGGGTTATTGTAAATTTCATCAGCATCAGCAACTTCTTCTATTTTACCTTTATTCATTACAACTAGTTGATCGGCCATGTATTTTACAACAGATAAATCATGAGAAATAAAAATGTAGGTAAAGTTAAACTCAGTCTTTAATTGGTTTAATAAATTTAATACCTGTGCTTGTACAGATACATCTAAAGCAGAAACAGATTCATCACAAATAATTAATTTTGGCTGTAAAGCAATAGTGCGTGCAATACCAATTCTTTGTCTTTGACCACCAGAAAATTCGTGAGGATACCTATGAAAATGCTCCTTTTCTAAACCTACTTTTTCTAATAGGTTAAAAACATATTCTCTTCGATCTTTTAAAGAATTTAATATATTATGAACCTTCATAGGTTCTATAATTGCACTACCGATCGTAATTCTCGGATTTAATGAAGAAAAAGGATCTTGAAATATAATTTGAATCTCTTTTCGTAACTTTTTAAATGAAGATCTTTTAAGTTTTAGAATGTCAATCCCTTTATAAATTATTTGCCCAGAAGTTGCTTTTTCTAGCTGTAAAATAGTTCTACTTAAGGTTGTTTTTCCACAGCCGCTCTCCCCTACTAAACCTAAAGTTTCTCCTTCATAAATTTTAAAATATACATTATTTACAGCTTTTACAATCGTAGATTTAGAAAACCAAGAAGCATTAGAAATAAAGTTTTTATGTAAGTTCTTGATCTCTAATAAAGGTGCTTTATTGTAAATTTCTTGATGAAATTGTTTACGTTCTTCATTAGTATATAAACAAGTGTTTACAGAATCGTTTATAAAATTAGCTACAGTTGGTAATACCTTAAAACGTTTTTCGGTGTTGGGTCTCGAATTAATTAGAGCTTTTGTATAGTTTTCTTTTGGGTTAAGAAATAGCTCATTTGTTTCACCTTGTTCAATAACTTTACCTTTGTGCATAACTATTACCTTGTCTGCAATTTCAGAAACTAAAGCTAAATCATGAGAGATAAAAATTATTCCCATTTTATACTCTTGTTGTAAATCTTTTAAAAGAGCTATAATTTCTTTCTGAACAGTTACATCTAATGCCGTTGTAGGTTCATCCGCAATTAAAAGTTGTGGCTTACAAGCAATTGCCATTGCAATCATAACCCGTTGTTTTTGACCGCCACTTATTTGATGAGGATACGAATTGTAAATATCAGTTGGCCTAGGAAGTTTTACTTTATTAAAAAGAGAAAGTACCTCTTCTTTTATTTCATTTTTAGATAAGAGTGTATGTTGTTGTAAAATTTCAGCAACTTGAATTCCGCAAGTTAATGTAGGGTTTAATGAACTCATAGGTTCCTGAAAAATCATAGCAATTTTACTTCCTCTAATTTTTTGAAACTCATTTTCATTATAGCTTAACAAATTTTGTTGTTTAAACAAAATCTCACCTTTTATTGTGGCAAATTTTGGAAGTAGCCCCAAAATAGCTAATGAAGTTATTGATTTTCC
Source organism: Tenacibaculum ovolyticum DSM 18103 (assembly GCF_000430545.1). Lineage (GTDB taxonomy): Bacteria > Bacteroidota > Bacteroidia > Flavobacteriales > Flavobacteriaceae > Polaribacter > Polaribacter ovolyticus. Next base: position 123,052 of record NZ_AUMF01000015.1, read on the forward strand.
GCTTCCACTTTCCCCTACGATACCTAATATTTCTGTTTGTTTTATACAAAAAGAAACATTTTGGATAACAGAAGGCGATTTTTTAAAACTTATTTCTAAATTTTTAATTTGAAGCATTTGCGTAAAATTTCAATAAAAATACGATTAATATTTTTTAAACCTTTTTATAAAACAGCTGTAATTGTAATTTATTGATAAATAACTTGGTAGAGTTTAGTTTGTTTTGTTGAGTTTATAACAAGTTTGTTAAATGATGAATTATTAAAAATATATGCTTATTGTGTGTATTGATAGGATTATTTGTATTTTTTTGTATATTTGATGCTTATTTAATAATAAATTAAGAGTTTTTGACTGAATACGTTAATTACAGTTTTTTTATATTAAATAATTAACCTTAATAAACCCTTCAAAATGAAAAGCAAAATTACATTAGCATTTCTATGCTTAATTTTTATTGGTGCAGCTTTTGCACAGCAAGAAAGAAACTGTCATTCGATGAATAATCTTGAATACAGGCAATCAAAAGATCCTTCTTTAAAACAAAGGATGGATCAAATAGAAAACTTTACCCAAAGAAAAATTCAAGAAAGAAAAAACTATCAAGGTAAAGTAAACGGACAAATTATTACTATTCCTGTAGTAGTACATGTTATTTATAAAAATTCACAAGAAAACATTAGTGTGGCACAAATTCAGTCACAAATTGATGTTTTAAATGAAGATTATAGAAGAACAAATGCAGATGCAGATAACACATGGTCTCAAGCAACTGATAGTCAAATTGAATTTAAATTAGCAACTATAGATGCTAATGGAAACCCAACAACAGGTATTACAAGAAAATCTTCAAATAAAACTTCTTGGGGTACGAATGATGCAATGAAAAAATCTTCTCAAGGAGGAGTTAATCCATGGGATGCATCTGAATATTTAAACATGTGGGTTTGTAATATTGGAGGTGGTATTTTAGGATACGCTCAATTTCCAGGAGGTAGTGCATCAACTGATGGTGTTGTAATGAGTCCTCAATATTTTGGAAGTGCAGACAAAGGGTCAGGGTTTTACTTGTCAGCTCCTTTTGATAAAGGAAGAACAGCAACTCATGAAGTTGGTCACTTTTTAAATTTACGCCATATTTGGGGTGATGGTGGTTGTGGTGTAGATGATTTTGTATCAGATACTCCAGAATCAGACGCATCTAATGGAGGTTGTAAAACAACTCACGTATCTTGTGGTACAGTAGATATGGTGCAAAATTATATGGATTATTCAGATGATGCATGTATGAACTTATTTACAGTAGGTCAAAAAAGTAGAATGCGTACTGTTTTAGAATCAGGAGGTTCTCGTAGGTCTTTAGCATTGTCTGATAAATTTGGTACACCAGTAGTTTGTAATGCAACTGTACCAACTGGTATTTCAACAACAGGAGTAACATCAACAGGAGCTTCGGTAAACTGGTCAGCAGTTTCAGGAGCAACTTACGATGTAAGATATAAAGCAGTTTCGGCTTCATCTTGGACAACAAGTGCAGTTTCAACAACAACAAAAGCTTTAAGTGGTTTATCGGCATCAACACAATACGAAGTACAAGTACGAAGTAAATGTTCATCAGGAAATTCATCTTATAGTGCATCAGTAAACTTTACTACACCAGCGGTAACTATCAGTTATTGTGCTTCAAAAGGAGCAAGTGTAAATGACGAATACATTCAAAAAGTAGTTTTAGGAACAATAAGTAATACATCAACAGGAGGAAACGGTTATTCAGATTACACTTCAATGTCTACTGATTTAACAAAAGGATCATCAAACACAATAACAATTACGCCAAAATGGACAGGAACAGTTTATAGTGAAGGGTATGGAGTTTGGATTGATTATAACCAAGATGGAGATTTTTCAGATGCAGGCGAAACAGTTTGGACAAAAGCAAAATCAAAAACAACACCAGTAAGTGGAACATTTACAGT
>NZ_AUMF01000016.1 GCF_000430545.1 Tenacibaculum ovolyticum DSM 18103
CCCATAGGCTTATGTATAGTTCCCGACCTTCGGGTCGGGACGCAAACTCTTTTGATAATTTACGATATGATTTTACTAATATGTTAACTTATACAGTTGAAATATACTGAACGATTTAAGGTGATTATCGCAATGGGGCTCACCTCTTTCCATCCCGAACAGAGAAGTTAAGCCCATTTGCGCCGATGGTACTGCCAATGGTGGGAGAGTAGGTCGTTGCCTTTCTTTTAAACCTCAATCTATAACTAGATTGAGGTTTTTTTTGCGCTAAATTGAAATCAAAACAAACAATTAGTATTTAATAAAACTACCAATCTAAGGGGTATGAGAATGTTGTTTTAATAAGAGTTGAATTTATAAGAATCTGTCATTAAGTACTTTTACTAAAGTATTGTTTGAGTAATATAATAGTGATTATAGCTGACTAATAAATGCATTTAAAGCTGTTCATTTTAGGTTTATATCAATGTGGCAGATGTGGTTTAAATAGATGTATTCCTACTTAATATATTTTGACGATAGATTTTTGGGTTTATCATGTCGTTTCATTCCAGTAATAACTATCAGGATAAATACGTTCGCCAAATATAGCAGTTCCTACTCGTACGATTGTAGCTCCTTCTTCAATAGCAATTTCTAAATCACCACTCATTCCCATAGATGTGACTTTAAGTTTTTACATCGAAATTTTAAATTTCCCTTAAATAAAATAATGTAATACATGTTGATATTCTTACAAATTAAACGTACTTCCAAACGTTTAGTTTAAACATTATTTATATAATGTGGTTCATTTAGAAATTTTAGAAAAAACTTGTTTCAAAATTTTTAAAAAAGACTAGTCAATAAGTATTAAAGTTTCATTAGATCAATAGCAAATTGATCTAAGAATTTACATGTAAGTCGTTAAAAAGTAAAAAGTACTCTAAAATTCATGAATTTTAGAGTACTTTTTTTTTTCAATTAGTTATTTTATATAGATTAATATACTTTCGATGACGAGACAATATCAAAAAAATTAAAGAGCATTGAGTTTTAGAAATGAAAAACTAGAAGTTGTTTGGACACATTCGAGTAACATCACTTAAGTGTATAGCAATTGTTAGAAGGTCAAGAGTCTGGAATTACTATTGCATAACAATTAGGGGATAGAGGTTTTGAAGCGATAAAAAAATAATGATCCTTTATTTGCTATTGATGGTAATCCTACATTTTCAGGATTAAATCAATGAGACCTAACGAAATTGAATCCATTCAAATTTTAATGGATGGTTAAACAAAATTCGGGGTATTAAATTAGCGTTTGAATTAGTTATTATCTTAAGAGACAATATTCCGTAAGGGTGTTGTTTTTTATTTAAAAAAAACAACAAAAATCTTATCAAAATTTTAATGAGTACTATGATTTTATCAAAAATTAAAGAAACAGTAATTTTCACACTATTATTGTCAACTTTATTTTCATGTAAGAAAGAAAAAGTAGAAAACATTGCAAGTAAGCCTAAAACAGATTACACAAAATATGTAAATCCTTTTATTGGTACGAGTAAAATGGGGCATGTGTTTCCTGGTGCAACAGCGCCATTTGGTATGGTACAACTAAGTCCACAAACCAATTTTGAAGTGATGTTTCATGACAACGGAAAATACAACGCTGAAACTTATGAATATTGTGCAGGTTATCAACATCGTGATTCTACGATTGTAGGTTTTGCACATACCAATTTTAGCGGTACAGGGCATGCCGATTTAGGAGATTTTTTAGTGATGCCAACTACTGGAGATTTAGTTCTTGAACCTTTAAAAACAGTAAAAGGTAAAAAAGGCTTTTATTCTGCTTTTTCGCACGATAAAGAAGAAGCTTCTCCTGGGTATTACAAAGTTGATTTAGATAGTTACGGAATAAAAGCAGAACTTACTTCTAGCGAACGAGTTGGTTTTCATAAATATACATTCCCTAAATCAGATGATGCTCATATTATTTTAGACATGGTGTATAATGTATATCATCATGATAATAAAAATGTATGGACATTTATTCGTGTTGAAAACGATTCTTTAGTTACTGGTTATAGACAAACTAAAGGTTGGGCAAGAACTAAAAAAGTGTTTTTTGCAATGCAGTTTTCAAAACCTTTTAAAAGTTATGGTCATAAAAAGTATAACAAAGAAACATATGACGGTTTTTACAGACGTTTTAATCAAAGTGAAAATTTTCCTGAGATGGCAGGAAAAGATATCAGAGCCTATTTTAATTTTGATACAGAAGAAGGTGAGAAAATTAATATTAAGTTTGCTCTTTCTCCAGTAAGTACCAATGGTGCATTAAAAAATTTAGAAGCTGAAATACCGCATTGGAATTTTAATAAAACGAAAGAAGAAACCAAAATTAAATGGAATAATGAACTTTCAAAAATAGAAGTTACTTCTTTAACAGAAGGAGATAAAACAAATTTTTATACAGCGATGTATCATTCCAATCTTTCTCCAATACTATATGAAGATGTAGATGGGAAATACAGAGGTTTGGATCAAAATATTTATACTTCTGAAGGTTTTACTAACTATACAATTTTTTCACTTTGGGATACTTACCGTGCCTTACACCCATTATTCAACATTACACAACCAGAACGTAATAATGATATGATAAAATCTATGCTAGCACATCATGATCAAAGTGTTCATAATATGCTGCCTATTTGGAGTCATTACGCAAATGAAAATTGGTGTATGATAGGATATCACGCCACATCAGTTATTGCTGATGCTATGGCTAAAAACGTTGGTGATTTTGATCATAAACGAGCATTACAAGCTTCTGTAAACACAGCAAAAGTGCGTTATTTTGCTGGTTTAGGAGATTATATGGATTATAAATATGTACCAGATGATAAAAGTAGTTCTTCGGTTTCAAAAACATTGGAATATGCATATAATGATTGGTGTATTGCGCAAATGGCAAAAGAAGTAAATGCACCTTCTGTTGAAGATGAATTTAGAAAACGTTCAGAATATTATAAAAATGTGTATGACTCTTCAATTGGTTTTATGCGTCCAAAATTAGCAGATGGTACTTTTAGAAAAAACTTTGATCCAATGGATACACATGGACAAGGTTTTATTGAAGGAAATGCATGGAATTATGGGTTATATGTACCGCAAAATATTAACAAAATGATTAGTATGATGGGAGGTAAAGAACGTTTTGCAAAAAAATTAGATTCTTTATTTACCATGGAAATAGAAGAAAAATATATTGCAAACCACGAAGATATTACACGTGATGGTATTATAGGTAATTATGTGCATGGTAATGAACCAGGACATCATATTCCTTATTTATATAATTGGACAGGGTATCCTGAAAAAACACAAGCACGTGTTCGTATGATCATGAATACTATGTATGCTCCAACAGTTGAGGGCTTATGTGGAAATGATGATGCAGGTCAAATGAGTGCTTGGTATATTTTTAGCTCTTTAGGGTTTTACCCTGTAACTCCAGGAGCTCCTGAATATGCTTTAGGTAGTCCGCTTGTTAAAGAAGCAATTATTCATTTAAATAATGGTAAAACATTAACTATAAAAACCGAAAATCAGCATAAAGAAAATATTTATGTACAAAAAGTAGTCATTAATGGAAAGGAAATTACTGAATCTATATTACGTCACAAGGATATTATAGAAGGAGGTACTATTACCTTTCATTTAGGAAATAAACCTAAAAAATAAAAAAGTACAATGAGAAGTTATTCAAAAAACCATTATTCTGATGAAAAAAATAGTTTTAAGTCTTGCGGTTATCTTAATAATAGCTTGTACAAAAGATAGTACAAAAACACCTGTAGATTATGTAGATGTTTTTATTGGTACAAAATCTCCTGGGCACACTTATCCAGGAGCTACATTGCCTTTCGGTATGGTACAATTAAGTCCAGATACGAGAAACGATCACACAAGCTGGCCTACATGTGCGGGTTATGATTATACAGATGCATCTATCTTTGGCTTCTCACATACACATTTATCTGGAACAGGAGTTCCTGATTTAGGTGATATTTTATTAATGCCAACAACTGGTAAAATTCATAAAGAAACAGGAACTATTGAAAATACTGAAGCAGGATACCGTTCTAAGTTTAAACATGAAAATGAAACTGCTTCTCCAGGGTATTACAGTGTTATTTTAGATGATTATAATGTAAAAGCTGAGTTAACTACTACATTAAGAACAGGTGTACATAGATATACATTTCCAGAAACCGATGCTGCTCATATTATTATAGATTTAGAGCATAGGGATCCTGTTATTGAAGCAGTGTTTAATATTATAAGTGATACTGAAATTTCTGGATATCGTAGATCAAAAGCTTGGGCAGGGAATCAACGACAGTATTTTGTAGCTAAGTTTTCAAAGCCTTTTGTTTCTTATGAAGTTCTTCATGGAAATACAACTTCTTCAGAAGGAAAAAAGTTCAAAAATAAAAAAATAATAGCGGCTTTAAATTTTGATGCCTCAAATAGTGAAATTTTAGTACAAGTAGCTCTTTCTGCGGTTAGTATTGAAGGCGCTAAAAAAAATTTAGATGCTGAATTTGCTAATTGGAATTTTAACAAAGTAAAGAAGGATGCTAAAGAAATATGGAATAAATCATTAAGCAAAATAGCGATTACTGATACGAATGAAGATAAAAAAGAAATATTTTACACTGCATTATATCATAGTCTTTTAACGCCAAATTTATATAGTGATGTAGATGGGAAATACAGAGGTATGGATGATGGTATTCATATTGCAGATGATTTTAATAACTATACGGTTTTTTCACTTTGGGATACTTTTCGTGGACTTCACCCTTTATTAACTATTGTAGAGCCTGAGGTTACTAGAGATATTGTAGTAACTCTTCAAAAAAAGTATGAACAATTTGGAGAACTTCCTATGTGGGAATTAGCAGGGAATGATACGCGTTGTATGATTGGTTATCATGCGGTTTCTGTGATGGCTGATGCCTATGTAAAAGGAATTACTAATGTCGATGCAAATAAAGTGCTAGAAGCCATGGTTGCCAGTGCAAATGTAGAAAAAAGAGGTATTAATTATTATACTCAATTAGGTTTTGTACCTACAAATAAAAGCAGCCAATCCGTTTCAAAAACATTGGAATATGCATATGATGATTGGTGTATTTCCCAAATGGCAAAAGCAATTGGGAATACTAAAATTTATGAAGAGTTCTCTAAAAGAGCACGTTTTTTTGAAAACTTGTTTGATGCGGAAACTAATTTCATGCGCCCTAGGTATTCTGATCGAAAATGGTATGAAGATTTTGATCCAACTTCAGTAGGACAAACATATAATTTTAATTTTACCGAAGGAAATTCATATCAATACAGCCTTTTTGTTCCGCATGACATAGCTACCATGGTGAACTTAGTAGGAGGGGAGAAACAATTTGATAAATGGTTAGATAATTTATTTAATGCATATTCAAAACAGGAAGAAGAAGATTCAGACGTTTCTGGTTTAATTGGTCAGTACGCACATGGCAATGAGCCAAGCCATCATATTGCTTACTTGTATAATTATGTAGGTAAACCATGGAAAACACAAGAAAAAGTTCATGAGATATTAAACAAGTTATATACATCTGAGGCAGATGGTTTATGTGGTAACGACGATGCAGGTCAAATATCTGCTTGGTATGTATTAAGTAGTTTGGGCTTTTATTCTGTAACTCCAGGAAGCCCGTATTACGTTATTAGTAGTCCAACTTTTACAGAGACTACTCTTAATTTAGATAATGGCAAAAAATTTACTATTAAGGCAAATAATGCTTCAAAAGAAAATATTTATTTTTCTTCTTTAACTTTAAATGGAAATCCATATCCATACTCTTATTTAAAGCACGAAGATATTTTAAAAGGAGGTGAATTGATTTTTGAAATGACTAATAAACCAAATAAACAATGGGCTACAGAAAAAGAATATTGGCTACTTTCTGATACTCAAAAAATAGTTAAAATTCCATACCTAAAATCTGATCACAATGTGTTTTTAACTGATTTGATTATTGATTTAGATTGTGATACAAAGGGTGCGGAAATTTTTTATACCACAGATGGTTCAGATCCATCAAAACAGAGTGAAAATTTTACAAAACCTTTTAAAATTAATAAAAGTACCACTGTAAAAGTAAAAGCTTTTCATAACAGTTTAAATCCAAGTTATACTGCGACTTATACATTAGAAAAGCAAAAACCAGTTAGTGATATAGATAAAAATGAATTGATACAAGGGCTTAATTATAATTACTACGAAGGTATTTTTCGCTCGGTTTATGATTTTTCAAGAGAGAAACCAATATGTATAGGTACGATTAATAATGTTAACATTTCTAAAAGATTACGTGATGAATGGATCGGTTTTTATTTTGAAGGTTATATTGATATTCCTAAATCAGGAACTTATAATTTTGAAATAGCAGCAAATGATGGAGCTCAACTTTTAATTGATGGAAAAGAGTTATTTGAAAGTGATGGTAGAAAGTCTTTTAGTTTTACTCAAAAAAATGATATAATTCTATCTAAAGGATTACATCGATTTGAAGTTAAGTATTTTCAATGCTCTGATAATATTGGTATATCTGCATTTTGGCGAGGACCTAATTTTGAAAGACAAGAAATTCCAATAACTTCTTTTTATAGTAAACGATAAGTTTAAAAATATTTAAAGTATTAGTAAGTGACAATTTATTAATTAGCTGAAGAGTAATGATAATAAATCTTTTTTTGCTAAAAAAAATATAAACTTTTCTGTGCATTCAAAATATAAAAATAAAATAACCTTCACTTTTTATGAATAAAAAAATAAAATTTAAACAAATGAAAAAAATTACTTTGCTTATAGCTATGCTATCCATTGTTTTTGCAGGATGTGAAAACAAAAGTAAAAATGTAAATCCATTTAAACAAGGCTATAAAAATATTGTAGATGAACAAACGATAATAAAAAGTGAGCAATCAAGTTTTAGTAAAACTGAAAGTTTAAAAAAGGTATTTGATACAGATAGAAATACCAAGTTTTTGGTTAATAAACCTAAGAATATAATAATTGTAAAAAATAAAGCTAAATCAGTACTTAAAAAGTATGCGATTACCTCGGCTAATGATGCTCCAGGGAGAGATCCTAAAAATTGGACATTAAAAGGATCAATAGATGGTGTTTCTTGGAAGATTTTAGATAAAAAAAATAATCAAAAGTTTAAAAAAAGAGGTATAACTAATCAATATTTTTTAAAAAGTAATGAGGAGGCATATTCTATGTATAAACTAGAGGTAGAACATTCACATACTTCTGTTTTTGGAGACGATTATCTACAAATAGCAGAGATTGAATTGGTTGCTTTAACTAATGAGCCAGTTGCTGAGTTCACAGTAAATTCTACCAAAGCAAAAATAAAAGATACAATTTACTTTAAAGATGTATCAGCAAATTCACCAGATACTTGGCATTGGGTTTTTGATAATGGAATACCTAATACAAGTAATTTACAAAATCCGACTGTTGTTTATAATATACCAGGTAATCATAATGTTACCTTAATTACAAAAAATAAGTTTGGGATAGATACTTTATTTATAAAAAGAAAAGTAAAAGTTTATGACCCTAAAAACCCGTGGAAAGGTTTTTATTACCCTGAGATAACATTAACACCAACGGATACGGTTTCTGATGGTTATAAGAGAGCAATTTCTGTAATTCCAGATTTTAAAAAGGCGATTAATGAAGTTACTTTAGGTGTTTGTAAACAATTGTATCGTAATATATCCGAAGTCCCTGACTTTGAAAAAGTAAACTTCACTTTTAATTGGAGTAATGTTTTGGCTGCTAGAGGAGGTAATGGATCAGCTATGGAGCTTTGGTTTAGTACAAAATATATTCAAAATGCATTAAAAAATGAACCAGATGGGGCTGTAAAGTATGAACTGTATGGTGTACTTTGGCATGAATTAACGCATGGTTATCAGTTTAGCCCATCAACTGTTGATAATCAATATAAACGAGGATATGATTATTTTGCTTTTCTGGAAGGAGAAGCAGATTTAGTAAGAATTAATGCAGGGTATCATAAAACAAGACATCCTGATTTGGGAGTTGATAAACATAAATATCTTTCGGGGTATACTTCTTCGGGGTTTTTCTTAAAATGGATTGTAGATACTTATGATGATGATTTTATTTATAAGTTTAATGCTTCTGTAAAAACTATTAAACCATGGAGTTATAAATTAGCAATACAAGAAATTTTAAATAAGGATATTGATGATTTATGGAAAGAGTATGAAGAATATATAGCTACTTATAATAAAAATAAGAAGTCTATAAAGAAGAAAAGAATAGATTGGATTAATATGGAGGGGTAAAAGGTAATAGCTTTATTGACTAAGTTTGCATAACAATAGTCGTAAATTTAAAAGTATAGATCAAATTGAATATTTTTTATAGAACATTATTGATAATAGTATGTCTTCATGGTAGTTTGTTGCTTCATTCACAAACTACCAGAAAAGATTCAATACATGATTATTTTAAGCGAGTTAAAGCTTTAATTGATGAAACAAATAAATTAAAAAAGGAAGAATTACCTGATAAGGTACTCTTAAATAAGGTAGAAAGCACAGAAGATAGAGAAAAGGTAGATGTACTCTTGGATCTTTATACATTTTATAAATACAAAAACATTAGTTATGCGAGTAAGTATAATAACGAAGCTTTAGAACTTTCTACAAAAATAAAATATAAAAAAGGTGAATTAGAAGCAAGTTGTAACAATGCTTATCTATTGTTTGTCAACGGGGCTTTTGAAGAATCGATTAGTTTATTAAATAGAATTGACTTACCGACAAATTATGCTACTTTTCCTAATTTACATTCAGATGTTATTTGTTTAAAATCATACATTTACTCAGAAAAGGGGGAGTATGATATTGCTTTAGACGTATCTTTAAAATTATTAAGTTTAGGAGAAAAAGATAATAATGATTACGTTTTAATGAGAGCACATGGTGCATTATTTCATTATTATTTAAGAAATGAAAATTATTCTAGAGCATTAAATCATTGTTTAAAAGGTTTAGACTATATAATTAAAATTGAAGAAGTTCAATACCTATATTTTAAAATTGATGAAATTGCTAGGCTCTTATTTAAACTAGGCGATACAGAAGAAGCTATAAAAACTTATAAATTCTATTTAAAGTTAGAAAGTGAAATGCCTCATTCAGGAGGGTATATACAAAGTATTGTATATATGAATATGTCTGATATTTATACTTCAAATAATCAATTTAATGAAGCTCAAAATTATATATCAAAAGCTTTAAATCTAAATTATAAAAATGATTTTAGATTTAGAATTCCAAGAGCTCTAATTTTACAAGCTAAGTTATATTTAAAAGAGAAAGATACTATAAAAGCAATAGAATTTTATGAGAAAAGTTTAAGTGCAGCAGAAGATATTAATGCTTTTGATGTAGTTCAATCGACAAGCAAAATTTTAGGAAATTTACATGAAAAAAAAGGAGATCCTTCTAAAGCTTACGAGTATATAGCGTTGCATAACTCTATTAAAGATTCACTTTTCACAAATGAAAAAGAGCAAAAAATTGTTATTCTAGAAGCAAAAAGAAAGTTAAAAGAGATTACACAAAAACAAAAAATTTTGGCACTTGAAAACAAAGCTCAAAAAGCTAAAATCCAAACGATAATAAGCATTTTATTAGGAATATTTATTTTAAGTTTAATAGTAGTTTTTGCATATTTAAAAGTAAAAGGTAAAAATAAATTATTGTATATAAGAACAGTTGAGTTAGCAAAAATTCAATTAGAAATGCGTGATAAAATTGCAAAATTAGAAAGTAAATATTGTTTACAAGAGGTTAATCAGTCAGAGCAATTTTTAACAAAATCAAGTACAAATAATGTAATAGATGACAATGTAAAAGCAATTATATTGAATAAATTAAATAAACTAGAAAAAGAATTATTTTTTATTGATCAAAATTGTACACTTAGAAATATTGCAGCGGAATTAAAAACAAACCCAAAGTATTTATCGCAGGTAATTAATCAAGAAAAAAAATCTAATTATAGTAATTACATAAATGAGTTAAGAATAAACTATTTATTAACGAAGTTACTTAAAGAAAAAGATTTTAGAGAAAGCAAATTAAGCTATATAGCGGTATCTATAGGTTATAATAATTTGAATACGTTTAATGCAGCTTTTAAGAAAAGACAAGGGATATTGCCATCTTATTTTATTAGAGAACTGATACAAGAAACTACTTAGTTTTCTAAAATAAAGAGGTTGTAACTACCTATAATTTTTTACTTAATTTTATACTTGTCTGACTACTTTTTTTAGATTGTAGAGTCGGTAATATATTTATTATGATAAAAAATAACGTATTTCTACATATAAAAACACAAAAAATAAGTCTTAAACGCTAAGATTATTGGGTTGTTTAGGAGGAGAAATAGTTTTTTTTAAAAAAAAAGTAAAATAAATTAGGATATTAACTTTTTATAATTGAATATTTGCAGACACGAAGTTCAATAACTTATTGACAATGTTATCAAGAAAGGTGGAGGGATTAGACCCTGTGAAGCCTTAGCAACCCTTTGTTTTAGACAAAGTAGGTGCTAAATTCTACTTAATTTTAGATTCATTTATCTAAAATTGGATAGATAACTCAAAAGTAATTACTCATCTGTAATTACTAAAATTCTTTATAACATTTTTCTAGTAAGTACATTCATTTTATGGATGCATTTGGCTTTTGTTTTAATTTTTTATTAACTCAAAAAACAAGAAAAATGAGTACACAAAAATTTGCAACCAATGCGTTGCACGCAGGACATGATGTAAAACAAACAGGAGGTACAAGAGCAGTTCCTATTTATCAAACAACATCATATGTTTTTAATGATTCAGATCATGCAGCAGACCTTTTTTCATTAAAAGAACTTGGATTTATTTATACACGTTTAAATAATCCAACAAACCAAGTTTTACAAGAACGTTTAGCAGCTATAGAAGGTGGTATCGGAGCTGTCGTTTTTGCTTCAGGAACATCAGCAATTTCAACAGGACTATTAACATTGTTAAAAGCAGGTGATCACATTGTAGCTTCTAGTAGCTTATATGGTGGAACATACAATTTATTAAGCGTTACATTACCTAGATTAGGTATTACAACAACTTTTGTTGATGCTTCAAACCCAGATAATTTTGCTTCAGCTGTGCAAGATAATACCAGAGCTTTCTTTGTAGAATCGTTAGGAAATCCAAAATTAGATGTATTAGATTTAGAAGCTATTTCGATACATTCAAAAGCAGCCAAGGTTCCTTTTATTGTAGATAACACAGTGGCAACTCCTGCATTATTAAATCCAATTAAACACGGAGCTGATATTGTAATTCACTCATTAACAAAATATATTGGAGGTCAAGGTACTTCTTTAGGTGGTGCAATTATTGATGCTGGAACTTTTAATTGGGCAAATGGTAATTTTCCTGAATTTACTGAACCTTCAGCGGGTTACCATGGTTTAGTATATCATGAGGCTTTAGGAGCAGCCTCTTATACTTTTAAATTAATTTTAGAAGGATTACGAGATTTTGGAGGAGCATTAAGTCCAACAAACGCGTTTAACATTATTCAAGGATTAGAAACATTAGAAGTTAGAATTAAAAAGCATAGTGAAAACGCATTAACTTTAGCTAAATGGTTAGAAGAGCAAGATAAAGTAGTTTGGGTTAATTATCCTGGTTTAGAGAGTAGTAAATACAAGAAATTAGCTGATAAATATTTACCAAATGGGCAAAGTGGTATTGTAACTTTTGGAGTAGAAGGAGGTTATGAGGCAGCAAAAACAATAGCTGATACAACTAAACTATTTTCATTATTGGCTAATATAGGTGATACTAAATCTTTAATTATTCACCCAGCAAGTACAACTCATCAACAGTTAAGTAATGAAGCACAAGCAAGTGCTGGAGTTTCGCAAGATTTAATAAGATTATCTGTAGGGCTTGAAAATATTGAAGATTTAAAAGCTGACTTAAAAGAATCATTTTCTAAAATATAAAAAGATAATAGTCTAAGACCGAATGTTTTTGAGTTTTTTGAAATGAGAAAATAATTCTATGTAAATCGTTCGGTTTTAAATATTAAAAAAATAACAAATTGAGAGATAATCTACCTTATATAAATATTCTTAAGTTTAGTACTGAAAGCAATGCTTTTTTTGATGAAATTCCGTTAAGCTATGAAGTTTTTGGAAGAGAATTAGGTACTGCCCCTGTAATATTAATTAATCACGCATTAACAGGTAACAGTGATGTTGCCGGTGAACATGGTTGGTGGAAAGACCTAGTTGGGCAAGAAAAAGTAATAAATACTGAAGCATACACTGTTTTATCTTTTAATATTCCTGGAAATGGGTATGATGGTTTTTTAATTGATGAGTATAAAAAATTTGTTGCTCGTGATATTGCAAGATTATTTTTATTAGGAATTAAAGAACTTAAAATAAATAAATTATTTGCTTTAATTGGAGGTTCTTTAGGAGGAGGAATTGCCTGGGAAATGGTTGTGTTGCAACCACAAATTACTGAACATTTTATTCCGATTGCTACCGATTGGAAATCTACTGATTGGTTGATTGCAAATTGCCAAATACAAGAACAGTTTTTAACAAATTCGAGTAAACCTGTTCATGATGCTCGTATGCATGCAATGTTATGCTATCGTACACCAACTTCTTTTAAAGAGCGTTTTAAGCGCTCAAAAAATGAAGATTTACAAGTGTTTAATGTTGAGAGTTGGTTGTTACATCATGGTGAAAAATTACAAGAGCGGTATCAATTAGCTTCTTATAAATTAATGAATCAATTGTTAAAAACGATTGATGTCACAAAAGGTAGAGTGCATCAAAAAGTATTAGAAACTATAGATGCTAATATTCATATTATAGGAGTTAATTCTGATTTGTTTTTTACAGCAGAAGAGAATAGAGAAACTTATAAACAGTTAGCTTCCATTCATAGTAATGTAACCTATAGCGAAATTAATTCGGTACATGGTCATGATGCTTTTTTAATAGAATACGAACAATTAGAAAAAATTATTGAACCAATATTCAATAAAAATTCAAAAAATAAAAAAATGAAAATTTTAAAATTTGGAGGGAAATCATTATCTAATGAAGGAATACAAAATGTAGTTTCTATTATTGAAGATAAAATTAATGAAGGAGAAAAAATAGCTGTTGTAGTTTCTGCTAGAGGTAATGCAACTGATGAGTTAGAAGGTTTACTAGAGAAAGCTTCAAAGGATGAGCCCTATAAAGAACATTTAGAATTATTTAGAAATTATCAAACTAAAATAACACCATTAGTTGATTTTTCTAATGAATTTTTAAGGTTAGAAGAGCTATTTGAAGGGGTTCGTTTGTTAGGTGATTACAGTGAAAAAATAAAAGATGAAGTACTTGCTCATGGTGAGTTATTATCAATAAAAGTAGTTTCAGAATTATTAAATGAAAGAAATGTAAATGGGCTCGTAACTGACGCAAGAGAGTTATTAAAAACTGATGAGAGTTTTGGTAATGCTTTGCCAATAATAGGATTGTCAAAAGAAAATGTAATTCATCATTTTAAACAATTTAAAGAGAATACAGTAGCTATAATACCAGGCTTTATTGCCTCTAATTTGAAAGGTGAAACAACCACACTAGGTAGAAATGGTAGTAATTATACAGCTTCATTAATTGCAAATTATTTAGATGCAGAAGAGTTACAAAATTACACACATGTAGATGGAATTTTTACAGCAAATCCTGATTTAGTTTCAGATGCTATAAAAATAGAAGAACTATCATTTTCTGAAGCAAACGAATTAGCAAACTTTGGAGCAAATATTCTACATGCAAAAACAATTATTCCATTATTAGAAAAAAACATTAACCTACGTATTTTAAATACATTTAATCCAAAAGATAATGGAACTTTAATTACAGCTAAATCTACATCTAAAGGAATAAAATCACTTTCTGTTTTAGATAAAGTAGCGTTATTAAATTTTGAAGGAAGAGGTTTATTAGGAAAAGTAGGTGTCGATGCACGTATATTTAGAGCCTTAAGTAATGCTGGAATTAGTGTAAGTATAATTTCACAAGGTTCATCAGAGCGAGGTATTGGTTTGGTAATTGATAAAGATAAAGCAGAAGAAGCTGTTAAAGTTTTAGAGCAAGAATTTGAAAATGATTTATATACAAAAGATGTAAATCAGATTTCAATTGTAGATGATGTATCAGTAATTTCTATAATAGGGCAAGATTTAAGTGAATTTCACCACCCTTATAATTCTTTAATAAAGAACCAAATTGTGCCTTTATTATTTAATAATACTATTTCAGGTAAAAATGTAAGTATTGTTGTTAAAAAAGATGAATTACATAAAGCACTTAATGTAATTCATGGTCAAGTTTTTGGAATAGCAAAAAAAATAAACATAGCAGTTTTTGGAAAAGGCTTAGTTGGTGGTACTTTAATAAATCAGATAATAGAAAGCTCTAAATCGGTTTTAGAACGACGAAAAATTCAATTAAATATCTTTGCGATAGCAAACTCTAAAAAAGTATTGCTAAATAAAAATGGAGTTGCTGAAAATTGGGAACAAAACTTAGAGGAAAGCGCTAATGATAGTTCAATAGTAAATTCGATTATAGCATATTCAAAAAAGCATCATTTAGAAAATTTAATTGCAGTAGATAATACAGCAAGTAGTGATTTTATAAAAAATTACATTCCTTTAGTTGAAGCAGGTTTTGATTTGGTTTCTTCAAATAAAATAGCAAATACAGTTTCGCATTCATTTTATAAAGAATTAAGAACATCATTAGATAAAAACAACAAATCATATTTATATGAAACAAATGTTGGTGCTGGCTTACCATTAATTGATACAATAAAATTATTACATGATTCAGGAGAAAACATAACTCGTATTAGAGGTGTATTTTCAGGATCGTTAAGTTACTTATTTAATAAGTTTTCTTCTGAAGAAATACCATTTTCAACAGTATTACAAGAGGCAATAGATAGTGGATTTACTGAGCCAGATCCTCGTGAAGATTTATGCGGGAATGATGTAGCAAGAAAATTATTAATTTTAGCTAGAGAGTTAGATTTAGAAAATGAGTTTGAAGATATTTCTATTGAAAATTTAATTCCAAATGAATTTAGAGATATTACTTCAAAAGAATTTTTAGCGAATTTAGATAAATTAAATTCTCATTTTCAAAATGAAAAAGAACTTCAAAAAGAAAACCATGTGTTGCGATATATTGGAGACTTGCATGGAGATTTACAGCAAAGTAAAGGAAAATTAGATGTTAAATTAGTTTCTGTGCCGGTAGTTTCACCTTTAGGAAGTTTAAAAGGTTCGGATGCTATTTTTGAAATATTTACAGAATCATATGGTGAGCAACCTATTGTAATTCAGGGAGCAGGAGCAGGAGCAAAAGTAACAGCAAGAGGTGTTTTTGGAGATATATTACGATTAGCAAAAAATAATAATTAGGCATTAATGTCATAAAAATATAAGAGGTATTGCATAAGTAGTACCAGTAAAAATAATAAATATGAGTAAGAATTTTGAAACACAAGCGATAAGAACACAAACAGAACGTTCACAATTTTCAGAGCATTCAACACCATTATATTTAACATCTAGTTTTGTTTTTGATGATGCAGAAGATATGAGAGCATCATTTGCAGAAGAAAAAGAGAAAAACTTATATAGTAGATTCTCAAATCCTAATACTACAGAATTTGTTGATAAAATAGTTGCTATGGAAGGTGCTGAAGCTGGTTATGCTTTCGCAACAGGTATGGCAGCTGTGTTTTCTACATTTGGAGCATTGTTAAATGCAGGAGATCATATTGTTTCATGTCGTTCAGTTTTTGGATCTACTCATAGTTTATTTACCAAATATTTACCAAAGTGGAATATTGAAACTAGTTATTTTAATATTACTGAAGTAGATACAATTGAGAGTTTAATTAAACCAAATACTAAAATTTTATATGCTGAAACTCCAACAAATCCAGCTGTAGATATTATTGATTTAGAATTGTTAGGTGAGATAGCAAAAAAGCATGGTTTGTTATTGGTTATAGATAATTGTTTTGCTACTCCGTACCTACAAAATCCTATTAAGTTTGGAGCTGATTTAGTTTTGCATTCAGCAACTAAGTTAATTGATGGACAAGGAAGAGTTTTAGGAGGTGTAGCTGTTGGACGTAAAGATTTAATAAAAGAAATTTATTTATTTTCAAGAAATACAGGGCCAGCAATGTCTCCTTTTAATGCATGGGTTTTATCAAAAAGTTTAGAAACATTAAGTATTCGAGTAGATAGGCATTGTGAAAATGCTTTAAAAGTAGCCAACTTTTTAGAAGAACATCCGAAGGTAAATTTAGTAAAATACCCTTTTTTAAAATCGCATCCTCAATATGAAATAGCAAAAAAGCAAATGAAATTAGGTGGTAACGTTGTTGCTTTTGAAATTAAAGGAGGTATTACTGCGGGAAGAAATTTCTTAAACGCAATTAAAATGTGCTCATTGTCTGCAAACTTAGGTGATACAAGAACAATTGTAACGCACCCAGCATCTACAACACACAGTAAATTAAGTATTGAAGATCGATTAGAAGTGAGAATTACAGATGGGTTAGTAAGATGCTCTATCGGTTTAGAAAATGTAGTAGATATTATTAATGATTTAAAACAAGCTTTAGAGAATTAACAATTAAATAAAAGTGTATTTTTGTAGTATGCTTTCTAAAAAAACAAAATACGGCTTAAAAGCGCTAGCATTTATTGCTAGGCAAGAAAAAGGAGATAAAGTTCAAATAGCAACGATCTCTAAGAGCGAAAATATTTCTCATAAATTTTTAGAAAGTATATTACTTACCTTAAGAAAAGCTGGGTTTTTAGGAGCTAAAAAAGGAAAAGGTGGAGGTTACTATATGTTAAAAGAACCATCAGAAATAAAAATGACAGATGTTATTAGAACCCTAGAAGGACCTATAGCAATGTTACCTTGTGTAAGTTTAAATTACTATGAAAAGTGTAGTGATTGTCCTGATGAAGATGCATGTTCTGTTCACAAATTAATGATACAAGTTAGAGATAATACTTTAAAAGTACTTCGAAATAATACACTAGCTGATTTAGTTTGATTCTAAATAAGGTTTTAATAAATTAATTTTTTTAATAAATGTTTTTTAATTTAAAATGAATAGATACATTTGTTGAATCTTAAAACCTAGTTACCCGATAGGGAATAGAATTTAAAAATGATTTTAGAACAGTTAATAGAAAGAAAGAAAAATTATAAATCTGATAAAAACTCAGAAAATCCATGGAGAAGTTTCGTTAAATCGGTTAGTTGGAGAGTAATTGGAACTATTGATACAGTTTTAATTTCTTGGTTAATAACTGGAGAACTAGCATTAGCTTTTTCTATAGGGAGTATAGAGTTGATAACAAAAATGGTTTTGTATTTCTTTCACGAGAGAATTTGGAACAAAATAAAATGGGGAAAATAATGAGCTTACAAGATGAATTTAATGTTGAAGAGTTAAACAAAGGACTTGAGAAATTAAGTCCAAAAGAAATTGTAGAATGGGTTTTTGAGTTAAACAAGAAAACAATAATTACTACTAATTTTAGACCTTACGAGGTAGCTCTTTTACATTTAGTAACTAAAGATAATCCATCAATAAAAGTTGTTTGGTGTGATACAGGTTATAATACCCCTCAGACATATAAGCATGCAGAAGAGTTAATCGATAAGCTGAGTTTAAATGTTCGTTTATATGTGCCAAAACAAACTGTGGCTCATCGTAATATAACTATGGGACTTCCTTCTGTAGAAGATGAAAATCATGAAAAATTTACAGAACAAGTAAAGTTAGAGCCTTTTAAAAGAGCAATGGCTGAACATCAACCAGAAATATGGTTTACTAATTTACGTAAAGGGCAAACAGCTTTTAGAGATAGTATTGGGGTAATTTCATTTAGTAAAGAAGGAATTTTAAAAGTAAGTCCTTTTTATAACTGGTCAGATAAAGATTTAGATGAGTATTTAAGCGACAATAAACTACCAAACGAGTTTAAATATTTTGATCCAACAAAAGTAGAGAGTAACAGAGAGTGTGGTTTACATATTTAATAATTTTATTATGAGTACAAGAACAATAAAAGTAGGCCCTTTAGAAAGTGAAGCCATATATATATTTAGAGAAGTAGTTTCTCAGTTTGAAAAACCAGTATTGTTATTTTCAGGAGGAAAAGATAGTATAACATTGGTAAGACTTGCTCAAAAAGCATTTTATCCAGCAAAAATCCCTTTTCCTTTAATGCATATAGATACAGGGCATAATTTTCCTGAAACTATTGAATTTAGAGATCGTTTAGCAAAAGAGTTAGGTGTTGAATTAATTGTTAGAAACGTTCAAGACAATATTGATAAAGGAAGAGTAAAAGAAGAAACAGGTAAGTACGCTAGCCGAAACATGCTACAAACCGAAACATTATTAGATGCAATTGAAGAGTTTGGTTTTGATGCATGTATTGGTGGCGCGCGTAGAGATGAAGAAAAAGCAAGAGCAAAAGAACGTATTTTTTCTGTTCGTGATGATTTTGGTCAATGGGATGAAAAAAATCAACGACCAGAATTGTTTGATATGCTAAATGGAAGAATTGATTTAGGACAAAATGTACGAGTTTTTCCTATTTCAAATTGGACAGAGCTAGATGTTTGGTCATATATTAAAAGTGAAGAAATTGAAATTCCATCAATTTACTTTGCACATAAAAGAGCTACTTTTTTAAGAGATGGATTAATATGGTCAGCAGAAGACGATGTTGTTTATAGAGATGAAAATGAAGAGGTAGAAGAAAGAATGGTGCGTTTTAGAACTGTTGGAGACATGAGTTGTACAGCAGCTGTACTTTCTGATGCTGTTGATATAAATACAGTTGTAGATGAAATTAAAGTATCAACTATATCAGAGAGAGGTGCTCGTATAGATGATAAACGATCAGAAGCAGCAATGGAGAAACGTAAGCAACAAGGGTATTTCTAAAATTCACTAAAGTGAATTTTCCATTTAACTAAAGCATTTTAGTCTTTAGTAATTTAAATATAGGCAAATAGTAAAATATAG
This sequence comes from Tenacibaculum ovolyticum DSM 18103, assembly GCF_000430545.1. GTDB lineage: Bacteria > Bacteroidota > Bacteroidia > Flavobacteriales > Flavobacteriaceae > Polaribacter > Polaribacter ovolyticus. The sequence goes on from NZ_AUMF01000016.1 coordinate 19,314, forward strand.
CTATGAGCCAAAAGCATAAAAAAATGAATGTATTAAAAATAGCAACAGCAGGTAGTGTAGATGATGGTAAAAGTACCTTAATCGGACGTATTTTATATGACACTAACTCATTAACAGATGACAAGCTAGAAGCAATTGAAGAAAAAAGTAAGCAAAGAGGTTTTGATTATTTAGATTTTTCATTAGCTACAGATGGTTTAGTTGCAGAAAGAGAACAAGGTATTACGATTGACGTAGCACATATTTATTTTTCGACCCCAAAAACGAGTTTTATTATTGCTGATACTCCAGGGCATATTGAGTATACACGAAATATGGTTACAGGAGCTTCAAACTCACAAGCATCAATTGTGTTAATTGACGCACGTAATGGAGTAATTGAGCAAACTTACCGTCACTTTTTTATAAATACACTATTAAGAGTTGAAAACGTAGTTATAGCTATTAATAAAATGGATTTGGTTGATTTTTCAGAAGAAAAATTTAATCAAATAAAAAATGAAATTGAATATTTAGCAGGTAAAAGCTCTTATAAAAGTCAAAAATTAACTTTTATACCTATGTCAGCTTTACAAGGAGACAACGTTGTTAAAAAATCAGAAAATACACCTTGGTATAAAGGAGAAACATTATTAGACCATTTAGAAGGTTTAGTTTCTGAAGATTTACAAGAAAAGTCTCAAACACGTTTTCCTATACAAACTGTTATACGACCTAAAACAGATAAATATCATGATTTTAGAGGATATGCAGGTAAAATTTATGGAGGAGATTTAGCTGTAGGAGATTCGGTAACCGTATTACCATCAGCAACAGCATCTAAAATAAAGAGTATTCACTTCTTTGATAAAGAGTATTTAGAAGCTAAAAGAGGAAGTTCGGTAACAATTACTTTAGAAGATAATGTAAATGTAAGTAGAGGTGATATGTTGGTGAAAACAAATGAACAACCAACAGTTGCTAAAGAATTAGATGCAACTATTTGTTGGATGGATAAAGATCCTTTAGAAGCTTCTAATAAGTATTATGTAAAACATGGAGTAAACGATGTGCAAGCAAAAATCATGTCATTATCATCCATTATAAAAACTGATTTTTCAGGAGCAGAAGAAAATCCATCACAATTAACATTAAATGAAATTGGAGATGTAACTTTAAAATTAAGTAAACCATTATTTTTTGATTCTTATGATAAAAATAAAGCAAATGGAACTTTTATTTTAATCAACCCAAAAACAAATAATACTGCCGGAGTTGGCTTTATTAAGTAATTCAGAATAGTATGGCAATTATAATAACCGACGAATGCATCAATTGTGGGGCATGCGAACCAGAATGCCCAAATACAGCTATTTATGAAGGGGCTGAAGATTGGAAATATAGTGAAGGAACTTCATTAACAGGAAATGTTAAATTAAAAGATGGTATTGAATTAGATGCAGATGAAACACAAGAAGCTGTATCTGACGAATATTATTTTATAGCACCTGATAAATGTACAGAATGTATAGGGTTTCATGAAGAACCACAATGTGCGGCGGTATGCCCAGTAGATTGTTGTGTGCCAGATGACAACCATGTAGAAACAGAAGAAGAATTATTGGCAAAACAAAAATTCTTACATAATTAAAAAGTAACGCTTACGAGCTTTAAGATATACAGTAATGCAAAGTTTTAGAACCGAAATAGAAAACCCAATTGTAGAAAAAGATATTCTAGAATTAGAGAGAAAAATCCAACTTTTTAAAGAAGGAAAAATAGACGAAGAACGTTTTAGAAGTTTACGTTTGGCAAGAGGAGTTTACGGTCAGCGTCAATTTGGAGTACAAATGATTCGTATAAAATTACCTTATGGTAAAGTTACTAGCGAACAATTACATAGAATTTCAGACGTTTCAGATGAGTATTCTCGTGGAAGATTACATATCACTACAAGGCAAGATATTCAAATACATCACGTAAGTTTAGATAGAACGCCAGAATTATGGGCGCAACTAGAAAAAGATGATATTACCTTAAGAGAAGCTTGTGGTAATGCAGTAAGAAATATTACAGCATCAGAAACAGCTGGGATTGATGTAAATGAGCCTTTTGATGTTTCACCATATGCAGATGCTACGTTTAAGTTCTTTTTAAGAAATCCTATATGTCAAGAAATGGGACGTAAGTTTAAAATGTCTTTTTCAGGAACAGATGATGATACTGCTATTAGTTTTATTCATGATCTAGGATTTATTGCAAAAATAAAAACTGAAAACGGAGTAACTAAAAAAGGATTTAAGGTCTTATTAGGTGGTGGTTTAGGATCACAGCCAAGACATGCAGATGTTATTTACGACTTTTTAGAAGAAGATGTTTTAATACCAACAATTGAAGGTGTTTTAAGAATTTTTGATCGATTTGGAGAGCGTGCAAAAAGAGCAAAAGCAAGGTTAAAGTTTTTAGTTAAAGAATTAGGTGTTGAAGCTTTTTTACAATTAGTTTCTGACGAAGTTAATGCTTTAGAGAATAAAACATTTAAGGTAGATACAACTGAATTTGAGAAGCCTATACTTTTTCAAGAAATAGCAATCCCTTCAGTAAAAATTGAAGATGAAGATGCTTATGGAAAATGGAAAGAAACGAATGTAATTAAACAAAAACAAGAAGGTTTATTTGCAATTGGAATTAAAGTTCATTTAGGAGATTTTTACACTCCAAAAGCAAGATTGTTAGCCGATTTAGTTAAAAAGTATGCAGCAAATGAAATTCGTTTAACATTACGTCAAAATATTTTAATTCGTCATATTAAAGAAGAATTGTTACCTTTTTTCTATGTAGAATTACAAAAATTAGGCTTTGCAAAAGCAGGTTATAATTCTACAGCTGATATTACAGCGTGTCCTGGAACAGATACTTGTAATTTAGGTATTTCTAGTAGTACAGGAATTGCTGTTGAGTTAGAAAAAGTATTAGAAGAAGAGTACCCAGCATATTTAAACAATAAAGAAATAGCTATTAAAATTAGTGGATGTATGAATGCATGTGGGCAGCATAATATGGCGCACATTGGTTTTCAAGGAATGTCTATAAAAGTAGGTAATTTACAAGCACCGGCTTTACAAATTTTAATAGGAGGAGGTATATTAGGTGATGGAAAAGGTCGTTTTTCTGATAAGTTAGTTAAAATTCCAAGTAAAAAAGGACCAGAAGCATTACGCGTCTTGTTAAATAATGTTGCTGAAAATCAACAAGAAAAAGAAACTTTTTTAGAATATTACGATAGACAAGGAAAAACGTATTTCTACGATTTATTAAAAAAATTATCTGATACAAGTGATTTAGTACCAAGTGATTTTATAGATTGGGGACATTCAGAAAACTACGTAAAAGCAATTGGAGTAGGAGAATGTGCAGGAGTAGTAATTGATTTAATCGCAACACTTTTATTTGAAAGTGAAGAGAAAATAACCAATTCAGAAGAAGCATTAAAGGAAGGTTTATTTTCTGACAGTATTTATCATTCATATACATCTTTAGTTAATACAGCAAAAGCATTATTAATTGCAGAAAATGTAAAAACAAATACACAAGCAGGTATTATTACTAGCTTTCAAGAGCATTTTATAGCTACAGATAAAGTTAGTTTAGAGACCAGTTTTGAAGATTTTGTATATCAAATAAAGAAAGAAGCACCAACAAAAATATTTGCAGAGAGCTATTTAAACGATGCGAAAGCATTTTATAAAAAGATTGATGCTTATAGAAAAACAGCAGTAAGTAATGTATAATAAGATTCCGAAATTAACCGTTGTTGGCGCTGGTCCAGGAGATGTAGATTTAATTACGCTAAAAGCTATTAAAGTTTTAAAAACTGCAGATGTTGTTTTGTATGACGCCTTGGTTAATGAAGAGTTATTAGATTTTATAAACCCAAATGCAGAATTAATTTTTGTAGGAAAACGTAGAGGTTGTTATAAATACCAACAAGAACAAATAAACGAGTTGATTGTTGAAAGAGCAAAAACTCATGGACATGTAGTTCGTTTAAAAGGCGGTGATCCTTTTATTTTTGGAAGAGGAGCAGAAGAAATGGAGTTTGCAGCAGCCTTTAATATAGAAACAGCAATGGTTCCAGGTATTTCATCTTCTTTAGCAGTACCAGCATATCAAAATATACCTGTTACAAAACGTGGAAGCGCAGAAAGTTTTTGGGTAATTACAGGTACAACAAAAGAACATAAACTATCTAACGATGTAGCTTTAGCAGCAAAATCTAAAGCTACAGTAGTTGTGTTAATGGGAATGGGGAAACTAGCTGAAATAGTAGCATTATTTCAAAAAGAAGGTAAAAATGAATTACCAGTAGCTATAATTCAAGACGGAACAACTTCTAGAGAGAAGGTAGGTATTGGAACTGTAGATACTATTTTAAATATTGTAAAAGAAAATGAGTTAAGTAACCCTGCAATTATTGTTTTAGGAGAAGTTGTAAAACATAGAGAAGCTTTAAAAAAGGCAAAAGAAGAATATTCAAGAGAGTTAATAGCTGTATAATGGAACAAAACGAATTATATCCAATTTTTTTAAAAACCAAACAGTTAGAAACACTTATTGTAGGAGGCGGTTTTGTAGCTTTAGAGAAATTAACATTTTTATTAAAGTCAAGTCCAAATTCTAAAGTAACAATGGTTTCTACATTTTTTAGAGAGGAAACACAAGCGTTAGCAAATAAGTTTGGTATACAAATGGTTATTAATAAGTATGATAGCTCTTTTTTAAAAAATAAACACATGGTTATTGCAACAACAGACAATGTTGATGTAAACGTGCAAGTTTATAAAGATTGTAAGCAAAGAAATATTTTAGTAAATGTAGCTGATAATCCACCATATTGTGATTTTTTTATGGGAGGTATTGTAACAAAAGGAAATGTGAAAATTGCAATTTCTACCAATGGTAAATCACCAACTACAGCAAAAAGATTACGACAATTCTTTGAAGAAATAATTCCAGAAGACATTAATGAATTAGTTCAGAATTTAAATAAGTTCAGAAAAACAATTAAAGGAAACTTTGAAAATAAAGTAGTGCAGTTAAATCAATTAACAAAAAGTTTAATAAGTTAAAAGATTGTAACTTGTTATAAAATAAGAAATAAAAGAATTAAAGTTCCTGTATCGCAGGAATAATACAAATACCAATGATACATACAGATATATTAATTATAGGGGCAGGACCTACAGGATTATTTACCATTTTTGAAGCAGGATTGTTAAAATTAAAATGTCATTTAATAGACGCATTGCCACAACCAGGAGGACAGTGTTCAGAAATATACCCTAAAAAACCTATTTATGATATTCCAGCATATCCAGAAATTTTAGCAGGAGATTTAACTGATAAGTTAATCGAACAAACAAAACAGTTTAAACCTGGTTTTACTTTAGGAGAAAGAGCAAATACCATTGAAAAACAAGAAGACGGAACTTTTATCGTAACGACAAATAAAGGAACAAAACATCAAGCACCAGTAGTTGCTATTGCAGGAGGTTTAGGTAGTTTTGAGCCACGTAAACCACCGATTCCTAATATTGCTGATTTTGAAGATAAAGGAGTTGAGTATATTATTAGAGATCCAGAATTATATAGAGATAAAAAAGTAGTAATATCAGGAGGAGGAGATTCAGCTTTAGACTGGGCAATCTTTTTATCTGACGTAGCATCTGAAGTAACGTTAATTCACCGTAGAAATGAGTTTAGAGGAGCTTTAGATAGTGTAGATACAGTACAAGAGCTAAAAAACTTAGGAAAGATTAACTTAATTACTCCAGCTGAAGTAAAAGGAATTTTAGGAAAAGAACACGTTACTGGTGTTGCTGTTGAGAAAAAAGGAGAAGAACCTTTTATTATAGATACAGATCATTTTATACCATTATTTGGTTTGTCTCCAAAATTAGGACCTATTGCAAATTGGGGGCTAGAAATTGAGAAAAACGCTATAAAAGTTAACAATGCTTTAGATTATCAAACAAATATTCCAGGTATATTTGCAATTGGAGATGTAAATACATATCCAGGAAAATTAAAATTAATTTTATGTGGATTTCACGAAGCAACTTTAATGTGTCAAAGTGCTTATAAACGTATTCATCCAGATAAAAAATATGTAATGAAGTATACTACTGTAGGTGGTGTTGAAGGTTTTGATGGAACTAAAAAAGAAGCACCAAAAGCAGTTGTAAAAGCAATTCAATAAAACGATTTAATATTATTATAATGTCAGATATCAACATAAAAATAACAGATAGAGAAGGAGTACTTCATGAAATTTTAGCGCCAACAGATATGGCAATGAATTTAATGGAAGTAATTCGTTCATACGAATTAGCAGAAGAAGGTACTGTTGGTGTTTGTGGTGGTATGGCAATGTGTGCTTCCTGTCAATGTTATGTGAAATCAGAGCATGAATTACCAGAAATGGGAATTGATGAAGATATGATGCTTGCAGAAGCGTTTCACGTAGAAGATAATAGTCGTTTAGGTTGTCAAATTCAAATGAAGCCAGAATTAGAAGGATTAGAAGTTGAATTAGCACCTGAAATGTAACATGTCATTAAATAATTATACACTTACTTTAAAAGATACCGTAGAAGAGTTTACAAAGAAATTATTTTACGCCCTTTTTGATGAGCAGTATTATAAAGAGAATATAAAAACGGTAGAAAATTTATTTTTCGATATAACTGGTAAATTAGATATAAAAGAAGCAAGTATAACTTGGTTACTTTATAAAGCTAAATTTAAAGAAATTCGTCATAAATTAGATTTAGATGCTATTGCTTTTGAAAAAACCGACCCAGCTGCAAAAAGTTTAAGAGAGGTGTATTTAGCATATCCTGGCTTTCATGCGATAGCAGTGTACCGTTTAAGTCATGAATTAATAAAATTGAAAGTACCAGTTTTACCAAGAATGATGAGCGAGTACACGCATGGGGTAACAGGTACTGATATTCATCCAGGAGCAACTATAGGAGATTCTTTTTTTATAGATCATGCTACAGGAATTGTTATTGGTGAAACTACATTGATAAAGGAGAATGTAAAAATTTATCAAGGGGTAACATTAGGAGGAATTCAAGTTAAAAAGAGTTTAGCAGAAACAAAAAGACACCCAACAATAGAAAGTAACGTAACTATTTATGCGAATGCTACTATCTTGGGAGGTGAAGTTATTATTGGTGAAAGTAGTATTATAGGAGCTAATGTATGTGTTACTGAATCAGTACCACCAAATTCATTAGTGATTTATCAATCAGAAAATAAAATTGTTTCAATAGAAAAAAAGTAAATTATGAAGGCAAAAAAAATAACTGACTTTGTTGGAAATACACCTTTAATTGAGGTAAGTAACATCCTTAATAAAAAAGGGGTACGATTGTTTTTAAAATTAGAAGGAAATAATCCAGGAGGAAGTGTTAAAGATAGAGCTGCTTATAATATGATTTTTGAGGCTTTAAATCGAAGAAATATAAAAAAAGGAGATCATTTAGTAGAAGCAACTAGTGGAAATACAGGAATTGCTTTAGCTTTTATATCTAAAGTATTAGGGTTGCATATGACATTAGTAATGCCTGAGAATGCAACTGAAGAAAGGGTTAAAACAATGAAGGCTTACGGAGCTGAAGTTTTATTAACATCTAAAGAAGAAGGAATCGAAGGAGCTAGAGATTTAGCACAAAAGCTACGATATAAAGAAGGGTACTTTATGTTGAATCAATTTGAAAATAATGATAATTGGAAAGCGCATTATAAAACCACAGGGCCAGAAATTTGGAAAGATACTGAAGGGGAGGTAACTCACTTTGTATCAGCTATGGGAACTACAGGAACCATAATGGGAGTTTCTACCTATTTAAAAGAACAAAATCCAAATATTCAAATTATTGGAGCACAACCATCTGATGGTTCAAGAATACCAGGAATTAGAAAATGGTCGGAAGAGTATTTGCCAAAGATTTTTGATAGATCAAAAGTTGATGAAATTATTGAGGTAAGTGAAAATCAGGCAAGAAATCAGGCACGTAAATTAGCGAGTCAAGAAGGTGTTTTTGGTGGAATGAGTAGTGGAGGTGCTGTACATGTTGCGCTTCAAGTTGCAGAAAAAATAGAAGAAGGTATTATTGTAGCTATTATTTGTGATATTGGCGATCGATATTTATCATCAAATTTATATAATTATTAAAAAAATGGTGTAAAAACAAAAAAAGTTTGTTTATTTGCACTGTAGTTCATTAACTTAATACGAATGTTATCAAGAAAGGTGGAGGGATTAGACCCGTTGAAACCTTAGCAACCCTCTGTGTAAACAGAGAAGGTGCTAAATTCTACTTTTATGCTGTTGTAATTTCAGTATTAAAGAGAGATAACGGAAAGAATACTCCTCTTTTCCTGATAACTTCTACTATAAAATATCAGGAATGTCAAAAATTTATAAAGAAATACAAAAACGAATTCTCGTACTCGATGGAGCTATGGGAACTATGCTACAAGCATATAAGTTTACTGAAGAGGATTTTCGAGGAGAACGATTTAAAGAATATCCAACACCACTACAAGGCAACAATGATTTATTGTCTATAACGCAACCTAAGGCAATTAAAGAAGTGCATGCAAAATATTTTGAAGCAGGTGCAGATATTATAGAAACGAATACTTTTTCAGGGACTACTATTGCAATGGCCGATTACCAAATGGAAGATTTGGTATATGAATTAAATTATGAGTCTGCAAGAATAGCGAAAGAAGTCGCGAATGAATTTACCACAAAAGAACCCCACAAGCCAAGATTTGTAGCAGGCTCAATTGGACCAACAAATAGAACTGCAAGTATGTCTCCAGATGTTAATGACCCTGGTTATAGAGCGGTTACTTTTGATGAATTACGCATAGCCTATAAACTACAAGTTGAAGCTTTGATAGATGGTGGTGCTGATCTTTTATTAGTAGAAACTGTTTTTGATACATTAAATGCTAAAGCAGCTTTATTTGCAATAGAAGAAGTAAAGGATGAACGTAAAATTGACATTCCAATAATGTTAAGCGGTACGATTACCGATGCAAGTGGTAGAACTTTATCAGGACAAACAGCTGAAGCATTTTTAATTTCGGTATCTCATATTCCATTATTGTCTGTAGGATTTAATTGTGCACTAGGTGCTAATTTATTACAACCACATTTAGAAGCAATTTCATCAAAAACAGAATTTGCGATATCTGCGCATCCTAATGCAGGACTACCAAATGCTTTTGGAGAATATGATGAAACTGCTGAGGAAATGGCAGATCAAATTGAAGATTATTTAAAGAAAGATTTAATCAATATTATAGGTGGGTGTTGCGGAACAACACCTGAGCATATTTCTGCAATTGCAGAATTAGCAGCTAAATATCAACCAAGAAAATGCAAATAAAACAAGATAAATATTTAAAGCTATCAGGTTTAGAACCTTTAATTTTAAGTGAATATACTAATTTTATTAATGTAGGTGAACGGACTAACGTTGCTGGTTCTAGAAAATTCTTACGATTAATAAAAGAAGAAAAATTTGATGAAGCATTAGCAATTGCTAGGCATCAAGTAGAAGGAGGCGCACAAATCATTGATGTAAATATGGATGATGGTTTGATTGACGGAAAGGAAGCAATGGTTCGTTTTTTAAATTTGATTGCTGCCGAACCAGATATTTGCAGAGTTCCATTAATGATCGATAGTTCGAAGTGGGAAATCATTGAAGCAGGTTTACAAGTTGTACAAGGAAAATGTGTTGTGAATTCTATTTCTTTAAAAGAAGGAGAAGAAAAATTCATATGGGAAGCAACTCAAATAAAACGTTATGGAGCAGCAGTAATTGTAATGGCATTTGACGAAGTTGGTCAAGCTGATAATTATGAAAGAAGAATTGAAATTGCTGAACGATCTTATCGAGTTTTGGTTGATAAAGTTGGTTTTGCATCCGAAGATATTATTTTCGATTTAAATATTTTTCCTGTAGCAACAGGAATGGAAGAGCATCGTAAGAATGCTATTGATTTTATTGAAGCAACACGTTGGGTTAGAGAAAATTTACCAAATGTAAGTGTAAGTGGAGGTGTGAGTAATGTGTCATTTTCATTTAGAGGAAATAATACTGTTAGAGAAGCAATGCATTCTGTTTTCTTGTATTATGCTATTCAGGCAGGAATGAATATGGGAATTGTAAACCCTGCATTGTTGGAGATTTATGATGATATTCCGAAAGATTTATTAGAACATATTGAAGATGTTGTTTTAGATCGTAGGGATGATGCTACTGAGCGTTTATTAGATTTTGCTGAAACAGTAAAAGGTGTTAAAAAACAAGATGAAACAAAAGTTTTAGAATGGAGAAGTTTCCCTTTACAAGAAAGAATTACACATTCTTTAGTGAAAGGAATAGATGAATTTATTATTGAAGATGTAGAACAAGCAAGACAAGAATCTGAAAAACCAATTCAGGTAATAGAAGGTCATTTAATGATTGGAATGAATGTGGTTGGAGATTTATTTGGTGCAGGGAAAATGTTTTTACCTCAAGTTGTAAAATCAGCTCGTGTAATGAAAAAAGCGGTAGCGTATTTAAACCCATTTGTTGAAGCAGAAAAAGGAGAGAAGCAACAAGCTTTAGGTAAAGTTTTAATGGCAACGGTAAAAGGTGATGTGCATGATATTGGTAAAAATATTGTGAGTGTTGTTTTAGGATGTAATAACTATGAGATTGTTGATTTAGGAGTTATGGTTCCGCCAGAAAAAATTATTGAAGCTGCTAAAAAAGAGAATGTAGATATAATTGGTTTATCTGGCTTAATTACACCTTCGTTAGATGAAATGGTGTATTTGGCAAAAGAAATGGAGCGCCAAGATTTTTCGGTGCCTTTGTTAATTGGTGGAGCAACAACATCAAAAGCACATACGGCTGTAAAAATAGATCCACAATATAAAAATGCTGTAGTGCATGTAAATGATGCTTCAAGAGCAGTAACTGTTGTAAGTGATTTATTAAATAAAGAAACAAGTAATGCTTACGTAACGAAATTGAAAAAAGATTATGATGAGTTTCGTGAAAAGTTTTTAAAGAGAGGAAAAACCAAAGCATATGTTTCTATAGAAGAAGCCCGTAAAAGGAAGCTTAAAATAGATTGGGAAACTACGATAATTGGAAAACCGAAAGAATTAGGTATTCAAACATTAGAACAAGTAAGTTTAAAAGAACTACTGCCGTTTATTGATTGGAGTCCATTTTTTAGAAGTTGGGATTTACACGGTAAATACCCAGATATTTTAACTGATGAGGTAGTTGGTGAACAAGCAAGGCAATTGTATGAAGATGCGAAGGTGATTTTGGATAAAATAATTACGAAACAATTATTAAAACCAAAAGCAGTATTTGGGTTATTTGAAGCAAATACAATTAATGATGATGATATTTCTATTCAGAAAAAAGGTGAAGAAATTGCTGTTTTTAGAACCTTACGTCAACAACTTAAAAAGAGAGAAGGAAAACCAAGTATTGCTTTGTCAGATTTTATAGCACCAAAAGAATCTAAAAAGCAAGATTATATGGGAACATTTTGCACGGCTATTTTTGGAGCAGATGAATTGGCGAAAACGTATAAAGAAAAAGAAGATGATTATAATGCAATTATGGTACAAGCAATTGCTGATCGTTTTGCTGAAGCATTTGCAGAATATTTACACCATAGAGTTAGAACTCAACATTGGGGATATGCAGCTGATGAAACATTATCAAATGATGAATTAATAAAGGAAACTTATAAAGGAATTCGTCCTGCACCAGGTTATCCAGCCTGTCCAGATCATTTAGAAAAAGAAACGATTTGGGATTTATTAAAAGTTGAAGAAAAAATAGGAGTAACATTAACAGAAAGTCTAGCAATGTGGCCTGCAGCAGCAGTTTCAGGGTATTATTTTGGTAATGAAGAAGCAAAATATTTCGGGTTAGGAAAAATTACAGATGATCAAGTACGTGATTTTGCTAATAGAAAAGGAATTAAGCTAGATAAGGCTAGAAAATGGCTTCATCCTGCAATAGCTGACAATTAAAAATAAACATAATGAGTGTAAAATTCATAGAATTAAATTTAAGGAATCACATTATTTCTCATGGATATGATGAAAATAATAAAGAGATAACTGAAGAATTTATTGCAGATGTTTTCTCACCAAAAACAATTGCCATTAGTAGAATTAAATCCTTGAGTGATAAATACGTTTTAACAGATTATATAGATGGTAGATGGATTTATTGGGAATATGAAGAATCGTACGAATTGGTTAAAAACGAATTATTAAAATAATAATATAAAACATAAAAAATAAAGCGTATTTAATTAACAATAAATTATCCTTTAGGTAAGATTAAAACTGAAAAACGATAGTAATTTTGAAGCATAAAAAAATCAATAAAATTAGAACAAATGAAAAAGTATAGTTTAGAGATTAAGTTTGTGATTCAGATACTTATAATGTTTACGGTGTCATTATTTATAGCGTCATTTATGTAGTTAAATATGCCTTTGTACTTAAATTATGAAGGTAACTGAACATATTAAAAAAGCAAAAGGGAAAACATTATTCTCATTTGAAATAATTCCGCCAAAAAAAGGAAATAACATTCAAGATTTATATAATAATATAGATCCGTTAATGGAATTTAATCCACCTTTTATAGATGTAACAACATCTAGAGAGCAACATTTATATATTGACAAAGGAAACGGATTATTAGATAGAAAAATAACCAGAATGCGACCAGGAACAGTAGGTATTTGTGCGGCAATAAAACACAAATATGATGTTGATACTGTACCGCATGTTTTGTGTGGAGGATTTACCAAAGAAGAAACAGAATATCTGTTGGTAGATTGTCATTATTTAGGTATTGAAAATGTAATGGCTTTACGTGGAGATGCAATGAGTCATCAACGTTATTTTGAACCATGTAAAGATGGCCATAAATACGCATCTGAGTTAGTAAATCAGATCCAAAGTTTAAATAAAGGAAAATATTTACACGATGTAGTTGAAGCGAATCATAAAGCTGATTTTTGTATTGGTGTTGCTGGTTATCCAGAAAAACATTTAGAATCACCATCTTTACAAACAGATTTAAAGCGATTGAAAGAAAAAATAGATGCAGGTGCTGATTATGTGGTAACTCAAATGTTTTTTAACAATCAAAAGTATTTTGAATTTGTAGATGCAGCAAGAAAAATAGGAATTACAGTACCTATTATTCCAGGAATTAAGCCAATCTCGGTTAAACGTCATTTACAATTATTACCACAAGTATTTAAAATAGATTTACCAGAAACTTTAATAAAATCAATAGATAGTTGTAAAAATAATAAAGAGGTAAGACAAGTTGGTGTAGAATGGTGTATACAACAATCTCAAGAATTGTTAGCAGCAGGAGTACCGCTATTACATTACTACTCTATGGGAAAAAGTGATAATGTTAAAGCGATTGCTAAAGCATTATTCTAAAATTATCTTTTATTTTGAATAAGTTTTTGCTTTATAATTACTGCAACTGGTTTATTTTCTATTTTAGATTCTAGCCAAGAAAGTATGTCTAAATATAAAAAAGCTCTTTTCTCATAAGGATGATTTTCATAAATTTTTAAACGATCATATATCTTTTTAAACTCTTTTTTAATTTGATGAGGAAAAACATCACCTAGCGCTTTTATTGATGAAATGAATTCTTTTTGAACTTCTTGAAGATTTTCCATTTTTAATAAAAAGCGATAGGTGTCCTTAAATTGTCTTTCAAAATCGTAATCTAAACCACATTCATAATGCGCAATTAAGCTTAAAATTCTAGCAAAACATTGTAAATCTTCAGCAACATGAATTTTTTTAGATTTAATAATTTTATTTAAATAAAAAATACACTCTTTATTTTTGTTCATACCAAAGTATAAACTGGCTATTTTATAAAATAAAACAACAATGTGATGGTTATCAAGCCTGTTTTTATATATTTCAATTTTAGTATTTATTGTTTCTACTAAATATTCACCTTCAGAAAAACTACCCTCTAAAAAATGTAAGTGTAATTTATTAGCATAATAATATTGAAAAATTAAAATTTCGGTATTACTATTTATTGGTATTAAGTTATTTTCAATTTCTTTTTCAAAAAAAGTTAGCTCTTCTTTAAATTTAGAATAGTGTTTTATAAAAAATAAACTTTCTAGTAAGTAATTTTTTCCTTTTAGATAAAAAACGGGGTGAATAGCAATGTTTTTAGAATTGTTTTTAAATAAATCTACCCATTTGTTAGCATATTTATAACTTTGAAGAAAATCTTGTGTTAAAAAACTATGCCATAAATTAGCTTTATATAGCCATAACCTTTCTCTAAAACCTAAGTTGTCATATTCATAATTAGGTAATTTAGATTCAAAATAAAAATTAACTTTTTTAAGCTCGGCATCATTTCTTACATATCCAGTTTTTAATAAAGTACCGTATAACTGTAGCGATAAATTAGAAAGCTTACTAGCAATTACGTTTTGCTGACTTAATTTTTTAGCCTGAATAGTTAGTTCATCAGCCCTAGTACTAATACTCCTAGTTATGTACTGACTTTCAATAACTTTTTCTAACTCAACAATTTCATAAGCAATATTTTTTTCCTCATTATCAATAGCAGTATTCTTAGCTTTGTCTAATAATTTTAAACTTTGCTTATATAGTCCTTTTTGATATAGGATAGTAGCAAAATCTAGTAGCTCTCTTATTTGAATTCTTATATTTTTATGAGCAGGGTTCATTCGCAAACTAATTAATATTTGCTTATATAAATGAGCTTTTAAATTAGAAAGTTGTTGTTTACTGACAATACCGCTTTTTATAATTATTTTTTCATCATACTTTTTTTGTTTGTCTAAAAACTTAAAAAGAGAAAAAAATTTAGCGTCATTATTTCCATCTAAACGACCTACATAAAGATTAAATTGACGCTTTTCAGACTTAGATAAAGATTTTATTAAAACAAAAAGAGCATCGTTTTGTTGGTTGGATAGTGTAATGAGTTTCTTCATAACGTACTTGTTTTCAGTCTTTTGTGTTTTAATTTTTCAATTTTAATGTCGTAGGCAATAAGTTTGTAAACGACTTATTGAAGAATCTAATATATACATTTGGATTAATAAAAGGTAAATAAATTAATAGAGATGCAAAACGATAAAGTCCAAATTTTTGACACCACTTTACGAGACGGAGAGCAAGTCCCTGGATGTAAATTAGATACTAAACAGAAGTTAGTTATTGCTGAAAGACTTGATTTTTTAGGAGTTGATGTTATTGAAGCGGGTTTTCCTGTTTCTAGTCCAGGAGATTTTGCATCAGTAAGTGAAATAGCTAAGATTGTAAAAAATGCTACAGTTTGTGGGTTAACAAGAGCGATTGAAAATGATATTAAAGTTGCAGCAGAAGCTTTAAAATACGCTAAATTACCTAGAATTCACACAGGAATTGGAACTAGTGACTCTCATATAAAATTTAAATTTAACTCAACAAGAGAAAAAGTAATTGAACGTGCAATTGGTGCAGTTTCTTATGCTAAATCATTTGTAGAAGATGTAGAGTTTTATGCAGAAGATGCTGGTAGAACAGATAATGCTTTTTTAGCTAAAATATGTGAGGAAGCAATTAAAGCAGGTGCAACTGTTTTAAATATTCCTGATACTACAGGATATTGTTTGCCAGAAGAGTATGGTGCTAAAATGAAATATTTACGAGAGAATGTAAAAGGTATTGAAAATGTAATTTTATCTTGTCATTGTCATAATGATTTAGGAATGGCTACAGCCAATTCTATAGCAGGAGTTATGAATGGAGCACGCCAAATAGAATGTACAATTAACGGTATAGGAGAACGTGCAGGGAACACTGCTTTAGAAGAAGTAGTTATGGTTTTAAAACAACACCCGTATTTGAATTTACAAACAGACATTAATACTCAGCTATTGTATGATACAAGTATAATGGTTCGTGAAAGTATGGGAATGCCAGTACAGCCAAATAAAGCAATTGTAGGAGCAAATGCATTTGCACATAGTTCAGGAATTCATCAAGATGGTGTGATAAAAAATCGCGAAACATATGAAATAATGGACCCTGCTGATGTAGGTGTAACTGAAAGTGCTATTGTATTAACAGCAAGAAGTGGTAGAGCAGCATTAGCATATAGAGCTAAAAAAATAGGATACGAGTTAACCAAATTACAATTAGATTCAGCTTATAAAACTTTTTTAAATTTTGCTGATAAACAAAAAGAAGTAATTGATGACGATCTTCATTTAATTATGCAAAAAGTAAATAAAATATCTAAAATAGTAATGGCATAATGGGAAAAACATTATTTGATAAAGTATGGGATGCCCATGTGGTAGATTCAATAGAAAATGGTCCACAGATTTTATATATAGACAAACATTTAATTCATGAAGTTACAAGCCCTCAGGCTTTTAATGAATTGAAGGAGCGTAACATACCAGTTGCACGTCCAAATAAAATTGTTGCAACGGCAGATCATAATACGCCAACAGAAAACCAACATTTACCAGTTAAAGACGAATTGTCTAGGAATCAGTTAGAACAATTAACGAAAAATTGTAATGAAAATGATATTACTTTATATGGCTTAGGACATAAAAATAATGGAATTGTACACGTTATAGCTCCAGAATTAGGGGTTACACAACCAGGAATGACAATGGTTTGTGGAGATAGTCATACCTCTACACATGGTGCTTTTGGTACAATTGCTTTTGGTATTGGTACAAGTCAAGTAGCTCAAGTATTTGCAAGTCAATGTTTATTATTACAAAAACCTAAGAGTTTACGAGTTTCTGTTAATGGAAAATTAAAGAAAGGAGTATCTCCTAAAGATGTTATTCTTTATATTATAGCTCAATTAGGAACCAATTCAGGTACAGGTTATTTTTGTGAATATGCAGGAAATGTATTTGAAGAAATGTCTATGGAAGGTCGTATGACAGTTTGTAATATGAGTATTGAAATGGGAGCAAGAGGAGGAATGATTGCACCAGATGAAACTACTTTTAATTATGTAAAAGATAGAGAATTTGCACCAAAAGGAAGTGAATTTGAAAAGAAAGTAGCTTATTGGAAAACATTACCATCAGATGCTGATGCTAAGTTTGATCAAGAATATAGTTTTAATGCAGAAGACATTGAACCAATGCTTACTTATGGTACAAACCCTGGTATGGGGATTAAAATTTCAGAAACCATACCTAATGAAGTTGATGCTTCTTTTGAGAAATCATTAGCATATATGAACTTTAAAAAAGGGGAAAGTCTTATTAACAAAGAAGTTAATTATGTGTTTATAGGTAGTTGTACTAATTCTAGAATAGAAGATTTTAGAGAAGTAGCTAATTATGTAAAAGGAAAGCAAAAAGCAGGAAATGTAAATGCTTGGTTAGTACCTGGCTCACAAAAAGTAGCGCAACAAATTCAAAATGAAGGACTACAAACTATTTTTGAAGAAGCAGGTTTCGAATTACGACAACCAGGATGTTCAGCTTGCCTAGCAATGAATGATGATAAAATTCCTGAAGGAGAATATTGTGTTTCTACCTCTAATAGAAATTTTGAAGGAAGACAAGGACAAGGAGCAAGAACAATTTTAGCAAGTCCTTTAATGGCAGCCGCAACTGCAGTAGAAGGAAAGATTATTGATATAACGAAACACTTAAATTAAGATGGAAAAATTTGTAAAATTAATTGATACAGCAGTTCCATTAACAACTGAAAATGTAGATACAGATCAGATTATTCCTGCTCGATTTTTAAAAGCTACAGATAAAAAGGGGTTTGGAGATAATGTATTTAGAGATTGGCGTTTTCATAAGGATGGAAGCATAAATAACGAATTCATTTTAAATAATAAAAACTATAACGGAAGTATATTAATTGCTGGTGATAATTTTGGATGTGGATCAAGTAGAGAACATGCAGCATGGGCTTTAGCTGGTTATGGATTTAAAGTAGTTATAAGTAGTTTTTTTGCAGATATTTTTAAAGGAAACGCATTAAATAATGGTATCTTACCAGTACAAGTTTCTAAAGAGTATTTAGAGAAATTACTAAAAAAAGTAACAGAGAAGCCAGAAGCAGTTGTAATTATTGATTTAGAAGAGCAAGTAATTAAAACAGATGTTGGTATTAGTAAATTTGAAATTAATCCATATAAAAAATTATGTATGATTAATGGATATGATGACATTGATTTTCTAGTAAGTAAAAAAGATAAAATAGAAGCTTTTGAAGCATCATTATAAAAAATATAAGAATGAAATTTAATATAGCTGTAATTCCAGGAGACGGTATTGGACCAGAAGTAACGATACAAGCTCAAAAAGTTTTAGAAGCAGTTGCAAATGTATACGATCATACGTTTATATTTAAAGAAGCGTTAATGGGCGCTTGTGCTATTGATAAAACAGGTAATCCTTTGCCTGATGAAACAATTACTTTGTGTAAAAAAAGTGATGCTATTTTGTTTGGTGCTATTGGAGATCCTAAATATGATAATGATCCAACGGCAAAAGTTCGTCCAGAACAAGGTTTATTAAAACTAAGAAAAGAGTTAGGTTTATTTTGTAACGAACGACCTGTAAAAGCATACCAGCAGTTAATTGAAAACTCTCCGTTAAAAAGAGAAATTATTGAAGGAACTGATATTACAATTTACAGAGAGTTAACAGGAGGAATTTACTTTGGAATTAAAGAAATTAGTGATGATAAGCAAATAGCTTTTGATGGATGTTCTTATTCAGTAGAAGAAATAGAACGTATTGCTCATTTAGCTTTTAAGGCAGCACAGAAAAGACGTAAAAAACTAACATTAGTTGATAAAGCAAATGTTTTAGAAACTTCAAGATTATGGAGAAAAACAGTTACTGCTTTAGCTAGTAATTATCCTGATGTAGCGTTAGATTTTATATTTGTAGATAATGCAGCAATGCAGTTAATTTTAAACCCAAAACAGTTTGATGTAATTCTTACCGAAAATTTATTTGGAGATATATTATCTGATGAAGCTAGTGTTATTGGAGGATCTATAGGTTTATTAGCATCGTCATCTATAGGAAAAGAGAATGCGTTGTTTGAGCCAATTCATGGATCTTTTCCACAAGCAAAAGGAAAAGATATCGCAAATCCATTAGCATCTATTTTATCGGCAGCAATGTTATTAAAGCACCTCGGTTTAAACGAAGAAGCTTTAGCGATTGAGAGCGCTGTTGAAAAATCATTAGAATTAGGAATAACTACAGAAGATATTAGTTCTGATAAGAATTTTGGAACAAGTAAAGTTGGAGATTTTATTGCAGATTATATTTACAATCAAGAAGATAGTAACCTCAACTTTCAAAATATTCATACAGGTCAGAGTACAATTATTTAGACGCTTATAAAAGAATACATTTTAAAACACTACTATAATTTTCATTTTGATAAATTATAGTAGTGTTTTTTTATAATCTATTAAATAATTAATTAAAGAATGTGTATTTATTTTTAATAAAAACCTGTTTTTTATGTGTTTAATTACGTCTTTCGTCTATTTTGTTAAATTATTTTCATTAAATTTTGTATTTTGCTGAATATAATTTAATTTAAGATGAAGAGACAAGGTTTATATTTACCCGAATTTGAACATGAAAATTGTGGTGCAGGTTTTATATGTAATTTGAATGGAGAGAGGACGAATCAAATTATACATGATGCTCTAGAAATTTTAGTGAAATTAGAGCATAGAGGAGGAGTTAGTTCTGATGGAAAGACAGGAGATGGAGCAGGTTTGTTAATTGATATTCCTCATGCTTATTTTAAAAGAGTCTGTAACTTTTCTTTACCAGCACAAAGAGAGTATGCAGTTGGAATGGTTTTTCTTCCCAAAAACTTAAATCAATACAATTTTTGTAAAACAACTTTTGAAAAAGAGCTAGTATCTCAAGGGCTTTCTATTTTAGGTTGGAGAGAGGTTCCTGTCGATTCTTCTCAGTTAGGAGAAATAGCATTAGCATCTGAACCAAATATAGAACAACTTTTTATTGATAAAGCAAAAGATATAAGTGAAGCTACTTTTAAAGCAAAATTATATGCAGCACGTAAAATAGCAGAACATATAATTAGAAAATCTAAAATTTCTGAAAGTGCATATTTTTACGTTCCAAGTTTGTCTATAACAACCATTATCTATAAAGGTATTATAATGCCAGAAGATATTGGTCCTTATTATAAAGATTTACAAGAATTAGATTTAGTTACGCGTTTAGCATTAGTACATCAACGTTTTTCCACTAACACAATGCCAACATGGGAGTTAGCACAACCTTTTAGACATATGTGTCAGAATGGAGAAATAAACACATTACGAGGTAATGTAAGTCGAATGAGGGTACGAGAAGAAATCATGAAAAGTGATGTTTTCGGCCCTCAAATCGATAAATTATTCCCAATAATTTTGCCAGGTAAATCCGATTCAGCTTCTATGGATATGGTTGTTGAATTGTTAACACATACCGAACGGTCATTACCAGAAATTATGATGATGATGATTCCTGAAGCTTGGGAAAAACATGAAACAATGTCTGAAGCTCGAAAAGCATTTTATGAATACAATGGTTGTATTATGGAACCTTGGGATGGGCCTGCATCTGTTCCTTTTACAGATGGAGATTATATTGGTGCTTTATTAGATAGAAATGGTTTAAGACCATCAAGATATACTGTAACTAAGAGTGGTAAATTAATTATGTCTTCAGAGATAGGGGTTGTTGATGTAACTCCAGAAGATGTAAAAAAGCATGGAAGATTAGAGCCAGGAAAAATGTTTCTGGTTGATATGAATGAAGGTAGAATAATTGAGGATGAGGAAATAAAAAGTAAAATTGTTTCAGAACGACCTTATCAAGAATGGTTAGATAAAACACGATTGCATTTAAAAGATGTTCCTTATACAAGTGAAACTTGCCCTATAGAATCTATTGATATAAAAACACGTCAACGCTTATTTAATTATACTTTTGAAGATATTCAAGAGGTAATTACGCCAATGGCTCAAGTAGGTAAAGAAGCTTTAGGATCAATGGGAATTGATACTCCTTTAGCTGTTTTATCAGATAGACCTCAATTAATATCAAATTATTTTAAACAATTATTCGCGCAAGTAACAAATCCACCTTTAGATGGAATTCGTGAAAAAATTGTAACAGACATAAGTTTAAACTTAGGAAAAGATAGAAATATCTTTAGTATTAC
The DNA here is from genome assembly GCF_000430545.1 of Tenacibaculum ovolyticum DSM 18103. Taxonomy (GTDB): domain Bacteria; phylum Bacteroidota; class Bacteroidia; order Flavobacteriales; family Flavobacteriaceae; genus Polaribacter; species Polaribacter ovolyticus. The sequence goes on from NZ_AUMF01000016.1 coordinate 40,699, forward strand.
AGAAAGACAATGTAGAAAGTTAGAAATTCAAAACCCTGTTATTTCTAATGATGATTTAGAAAAAATTAGAAACATTTCTGTTGAAAGTTTTAAAGCTGAAACACTTCAAATTTTATATCCAAAAGCAGAAGGTCTTAACGGATTAGAAAATGCTCTTGACAATATTATTATTCAAATAGAAAAAGCATTAGAAAGAAAGACAAATATTATTATTCTCTCAGATAGAGGTGTAAATCAAGAATTTGCTCCAATTCCGGCGTTATTAGCCTGTTCGTTTGTTAATCACCAATTAAACCGATTACGTAAGCGTTCTTTTTTTGATATTATTATCGAATCGGCAGAACCACGTGAACCACATCATTTTGCAACTTTATTTGGTTATGGAGCAAGTGCAATTAATCCGTATATGGTAAATGAAATTATTCGATCTCAAGTAAACGAAGGTTTTATTGTTGGAATGGATGAGCAAAAAGCTGTTGATAATTTTAATACAGCAATAGGAAAAGGAATCTTAAAAGTGATGAATAAGATCGGAATCTCAACATTACATTCGTATAGAGGTTCTCAAATTTTTGAAATAGTTGGTTTTAATTCTCAATTTGTAGAAAAATACTTTCCGTATACTGCATCAAGAATTGAAGGTATTGGTTTATATGAAATAGAAAAAGAAATAGACCAGCGTTATAAACAAGCATATCCTAACAATCAAATAGATAAAAATTTAAGTTTAAATATTGGAGGTGATTATAGATGGAGAAGAAATGGTGAACGTCATTTATTTAATCCTACAACTGTAGCAAAACTGCAACAAGCTGTTAGATTAAGTGATCAAGATAGTTATGATGTATATGCAAAAGCAATTAATGAGCAATCGGAAAGTTTAATGACTATTCGAGGACTGTTTCAGTTCGATAATTTAGATCCTATTCCGCTAGAAGAAGTAGAACCTTGGACAGAGATTGTGAAACGTTTTAAAACAGGAGCAATGTCATATGGATCTATTTCTCGTGAAGCTCATGAAAACTTAGCAATTGCAATGAATAGAATTGGAGGAAAATCTAATTCAGGTGAAGGAGGTGAAGATAGAAAACGTTTTCAAAAAGATGTAAACGGTGATAGTAGAAATTCAGCAATAAAGCAAGTAGCATCAGGTAGGTTTGGAGTAACTTCTCATTATTTATCAAGTGCAAAAGAGATTCAAATAAAAATGGCGCAAGGTGCTAAGCCTGGTGAAGGAGGGCAATTACCTGGTGAAAAAGTATTACCGTGGATTGCTGCCGCAAGAAACTCAACTCCTTTTGTAGGTTTAATTTCACCACCACCACATCATGATATTTACTCAATAGAAGATTTAGCACAATTAATTTACGATTTAAAAAATGCAAATCGTGAAGCAAGAATTAATGTGAAATTAGTTTCTGAAGTTGGTGTAGGTACTATTGCAGCTGGTGTTGCAAAAGCAAAAGCAGATGTTGTTTTAATTTCTGGTTATGATGGAGGTACAGGAGCTTCTCCACTTACTTCTTTAAAACATGCAGGTTTACCTTGGGAACTTGGTTTAGCAGAAGCGCAACAAACATTGGTTTTAAATAATTTAAGAAGTAGAATAGTTGTAGAGTGTGATGGGCAATTAAAAACAGGTAGAGATGTTGCGATCGCGGCACTATTAGGTGCTGAAGAATTTGGTTTCGCTACCGCTCCTTTAGTAGCTTCTGGGTGTATTATGATGCGTAAATGTCATTTAAATACTTGTCCTGTAGGTATTGCAACTCAAGATAAAGAATTGCGTAAAAATTTTAAAGGAACTCCAGAACATGTAATAAACTTCTTTTATTATATCGCTGAAGAGTTAAGACAAATAATGGCGCAACTTGGTTTTAAAACCTTAAAGGAAATGGTTGGTCAAACGCATAAAATAAATGCAAATAAAGCAATTAAACATTATAAAGCAAAAGGGTTAGACTTGTCGAGTATTTTACATAGACCTACTGGTTATAAGAGTATGATTCTTAAAAATACAGAAGGGCAGGAACATAACTTAGAAAATGTATTAGATTTTACAATTTTAAAAGATTCTCATAGAGCTTTGTATAGAAAAGAAAAAATGAATCTTACGTATCCAATAAAAAATACAAATCGTACAGTTGGAGCAATAGTTAGTAATGAAATATCAAAAATTTATGGACATTTAGGTTTACCTGAAGATACCTTGAATATTAATTTTACAGGCTCAGCAGGACAAAGTTTTGGCGCTTTTGGCGCGTATGGATTAACATTTACAGTAGCAGGTAATACCAATGATTATTTAGGAAAAGGATTATCGGGGGCAAAATTGATTGTAAAAAAACCTGATAAGGCAGATTTTATAGCAGAACAGAATATTATTGTTGGGAATGTTTGTTTGTTCGGAGCAGTAGCAGGTCAGGCATATATTAACGGAATTGCAGGAGAGCGTTTTGCTGTTCGTAATTCTGGAGCTACGACTGTTGTAGAAGGTGTTGGAGACCATTGTTGTGAATATATGACAGGAGGTAAAGTTGTTGTTTTAGGAAAAACAGGAAGAAATTTTGCAGCAGGTATGAGTGGTGGAATTGCATACGTTTATGATGTAGAAAATGAATTTATAAACGGACTCTGTAATACAGAAACAATCGAGTTTGAAGATATTTCAAATGAAGATGCTGAAGAATTAAAGTTAATAATAGAGAAGCATGTTTTATATACTGGAAGTAAAAAAGCTGTAGCAATTTTAGCAGATTGGAATACTAGTTTAAAAAACTTCGTAAGAGTAATGCCAATTGAATATAAACGAGCTTTAAAGCGTTTAGAAACAGAAGAAACAATGTTTGAAGAACTAACAATAGCATAATGTCATGGGAAAAGTAACAGGATTTAAAGAGTTTGAAAGACAAGATGAAACATACACTGCTGTAAAAGAACGTGTAAAAAATTATAAAGAATTTACAATCGCTCTTTTAGAAAAAAAATTAGAGAAACAAAGTTCTCGTTGTATGGATTGTGGTGTTCCTTTCTGTCATAGTAGTTGTCCGTTAGGTAATCTAATTCCAGATTTTAACCATATGGTACATCAAGGAGAATGGAAAAAAGCTTCGTGGTTATTACATTCAACAAATAATTTTCCAGAATTTACAGGACGGTTATGTCCAGCTCCATGTGAAAAATCATGTGTATTGGGTATTATTGAAGATCCTATTTCTATTGAAAATATTGAAAAAAATATTGTAGAACGTGCTTTTAAAGAAGGTTGGATTAAGCCGCAACCCCCAAAAACAAGAACAGGAAAAACAATTGCTGTTATTGGTTCAGGGCCTGCTGGTTTAGCAACAGCTCAACAATTAAATAGAACGGGGCATATGGTAACAGTTTTTGAAAGAGACGATGAGGTTGGTGGTTTATTACGTTATGGAATCCCTAATTTTAAATTAGAAAAAGGTATCATAGATCGTCGTGTCGCAATTTTAGAAGCTGAAGGAATTGTATTTAAAACTAATGTAAACGTTGGTGTGAATTATGAAGTAAAAGAGTTGAAAGTTTTTGATGCTATTGTTTTATGTGGAGGTGCTACAGAAAAGCGTAGTTTGCCAACGCCAGGTATAAATGCTAATGGGGTAGAACAGGCAATGGATTTTTTAACACAACAAACAAAAGTATTGTTTGGTAAAGAGGTGAAAAATCAAATAATGGCTACAGATAAAAATGTAATAGTTATTGGAGGTGGAGACACAGGTTCAGATTGTATTGGAACATCAAATAGACAAGGAGCAAAGTCGGTAATAAATTTTGAAATTATGCCTAAACCTCCGGGGCATCGTTCACCAACGACACCTTGGCCGTATTGGCCTTTACAATTAAAAACATCATCTTCTCATGAAGAAGGCGTAGAAAGAAATTGGTTAATTAATACAAAAGAGTTTGTAACTGATAAAAATGGTAAATTAATAGCTTTAAAAACGATTAACGTTAAATGGAAAATGATTCCTGGGCAACGACCTCTACTTGTTGAGGTTGAGGGAACAGAAAAAACATGGCCTTGCGATTTAGCTTTACTGGCTTTAGGTTTTACTGGTCCTGAGAGTACGCTGGCTGATAAGTTAGTTATTAAAAAAGATTCCCGATCTAATTATAAAGCTGAATATGGAAAATATCAAACAAACATTCCAAATGTATTTGCTGCAGGAGATATGCGTCGTGGACAATCATTAATTGTTTGGGCAATCTCTGAAGGTAGGGAAGCTGCAAGACAGGTTGATCTTTATTTAATGGGGAAATCTGAATTGCCTTCTAAAGATATTAGTGGTGATTTGGTAAGTCTTTAATAAATGAATATTATGTGATGTATTATTGTATAATAAACGATACTATTCTCTTTTTTGAAGAATTATATCTAATAAAATAAAAATCTCAAGTTAATAATTAACTTGAGATTTTATAATTTATATAGATTGTAGAAAAGTCTTATTAGTTACTTTGACTGTAATACTTTGTCTAAAGCTAATTTTGCATGTGTACTGTTAGGATACCATTTCACATTCATTTTTAAAAGTTTTATAGCACTCTTATTTAATTTCTTCTTAATGCAATAGTTGGCTATCCAATCTACTCTCGCTTCAGAAGGTTTCATTTGGGTTCCTATTTTTTTTGATAGTGTTTTAAATTGAGAGGCTAGAATTTCTGGATTTTGAGCAACTGATTTAATAGGAGCTTGGTAATTTTCGAAAATAAAGCGTAAACCTTTAAATTCAGCAGGTAAAGAAACAGTACCATGATCTTCATTTTTGAAAAAATTAAAGGCCCATCGTAATTTTAAATTAGATGCATCTTTTAATAAAGAATGAAATTTCTCAATTTTTTCTAAATGTTTAGTTACGTTTTTTTTATTGAGTTTTGTGTAGTTGTTTTTTGGTTGTATTAAGTTATCTGCCCTTGCTAAATAAAGAGACTTTTTGTTAAACTGTTTTTTAGTAAGTTTTTCTTTGCCTTTTTTTAAAAAATAAGCATTATCCCACCATATACTTGGGTCTATTGAGATGTAAGCATCAAATAATTCAGGTTTTTCTAGTAAAGCATTTAAAACCGCGATCCCTCCAAAAGAATGCCCAATAAAAATAGAAAACTCACTAGTTTTATATTTTTTATTGATCGTTGGTTTTAATTCACTTTCTATGAAATTTAAAAACTTACTATTATCTCCACTTGTTGGAAAGTTTTTTAAACCACTATTTGGTTTATTCATTTTCGTAGGTGTGTAATCTTTGGCTCTATCTTTACTTATAATTCCTACCATAATCATTTCTGGTAATGAACCATAGGGCCCTTTAATTAAAAAATCATGTATACCTGTTATTGAATGAAAATGTCTACTTCCGTCTAAAAAATAAACCACAGGGTATTTTTGAGGAGCATAAATTGTATCATTATAACTAGGAGGTAGATATACCCAGTAATCTTTTTCTTCATTCATTTTTTTTGAAAAAAGACGATGCTTTGTTCCTATTTCTATCTTTTCTTGCGCTATTGTAGTTTGTGAAAAGAAACAAATAGTAAGTAATATTATAAAGGCTGATAAGTGTTTCATTTATTATGGTTTAAGAAACAAACTCTCTTAAATTAACTTTAAGAGAGTTTGTTTTTTGTAAAAAAGATTAAAATTTATAACTAAAAGTAATAACAGTATTCTTTGTTCTTTGTGGTTGTATATTGGCTCCCATATTTGCCCAATACTTCTCGTTAGTTATATTATTAAACTTAAGTCCTACTCTAAAGTCATTATGATCATAGAATAATGAAGAGTTTATAACTGTGTTTCCGGGAATGGTTAACTTATTTCGATCACTTAAAAAAGAATCACTTGTATGGTTAAGACCAAAACCAAAACCAAGACCTTTTAAAACAGTTCTGGGTAATTTATAGCTTGTCCAAAAATTTAAAGTAGTTTCAGGTGAAGCATAAGGAGTATTTCCTATAATTGATTCTTTTCCTTCTAAATATTCACTATCATTATAACCATATCCAGCGATTAAATTCCATCCTTTAAAAGGGTTTGCTATTAATTCTGCTTCAAATCCTTTACTAGCTCTTTTACCATCCTGAATTCTAGACCAATCACCTTTATTATTTTCCCATCTTACGGCATCGTCTATTATAATATCGTAGTAGCTTAAAGTAAAACTCAATTTGTCATTAAACAATTCACTTTTTATACCAGCTTCAATTTGTGTTGCATGTTCAGGGTTAAATTTAGTCGTTTCTTCTGCTGTAATTTCTGGAGCAACGTTTTTAAATCCATCCATATAATTAGCAAAAACAGATACTTTATCTTTTACAATTTGGTATACAGCTCCAAACTTTGGAGATAAAACAGTTTGTTTGTATTCATCTTCTTTATTGTTAAACCAATCTACACGTAAACTCGCCATTATTGATAGATTTTGAGTAACTTCGGTAACGTTTGAGGCGTATACACCAAAACTAGATTGATCTCTTTGACCAATTCTAAAGGCATCATTTTGTGCTAGAAGCGCTTCATACTTTTTAGAGTTAAAATCTAGTTGAGGAGTATTTGCTCCAATACTATCATATATTAATTGTGTTCTTCTGTAGGGAGTTTTTATCTGATAATTGTCAATACCTACTAATAGTTTATTATTTACATTTCCAACTTTAAATTGACCTTTAATGTTTTGTTGTATTTGTGTTATGTAAAATTGACTTGTAATATTCATAATCCTTCTTTTAGCTTCACTATTATTAAAGAAGTCTAAAAACAGGTAATTAGCGTTATTATCAACATTAGAAGAAGATACTATTGTTTGTGATTCCCAATTGTCAGATATTTTATAATTTGCTTCAGCAAAAATACTGTAAGAGTCAGATGTACTGCTTAAATAATCACTACCGTATGAATTATCAAAGTTGTAGTTTAAATCTTCAATATTAGTGATTTTAGAACGACTTATATTAAAGTAAGTACTAGGTGAATTATTTTTATAAAACTCTCCTTCTATTGTTAATTGAAGTCTTTCAGATGGTTTATAAGTTAATGTTGGCGATACAAAAAGATTTCTTGTTAAGCCATAATCTTGAAAGCTATGTTCGTTATGTTTTGCTGCATTAACTCTAAAAAGAACCGTTTTTTCTTTGTTAAGAGGAGTGTTAATATCTGCAGTAATACGAGATAAACTATTACTACCTGTATTGTAGGTAATAGTTCCTTTAAATTTATCATGTGCTTTTTTAGTAACACGATTAACAACACCACCATATGAGTTTGTTAAATGATTTCCAAATAAAGTACCAGACGGCCCTTTTATAACCTCTAAACGTTCAAGATTAGCAGGGTCAGTACCAGTAACAAACGCTGTTGAAACACCATTTCTCATAGCAATATCAGCACTAAAACCACGCATGTTAAACCTAATTCCAGTTCCTCCAGAACCAACACCTTTCATTACATTATTAATACCTGGGGCATTTAGCAAAGCAGCTTCTACATCAACAGCTTGCGTTTCTTCTAATAAAGCAGAAGTTATTACTGAATAAACCTGAGGGTTCTCTATATTTTTTAAAGGAAGTCGTGCTACATATTTTGTTTCTTTTCTATTGAATTTGTTTTTTCGTTTTGATGTAATTGTTATTTCATTTAATACTTCTTGACTTATACTTAAGACTATATTATCAATAGTAATTGTTTTGTTTTCAATTACTGTAACTTCTATTGACTTGTTATTTAGTCCAATAACAGAAAAATTAATTTTTTTAAGACCAACTGGTATGTTTGTTATTTCATAGTTCCCGTTCTCATTTGATACTGTACCTTTATTTGAGTTTTTGATGTAAACAGATACATTTTTTGCAGGTTGATTATCGTTTGTTAATAATCGTCCTTTTATGTTACCTGTTTGTGATACAGCTAGTGCAGACCATAAACAAGTTATAATGAAGGTTAAAATAAATTGCCTTTTATTCATTTTTATTTAGATTAAATATTAATTGTTTTTTCAGGCAAAAGTAAAATCTTATTTTTGTTCGTTGACAACGTAAAAAGTCATAAATAATACGCAAAAAGTAAGTTTTAAAAGTAATAGATTATGAAGTCGGTATTAAGAGGAGAGATGTATGGAAAAGGAAAATTGATAAAAGAATACCCTATTGATTTTAAGGTTGATAAATTTTTTGAAAAAGATCTAGAAATAGATAACATTAATGAAAAAGGAACAATAAAAACAATTAAATTAAAAGGGGTAAGAATTATATTAAGAGATATTAAAACAACCCCTTTTTCTATTGAAGTTTCTCATGATTTTCCTTTTTTTAAACTTCAGTTTGAAATTGAAGGATCGAGTTTATACACACCTAAAAATAGTAATAACAATCAGGTTTATATTTCTAATGGTAGCTATAATTTATTTTATATACCAAAAGTAGATGGAGTTTTAACATATAATACAACATATAGAAAAACAGTTGAAATTGTTTTTACTGAATGGTATTTAAAAACATTGATAGGAAATGATTTTAAAGATGATTTAGTTGAGTTTGGCAAAGCTATTTCAAATAAGAAAATGTTTAAAATGTGGGAAAACAGTATGCCTATATCTGTAGAAATGCAAAAATATTTAGAAGAAATAATAGATTGTAAGTATACAAAAGGTTTAAAAGAAGCTTATCTAAGAACAAAAATTAATGAACTTTTATTAATGTTATTGGCTAAGACCAATGAAAAGGATTATAAGAATAAGACACTAAAAGTTAGTGATAGCAAACAGATTATTGAAATTGAAAATTATATTCGAACTAATATAAAAAAAGAACTAACAATAAATGAACTGTCTTTGAAATTTGGAATAAGTGTAACTAAATTAAAAAATAATTTTAAAACAGTTTATTCTAGAACTATTTTTAAACACTTAACATTTTTGCGGATGGATAAGGCTAAAAAGATGTTAGAAAAAGGGATTCCTGTTTCTGAAGTTTCATATGATGTTGGTTATCGAAATCCGCAGCATTTTACAGTTGCATTTAAAAAAACGTATAAAGTGCTACCTAGTATTGTATTTGAGAAAAAATAAAATAGAAGTTCTCTTAATTTATTTAAGAAACTTCTTTTTAATTCTATTCTGATTTTAACTGGGGATATTTTTAATATACAAGTGTTTCTTTAAAGTTTCTGAAAATAATGCTTAAGTGTTTTGGTATGACTAGGAAAAATAAGCCCTTTTTTCCTACTCAATAAAATAGTATTTTTCTCTCAATTTGTTTTAAAACTGGATGATAGTTGCTATTTGTTCATTTCACCTAGTTTTTCAACCTTTTTTAACCACTTTTCTCTAAATTTTTCTTTAGAAAGTCTTATAGGTTCTATGGTTGTAATTCGTACTTTTTTTACTCCAATAAAGTTTAAAGTTCCTTTTTTAATAGCGTTATGACTTGGGTTTCCATAAATCCACTTATAATACCATGCTGGTTGGTCTAGTGTACAAATTATTCTTGCTGTTTTCCCAATAAAACAAGCATCGCTAAATAATGAGTTATCTCTTTTGACAAAAGCAAATCCAGGAAGTAAAACTCGATCTAAAAAACCTTTCATTATTGCAGGAACAGCACTCCACCAGATAGGATATACCCAAACTAAATGATCAGCCCATTTTAATTTAACTTGTGCTTTTAATAAATCTGGTTCTAATTCTGTACGCCTTCTATATCCAAACTCTAGGTTTGGGTTAAAGTTTAAATCTCGGATATTAATTTCTTCTATCTTAGCATTTGAAAATTCAACTCCTTTTTTATAGGAGTTAGAAAGTGCAAAACTGAAGCTTTCTTTGTCTGGATGTCCGTTTATAATTAGTATTTTTTTCATCTGCTTTAAAAGTATTTTTTTATTTTATTTTCAAATTGAGTGTTTGTTAAGTTCTCTATTTTGAAAAATTTATAAAGAATAAAGCAAGCAGGAAGGGTTAAAAAGAAATTACAAATAATAAAGGAGGCAACACTACAAAAAATAGCTAAGATTTGTAAGCCTTGTTCACCGATATAATTTTGCGCTATAAAATAATAATAGGTGGTTTCAGAATAATTATAAAATTTAATTGATAGCTCATAGAGTAACCAAATTGGGTAAAACCATTTTCTAATAGATTCCCACCATTTTCCCCATACTGATTTGAGTTGTTTATTTTTTTCTTCCATTTTTTATTGTTTTCACAAAAGTCAAACTAATGGAAGAATTATCATTTGATATAAATCAAATTCGGTTTTTGGGGTTTCTAATTCTGCTTAGGGTTTCAAGTGTCATTCCTAAATAGGATGCAATATGGGTGAGTGGAATTCTATTTGAAATTTTAGGATAAATACTTAATAAGTGCTTATATCTTTCAGCTGCTTTGTTAAATTGAATAGTATATAACCTTTCACATAAACCTAACATGGTTAGTGTTACAACTTTGCTAATAAAACGCTCAAAATCATGGTGTTTGTTAGAGAGGTTATCAACGGTGTCTTTTGAAAATTCAATAACGATAGAATCTTCAATAAATTCAATATAATGAGGGCTTGGTTCTTCACTAAAAAAGCTAACTATCGAGGCCATTATTTCGTTTTCAAAAGTAAACCAATCTGAAATATCTTTACCATCTTTTAAATAATATGCTCTTGAGCAACCTTTTACAATTAAGTAGCCTTTTTTAGAAAATTGTCCTTCTCTAACAATTATCTCTCCTTTTTTAAATGTGCAAATTTTAGAGTTAGCAATGAGTTCTTGCTTACATTTATTTGATAAAGGAGAGTAAATTTCTCCAATTTTATTTAATGTTTTTTCAATATCCATTTTTATATACCTATCTTAAGTAATTTATAAAAAGGTAGGTTGTTTATCTCTTGAAATAATCTTTGCTTTTGTAGATTTAAAAAAACACTCAATTATTGAGTAGAATATTGAAAATCTATTATAGAATTTATCAGTGTTTGAGCCCATTTTTTTATTTATTTGCAACAGATTATTCTTATGAATAGCGTACTTGTTTCATAAAACTAAAATAGTTAAAAAAGTAATGTTTTGTAGTGTTTAAGAAAAAAATAAACAATAGTTCGGTTTATTTTGTGGTAGATTAAGGTTTAGATAGTATTTTAGATTAAATTTATTCTTTTTTAAATACCGAATAATAAATTTAAAAAAATCATATCTAGATAAACTACTAATAATATGAATAAAATTCTGATACCATTTGTAATTCTTTCTTTTTTCTTGAGTAATCAAAAAGATAAAAACTTGAATTTTGTAAAAATTAATGAGAAAGTAAAAGAAAAGGAAGAAGTTGTTTCTTTGATTGATACAGTTTCAAACGGGAAGTTTTTGAAAATTTATTCAATTGAAAAGGGTAGAGGAAGTTTGATCGCAGAGTATGGGAATAAAGAGATAAAGCATAAGGTTAATTTACGTGGAGAAAAATATCGACTACTTAGAGCATCTTCAAATGTTGAATGGATTACTGAAAAAAGTTTTTCTGTAGTAGGAGGTTGTGGTTCAGGTTGTAAATATGTTATGATTTTTAACATAGATAGTAAGGAGCCGTTAATTGAAGAGGTTTTGTATTATCTAAAAAATGACGGACAAACTAGTTTTGAAACTGATAATCCGAATTTATACATTGCGACTAATAAAAAAAATCAGGGTGGTTTAAGTTTCGTTATTGTAGATACTGATAGTCAAAAAAGAGATCTTATTTCTTTGCCAAAGAAATGGAATCGTGGGTTAGGTACTGTTTTTAGTGTTGTTGATAAAATTAAAATTAAAAACTCGAAAATTGATGTTTATCAAAATCAAGAAAACGGAGAGATAAAAAAAGTTAGCAAAAAAATAGTATTAAAATAATTATAAGTTAGCTAATAAAGTAGTGTTCTTTAATTGGAAAGGGGGGGCTTATGATAAAAAAAATATTCTGGTATTGCCTAAATAAGTAGTTTTTATCTAAAAAATAAAAGCTCAAAATACGAAGTAGTAGCATTTTGAGCCTAGAATAAAATTGTATAAACTTAATGAAGAACTTATTTGGGGTTTACCTCAGTTTTTTGTTGTCCAACGTTATTCTTGTAACAAATAATTATTTTTATCGTCTTCAGATTAAATAACTGATATGAATTACCCACTAATCAAACCTAAATATTACTTCTCTTTATTTAAAGAAATTCTCCACTTCATTAAAAATCCTACAAACGATAAAAACAGCACAAAATCAACAAAGCAGAAAATTTTTGATACTATTGGTTTACTGATTTTAAAAATGCTTTTCTTGATTCCTGTTGTTTTGTTTTTTGCAGTTGTATATGATCCAGAAAACATACAAAAGGGAAATATGTCTGAACGTTTTACTCCAATTATACTTTTGTTAGTAGGAGTAGTAATTCTGCCGTTTCTTGAAGAAACTCTTTTTAGGCTTTCATTAATATTCAAACCCATTTATTTGGCTTTGACATCAAGTGTTTTTTGCTATTATATTTTGACTAAACTTGTATTTTATACCAAAATTAGCTCTGTAGATGAGAGTTTTTTTATAAGGATTGCTGTTTCAACTTCATTAGGAATAGTTCTTTATTTTATATTCAATATCAAGTCAATAAAAAATGGATTGATTATCTTTTGGAGTAATAACTTTAGAGGTATTTATTATATCGTTTGTTTGTTTTTTGCTTGGTTACATTACTCGAAATACGAGTTAAACTGGACTAATACTCTCTTACTTCCTATTCTAACTTTACCACAATTAATGAGTGCCATAATTTATGGATATATTAGAGTATCTTTTGGATTTCGATATCCATTATTATTGCATATGTCAAATAATTTAATAGGGTTTAGCATGTCTTTTTTGCTATCTACAGATTTAATTTAACTAACTAGGACTAACTTTGTTAATGTTAGCTTCGGCTCAGTGTATGAAACGTAGCGTGTAAAAAGATACTACATTTTTGGGTTTAGCACATAGTCAATTTTTTATAATTTAACTTACCCGTTTTTAAAGCTAAATTAAAAACTTGGTAGCCTTAATGAATGAGTACAAGTATTTGTTTTTGAAGTGATTGATTTTGTTTTATATATCACTTAAATTAGTGATTTAATAAAAAAAATAAATTTAAGAGTTCTAAATTAGAAAGGATAAAACAAGCAAATAAGGTAATACACTTATCTGCTGTTGCTTATAATTTAAAGAAATACTTAAAATCCATTATTAAAAAGGAGAAAAATGATAGAGGAGTATCGTTTTTACATATTTTATCTAAATATGTCTTTAAAAACAAACAAATGTTTGTTTTAAGCTCACTTGATTTTAGTTTTTAGAAAGCCTGCACAAAAAATAAAAGCCCTAAAAGGGGCTTTTTTTATCGTTGTTTTTATAAGATTATTGGCTTGTGTAGCGGTTACCATTGTTAGCCACTGCCTTTTATTTTTTGCAGTATTTTTTAATTCTATTATTAGATATTGAGTCTCCGTGTCTAGCCGCAATTATCCAGTCTTTACATCCTCCAATTTTGTCTCCAGTTTTAAACTTTGCAATTCCTCTATAGCGGTATTTCCAGGCTTTATTTGGATTGTTTTCGTCTTTTTTGGTAAACCTAAGATATTTGTAATCTTCCATTGCACCATTATAATCTTTGAGCTCAACCCTCAAAGTACTTCTCCAACTTCTGGCTAGGTAATAATTATTCCATATGTTGATTGCGTTATTAAAGTCTGCATGTGAGCCGTTATAATCAGCTAGCTTATATTTTAGCGTTCCTCTGAAAAAATAGAAGTTTGATTTATTAGGGTTTATTAAAATAGCATTGTCAAAATCTGATAATGCACCTACAAGGTCTCCTAAATTTTCTTTTGATATTGCTCTATCCCAATATGCATATCCAGTATTAAATACTGAATCGATTTCAATTGATTTTGTAAGGTCAATTATTGCAAGATTATGATTTTCATTTCGAGCATGAAGATTCCCTCTTCTCCAATATAGTTCGGCTGAATTTTTATTCCATTTGATTCCGCTATTGTAAATTTTCATAGCTCCCTCATGATTATTTATTAATTCCTCCCGATGTCCTTTTTCTGCAATATTATTAGCCCACTTGACAGAACAACTAGTCAACAGTAATGCAAAAATCAGTATTTGAAATATATTTTTCATTTTTGGGTTGTAGCTAACGGTTAGTATAAGAAACGTAGGGCAGGTTATAAGTACTTTCGTTTCGGTTTATTACTGAGCTAAATATAAATATTTTGCTTCTATTTTTAGTTTAAATGCCAAATTTTATATTTAGCAGACTTCATAAATAAACACAGAACTTTGGAGTTAACACAAATGCCCTATGTTTTTTATACATCTTAAGTTAGCAATTTAATAAAAAGGTTAAATTTAAGAGTTATAAATCAGAAAGAATAAAAGAGAGAATTAAGGTTAATTTATACGGTGAAGCATTGACTTCGACAACATTGGTAATCCTCTCTCTTTTCTACTAAAAACCACGTTCAGTTCTGTGAGACCTAGATCTCGATTTCAAGTTGTTGTGAGTCAAGTAGACTATTCTTTCATAAATCATTTCTTATGAATAAATATAAGGAAATTTTTGGAGTTGACATTAGCAAAGACGTATTTGATATTCATGGAAGTAAAAGCGGTCATGATCAATTTGAAAATAATGCATCTGGTTTTAAGTCTTTTCTAAAAAGTCTTTCTAAAGAATCATTAGTTGTAATGGAAGCAACAGGTTATTATCATTATCGGTTAGCTCAGTTTTTATTTAAACAAAATATTTTAGTTTCAGTAGTAAACCCTTTATCAGTAAAGCGATTTATTCAAATGAAATTAGCTAAAGTAAAAACAGATAAAAGTGATGCAAAAGCTATTTGTGAATATGGTCAAATCAATGATGTTCCGTTATACAATGCACTAACGGATGTTCAAAGTGAATGCTTACAATTGTTTCGTTTAATGGATAGTTTTTTAAAGAAAAGAAGAGCAACAAAGAATAAAATACATGGAGAAGAGGTTTTAGGTATTCCATCAAAATGGGTTTATCGTTCTTTAAAAAGAGATAAAAAACATTTAGATAAAGAGTTAAAAGGAATTGAAGAAAGGTTATTGTCTCTAGTGAAAAAAGAGCAGCAAGTACAGTTAACATTATTAACAAGTATTCGAGGAATCGGGCTTAAAACAGCTTTATTTATGCTTATAATCACCGATGGTTTTACCAAGTTTGAAAGCTCGAAACAACTTTGTAGTTATGTTGGTATAACGCCTACAATACGAGAGTCAGGGAGTAGTGTAAGAGGTCGAAGTAGCATAAGTAAAGTTGGTAATAGAAAGTTACGGAATCTTTTGTTTTTATGTTCCTTTAATGCATGCAAACACAATAAAGCATGTAGAGATATTTATGAGCGTATTGTAAACAAAGGGAAGAGTAAAAAACTAGCTTTAATAGCTGTTTCAAATAAGTTAATCAAACAAAGTTTTGCTATTGCAAAATCGGGTTTAACTTATGATGAAAAGTATGTTTCCGTTTTGTCAAAGTAAGTAGTGTTTATCAAAAAAATAAAAGCTCAAAATACCAAGTAGTAGCATTTTGAGCCTAGAATAATATTGTATAAATTTAATGAAGAATTTGTTTGGTTTTTACCTCAGTTCTTTGTTGTATGTCGTTTTTTATTCATTAAATAATAGCGTTTTGTCGAATAATTCGATTTCCATTAATGTCTAATGAATAATAGGTTCCATCAAAAGAATCTCTTATTGCTGTTATCACTTCTGGCTCACCACTAAATATTTTTATCCAAATTGAATAAAACCCACTTCCCTTGGCAGTAAGTGCAATTTGATTTGCCATTTCTGGTGTTGATTTACAATTCCAGTTTTCCAGAGATTTTTTGGCAATTAACCAAGCTTGAAGTCTAAAAATCCATCTTGAATCTGCATCAGTTGGTTCATTAGGAAAACCAGGATTCCTATCCAACCCCATAAGTTCTATGGTATTTAAAGCTTCTATTTGAATATTGGCATTAAGAACTCCAATTCCAGCAGTCTCAGAATAATCAAAAGCTAAGTCTGAATTATCTTTATCAGGCCATATATAACCATTTCTGGATGGATTACGAGCTCCTTTAATAGTATTACAATATTTACAAGACAGCAGAAGATTGTCCCAGCTTAGTGGATCACCTCCATTGTTACGGGGAACTATATGTTCTACTTCTATCATATTGGTAATAGGCATTTCACAATATGAACAATACCATCCAATTTGTTTTCCTAAATCATTTCTTGCTTCCTTGTATTGATTGTAATTTTTAGGAGCGGTTCCTTTATCTACTGGTCTCATTAATCTTTAGAATTTTTTATTCTTTCTTGTTCCAATAGAGCATCAAATGCAGGATTCATAGAAAATGGCTTTAATAATTTTGAAAGTTTATTTTTATCTTCATTGTTGATTTTATCACCTTTGGAAATGGCAGATAAATAACCCTTAGCTGAATTATAGAGTTCTGTTTTTTTATTACTCCATTGTGGCATTTCTATTTTTTGCAAAAATTCAGCAATGTCTTCTATACTTAGGTCACTAGCTCCTTGTATTCTACTTAAAGAACAATTATCCAAAACAATCAGCTGATTCATACTTGCTTCTTGAATAAGAAATGGAGAATGAGTAGTTACAATAAATTGGGTTTTAGGGAAATTCTCTAAAAGTTTATTTAATACTGTCTTTTGCCATTTAGGGTGTAAGTGTAAATCTAGTTCGTCTATTAAGACAATACCGGGAGTGTTTTCAAATACAGTAGCTCCTAAGTGTGGGTTAAGTTTGGCATATCTCCAGGCCAAATCTGAAATCAAAGCAAAGAAGCTTCTTAATCCATCACTTAGAAAATTGAATGGCAGAATTCTACCATCATTAAATTTCAAACTTACCCCACGATTTATATCAGGATTGAAATCATAAAAAACATCAGAACAATCAGGTATAGATTTTATGATAATATTCTTGACGACCTCAAATGAATCATCTTTTTCTTTTCTTTGCATTTGAGACAACTCTTTCGAAATAAACCAGTAATTAAAGTATTCTAAATCTGCAAGAGCATTTAAACTTCCGATATATCCTCTAAATCTTGAGCCAATTCCTTTCGGTTTTCTAATTAAACTTTCTAATTTTCTAGGTTTGATAAAGGCATTGTTTCGAAGTGATGAGTAAGATGCTATTACTGGAAGAATTACCTCCTTGTTTTGTCTGACATTGTCTTGTAAGGTTGCTCCAATTTCTTTGAAAATATTTGATTTTCTTGTTTGCGCTCCACCGTTAATAGATTCTTTATTCCTTGTCCATTCGATGTGTCTATCATTGAATAAACCTGATGAAGTAACCTTTAATGGCAATGCATATTCTTGATTAGGAAGAATCCTAATTTGTTCTTGCTTTACTGTAGATACAGGTACGTGTTGGATTCCAACAAATAAAGAACCTATTGCTAGATTAATAGCTTCTAAAACAGCTGTTTTTCCACTTCCATTATCTCCAATGATAATATTAAGATTTGAATCTAGTTCTAGATTTAGTTCTTCAATACCACGAAAATTTGTTATCGAAATGGATTTAAGTTTCATAATTAATTTATAATTTATTTTCGTTTCTCAAATGACATACAACGTTTCGTATAATAAACGTAGGGTAGGTTAGAAGCACTATGTTTAGTTTTATTACTTAGCTAAATATAAATATTTTGATTTTATTTTTTACTTAAAAGACCAATTTTATATTTAGCGGACTTTCTTAATATTTCTAATGTTCAAATTTAACAGAATTGCCCTATGTTTTTTATACTTTGTTGGCAGTAGTTTTTGTTTTCAACTTTAAGATAGTTGGTATTCAGTCTTAATTAGGTTTTTACATTTAACCCAACTACCAGATTCAGGAATTGTATTGTTAGCCTTGTCAATTTTAGAATGGAAAATTCGCCATGTCTTCTTGAAATATTCATTTTCTATTTCAGTTGTCCAAGTTGGATTACGCCATGAAGTAGCCCATCTATTAGCCATAACTTCAAATAATTTTTGATTATACGAAACAACGAGTGTAGTGCAAATTGAAGCAATCTTCTGCAATTGTCCGTAACCAATAGTTATGAATTGTTCTTTATTTGAAGATGGTAAATCTAACATTAGAGCATTTTTTCCAGCTAAAATTCTTGCTGAATGTACTATTCCATGTCTTAATTCACAAATTTTATTAAATTCATTGAGAATAGGAACTAAATCGCTTTTGTTTAATTCTGTTCCAATGTATTTGCGTGTCATTTCTATTATTTTTTTTGAATCTGAAAACGATACGTGTTCAAATGCACCTCGCTCTATTGATTCATTTGGATGCCATAAAACAGATCCAAAATTTATGTTGTTTTCGGCAGCTTTTTTCTTTGATTGTGGGCAAATGATAATCATTTTACCTAATATAGATCGAAAATAATTTTCGGTAGTTGAAATTATTGCTATAGCGTTCATAGAACCATGCCAATCTGTTGAAACCATAGATGGTGCACTAAGAGCTAGTATTGTTCTGACCTCATTGTAAAAGTCATCAATAGGGGAATTACCAGAATTCATTTTATCTTGAACAAAATCAGTAAGATTACCAAGTTGTTCTTGTCCTACAGTTTGTGATATGAGTTTTTTCCAATCCATTAAGCAAAAAATTCTTCAGCGTAAGACTTAATTCTATTTGCCCATTTTGGTCCAATTTGAGGTACCATTCGTAACTGTTTATTATCAGTATCCATTAATAAATCTTTTATACAATTGATATTTGAATTCTCTTTAATAGAGTTTGCTCTGTTAATTGTAATTGGTAATAATGTAATGTCTTGTTTAACAATACTTTCAAATATTGAGGCATCTTTTAATTTTGTTCCACAACTAGAACAAAATTTAGACTCTTCCGAAATTCTTGGTGTATTACAATTAGGACATGCAGGTAAAGAAAGCTTAAACGTAGTGTCACCATCCAATTCAGAGAGTATACCACTGACAGAATATCTAGGGTAATGATGGTTTGGTCTATTTGCAAAAGCAATACTGTATTTTTCTACATTTACACCTCTACTACTGAAAAAGACATTACGATCAATAATACCTGAATAGTGTAATTCATAAAGTTCATAAGCTCCTTTGTCTCCACGGTTACTTATACCTTGATATGAAACTAAGCCAGCATATTGAAAGAATCCTAAAACTTTTGTTAGCTCAGATGGAACTGGGCGTTGTATAGCGATTATTCCACTTTGTTTTTCTGGACTTCCTCCTTTATTAAAGTCTTTATTAATACTAAGAAAACGTTCATAAACACTTCCACCTATGTCTATGAACCTTTCATACATAGGAAGTTTTATTCGTAATGAATCATATATTTGATATGTGCGATTGAAATTATCTTTAATAACTCTTAAAACTTCTTTGTTTGTGAGTTTGATTGTAAAGCTAGTGTCAGAAATATCTGACTTGTAGAATTTTGAGATCATATTCAATAACGACCTTGGTATACCATAAGCAGCGAAACATAATAAATTTAAATTATTTTTAGTTTCTAGAAGCTTATTAAATGGAATTTCTCCTATTCTTGTCTTTAATAAAGAGTGCATGAATTCAAGATATCCTTCGGAAGTAGGTTTTAACCAAACATCTATTTCTTCAGCATCATGTCCAATGTGGAATGAAGAAGAATAATTTGTTACTCCAGGATATACTGCGGCTTTTGGAGAAATAATCTTTGTCTTGAGTTCTCTAAAAAATTCAAAGAAATCTTGCTGTTGTTCAGAAGAGAATGCGTGACCAGCATCATCTAGTAAAAGAACACATCTAGTTAAATTTAGTTCTTTGACTACAATTTCAATCGTTTCAATTAATAGAGCAGAAGTGAGGGTTTCACTTTGAATGTCATCGATATTTCCTAGTTCTAATAATTTGATTACTGACTCAATTCGACCTTTATTCTTAAAAGGTTTTACTTCAATATTTTTGAAGTTTTTATTCTCTAATGATTCATATAAACCGAAAAGAACTTTATAAAGTAACCATTGATTAAACCAATGTGCAGCGTTAGTGTTATTTCTATATAAAGGTTCTAATTTTAAAGATGATTTATAATTGACATAAATAGGCAAAGCTTTTGAATTCGAATCATTAAGTAATTTCTGATTAACTTTAAGTAATAATGTTGTTTTACCACATCCTCTAGGACCAGTAATTAGTTTAGCTCCAGCTTGACTAAGTTTTCGTATAATATTTCCTTCTTCATGTAAGGTAGTTGCCCATTTTTCAAATGAGTCTTGTGAAAGGTATTCAGCTTGTTCAGTAAAAACTTCTTCGTTAATCATGAATATTTGTCTTTTCGTTTGAACTGTTGTTTTTATTATTATTTATAAAATATGTGAATTTACTAATATTTTTTTTATTTTTAATTACTGCCAACAACGGGATATATGTACCAGTACATATATTTCCATTATTTTTAATAACAAATTTAACACAATTGATAGAGTTTATGACACCAAACACTAAATTTTATAGCGTGTAAAACAATATATAACCCCTGTACTACAAGGTTTAATAGGTAGGTGTTTTAGAGGTAGATAGAATATGTGTAGAATTAAACGTTTAATAGACGTTTAATTCTACACATAAAAGAAAGAGGTTTTAAGATAGGTTATTGATATTAAAGGAAATTTGTAACATTTTTATAATTAACAAGAAAATTTGTACAGTTTTTTTTAAGATAGTTTTTTATGTACAAGAGTGCAGTGTTCAATGTACAGTTTTTAATGGATTAGAAAAAACTGTACAAATGCATTTTAATTTTTATTAATAAATTTTTTAAACTCTCTAAAATAATTCTTGATGCGAAATTTTATTACTGAGATTTGGTTATTAGATCTTCATACTCCTTAATTTTTAAATCAAGACGTTTATTCAAATAATCATTTTTATTAGAAAGCGTTTTTGAAATTAATTTAGCTTCATTACAATAGTTAACAATTTTTTGATGACTCCAATGACTAGGAGGAGTTTGTAAATTTGTTATTCGATCAGCTATTTTAACCACCCCAACCTCTTTTTGTAATTTATTTATTCGAGATAAACTATCTACCATTCTATCCTGCTTTAAAAGTATCTGTTCATCTTTCGTTAAGGCGGCTACAGCCTTAGCTATTTCTTCTCCAAATTCATTTTTAATATCTTTAAAACTAGCATCAGTATCTTCAATAGTATCGTGAAGTATGGCTATTTGTATGGCAAAGTTTATATCAAAACTATTATCATAATGATAAGCCATTAAAACTTCCATGGCTACATTAGAAATATGTAAAAGGTAATTAGAGTTTGTACCAGGAACTTTTTGTTCGCTGTGTTTTTCTCCAGCATATTTCATTGCTTTTTGATATAATTCTTGTGTCATTTTATTAAATTTTAGAGTGTAGATTTTCCATTTTATAGAGCTGATATACGCTAGTATTATACTTAGATAGCCTTTGTATTAATACTGGTTTTTATGAATGATTAGCTAAGTTATCGAAAAATTACTTTAATTGGATACTATATTTAATAGCACAAAAAAATCCCAAAGGTTAGTTTGGGATTTTTTGTTTTTAATATTCAATTTTATCTTGTTTCTCAGTCCATTTTTCAAAAGGCTCTAAGGCAATTTTTCTTCCAATTTGTTCAAACGGAATACTTCTTTTTTCATATGGTAATGGAATCTCTTTATAAATAAATTCATCATCAAAACCTATGTTAGCCGCATCTTGTTGGTTACTACCGTAATATACTTTATCTGGTCTGGCCCAATAAATAGCACCTAAACACATTGGGCAAGGTTCGCAAGAAGTATAAACAATACAACCGTCTAACTGAAAAGAACCAATGTTTTTACAAGCATCTCTAATAGCAGTTACCTCAGCATGTGCAGTAGGATCGTTTGTTGAAGTAACTTTGTTATTTCCACGACCTATAATTTTTCCGTCTTTTACAACAATACAACCAAAGGGACCTCCTTCATTATTACTCATTCCTTTTAAAGCTGCTTTTACAGCTTCACTCATATACTCTTCGTGTTTATTCATTTTTTTGTTTTTTAAAAAAAGGGATTACAAAACTAATTGATTTCTTTTATCTAATAGGTTAATTAACTTAATTTTTTATGAGCCGCATTTTTTAGATACACTTAATGTTGATATTTTTCTTTTCATACCCGTAATTATGAGCTTCATGACATTTTTTTTAAAAGGTGTTGCTAAAATTAACAAATTTGTAAAACAACTGTATAAAACTAACAAACATGAAATTAGCATTTAAATTTACTTTAAAAACAGTACTTATATTGAGTATACTGTTTTTAAGTTCTTGTAAAAAGAAAAAAGAAGAACCTGTTAAAAAAACAACTAAAGTTGCTTATAATAAAGTTGAACTAGAAAGTTTATGTGAAAGTGATTGGTTTCCGCATTCACAAACTCCCAATCCAGAAGAAGGAGTAGGAAGTCCGTTTGATACCATTAGTACTACCAATGCTATTTTTCACCAATGGTCTTGGCAAAAGTTTTTATGGTTAACAAAACCAGTGTATCAAGTAGAAAAATTAGTTGTAGAGTTAGACGGAAAAGATGTTCCGTTATATATAGGGGAAACTTTACCTTTATTTTTAAATCCTGAGAAAATGCATCAAGTTAATTCAAGTATGCAACCCGTAAAACAAAAAGAAGGAGCAGCTTTAGTATTAATTGATACGGTACAGGCAGGAAGCGCTCATGGAGTTTTAAAAACTAACCCTGCGTATGGTGAAAATAAAAAATCAGAAACAGTTTTTTATTCAATTTACGTAGACCCAATAATGAAAAATGCAGCTACGAAATTTAGAGACTCTATATTAAAAGGAACTTTACCTAAAGATAATTTATCTTCTTTTCCTGTAGGTTCTTTAGAGTTAAAAGTGTCTTGGGTTGCAAAAAGTGCTATTTCTAAAGATAAAATTAAAAATTATTATACAACTGTAGCTGCTGTAAGTAGAGACGGAAAGGTGTTTAAAAACACTGAAGTTGCATTATTAGGAATGCATGTGGTTGGAGTGGTAGAAAACCACCCAGAATTTATTTGGGCAACTTTTGAGCATGATGATATGGCGCCAAATTATAATTGGAAAGATAATAAAGCAACATCATCAACAAATAAATTATTATTTGCAGAAGGAACAACTACTGGTATTAATGGAATTGTATGGAACAAAACAACAAAAGAGCCTGTAGAAAAATTTAGAGTTTTCGATTTATTTGAATATGGAGTGCCAAGAGATAGTGTTGGTGGTTTTATGAAAACAAGCCAAGAAGAGCCAATAAACTTTAAAAATATTACAAATATAAATACTTGTGTAAAAGCTAATTTAGAAAAAGAAGCTGGCCCTTGGAAAAATTACTTTTATAATGGTTCTATTTGGATTGATACAGATGGTTTAAATACAAATGAACAAGCAAAATTATTAGTTAAATTGGGAGATACAATAGGGGCAGCGACACCAAAATCGTACGCTAGGGGTTCTTTAAATTGTGCTAATGTTACGATGGAAACTTTTACACAAACATTTAAAGATAGTATTCAAAAAATTGATGTTACTAATTTAGCAAATTGCTTTAGTTGTCATAACCCAATAAGTTATAATAGTAATACATCACCTATATATTTAAGCCATATTTTTGATGCATTTATGAATGCCGCTGAAGGAAAAACTTCTAGCGAAATAGAAAAAATGAAAGCAAAACAAGAAGTCGTAGAGTTTATAAAAAATAAATTAAAATAACGTTTTAGATTGATTTTTTTTAGAAGACCTCTTTGGCAATTTAATTGTTGAAGGGGTTTTCCCTCTTTTATAGTGCTATGTTAAAGAGAAATAGCAACTTGTAGGTCACCATCAAATTAAATATTTTTTACGGTATGTGTATTAAGAATTTCTTCTTTTCCAAAAAGGAGCGTCTTTCCATCTTTTTTCAGCGCTATAAAACAAGTTTTTATGTTTTAGGTAATGATTCCATACTTGTTTTATTTGATTAGAATATAGTATATTAAAATCTTCCATTTTTGTAACACTAAAATCTTTTATAAAATTAAAATTTGTTATTAGTTCTTTAAATTGCATTGCGTTAGCCATGGCATTAAACATTCCTTGAGAAGATAAAGGGTCGAAACTAATAGCGGCATCACCTAAAGCAATCCATTGCTTACCTGCTGGTTGCTCTAAACGTGTTGAATTAGCACTAACAGTTCCATGAAAAGTAATTTTCTTTTCGTTTTTTGCTAGTAATGATTGCATTATTTTATGCTGTTTAATAAGCGTTAAAAAAGAGGTTGAATTTTTAAGTATAGCTTTATCAATTAGGTCAGCATCTGTTTGAAAAGAAAGAATTCTTTTATTATTAGGTAAAACAGCACTATACCACCAACCTAATTCATCAGCAACAATGGTACTCATGGTATTAATATTTGTATTAGGCATGCTTATCCAACATGAAATTAATTTATCAAACTGAACTCGTTTAATTCCAATGCTTTTAGCAAAGTGAGATTGCCTACCAGTTGCATCAATTACAAAAGTTGCATGAATAGTATGCGTTGTTCTATTTTTTAAATCATCAGATTTACCTGTTACTTTCCATAAGTTTTCTTCATAAGAACTATTAAAAAGACGGATACCCCATAAACAGTTAACACCTCTTTCAAAAGCTTTTTGTCTAAGATATACTTCAAAATTCTTTCTATCTAAACTTCTAGAAAAACCATCAGGGTTTTTAAGGTGATCTACTATGTGAAGTTGATCACTTCCCCAGTAAGATTGCATACCAAGGTTATTACTAAATAACGATTGTTTAAAATCATCAGATTCATTTTCTAAAAGATCTAATTTTTTTAAGACTCTTTGAGCTGCAGGTGCTAAAGATTCACCAATTCGATCAACAGGTGTTGTTTTTTTGTCTATTAAAGTAACATTATAGTCGTTAGCCAAAGAAATAGCAGTAATACAACCTGCAATACCTCCGCCTATAATAAGTATATCTGTTTTTTCCACAAAGTGATGTTTAAATAAATTAATGGTTTACTAATTAAAAAAACAACCTTGTAAAACTACAAGGTTGTTAATTGTATTAAACAATTATAAAAATATATTATTTAGGCGTATATCTTGAAAAACGTGTCATTTTTTCAGGAATACCAACTTCTACTTTTACAAGAGTTTCTTGTTGATGTGAATCTGATTGTTTCATTGTATGTAGCTTAGAAGCAATAAGGTGTATCGTATTGGTAACATTTGTTGATGTTTTAAAATCTTTAGTTAATTCATCTTCAACCAATGTTAATAATTCTCCTTTAGCACCTTCTAATAAAAACTGCTCATTTAGTAAATTGTCATGAGAAAGTTTGTCTACAGCTGCATACAATACATTTTTAGTCGTATCATTTAAAGTATGATTGCTATTTAAAATACTATCTAAATCAACTAAAGTAGCTTTTAATAATTCAGCTTCTTGTTCAGGAGTAGGCGTAATTCCAACCTGCATTTCTTTTGGGAAATTAGGGTCGTGTGTAACACCAGGACGTTTTTGAACTACAGCTAACTTATCAAAATATTTAATCATACTATTAATTTGATTTGTATACGTAGGAGCTCCTCCATCTAAAGGAAGGTCATCTAGCCATTCTGAGCGGAAATTAAACGCTTGAATACGTGTTTCTTCAGCTAGTTCGGGATTGATAACTTCTTCATAACGATCTTCATTTAAAATGTTATTAGGCACTCTAGCAGGCCAAAATGTAGGTAAATACGGATCATAGTCACTTGTGTAGCCATCTCTACAACTAGCCGTATCAGTTTGCCAAGGAATAGCCATCCAACGAGTAATACTACCAGCAACTTGTCCTCCTAAAATAGGTCCTTTAGCTAAAGGCAGTATATCGTTATTCATCATTGCACCATAATACATTGTGTTAACAGGTGGTGTTTTAGGAGCATGTTTTATTCGAAAAGGTGCCATATACATTCCTGAAGAACGCATTGGCCATGTCATTTCACAACCAGGGTGAAAAGCATCCGCTAAACAAAACTCCATGGCAGCTTTGGTAAGCATATCTGGTTGCTCAGCTATTGTTAGTTCATCAATTGTTGGAGGAGTAGGTATATGAGGGCAGCCAGTCATATCAACATAGTCGGCATCAAAATCACCTTTAACCCATTGGTCTAAAAATTCTAATTGTAAGTTAGATAAAGTAGCATGTTGACGAACAGAGCCAGTAGGAGGAATACTAATAGCATCACCATATAACCAAGGCCATAATTGCGGAGCTTCTGCTCCAGAGACTTCAAATCGACGGAAATTATTAGAAAGCGTACGTCGCATTTCCATATAAGCAGAAGATGGGTTCCCTAATTTTTTTATCCATTCGATGGTTGTGTAATTAAATTGCCCTCCAAAACCAAAAGCTCCAGCAAAACCTGCATTTACCCATTGTAAATCGGTCATACGTTGAAATATTGGTAAAATATCTTTAGTAAACGATGGTCTTGTAGGGCGAACTAACATATTCGATTTTACGGCTACATCACGCATTAAATCCCACATGGTACGTACCGATTTTTGCATTGGTGCATAATCTGGTGGCGCACAAATAACCCAAGCAGGATCTACGGTAATTTTATTTCCGTTATATTCAACTTCAGCAGTAACAGGGCCGTCAGAAATATCATCGTACCAACCTTCATTATTTGCAAAAGTAATAGCAATATCTCCGTTAATATTTTCAGATTTTCCATGCCCACCTAACATAACTAAGCGTCCTTTTTCATCGGTATGCATTTCACCTAAATACACTTTGGTAGTTAAAAATTCTCCTTCAAAAGCATCACTTTTATTATTGATACCCGAAATAGATTGAGCACCTCCGTCGATTAGTAATGATTCACGATCTTTTACATCGATATTTCGTAACATAGATGGAGGAACATCAGCTGCTTCAGGAATATCTAAAGCAATGTTAAATTGATACCATGAAGATTTTTGGTTCGATAAATGACTATGCCATGTAATGTTTGAGTTTTCGGAAGTTAATTCTTTTACAGCTTTACCCGCTGCATTAAAACCGTAAATTCTAAACTGAGCAGCTTGTCTTTTTAAAGCACCCGTTTTATCTCTGTATGCATACGGATCGGTTTGCGGTGCTGGATTATCAACCAAAGGACCTAAAAAGTATTCATCTTTACTATTTCCAACTCTCATAACACCAATAGGAGGGTAGATACCTGCTTTTACAATACAGTCGCTATCTTCATCTGTGTTTCCTTTAAATTCGGGGTTTATCTTTGTTGGTTCTTGTAATTGTTGTCCATTTGCTTGATGTCTTGCTTCAGCACTCGCAGCATATACTACTTTTCTTGCTTGTGCAATAGAGCCTAATGGTTCGTGTTGCGGTAATGTTCTCCAAATATTAAAGGCTAAATTACTACCAAATTCAGCTTGCCCAATCGCTGATACATCTTGCTGAGGTAAATGTAATTTTGCAATACATATATACGGACTTTCTTCTGTACTCCATACAACTTGAGCGTCATCTAACGGCATAGTAGCATCGTTAGTTCTTAGCTGTATTTCAAAACGAAAAGTTGCTTCTTTTTTTACTAAACGTTGTTGTAAATCCAATCCTAGGTAATTGGTGTCGTTAAAGGGAGTTCCTTTATAAGTATCTTCAGGTACTAGGCGGTATCTTACAATTTGAGAGTCTCCTAATTTAAAAGGAAGTATTGCCCAATAGCTTGCGCTTAACACACTAGCTTCTTCTTTGGTCATGGCCTGTAAAATACTTGCCAATTCAGGATGTTTATTTATGTAAGTGTCATAATCGTGATTAATAACGCCAGCTTTAGTAAAGCTGCACATTTGTTGTGCATCACGTGCAAAAAAACGATCTATATTTTGAAAAATAAAATCAGCATTAGTACCATCGCCTAATAGTTTAGGTCCATCAACACCAAATAATTTTAAACCTACTCCTAAAGTTGAATGCAAGTCAGGAGATGTTGGCCCTGTATCACTTGAAAAACGAACGGCACATTCGTAGGTATCACCAGCGAAAATTCCGACTTTAAATTTTTCGTCAATGTCTTTATTTATTTCAAAACGACCATATGCTATACCGTGTTGTTTTCTAAATACAGCTCTTTCTGCAGGTTTTTGCCCTTTTTCGATCCTAGTTTTTTGTCCCATTTCTACAAACATCTCTTTAAGACGTTGTGTAACTAAGGTAATATCTCCATCGCAGTTCCAACACGAAGCAGATTTTTTATTTGAAGGTTTTGTCATTGTTAGTTTGTTTTAGTTTTTATCAAATAATTATTGAATAAGACTAAAAATAATTCATAATCAGCTTCATTGTAATTTAATAACCTTAAGTGTATTTATTTTAGGTATGAGTGAGAAAGGGGAGATGGGTAAGTGATAATTGTAGGAATAGAAAACAGTTCCTTTATAATCAATAGGATATCCTCGTTTATAAAGTTTGTAATTAACAGTTTTCATGCGTTCTAAAAAACGAAAGTTTGCTTCGGAATTGAAAACAAATTAAAGTAAGCCGCCTTTATTATAGAATATAGGAACACCCTTATATTTGTTAAAATCTTTAGAGTAAAAAGTTTCTACTGTTAATAGGTCTACTACATGTCCCAAAAAATGTAATTGTGATTTTGCCAGAATATTTGTCTCTTTTGAAATAACTTCAAGTAATAACGTAAAACATTTATTTAATCAATAGGAACGTTTTTGCTATGTAATTCGATATATTTTTTACGTGAAATCCCATTTATTGAATCTCTTATTAAAGTGATTTTAATTGGATTTTTTAAATTATTAAAAAATATTTTTTTAGGTGCACAGCCTTCATTTGCTACATATATATATGAATTTTTATTAATCAATTCGGACTTAAAATCAGGAAAAACAAAATTACTATCAAAATCAGATACTGAGTAATCTTTGATAGAATCATTATAGTGTAACAATAAAATAGCTATGTGTGATTTACCAAGACTTGGAGGGGTAAATACCTTACCTATAAGATGTTCTTTTTTTCTATAGTTTTCTTGTTCTAAGAAAATAGATTTTGGTTTAACTTTTGTTACTACCATTTTCTTAGAACAAGAAAATGATAATAACAAAATAATACATAATATTTTTTTCATCATTTATATAGAATAATATTTTTTTACTTCTTTATACATTATATCCCATTGCCATTTAAAAAAAAATCTTTAAAATCATTATAGTAATCCATAAAACTTTTAGACGCTCCAGCGTATATAACCCAATAATATTCCCCAAAATCTTCAAACTCATATGTTAGATTACATTTATGAAACGCAAACTTCAATTAGGTGAGCGGTCGTATAGGAGCCCCGAACGTACGTTGGTGTGAGAGGCGCGCCCCAATTATTTTAGTTGGAGACGTCAGCTCGATTATAAAACGTTATTTTGGCATTCCTAATGAGCTATCAAACTGTAAATGATTGCTTTTTTGATATATATTATTATCATTCACTTTATAACTTTTCATTATACAATATTTTTGAACTGTAACAGCTGTTCCTCGTTCAATTTCACCAATTTGAAAATCAGATAGTTTAAAAATTAAAGTATCGTTAAGCACAAGTTTGTAATCGTATTTTGTTTTTAATAAACCAGAAGTACGTATATGTAGCTCATCTTTATTATTAACATCGTAAGGATTTACAATATCATTTATTGAGTATAAATTTAGTTCGTTTTTATAATCAGTTTTACTGTATTCATATATAACTACTTTTTTAATGATTGAATTATTTTTATTCCACCCATAAATAAATATGTCTGAGTTTAGAGTGATTGAATCTTCACACTTTTTATCAAAATTGCAGGAAAACATAATCAGTGAGAATATGAACAATACTTTTTTCATACTATTTTAGTTTTAAATAACCATAATAATTATTTCTAAATGAGGCTTTTGATAATCTTAACTTTTTTTTATCAATACCTTTATCTCTTTTAAAATCTCCCCAAGTTACAATATCAAAATTTATGTCTGTAACTTCATCATAATCTGTTTCTGATTTCCCCTTAGAATTTAAAATTTCAAGATTACCCTCATACGTTATCCAATGATATTCTCCGAAATCTGTTATATCGTAATCAGGTTTATTATACATCATATCAGCATCAATCATCATACAGATTTCATATCCGTTTTGGTAATCTTTGTTAATATCTTCTTCTAATATTCTTACTTTTTCGTCTGAGCCAAAGAAATCACGTACATATGATTTGTTTACTTTGTAATAGTCCATTTCTACGGTTTTGTAACCTAAAAGTTTCTTTCCTAAATTGGTCATTAACCATGGCCAATTTATAGCCGAAGCATCTTGTCCTTTTTTACCTGTATAACCAAAACTACTTTCTTTACTTCTTGTGGTTGCCATAGTAATCCAGTCTACTTCAGGAATCCAAGGGTGTTCTTTAGAAGTTTTAGGGTTTGTATTATACATTTCTTCTTTTGAATCTTCACTAGGCTCTACAGTATATCCATTATGAATAGATTTTCCTGTTCTATGAAGTGTTTCAACAAGTTTTTTATAACCTTGTTTGTCGTTTTTAGCGAAGATATAGAATAAACACGCCATACCACAAAGTGAAGTTCTTCCTTGATTTATTTTCCAAGGTTTCTTTAATCTTTCTTCTATTTGTTGTTCAATTATTTCTCTATCAAACCATCTAAAACGGTAATGGTGAAAAACTTCTAAACTTGCTTCATTTTCTTTATTTTTAATGTAGGCATAAAATGTAATATTGTTACCACAGAAATCTAAATCATCCGTTTTAAAAGTTATAATGCCTCCCGTTTGTTTTATATTTCCTATTGTAGCCACACCTTCTGCATTCGTATAACTATATGACCATTTTACTGTTTTGTTATCATTTGGAAGTTTATTGTTTTTATATTTACTAACTTTTAAACGGTATTCTTTACCATAAATTATTCCTAGTTTTTTATTTGAGCCTCCATTTTTTGAGCCTTCATCTAAATTTTCAATTTTTATTTCTTCAACAAAATACTGTTCTTTCTTCTCAACAGCCTGCACAGGCGATTTGTAAGCTTCCTCTTTAATAGGTGTTATATGCCAGCTTCTATGAAGCTTACAACCATAATCTTGAATAGCAGGAGAAATTATCATTTCTACCCTCATTCCGCCACCGTTAGCATCAAATTTAAACTGATAATAAACAACAGGCGCATCTTTAAAATACCAGTCTTTTAAATTGTCGCCATTTGCATCATAGAAAACAATTTTTCCATCATCAATAGGGTATCCTCGTTTATAAAGTTCATAATTAACAGTCTTCATACGTTCTAAAAAACGAAAGTTTGCTTCGAAATCGAAAACAAATTTAAGTAAGCCGCCTTTATTATAGCGTATAGGAGTACCTTTAAATTGGTTAAAATCTTTATTGTAAACGGTTTCTACTGTTAATAGGTCTACTACATGCCCTAAAAAATGTAATTGTGATTTTGCCATAATTTTTTTCCTTGCAATTAATAAGTGTGTAAATCATATGTGTTTGGCTTGAGAGGTGTTGTTCTTTGTAAAAAGAACATTGCTTTTTTTTTACAAATGTATTTCATGAAAAAGAGAAAAGGCATTAAAAAACCGTAAAAAAAGTAAGGGAGAACCTTTCTTTTTTTACGGTTAGGATTAATAATCAAAGCAATTAAAAGGAGCTCTGGCTTTCGGTTTACATATTATCTAAATATGTTTTTAAAAACAAACATGTGTTTGTTTTAAGCTCACTTAATTTTAGTTTTTAGAAAGCCTGAGAAAAAAATGAAAGCCCTAAAAAGGGCTTGTTTTATTGCTGTTTTTATAAAACTATAGGCTTGTGCAACGGTTATCGTTGTTGTAAGTAGTGCTTTTTTCATTCAGCTTGTTTTTCCGATGTTTGTTATTTAATTCAGAAGTGAGCGTTGGCAAGACATACTCTTTTGCAATTTTGGGTCGTGTATTGGCTGGATCGAATTGCAAATGTGTATGGTTTTTTAGTGTTGAACTTATTTATAAATGTTACTTATAGTCTTTGATTTATAGTCAACATTTTCTCAACTTTGTATTCGTGGAAATAAAGTCTAAAATAGGAAATCGTATCAAAGAATTAAGAGATGTCAAGGAGATGTCTCAAAAAGATTTAGCTTATGCGTCTGATTTAGATAGAAGCTATATTGCAAGTGTAGAAAACGGACAAAGAAATATTTCAATTGTTAACATTGAAAAAATTGCTGTTGCGTTAGGAGAAAACTTAATTACTTTTTTTAATTCAAAGATATTTAAATGACATTACAAAATTGTGTAGATAATATTAAGACAACAGTAGAGAGTGCTATTATAGCTAATGGTACAGCAGGAAAAACGTCTGTAATTAGGTCGCAAGGTGTAATTAATGTTTTACACGAAGTTGTAAAAACATCACTTATACAAAATGGTGTGAATGCTAATTTAGTTCATCCTCCATTAGGTCAATCAAATGGCGAAAAGACATTAGCTGGATTTTTAAAGTTTAAAAAGCAAGATATTTGTGTTTTTCCAAATAACAAGCTTCAAATTATTGAATCATTAGATTTTAATGGATTATATGCTACTGGTGTTACAGAACCTTATGGCGAATTATTTACTGAACATATTTTGTCTGTAAATGTTCGAAGTCAATTAAGTAGTATTGGAAACAATATTGATACTATGTATGAAAGAACTTATGCAGAACCTTTGAATTTGCATAGAAGACTTCCTAAAATGGTTTTGGGAGAAGTATATTTACTATCTGTTAGAGAATTGGACTCCACACAAGTTGCTTTAAATAATGTAGTCTATAAACCACATACACTATCTGTTGGTAGATATATTGAAAGATATATTAAAGGTTTTTCAGCTTTAAATATGAGAAATAGTCAAAGAGATGACGATTTTAAATATGAAAGAGTAGCACTTATATTAGCTGACTTTTCTCAAACTCCAGTTAAAATTTATAATAGTAATGCAGAATTAAATGCAGATGGTATTCTGCCAGCTGGTTCAACTGCTGATATGACGAATTTGTGTTATACTGGTTTTGTTGATAGGTTAATCGAAGTTTATGATAAAAGATTTGGGACAGGAATTTTAAGCTGATATTTATCAATTAAGAATTCGTCAATTTCTATCTTATTTTTAAGGTTTGTTAAAATACCAATTTCTTCTTTTGTGAAGTTTGGGATTGTAAACTTTTCAATGAAATTCTTTTGATAACAAGGAAAACCACCTTGTATTGAAACACTTGTATTACTAACATAATAATCCATAATAATGGAATTAAGTATTTTTTTAACTAACAATAAGTTTTCTTCTTTAGAGAAAATATTTTCACTTTTTTTATTAAAATAGATGCCATAACCATTTGTATAATAAGCATCTTCTTCAGGAACAAATAAAAACCTTGGATGTTTACTAAATGTTGGATTTATAATTTTTTTACCAAATCTTGTAATTCCTTGTGTTCTTCCCCAAACATAAAATGGTGAAAAAACTTTTTTACCTTTTCCACGACCTTTTAATTTTTCTTTTTCTGAAAGCAAAAACTCATAACATTTAGGGAATTTAGCTAAAAATTCATTTTCCAAAATTGGAATTGCATTTTTGGAATCTGTATGATATGGAGTAATAATTCTTAAAGTATTGTTTTCAATATCTTTTTGGCTTTTAAATTTAGATATTTTATAAACAGGTCTTGTTATTTTTTTTTCAATAAGGAACGTTCCGTTTTCAGTTGTTTTTGTTAGAAATCCATTTTTTTCAATTGCAGAATCTACAAAAAAGACTTCATCTTTTAAGGTTGCAATTCCAGCAGCAATGTTGAATAACTGTTTTATTGGAGTTCCAATTCTCTCAATTATTTTAATATTTTCTTGTTCATTTGTTTTTAGTAGTCTCCATTTACTAACATCCAAATTTTCTAAATAATTAGGCGAACCATTTGCTGAAATTAAAAAGTCAGAACAAGATTGTTCGTCTTTAATTTTATCGAATAAAATAGAATCGTTAGCCTTTTTATTAACAAAAGTAATTGCTGTGTATGTTTGAGCATCAAAAACTTTTTTGTGTCTAAAATCTACAATTCTTGTTACGCATTTATTTTGTGAAAAATATTGACGAAGTGATAAGGCTGATAACGAAGTGAAATAATTATTTGGAGTAATATATCCTAACTTTCCTTTTGTAGTTAACAATTTATAACCTAATTCAAAAAATGCGAAATACAAATTGAAAGTTCCATTTTCAATACTTTTCCAATTATTAATTAAATAAAGTCTATTATCGTCACTTAAATCTTGGAATTTAACATAAGGAGGATTGCCAACAATTATTTCAAATTCACTTTTCCAGTCTGCTTTTAAACTATCTTGATTATATATGTTAAAGTCAGATTCTTCAATTATTTCATTGTTTAAAAGTCCAAAAAGTGATAAGATTATTTTTGAGCGTTTTACATTATAATTTAATATATCAGAGCCATAAACATTTTCTTTGATAGTTTTCTTTACGCTTTTATTGAAAGTCTTTTGGTAATATTCTACCAAGCCAATTAAAAATGCTCCACAACCGCAACTTGGGTCTAAACATTTGTCTTTGTTTTTTGGAGAAACTTCTTTAATTATAAAATCTACAACATAAGTAGGTGTGAAGAACGCTCCGTTTATTTTTCTATCATTTGTCGGAATTAAAAGTTCAAGATAATTTTCTAATAGTTTTAGTTCTTTGATTTTAAGTATTGAAACAAGAAAATAAATTTCTGGTTCAGTTTTGAAATCAGCGAACAGTTCTGAAATTATCGGACTTTTACTTCGTTCTAAATCATTATTTTGAAGAAAAGAATAAATGAGATGTTTCTCAATGAGTGCTATCTCGTGAGAATTCAGTAGTTCATTTATAGTGCTTTTGTTCATTTTTTATGCTGTTGACTATGAGTAACAAATTTACTGTTTTTATTTGGACTACACAAATTTTAGCGTTGGGAAGAAACAGCTCTTTTATTTTTTTTGAGCGTTGGACTTTAGCGTTGATAAAAAAATAAATGTGTTGTTTGTGCGTTGGATTTTTTAGTTCAAATGTTTAATTTTAGCTCAATTTTCGCATTACTTACAATAATTAAATAAGAGCACCTTTTACAATAAAAGGTGCTCTTATTTCTGTTTTATGGTCACTAATATATTTAATTTAAGGAACTTAATTATTGTTTTTTAATATTAATTACAAGATGCGTATAAATTTCTCTAGTTTTATTGCTAGAAAGCTCTGAAACTCGAAAATAAAGAGAGTAATCGTTAAAAAAATACTAAACATATTACTAAAATTAAACTGAATTAATCGTTTTGCTACCGCGAGCATTTTGCTTGTAACAGCATGAGTAGGAAAAGAATGTAAAGATAATAGAAGTGAAATATATGTGTTATAAATTAGTATAATATCACCAGCCAAAACGCTTACACTTGCAGAAGCTATTGTTTGTTATTTTAAGTATTTTATGATAAGATAATAAGAAAATACGAAGCCTTAAAAAACTAAACTTTTAACTTTTCAACCTCCTTAACAGAAAGCCCTGTTGATAATGCAATTGTTTTATAATCAACCCCATTTTTTTTAAACTCTTTGGCTATTTCAACAGTTTTGTTTTTGTTAGCAATTTTAATAGCTTCTTTTTTTAATTGTTGTTCTAATACATATTTAGGTACATACTTTGTGCTTTCTTTTAATTGTTTTAAAAGACCCGTATCAGCAAAACTTAAATAGCTTTTATCAGATATTATTAAATGGTCAAGCACCTCGGTGTCTACAATAATACCAACTTGCATTAATCTATCAGAAATATCCTTATCCTCTTCCGAAGGTTTTAATTCACCGCTAGGGTGGTTGTGACATAAAATTATTCTTACAGCTCTTTTTTGCAAAGCAAAACTAAAAACCTCCATAGGTTCAACAAGTGTTTTGTTAATGCTACCCAAACTAATAAGTTCTATAAAAAGAATTCGGCTGTTATTTGCCAAGCCAATAACCCAAAAATGTTCTCTGTTTTGGTCAATTTTATTTTCTCGAAGCAGCACCTTTTGCATAATCCCGTATATATCTTCAGAGTTTAATACTTTAATTTTTTCTTTTTCTGTTAATTTTATGTCCATAACGTAAATGTAAGCCTTTTTTTAAAAAATGTAAACCTGTTTTTTTGCGCTTATAGGTTTGCATTTACTATTATTGGCTACATATTACAAATTGGCGATAGCGGGTAGCAGGTTATGCACCGCTTTCGCAAGTATCTTGCTCGTGCTGGCATAAGTAGGAAAAGAATACTAAGATTAATAGAAGTGAAGTACAAGGGGTGTTAAATAGTATAATAGCATAAGCGAGACGCTTGCGCTAGCAGGGGGTTAAAAAACCGTAAAAATAAAGGAAGGTTCTTCGTGAATAAGGTAGTTGCTCTTTGCAGTTGGTACGCTAATACTTGCAGCGTGGTAGTTGCTCTTTGCGGGCGGTACGCTAATACTTGCAGTGAGGTAGTTGCTCTTTGCAGTTGGTACGCTAATACTTGCAGTGAGGTAGTTGCTCTTTGCGAGCGGTACGCTAACACTTGCAGCGAGGTAGTTGCTCTTTGCAGTTGGTACGCTAACACTTGCAGTAGGGTAGTTGCTCTTTGCAGGCAGTACGTTAATAATTACCTTAAAGAGTTTGTTGTTTATGCCTTTTTATAATCCTTAACCGTGTTTAAGTAAAAAGCTATTAAAAGCATATTGCTATAGGCCTATTAAAAACATAAAATAAAGTTAATGTGTTGTATAATAGCTGTTAAATATGTAATTTGGCACTGAAAAAGAAAAAGAAACAAGCTTAAAAATTGCTATTACTATACACCATGTTTTAAACATATACTCAGTAAAACCGCTACTTATTAGGTTTTATTAAACTGCTAATAGTTTTTTTGGCATCACTCTTATTCTTTAGTATTATTATTATTTAGGCAATGTTATGAGCCTAAGTAATGTTAACGCATTTTAAAACAAAAAAATTAATAGTAAAACAAAAAATGATTATGAATAACAAAAGAAATTACAAAGGAACAGATGTTTATATGGCAGAAAGCGCGCGAACTGTTTATAACTTATTAGTAGAAGATTTGCCTAAGTTTACAGCCTATAATACCCGCTTTACAGTTGAATATGCGAATGAATTTTTAAATCAGATTAATACGGCCGATACCATTATAACCGATGTTAGCATATTAGCTAAACAAGGGGTAGAAACACAAAAAGTACTTACCGCTATGCAGCAAGCTCGCCAACTGTATAACCGTATAAAAAACCATGCACAATGGGCTTTCGAAAAAACGAGCCCAGCGATAGTAAAAGAATTTACTTCGGGTTACAATAAAATAGGACGCAACCAACCTAAAATGTTATTATTTTTAGAAACTTTAGAAAAAGTAATAAATACACATATAAAAGAACTTATCGATGTAAATAAAGGAGGTATGCCACGAGTTATTTTAAGTGAATTAATAACAATAAAAGAACAACTAAAAACAGCAAACGTACAACAGGAAGTATATAAGAAAAAACGATTGGTAATTACAGAAACGCGTGTAAATACATTAAACAATTGTTATGCAACGATGGTACAAATAAATAATTTAGCACAATTAGTATTTAATGATCAACCAGCTAAAAGATCGCAGTACAGCTACCGTTGGAGTTCGGGAAATAATAAATTAAGCGATTTTGTAGGCAACGTAGCTCCAAATGAAACCAAAGTAATAACCTCATTACCATTTATGGCGGGTACTTATATAAGTTTTGAAAATAGGGGCGTAGTACCGTTGCAGTTTGATTTAAGTATGAATGAAACCACTTTAGAGGGTAATATGGTTGAGTTAGAAGGTGGTGCTATAAACAGCCAAGCAATGGAGTGGTTATTAGCCGAAGGCGTTAACGGAACAAACGTAAATGTATTGGTACATAACCCATCAGAAAACGAAACAGCAAGTTATTTGGTAAGTACCGATACAGCGTATTAGTACAAGCTATTTTAAACAGTAACAATAAAAAATCCACAACA
Organism: Tenacibaculum ovolyticum DSM 18103; assembly: GCF_000430545.1. Taxonomy (GTDB): domain Bacteria; phylum Bacteroidota; class Bacteroidia; order Flavobacteriales; family Flavobacteriaceae; genus Polaribacter; species Polaribacter ovolyticus. The sequence goes on from NZ_AUMF01000016.1 coordinate 78,976, forward strand.
TAGTTGTGGATTTTTATTTACAATCATTTTATATCTGAATTGGTATTAGTTCTGTTACTCTTTTATAGCGGTAATATTTAGTTCTATTACCTTAAGTACACCTACTAATAAAAAGCAAGCCATAGCAACATATACATTAATAAAAACAAATAATAAACCAAAAGTATAAATAAAGAAACATGCAACATCTAACGTTTTTTTATTTAAATAAATACCTATTTCAGATGTTTTACCATGAAGTTTAATAGCGGTTTTTCTTAAAAAAATAAACGATAAATGGCACATTAACAATACAACTCCGTATGAAATAACGGGAATAACATCAGTATGATGATTTCCGTCACCTATCCAATCGGTTGTAAATGGGATAATAGATAACCAAAATAATAGATTTAAATTTGCCCATAAAGTTTGTGTGTTTATTTTCTTTGTTATTTTAAATAATTGGTGATGGGTAACCCAGTATACACTAACGTATAAAAAACTTACAAAATAGCTAATAAAAGTAGGCAGTATATTTATTAGACTTTCTATTGTATAGTCTTTTGGTACCTTTAATTCTAAAACCATTATGGTAATAATAATGGCAAGTACACCATCACTAAAAGCTTCTAATCGTTCGGAGGTCATTTCATTTTTCATTATGAAGAACATTAATACTTTTAAAAAACTATTTAATTTTTTCGAAGTCTAATTGAATATTTATTTTTTTACCTGAAATAGTAGCATATATTTCATCACCCTTTTTCCAATACTTTATTTTATTCGGAGAATCGAGTTTTTTATTCGGATAATTTTTTAGGTTATTCTGACAAATGAATTCTTTAGAATTAGAACTTGTCATTTTAAAGGAAGAAGGTGTTAATTCTCCTTTTAATTGAATTTCAAAATCCCAATTATCATTAGATTTTATAAGTTTAAACTTTTCTTGGTATATGGTATCTGTATTTTGAGTTGTATAACTAAACCCGATGTATTCGGTTTTGCTTATTTTTTTCCAATTCTCAAAGGTTTCTTTACCAACTACTTCGTTAGTTCTTTTCCACTTACCTAATAGCCAATCAAAATTATCGACTGTTTCAATAGGTTTAGTAGCAGTTTTTGTTGTTTTAGCTTTTTTTGTTTTCTCAGAATTACAAGAGATAACTAAAAAAAAAATAAGTAGCATAAATATTTTTTTCATGTTTCTGTTTTTAGATAGCGTGTAAAATTTTAGAATTATTATAACTTCTATTCTTTAGTAATAATTTTCAATGCCCATTTAAGTATTCAAAATAGACATTGAAAAGACTAAGTGTTACTAAAATTAAATAGTGCTTTTATTTATAATAATTTCGATCATCTGGTGCTTCATTTAAAGTAAATGTATGTTGGTATTCAGGATCGTATACATTTAAAATAGTATAGGTTCCATCAGTTTGCCACGACTCTCCATCCCAAGTACCATCAGCACTTAATGCTTTGTAAATATGTTGAGATTGAATAAGAACACGCCCCCAGAAAAGCCATTTTCCATTTATATTATGTACAAAATATACTCGTACAGGATCCATTTGAAAAATTCGTGCACTTGGTTTGTTTTTAAACTCAAATACTTTTCCTTTAACATCCTCTAAAGTAATAGGATGCTTTTTATGTTTTTCTAATTGAAAAATAGTTACAGGAAATCCCTGATCAGTGGTTAATTCTAATGTATCATTAATTTCTACGAAACTTCCCATTTTTATATGTTTTGGTTATTGATTAATCTTCCTCCAAATTTGTTTATCAAACTGTTAAATCCATTTTGATAAAATTGCGTTAGTCCATCTTCAGTAGCATAAAATTTAGAAGACCATTGTACCAAACAACGTTTGTCTAATTCAGTTTCTATAACTTGAATTTGAGCATGGTATTTTTGTGTTGTTTCTCCCCATGCACCTTTATGCCATTTGTATTTATAGCGCATATTTTCATTATCCATAAAAACTAATTCTTCCCAGGTTGGAGTTTGCCCTGGAAAACTTAGTTTTCGGCGAATATCTCTTTCTTCTCCTTGTTCTTCAGGAACTTCACAAATTGGAATATCTGGATGCCATTGATTAATATTGTAAAAACCTCCTACTAGATGCCATACTTTAGCTGCTGAGGCATTTAGTTCACATACAACAACCACGCGCCAATTTTTATATTCTTTTGTGTTCATTTTATAATGCTTTTATTTATTGTTAGTTAGGTTTGTTTAAATTTTTATTAGCTAAGCATTGGTATAAATAAGCTTAGTTTAACAGCGCCTTAAATAATAGTATTTATAAGTAATTAAAATGAACGAACTGCTCTTACGCGACAACTATGGTTTTTAAGATCGGTAAATATATTACCCTCTAAAAAGTATTGAGCCCACGCAAAGTTTAGGTCTAGTTCAGTAGAACTCCAATAAAAATCACTCGCAAAATTACCAACTTCTTTATTTGGAGGATTAGCACCACGACCAATATTTGTAAACATTAGACTTAGTTCTTTTTTTGATGGTAAATACCAATCTGAAAAACCATTTAATTCTAAATCATAACAAAGCTGAGCTGCGTATGGTTTAACACCTTGACTTATAATAATTTTCTCTGTATTGGCTTTTCCTGAACCAACAATACTATCAAAAGTTTTGGTATTCGTAAAAGCTCCATAATGCCATTGGCTACCTGTACTTTGATCTTGAGGAGCACAAACTAACCCGTGTTTACCTGTTGCATCTAAATAGAATATAATTCCTCCTAGTTCTGAAACATTTTGACCGATACGATATTTTGATGTATTCTTACCTTGAGCAAAGAAATTGAAAGTAGCAAAAAGTAAAAAAGCGAATAAAATATGTTGTTTTTTCATTATTATAATTTTTATTAATTATTGGTTTGGTTGAGGTTGTTTTAGATAAGTCTGAAGCTAGGTCCGTAATTTTTAGATTTCCCAGGAATTGGAATTTTCATTAATGGTAATGCATATTTTTCTAGTTTAAACATTACTTCGATAGCATTAACTAAGGCAGCTTGCCCTCTTCCATCAATTGCCCAAGCTTCTTCTAAAAACTTAACTAATTCGGTATACACTTCATCAAAACTATTTGTTAGGTGCCATACTTCTTTAGTCACATCAGCTTCTTTGTATCCTCCTTTTGGAATTCTTGCAATAGTGTAGGTTTCAGGACGTGGATTTGGATCTTTAAAGTAATATTTGTCACCCTCTTGAACAATTTTCTTTTGGTAAAAAACTTCCCAAAAACGATAGAAATGAGCTAAATTATCCATTCCTGTACTTGCAGGTGTTACATCTTCAGATCCTTCTCCTTGTTCTTTTATCATATCGATGGCTTTTGAAACGCTACCAGCATCTGCCATTACCCACCAAGATAAAGGCCCTGCTAATTGACGTTCAACATTCATCTTTGGTTGAAGTTCTTGAAACAATTCATTAATTCGATCGTATAATTCGCCAATAGTTGTGTTGTGCGAATAATCTTTATTGTGCTTTCCTTTTTGTAGAATTCCATTCTCATCAGGTATGTTTCCAATATCTACCAATTCACCTGAATCGTAATCGTAAATATCAGCAACTTCTTCTGGCAATTCTATTTCCATAAAATTACGGAGAGAACTATCATTTAACCCTTCTAAATATAAAAACAGTTTAGGGTGTACACCTCCAGGAAGCCCAGAAGGAAAGCTCAACCTGTTTTCGGTATTATAAATTTTTGGTTCTCCGCCAATTCCGGCAATCATATTACAAACCATTGCCATATGAAGCATTTCTTCTTGAAAGATATTACGAATAGATTTTGCTACTTCACATTTATTATCTTTAATAGTCCACATTGCTTGCAAATAAATAGGAATAGTTGCGAACTCAAGAATAACAGCATTATTAAGCAATTCTTTTAAAATAAACATTTTGTCATCATGCTCTTCGCATGCAGTTTTTTTAGAATGCGCTATAAGTTCTTGTACATTGTTAATTTTAGAAGCTTGCTCTTGAAATTTATTTTTAAAATTTATAGTTGATGTTCCCATTCTTTCTTTTTAGATGTTTCTGTTAATTTTGAAGGATTAGTAAGGTGTTCAACCAATCGAAAGGCTAATGCAGTAAGTGTTAATGTTGGGTTTACTGCACTTCCTGTAGGGAAAGCAGCATTTGAGCATACATATAAATTGTCTGTATCATGTACACGCATAAATTTATCTGTAACACTATTGCTTGGAGATGTTCCCATTCTTGCAGTTCCGGTAGTATGATGGCCACCTGGTTTATCTACTCTAGATGAGGTGATTTCTAAGCCCATTTTTAGAATAATTTCTTCTAGCAATTGTAAACGGTCTTTAGCATTCGCCATTTCTTCATCTGTACGACTAAAATGTACTGTTGTTTGTGGTAACCCAAAACGATCTACTCCAGGTCTTGCCTCTAAGCGATTACTATGTTTTCCTTTCTCTTCAAGAAAAGCTTGAATATTAACTTCCATTTCACCATAAACAATAGCATCAATTTCTTCACGCGTTTTACCATCAATCATAAGCTGAGCTATATCAGTATTCGGTGTAGTTCGATTTTTAAACATAAAAATCTTACCTTTTTTTTGATGCTCTTTAGTATTGTAGCTATGTGACATTAACGTTGGGAAATCATACTCTTGAAACCATCCGTTAGGATTTGATTTAGCTTTTCCAACAACATTTAACATAGAGTGAGATACTACAAAACGCCCAACTAAATCCTGGTCGTTACCAATACCATCTTTCCAGTAGTTATTTTTAGAAGCTCTTAATAGTTTAGGAACATTGTAAGCGCCAGAAGCTAATATTACTGTATCTCCAGCGACCGTATGTTCTTTGCCATTATGATTATCTGTAAAAGTAACAGAGTCTATCTTTGATTTTGAACTTACATTTACATGATGTACTGGTGAATTTACTAAGACTTCAAAGTTTATAAAACGAGGATCATTTTTTAAATCATCTAATACATATTGCGCATTAAATCGCCCGCCAATAGGGCAGTACTTGCAGGTACCTGTGGTCATACATTTACGATAACGTGCAACAGGCATTTTTCCAGATTTTATTTTACTTTTTGTCCCTGGGTTTATATCTCCGTCTTGATATTTAACATCCAATTGTTCCCAAGCTTTAATCATTTCACCATCTGCTGCAGTCCACTGAAATGGGGGCACAGGATATGGTTTTGATCTTGGTACCCAATTTTCATTTTCATCTCCACAAACTGATAAATAAGATTCAGCGTCGTTGTAATAAGATTCTAAATCTTCATAGTTTATTGGCCAATCAGCTCCAAGACCTGTATTGGTATATAAATTAAAGTCTTCAGGTTTAAATCGTAAAGACCAAGCTCCCCAGTGCATTGTAGAACCTCCATAGGCTTTTACACGAACACCATCTGTTTGGTATTCTATGTTTCCTGTAGAACCAGCTTCAAATTTTTGATCGTAGGTATATGTATACGGTCGTTCACCTTTTGTTATATAATCCCACCAAAAACGTCTGTCTTTTGCTTTAACTTCTGGGCCAGCTTCTAAAATTAAAATTGATGTATCGTGTTTATGTAATAAGAGTCCTCTTGCTACTGTTGCAGCTGCTACACCAGCACCTACAATTATATAGTCATATTTATTTTTCATAGGTTTTCTTTTTTAGAATAAATAGGGTCTTCATCAAAAGCACGGACTCTAGGGGTACGGTTATAACGTGTGCCTGCTAAAAAGCCATGGTAATTTTTGGCTTTTTCGCCACCATTTGCGTCTCCCCAACTTTTAAAACCTCCTGCGGTAACCTGCATTCTTATAAATTCATTAACAACAAATATTTTGCAATGTGCTAAACGGGTTGTAGGTGGAGCACTATTATCAACGCCACTTTCAAAAAATAATTTATTTAAGGCGTGTTTTTTACCATATTGAGCATATAATTCATTTAAAACATATATAGCATTAACATATTCTCCTGTGTAATTTGGAGCATTATCAGTTTTAGCTTTAAGCATTTCAAGCCATGAGCTTTTTTGGTTATTAGAATCGTAAATCGTATTCTGCCAAGCCTCTCCAATAGCTTCGAAAATTTCCCATAGAACTTCTTTATTTTCATGGGTAAGTTTTTGACCTTCAGCAAATATTAGGCTTGCAGAAATTTGTTCGTTACAAACGGAACCTCCTATCATAAATTTCTGTTTTTATTATTTATATAATTCACGTTCCATATAATGCTGCGTGCCTTTTTTAAAGTGAATGTTTGTCCAAGAGTTATCTACAGTTAAATAGTCACTAAAGTATGCTTCATCGAGCCCATGATTAGCCATTTGATCACGGAATTCGTAATGGTTAAATAATCGAGAGAATTCAGTAAGATAAATATCGACTACTTCTGTATTTCCTCTAATAATAACCATATTCTCATCGTTATTTTTTGTTGAAGCTTCCGAGAAGTTTGCTGATCCTGTTATTAGTGTTGGATCATCTGATAATGGATCTAAGAATAAGTATTTTGTATGTAGGTATTTTACATGATCATTTAATCCTGTAAGGTGTTCTGTTTCCCAATTTTTTAAGCCTTCTTCGTTTATTTCACTTTGGTTTAAAATAGCACCTAGTGCTATTCTATTATTTTTAGTGTCTTTAAAGGTGTCAAATGTTTTACCTTCATGTTCTAATAAAATGTAACGTAAAGATTCGTTTTCTTTACTCATAATATCAGCAAAATCTTGATTTACGCCAAATGCAGCAGTAAACCCAATAGATTTATTAGCTTCTTTTATTTGTTGTCCGTACCATTCTAATACACTTAAGTCTTCTCTAGGACTAAAAATTGGTGTAATTCCTTGATCGACTTTACCTGAAGGAGTTGGTGTGTGTTTATCATTTTCAGGACGAATTTCTTTCATTTCTGGATTTTCAGAAAGGCGTGTCCAATATTTAAAATAATCAGCAGCTATTTTTTCATCTCTAATAATATGTCCAACATTTGACTGTCCAAAAATTCCTCCTTTGGTAAAGTTGGTTGATCCCATCCAAACTTCTATTGGTTTTCCTTTATGTAGTAGTACAATGTATTTATTATGTTTAATTGAAGAGTTTGCTGATCTTGGAATCATTAATTTTTCAACTCCAGGAACTTTAGCTGTTGCTTTGTCAGTACTTTCCCATGGGCCTCTTTTTGAACGGTCGTATATAATTTTTACATCTGCGCCTTTTTCTGAAGCGTTAAATAGTGCTTGAATTACAGGTACGTGATCAAATTCATATGCAGCTACTCGTAATGAGTAGTCTTTATTTTTTGCTTCAGAAATAAAAGCTAACATAGCTTCTTCTAAACCTCTTGATAACCATTTGTAGGCTTCGTTATTAGGTATTTTATCAGGGCTTTTATTCTCAAATTTTTTAGAGTAAGCCTGACCTACGGTACCGCGATTAAAAAAGACTCCGTGTGTTCCCGAATTAGGATTTTCTGTAGAAATTTCTACAACAATTTCGGTTCCATCTTTTCTGTTTTTGGGAGTTCCATAAACAGGTGTAGCTGAATATTGATAGGTTGTATTGGGGGTAGCAGTATAATCACCCCAAAAAAAAGTTTGAATAAGGTTTAAGTCGCTTTTATTTTCTTGTTTTTCAAATTCTTTAAAACCTTTTAGATTCGTTGTTTTTCCTGTTAAAAGGTCTTTACGTTTTAAAATAAAACCAAGTAATTCTTTTCTGGCATCAGTATTTACATCTAAACAGAGTAGTACAACGTGAGTTCCTGTTATTACGTGTAATGAAACACCATCTTTTTTGTTTCTTAATCTCATAAATTCTGTAGTTAGTTTATTGTTCTTTTTGTTTGGTATTAGTGTTTTGACTATCGTTAGTATAGGAATTATAAATGCTGTTTTTTAGCGTTAATAATTAGAGAGGTATTAACAATAATCATTGTTTTTAGTCTTTAATTTTTTAAAAGACTATTGAGAGAGGAAAAAAATAATTCAAAAATATTTTTATACATATAATTTTAGGTTAGTTAGTTATTATTTTTTGTTACTAGTAATAGCTGTGTTTAGTATAATGGGGGTTATTTCTAGTAATTTTATAGATAATCTTTTGTTGTTATATGTTTATTTAAATTAATAGATGTTTGTTTTATGTGTAGTTTTATTTGCTTTGTGTTTTGTTTTTAGTAGTTTTTTTGGTGTTCCCTTAGTTTTTGTTGAAATCAAAAATACTTTTTAATAATAAAAAAAGAGACGAAAAAACCGTACTTTAAGTAAGGTAAAACCGTAATTGTTTTTCCAAATTTGGGATAAAAATAATGAGGTTTGTAAAAAAATGTTATTACAGATTATTATTTGATTATGAGGGTAGTATAAATGGGTATGAAAGAAGTTTTTTAGAATATTGTAGTTTTATATTGGATGTATTTAAATATAAAAAGACTTTACTTTGATAAATTAAAGAGTGGATAATGGTTTCTTATTCGTTATTTAATAACTAATAATTAGAATTCTTATTTTATTGCTTTGTTTAGTGTAGGAGAGTAGTAAGTAAAATATAATGTAAAATAGCATCTGAGATTATAAATTTTGAGAAGCTATTTTACATTAATTAAGTTTATTTTTTATATATAAAAGTAATGAGGTTAGTTAATTTATATATTTAGTTAATAAAATAATTACTTTTTAAATTGAAATACCTTTAGTGTCAACAGTATCATTATTTGCATTATCACCACCAATTATTTTATGTAGGTTTTTAATTTTTGCAATTTGAAATTTTTTAAGACTTAATTTACCTTTTTGTTCTAGTTGTTTTTTCATTAGATTATACCTTTAAGTTTCAACAAAACTACCTATTAATTTTACGCTTTTTGTTTTATTTATATTGAAATTGATAAATTTCAATATAAATAAAACAGAGGTAAGTGGTTAGTAATCAGTTTTTTTTGATTCGTTTATTTGGTTGATGAAATAGACGATAGAAATTCCAGTTTGCTTTTGAAAAGCTGTTGAAAATGATTGAGCTTTATTAAAACCAACCTCTTCAGCGATAGCTTGAACAGTATAATTCCTAAAAAGAGTATCAACTTTCAATTTATCTATTGCATAGTCAATTCTTAATTTATTTATGTAATTTGGAAAATTAACTTGCTTTGAGCTATTTATAATTTTAGATAAATAAGAGCTATTTGTTTTTAGTTCTTTAGCAAGTACATTTAAAGTGTAATTTTTTTTTATGAATTTATTAGATTTTTCAAAAAGTAGTAATTTATGTAAAATGTCTTTTACTAATTTTTCAGATAATCCAGTAGTATTGGTAGTTGTAATTTCTATTAATTTTTTATTATTAGATGTTTTTTTCTTGTTTTCATGCTCATGTATTAATGTTAAAAACCTTTTTTTGTTTATTCTATTTTTTTTAAAAAAATAAAAAGCAGAAAATAAGAAAAGGGAAGTCAATATAATTAAAACTAAAATACTTGTTTTATTAAAAGAGTTGTTTCTATTTAATTCTGAAATGAGTCGTTCCTTTTCAGTAAGAAGAAGTGGAATTTCATATTTGTAAACTATTTCTTTATTTAAATCACTATGTTTAATTTTAATAATACTATCTATATTTAATAAGCTTTCTATGGTTTTTAAATAACTATTGCTATTATTATTTTTATAATGCTTTAAGAGAAATTCATAAGATTCTTTAGCTTGAAAAATAATTTCTGGATTTATTTTATATAATGAATCATTTTTTTCTAAGTACTCAATAGCTTTAGAAATATTATTTTTTCCAAGAAAAGACTTATATAAATATAAATTACTTCCAGCTAAAACTGTTTTCTCGTTTCTTAGTAATTTATTACTTTTTAGTAAGCTGTCAATAGCTAAATCATATTGCTTCTTAAAGTTTTTAGTAATTCCATAAGATAATAGAAAATAAGGGTATAAATATTTTTCGTCATCCTTTAGGCTCTCTAATATGCCTCTTTTATTAATTATTTCAGCAGAATCTAATTTTTTATTTCTATTGTAAGAATCTGCAAGGGCAAATAATGATTTTAGATATTGTTTTAAATGCTTTTCCTGCTTTTTTTTAGTATCAAAAAATAATAAATTTTTTCTGAAAATTATTAAAGATTCATCTGACTTATTAATTTTATTTTTTAATAATCCAATATAATGTTTAACACATAATTGTCCATATTCATCATTAGAAATTGCATAATATTCATTTGCCTTTAAATAATTCTCTAATGCCTCAGAATGTTTTGCTAAATAATATAATTGAATTCCTTTTTGCAAATAACCTTTTGCTGGATAGGAACTGTTTTTTCTTTTTATATTAAGAGATAAAATACTATCAGTATACTTTATAGCTAAAGGAGTGTGTTCATATAAATTTGATAAAAGGTAGTAACTATCAGCTATTTTAATAAAATCTTGTTTCTTTTTAGCTTTTGATAATGAAGTTTTAGCATTTCGTATTTTAATAGAATCAGAAAATGATTCTTTATAGTCGGTTACTATAGGATTAAAATCTTGATTATATAATGAATCTAACTGTTCTTCTTGAGCCTTAATTGTTGATATAATAAAAAAAAGAAGAACAAGGAAAGAGTTTTTTTTGAAAAAAAGAATCATTAACAATGTTTTTTTTGGTTAATAATAAAGTTATAAAATCGATATAAGTTATCATAACAAACTAATTCATGTAAGCGTTGTTGATCTCTAAACATCCGATTGATTGTCATATGTATGTAATTAGATAATAAATGATTAATATTATCTTGTGTATTTTTTTTACAGATCATTTTCTTAAGAGTTTCGAGTTCTTTTTTCTTAGTATGTAATAAATTAATTAAAGGTTGGTATTCAATATGATTTTGCATTTCAAGAAATGTAATAATTTCTTTTTTTAAACCATTATGTTTTTTATAAAGTTGTTTATTCAAGTTTTTATTTGCGTTAAATTCAGCTTTAAAAGCTTCTAAATTTTCTTTTACAAAAGAGAGTTTAGTTTTGGTATTAAAGTCAAAAACTTCAAAAAGAGTATTTATAGAGCGTAAAGCAAACATAAAAAGGACGGTGTCGTCTTTTATTAAATCTAAAGATTTTAGACATGTGTTACTATCTATAAAAAAAAAATGTTCAGTTTCTTCAATAGTATTTTCACCATATCGTTCTATTTCTCTAGTATAAGTATCAGCTTGTACTTTCCAAATTAAATCATTTTTCACATAATTAGATATTGCTTTGTTAATGTGGTTTATAATGAATCCTAGTTTATTTATGTCATTAAAATGAAAACGAATACGTAAATGTGGATTTGGATCTGTATATCTAATAAAAAACCATTTATCTATTAATTTTTTTTCTAATAGTGCTTCTGTAAGTGGTTTTATAGAATCGACTAAAACCATGTCAGCTGTTCTTTTTCCACAATATAATTTATAGTACAACCATTCATCTCCTAATATAAAAGTTCGTTTCATTATAAATCTATCTGGTTTAGTTTTTCTTGATTATACAGTGTCATAATACACTCATTTGTAAATTTTTCATTTTTTCTATTTACTATAGTTTCTTCTGTAAATAAAAACTCTTCTAGAGTGCACTTTTTTTTATTTTTTACACTTGTTAAAAGGAGTTGTATACTCTTAAAATGTTCTAAATCGATTAAAAGTGTATTATCTTGTTCTACTAATTGAACATACTTTGGCATTTGTAAACGAATTCTCCATTTATGGATTATTGATAATAATAAAACCTCAACATGAAAATGGACCATTAATGCTTTAATATCTATTTCTTTAACATGCCATTTGGCTTTTGATAAAATAGACTCTTTATAAGTAACTCTTGGTAAAAAAGAATGCTTTTCTGTAATTTTAGGCCATGAAAAACCTAAGTATAGCCTTTCTTTTTGAGATTGTAAGTCACATAAAAAATGATAAATAGGTAATCCTTTTAATTCATAATTGTGGGCATTAGTAAGTTTCGGTAATACTTCTTTGTTTAGTTTTTTTGATGTAAGAATAATCTTGTTGTTTTGTATAGATATCCATAAATCATCAATTGAGATTTGTTTAGATAAAGGTAATGTCGATTTTGCTAAATAAGGAATTTCATAAGCTCTTAAATGAGGTCTTTTTAAGATATTACCAGTTCTCGCTTCTGGTAGATGCGTAATTTCTGCTATAATTTTATCGGGTTGTAATTGTTGTTCTAGGTTGGTAATTTGTTTTAAATGTTCTAATAGTTCTGCATCTCCATAAGAAAATCGAGCCAATAAATTTCCAGCATTTGCACTTAGTCCATGTACGATAAGACATTCTTTATTATTAATTTTTAAAACTTCTGTAAAAGCAGATAGAGTATCTGGTAAATCATTCCAATTAGATTCAATATGTTCAAAATCGTTATCAGTAAGTGGTATTGAAAATTGATGGTTATTTTCTGCTTTTAACAATTTTTGATAAATAATTTGGTCAATTTCATTCCAAAGAATATTTTCTTCTGTAGTTGTTTTTTTTTGAGGAAATACATCTTCTAAAAAAGGAGTAGTGCCAGAAATAGAATTATGTTGAATATAACCAATGCCAAGTTCTATGTCTAACACTTGTGCTAAAGGCATTTTTCTAGTCTCATAACGTTCTAAAAATGATTTTTTGAATTCTTCTAGTTTTTTATTAAGCTTTAAAGGAGAAAGTTTATTTAATAAAGGAAGCAATTTTTTAATAGTGTAACCATGTGTGGTAGCTAAAGAATTTGCAGTTGTTTTAATAAATAAATCTGTTTGAAAAATATATTTTTCTTCATATGGTGCACCTATTTTTTTTATTGAAGAAAAACTATTTTTATAGGGAGTTGGTGTATTTCCTATTTTCTTATCTATTGTAGTTAAATGTTTTTGTAATAAGGTTAAAAGTGAAGTGTTTTGTTTTGTCCTTTTTAATGAACTTATCTTATTAACGAATAAATTTAGGCAATCATTTCCTGTAATGTTTAATTCTAATTCGCTTACGAGTATTTGATTATCTATTAATGATGTAATAAAATTATTAGCATTATCAAAAGATACATCATTATCTATAATTTTATTTATTAATTGAAGAATTGTCTTTCCTGTTTGAGCTTCTTTGAGTATCTTCTCTAAATAAAAATTATGTTCAACGGCCTCAATACTGTAATTTTTATTTGCTTTTTCTAACTGATACTCTATATAACGATATTGATTTGCAACTTTATAAAGTGTAGAATTCGGAAAAAATAATAATTGGTTTTTAATTACAGGATTAGTTAAAAAACTATTTAATAGAGAGGATATATAATTTGTATCATACTTGGTTATTCTTTGATGCTGTTCAATAGGCGCTAACTCAATTTTAGAATTTTTATTGAAACTTCCAATAGAAATACCTGCAAATAACCCGAAGGGGGTACATCTAGTCGAAGCTCTAATTGCATATTTTAAAAGTGTATTACTAAGGCTTCTTTTTTCTGAAGAAGTATTTATGTTTTTTACGAAAGAGTTACATAGCTTTTTATATACATAAGGAGAGGCTAAGTAAATAGCTTCTTTTAGTATCTTATTTTCCCAAATATTTCTTAAAGGTTTATTTTGTGTAAAGATACTTTCATGAAAATTTATGGACAAAATAGGTGTTCTTAAGCAGTATTTTTCTGAAAAATGGTACGGATTTTTTGTTCTTTTCATAGAGTAAGTTAGCAGTTTGGTATACAAATATAACTCTTTTTATTTTTTTTAAAGACTTTGGGTTATTGTGTTGTTTTTGAGATTTTTAGGTGCTTTTTTGATGGTTTATTTTTATGAATTTCAATAATGAAATTCATAAAAATAAAGATATATCATTACTAGATTCAAAGACTTATATGTTTCTTTGGATTGAAGAAGTTCGGTTTACAGTAATTAAAAAATCAAAACTCTTTTTCTGTTTTTATTTAATAGTACTCACTGTGACTGAGAATAGCGAAGCTATATCCAAAAATTAATAAAGTAATATTTTCATATGAATTTTAATATAGGTTGGCATGTATTATATGTTAAATCCCGTTGGGAAAAAAAAGTAAATGAATCTTTACAAGAGCTTTCTTTAGAGTCATTTTCACCAGAAGTGAAAACAATTAGACAATGGAGTGACCGAAAGAAAGTAATTTTAAAACCTCTATTCCCTTCATATGTATTTGTGAATATTAATTCCTCTTTGGAGTTACATAAAGCATTATCAGTCAATGGAGCTTGTGCTTATATACGTTTTGGAAAAGAATATGCCAAGGTTACCGAAAAAGAAGTGAAGCAAATTAAACTTTTGATTAATATTAATGATATTAAAGATGTTGGAATGGATACAAAGAAACTTAAAATTGGAGAAATTAAACAAATTACTAATGGTCCCTTAAGTGGATTAGAATGTGAAGTGCTTAAAGTGGGGAATGCTAATAAGATTAGAGTACAAATAAATTCATTACAGCAAAATATTGTGGCTACAATTTCAGAGAGTTGTCTCATATAAATTTAAAAGGATATTTAACATTCGATTCTCTTGTTATAATAAATTTTCATGGCAATAGATTTTGATGATTATTGCGTGACCTCAAATAAATTGTATAATTGATTCTTGCAAAATAACGGAAAATGCAAACAGAAAATTACATTTGCAAAACTCTTATTGATGTTTTGTATAGTCAATCGAAAGAAATTAAAAAAGGAATTCGATTTATAAAAAGTAGTAACGAAGAAGAATTTATTTCTTACTCTAAATTTTATATACAAGTTATAAAATATTTAGGAACCTTACAAAACACAAAGAATTTAAATAAAGGAGATGAAGTAATTATTTATGAAGAAGATAATCATAAGTTTTTAATAGGATTTTGGGCTTGCTTACTAGGAGGTTACATTCCAGTTCCAGTGGCAGTAGGAAGTAAAGAAGCACATAAACTTAAGTTTTTTAGAATATGGGATAACCTTACGAATCCAAATATTTTTACCTCAATAATAAATTTAGAAAAATTAGTAACCTTTGAAACAAAAGAATTACAATTAATAGATAGTTTTATTTTAGAAGAAAAATTTTTAGATTCTTCTGAAGTTTTTAAAGGTGAAGAAATGGGGATAACTGTTGAAGTCTTGCCTAACGATATTGCTTTTATACAATACTCATCTGGTTCAACGGGCAATCCAAAGGGTGTGATTTTAACGCATGAAAATCTTAGTTATAATATTTATGATTTAAAGGAAAGCTTTGAGTTAGACGCAGAGGATGTTTTTTTTTGTTGGATTCCATTAACTCATGATATGGGTATGATTGCATTTCATCTAACAAGTTTAGTTACAAATTGTAATCAGTTAATAATGCCTACCGATTTATTTATAAGAAGACCTTTATTATGGATGGAGAAAACTAATGAACATAGAGCTTCAAAATTATGTAGTCCTAATTTCGGTTATCAATATTTTTTACTTGCATTGAATAGAAAAAAAGAAAATGAAATTGATTGGGATTTATCAAGCGTAGAAACAATAATAAATGGAGCTGAACCTATTTCAGCGAAAATTTGTTCAGATTTCACAATTGCACTTTCAAAATATAAAATGCATAAACACTGTATTTCTGCATCTTATGGGTTAGCAGAAGCATCAGTAGGTGTAAGTGTTAGTAAAACAAAAAAACCTATAAGAGAATTTTATGTTTACAGGGATTCTCTTTCTATTGAAAATAAAATTCAATTTGCAGATGAATACCGTGAAGGGAAAACATTAAACTTTGTGGGTGTTGGAGAATTATTATTAAGTACCAAAGTTTCTATAAATGATGAAAAAGGAAACCCTTTAGGTAAAAACACATTAGGTTTTATAGATATTAAAGGCAAAAATGTAACTAAAGGATATTATAAAAACCCAGAAGCCACAAAAGCTGTATTTGTTAAAAATGATTGGTTACGTACAGGTGATTTAGGTTTTGTTTTAGAGGATGATACTCTAGTAATTACTGGAAGGCATAAAAATATGATCATTATTCAAGGGCAAAATTATTATGCGCACGATATTGAAAATATGATTATTGGTACGGCTGATATTTCCTTAGGAAAGGTTGCGGTATGTGCTGTTTCTGGTAACGGAGAACAAAAAGAAAAACTATTAGTTTTTGTATATTATAAGAAAAAGGCAACTACTTTTTTAAACACCATAATTACTATACAAGAAAGATTATCTAATGCTGTAGGTATTATTCCAGAAGCAATTATACCAGTAAGAGAAATTCCGAAAACTACTAGCGGAAAAGTACAACATTCTGTTCTTTTAAATAAATATAAGAAAGGTGATTTTAATGAAACTATAAATGATATTAATGAAGGCTTTGTTGAGTATACCATTGAAAACTGGATATCATCAACAAATCCAATAAAAGAGATAAGTAATTGGCTAGAAAAACAATCAAAACAATTACTTCATTTAAAAGATTTGAACTTAAATTTAGATATTCCACTTGCAGATCAGGGATTTAAATCTATTCATGCATTACAATTAAGTCAAATTATAAAAACAAGATTGAGCATAAATACAACACCAACAATTTTATATAAATACCCTACGGTGTATAAACTATCAGAATATATATATAGCGAATTGTTTGATTCAGATAAAGATAGCTTACAAGAAAACATCATCAAAGATGATACTGTTTTATTAAACGAAATAGAATCTCTTAGTGAAGAAGAGGTTTTAAGAATATTGGAACTCTAATACCTGTAAAATTCAAAATAGTATTCCCTACTATTTAAGTTTAAGTAGCAAGTAACACTACTTATTCGTTATTATTCAAACTATTTAAGAGATGAATTTAAAAGAAGAAGAACGGTTTAATAATTTAAATCCGTTGAAGAAAGCTTTATTTAAAATTGAAAAGTATAAAACGGAATTAACTCGTTTAAAAGCAGAAAGTAAAGCTGAAGATATTGCTATAATAGGAATGGCTTTAAATTTTCCTGAAGCAGCATCTCCTGAGCAATTTTGGAATAATATACTAGATAAAAAAGACGCTGTTTCTTCGTTTTCAAATGAAAGAAAAGAACAATTAGCTAGCTATTATCATCGAAAAGGAATTGCAATTGAAAATATGGATTTTCAAGAAGCTGCTTATTTAGATAATATAGATAGTTTTGATTATGATTTTTTTAAATTTGCTCCTTCCTCTGCTATAACAACTCACCCACTTCATCGCTTATACCTAAATACTTCATGGAGAGCATTAGAAAATGCAGGGTATTTACAATCATCTAATAAAGAAATAGGAGTGTATTTTGGATCTTCTGGAGATATTACATATTCTCAATATTTAGATATTGTTGAAGAATCAGACAATACAATAACTGCTGCATCTTTAACTGGGAATACAAATTCAGTTGCTTCTAGCAGATTATCTTATTTTATGGACCTAAGAGGTCCAGCAGTTACAATAGATACGGCATGTTCATCATCTTTAGTTGCGGTACATCAGGCATGTAATTCATTATTAAATGGAGATTCTAAAATAGCTATAGCTGGTGGTGGAAAAATTCATTTATTACCTGAAAAAGGAAAATATAATGTAGGTTTTGAATCTCCAACAAATAGAACAAAACCTTTTGATATTAATTCTGATGGAGCTGGTATTGGTGAAGGAGTTGCTGCTATAGTCTTAAAAAAACTTAGTGATGCTGTTAAAGATAATGATAACATTTATGCAGTTATAAAAGGAACGGCAATTAATCAAGATGGAACATCTTCAGGTGTTGTAGCTCCAAACCCAAAAGCACAAACAGCAGTAATAAAAGAAGCTGCTAAAAAAGCAAATATAAATTTAGAGACTTTAAGTTATATAGAGACTCATGGAACTGGAACACAATTAGGTGACCCAATAGAATTTCAAGGATTGAGTGATGCTTTTAAAGAAAGTACACAAAAGCAATTTTGTGCATTAGGTTCTGTAAAAAGTAATATTGGCCATTTATTTGAAGCTGCGGGAATAGCAGGTTTAATAAAAAGTGTACTAGCATTACAAAATAAAGTAATTCCACCTTCAATTAATCATACAAAAGCAAATAGTAATATTGATTTTGAAAACTCTCCTTTTTATTTCAATACAGAAAAGAGAGAATGGAAAACTGATAGTATAAGAAGATGTGGTGTTAGTTCTTTTGGAATAAGTGGAACTAATGCTCATGTTATTTTAGAAGAATATCAAGAACCAGAAAAAACTGAAGAACCAGAAGAAGAATTAGCCTTATTTACCTTAAGTGCTCATAATAAAGAGACATTAGATTTTTTAATTAGTGATTATAAAAAATGGGTATCTAAATATAGATTTAGAGAAAATTTAAGTGATACTTGTTATTCAATAAACAAAAAAAATGGTGTTTATAATTGGCGTTTTAGCGTTTTGGTTAGTTCTATTAATGAGCTAAAAGAAGCATTAAGAAATCCAGAAAACTATATAACAACAACTGACTTTTTATATAAAAATCATAAAGATCTTATTCCAGAAAATAAAGAAGCCATTCTTAAAGATTATAAAAAAGGAGCTATTATTTCTTGGAAAGATTATTATAAAGATAAAAGGTATAAAAATATAGCATTACCAATATATCCTTTAAAACAAACTTCTTGTTGGCCAAAATTCGAAAAAAAGATAACTGTAAAAACAGGTATAAAAAAAGAAGAAATTGGTATAGAAGAAACCCATGAAAATCTAAATTATTTTAAAGTTTATGAGCAACTTTCTACAATGATTTTTGCTGATACTGGTATTCGATTATCCCAAGAAATGAAGGATGAGAATTTGTTTGATTTAGGAATAGATTCAATTATCATCTTACAGTTTATTCAAACTATTAAAAGGCAATATAGGGTTGTACTTGAAATGGGGCAGTTTTATGAAACAGTAGGTACGTTAGAAAAACTAACTAATTATATTGTTACAAACGGTATTGTAAAAGGGAAGAAATCTACAAACAAAAAACAAGGAAGTACCTATGCAAAAGCAGAAAATGTAGATTACTTTGTTCCGTATAAGGAAATTGTAAAAAATACATCAAAATCTTTAACCGATAAACAATCTGAACATTTAGATGTGTTAACAGATAAAATTGTTACACAAACTAAAAAAACAAAAGATATAACGCAAGAGTACAGAACTGTATTAGCAAATAATAGAAATGTTGCAGGTTTTAAACCCGAAACCAAAGAAATAACATATCAAATAATTGCTAAAAAATCAAAAGGTTCAAAAATTATTGATCTTAATAATAATGAGTATGTAGATTTAACAATGGGGTTTGGCGTAAACATTTTAGGTTACAATCCAGATTTTATTGAAAAAGCTTTACAAGAAGAATTAAAAAAAGGATATGCAGTTGGCCCGATGAATGAAATGGCAGGAAAAGTGGCTGCATTAATTAGTGAGCTCACAGGAAACGAAAGAATAGCATTTTACAATTCTGGGTCAGAAGCAGTAATGGTTGCATTAAGATTAGCTAGAGCAACAACAGGAAAATCTAAATACGTAATCTTTAAAGAATCATATCACGGAACTTTTGATGGTATTTTAGCTTTAAGTAATCCTTTAGATTTAGATAATTCAATACCACTTGCTCCTGGAGTTACAGATAACTTTATAAACAATACAATTGTTTTAGAATACGGAAGCAAAGCTTCTTTAGAATATATTAGGGAAAATGCGGATGAACTTGCTGCAGTTTTAATTGAACCAGTACAAAGTAGACGACCAGATTTACAACCAACAGAATTTATACAAGAAGTTAGAAAAATTACAAAAAGTAGTGGAACTGCATTAATATTTGATGAAGTAATAACGGGTTTTCGAATTGCATTAGGAGGCGCAAAAAAATGGTTTGATGTTGAACCAGATTTATGTACTTATGGAAAAGTTGTTGGAGGTGGAATGCCTGTAGGTGTTGTTGCTGGGAATGCTCAATTTATGGATGCCGTTGATGGTGGAACTTGGCAATTTGGAGATGATTCTTTTCCTAACAAACCAACTACTTTTGTTGCCGGAACATTTAATCAACACCCATTAACAATGAGAGCTTCCTATGAAGTGTTATCTCATTTAAAAGAGCAAGGAAATCAATTACAGGAAAACCTGAATAAAAAAACGACCAATTTAGTTAAAAGGATTAATACTTATTTTAAATCGGTAGGAGCCACCGCAAAAGTGGTAAACTTTGGCTCTTTATTTCGTTTTAATTTTAAAGGAGGTTGGGATTTGTTTTACCAACATTTATTAGCCAATAAAGTTTATGTTTGGGAAGGAAGAAACTGTTTTCTTTCTACAGCGCATACAGATGAGGATATTGAATTTATTTATCAGGCAATTGTTAAAGCAACAGATGCAACTATGCAATCTGGTTGGGTAAAATTAGAAGAAACAAAAGAAAGAACAACTATTATTCCTTTTTCAGAAGAACAAGAACAACTATACGCTTTAAGCACAGTAAGTGAAGAAGCGATGAGTTCTTTTAATGAAAATCAAATTGTTGATTTAAAAGGTGATTTAGATATAGATAGTCTAAAAAATGCTTTTATAAAAGTAGTTAATAGGCATGAAGCTTTAAGAACTAGTAAAATTAATAATTTAGGATTCCATATATCTAAAACAATAAGTCCAAAGATTAATGTACTGGATGCTAATCAAATAGATGGAATTGAAAATATAGCTGATTTTGATACTTTTTTAGGCAAACAAGGATCTAACTCTTTTAGTTTGGAAGAAGGACCATTTATAAGAATGCTAATTATTAAAGTTTCAGACAAGCATTATAAAGTTTTATTAACCTCTCATCACTTAATTGCAGATGGATATTCAATAGAATTAATATGGAATGAGTTATCTAAAGCATATTCTAGTGAGCTTAAAGGAAAGTTGTTGGGTTTATTACCAGCAGCAAAACTAAGTAGTTTTAATAAGTGGTTAGAAAAACCAACAGAGGAAATAATAAATGCTAATAAGTTTTGGAAAAATGAATTTTCCAAAAAGTATCCTAAAATTACATTACCAAGTAATAATATTGGTATTGCAAGTAGTAGCAGAAAAGGAAGTCTTACAAGTAAAATTATAGATAAAGAATTACAACAGGCATTACTAACATTTGCTAAAGAAACAAAATCAACAATTTTTAATACTTTATTTACAGTATATACAATTTTACTTCAGCGTTTATCAGGTCAAAATGAATTTGTTGTAGGAGTTCCTTCTGCTGGTCAATTATTAGTTGGTGAAAAATATTTAGTTGGTCAATGTGTAAAAATGTTACCGTTATACATAACTATAAACGAAGAAGAGTCTATAGAAAATTACCTCAAAAAAATAAGATTACTCATTGCAAACGCTGTAAAGTATCAATATTGTTCTTTTAATAAACTAATTCAAGAGCATGCAATGCTATCATCTCCTAAAATTACAACTGAAATGGATATGAATAGTGTTAAAAATAATTTGAATTTTGAAGGTTTAGAAACAACATTTTTATTTCCAGAAGTAGATTATGTAAAGTACGATTTAAGTATAAGCATTATAGAAATGAACGATACGATTTCTTTAGATTTTTATTACAATACACAATTATTTGATGAAGAAACTATTGAAAACTGGGGAGAAAACTATATAACCCTTCTTAAAAACATTCTTAAAAACACTAGTGTAAATTTATCTGAAATAACTATAGAATCTAAAGAAGAAGAGAATGCTTTTTCTGGGTGGAATAACCTATAATTATTTTAAAAAGACATTAAAATATCCTTTTTAAGATTTCTATTAAATACAAGAAATCAATTCCATATTACAAAAAAACAAAAAATTATCTTTTAAATAAGTAAAAGATAAACACAATCAATTTCAATTGACGCAAAGATGAATCAAGAGCAAACCTTTCTTTTTAACCTTTCCTTTTTAAATCAGAAAGTATCTGAAAACATTGCTATCAATTACCAAAATGAATCTATAACTTATGGTAGTTTATGGTCAAAAGTTTCTGAAACAAGCCTTAAACTTAATAAACTTAACGGTCGTTTAGTTTTAGTTGATTTTCAAAATCCAATAGAACATATAATATATTTTCTAGCTGTTATTGAAGCTGGAGGAAATGTATTAGTATGTAAAACTAAAGAACTTTTTGAAGAAGATTTTGGATTAGAAAAATTAAGTGATGAAAATATATTTCTTTTTACAGATAATACACAACTTCTTTCTTTAGAAAATAAAAACGTTATAACCAGATTATATATAAATGCAATTGAAAATGGTAAAGATGATATTTATAATAAAGGAGGAATAATTATAGCTAGTACACAAGAAGCTTATTATTTAAATTTAGAAACAATTCAAAGCCATATAGAAAGCGTTACAACTTCTTTTGGGTTAAGGGATACTGAAAATGTTTTCGCATATGAGAAAGATTTAAGAATAGATGTTTTAGAATTATTATTACCTGTTATTAATAGTAATGCTACCTTAAATATTATTAATAAAACGATTAAAGAGTTTTCAGACACTTCTGGTATTCTTAAAATAAATAAAGAAAAATTAAATGAAGAAATAGATTTACTAAAAATCAAAAGTTATGATTTCTCAACTATTATTCTTTCTTCACATTTACGAATTACAGAGTCTACTGTTTACCAATTACAAAATGTTTTCAATTTTAAAGAATTAATAGTTACGTATCAGTTAGAAAACATAATGCTTTCTGTGATTCAATCTAATATTACGGAAAAACTTACAAAAAGTAACATTGAAAGTATAGCATATACTAAACCGTTTGGTAAATCTAACGTACAAATATTAGATAAGAAAAAACGTATTCCTGCTATTAAAGTTCCAGGTACTTTATGGTTTGAAAGTAAATGTATCTCAAACCCTATAGGTCAAAATAAATTGGTAGAGGTTTTTAATATTGGAAGTGCAAATAGAACTTTAAGAGCCTTAGACTACAGAGCTAGTTTTGAAGGGGATAAAAGTATAGTTTTACTTAATAACGCTAAAAGAGAAATTAATATAACCAGCAAATTAATTGCATTAGATATAACTGAAGAGTACTTAAATAATCATCCATCAATAAAGGAATCTTATTTAATTCATAAAAAAACCAAAGATCAAATAGTTGCATTTGTTGTATTTAAAGAAAATGAAATAACTGACCCATCAACATTAAGAAACTGGCTTAAAAAGTTTGTAAATTCAAAAAACTTACCATCTGTCATATCTGTCCTTGTTGAATTACCTAAAAATGTTTTTAATGAAATTGATTACACTGCTTTGAATCAATTACATATTGATTTTTCAAAAAAAGTGAATTTAACTTCAAATCAGCAACAGCTTATAACTATTTGGGAAGAAATTTTAGAAGTAAAAGGTATTGAGTTAGAAGATAACTTTTTTGAGTTAGGTGGTCATTCTTTATTAGCGACCCGATTGGTTTCAATGATTCGAACAAAAATGGACATAGAAATTCCAATTACTACTATTTTCTTATATCCAACAGTTGTTTTATTATCAGACGAGTTATCATCGAACCTTAATAAAATTGTATTACCTCAAATTATAATACAAGATAAACCAACAACTATTCCTCTTTCATTTAGTCAGCAAAGATTATGGTTTCTAGATAAATTTCAAGGTACACAAGACTATCATATTTCTGGTGGTCTAAAATTAAAAGGAGAAGTTGATTTTACTCTAGTTGAAACTACCTTAAAAATAATTATAGAACGTCATGAAATTTTAAGAACAGTTATTAATGAAAAAGACGGTATTGGGTATCAAAAAACATTAGCTACTAAAACATGGGAATTATCTAAAAATAATACTCAAGAAGGCATTTCTGATCAAGAATTAATAAGTAATTACGCTGAGAAATCTTTTGATTTAGCTAAAGATTACATGTTTAGAGCCTGTTTAAATGATTTAGGAGAAAATACTTACTTATTAGTTTGTGTATTTCATCATATTGCTAGTGATGGATGGTCTATTCAAGTATTTATTGAAGAATTTGTAAAAATATATACAGGTTTACAGGAAACAAAAGAAACTACATTAGCTCAATTACCTATACAATATGCAGATTATGCTATTTGGCAAAAAACACATATTAAAGGGCAATTATTAGATGATCAATTAACTTACTGGAAAGAGAAATTAGCAAATGTTACTCCACTTTCTTTAATAACAGATGTTGAAAGGAGTAAAATTCAAGGAACTGAAGGTGCTTCATTAGAAGTTTTTATAAATCCAGCGTTAGTAAATAAATTAAGAATACTTTCTTCAAGTAACGGTTGTTCTTTATATATGGTTTTATTAGCCGGGTTTAAAATATTACTTCACAAATACTCAAGACAAGAAGATATTTGTGTAGGAACTCCTATCTCAGGTAGAACACAGCAAAATTTAGAAGGATTAATAGGTTTCTTCGTAAATACGTTGGCTATGAGAAGTAATGTGAACTCAACAATGAGTTTTGAAGATTTTTTACAGCGAGTAAGAAGTACGGCTTTAGAAGCGTATAAAAATCAAGATGCTCCTTTTGAAAAGGTAATCGAAGTTACAAGAACAAATAGAGATTTAAATAAAAACCCATTACTTCAAGTAATGTTTTCTCTTGAAAATACAGGTCAAATACAAGATTTAATAACAGGAGATTTTCAAGTTGATTTAATTAAGCCAACAAAACTTCACATGCAAAGTGACCTTCATTTTCTTTTAGAAGAAGATGTAAAACGAGGTATTGCTTTAGAAATTCAATATAGAGAGGAGTTATTTGATACAACAGCGATTAAAAAATTAGCGAGACATTATGAAGCGTTATTAGTTGCTATTTTAGAAAACCCTTATCAAAAGATAGGTAAACTAAAAATGTTGCAAAATGAAGAAGTTAATCAATTATTAAATACTTTTAATACAACAAAAATTGCCTTTAATAAAGAAGAAACGGTTCTTGATACTTTTACAAATCAAACAGCAAAAAACCCTAACAGTATTGCTTTAATTCATGGAGAAACAGCACTTACATATAAAGAGTTAGACATACAATCTAACCAAATAGCATATTTATTAAAAGAAAACGGAATACGAAAAAATGATTTAGTTCCAATTTGTATGGAGCGATCTATTTTAACAGTAGTAAGTATTTTTGGAATATTAAAAAGTGGAGCTGCATATATACCAATAGATCATACAAACCCAATAGATCGTATTGCATTTATAATTGACGATACCTCTGCTAAATTAGTTATAACAAGTTCAGATATTGAAAAAAAATTAAAAGAAGGTAGCACTGTTAATTATATTATTATTGATACACTCAAAGAGGATTTATTAAAAAAATCATCAAAAAAATTAGATATAACCATAACACAATCTGATTTAGCTTATATAATTTATACCTCAGGAACTACTGGTTTTCCTAAAGGTGCTATGATTGAACATAAAGCTTTAAATAGTTTTATTGAATTTACAAATCATACACATCCACTTTCTAAAGGAGAGCATATGGCTTTTAAAACTAATTATGGTTTTGATATGGCTATACCAGAAATTTTTGGTTGGATTAAAGGTTGTGCAAGCATGGTGATTATTTCAGATAATGAAGTAAAAGATCCTGCACAATTTTTAAAAATACTTTCAAAGCAAAAAGTAACACAACTAAACTTAGTACCCTCTTATTTACCAATTCTTTTAGATGAGGTTTATAAAACAAAGGAAACATTACCAGCTTTGCGTCATTTATTAGTTGGTGGAGAAGTTTTACCTGTGAAAACAGTGCAACGATACCAAGATTCTGGATTATCAGCTATTTTAGATAATATTTACGGACCAACAGAAGCTTCTGTTTTTAGTACTTATTATAGTGTTAATAACTTACCTAAAAATGCGCAGTTTGTTCCTATCGGAAAACCAACACCAAATGCTCAAGTTTATATTTTAGGAGATAATTTAGAATTACTTCCAACAGGTGTTGTTGGTGAATTATGTATTGGAGGTTTGGGGCTAGGAAGAGGTTATATAAATAGAGAGGAATTAACTTCCCAAAAATTTATTAGTAATCCTTATAAAGAAGGAGAGCGTTTGTATTTAACGGGTGATTTAGCTAAATGGTCTTCAGATGGTGTTGTAATTTATGCTGGTAGAAAAGACGATCAAGTTAAAATTCGTGGATACAGAATTGAATTAGGTGAAATTGAAACTGTTTTAAATAAATGCATAGATGTTAAACAATCTGTAGTTATAACAAAAACATTTAACGGTTCAGATAAACAATTGGTAGCTTATTTAATTACTGAAACACAAAAAAATATTGATACTGAAATTCTTAAAGAAAACTTATTAGCAAAGCTTCCTGAATACATGGTGCCTTCTTTTTTTGTTTTCATGAACAGTTTTCCTTTAAGTCAGAATGGGAAAATAGATAAGAAACAGTTACCTGATCCTGATAAATCATTATTACTTTCAAAAACATTTATTGCACCAAGAAATGAACAAGAAAATAAACTTGCTGAGATATGGAAGCAATTATTAAGTTTAGAAAAAATTGGAATTCATGATAACTTTTTTGAGCTTGGAGGTCATTCACTATTAGCGACACAAGTTGTTTCAAAGGTAAGAAAAGAATTAAATATTGAAATTTCAATAAGATCAATATTTATATATCCGACAATAGAATTATTGTCTGAGAAGGTTCTTTTAATTTCAAAAAAACCAACATTACCTGCTATTATTTCACAAGAAAAATCAACATTAATTCCATTGTCATATGGTCAACAAGGAATGTGGTTTTTAGATAAATTACAAGGTACAAGAGAGTATCATGTTTCTGGTGGGTTACGTTTAATAGGTACTGTAGATTTTAAAATTTTAGAAACTGCTTTAAAAACAATTATAAATCGTCATGAAGTTTTAAGAACAGTTATTAAAGAAAAAAATGGTATTGGTTATCAAGAAATAGTATCAATAGATAAATGGAAACTTTCTACTATTAAAATAGAAGAGAGCGATAATGAAAAAGAAGAAATATCAAAATTTCTAAATATTCCATTCGACCTTAGTAATGACTATATGTTTAGAGCTTGTCTATATAATTTAGGTAATGATAAAAATATTCTTGCCTGTGTATTTCATCATATAGCTAGTGATGGCTGGTCTTTACCTATTTTTATTAACGAGTTTACGGAGGTATATAAAACTTTAAAAAGGGATCAAGAAATAGCTTTACCAAAATTACCTTTACAATATTCAGATTTTGCTATATGGCAAAGAAATAACATTCAAGGAGCCTTTTTAGAAAATCAATTATCTTATTGGGAAAATAAATTAAATGGTGTAATCCCACTTTCATTACCTACAGATTTTGTTCGTCCATCTATACAAAGTACAAAAGGGGCTCACATTTATTTCGAATTAGATAAATCTTTAAAAGATAGTTTAAATGCAATATGTAAAGAACAAGAAGTTACACTGTTTATGTTGTTACTATCTGCTTTTAAAGTTCTGTTACATAAATACAGTGGACAAAATGATATTTGTATTGGAACGCCTATTGCTAATAGAAACCAGACAGATTTAGAAAAGATGATAGGGTATTTTGTAAATACACTAGCTTTAAGAAGTAATGTCGATCAAAGTTTAAGTTTTCAAGAGTTTTTACAACAAGTAAAAGAAACAACATTAGAGAGTTATGAATATCAACATGCTCCGTTTGATAAAATTGTTGAAAGGATCATAGGAAATAGAGATACAAGTATTACTCAGGTATTTCAGGTAATGTTTGATTTACGAAATATTGTTGAACTTAAAGAATTAACAATAGATGACTTAAAATTAACACCTTATGCATTTGAAGAAGACACTGCTCAGTTTGATTTAAATTTTTCAGCAGAAGAACATAAAGAAGGTATTTCTTTTGACATGGAATACTGTACCGATTTATTTGAAAGAGTTACGGTAGAAAGAATGTTAAATCATTTTGAAGAATTATTAAGAAGTATTAGTATAGATTATACACAAACGCTATCCTCACTTAAAATTTTAACGCCTAAAGAAAAACAACAATTATTATACAGTTTTAATGATACCGATGTAGCTTATCCTTTAGATTTAACGGTAATTGATTTATTTAAAAAACAAGTAGAGCAAACACCTAATAATATTGCGTTGTCTTTTCGAGGGGAAAAGATAACTTATAAAGAGTTAGATGAAAAATCAAATCAAATTGCTAATTATTTAATTGAACAAGGAGTAAAAGAAGATGATTTAATAGGTATTTGCTTAGAAAGATCATTCTCTTTAGTTGTTGGTGTTTTATCAATTTTAAAATCAGGAGGAGCATATGTACCAATTAAGCCTGATTACCCTGAATCTAGAATTAATCATATTCTTGAAGATATTGATTGTAGTATTTTATTAACGGATACTTTTAGTAAAAAAATACTTGATAAAATAAGCTTAAAAAATACGCAATTATTAGTCTTAAATTCAAAAAATCCAGATTTCAAAAACTATTCAACTATAGAAATAGAAAAAGTATATAACTCCAATTCTTTGGCGTATGTAATTTATACTTCAGGTAGTACAGGAAAACCTAAAGGAGCATTAATAGAACATAAGGGGTTATTGAATCACTTGTTATTAATGATAGATGAACTACAACTGAATAATGAAACTTCAATTGCATTTACAGCTCCGTTTACTTTTGATATCTCAGTATGGCAAATTTTAACAAGTTTATTAGTTGGAGGAAAAACAGCTATTTATAAAGAGCAAGATTTACTAGAAACCAATGCTTTCATTAATTCTTTAACTGAAGAGAAAGTAACTATTTTACAATTAGTACCATCTTATACATCTAGCTTGCTAGAAACTACTAGTTCTAAAAAGTTAGAGGAATTAAATTACTTGCTAGTGACTGGTGAAGCTGTTACAAAAGACATTTTAGACAGATGGTTTGAAGCCTATTCTAGCGTGCGAGTAGTAAATGCTTATGGACCAGCTGAAGCTTCAGATGATGTAAGTCTTCATATAATGAAAGTAGCACCTAAAGAAGGTTTAGTTCCTATAGGAAAACCTGTTGCTAATACAAAAATTTATATTGTTGATTCTTCTGGGAATCCATGTCCATTAGGTGTTACGGGAGAACTTTGGATTGGAGGAATTGGAGTTGGTCGTGGATATTTGAATTTAGAAAAATTAACAGAAACGAAGTTTACAAAAAATCCATTTACAGAAAATGGACGTATTTATAAAACTGGAGATTTAGGTCGTTGGTTATCTAACGGAACTATTGAATTTGTTGGAAGAGAAGACGATCAAGTTAAGGTTAGAGGACATCGTATTGAGCTTGGAGAAATTGAAAATATTTTATCAAGTATTCCTAAAGTTATTAGTTGTTGTGTACTGGTTAAAGAAGATGAAAAAGGTAATAAAAATTTAGTAGGATATACTGTAAGTGATAATTCATTAGATAATGAATTATTTCAAGAAGCATTAAAGTCTAAATTACCAGAATATATGGTGCCTAGATTATGGGTAAAACTAGAAGAAATGCCACTGACTCCTAACGGGAAAATAGACAAGAAAGCACTTCAAAAAATTAAACCTAATAGCCAACCTACTAAAAACTATGAAGTAGCACAAACAACAACAGAGAAACACTTAACAAAAATTTGGAAAGAATTATTAGGAGCAGAAAAGATAGGAATTAATGATAACTTTTTTGAATTAGGAGGCCATTCTTTACTAGCGACAAGATTAGTCTCAACTATTAGAAAAGAAATGAATGTTGAAATTCCTATACAGCTAATATTTACTCATCCAATAATTGCTCTATTATCTAAAGAATTACTACTAAATTCTGAAGAGGTAGTTATTTCACCTATTACTTTACAAGATAAACCTACTAAAATACCATTGTCATTTAGCCAAGAGCGCTTATGGTTTGTAGATCAATTACAAGGTAGTTTAGGGTATCATATGTCTGGAAGATTAGAATTGAATGGTAATGTTTCTATACCAATGATAGAAGAATCATTTAAAAAGCTGGTAGAGAGACATCAAACACTTAGGACTATAATTATTAAGTCAGAAGAAGGTTTGGGGTATCAAAAAACTATTTCATCTGATTATTGGAAATTAAATGTAAGTGAAAAAACCTCTCAGGAAGAAATAGAAAAAGATATTTTAATATTTTCTGATACTCCTTTTATTTTATCTGAAGATTATATGTTAAGAGCACGTATTTACAATACTGGAACCAATCAATACACTCTTACTATTTTAATTCACCATATAGCAAGTGACGGATGGTCTGAAGGTATTCTTATAAATGAATTGGTGAGTATTTATAATGCTTTACATAA
Organism: Tenacibaculum ovolyticum DSM 18103; assembly: GCF_000430545.1. Taxonomy (GTDB): domain Bacteria; phylum Bacteroidota; class Bacteroidia; order Flavobacteriales; family Flavobacteriaceae; genus Polaribacter; species Polaribacter ovolyticus. Next base: position 109,397 of record NZ_AUMF01000016.1, read on the forward strand.
AAACGAAGAAGTACAACTTCCTTTACTATCACTACAATATGCAGATTATGCTATATGGCAACGTCAGATATTAACTAACGAAGTTTTAAATGAACAATTAATGTATTGGGAAAATTCTTTAAAAGGAGTTTTACCATTAGCACTACCTAAAGATTATCCACGTCCTTCTGTGCAGGATATATCAGGGTCTTTTATTCGTTTTGAATTAAAAAAAGAATTGACTAAAAACTTGTCTTCTCTTTGTAAAGAAGAAGGTGTTACTTTATTTATGTTTTTATTATCTACATTTAAAGTACTTTTATTTAAATATAGTGGGCAAAAAGATATATGCGTAGGAACTCCAATAGCAAATAGAACTCAGTCTGATATAGAAGATATGGTAGGGTTCTTTGTAAATACTTTAGCATTACGAACAGATCTCAGTGGTAACCCTAGTTTTAAAGAATTATTAAATCGAGTAAAAGCAACTACTTTAGGTGGACAAGGTCATCAATTAACTCCTTTTGAAAAAGTAGTTGATAAAGTGGTTAAAATTCGTGATATGAGTATAAACCCTCTATTTCAAGTGTTATTTGTATTAGATAATACTCCTAGAGTTTCCGATTTTAGTCTTGATGATTTAGATGTTTCATTATTAGATAATGAAAATCCAAGTTCAAAATTTGATATAACATTAAGAGTTGAAGAAAATAAAGATGTAATTTCTTTTGATTTTGAGTATTGTACTGCTTTATTTAAAGAAGATACCATACATCAAATGGTACAACATTATCAAGAGTTGCTAAAAGAAGCTATAAAAAACGTTCACCAACCTATTGGAGCATTAAAAATGCTAACGACAAACGAAACAGCTAAAATTATTAATACTGTAAACGATACAGCTGTTTTTTTTGAAAAATCTAATCAAACTATTGATCAATTATTTTCTAATCAAGCAAAATTACATCCTAATGAAACATGCTTAGTTGATGAAAATCAAAGGTTATCATTGAAAGAAGTTGATGAATTATCTACAACACTTGCTTCACATATTTTAGATAATGGTGTTACAGATACTTTAATTGCTATTTACATGGAACCTTCTGTAGAAGTTATAATAGCCATGTTAGCTATTTTCAAATCAGGTTCCGCATATCTTCCAATAGATACTGAATTACCTTCAGAAAGAATTCAACATATAATAAAAGATAGTGGAGTAAAATGGATGATTTCTAATAGTAAGTATATAAACAATATACCATTTGAAGGCACGGCTATAAATGTAGAAAATAAATCTAGCTGGACATATAACAAACGTATAAGTAAGTCATTAAATAATCCAGGAAAGTTAGCTTATGTAATATATACATCAGGGTCTACAGGAAAACCTAAAGGAGTAAAAATATCTCAATTACAACTAGTTAATTATGTACAATGGTTTACGAAAACGTTAAACTATAGTAATAAAGATAATTCAATTTTATTATCATCTTTTGCTTTTGATTTGGGGCATAGCGCTATATTTCCAACAATAGCAAATGGGGGAACATTGCACTTATTAAAGAAAGAGCGATATTTAAATATTAATTATCTAAACACCTATTTAGCTGAAGAGAAAATAACTTTTATAAAAGGAACACCTACATTATTTTCATTAATTATTAACGATTCAAATTTCGATTTAGAATCGCTATCAGAATTAAATCATTTAATGTTGGGAGGTGAATCAATTATTTATAATGATTTAACTACTTTTTTTAATTATTATCCAAATAAGAAAGTAATTAACCACTATGGTCCTACAGAAGCAACTATTGGATGTATTATTAAACCTCTTTGTAAGGATAACTACCACGAAGTTAAAAATAACTCAATTATTGGACGTCCAATAAGTAATATGAAAACCTACATATTAGATGATTATTTTAATCCAGTTGCTCCAGGAGTTTTGGGTCAATTATATTTATCGGGACTAGGAGTTTCAAAAGGTTACTATAAACATCCTGAATTAAATGAAGGTAAGTTTATAAATAATCCTTTTGTAAAAGAAGAACGTATGTATGCTACTGGTGACTTAGCATCATGGTCTTCAGATAATGAAATTATATTTAAAGGAAGGTTAGATGATCAATTAAAAATTAGAGGTTATCGTGTAGAACTGGGAGAAATTGAGAATGTTTTATTGAACTATTCAAGTGTTTTAAATAGTTGTGTCTTAGCAAAAGAAGATAGCACAGAAAACAATCGTTTAATAGGTTATATTGTTATAGAAGGTTCTTTTGATAAAGAAAAACTAGAAGTATTCTTATCAAATTATTTACCAGACTATATGATACCTAGAATTTGGGTAGAATTAAAAGAAATGCCATTTACGAATAATGGTAAAGTAAATAAAAAAGAATTGCCTGAGCCTGATATTGGTTTATCAAGTGCTGAATATGCTGCTCCAAGAAATGAGTTAGAAGAGTTATTGGTAAGTATATGGCAACAACTATTAAATATAGAAAAAATAGGAGTTTCTGATAATTTCTTTGAATTAGGTGGTGATTCAATAACAGCAATTCAAGTATCTTCTTACTTATATAAAAAACAATATAAAGTAGAGATTAGAGATATTATGCGTTTCTCTACAATTAAAGAAGTTGTTCCTTTTATAAAACCCTTAAACCGTATAGCAGAACAAGGACTTATTTCTGGAAATGTAGCTTTAACACCTATTCAAAAAGCGTTTTTTGAGTTAGAAAAGAAAGAAACTAATTATTATAATCAATCGGTAATAATAAGTTCTCAAAATAGAATAGATACAAATATTTTAGAGGAAACACTTGCTGTAATTTTGCGTTGGCACGATGCTTTAAGAACAACTTATAAAATAGAAGATGGTTCTATAACTCAAACAACACAAGGAGATATAATACCTGTAAGTTTAAAAATTTATGATCTTCCAACTGTCACTAATATTGATGGTTTTAAGAAAGAAGCTATCGAAGTTCAATCTAATATTTCACTAGAGAATGGTCCTCTAATGCGAGCTGCTATTTTTAAAACTAAAGAAATCGATTATATTTTAATAGCAATACATCATTTAGTTATAGACGTTGTCTCTTGGCGAATATTTCTTGAAGATTTTTACAATACCCTCAAACAATTAAAATTAAATGAGAAAATAGTATTGCCTATTAAGACAGATTCATTTAAGCTTTGGTCTGAAGAAATAGAGCATTTTATAAAGTCACCTAAATTTGATCAAGAAAGGTTTTTTTGGAATAAAAGAATAACAGAGAGTACACACACACATATTTTATACGACTTTAATCAAAGTGATAAAGCACAAGTAAATAATCGTACTGATGTTACTATTACATTAGAACAAGAATACGTTAGTTTATTAGAAACAGAAGGACATAAAGCTTTTAATACTGAGATAAACGATATTTTATTAGCCGCTCTTAGTGAATCAGTTTACAGAGAATTTTCATTAGAAGAAACCGCTGTAATGTTAGAAAGTCACGGTAGAGCTGAATTAAATGAAGCTTTAAGTTTTAATAGAACAGTGGGCTGGTTTACTAGTGCATACCCAGTGTACTTACCATCAACATCAAAAAAGCCTTTAAATAGTGTAATTAAAGATATTAAAGAGCACTTACATCAAATACCTAATAATGGAATTGGTTTTGGTTTATTACGATACAAAGATGAAAGTGAAATAGCAAACGATATAAAAACAATACCACTACCTCAAATAATCTTTAATTACTTAGGGAATATTGATGGAATGGAGGAAAATGGTTCTTTTAAATTAGTTGATAATCATTTGAATATTGATGAATCATCAAAAAATGAAAGTAACTATCCAATAGAATTTTTAGGGTATATGAAAAACGGCGCTTTAGAATTTAGCTTAAGTTATCATACAACTCATTTTAAAGAACAAACAATAAAAAAGTGGTTAGAAACTTACAAAACCACATTAAAAGAAATAATAGATTTCTGTATAAACCAAGAACATACTGAAGCTACACCAAGTGATTACGATTACACAGATTTATCTTCGGATGATTTAGTTGAACTAAATGATCTTTTCTAAAAGAAAACACTACTAATCAAACAGTAACATTAATTTAAAATATCGATTAATTAATGTTTTATTAAAAAACTAAACTTTATAAAAATGATAGAAGCAACACATAAATTTTCACGATTTCATTTATCAGAATCTGCTAATATTGTAAGTGATAGTATACCTGGAGAACGATCTAAAGAATTATTAGAATTACAAAAAGAAATAGAAGGTTCTGTAGTATCTTATCCTAAAAGTATGCCTTTTGCAATAGAAAGAGCAAAAGGAGCAATTATTGAAGATGTAGACGGAAACCAATTTATAGATTTTTTTGCTGGCTGTGGTGTTGTAAATGTTGGTCATTGTAATGAAGAAGTTCTTTCATATGTTAAAGAACAACAAGAAAAGTTAATTCATGCTTTAGATTTTCCAACAGAAAATAAATTAGAAGCAATTCAAAAAATTTTAAAAAACCTTCCTAAAGCAGTACAAAACGATTATAAAGTGAGTTTTGGTGGGCCAACCGGATCTGATGCTGTTGAAGCAGCGATTAAACTTGCTAAAATAAAAACAGGGAGAGATGGTATTATAGCATTTTCTGGAAGTTATCATGGTATGACATCTGGAGCATTAGCCGTAACGGCTGATACAGATTTTCGTAAAGAACTAACATCTTTAATACCAAATGTACATTTTACTCCTTTTAGTTATCAATATAGATGTCCTTCAAATGATGATGATCAAGCGTGTAAAAACTATGCGATAGAACGTTTAAAGTTTTTATTAGAAAACAAACATTCTGGAATTACTAAACCTGCTGCAATTATTGTTGAATCTATTCAAGGAGAAGGAGGGAACATTCCTCCAGTAGCAGGGTTTTTAAACGAAGTTGTAGAAGTAGCCCATAGAAATGATGTATTGGTTATTTTTGATGAAATACAAAGTGGATTCTTTAGAACTGGAGAGTTTTTAGCTTGTATGAATTATGGGGTAATGCCAGATATTATTACACTATCTAAAGGCTTAGGAGGAATTGGTTTTCCTATATCAGCTTTAGTTTACAAGAAAGAAGTAGAAGCTTGGGGACCAGGAGCACATATAGGAACATTTAGAGCGAATCAAGTTAGTTTAGCTGCTGCAAATGGAGCATTTAATTTTATTGAAAAATATGATGTAAAGTCGCACACAAAAGAAATGGGTGCGTACTTAATGGATGGATTAATGACTATTGCAAAAAAAACGCCCTTTATTGGAGACATTAGAGGAAAAGGATTAATGATTGGTGTTGAATTTGTAAAAGATGTATTTACCAAAGAGCCTTATCCTGAATTTGTAAAAGAGCTTAGAAACAATTGTTTACAAAAAGGGTTGTTGTTTGAAGTTGGAGGGCATTACAATAATGTACTAAGATTGGTTCCTCCTTTAACAATTACACCAAAAATAATTGATGAAGCATTACTGATTATGCAAGAGGTTTTAGACATAACTATTCCTAAAGATTTACAAGAGAGAAACAAACAACTTCTTCAAACTATTTAGAAAGAAAATTTATGAATACTGTTACAGTTGTTGATACAATTTCTCGTGAAGATTTTTATCGAAATTTTGTTAAAAAAAATAAGCCATTGCTTATAAAAAATCAGACTAGAGAATGGGCAGCCAGAGAATTATGGACTACCGATTATTTTAAAAATGAAAAATGGAATTTAGAAATGATTGCCAAAAAAGGTGATGTTTCTAAAGGAAATAGAGAACAGGTTAAATTGGCAGATTATATAGATAACTTAATAGCATATGAAAAAGAAAAAGCAAAAGGGACAGGTAAGCAATTAGAAAAGCCTGCATATTTACATGATGTTCCTATTTTCAATTTACTACCAGATTTAACGAAAGATATAGAACCTTTTCCGTTAGAATTATTTCCAAAATGGTACTGGAAAAACTACCAGAATTATATTCAGTTTTTTATGGGAAGTTCAGATAGTGTAACTCCTTTGCATTTTGATACACTTTGCACGCATAATATGTTTTTTCAAATGGTTGGTGCTAAAAAATTTATTTTAATTGAAGCTAAACAAAAAGATTTATGCTACTTACAACGTTGGCGATGGTCTAAAATTGATGCATCAAATGTTGACTACAGTGAATTTCCAAATGCAGAAAAATTAAACATTCAAGAGGTAATTGTTAAAGGAGGCGATATTTTATACATGCCATCGGGAATGTTGCACCAAGTACATAGTTTAAGTTTTTCAATATCATTTAATATAGACTGGCATACAGCTAAAAGTGCTGCTTCTGGAATTTTATCAAAATTTAAAGGAGCTCCATGGAAAAACATGTACTATAATTGTTTGATTTTTATTGGGGTAGCTTTAAAGATACCTTCAAAATATATTTTTCCGTATTACAAATCATATTTAAACTACGTCAGTTAATCTGTCTACCTACTATTATACTACCTACAAATTAATTAAAACTAACTAAGCAACGCGCTCTTTTAATCATGAAAAAAGCACAAAATAATATAGAAAAGATTTATCCTTTAACCCCTATGCAAGAAGGGATGTTATTTCATACTATTAGAGATAAAAACTTAGAGGCATATTTCATTCAATTATCGTATTCAGTTTCGGGAAAAATAGATATAGAAATTTTTTCAGAAAGTATTGATGTTTTAAGTAAAAGGCACGATATATTTCGTACAGCTTTTGTTTATGAGTCAACTGAAAGACCTATTCAGGTTGTGCTTAGAAACAGAAAAATAGCATTAAATATTTTAGATAAAACAACATTACACCCTAGCGATTATAAAAATTTTATTGAAACCTTTAAAGATGCGGATGTTAAAAAAGGGTTTGATTTGGTAAAAGAACCTCTTGTACGACTTTCTATCATTAAAAAAGGAGATGATTCTTACGATTTTCTGTGGAGTTTTCACCATATTATTGTAGACGGTTGGTGTAATACAATCATAGTAGAAGAATTAAATGAAATCTATGCATCATTACTGCATAATAGAAAAATAGTACTCCCAGAACCTGTTTTATATAGTACGTATATTAAATGGCTTGAAGGTAAAGATACTGCAAGTACTACAAAATATTGGAATACATACTTAGAAGGTTATAATCATATTGCAGAAATACCTAAAATTACAAATACTACCACTAACGTTGACCTCCGAAATGCAGTTGAAAAGAGTATACTTAGTAAAAAAACAACAGCTAAGTTAGCTATTATTGCTAAAAGTAATACAGTTACATTAAACGATATATTTCAAACCTTTTGGGGACTAATATTAGCTAAATATAGCGGGTCAAATGACGTTGTTTATGGAAATGTAGTATCAGGAAGACCTCCTGAATTACATGGGATGGATAGATGTTTAGGGCTTTTTATGAATACTATTCCAGTACGGATTCATTTCAAAGAAGAAGAAGCATTATTAGATATCACAAAAAGAGTACATGACGATTTTTTAGAAGGGACTCCTTATCATTATAGTTCTTTAGTAGAAATTCAAAATGCTACACCGCTTAAATCAAATTTAATAAAGCATATTATCGCTTTTGAAAATTATCCTATTGCACAAGAAGATAAAGAAGATATATTATTTGAGATATCTAATGTAAATACTTTTGAACGTACAAATTATAACTTTGATCTCGATGTAGAATTAGGTGAAGAAATTGAAATATCTTTTTTCTACCATCCTGAAGTATATCATCCAGAATTGGTGAAAAAGATAAAAAATAGTTTTGAAACATTAATCCATCAATTTGCTGAAAATCCAAATGAAAAAGTTGAAAATATTAGTTTTATCTCTAAAGAAGATGAAAATGAATTGTTATATAATTTCAATAATGAAGCTGTAGATTTAAAGAATAACCAGCCAATAAATGTATTGTTTGAAGAAGAAGTACAAGAGAAACCTGAGTGTATAGCTATAACACATAATGATGTTGAATGGACTTATAAAAAACTAAATTCTAGAGCCAATCAAATAGCAAACACATTATTGAAAAATGGCTTAGAAAAAGGGAATTTTGTGGGGCTACACTTAGAAAGATCTCCAGAGTTAATTGCTGCTTTATTAGGAATATTTAAAGCAGGTGGAGTATATGTTCCAATGGACACACAAAACCCTGCTACTAGAACTTTAGAACTTCTTAAGGATGGAGAGTTAAAAGCTTTAATAAGTGAAAAAGAACATTTATTAGCATTAAAAGGAGCAGCTCTTTTTGATAATGAATTACAGCAAATAATTTGTTTAGATAATGATTTGTTCTCTAGTGATTTAGAATCTGTAGAGGCGAAAATCATAGTTAGTTCTGTACATGATATTGTTAAAAATGACAACAATAATCCTGAGAACGTTAATGAACAAAGTGATTGGGCTTATATGTTATATACTTCTGGTTCTACAGGGAAACCAAAAGGAGCAATTACAAGACATAACGGTGCTTTAAATCATATTTTGGCAGAATATAAGGCTCTTGATTTAAAAGATGGATTTTGTTTTTTACAAAGTGCAAGTATTGCTTCTGATATTTCTGTTTGGCAAATATTAGCGCCTTTATTAAAAGGAGGAAAGGTTTTAATCGCCGATAAAGACGATGTATTAGATTATCAAAAGACTCTTGACTTAATGAAAGAGCACAATGTTACTATTGCAGAATTTGTACCTTCATATTTAATAGGCTTTGTAGATCTTATTTTAGAACTAAACCCACAAGAAAATATATTGCCTTCATTAGAATGGATGATGATGGTAGGAGAAGAAATACCAGTTAAATTAGTAAATGATTGGTTAAAATTATTTCCTGAATGTAAGGTGTTAAATGGTTATGGTCCTTGTGAAGCTTCAGATGATATTACACAATTTGAAATTACAGAACCTTTGCCTTTAAACACACCTAAAGTGTCTATTGGTAAGCCAATTGATAACATGAATATTTTTGTGTTAGATGATAATGAAAAATTAGTGCCAATTGGTATTCCTGGTGAAATTTGTGTCTCTGGTATTGGTGTTGGTGCTGGTTATTTTAAAGATGCTGAAAAAACAGCAAAAAGCTTCAGGCCAAATCCATTCCCTAAAACTTTAGGGGATACAATGTATAAAACAGGAGATTTAGGAAGGTGGTTACCAAATGGGAATTTAGAGTTTTTAGGAAGAAAAGACAGGCAATTAAAAATTAGAGGGAATAGGGTTGAATTAGGAGAAATAGAAGCGCTTATAAGAGATAGTCAATTAATAGAAAATGTAGCTGTTGTAGCGCATAAAAAATCACCGTCTGACACTCCTTTAATTGCTTTTGTTATTCAAAAAAATAAAGAAGAAACAGAATTTGTAAATAAATATTTAGACAGAAATATTTTACAAGAAAGCAATTCAGATACGCTATACGCTACAAGAATAGCTAAAAAAGAAAGTGTTGAACTAGAAAAGTTATTGATAGAAAAATGTAGTAAAGGATTGCCAAGTTATATGCAACCTAATGAATATGTTTTTGTTGATAAAATACCTCAAAATTTAAGTGATAAAGTTGATGAAAAAAAATTATTGGCTATCTATAAAAAGCAAATTAATGGTCGTTCTAAAACATTAATTGATGTAGAAGAATGTAAAACATCAACAGAAAAAATAATAAAAACTATTTGGGGAAAAGTTCTTCAAAGAAAACCTATTGGGGCTTCTGATGATTTCTTTGAAAAAGGTGGTCATTCCTTATTAGCAATGCGAGTAAAATCAGCAATTCAAAAACAAATGAAAATACAACTAGACATTAAAGATCTATTTGTATATACAAAATTAAACGAACTTGCTGCTCATATTGATAAAGAACCTATTTCAGAAGAAGTAAACGAAATAACAATTCAAAAAAGACCAGAACGTATTCCGTTATCTTACGCACAAGAACGTTTGTGGTTTATAGACACATTAGAAGGAAGTACAGAATATAATGTAAGCTCTGTCTTACAATTAAAAGGAAACTTAAACAAAACACTTTTAGAATCTAGTTTAAGAGAAATAGTAAATAGACACGAAACACTTAGAAGTTTAATAAAGGAAGACAAAGATATTCCTTATTTAGATTTTTTATCATCAGAAAACTGGACTATAGATTTTAAAGATTCTATAGAAGATACTCGTTTAAATGAAGAGATAGAATTACTTACATCTAAACCATTTAATTTAGCAGAAGACTTTAAATTAAGAGCTCATATTATACAACAGGCTTCAAATGTAAACATGTTGGTTTTGGTGATGCATCATATCGCTTCTGATGGTTGGTCTGAAAGTATTTTAGTAGAAGAATTATTAGAATTATATGAGGCTGGAATCAATAATAAAACACCAAAATTACCTGAACTAAAGATTCAATATACAGATTATATACTTTGGCAACAAAAGAAAAAACATACGTTAGAAGATCAAACTAATTATTGGAAAAATCAATTAGCTGATGTAACTAAACTTAATTTTCCTACAGATTACACAAATGTAGTTAACCCAAGTAACGATGGAAATTCGGTACTAACAACTATAAATAAAAATTTACTTGACAAACTAAAGCTATTAAGTACAAATAACGGTAGTACTTTATACATCACTTTACTTTCTGCTTTTAAAATTCTTTTATATAAGTATACAGGTCAACAAGATATATGTGTTGGTACACCTGTTGCAGGGAGAACTAGTCAAGAAATAGAAAACTTAATTGGTTTTTTCATTAACATGTTAGTTATAAGAAGTGAAGTAAAACCAGAAATTAATTTCACAAAGTTTTTATCTGAAGTTAAAAACACATCACTTGACGCTTATACAAATCAAGAAATACCATTTGAAAAAGTTGTAGAAGCAACAGTTAAACAAAGAGATATTTCTGATAGAAACCCGTTATATCAAGTTTTATTTAACTTCCAAAACACACCTAGAGTTCAAGAGATATTATTAGGAGATTTAGAAGTAGATTTTATAGAACCAAGTACTTTAAAAGTAAAAGCAGATTTACACTTTATAGTTGCAGAACATCCAGGAAATGATGGTTTAATACTAGAAGTTGAATATCCAACAGATTCATACAAGAAATCAACAATTGAAAGATTGGTTTCACATTATATTCAACTACTTGATTCCGTAGTTGAAAACCCAATGTTGCCAATTAGTAGATTAGGTATTCTAGATACCGATGAAACCATTCAACTGCATTATGATTTTAATAAAACAGCTTTACGATATTCAAAAGAGAAATCAGTTATAGCAGTTTTTAAGGAACAAGTAATTAAAACTCCTAATAATATAGCTTTAGCTTTTGAGGGAGAAACAATGACATATGAAGATTTAGATAAAAAATCTAATAAGGTAGCAAGTTATATGCAAGCTACTAATATTACTGAGGGTTCTCATATAGGAATCTTATTTAATAGAGGATTTGAAATGATTATAAGTATCATTGGAATCTTAAAATCTGGAGCTACTTATGTACCATTAGATCCATCTTTACCTTTAAACAGGCTCTCTTTTATTATCGAAGATGCTGCTATTAATACGATTCTTTATAAAGAAGAAGCATTAAAAGCAATACTATCAATAAACGAAGATCAATTCATTCAAATAGATGAGCTATTAGCATCAAATTTTTCTTATAGACCAGTAACTAGAAATATTACGAGTACTGCATATATAATGTATACATCGGGTACTACAGGAACGCCTAAAGGAATCTTAATTACGGATGAAAATATTTTAACCTTAGTATATGATAAAGATGCCATTCAAATTCAATCTGATGATCGAGTTTTACAATGGTCTAATTATGCCTTTGATGGAGCTACTTATGAAATATTTGGAAGTTTATTATCTGGAGCTAGCCTATTTTTAATTCCTAATTCTTATGCTGCAAACATTGCTGATTTAGCAACTATTGTAAAAGGGGAAAAATTAACAGTAGCCTTTTTAACTACTGCATTATTCAACTCTTTTGTAGATTACGATTTATCTAGTTTAAATACTATTAGAATATTATTATTTGGAGGAGAACAGGTTTCTGTAAATCATGTAGAAAGAGCCTTTGAAGCTTTAGGAGCAGATGTACTAATTCATGTTTATGGACCTACAGAAACTACTACTTATGCAACGTATCATCCTATAAAAAATATACCTAAACAAGCACATACTATTCCTATCGGAAAACCCCTTTCTAATACACAATTATATGTATTAGATACAGAACAGCAACTTGTACCTATTGGTGTTGCTGGAGAACTTTATATTGGAGGATCTGGAGTTGCTAAAGGATATTTAAATAGAGCAGATTTAACAACAGAACATTTTATAAAAAGTCCTTTTAAGGTTGAAGACAGACTTTACAGAACTGGAGATTTAGTTCGTTGGTCAGAAGAAGGAAACATTGAATTTATAGGTAGAACAGACAATCAAGTTAAAATTAACGGATACCGTATTGAATTAGGCGAAATAGAAACTGTACTCTTTGAAGATGCTTCTGTTTTGACTTGTTGCATTTTAGTAAAACAAGATGCTAACGCAAACAAACGATTAGTATGTTATATTGTAGGGGACCTTAATTTTGAAAAAGAAAAAACACAAAATTTTTTACAAGAAAAATTACCAAACTATATGGTGCCTAGCATTTGGGTAGTGCTAGATCAAATGCCTTTAAACAGTAATGGTAAAATAGATAGAAAAGCTTTACCTGAACCAGATATGAGTCTTTTATCAAGTTCTGAATATGTTGAGCCAACCAATGCTGTTGAAGAGAAATTAGTTAGTATATGGCAAGAACTATTAAGTATTGATAAAATAGGAATACATGATAACTTTTTTGAAATTGGAGGACACTCTATTTTAGCTACCCGTGTTATTTCGATGATTAGAAAAGAATTAGCAATAGAAGTACCTGTTAAATTAATGTTTACCCAACCTACTATTGCTAGATTTGCATCTCAACTAAGCAATTTTTCTAAAAACACGTTACTTCCTGAAATA
>NZ_AUMF01000017.1 GCF_000430545.1 Tenacibaculum ovolyticum DSM 18103
TTAAACCTATGTTTTTCCCTTAGCGGGTGCAAATATAGATTCCTTTTCTAACATAGCAATGCTTTATTTTATCTTTTTTTTGAAGTATTTTAATTCCTGTTGTTTTTCAAGCTTTTAACTAGTGAATCATTTCACTCTTACTTTGCTTGGAGAATTTCACCTACTACCGGAGCTCATTTTTAACTTGAAAAAGTTAAAAACAAACAAGAAAAGCTTTATATTTTAAAAATGACCTATAAGACAATTTAACTCTTTTTTATCACTACTCATAAACACCTCACTCCCTAAGCTTTCCAATATGTCTTGTACGCTTCCACACCTGTTTTCTCCCCCTCCCAAAATTATACTTTTTTATATTTACCTAATTAGTTCTGTATGAGTACACCCTGTAAAACATCTTTTACAACACTAGCAACCATCAAAATAAACTATTACACATTCTTATACCCTTTCTCACATTACCAAATCTAAAAAACACATAACTAACCAAAATCAACAGCCCTCCTATCTGGAACAAAAAACAAACCATCTACTATACTTAATTAGATCTTAGATTATATTCCTACATTTTAAAGTTCGACAACCATAAAATACACTTTACACATTAACACAACCTCAACTCCAACTATTAAATACTTTTTTGAGATCGTTTACACGAACACTTCACCCCTTACCTACAATAAACAACCACTAGCGTCATAAAACACTAAACATAACTAATACAAAAACTAGGTCAACAACAAGTATCTATTCTCAAAATATAGCACCAGATGTTTACTATCCCAAAAAACACTCAGCTCACACACTTTAAAAACATGATAGAGCTAAGAAAATAATAGTTTTAAAAAAAACAATTAAATTAATTTAGATAATGAATAATTAAAGCAACCTTTTATAAGGTAGAGAAACAAGAACAGTATTATTTATATAATATGACCTCAAAAAAAACAAGGCTATCTATTTCCTTTTACAAACCTTTGATGATTAACATAAATTAATCTTGATTTCTCTCGAAGTTAAAATAACCAACACAAACGTATCATTATATAAAAAAACAAATAAGAAAAAAGTTAATATAGCTAACAAGAATTGCACCTTAACAAATACAATAAGAAAAAATTCACGAAGCAAAACACAAGTGTTTTAAATAATTAAAAACACCGACCCCTTCTACCTAAATATATTAGACACTTTCACAACATCTTAAAATTGCAGACCCTTAACTCACATCAAGGTTTTTTAAGTTTTATCAAAAAAAAAGCTTCAAAATCTAACGATTAAGAAGCTTTTTGTTGGCCTACAAGGACTCGAACCTTGAATGTCGGTACCAAAAACCGGTGTGTTACCAATTACACCATAGGCCAATAAGTTATTAAATTTACAAAAACATCTAATTCTGCTTTTATAGAAATCCTTACGTTTTTTTGTAATGATTAAGTTGGCCTACAAGGACTCGAACCTTGAATGTCGGTACCAAAAACCGGTGTGTTACCAATTACACCATAGGCCAATAACTTATTGCGGGTGCAAATATAATATAAAGTTTTATTTTGACAAATTTTTTATACCTTTTTTCATTTAACACAAATTTACACCATCTATTAGTTAGTTAAATAACTCAAATTTATATTTTTGCTTTCTTAAAAACACACTAGTTATTAGTACATTCGCAACAACTTTATAAAAAACTATGAACGAATTTAACTACAAAAAATGGAATACAATTTTAGGATGGTTTTCATTTGCCGTGGCATTAATCACCTACACTTTAACTCTAGAACCAACTGTTAGTTCTTGGGACTGTGGAGAATACATATCTACTGCTGTAAAATTAGAAGTTGGTCACCCACCTGGTGCCCCTCTTTTTCAAATGCTTGGTGCCTTCTTCGCAATGTTCAGCAACGACCCAAGTCAATGGGCAAAAATGGTAAACTTCATGTCTGGATTAGCCAGTGCTTTCACCATTTTATTTATGTTTTGGACCATTACCAATTTAGCTAAAAAAATGGCCATTAAAAATGGAAAATTCAGTAAGAATGAAGCTATTGCAGTTTTAGGTAGTGGTTTAGTTGGTGCTTTAGCATATACTTTTTCTGATAGTTTTTGGTTTAGTGCCGTAGAGGGTGAAGTATACGCAATGTCTTCTTTTTTAATGGCTTTGTTATTTTGGCTAGGATTAAGATGGGAAAGTGAAATCACATCTCCTAGAGGTAACAAATGGCTAGTATTAATTAGCTTTGTTGTAGGCCTTTCATTTGGTGTACACATACTATCTTTATTAGTTATACCATCTATCGTATTATTATATTTTTTTAAGACCTATAAAAACATAACTTTAAAAACTACTGCAATTGCAACCTTAATTTCAATATTTGTGTTAGCTTTTGTTTTTAAATTTTTATTTCCTTTTACACTTAAATTCTTTAGTGTTTCAGAATTGTTTTTTATTAACCAAATAGGTTTGCCATATAACACAGGAACTATAATTGCTGGTTTAGTACTGATAACCTTATTCTATTTCGGATTAAATTACACTCGTAAAAAAAACTTAGTAATGGCAAACACACTCGTTTTGTCAGTATTATTTATTATGATTGGTTTCTCTTCTTGGCTAATGTTACCTATTCGTGCAAATGCCGATACTGTTATAAACGAAAACAACCCATCAAGCGCACGTGAATTATTAGCTTACTACAATCGTGAGCAATATGGTGATGCTAATGTATTTTATGACAAATACTATTCAGTTTCTTATGACAGAGAACAAGATGCTAGCCAACCATTTAAGGACGACAAACCTAAATACGAAAAGAAAGATGGAAAATATATTATCGTAAATAAATACAAAAACATAATACCAAACTACTCTAGTAAGCATAAAGGTTTTATTCCTCGTATGGTAAACCCTGCTTCTGAACAACACTACAAAAGTATTGCAGGGATTCCTGCTCGTAGCCAAAGAAGACCAACATTTTTAGAGAACATGAAATTCATGATTGATTATCAATTCGGATACATGTATGGTCGTTATTTTATGTGGAACTTTGTTGGTCGTCAAAACGACATACAAGGCCATTTAGATATTGAAAATGGTAATTGGCTAAGTGGAATTAATTTTATTGATGAAATACGCTTAGGCTCCCAACAAAGCTTGCCAGATGACATTAAGAACAATAAAGGGCGTAATAAATATTTCTTTTTACCTTTAATTTTAGGATTAATCGGTTTATTCTATCAATCTAAAAAAGACAGAAAAAACCTATACACACTTGCGTTATTCTTTGCTTTTACTGGTTTCGCTATCATTTTTTACACAAACCCTAAACCTTTTGAACCTAGGGAGCGTGATTATGCAGTTGTTGGCTCTTTTTATGTATTTGCAATTTGGATAGGTTTTGGAGTATTCGCATTATATGATTATCTGAAAAACTACGCAAACAAAAGAACTGTAGCTATTGCCGTGTCAGTAGTTTCATTAATAGCTGTACCTGTATTAATGGGTGTTCAGAATTGGGATGATCACGATAGAGATGATCGCTATATTTCTCAATTAAATGCACAAACTTATTTAGAAAGTTGCGACCCAAATGCTATAATTTTTACCATTGGAGATAATGACACTTTTCCGCTTTGGTACATGCAACAAGTAGAAGGTGTACGAAGAGATATTAAGATTGTAAACACTAGTCTTTTTCAAACTGATTGGTACATTGACCAAATGAAAAAGAAAACATATGAAGCAGATCCTATTCCATCACAATTAACACATGATCAATATAAATACGGAACACTAGATTTAGCATATCATATTCCTCATCCAAGATTTAAAGATTCTATTATCTCTATTAAAAATTTTATGAGATGGATTGAAAGCAGTAACGATGCGACCTATTACATTGATGAAGAAAATGATGTAAGAGAAAAATTCTACCCAACAAACAGAATTCGAATTCCTGTCAACAAGAAAAATGTTTTAAAAACAGGATTAGTGGCACAGAAAGATGCAGATAAAATTTTAGATTATATAGACATTACTGTTGACCAACAAGGCTTGGCCAAAAACAGAATTCTAATGCTCGATATTTTAAACAACTTTGAATGGAAACGTCCTATATATTTTACTGGAGGTGCCAATGCTGACGAAGAATATATTTGGCTAAAAGACTATTTACAATTAGACGGAATGTCTTATAAACTAGTACCTATTAAAACTTCAAACAAAGGAAAATCGATGTTTGACATGGGACGTATTGACACTAAAAAGATGTACGACAATGTTAAAAAATGGGATTGGAAAACCATAAACAATGGTAAAATTTACCTAGATGAACAAAGTAAACGTAACGCTATATCTATTCGTAATAATTTAATGCGATTATCTGAAGAATTTTTAAAGGAAGGAGATTCTGTAAACGCAAAAGATGTTTTAGATTTATCTCTTTACAAAATGCCTATTAAAGACTTTGATCATTATAGTATTTCTTTAGGCTACCCAGAGTTATATTATCGCATGGGTGATATTGATAAAGCACATGAAACTGCAGAAACACTAATAGATATTTTTCAACAAAAACTAAAGTACTATAGCACTTTTAAATATGAAGATATAGAATTAATTAAAGATAATGTTGAGACTCAGATTTATATGTATGAAAATATTATTAGACAAATAGTTGGCTACGACAAAAACATCGAATATGGTGAAAAAACGTACAAAGAGTACTTAAAATACAAAAGGCTTTTTATTAGAGAAACTCAAGAAGAAGAGCAATTACCTCAACTCTTAGACACTATTAAACCTTAAGCTATATAAAACTTAATTAAAAAACCCACATGAAGTTTCAGTAACAAATACTAGAACTCATGTGGGTTTCTTCATATATTACACAATAGATGAAGCAAAATAATCCATCAAATAAAAACCAAAGAGTCTTTGGATATGATTATCTTTAGAGATCAATCAAAAAAACAGCATACCAAATAACTAAAAGGTAAAACCTAAAACAATGCTTTTAAACATACTGCTGCACTAAACCAATTAAGGTATTAGCATCTTGCTCTCCAGTTTGGCGCCATTTCATCTCACCACCTTTATAAATGATAAACGTTGGATTTCCTTTAACGCGTAAAGCACTAGCTAAAATCTCATTCTTTTTAATATCTATCTTAATTACTTTCGCTTTATCTCCTAAAGCAGCTGCAACATCACGTAGTGTATCTAAACTAGGCTCAAACTCGCTCCAATCTGAATAAAAATCAATTAGAACAGGTTTATTTACACTTATTATTTCACCAAACTTCGTCATACTTATGTGGTTTTCTATATATAAAACTTCCCAAAAATACTATTTTTTTTTCAAATAGATATTAACATTCGTTTAACATTGAAAATCAAGCCTTTTTTAACTCGATTACAGTAATCTCTGGCCAAATACCTACCCTACCAGGAAACGCATGATAACCAAACCCCCTGTTAACATTAATATATCTACCAAACTCTTCATACAAGCCTGCCCATTGTTTATAAACATATTTTGATGGACTCCATTTAATCCATCCTGGTATTTCAATTCCAAATTGCAACCCATGCGTATGACCACTTAAGGTTAATTGATAATTAAAATCATCCTTTTTAACTTTATATTCCCAATGACTTGGATCATGAGTCATTAAAATTTTAAAATCATCTTTAACAATCCCATCTGATGCTTTTTTTAAATCTCCAGCTTTATTAAAACCCTTTCCCCAATTTTCGACTCCAATTAAAGCGATCCTCTCCCCCTCTTTTTCAATATATCTATTTTCATTTAATAATAAATCAAAGCCAATTTTCGGGTGCAATTCTTTTATTGCCTTAAAATTAGCTACTTTATCTTCCTCATTCTTCCATTTTGAATAATCTCCATAATCATGATTACCTAAAATAGAATACTTTCCAACTGGAGCATCCAATCTCTTAAACACATCAATCCAATCATCCATCTCATGTGCAAAATTATTCACAAGATCACCCGTAAATAAAATCATATCTGATTTTTGTTCATTTATCAAGTCAACTCCATAAGTTATCTCTTCTTTACTTGTAAAACTTCCAGAATGAATATCGGTAACTTGTGTTATTGTAAATCCATCAAAAGCTTCTGGTAAATCTTTAAAAGATAACTGGTATTTTATTACCTTATAATTATACTTCCCTTTAAAAATACCATACAATAAACTTGCAAAAGGAATTGCCGCAATACCCAAAGCTAATTTAGCAACAAAAGACCTCCTACCCGCCAAAGGTTTTGTTTCAGTTGATAACAAAAAAGAAAAACCTTTTTGCAACCATCTTACCACATCTTCCCCTAACATAATCAATAAAATAAATAACTTTGGAAGCAACACTAGTAAAAGCATTCCGAGCGCCCATTGAAACTCTTTTGTTTGACCCGAACTTCTATCTGAAGAAAACACCACATAAAAAAAATTAACATAGGCTAAAAAACCAACAGCCAACCAACAGTAGCGGATGATTTTATTCTTTGTTACAGTTTTAATTGCCTGAAAAGCATACGCTTCGAATGTAATAATAAGCAACGAAATAATTATAATTGTTAGCAACCAACGAGACATCTATATCTTTTTTTTAAGTCAAACAAAGATAGGGCGATTATTAAAAATCAATTTTTAACATCTTGTTAAAGTTTTGTAGCTTTACAGGCAAGTTAACCGTAGTTTTTTTATCGATTAACTTCTTTAAAAAAAAACAGCTATAATTAACTTATTTCAAAAAGATTAACATATAAAATGGCAGATCAAAAACGACTTTTCTTACTCGATGCTTTCGCTTTAATTTTTAGAGGGTATTACGCTTTTATAAAAAACCCAAGAATTAATTCAAAAGGAATGGATGTTTCCGCAATACTAGGTTTCACAAATTCACTATTAGATGTTATAAAACGTGAACGACCAGATCATTTAGCTGTTTGTTTTGACAGAGGTGGATCTGTTGCCAGAAAAAATGCTTTTCCTGAGTATAAAGCTAACAGGCAAGAAACGCCAGAAGCTATTAAAATTGCAGTTCCGTATATCGAAGAAATTTTAAAAGCAATGAATATTCCTGCCATTATAAAAACAGGATACGAAGCTGATGATATTATTGGAACTTTAGCTAAAAAAGCTGAAAAGGAAGGGTATAAAACTTTTATGGTAACTCCTGATAAGGATTTTGCTCAACTAGTTTCTGAAAATATTTTTATGTACAGACCACGCTTTGGAGGTGGATACGAAACATGGGGAATACCCGAAGTACAAGAAAAATTTGGCGTAGAAAGACCTGAACAGGTTATTGATTTTCTGGGTATGATGGGAGATTCAGTTGATAATATACCTGGTTTACCTGGTGTAGGTGAAAAAACTGCTAAGAAATTTTTAGCTCAATACGGTTCTATGGAAAATCTGCTAGCAAACACTGCAGATCTAAAAGGTAAAATGAAAGAAAAAGTAGAAGCAAATGCTGAACTTGGAATTTTATCAAAAGAGTTAGCTACCATTATGCTTGATGTGCCTGTTGAATTTCATCAAGAAGACTTTGAAATGTGTCAACCAAACATTGAAGCGACCAAAGAGATTTTTGCAGAATTGGAATTTCGTCGATTAATTGACAATTTCTTAAAAACATTTGGTGCTACTACTGAAGTAAAAACTGAAAAAAGTGACGCTTCTAATACCTCAAAAAAAACAATGACTAAATCGAAACCTGTTTCAGACACAAGTACTGCGGGACAGTTTGATTTATTTGCAGCTCCAGGAACGGGAACTATTACTGAAAAAGAGATTATTTCAGGATTTAAAACCACGGAAAATACCGACCATTTTTATCAACATATAGATTCACCTTTATCAAGAAAACTTTTATTAAAAAAATTAATGCAGCAAACTGCTGTTTGTTTTGATACTGAAACTACAGGT
Organism: Tenacibaculum ovolyticum DSM 18103; assembly: GCF_000430545.1. Lineage (GTDB taxonomy): Bacteria > Bacteroidota > Bacteroidia > Flavobacteriales > Flavobacteriaceae > Polaribacter > Polaribacter ovolyticus. The sequence goes on from NZ_AUMF01000017.1 coordinate 7,954, forward strand.
TTAAAAGCTTTAGAAGTTGAATTAATTGGGATTTCTTTTTCTTGGGAAATAGGTAAAGGATACTATGTTTCTTTTCCTGAAGACCAAGAAGAAACAAAAACTCTTTTAGAAGAATTTCGTGAGTTTTTTGAAACTACAACAATTGAAAAAATTGGTCACAACTTAAAATACGACATTAAAGTTTTATCAAATTACAACATACCTGTAAAAGGTAAGTTATTTGATACCATGATTGCACATTATTTGATAAACCCAGATATGCGTCACGGAATGGATGTTTTAGCTGAGACTTACTTAAATTACCAACCAGTTCCAATAACTGAATTGATTGGCAAGAAAGGTAAAAATCAACTTTCTATGAGAAATGTTGAGATTTCGAAACAAACTGAATACGCTGTTGAAGATGCTGATATTACGTTACAATTAAAAGAGCATTTTTCAAAAGAGCTAGAAAGCGGAAATGTAACAGATTTATTTGATAAAATTGAAACACCGTTAGTAGCTGTTTTAACCGCTATGGAAATTGAAGGAATTAATTTAAATGTTCCTTTCTTAAAAGAACTCTCTATTGATTTAGCTAGTGATATTGAGCGTTTAGAGAAAAATATATACGAACAAGCTGGTGAAGAATTTAATATTGCCTCTCCAAAACAATTAGGTATTGTTTTATTTGAAAACATGAAATTGGTTGAAAAACCTAAGAAAACGAAAACTGGGCAATACTCAACTGCCGAAGATGTGCTTTCTTTCTTAGCAAAAGATCATCAAATTATTAGAGATATTCAAGAATATCGTCAATATAAAAAACTACAAAGTACCTATGTAGATGCATTACCAAATGAAGTAAATGTTAAAACAGGTCGAGTTCACACCGCATACGCACAAGCTGTTGCCGCTACAGGAAGATTAAGTTCTAACAATCCTAATTTACAGAATATTCCTATTCGTACAAAACGAGGTCAGGAAGTTAGAAAAGCGTTTATTCCTCGTGATGAAAATCACGTATTGTTGGCTGCTGATTATTCTCAAATAGAATTGCGAATTATTGCAGCACTAAGTAATGAAGAAACAATGATTGAGGCTTTTAAAAACGGTGAAGACATTCACGCCTCTACCGCAGCAAAAGTTTTCGACGTTCCTTTAAATGAAGTCACTCGCGAACAACGTAGTAATGCAAAAACAGTAAATTTCGGTATTGTTTATGGTGTTTCTGCCTTTGGCTTAAGCAATCAAACAGATTTATCTCGTAAAGAAGCCAAAGCCCTAATTGACACCTATTATGAAACGTACCCAAAGTTACGTAATTACATGGCAGCTCAAGTAGATTTTGCTCGTGAAAACGGTTATGTAGAAACTGTTTTAAACAGACGTAGGTATTTAAAAAACATCAATTCACAAAACGCAATTGTTCGTGGTGCTGCTGAGAGAAATGCCGTAAATGCACCAATTCAGGGTAGTGCTGCTGATATTATAAAGTTAGCAATGATTAATATTTATAATCGATTTGAAAAAGAAGGGTTTAAATCAAAAATGCTATTGCAAGTACATGATGAATTGGTTTTTGATGCTCACAAAGACGAACTAGAAATTATTAAGCCAATTATTAAACAAGAAATGGAAAATGCTTTTAAAATGACTGTTCCGTTAGATGTAGAAATGGGTATTGGACAAAACTGGCTAGAAGCACATTAATAAGAAAAAATGGAATTAGATTATATAGAAAATGTAAATGGTTTTGATGAAAATGTAGTGAGATTATACAATTTCGACAAAACTGAAGCTGTTAAATTTAGGGATTTAATTAAAGAAACAATCGTTGAAAAAAAACAAAAATTAGATTTAGCTGAAATTGATTTTATTGAGGCACGTAATTGTAATTTAATTTTTGGATTGTTTAAATCTGATGAAGGAATATTAACGAAAGATAATAAAACTTTTTTCTGTATTCTTACTTTAGATGGATTTACAAATATGTTAAAACTTATAGAACCTTATTGCAATAAAGACTCTAGAAGCTACCAATATTTATATGACATTGATAATCCTACTGAGTTATTGTTTTGCCCTAGTGCTACTAGTTATGAAGAATAAAAAACTTATTTAATAATAAATGGTTCATTCATCTCCCAATTAGCTCTTAATTCAAATTTTTTCTCAAAATAAATTACTTGCTCTGGTTGTTTTCTTAATAGAAAACTTCCAGTGTCCCAAGTATGATTGTTATTTTCATCAATAATTGCCCTAACAGTGTATTCTTTTGGCTCTAATAAATCAAACTCTATTTTACCAGATGATGAAATGTATTTAGTTTTAACAACTTTATCTTTATCTAAAAGTTCAACTATAACAGGATGCTTTGTTTCTTTCTTTACATCTAAAATAATACTACCGTAATCTTCAATTGTTAGTGTTTTAAATTGATATACTAAAGTATCGTTTGTAGTTTCATATAAATCATTAATTCCTTTTGGAAGAACATCAAATTTATAATTCATCTTAGGTGTTTTCTTAAACAAAACAGCTATTTTTTTTATAGATTGTTTTTCTACCTTGAAATCAATCGCTAATGTATCTTTATCAACTAAAGAGAATTTAGAAGTATCAATTGAAACAATCGGATTATTACCTTCTAAAAATAAGGTATCGTTTAAATGTAACATTCTACTTACGCTCGAAGACACAACTAAAGAGTCTATTTTCTTTTTTCGTAAACGAACCGTAACTGTATCTACAAAGTTAGTGTTCGTTACAATGAAGCGTAAAGAATCTTTTTCTACAGGAGAATGCCAATAATTAAGCGTATCCTTTTCTTTTTCAAATTCATAAAATGACTTGAAATTCTTAGGCACTTCAGATAACAACTGAACCTTCATGTTTTCTTTCTCTCCCTCAAAACCAAACTGAATCTTTCCTTTTACAACCTCTTTTCCTCTTTTAAATTTATAAGACTGTAGTTCTTTAAAAAGACGAATTGGATTTAGCACCAATGTATCTTTTGGCAAATAAATAGTGTCCGTTATAAAACCCAATTTATCTGATTTACTATTAAAAAGGTAATTCTTTGACTCTTCTTTTAGAGCCAACAACAAATATTTACCTTCACGTAAATTCGTAAATTCAAAATTAGTAGAATCTAGAGTACTTGTAACATAATTAGGTTTCTGCTTGTAAATAATAGAATCATTATAAGTACTATCTAATCGATACAATAAAACTCCTATGCTTTTTAATTTTTCTTTCTTAAATGCGTTTGCAACCGAACCTTTTATCTTTAAAGAATCAATATAGCTCCCTGTTGAAAAAACGTATTTAAAACTCTCTAATTTATTATTCTCATTATTATCTTGTACTGCATTTCCAAAATTAAATGTATAGGTCGTATTTGTTTTTAAAGTATCTACAATCTCTATATTAATATACTTACTCGGCGTACCTTGAGGCGTTATTATTGGTGGGTATTTTAACGGTGGAGAAACTACTAATTGTTTTGTTAAATCTTTTAAAACAATATATTCGTCAAATTCAATTTTAATATTTTTTTTATCAAAATGAATTGTTTCATATGGTGGTTTTGCTACCATCATAATTGGTGCATCCTCATCTTTAGGTCCTCCATCAGGTCTTCCTTTTCGAGCACAACTTACAATAATTACAGACACTAAAACTACTAAAAATAATAACTTATTTTTCACAAATTGATTGTTTAAATCGAATACCAAAAGTAATAAAATAACATCAACAAAAATCATCCTTTGTTAGTATATGCAATCGTAGCAATACTTATGGTAATGTTTTTTGTTTTTAATAATTCTGTACAACAGGCAACTAAAGTTGCTCCAGTGGTTATTACATCATCAATTAACAAAACATGCTTATTCTCAAACACCTCTAAATCAATTAAATTAAATGTTGTTTTATTATCTGAAAACCGATCAAAACGACGCTTAAACGTTTGTGTTTTAACTATAGTTGATTTTATTAAAACTTCAGGCTTGTATTCAATATTTAAGATAGTACTTAATGTTTCTCCAAATTTCGTAAGTTGGTTATACCCTCTCTTTTTTAATTTATTTTTATGCAATGGTACCGGAACTATATAATCTACATCGTTAAAAACACCAGACTCTTTTAATTTCTCTCCAAACCATCTTCCTAAAAAATCACCTATTTTTTCTTGATTTTTATATTTTAATTCATGAATTATTTTTTGAGTTATACTGTGTTTTTGATAATACAAAAAAGACCGTAGATTTTCTACTAAAACTTTTCCATAAAAAGCAGACATTAATGTAACATTTATGTATTCATTGTCGTCAATAATAGGTAACTCATTACAACAAAATGTGCATAGATAATTTTCGCTTTGTAATAATGAAACATTACAATTTACACATAAATTTGGGTAAAATAAATAGAATATATCTTTTAAATATTGCATCTTTACACGCCTTTTTAATCAGAAATATACAAAAAACATAAATAAATATTATTTTGAGTAAAAAATTTAATTTTTTTAAAGAAGCTATAAAAAACTACAAAACATCTGGTACTGTTGCTCCTAGCTCTAAATTCTTAGCTAATAAAATGCTTAGAGAAATTAATTTTTTAGACGCAAAAGTTATTGTGGAATTAGGTCCTGGAAATGGAGCAATAACTCATAGTATTTTAAATAAAATTCAACCAGATACAATTCTTATTTGTTTTGAAATTAACGATGCTTTTTATAAAGAATTAAAAAAAATAAAACATCCTCAATTAATTGTTTTAAAAGCATCTGCCGAAACCATGCTTAAGGAAATTAAGAAATTAGGATATAGTGAAGTTAGCTATATCGTTTCTAGCTTACCTTTAACTATTATTCCTAAAGAAGTATCTCATAATATCTTATCTGAAAGTTATAAAATACTTAAAAGCGAAGGCTTATTTATCCAATATCAATATAGTTTAACTTATTACAAAAAATTAAAAGAGTTTTTTGGAAAAGATATAAAGTTAAGTTTTGAACCTCTTAACTTTCCTCCAGCCTTTATTTACAACTGTATAAAAAATAGTATATTAGCCCCAAGTAAACCAAACTGTTCATCATAACCCCAATATGATTACAATCAGAGAATTAAAAAACAATAGTTTTATTGCCTTTTTACTTGTATTAATAATAGTCGTTGGGATATTATCTTATCAGAATGCTCGTGATTACCATCAATTAAAAGGTGTATTTGAGCTAGAAAAAAAAGAACTAGAGTCTGAGCTTAATATTGTTATTAAGAATTATGAGGACGCTACCTATAGTAATGATAATCTTTCATTAAAAATAAGAGACAAACTTCAAGAAATAATAAAACTTAAGGACACCATTAACGACTTAACGGATACTGATTATGGTTTGTTTCGTTTTTACAGAAAACGAATTTCACATTTATCTAAACAAAATAAGGCTCTTTTTAACCATATCGATTCTTTAAAAACTGTTAACAATCAACTTTTAACAAAAAATGATAGTGTAAAAAAGGTTTTAGTTCAAAAAGAATCACAAAATATAAAGTTAAAAGAGAAAATTGCTATTGCTGAGATTATTGAAATTTCTGCAATAAAAGTAAAAGCAATGAAAAAAAGAAGAAATGGTAAACATACCTCTACTTCAAGATCTAGTAGAACAGATGCCTTTAAAATAGAATTTGATTTATTAGAAAATAATATTGTTAGCTCAGGGTTTAAATCTATTTATATTCAAATCGTTAACAATAACAAAGTACTTAAACCTGCAAAAAAAGTTAAATTAAAAAACAAAGAAAGAATACTTTGTAATGATATAATGAAAGCAAATTATAATAACAAATCTCTATCTGTAATCTCATTTATTGACGTAAATCGAGACATTATAAATAAAGGTTCTTATAAAATCAATATTTTTGTTGAAGGTCATTATATTAGCAATACTATTATAGAACTTAAATAATGAATTAAAAGACTACATTACAAACTTCAATTAACCCCCCATAATTATGAATTCTAAAAAAAGAAAAAATTTACTAGTTATAACCCTCTTAGTATTAACATTATTCTTATCATTATACTCGTTTCAAAAATCCAATCAGTATGATGATCTTCAAAAAGTATTTCAAGAAGAAAAAGCTGATTTAGAGCAAGAATTAGATGAAATCATTAAAGATTACACGGATGTTATTGTCAGAAAGAAGCGTCTTTCTAAAAGATTAAGAACCGAACTTGTTAAAATGAACAACCTTCGTGACTCAATTAAAAGCCTACCTGCTGGTAATTATAACTTAATTAGAAAATACAGAAAAAAAATCACCAGTTTAGAGCGTGAAAATAGGAAGTTGTTTATCAGAGTAGATTCACTTAATACTGCCAATCAAGTATTAGCCCAAGAAAACATAATCACAAACGAAATCTTACTTCAAAAAGAAACAATTAATACTTCTTTAACTGAAAAAAATAAAAAACTAGAAGAAATTCAAAAAACTCTTGAAACTAAAGTTGCTATTGGTGGTATTATTAAAACAAGCCCTGTTAGAGTAGTAGCTATGAAAGAGCGTAGTAGTGGTAAATTAACTTCAACATCTAGATCAAACAGAACCGATGCTTTTAAAATAAACTTTGATTTATTACAAAACCTAGTTGCTAATGCAGGAGAGAAATCAGTTTACATCCAAATTATAGATGAAAACAAAAAAGTTATTGCTCCAAAAGGCGTTACAAAATTAAAAGACGGAGGTAAAATTCAATATACCGATTCAATAGAAGTAAACTATAATAATAATAAACTTAGTCTTGTTTCTCTTATTCTAGTAAATAGAGATGATATTAATAAAGGTAAATATACCATAAGTGCTTTTGTAGATGGTGTATACTCTGGAGCGACTACAGTAAAGTTAAAGTAATCAATATTCAATGTTTTTTGTAAAGAAGTGAAAAATTAAACAAATTTTTCACTTTTTTTCTTTTAGAATAGTATTAGTTTAAATCCTTATTTTATTTTTGCATCATGGCAAAACAAGAAGATCACTTTAAAAAAGTACTATCACACGCAAAAGAATATGGTTATGTGTTTCAATCATCTGAAATTTATGACGGATTAAGTGCGGTATACGACTATGCTCAAAACGGAGTTGAGTTAAAGAAAAATATTAGAGATTATTGGTGGAAAGCAATGGTGCAAATGCACGAGAACATTGTTGGAATAGATGCATCTATTTTAATGCATCCAACAACCTGGAAAGCTTCTGGCCATGTAGATGCCTTTAATGATCCTTTAATTGACAATAAAGACTCTAAAAAGAGATATCGAGCTGATGTTTTAGTAGAAGATTTTAGAGAGAAAATTTTAGATAAGATTAAAAAAGATGTTACCAAAGCAAAAAAACGTTTTGGAGATTCTTTTAATGAAGATGAGTTTACGGCTACAAACCCTAATGTGTTACGTCGTCAGAAACAAATGAATGAAATTACTCTTGAACTAACAAGAGTTCAAGAAGAAAGTGATTTAGAAGGTTTCAGGCAATTAATTATAGATTTAGGAATTGTCTGCCCCGTTTCTGGCTCTAAAAATTGGACAGAAGTAAAACAATTTAACTTAATGTTTGGTACACAAATTGGTGCATCAGCAGAAAATTCTACTCAAGTTTATTTACGTCCAGAAACAGCACAAGGAATTTTTGTAAATTTCTTAAACGTTCAAAAAACTGGTAGAATGAAAATTCCTTTTGGAATTGCACAAACTGGTAAAGCTTTTCGTAACGAAATTGTTGCGCGTCAATTTATTTTTAGAATGCGTGAATTTGAGCAGATGGAAATGCAATTTTTTGTAAAACCTGGAACTCAAAAAGAATGGTACGATCAATGGAAAGAAACTCGTTTAAAATGGCATTTATCATTAGGTATGGGTGCTGATAACTATCGTTTTCATGATCATGAAAAATTAGCACATTATGCTGATGCTGCTGCTGATATTGAATTTAAGTTTCCTTTCGGATTTAAAGAATTAGAAGGAATACATTCACGTACTGATTTTGATTTAAAAGCACATGAAGAACACTCTGGAAAGAAATTAAAGTATTTCGATCATGAAGAAAATAAAAGCTACACACCTTATGTAGTTGAAACTTCAATTGGTTTAGATAGAATGTTCTTAGCTGTATTTTCAAACTCTTTACAAGAAGAAGAATTAGAAAACGGAACAACAAGAACTGTTTTAAAATTACCTGCTGTTTTAGCTCCTTTTAAAGCTGCAGTTCTACCATTAGTTAAAAAAGATGGTTTACCTGAAGTTGCCCGTAAAATCATGGATGATTTAAAGTGGGATTTTAATGTCTTTTACGACGAAAAAGATGCCGTTGGTAAACGTTACAGACGTCAAGACGCAGCAGGAACTCCATTTTGTATTACTGTTGATCATGATACATTAAATGACAACTCAGTTACTATTCGTCATAGAGATACAATGGAACAAAAACGTGTTTTAATTTCTGAATTAAATACTATTATAAAACAAGAAGTAGATGTAAAAACTTGGTTACAAAAAATGTAAACACAATATTTTTTACAAAAAGTAAGAATCCTATCATTATATACATGATAGGATTTTTTACTTTTGCACTATTAATTACAAACTAATGAAAACAATACTAAAAATATTATTTATCATCTTTATAGTATGGATGATTATTGGAATATATTTTTTGAATATAAAACACCCTAATGCTCAAATAGTAATGGGACTAGGCGTTTTATTTATGGCATTTATATTAATGCCTATCTTTATTTATTATAGGTATAAGGATAATAAGTATAAAAAATATATTATCAATGATAAAAAAATAAAAGATTGGATTGATAATAGTAAAGAATAAAAAAAAAGCTTCATTAAATAATGAAGCCTTTTTTTATTAAAAATATTTATTTTTTACTGTAAAGTAGGTGAATAATTTGTTGGGTAATCATTTGCTTTCGCTAAACCATCTTTAGCTTCTACAAAATTAGCCCCATACGTTTTATCAATAGCTTCTAGCATTTTGTTAGCCATTAAAGCATATCCTCTACCAGTTAAATGAATTCCATCTAAACCAACTAAACCACCAGTAACTAAACTAGTTGTTAAATTATAAGTATCATAATTAAGACCAGTTGTTGATGCTTCTTGTAAAATAGCATTAAAATCTACAAAAGCTAAACCTTTAGCATCTGCAACATTTTTAATCGTAACATTGTAAGCATCTGTTGCTATTTTAACCTTAGTAGATTCATCTTCTGTTAACACCCATTTATCTTCTAATGGTAAAGAAACTCCTTCAGCAGAAAACATTCCTGCTAATTGCTGAGGCAATCCTTGTGCCATTAAAGACTGTACTGATGCTGTATTTACCTTACCTATAATACTACTACTCGGTAAAACCAATAAATCTTTTGCTGTAGCTTGTCTTGCTTGCCCATAATAAGAACCTAATAATCCTGCTACTTTTTGTAAAGTAGTAGCGTCTGTAGGCAAACCAAAATTCGCAACAAAAGGAGGAAAAGTAGGACTTGCTAACAATGCCCCAACTATTTGCGCTGTTTTATCATCTAAAGCTTCATCTTTAATAATTACTGGATTCGCTGCATCAGTAACAAAAACAATTACACGTTCTGGTACTCCAATAGCTGCAAACACACCATTAATTGCCCCAAATACACTGTTTAAAGTAGGTATTTGTGCTCCAAAAGCTGGATCAGACGGATCTAATGGCGCATGAGGTACTGTTGTAAAATAAGGAAGTGATGTTATATATGGTAAATTAGCAATAACACCTTTAGCTCCACCTGCTGTTAAAGCATCTACTGTTCCTGAAAAAGCCGCAGCAAAAACATTAGGGTCGGTTATATCTGCAGGGCCATAGGTAGTTGGATCAACATTTCCTGTTTGATCAGCTCCAACACCTCCAGCAGCAGAGTAAGTCAAAACATCATTCCCTCCTATTTCAGATAAAGAAAAGAATGTTGGCGCCTGTGCCATCACATCTTCTAAAACACTAGCCATTGGAGACGAAGCCATTCTAATAAAGTAAGGATTAGCATTTGGAAGCCCAGCTAATGCCCCATAACCTTTTACTCCTAAATGATAACTTTTTAAACCAGGAATTCCCATATTATTAAAAACCCCTGTTTGAATACTACTTATTTCTGTAGTTGGTATAGCTGATAATCTTGTAGGCCCTGAACCATTGAAGTAAAACCTAGGGTCTCCTTTTACAACTCCTCCGATTGTAAAACCACCAATATTATCATTCATTAAAGGCTGTACAAAAGTACCTCCATTTACCATTGCAAATTTCTTAGCCAACGTATTTGGGAAAGAGTTCTCTTGAGCAACCTTAAACAAAGCTCCATCTGTAAAACCTGCTGTAAAAGAAGCTCCTACAGCAACATATTTAGAAAAATCTGCACTCCCCGCCTCTAAAGCAATAGTATTTTCAGCTTCTCCTTCAATTTTCGGTAAAGTATTATCTACATCACAGGCTACAAAACCTAAAAATACTGCAGATAAAAATGTATATTTTAATGTATTTCTCATTTTTGTTTTTTTTAGTTGTTGATTGTCCATGATAAATAATACATAGAACCAATTGCTCCTACACCTGGTGCACTTAAATATTCTTTTCCTGTTAAATTAGATCCTCCTAACTTAAATACTGACTTTATAGAAGGTACACTATAATTTAATTGCGCATCTAAAACAGTTCTTTCATCAACATTTCCTTCTAAGAAGGTAGATTGCCAGTAAAATTCTGTTTGCCAACGAGCACTTACGTTAAAACCAAAGTTTTTAAATAAGTTAGAATGACCAAATTGCATTTTCACTTTGTGCTCTGGTGTATTAAACCCAGCTTCAAAATCAAGATCAGAAGCTTGATCAAAATCAAATTTAGACCATGTATAATTTAATCCTAAATTATATCCTTTGAATATTTTTGTACTTAATCCTAAACCAACACCATAAGAATCAACATCAACAGAAGAATTTGTTTTTACACTAAATGTTCTTACTAAATCTCTATTTGTTAAATTACCTACACTTACAGGGGTATTAGGATCAACTAAAACTACTACATCTTTATTAGAAATGAAGTTAGAATACATATTATAGTATGTACTAAAATCAACTGTTAATTTATTTTCTCCTAAAGGCAATGCTCCACGATACCCTACCTCAACAGACATAACCTCCTCTGGCTTAACCAATGCAGTTTTAACTAATGTTGGTGTTCCTAAACCTATTGAACTCTTAGAATACCCTCTATTAAGCACATCATTTCCTGTTAAAGTAAAAGTCCCTGTAGTTGTTACAGCTGGTGCAGAAAAACGACTGATATTATCAGGTGCAGTTCCCATAATAAACCCAGCTCCCGTAGCTAAACCAATATATTGGTCTTGAGTAGTTGGATTTCTAAACCCAGTTTGAAAAGATGCTCTAAAGTTATGATTTTTAGTTTCTCCAGCAGCATATGCAAGAGATAACCTTGGTGTAAAGTTACCTTTAAAATTATCTGACTTATCATAACGTACAGAACCTGTAAATTTTAAACGATCATCTAACATTTTCTTTTGAAGCTGTGTATAAATTCCATACTCTCCATATTCAATTGGTCCACTAGCATCTGTATAAATTGTTCCAAAAGAGTTTAACTTATATTGTCTGTAAGAACCTCCTACTTGTACTTCAGCCCAATCAATATAATCACGCAAGTTTAAATTAGCATCTGCATGGTAATAACTAGTTTGATCTTTAAATTTTGATCCTGTTAATAAATCTGGATCATTCGTTACTTCATTAAATAATGAAGTAAAAGCTGCTGTTCCAGGCACTGCTCTACCGCTATCTGCTGCAGCTCTTGCTGCTGCATGGTTTGATGCTGGCACATTAGGAAATGCCCCTAAGTAAGCTGCGGCATATTGTCCAAACCAATCTGTATTAGATTTCCATTTACTATTAATCCCAATAGCTGCAAAACGAGTATCATAAGAATCTCCCGCATCTTCACCTGCATAATATCCTCTTACGAAGAAATTTTTACCTTTAACCTCTAATTTATGCTGCTCCATATAGAAGTTTGCTAAATTATAACGGTTTTGACCTTGATAAATCGTATTACCTGTACCATATTTAGAGTTCCAGATAATTTCAACTCTATCGTTTCCTAATGGACGGTAGTGAATTGATCCATTAAATTTAACACTCTTTGCTTCGTTAGTCATTAACTCTTGGTCAGTATAACCTGTTCTACTAACATTACCAATAGCTCCACCTAAGTTTACTGAAACCTCATCTCCATAAACATTTGCTCCATCATAGTTTGGATCTGAACTATTATCATCTTTTCCTACAACAGTAACACTACCATCTGGATTAAGAACATCATTAGTTTCTCTAAATCCAGCAGTATATGCCTCTCCAATACCTTTAGTATTTCTATAATCAGTAGCGTGCCATTCTTCACCTTTTAAATAAGAAAAAGTTGCTTTTACAGCAAATTTATCATCAAAAACATGTGCCATTCTAATATTAGCATCGTAATAGTTGTTGTTTCCTGCTGCTTCTTGACTAGTAACACCTCCTTTTAAACCAACACTAATTCCCTGGCTATCAAATGGATTTTTACTACGCATTAACATAATACCATTAAATGCATTGGCACCATATAAAGCTGATGCTGCACCAGGAAGAATTTCAACACTTTTTACATCTGACTCTGAAATTCCTAATAAATTACCAATAGCAAAGTTTAAAGCTGGTGATGCATTATCCATACCATCTACTAACTGAACAAAACGTTCGTTACCAAAAGTTGCAAAACCACGGGTGTTTACTGTTTTAAAAGTTAACCCTCCCGAATTAATATCTACACCTTTTAAATTTTCTAATCCATCGTAATACGATGCAGAAGCTGTATTCTTAATAGCTCTTGAATCAAAACGTTCAATTGTAACAGGTGATTCCATTACACGCTCTGGAGTTCTTGATGCTGAAATTACTACCTCATCTAATGACGTTGCATTTTCAGTTAAAGCTACTTTAATAACTTGATTATTTTTAGTTATCTCAATGTTCTTTGACTGATACCCTAAAGAAGAAACCTCTATTGTGAAAGGCGGTGTATCAGTTACTTTCATTGTAAATTTTCCATCAAAATCAGTAGATGTTCCTACTGCTTTTCTTAAAACCTTAATGTTTGCTCCTGGAAGTGGCCCTCCTAGAGATGCGTCGTTGACTGTACCCGATATGGTCGTCTGAGCAACCATAGTGAATGTACCAAACAGTACAAGCGCAATAAGTAATAGTTTTTTCATCATAATCTATAAATAAGTTGTTAACTGTATCGCAAAATACGATTTTTTTTTAGTTGTAAAAATTTATATTTTATCATAATCGCACTAAGAACTGCTTCTTTTTATTAAATTAATCTTTTTGTAACTTTATTTAACAAACATTATTTATCATCTATTACAAATTGTATTTTTGCCAAAATTTTTTTCATCTTGAAAATCTTTAATTCTATTTTCGATTTTAACCCTACTCAAAAAACAATAGTAACTATTGGTACTTTTGATGGCGTACATATTGGACATCAAAAAATTATTAAAGAATTAATTGAGGAAGCTAAATCTTCAAATAAAAAATCTGTTTTATTAACTTTCTTTCCTCACCCTAGAATGGTTTTACAGAAAGATACTTCTATAAAACTAATAAACACAATAGATGAGCGCGCAAAACACCTTAATAATTTAGGGCTAGATTATTTAATTATACATCCCTTTAGCAAAGAATTTTCAAGACTTACTGCTTTAGATTTTGTTAGAAACATTTTGGTTAATCAGCTAAATACTTTTAAATTAATTATTGGTTATGATCATCATTTCGGTAAAAATAGAGAAGGGAATATAGAGCAATTAACTGAGTACTCACATTTATACGACTTTACTGTAGAAGAAATTCCTGCACAAGATATTGATGATGTTTCTGTAAGTTCAACTAAAATTAGAAAAAAACTTGCTGACGGAAAATTAAAAACAGCTAATGATTATTTAGGTTATAATTTCTCGTTAACAGGGAAAGTGGTTAAAGGAGAACAACTAGGTAGCAAGATTGGGTTCCCTACAGCAAATATTAATATTAAAGAAGATTATAAATTAACTCCTAAAACTGGTGCTTATATCATAAAATCTTGTATTGATAATACTACGATTTTTGGAATGATGAACATAGGAAATCGACCTACTGTTAATGGAATTAATCAAACTATTGAGGTTCATTTCTTTAATTTTAATTCCAACTTATATAATCAAAATATTACTATAGAATTACTTTACTTTTTAAGAGATGAGCAAAAGTTTAATTCTGTAAACGATTTAATTACCCAACTAAAAAAGGACAAAGAAACTTCTATCGAATTCTTGAAAAGTTACACCAAAGCCTAATTAAAAATTTAGTTAACTCCCCCCAGATATTAGTAAATACCTTAAAATGGCTTTTGGCTGTAACTCATCTATTTATTGATAAATTACAATCACATAAAAGCTTAATTAAAAGTTTAGTTAACTCCCCCCGGACATAAATAAATCTTTTAAAATTACTTTCAGTTGTAACTTATCGATGCCAAAGTTAATTTTTTTATTTTACTCATAATTACCTATTTGTCATTATGTTTTAATATGTTTTTAAGAATTTGTCGTGAAAAAAAATGAGTCTATCTAAGTATGAAATAACTCTAAAAAAAATAGCCCTTTGTCTAAAAGTATTACGAGGTGAATACAACATTACTTTAAATGATTTTTACATTGACACAGGTATTCATTTAGCAAGAATAGAGCAAGGAAAAACAAATGTTACCGTATTTACACTTCAGAAAATATGTGATTATTTTAATATAACTATGTTAGATTTTTTTATTAGACTTGAACAAATTTAATACTAGTACTAATAATACATTGTTTAAGTGTATTGCTTCTTCTATCTTTGCGTTTATTAAAAAATTAAAAAAATGTTACAGGTTCAGTTTATTAGAGACAACAAGCAAACTGTTTTAGAGGGATTAGCAAAACGTAATTTTGCCGATGCTGAAACAATTATTAATGAAGTATTAGCTTCTGATGAAGCTCGAAGAGCTACACAAGCTTCTTTAGATACTATTAAAGCTGAATCTAATACAATATCCAAAGAAATTGGCGGCCTTTTTAAATCTGGTGAAATTCAAAAAGCTAATTTATTAAAAGAAAAAACAGGTCAGTTAAAAGCTCAAGACAAAGAATTAACCGAAAAATTAAACGATTTATCTAGTAAATTACAGAGTTTATTATACCAAATACCTAACATACCTCACGCTTCTGTAAAAGCGGGGAAAAGTGAAGAAGATAACGAGAAAATATTTAGCGAAGGTACAATTCCTGACCTAGGCGAAAACGCATTGCCTCACTGGGAATTGGCTAAAAAATATGATCTTATAGATTTTGAATTAGGTGTTAAAATTACTGGTGCTGGTTTCCCTGTTTATAAAGGAAAAGGTGCTCGTTTACAACGTGCTTTAATTAATTATTTTTTAGATAAAAACACAGATGCTGGCTATAAAGAGGTACAAGTTCCTCATTTAGTAAATGAAGCCTCAGGAATTGCAACAGGGCAACTTCCTGATAAAGAAGGTCAAATGTACCATGCTACTGTTGATGATTTATATTTAATTCCAACTGGAGAAGTACCAATTACCAATATTCATAGAAATGATTTAGTAAAAGAAAGTGATTTACCAATTAAATATACTGGCTATACTCCTTGTTTTAGGAGAGAGGCTGGTAGTTATGGTGCACATGTTCGTGGATTAAATCGTTTACATCAATTTGACAAAGTAGAAATTGTTCGTATTGAGCATCCTGATAATTCTTACCATGCTTTAAGTGGGATGGTAGAACATATTAAAGATATTTTACGTGATTTAAAATTGCCTTATCGCATTTTACGTTTATGTGGTGGAGACACAGGGTTTACCTCTGCGCTAACTTTTGATTTTGAATTATACTCTACAGCACAAGAACGTTGGTTAGAAATTAGTTCTGCTTCAAATTTTGAAACATATCAAGCCAATCGCTTAAAATTACGTTTTAAAAACAAAGATGGTAAAAGTCAATTAGTACACACCTTAAATGGGAGTTCTTTAGCTTTACCGAGAGTATTAGCTGGAATCTTAGAAAACTACCAAACTGCAGATGGAATTAAAATTCCTGATGCATTAGTTCCTTATTGTGGGTTCGATATGATAAAATAATTACGCTATATAAAAATATAAAACCCCAAGTTTTAATTAAAAAACTTGGGGTTTTTGATTTAATCCCCCTTCAAAAACGGACTAATTTTATCTTTTAGTTTGCAACTACTGCAACCATTAATCTTTTATATTTGTTCATTTCTAATAATGCTTCAAAATATTGAGTTATCTGTCCTCTTTTCATAAACTCATTTGCATTTATCTTTGCTGTTTGGTATTGTTTATTAAAGTTCTTCATAGTATAAATTGTTTAGTCTTGTTATTAGTAAGACAAAATTCGTGCCAAAATGTTACAAGGTTTTCAAAAAAAGGAGTCCTTTTAACACTGCTTTAACAATTTTGTTCAGTATTTTTGATTGATGAAAAAAAATATTATTCTTTTTAATTTACTGATTTTTAGTTTTTTTTGTTATTCACAACAAAATAAATTTCTTTTAGCTGAAAGTTATTTTAAAAATAATCAGTACGAAAAAGCAATACAACTTTATAAAAAACTGCACGATAAAAGTCCGTATAACAATACTTATTTAAAAAAATTAATAACCTGTTATCAAGAAACTGAACAGTTTTTGACTGTTGATAATCTTTTATCAAAAAAAATAAAAGAGAAACCTAACTTAACTTATCTAAATGTTATGAGAGGTTTTAATTTTGAACGTCAAGAAAATAATATTGAAGCTAACAAGTACTATAATATTGCATTAAAATCAATAGAAGAAAAAAATAGTTACGGAAACGTTATAGCACGTCTTTTTAAAAATTACAATAAATTAGATTTTGCAATTGATGCTTACACAAAAATAATGGTTAATAATCCGAAAGCTAATTACGGATTTCAACTCGCACAAATTCATGGTGAGAAAGGTGATTTTCCTAAAATGTTTGAGTCGTACGTTAATTTAGTTGATAAAGACATAAACTATCTTAATAATGTAAAACGTTATACCAGTAAATACATTAATGATGATGCTGAAAACGAAAATAATATTTTATTTAAAAAAGCATTATTACGAAAGGCAATAAGTAATCCAAAAAATATTTGGAACAACTTACTTTCATGGTTATTTATTAAGCAAAAACAATATTCAAAAGCACTAATTCAACGCAAAGCATTATTAGCCAGAGATCCTGATAAATTAGGAGAAATTAATGAGCTAGGTAAAATTGCTTTGGAAAATGAAGACTATACAATAGCTAAAGAGTGTTTTGATTTAGTTATCAAAAAAACAAATTACCCAAGTGATAAATTTAAGGCTATTAATAATAACTTAAAAATAGCTATTGCAACTAAACAAGATGATATAGATAATCAATTTAAAGAATTTTTTGATAAATACGGAATAAATAAAAATACTTTCCACACTCAAATCGAATATGCTAATTATTTAACTTTCACTAAAAACAATCCTGAAAAAGCTGTCTTAATTCTAGAAAAGGCAATGACTTATGCTAATTCAAGATACACAAAAGCAATGGTAAAGCTTAAACTTGGCGAAGTATTAGTATATACAGGTAATTTTAACAAAGCTCTAATTTATTTTTCACAGGTACAAACCAAATTTAAAAACCATTTTTTTGGGCAAGAAGCTCGTTTCAAAGTGGCACAAACATCTTATTTTAAAAATGATTTTAAATGGGCTAAAGCACAATTAAAAATACTAAAAGGATCTGCAACACAATTAATTGCTAACGATGCAGCAAACTTGTTTTTAACAATATCAGATAATGAACCAAAAGATAGCATTTCGTCTGGACTAAAAGAATATGCTAAAGCAGATTTACTAGCTTTTCAAAATAAAAATGAAAAAGCACTTGCTCTTTTAACAAGTGTTATTAAAAAATACAAAGGCCAGCCTATTGAAGATGAAGCACTATTTAAACAAGCAAAGCTTTTTGTAAAACAAGAAAAATATGACAATGCAGTTTCTGCCTATAATAAAATAATAGCTTTAGATAAAAAAGGAATATATATTGATGATGTGTACTACCAATTAGCAGAGTTATATAACACAAAATTAAATAATCCAGAAAAGGCAAAAGAATACTATCAAAAGATTATTTTTGACCACGCTTCTAGCATCTACTTAGTTGATGCCCGTAAGAAGTATAGGAAACTAAGAGGAGATACAATATAATTAAGAAAATTAGCAATGTATATTTACAATATAACAATAAATATTGATGACAGCATTCATGAAGAATGGTTAACTTGGATAAAGAATCATGTTCCTGATGTTTTAGCAACTGGTCGTTTTTTAAGTGCAAAATTAACACAAGTTTTAGTTGAAGAAGAAATGGGAGGAGCAACCTATTCTATTCAATACACAGCTAAAACGCGTGAAGATTTAGATGACTATTACAAATATGATGCTGATAAGCTTCGTACTGATGGTTTAAAAAAATTTGGCGATAAAATGTTAGCTTTTCGTACAGAATTACGAATTGTAAATGAATTTTTTCCTACTGTAGCTAGCAACTAGAATAAAACAACTTAATTTATTAAACACAAGATAACTTTATTAATTCTTGTTTTTAATAAACTCTATCTGAAAAAAAATGACCGTAAGAGCAAAAAAACATTTAGGACAACATTTTTTAACTGATGAAAATATTGCTAAGAAAATAGCGGATTCATTAACTGAGGAAGGATACGATAATGTATTAGAAATAGGTCCTGGAATGGGAGTTCTAACAAAGTATTTATTAGAAAAAAAGACTAAAGTTACGGTAATGGAAATCGACTATGATTCGGTTGCTTATTTAAAAGATACTTTTCCACTAGAACATATTACCTTAGATACTACTTCTAAAAATTTTGAAATTATTGAAGGTGATTTTCTAAAGAAAAACTTAACCGATGTTTTTAAAGAAAAACAAGTAGCTATTATTGGTAACTTTCCTTATAATATTTCTACTCAAATAGTTTTTAAAGCTATTGAAAACAGAGAATTTGTACCTGAATTTTCTGGAATGTTTCAAAAAGAAGTAGCAAAAAGAATTGCAGAAAAAGAAGGAAGTAAAGTATACGGAATTATGTCTGTTTTAACTCAAGCTTTTTATGATGTAGAGTATTTATTTACCGTACCTCCTACTGTCTTTAATCCACCTCCAAAAGTAGATTCGGGTGTTATTAGATTAATCAGAAAAAAAGACTATTCTTTACCTGTTGATGAAAAATTATTTTTTAGAGTCGTAAAAACTTCATTTAATCAACGAAGAAAAATGTTACGTTCTAGTTTAAAATCTTTTAATCTTTCTGATTCTTTAAGAGAAGACCCTATCTTTGCAATGCGTCCAGAACAATTATCAGTACAAAAGTTTATTGAGTTGACAACAAAAATAGCGCAAGACAATACTTAATGATTAATTTAATATCTTTAAATTAATCATTATAAAAAATTAAGTTTCTATTATCGAGTAAAATTGCAAAAGATGGCATTTGAAATCACCCAAGAACTTCTTGATAAAGTAATCCAATATATTGGTGCTAAAAATGATAAAGCTCTTAATGAGTTATTTAACGAAATGCATCATGCCGATATTGCTGAAGTGTTAGACGAATTATCGTTTGATGAATCAGTATATATTATTCGTTTATTAGATAGTGAAACTACATCAGAAGTACTGATGGATGTTGATGATGATGTTCGTGAAAAGATATTAAATCAATTAACTGCAAAAGAAATTGCTGAAGAAATTGATGAGCTTGATACCGATGATGCTGCCGATGTAATTGCTGAACTTCCTGAAAAACGGAAAAAAGCAGTAATGCAAGAGATTGAAGATGATGAACATGCCAAAGAAATTGTAGAACTGTTACGTTACGACGAAAATTCAGCTGGTGGTTTAATGGCTAAAGAACTGGTTAAAGTTAATGAAAACTGGTCTATTCCGCGTTGTGTTAAAGAAATGCGTACTCAAGCTGAAGAAGTTACACGAGTACATTCTATATACGTAATTGATAATAATGGAAAATTAAAAGGTCGTTTATCATTAAAAGATTTATTAATGGCATCTACAAAAGCAACAATTGCCGAAGTATATATACCAAAGGTAGATTTTGTAAATGTTACTGATGAAGCTGAAGATGTTGCTAATATTATGCGTAAATACGATTTAGAAGCAATTCCGGTTGTTGATGAATTAGGCGTTTTAGTAGGTAGAATTACTATTGATGATATTGTTGACGTAATTAAAGAAGAAGCTGATAAAGATTATCAATTAGCAGCTGGTATTACACAAGATGTTGAGGCTGATGATACTATTTGGGAATTAACACGTGCACGATTACCTTGGTTATTCCTAGGATTAATTGGTGGAGTTGGTGCTGCAAGAATTATGGGTTTCTTTGATGATGCTATTGCTGAAAATGCAATTCTTTTTATGTTTACACCTTTAATTGCTGCAATGGCTGGTAATGTGGGAGTACAATCATCTGCGATTATTGTACAAGGTTTAGCCAATGATGATGTAAAAGGTAGTATAACTGATAGATTGTTAAAAGAAGTGTCTTTAGCAATGATTAATGGGCTTGCTTTATCTATACTACTTTTTTTCTATGTTTTTATAGCTGAACAAGACGTACATGTAGCAAGTGCGATTTCAATATCCCTTTTTGTCGTAATTATTGTTGCTGGTTTAATAGGTACTTTTATTCCTTTGTTTTTAGATAAAAGAGGTATAGATCCTGCAATTGCAACAGGACCTTTCATAACTACAAGTAATGATATTTTTGGTATTCTTATTTACTTTTGGATTGCTAAAGTGATTATTGGCTTTTAATTATTTTGCTCAATTTTAACCTTATCTAATAAGTTATCTATATCTTCTTTAGGTATAAAACTCTTTAGCATTATTAATGCTCCAAAAACAATTAATAAAACCCCCATTCCTCGTTTTATTCTGTAAATAACTAAAGGTGTCAATTTACTTTTTAATTGTTTTGCTAATAGTATTTTACCTAAATCAGTAAGTGCATACCCAAAAAGAATCGTTGCAAAATACCAAAATATAGAAGTAGGATTCATATCTAACGTTGGGCCAATAACTATAATTACGCCTAACCAAGTTGCTAAAACACCTACATTAATAAAATTTAGTGCAAAACCTTTTAGCAATAATTTCAAATAGTTATTACTTTCTATGATTTTAATTTCAGGAACAGCCTCTCCTTCTTTTTTGTTATTCTTATCTAAATAAGTTATTAAACCATATATTATAAGAATAAGCCCTCCTACCAAAAATAATCGAGGGTCATCTTTAATTTTCTCTAATAAACTTCTACTTCCGTAATAAGCTATTAACATAAAAGAAATATCTCCTAAAATTACACCTATATCAAAAGCAATCGCTGCTCGTGCACCTTTTAATATACTTGTTTTAATAAGCATAAAAAACACAGGCCCTATCATAAAAGACATAACAAAGCCTATAAAAAAAGCATCCTTTAAATCGTAAAAATCCATTATTTAATAAAGTATATTTTTAACTACTAAACATCATCGAAATCAAGTGCTACTTTTGGTGTTGTTGGATGTGCCATACAGGTTAAAATAAAGCCTTCTTCTATTTCTTCATCTGATAAGATAGAATTCTTAGACATTACAGCTTTACCTTCAGTCACTTTTGCGATACAACTACTACAAACTCCTCCTTGACAAGAATATGGTGCATCTAATTTATTGCGTAAAGAAGCAGATAGAAGTGTATCTGTTTTTTCCATTGAAAAAGTCGTTTCTTCATCATCTAGTAAAACAGTAATTTCCGATTTTCCATCAGGATAGTTTACTGGAATTTCAGCTTCAGTAGAACTTGCTGTAAACAACTCAAAGTGAACATTCTCTTTAACTATTCCGTTTTCTTGTAAAGTTTCAGATACCAAATTAATCATTTCTTCTGGTCCACATAAATATGCTTTATCAAAAGAAATATCTTTATGAACTTTTTTCATAAAGTAATTAACGTGATTTTCATCTATTCTTCCTAGTTTACTATCACTCCTAACCTCTTTACTAAAAATATAATGTAAATTAAATTGGGTAGGGTATTTCGCTACTAAAGCGTTTAATTCATCATAAAAGATGGTGCTTTCTGCTTTTTTATTACCAAAAACTAATGTAAAAGTTGATGATGACTCGTTTTCTAATACAGCTTTTATCATTGATAAAACAGGTGTAATTCCACTACCTGCAGCAAATGCTATATAATTTTTATTTTCTAACGGTTCAAGTACAAACTTTCCCTCTGGTTCAGAAACTTCTAAAACAGTGTTTTCTTGTAGTTTAGTTGTTGCGTATGTTGAAAACACACCCTTTTCAACAGCTTTAACTGCAACTTTAATTTGATTACTATTTGGTGAAGCACATATAGAATACGCTCTTCTAATTTCTTTATCGTTTATAGTTGTTTTAATAGTAATGTACTGTCCTGCTATAAAAGTATAAACTTTTTTTAATTCTGCAGGAACTGTAAACAATATAGAAACAGCATCAGCAGTTTCCTTTATTATTTTTTCAATATTTAATTTATGAAATGTAGACATTTATTAAGTTTAGAACTACAAAAATAAGAAATCATAAGGGAACCATTTGTTACAGTAAGCATAAAATAATACATAAGATTATTATGCATAAGAAAATTATGTATATTTGTTGCGTGTTGCAAACACAATTAACTCAAAAGGAAAACAATTATTAAGATTCAACATTATAAAACATGGGAAATCAAAAATTATATAAAGGTTCTTTACAAACTATCATTTTAAAGTTATTAGCTCAAAATGATAAAATGTATGGTTATGAAATTACTCAAAAAGTAAAAGAATTAACCAAAGGAGAATTAAAAATTACCGAAGGTGCTTTGTATCCTGCCCTACATAAACTAGAAGCTGAAGGTTTATTAGATGTAGAGGTTGCTAAAGTTGGTAATCGTTTACGTAAGTATTACAAGTTAACCGAAAACGGCACGAAAGAAACTGCTAATAAGTTAGCCGAAATGCAAGAGTTTTTAAAAACAATGCAACAATTAGTAAATCCTAAATTTAGTTTAGAGTAGTATGGAATTAACAAAAGAACAAATACAAAGAGTAGAAAAATATTTAGATAAAAAAGGTGTAAAATTTATCGATTTTAGGATTGAGATATTTGACCATATTATCTCTCAAATTGAACAACAATTAGCAATAGATAATGCTGATTTTAAAACTATTTTTCATCAAGTAACCAATCAATGGAATAAACAATTAGATGAAACAAGTAGTTGGTTATTAGGCCTTACATATACTGCACCTAAAATTGTAATTAAAAAAGCTAAAAAAGTATTTACTCCCTATTTTATTATTTCTTTTTTACCTTTTCTAATAACATTCATACCCGCTCTTCTTAAGAAAAAAATAATAATTAATGAAACAATAGGATATCTTACTTTTTCATTTATAATAACATTTCTGCTTGTTTCATTATTTTATACTTTTAAAATATGGAAATCAAAAGAAAAAACAGTCTATAGTTTCATTATAAAAACACAAACTTTAAATTTTACTCTAATACCTATAGTTATCATAGACTCTTCTATTAGTGATTTTTTTAACATAAGTATTTTACTTTATATAATTGTATCGGCTTATTATTCTAGACGATTCTACAAAAAGCATCAACAAGAAAAAGAGAGATATTCATTTTTAATGGGGTAATTTACTCTAAAATTTATTTTACTACTTTTTACCATCAACAATAATAACAATTTCGCCTTTGGCAGGTTTCTCTGTATAATATGATAAGACTTCTATTACTGTTCCTCGTTTGGTTTCTTCAAATAATTTTGTCAATTCTCTAGAAACTGATATTTGTCTGTCTGCCCCAAAATACTCTCCAAAGTGAGTCAGTGTTTTTAATAACTTATGTGGACTTTCGTAAAAAATCATAGTACGCGTTTCTTCTGCTAAAAAAATTAAACGCGTTTGTCTTCCTTTTTTAACAGGTAAAAACCCTTCGAAAACAAATTTATCGTTTGGTAGACCTGAGTTTACCAATGCAGGCACAAAAGCTGTTGCCCCAGGTAAACACTCAACATCGATATTCTGTTGCACACAAGCACGAGTTAATAAAAAACCTGGGTCAGAAATTGCAGGTGTACCAGCATCTGATATTAACGCACAAGTTTCACCATTTTTTAATCTATTTAAAACACCTTCTACAGATTTATGCTCGTTATGCATATGATGACTGTACATTTGTGTACTAATTTCAAAATGTTTTAATAATTTTCCGCTTGTACGCGTATCTTCTGCTAAAATAAAATCAACCTCTTTTAAGATTCTAAGTGCTCTTAAAGTAATATCTTCTAAATTTCCAATAGGTGTAGGTACCAAATACAATTTACTCATACAGCAAAGCTACAACAAAGTTTTAGTACATTTGCGCTATGCCAAAAAAGCTGTTAAAAAATATTAACCTACCTTCTGATCTCAGAAAATTATCTGCTAATAATTTACCATTAGTTGCTAAAGAGTTACGCGAGTTTATTATTGATATAATAGCGACAAAAGAAGGTCATTTAGGTGCAAGTTTAGGTGTTATAGAACTTACTATTGCTTTGCATTATCTATTTGATACACCAAATGATCAATTAGTTTGGGATGTAGGCCACCAGGCTTATGGACATAAAATTTTAACCGGAAGAAAAGATATTTTTCATACCAATCGACAACTAGATGGTATTTCAGGTTTCCCAAAACGAAGCGAAAGTGAATACGATACTTTTGGTGTTGGACATTCATCAACTTCAATTTCTGCTGCCTTAGGAATGGCTATTGCATCTAAATTACAAGGGAGTAATAAACATCATATTGCAATTATTGGTGATGCTTCTATTGCAAGCGGAATGGCTTTTGAAGCTTTAAATCATGCGGGTGATACCAATGCAAACCTGTTAGTAATTTTAAATGATAATGCAATAGGTATTGATCCTTCAGTTGGTGCTTTAAAAGATTACTTAACAAGAATTAAATCAATACGATCAGATATTGAACAACATAATATTTTTGAAGGTTTAAACTTTGATTATTCTGGTCCAATAGATGGGCATAATTTTGAAGAACTTTTATCAGAATTAGAACGTTTAAAACAAGTTAATGGCCCTAAATTTTTACATGTAATTACAACTAAAGGCAAAGGATTAAGGCAAGCAGAACAAGATCAAGTAAAGTATCATGCTCCAGGTAAATTTGATAAAATATCTGGAGATGTATTACCAAAAGCAGTGAGTAAATTTACCAAATTTCAGGATGTCTTTGGTAAAACTATTGTTGAACTAGCTCAAAAAAACAATAAAATAGTAGGTATTACACCTGCAATGCTAACTGGTAGTTCTTTAAAATTAATGCTAGATGAATTTCCTGAGCGTACTTTTGATGTAGGTATTGCCGAACAACATGCTGTTACATTAGCTGCTGGTATGGCTACACAAGAAATTATTCCTTTTTGTAACATTTACTCTACATTTTTACAGCGTTCTTTCGATCAAATAATACACGATGTTGCTTTACAAAATTTACCCGTTATCTTTTGTTTAGACAGAGCTGGTTTGGTTGGTGAAGATGGTGCTACACATCATGGAGTATTCGATTTAGCATACTTACGTTGCATACCCAATTTAATTGTTTTTGCTCCACGTAACGAAATAGAGTTACGTAATATTATGTATACTGCTCAGTTAGGTTTAAAAAAACCAATAGCTATTCGTTATCCAAGAGGAAAAGGTAAATTAGAAAATTGGCAGCTTCCTTTTAAAGAAATAAAAATTGGTAAAGGAACGTGTTTAAAGAAAGGTACTCAAATAGCAATATTATCTATTGGAACAATTGCTAATAATGTAATAGATGCCATAAACAACCTTAAAAATAATACCGATGTTGCTCATTATGATATGCGCTTTGTAAAACCTTTAGATAAGCAGCTATTAAATATAATTTTCAATTCTTTTGATAAAATAATTACAATAGAAGACGGAACAGTAATCGGTGGTTTTGGAGCTGCTATTTTAGAATATGCAGCAGAAAAGAATTATAAAGGGACTATTAATCTTTTAGGAGTTCCTGATAACTTTATTCATCACGGAACTGTTAAAGAACTGCAATTTCAATGCGGAATTGACACGCAAAGTATTTTAGATAAAATTATTAAGATAAAAACGGATTACTAATTAAGTAACCCGTTTTTTTAATCTTTCTCTTTTATTAAAATTATTCCTTAATTATCTTTTTAGATAATTTCATTTCTCCCAAATTATTATATATTCTAATAATATGAATTGAATTTTCTGGTAATTCAGAAATATTTATTGATTTATTAAAAATAGACGCTTCAAGTATAATATTACCTGACAGATCCAATATTTTTGCTGTCCATAAAGCGGTATTATCTTTTATTCCATTAACAAATAAAATATCAGATGCAGGGTTTGGATAAATACTGATATCAGACTCTAAAGAGATTTCTTTTTTTAGAACAGGTGTATTGTTCAAGCAAATTTGTTTTGTCTCTAAATTTGTAAAATTACCTCCTGATGCCAATACTGTGTTATCACTTTTAACTACCTTATAAGAACCATTTCCGTAGCTACAACAAATTCCATCTCCATAAGTATCATTAATCGTAAAATCATAACACCCTTCAGGTAAACACTTTGATACTGAAATAGACTTTCCTTCAGCTTGTGTATAATTATTTCCACTTAATACAATATCTCCAGTGCTATTTTTTAACGACCATGAAGTCTCTTTTGAATATTTATCAAATACAATAGTTACAGTTACATCTTCACAAGTTCCACCACCACCAGAGTCAGCAGTTGTGTAAGAAATAACTAATTTAGGAGCTTTAGTACTACTACCTTCATATGATTCTGCTGTACGTTCTCCTGTTCCTGAGATATAAAACATCATTGAATTATTAGTATTCCAACTGGACTTGTTAACAACATGTTGTACCAATGTTTTTAAATCTGGTGTTCTTTCCCCTGCTCCTGAAGCACCTATTGTATTCCATGAACTTGGAGACCAACTAACTGATTGATTATAATAACTTCTTGAAGTAATATTAGAACTTTGAGTTGTTATATTTTGGGCATTTGATGAGTCTTCTACTTTTATTGCAAGTGAGGTACTACCAGAGTTTCTTTCATCAGCAGTAAACTGAATATGAGCATTAGTTATAGTAGCACTTTTAGGAATATTTAAATTTCTAAACAATAAACCAATATGTTGATTTCCCTTGCTAGAACCGTCATATACTAACTCTAAGTCGGTACTATTCATGTACATTTGACCTGTAGACTCGTATTGTTCAGCATCATCATTACCACTACTAATTATTGATGTTATTGTTTTTGAAATTGCTCCTACAAAAACTGATACCTCTTCTGAAGTCTTTTCATTTCCTTCATTATCTATTGCTACTGCCTTTAAAATATAAGATTGATTATTATTACTAGGCGTCCAATTTGTAGAATAAGGTAAACTTGTATCTGTATTAACTAAAGCATTATTTACATAAAATTTCACATCCGTTATAGTTCCATCACTATCTGTTGCTGCAGCAGTTATAGTCATTGGTGTATTAACAGAATGACTAGATCCATTTGTTGGAGCAGTAATTGCAACCTCTGGATAACTTACATTGGTACTCGTAATAGTTACCACACTACCGTTAGATGGATTCCAGATATCTAAGTTAGAAGGAATCGTAAAAGGGTTATTATTAGAAACAGCTCCTACGCTATTAGCATTATCAACTTTAATTGTTCTAATTTCAACTTTCGACTCTTCAACAAAGACCCATTTAAACTGATTAAAAGTACTATTATTCCTTGTCCAATTTTTACCGTCATTTGAAGAGCGTAAAGGAGCACCCCAACAGCCTTCTCCTACATAAATAGTACCGTTAGCATCATCCCTTGTAAAACCTTCATCACAACCACTACCACTTGAACAAGGTTTTACTGGCCATGTTGTTTTTACCGTATGCGAATCTGATTCAAAAACTAAATTCACCCCTTTATTATAAAATAATTGAGACCAATTTGAGTATTCATCATTTCCTTCAGATTTTGAAGATACGTGAGGTCGCATAGGTTTATGATATTGAGCAGATTTCCATATAGATGTATCTGAATTTAATTTTTGATTTAACCAAGAGTATTGATTACCTCCTGCTGAAATCTCAGAGTTTAACGTGTAAATAGTATATAAGTTATTCCCAAACGTAACATCATAATAAACATTTGTTGATGGAACATTAAATAAATTATAAATACTATTGTTTGATCTTTCATGATTTCCCCTTGCAGGAACTATTGGAAACATTCTTCCGTCAGTTGCAATTGTATTCTGCCAATCGTTAAACCAATTTTTCCATTCAGAATTTGAATCTCCATTTGTCATATCACCTCCAAAAAAAACAGCTGTAGGTTTTAATTTAGCAACTAATGAATTTGCGTTATTTCTTGTTGATCGATTGTTTCTAGAATCTCCACCTGCAATAAACGACATCTTTTCATTAACACTTGGAGCCGTCTTAAACCAATAACGATTACTCGTACCTTCGCTATCTTTAATAACAAAGTAATAACTTGTGTTTGGTGTTAAACCAGTAAGTTTAGTAAATCTATTATTCATTCCTTTATAAGAAACTGAACGATCTACATTTTTTGAACTTGGATAACTTGACCAAGTAGTTCCAAAGTCTGTTGTTCCATAATATACTATTGGACTTGATCCTGAAATTTGATTCCAACCAATCGTTATAGTTGTAGCTGGGTTATCTGTAATTATTAGTCGATACTTATCATTAGAAGCATAAGTAGTAAGAGCTACAAAAAGTAGCAGTTTTAAAAAATAAATTTTCATTTTTGAGGGACTTTAATTGTTTGTTAAAATTTTAAATACAAATGTATTTTGTTTTGTAAACAGTATATAACTAAAAAAAAACATTATTATTATAATAAACTACAAAACAATATGTTAACTATAAATATATTATTATTTAACCTACGTTTAATAACAATAAAAGTCTCTTATTTATATTTGTTAAAATCTTTTGTATGAATCGAATTACCCTTCTCAACTTTTTAAAAATTAGTTCTTTTTTTATCTTCTTTGGTAGAGCGTACCAACATTTATTTTGGGATGCTCCTTATAGGAGTTTATTTTGGGATCAACAGCTCTTAGAACCCATGGTTAATTTTTTTTTTAATACTTCTTGGCATGAATACGCAACCAATTTAAATACTGACCATGCTATTCAATTTCTAACCAAAAGTATTGGTGTATTGTATACTTTATGCGCCATAATTTCTCTTACAATAAATAAACATTCAAAAAAATGGGAGTATCTTGTATTAAAGATTGGAGCAGTAAGTATGATATTATTAGCTTTAATTATTACTAAAGAAAAGTTCTATCACTTAATTATGTTTTTTGAACATACAATTCAGTTTGGTGTTCCCATTGTATTATTATATTACTTAAAAAATGAAAACACTGCTCTTCTAATTTTTAATGTAAAAATTTTTATTGCCTTAGCTTTCATTTGTCATGGAATGTATGCCATTGCTGTTTTTTATCCCTTGCCTGGTAACTTTGTAACTATGACACTAAATATACTTCCTGTAACAGAAACAACAGCTAAAAGCCTCTTATTTATAGCAGGAATCTTAGATTTTATAATTGCGATAGCACTTTTTTTACCTAAAGTTTCCAAAATTGCTTTAATATATGCAAGTTTTTGGGGGTTTATAACTGCTTTTGCTAGGATTGTAAGTGGATTAAGTTATGATGTATCATTTAGTATTTTACATCAATACATGTATTTAGTAATTTTTAGATTGCCACACGGACTTATTCCTTTATTAGTTTTCATGTATATATCAAAAAGAAATATAGGAAAACCTATAACAGTTATAGCTTAAAGTATACTTTAGTAGTATATATTAATAAAAAAGCGAACTATAAACAGTTCGCTTTTTTTTGATGTGAATTATGATTTACTCTACATTAAATGTTATAGGTATAGTGTAACCAACTCTTACAGGTTTACCTTTTTCTTTACCAGGTATCATTTTTGGTAGTAACTTCGCAATTCTATATGCTTCTTCTTTTAATTTAGGGTGTGGTGCTCTAACATTAATATCTTCAATCTCACCAGTTTTTCCTATTTTGAATTGAACATAAATTCTTTTTTTACCAGGACTAAGCCCTGTAATGCACTTTAATTCCTTTTGGCCTGTTACCTCGTTAATTACCATAATTTTATTTAAACAATCAAGGATTCCCAAATTAAAATGCCGTTGAATATGTTTTTGTATACTTATATTAAGACATTTTTTCTTTTCTTCCCTAGTTATACGATCTTCACATAACGGATATATGGGCACTTCTTCTATAATTCTAAAAGGTACCGCTAACAACTCTTCTGAACTTGCTGGTTTAACTTCTTCAATAATGGTCTCCTCAATAATAGTGTCTTCTTGTGCATGTATTGATATGTTAAATACCAATAATACTAACAATAATATTTTTTTCATAGTTTTTTAATTTTATGAAGTAAATATAAGTTTTTAAGTCAAAAAAAAAGCGAATCATTACTGATTCGCTTTCTTTATAATATAAAATATTTTATTAATTATTCAAGGCTTCTGCACCTCCAACAATTTCTAGAATTTCATTTGTAATTGCTGCCTGACGTGCTTTGTTATATGTTAATAATAACTCGTCACGTAGTTCAGTTGCATTATCAGTTGCCTTATGCATTGCAGTCATACGAGCACCATGTTCTGAAGCAAAAGAATCACGAATTGCTTTGTATAATTGTGTTTTTAATGATTTAGGTATTAACGCTAAAACAATTTCTTCTTTTGAAGGTTCAAAAACATAATCTGAACTAACACTTTCATTACTTTCAATTGGCTCAATTGGTAAAAATTGTTCTAATTGAGGTAATTGCGTTGCTGCATTTTTGAATTGATTGTAAACAAGTTCTATCTTATCGTAAGCACCTGTTACATATAAATTCATTAAATTCTCAGCAATTTCTGCTACGTTATCAAAAGTTAAATCATCAAAAATATCATTTCTATTTTCGATAACATTATGTTCTTTTGATAAAACATCATCTCCTTTTTTACCTATCGTAAACAAATCAACAGTAACTCCATTGTATTTCTCATCGATAGCTTTTATTGTTCTTTTAACAATAGAAGAGTTAAAACCACCACATAAACCTCTGTTAGAAGTAATTGTAACCAATAATACCTTTTTTACTTCTCTTTGTGTTGAATATTCTCCACTAGCATCACTATCTAAAGTTGCGCTTAAGCTTTGTAATAATTCAGTAAGCTTAGATGAATACGGACGCATTGCTGTAATTGCATCTTGAGCTTTCTTCAACTTTGCAGCCGATACCATTTTCATGGCAGAGGTAATCTGCATTGTAGATTTTATAGAAGTAATTCTGTTACGTATTTCTTTTAAGTTCGCCATACGAATTGGATTGATTATTAAATATTAAGTATTGAAAATTATTTTCAATACTTAATATTAAAGTCTATTGTTAAGCTGAAAATTTAGCTGAAATTTCTTTTGCAGCTGCTGTTAAAGTATCTGTTACTTCTTCAGTTAATTTACCTGCTTTTAAAGTATTTAGAGTATCTCTATGCTTAGCATTTAAATAATCTATATAATCTCTTTCAAATTCTTTTACCTTTTCTACAGGAACATCTTTTAACAAGTTCTTAGAACCTGCATAAATGATTGAAATCTGATCTTCTACTGTATAAGGATCGTTTTGTGCTTGCTTTAAAATTTCAACATTACGTTGACCTTTAGATATCACATTCATTGTAGCAGCATCTAAATCTGAACCAAACTTAGCAAACGCTTCTAATTCACGGAACTGTGCTTGATCTAATTTTAAAGTACCTGATACTTTTTTCATTGCTTTAATCTGAGCATTACCTCCAACACGTGATACAGAAATACCTACGTTAATTGCTGGACGAACACCAGAGTTAAATAAATCTCCGTCTAAGAAAATTTGTCCATCTGTAATCGAAATTACGTTTGTTGGAATATATGCTGAAACGTCTCCTGCTTGTGTTTCAATAATTGGTAATGCAGTTAAAGAACCTCCACCTTTTACAATTCCTTTTAAAGAATCTGGTAAATCGTTCATTTCACTAGCAATTTTATCATCATTGATTAATTTTGCAGCACGTTCTAATAATCTTGAGTGTAAGTAAAATACATCTCCAGGATATGCCTCACGTCCTGGTGGTCTTCTTAATAATAAAGAAATCTCACGGTATGCAACTGCTTGTTTTGATAAATCATCAAATACAATTAAAGCTGGTCTACCAGTATCTCTAAAAAACTCTCCAATTGCTGCTCCAGCAAACGGTGCATATACTTGCATTGCTGCAGGATCAGATGCATTTGCTGCTACAATTGTAGTATAAGCCATTGCGCCTCTATCTTCTAACATGTTAGCGATAGCCGCTACAGTAGATGCTTTTTGACCAATTGCAACATATATACAATATACTGGTTGTCCAGCATCATAAAATTCTTTTTGATTTAAAATGGTATCAATAGCAACTGTTGATTTACCAGTTTGACGGTCACCAATAATCAACTCACGTTGACCACGACCTACAGGAATCATTGCATCAATAGATTTAATACCAGTTTGCATTGGCTCAGTTACAGGCTCACGATAAATTACACCTGGAGCTCTACGCTCTAAAGGCATTTCGTAAGTTGTACCTTCAATAGGTCCTTTACCATCGATTGGTTGACCTAAAGTGTTAACAACACGTCCAACAATACCTTCTCCAGCTCTTAAAGAAGCAATTCTTTCTGTACGTTTTACAGTAGATCCTTCTTTTACACTTGTTGAAGCTCCTAATAATACAACACCTGCATTATCATCTTCTAAGTTTAATACGATACCTTCTAATCCGTTATCGAATTCTACTAATTCACCGTACTCTACATTAGACAAACCATAAACACGAGCAATACCATCACCTACTTGTAATACAGTACCTACTTCGTTTAACGTTGCTTTCGCTTCGAAATTTGTTAATTGTTCCTTTAAAATTGCTGAAACTTCAGCTGGTTTAATTGCTGCCATCTTATTTCTTTTGATGTATAATTAAATTTGAGAAATATAATGACTATTGTCAAATTCTCTTCTTAGTTGACTCAATTGATTAGAAATACTTGCATCATATTGCACATCTCCAACACGTAAAATAAATCCTCCTAAAATAGTTGGATTTACTATATTTTCTATACCTGCGCTATTTCCTGTAATTTCTACAATCTTAGCTTGTATTTTATCTTCTAGTTCTTTCGTTAAAGCTACTGCTGTAGTAACTTTAGCCACCTGTATATTTTTATCGTAATCATAGATTATAGCGTATTGCTTAGCAATAACTTCTAACATCATCATACGTTTATTTTCTTCTAACAAGTTAAATAAACCTTTTGTGATAGCATCTACTTTTTCTCCAAAAAGAGCAGTTAAAACTTTACGTTTATCTGCTGCTTTAACTACAGGACTTTTAAGCATTCTTTTTAAATCACTACTTCCTGCAATAGTACCTGCAATAAACTTCATGTTATCGTTTACTAAAGAATCAGTTTTAGTTTCTTTAGCTAGGT
The DNA here is from genome assembly GCF_000430545.1 of Tenacibaculum ovolyticum DSM 18103. GTDB lineage: Bacteria > Bacteroidota > Bacteroidia > Flavobacteriales > Flavobacteriaceae > Polaribacter > Polaribacter ovolyticus. The sequence goes on from NZ_AUMF01000017.1 coordinate 41,980, forward strand.
TTAATATTGCTTTTGCGTAACGTAATGCTGGTCTTGCTCCTTTCATCTACTTAATTAGTTTAAAGTAACTTCTTTTAACATTCCTTCAACAAGCTTTAATTGCTCATCACTAGATGCTAATTCTTTTCTTACTAATTGTTGTGCTATATCTATTGATAAATCTGCTACGTTTTTCTTTAACTCAGCAATTGCTGCTTGTTGCTCTTGCTTTATTGTTGCTTTAGCATTTTCAATCATAAGAGTAGTTTGCTCTTGTGCTTCTTCTTTTGCTTCAGCAAGAATATTTTCTTTAATATCGCGAGCATCCTTCATCATTGCATCTCTCTCTTCACGAGCTTCTTTTAACAATCTATCGTTATCAGCTTGTAAATTTTGCATTTCTTTACGAGCATTTTCAGCTTGATCTAATGCATTTTGAATTCCTTCTTCTCTATCGTTTAATGATGATAAAATAGGCTTCCAAGCAAATTTCATCATTAAAAAAATCAAAATCAACAAGATAACTGCTTGCATTACAAACAACCCTATTGAAAAATCATTAAAAATTTCCATACTACTTAATTTTGTATTTTTTATTGTTTAATAAAACACTTCTGCAACCAACCGTTGCAGAAAGTGTTTCTTTTAATTTTTCGGATTATTTTCCTAAAAGTAAAGCACCAAATGCTAAACCTTCTAATAATGCCCCGATAATAATCATTGCAGTTTGGATTTTTCCAGCTGCTTCAGGTTGACGAGCAATAGCATCCATTGCGCTACCACCAATTTTTCCTAAACCTAATCCACCTCCGATTACGATTAAACCTGCTCCTATTAAATTGTACATACTACTTGATTTATATTAAATTAAACAAAATTTTATTCTACTTTCTAATGATGTTCGTGCTCTTCAACAGCCATACCAATAAACAATGAAGATAACATTGTAAATATATAAGCTTGTAAGAACGCTACTAAAACTTCAATCAATGTTAAAAACAATGTTAAAAACAAAGAGATACCTGTTGCACCTGCTGTTCCAAACTTTTCTTTTAACAGTAACATTAAAGCTGCAATACCCATAACTACTGCATGTCCTGCTGTAATGTTTGCAAACAAACGAACAAATAACGAAAATGGTTTTGTTAGCAAACCTAATACTTCAATAGGTGCTAAAATAATCTTCATCGGTACTGGTACACCTGGCATCCAAAAGATATGTTTCCAATAATCTTTATTAGCCGAAAACTGAACTATTATAAAAGTAAACAATGCTAAACACACTGTTACGGCTAACTGTCCTGTAATATTAAACCCTAATGGAGTTAACCCTAATAAGTTTGACACCCAGATAAAAAAGAAAACAGTAAGTAAAAAACTCATGAATTTACGATAATGCTTCTCTCCTATATTTGGTCTTGCAATCTCATCTCTAACATACAAAACCAAAGGCTCCAATACTCTTGCAAAACCTGTTGGAATTGCACCTTTCTTATACCCTTTAGCTAATGATCTAAATCCTAGAATCATTAACAAACCGACTAACAACATACCAAACGCACTTTTTGTTATAGAAAAATCTAATAACTTATGTGCTTTTATAGGGTGATGCTCTTCATCAAAAGAAACTGAAGTAGCTCCTTCTTCTAATTCGTAAATTTTACTATGTACTTTAGCTAACTTAACACCTCCAGCATCTACAACAACATGCCCATCATCATTATGATGAAATGCTGAAGACATAAAAGTTTTTAACCCTTTACTTGTCCAAACAATCACTGGCAAAGGAAAACCGATATGTTTTCTCTCGTTTGCATCATTTGTATATGAAAACAAAGAGAAATCATGCGAATCTGCTAAGTGATGCTTTTTATAAGCATCTATTTCTTCTTTTGTGTTTATACGACCTCCATCTTGTGAAATCGGATCTCCCCCATCAGCAAAAACTGAAAAAGAAGTAAAAACTATTGTAAGTAATGTTAAAAACTTGATAGATTTTTTTGCTATCATCATATCTTTAATTTGAATATACGATTAAGGTCTGTAAATTTCCGTGCAAAGGTACATATTGTAATTAAAACTACAAACCGTTTTTGACCTTAGTTTTTTGATAATTTATCATCAAGCTAAAATAGTCAATAAAAAAAGTGAACTACTTGCTATTCAACAACTTTGAAACAGCGATTGCTTCTGTTATTAAAAAAATAAATAATGGAATAACCAAAGATACTCTTTGAGATTTTGCAAGTTCATCACCTGCAAATACAGAGTCTTGAAAAATTAAGACAAAAAAACCTATTTTTAAAAGCATTAAAGCTAAGTAACCATAACCTGCTTCATTTGGCATTTTACTAGCAAGAAACTCAAGTAATATATATATTAAACTGGTTGCTATTACATGAAATAAGTATATATAAAATAAAGAGAAAGGTAGTACAATGTTTCTTGTACTTAAAAAAAAATTATGTGAAGTATAACTCACTGCGAATAATATAACTACAGCTGTGATAAAATACAAAATGCGTTTAATCATTATTACTTGGATATTTTTGAAACTTGACGAATTACAGAAAACATTGCTAAAAAAACTGCTGCAAGTGTACATATTTTAGAATACAACTCTACATCATTTGGAAACTTAACATCTAACCATTCACCTAGTAAATTACCAAGATAAATGGTTAAACCCATTTGAAGAGCAATACTAGTAAACCGAAAGTATTTATTAAGCGGTTTTTTCTTTGCCTTTTTGCTCATTATTTTTCATTTCTTTTAAAGCTCCTTTCATTGAACAAGTTGCATTAAATGAAGCGCCTGGCTCTACTGAAAGTTTACCTATAATAACGTCTCCATTAATATTTGCTGAAGTTTTTACAGTTAATGTATTTGAAACTACTAATTCACCAGAAAACTTACCTTCAATATCGGCATTTGTACACTCTACCTTACCTTTAATAAAACCTGATTCTCCAATAATAACTCTACCATTTGTTTTAATGGTTCCTTCTAAAGTTCCGTCAATTCTAAAATCACCTTCTGAAATAATCTCTCCAGAAATCTGTGTGTTTTTACCTACTATATTTCTTTCTGAAACTTTATTTTCATTTGTTTTCTTACTTTCTTTACTAAACATATTTAGGGGAATTTGGGTTTTTATTTTTTTAACTGTGCTAATATTTCTTTCGCCTTTACGCCTTCTTCTTTATTTGCATAACCAATTGCAACGAATTCTAATGCTTTTTTATAGAGATCTCTACTCTTGTACTTCCCTATAGACAAAGCCTTTAAAAGTGCAAATTTAGGGATTAATTTCGAATTACTTGAAGCGATTGAAAAACTGTCTATCTCACGTACAGCTTCTTCAAACTTATTTTTTTTATATAAATAATAAACTTCTTTATATTTATCTAAAACAACATCTTCTTTTTTTGCTGTTGTTAATTTTTTTGTAGGATTTATTATTACTTGAGCAAAAGTAGTTTTCGGATACTTATTTAAAATAACATCCTTATATTTTTTTGACTTCTCAACATCATTCACATCAGTATATATTTGATATAAATGATAGCTTATTGACAATTCTAAATCTGTATTTAGTTGTTCTTTTTGAAAACGCTCTAAATTTTTAATTGCAAGGCTCGTATTTTTAAATTGTTCTTTATAAATTAAACCTAATTGATACAAAGCGTCATTACGAGTTTTAGTTAATTCAGTTATTACATTTTTATCTGTTGGTATCTCATCTAAATACGTACTTAACTCATATCTTTTATTTACAACAGGCTCTGTAGATTCTTCAACAATATCGTTGCTTACATTTGTAGATTTGTCTGACAATCTCCAATTATCTTCTAATGGACGCGTACCCCATGTTTTTTGAAAGGCTGCTTTACCAAAACCTAAAGCTTGAGTATTATAAAAATACCATTTACCTTTATTGCTTTTATTACCCACTGATGCTCCACCTCCAAAAGAACTTCCAAAGTTTTGTGTATTTAAGAGCAATTGTTGTTTCTCTTCGTCTTCTTTCTTAATTTTCTCTATGTAGTTTTCAAAAAACAATGTTCGTTCATCAACACTCATAGCAACTAATTTAAGAATGCTATCATTATTCTTAACAAGGTCTTCATACTTTCTTAAAGTAGTTAACCCTCTGTTTTTTCTTCTAACTCTTCTAATTCTTTTCTCTTGATCAAACTCTTTTGAAGTAGCTTGTAAAACACTATCGTAATATGAACCTGCTAATAAGTACGCTTCTTTATCAAATGCAATATTACCTAAGCGTTCATAAGCATATGTTTTTTGATAATTATTATTATTTTTCGCTTGTAATGATTTCTTAAAATACCCAATAGCTTTATCTGTATTGTTTCTTCCTACTTCTAAAACTCCTGCTTGATAATATAAAGCGTTTAAAAACTTACGATTATCCGAATTTCTAATTAGTTTTTTTAACTTAGCTAATACGACTATAGATGCTGAATCGTTTTCAGTATTTTTAGCCATTTCAATATTTGCTCGAATACGATATTTATATGGCGCTTTTTTAGTACTTGCTAATTTATTAAATACTATTCTTGCAGAATCTCTGTAATTTAACTCACTATAAATTTGCCCTAAGACAAACATATTACGTGCAGATTGTTCTTTATTCTTAAATATTTTTGACGCTGCTGTTAAATGTTCTATTACTTTTTGAATCGTATCTGTTTTTTGATACGCCATTGCCATTGCAGTGTGTGCTTGTTCTCTTATTACGTCAGGTAATTCTTCTTCGTTTTCTTCAACCTCTAACAAAAACTTCAAAGATTCTATTGCTAGTTTTTCATTATCTAAACGAATATTTGTTTTTGCTCTCCAAATTTTTGTTTCATTTATTAAACTTGCATTCGGATAATTTGCTATGATATAGTTAAAAGATTCTATTGCAGGAATGAAACGCTGTGTATAATATCTCGATTTCCCTAATAACAAATAAGCATCGTCAATTTGGCGATTTTTTTCATATCCATTCACATTCATTGAATGTTTTTGAATTGCTTTTACCGCCTTTTCTTCCGCTTTATCAAACGACGTTAAAACTTCAACTTCTTCTTCCTCTTCATTATTAAAACCAGTACCTGGCTGTATTGCAGATAATACGATCTCTTTTTCATCAAAAGTAATTGGTTCTAATTGTAAACGCTTCCAAAAGTTATCTTTATGTTTGTTTTCAACTTCTTCTAAACCCTTTAAATATGCTTGCTCTCCATTAAAAAGTATGTTATACTTTGTAGTTAGTGCATGAAAATTTCGATTTAAAAAAGCATCTTTTTTTACGCTACATGAATACACAATAGCCAAGAGGAGGTTGAAAACTAAGAATTTAGATAGTTTTTTCATATAGTTATGCTTTTACTGTACAACAGTAATATTAATAAGTTTATTGTACGTAAAAGCGTAAAAATAGCAATAAAAAGATAATTTTTAGGCACCTTGTAAGATTTAAAATACGTCTAAGCTATTAAAAAACACTTTTATCCTTCCCTTTAATTTTTTTTAGCTCGCATAATTTATTTGATTTAAACAGAAAAATAACTTTCTAATTCTTTTAAAGTTTCTGGTGAGGTATTAATATCTTTTACCAAATTACCTTTATCTAATACAACTATTCGTTCACAAACATCAGTTACGTGACTTAAATCGTGACTAGAGATTAATATTGTAACTTCTTTATTATTGGTTAAAGATTTCAACATTTTTTTTAATCTAATTTGAGTTGTTGGATCTAAATTAGCAAAAGGTTCATCTAAAATTATTACTTGTGGGTTTCCCATCATTGCAGCTACAATTCCTGCTTTTTTTTGATTCCCTTTACTTAAATCTCGTAAATACTTTTTCTTTCCTAAAATCTCATCATTAAAAAACTCTTTAAACTGACTTACAAATGCTTTTACATCGGCTTTATTCATCCCACGTAAATCACCAATAAATTCAAAATATTCTTGAGGTGTTAAATACCCTATTAAAAAAGATTCATCAATAAAAGAGCCTGTAAAAGTTTTCCAATCTTCACTTTTATTTACTACAATTTTATTATTTACTATTTCACCAGTAGTTGGACGAATTAAGTCTAATAAAATATTAAAATATGTTGTTTTACCTGCTCCATTATTCCCTACTAAACCAAAGCTTTGTCCTTTTGGAATTTCTAAACTTTCAATGTTTAAAACTTGAGACGCTCCGTATTTTTTTGTAAGATTTATTGTTTGTATCATAATTTCTTTTATTAATTTTCTTGATCAAATGCGTGAATCATAGCATATTTTTTTGCTACATAAGTTTTTGTAATTGCTTTCATTAGTTTTTTATGAAGTACAATACCTGTTAATCCTAAAATGATTAAAACTGTAATTGCTACTTCAAAATTTACCAACCAATTTACCAATGCAAATAATGCCATAGGAAGTACCATTAGTGGAATACCTATTAACCACTGAACTGCTCCTGTTCCTTGATAATTAAAAGCTGCTTTTTGATCTAAATTTATTTTTTTTCGATTAAACGAACCTCCATACATAATTACATGTGAGTTTACACCAACATTGTAAATTGCTGCTGCAAAATGTGCTACTAAAATTTTCCATCCGAAATACACGTAAGGTATTCCTAAAACAAACAAGATTACAACACTAATTGCCATTAATGTAAACTTAGATTTTAAATAACGTTCATATTTAAAATTCTGACTCATTAGCATTTTGTAATAACCACTATCCCAAGCTGGAATAAATTGACCGAAATTAATTAAGAATGCACCTGTTGAAAATATACCTATAAACGCAAAAAAGAATTCTTTATCTGCATATTCTGGCTGAGGATAAAAGAATAAACCATATAGAAGACCTATCACTAAAATTGGCAAGGTTGATTTTGATCGTTTATTTCTCATTAATAACTTTAAATCTAACTGCATAAATGGTGCAATATCACCAAACCTATTTGTCCAAGCCAAATCTGTAGGCTTTGCTTCTTCTATTTTTGTATCTACAGCACTATCAACATATAATTTACTTTTTAAAATAATATAATTGTAATAATATAGAATTATTAGAATTGCTATTAGTACAAGTATTAATACTGGGTTTTTAGTAATTGCTAAAATTCCATTAGATACTAACTCTGAAAAAGAAACCAGTTGAAAATAATCTAATGCAAAAATACTTCCTGAAATAGCTATTAAGGGTAAAAACGACAAATCAGTTTTTGCTGTCAAATTTTCAATAATAAAGTTTAAAAAATTTACTATTAATACAATTATTATTAATGAAATTACCCAAACAACTGTTTCTGTAATATCATAGCTTTCTGATACTAAAGTGACACCAAAAGGGATAATAGCAAAAAGCGGTAAAAAATTAAAAAAAGATATTGCTGATTTACCTAAAACATAATTTACAATTTTACTTCTTTTAATAGGTAATGTCAATAGTGGTTTTACTGTTATAATTGGTAATTTTTGAAGAAAAAAACGCATTATTAAATCTCCTAAAATCCAAAAGAATAAAAAACTATTTACTATTAAAAAAGGGTCTTGATCTGGAAATATCTTCTGAACTCCTTTAAATAAAAAGAATCCGATAAGTAACATGTATGCTAACATAATTAATCCAAAAAAACCTAAAATAATTTTAATTCCAATGCTTTTTTGCCAATAAGAAGATCGGAAATATTGTTTCCATTCTAAATTAAAAAAGTGTGTAATCATTTGGTTAGTTATTAATTGATTGTTTATAAGTACATTTCATTAACTATTTGTTACATAAAAAAAGCATCAATTTTTAAAATTGATGCTTTTACATATTATATATTCATTAATTACTTACACCCATTGACAAATAATTCCTCCCATTAAAGCTAGCGTTACAACCCAATATCCTACATTGATTGCAACATATTTAAAGCTTTTTCTTTCAAATAAAGATTTTGTTCCTATAATTGGTAATACAAAAAACAAACCTGTTATAACACCATGTAATGCTCCGTGTTTAAAAGTTCTAAAACGGTCACCAAAATTACTCATAAACTCTTGAAAATATGTAAATCCTTTTCCAGATCCGTTCATAAATTCTGGCTCACCTGCTAAGGTTTGATAAACTCCAAATTGATGTATCACTAAAAACTGCATAAAAAAAGCAATTAATAAACTAAACACAAAACTAAGTCCAAAGATTAATAACATATTACCTCCTTCTAAATCTTTTTTAGTAAAATTCATTTCTTTCATCCACCTATCTTGAAATAACATAGGGCCATACCAAAGAAATCCCATAATCATAGGAATAAAAGCTGCACCTAAAAGTGCTAAATAGTTTGTTTCCATTATAAAAAGTTTATAGTTAATCTACTCAAATATAACGAAAAAGCATCAACTAAAGAGTTGATGCTTATAAGTAAACCGATAATTAAGGTTACAATTAATTTATTTTCATTGATTTTGCAATGGCTTCTAATTCAAAAAGAAAGTCACGTTTATTTACAGATGGTGCGTATGTAAATCCTTCAAAAATTACTAGTCGATTATTCTTTTTATCGATTATAGTATAATTGATAAAAGGACCTGCCATAAAATCGTTTTTAACTTCCCATTTACCTCTTGTTTCATAAGCCTTTTTACCATCAATTTCTGCATCAAAAGTAAATGGTGTATATGCCTGTTCTGTAATCATATACATTCCTTCTTTACTACCAGGTATGTGTTTTTTACCAATCGTATCACGTACAGCTGTAATGTTATCAGCAATTTTATTTTCATCTTCTAAAGGCATACTATATATTAAAATATTATTAGTACCATCTCCTCTAGCAATACCGCTTTTTAAATGCTGACGAAACCAAATAAAATCACCTGTATCTTCAACTAATTTATATCTTTTTGGAATATCTAATGTTAATCCTATCCTTTTAATTGTTTTAAATTTAGTTTCGTCTATACGATCTTTTTTAAAGAGACGTTGTGTAAATCTAATATCCTCATCTTTAAATAATTTAATAATTTCTTTTCCTCTTTTGTTTAAAATATTTAACAACCCAACTCCATCTTTAGCTGTAGCATGCACAATAATTTGAGGTATTGCATACCTGTTTTTCTCTACAGTAATCCCTTCATTAGCGCCTCTTTTAAGAATTAAAACAGCTTTTCCATGTCGCATAAAACTACTAAAACCAACCGGATCTACCTGGCTTACGGATAATAAAGTTTCTGGTTGCGGCAAACCAACTTGGTGCTCACCAAATACAGTACGTATTGCATCTCCTATTTTACCATCCCAATCTGCTCCTTTGGTTACCACCATTATTCTATTGGTATTACCATTAGACGTAGGTAAAGTATAACTATCTTTTCCATCACCTGTTTTACATGATATTACAAAGAATACCAAAACAAGTATGGTTGCTATTTTCCTCATGATTTTTATTTTTTATAATGTTTAGTAGTATTTTTAACCTTTAAAAATTTTAAGCTTCATTCCTGGCTTTAGACTTTTTACACTCCAAATATTGTTCCATTTTTTTATTTGCTCTATAGAAACTGACGGGTATTTCTTAGATATTGTCCATAACGAATCTCCATTTTGCACAACATAAACCTCATGCTTTCCTGTTGGAAGTTTGTATTTCTTTTTAAGCGCTTTCTTTGTCTTAACCATTCTTTTAGGATAAATACTTAAACGTTGTCCTATTTTTAAACGGTGACTTCTCATACCGTTCCAACGTTTTATATCGCTAACTCTTACTCCAAATTTATTAGCTATCTTACCTAAATAATCACCACTACGTACTTTGTAGCGTGTACGCCTATCCATCTCAAAATACTTTGGTAATGGTTTCTCTCTTTTGTTATCATCTTCATTAGCTAATAAATAGATATCCTTCTCTTTATCAAGAAAATCTATCATGCTTCTTCGAGGCAATCTAACTGCGTAATTTTTATCTTTTACATACGGAATGACATCTAGCTTATACGATGGATTTAAGAATGAAATTAATTCAGCGTCAATTTTCGTTTTTTCTGATATTTGATCGAAACTAATTGTTCTCTTTATTTGAACAGTATCAGTTTCAAAATGGAAAATATCTGGTGATTTAGGGTAAATTCCATGTTCTTCTGCATGCTCAAAAATATACATTGTTGCATAAAATGCTGGTACATATCCTGCTGTTTCACGAGGTAAATATGGTCTAATATTCCAGTAATTTCGGTAACCTCCTGATCGTTTTATTGCTTTTGAAACATTTCCTGGTCCTGAATTATAGGCTGCCAAAGCTAAATCCCAATCTCCAAAAATCTTATATAGTCTACTCAAATATTTACAAGCGGCTATTGTTGCTTTTACAGGGTTTTGTCTTTCATCAACATACGAATTGACTTTTAAATCAAATTGAATTCCTGTACCATACATAAATTGCCATAGTCCAGTTGCTCCTACTCTCGATTTAGCTGCTGGTCGTAAAGCAGACTCTACAATCGCTAAATATTTCATTTCTAACGGAACATCAAATTGATCTAAATACTGTTCAAACATCGGAAAATAATACTGTGCTCTTGCCATTAAAGCAGGGTAATATTTTTTACGGTACTTAAGATAACTATTTATTACTTTTTCTAATGCTGGGTTGTACGCTAAATGAAACGGTGTTTTTAAGTTTAACTCATTTAATCGTTTTTTTAATAAATCTGTAGAAAGTATTGTTGTTGTATTACCAATAATATCTTTATCATTAATTACATATTGAATACTATCAAATAATGATGAATTAAATTTCTCTTCAATTAATAAACTATCAATAATTTTTAAATCAGTATCAGAAAATAACCCAACGGTTTGTTTTGGTTTAATAGAATCTTTTACGACCAAAATCGAGTCGATAACTATTGTTGTATTTTCTTTCTTTACAGAAGTACTATCTGTTGTTTGCTGAGCGAAAAAAGAAGTAGTAAAAAGTAGTAATAGTAAGTATCTCATGTTTTTTTTATAAATCTAATTCAACAACAATCGGGCAATGATCTGAATGTTTTGCTTCGGTTAAAATATATGCTCTCGCAATTTTACGTTGTAATGGCTCAGAAACCATTGCGTAATCTAAACGCCACCCTTTATTATTTGCTCTAGAGTTTGCACGATAACTCCACCAAGAATATTCTTGTCTTTCTGGGTTTAAAAATCGAAAACTATCTGTAAATCCGCTGTCAATAAACTTAGTAAGCCATTCTCGTTCTTCTGGTAAAAAACCAGATACTCCTTTCATTTTTGGGTTATGAATATCTATCGCTTCATGACAAATATTATAATCTCCACAAATAACTAAATTCGGAATCGTTTTTTTTAACTCAGTTGCATATGCCAAGATCTCATCCATATAATTGAACTTATAATCTAACCTAGCAGCGTTTGTACCTGATGGTAAGTACATACTCATTACAGAGACTTCATCAAAATCTACACGAAGGTTTCTACCTTCAAAATCCATCGATTCAATACTTGTTCCATATTCAATATGTTTTGGTTCTTCTTTACAAAAAACAGCTACTGATGAGTACCCCTTTTTTTGTGCTGAAAACCAATAATGGTAAGGATAACCTGCATCTTCAAACTCCGTTACATCTAACTGTTCTTTATGTGCTTTGGTTTCTTGAATACAAATCACATCTGGATTAGCAGATTTTAACCAATCTATAAATCCTTTTTTTAAAGCGGCTCTAATTCCGTTTACGTTATATGAGATTATTTTCATTAATCTAGAAATATTGGTTTTTTAAGAAAAATCCACGTTAATTGTTTCTTTTCTCCTAATTCTGTTTGAATTATTTTTTTTCTTGGTGATAAAAAATATCCTAAAGCAATTGCTACTGCTATTCGAACCCAATCTGGTTCTACATGGAATACTCGATCTAGAATTAACAAGAAAAACACTGTTAAAATAGGATAAATAATTCTATGTATCTTTTTTATTAATTGTATCATTTAATCTAAAAAAATCTATCTTAAATGTTCATTTCAGGAATTTCTCCATTTACAATTAAAGTACCTTCGGTTGCTGCTTGAATTTCTTCAACAGAAACACCTGGAGCTCTTTCTAATAAATGAAAAGCACTATCTTTTACTTCTAACACGGCTAAATTAGTAACTACTTTAGTTACACAACCAACACCTGTTAATGGCAAAGAACATTCTTTTAGTATTTTAGATTCACCACGTTTATTAGTATGCATCATTGCAACAATAATATTATCGGCAGATGCTACTAAATCCATCGCTCCTCCCATTCCTTTTACCATTTTTCCTGGAATTTTCCAGTTAGCAATATCACCGTTTTGTGCAACTTCCATTGCTCCTAAAACTGTTAATTGAACGTGTTTACCGCGTATCATAGAAAAACTTGTCGCAGAATCAAAAATAGATCCTCCATCTAAAACAGTAACTGTTTGTTTTCCTGCATTTATTAAATCTGCATCTTCAGTTCCTTCTACAGGAAATGGTCCCATACCTAATAACCCGTTTTCTGATTGAAATTCTACTTCAATTCCTTCAGGAATGTAATTTGCTACTAAAGTTGGTATTCCAATTCCTAAATTAACATACCATTTATCTTGTAATTCTTTAGCTATTCTTTGTGCTATTTGTTGTTTTGTTAATGCCATTTTATTACAATTTAGGTGTTACAGTTCGTTGCTCAATTCTTTTCTCATATTTGTCTCCTTGAAAAATACGTTGAACAAAAATACCTGGAATGTGTATTTGATTTGGATCTAATGTTCCTGCTGGGACTAATTCTTCAACTTCTGCTACTGTAATGGTTGCCGCTCCACACATATTTGGATTAAAATTACGTGCAGTTCCTTTAAATATTAAGTTTCCTGCCGTATCTCCTTTCCATGCTTTTACAAATGAATAATCTGCTTTAAAAGCTGGTTCTAACACATACATTTTCCCATCAAACTCACGTGTTTCTTTACCTTCTGCAACTTCTGTTCCGTAACCAGCTGGTGTATAAAATGCAGGAAAACCTGCTTGTGCTGCTCTACACTTTTCAGCTAAAGTACCTTGTGGAGTTAATTCTACCTCTAATTCTCCAGAAAGCATTTGACGCTCAAATTCATCGTTTTCCCCGACGTAAGAAGAAATCATTTTTTTAATTTGACGATTTTGTAATAATAAACCTAAGCCAAAATCATCTACTCCTGCGTTATTAGAGATACAAGTAACTTCCTTTACCTCTATTTTTACTAATTCAGCAATAGCATTCTCTGGTATTCCACACAAACCGAAACCACCTAACATCAATGTCATGCCGTCTTTTACACCAGCAACTGCTTCTTGTACGTTATTTACTTTTTTATTTATCATTGTAGTTGTTTGTTTAAAAAAATTACTTAAAAATCTGTATCTCCTTCTCCACCATCTTCAGTTTTTTCAACTTCGTTACAGTTAATTTTTATAGAAAGTTTCCCTGAAGGTTTTTCAAAGTCTTTCTTACTTATATTTAAGCTTTCATCTGCATAACATTTTTGCATAAACAATGCCCATGTTGGTAATGACATTGATGCTCCTTGCCCTTTTCCTATTCCTGCAAAATGCGTTGCTCTATCTTCACCTCCTGTCCAAACTCCTGTTGCTAAATTAGGTACAATTCCCATAAACCAACCGTCTGATTGATTTTGTGTTGTTCCTGTTTTTCCTGCAATAGGGTTCGTAAATTTATAAGGATGCCCAGTAATATAATCAGCTTTTTTCCATTGTGTACGTAAACGTACTCCAGAACCACCAGTTGTTACTCCTTTTAATAAATCTAATACTACATAAGCCGACTCTTCACTTACCACTTCTTTTGTCTCAGGTACAAATTCTTCTAAAACAGTTCCGTTTTTATCTTCTATTCGAGTAATCATCATCGGACTAACACGTAACCCTTTGTTTGCAAAAGTTGAATAAGCACTTGCCATTTCTATTAACGATAAATCTACCGCACCTAAAGCAATAGAAGGATTTGCTTCAATTGTTGATTTGATCCCTGCAGATCTAGCTAAACGTGCTACATTTATTGGCGATACTTTATCTATTAATTGTGCAGTTATAACATTTACCGAATTTGCTAATGCTGCTTTTAAGGTTAATTCTTTACCGTATTTATTATCTGCATTTTTAGGGGTCCAATCTTTTGGCATTCCATATTTTTCTTTCGGAATTGTATATAAAACATTCGGCAACTTATCACAAGGTGACATTTTTAACTGATTAATTGCTGTTGCGTATACAAAAGGCTTAAAAGTAGAACCTACTTGACGTTTTTGCTGTTCTACCGCATCATATTTAAAATATTTATGACTAATACCTCCCACCCATGCTTTAATATGACCTGTTTGCGGCTCTATAGAAACTAAACCTGATCGTAAAAAATGTTTATAATAACGTATAGAATCGTAAGGTGTCATAACGGTATCTATTTCTCCTTTCCAAGAAAAAACACGCATGTCTACATCTGTATTAAACGATTTTTCAATTTCTGCTTCACTTTTCCCTGCCGATTTTAAACGTTTATAACGATCTGAGTTTCGTTTTCCTCGTTTCATAATTCCCGTAATTGATCTTTTATCTATATCATAAAAAGGAGCATTCTTATTTCTCTTTTGTTCTTTAAAGAAAAAAGATTGAAGATTTGCCATATGTTCTCTACTTGCTTCTTCAGCATACCTTTGCATACGAGAATCAATAGTAACATGAATTTTTAATCCATCTTTATAAATATTATAAAATTCTCCGTTATCCTTTGGGTTTTCTTTTGCCCATTTTTTTAACCGTTGTTTTAAATTTTCTCTAAAATATGTTGCTAATCCATCACTGTGACTCTCTGGTGTAAAGCTAATTTTTAAAGGTAGTTTTTGTAACGAATCTTTTTCTTTTTGTGTTATAATATCGTTTTTTGCCATTTGAGCAAATACCACATTTCTACGCTGTAATGATTTTTTTTTAGATCGTTCTCTATATGGGTTGTATTGTCTCGGGTTTTTTAACATTGCTACTAAAATAGCCGATTCTTGCATATCTAATTCTTTAGGTTCTTTACCAAAATAGATACGTGCGGCAGAACGAATACCAGTTGCATTAAAAAGAAAACCTTGTGTATTTAAATACATCGTTGCTATTTCTTCTTTAGTATATTGACGCTCTAATTTAACTGCAACTACCCATTCTTTTAGTTTTTGGGTAAGTCTTTTAATTTTATTGCTTGAACCTCCTTTATTAAAAAGATTTTTTGCTAACTGTTGTGTTATTGTACTTGCTCCTCCTTCTGTTCCTAATTTAGAAAGAGCCCTAGCTAAACCTCTAAAATCGATACCTGAATGTTCATAAAAACGTTCGTCTTCGGTAGCTACTAATGCTTTTATTAAATTTTTTGGTAAGTCGTTGTACTTAATTGGTGTTCTATTAGCTTTTACATAGTATTTACCTAGTGTTTTTCCATCTGACGAAATCACTTCTGTTGCTAAATCACTTTTAGGATTTTCTAATTCTTCAAAGGAAGGTAATTCTCCAAATATTCCCCAAGAAGCTAATAAAAACAATAGGCAAATAATACAAAAGCCACCTAATAGAATGCTCCAAAACCATTTGATATATTTACTAAAATTATTTGTGTTTGTACTTGTCTTTTTCTTTGTCATTTTTGTATTTTTTCAATTCTAAATCCAACGTGAGAAACACCTTCAAGTTCCTCAATTCCATCTACATTACCATTTTTTCTCATGGCTTGTCGAATTTTTAAGGTATAATTTCCTTTACTCGGGAATGTTATGTTTTCTTTATAAAAAAGTTTATTTTCTTTAACATCAGTAATTCCTTTTCCTAAAAACTTACCTGTAACATCCGTCATGTTATATTCTAAAGTATCAACAATAATTTGACCATCTGGAAAATTCATTTGAGTTATTAAAAACAAATTACTGTAATTATAATTTTTATTGTTTCTAAGATTTATAAAAAGGTTTTTCTTTTTAATAGAATCTTTTATAGGGAAAGTAAATGTAACTACATTCCTCTTGCTCCATGAACTTTTAGGCAACGTAATATATTCATCATATATTCTGCCAGAATCGCATGAAACAATCATAAAAATTGTTAAAAAAAGTATAAATATACTACTCCTTTTCATTTTTTGTATCCTTGGGTTTGTTTGTATTTGGTTTTTTTCTTCGTTGGTTATTATTCTTTTTCGGGCTATTTGTTTGTTTATTTTGAGACTGAGCATTGTTCTCTTTTACTTCTTTTTGAGGTTTTGGTTTATTTGCTCTAGGGTTAGGCCTAGGTTTTGGCTTCTTATTCTCAACATTTTTAGTTTCAGAATTTTTATTTACCTCCTTATTCTGAGGCTTCCTTTGAGGCCTTCTATTTGGTTTTGTTTCTGATGGCTGATTTCCTTCTTTTTTATTTACTGGCTTCCTTTGAGGCTTTCTAATCGGTTTTGCTTCTGAAGGTTTATTTCCTTCTTTTTTATTTACCGGTTTTCTTTGAGGTTTTCTAACAGCAGGTTTATTATCTTCCTTTTTATTTACTGGCTTTCTTTGCGGCTTTCTATTTGATTTTGCTTCTGAAAGTTGATTTCCTTCTATTTTATTTACTGGTTTTCTAGATTTCCTTCTATTATTATTTCGTGATTTTTTTGGTGCATCAAAACGGGTTAAACTATCTTGACCTACAACATTTTCAAAATCAACAATTGGTTCTAAAACTGCTTCTAATTCATACTCATCTAATGGTAAAGCTAGTTCATTGTTTTTATTTAATTCAATAATTTCTTGAACCTGCTCTAATGATATTCGAAACCACTTAAAACTTTCTTCTTTGTAAGTATACCAAAGTATCTTTTTAAAGATGTCCATTTTAACAAAAACGGCATCCCCTTTTTCTGTTTTAAGTATTTTATCTTGTTTCGGAAAACTCTGTAGTGCATCTAAATAAGTATCTAACTCAAAGTTTAAACAGCATTTTAATTTACCACATTGTCCTGCTAATTTTAATGGATTTAATGACAACTGTTGATAACGAGCTGCTGCTGTATTTACTTTTCTAAAATCGGTTAACCAAGTTGAACAACACAATTCTCTACCACATGACCCAACACCTCCTAAACGTGCTGCTTCTTGACGCATACCTACTTGACGCATTTCTACTCGTATAGAAAAAGTTCCTGCTAAATCTCTAATTAACTGACGAAAATCTACACGTTCATCTGCCGTATAATAAAAAGTAGCTTTTGTTCCATCTCCTTGATACTCTACATCTGAAAGTTTCATTTTTAGTTCTAATCGACTAATAATTTCTCTTCCTTTCCGTTGTGTTTCTTGTTCTTTATCTCTGGCTGCATGCCAAATATCAATATCTTTTTGTGTTGCCTTTCTGTAAATTTTTTTTACATCCTCACTATCTGCTGCAACTTTTCGTTTCTTCATTTGAACTTTCACAAGTTCTCCTGCTAATGCAACAATACCAATATCATGCCCAGAAGATCCTTCTACAGCAATTACATCACCCATAGAAATGGTTAACTTTTCGGTATTTTTATAAAAATGTTTTCGTCCGTTTTTAAATCGGACTTCAAAAATATTAAATGGTGCTTCACCCGTAGGTAAAGTCATATTCGATAACCAATCAAAAACAGCAAGTTTATTTCCACTTCCACAGGTACCTGACGCACAATTCCCATTGCTTTTGCAACCTCCAGGAACCCCGTCTTTGCTAGTTGAACAACTGTTACAACTCATAAAATAGTATATTTTTTAAAACATTTTTTAAATCTGATTTATCCCAGTATCAAAAAACATTTTTTATTATTGATTTTCAGTTAGATAAACTTTTTCATCATAACTTTACTTAATCAGTAAAGATACATAATCTATCGAAAATGGAAAATGGATTTTTGTTATAAAAAAACACCTCATAATTTCATAAATTATGAGGTGTTAAAATTAAAGTTTTTACTATTTTATTTTAGTTCTTTTTTGCCCAATTATCTCTTAACCCAACAGTTTTATTAAATACTAAATTTTCTGAAGTTGAATCGTCATCAACATTAAAATAACCTAAACGTTGAAACTGAAATTGCTCTCCTACTTTTGCTGTTTGTAAACTTGGTTCTACAAAAGCAGTGATTTTCTCTAAAGAATTTGGATTTACAAAATCCATATAGTCTTTCTCTTTATGTGAATCTGGAGCTTCATCTAAAAACAATCTATCATACGCTCTTACCTCAGCTTTCACCGCATGTTTTACAGAAACCCAATGCAAAGTTCCTTTTACTTTACGTTTACTTTCTTCAGTATTACTTCCAGATTTTGTTAACGGGTCGTATGTACAATGAATTACAGTTATTTCTCCGTTTTCATCTTTTTCACAACTCGTTGCCGTAATAAAGTAGGCATTTTTTAAACGAACTTCTTTTCCTAATTTCAATCGGAAGAATTTTTTATTTGCTTCCTCTCTAAAGTCTTCTCGCTCAATATAAATTTCTCTTGAAAACGGAACTATTCTTGTACCTGAATTTTCATCTTCAGGATTATTTTCAGCTATTAAAATTTCTTCTCTGTCTTCAGGATAATTATCAATAATTACTTTAACAGGATCTAAAACTCCCATTACTCTGTTAGCTGTTTTATTTAAATCTTCACGAATTTTAAATTCCAATAAAGAAACATCAATAATATTTTCTCTTTTAGATACCCCAACTGTTTCTATAAAATTACGAATTGACGCTGGTGTATATCCTCGTCTTCTTAATCCAGAAATTGTTGGCATTCTCGGGTCATCCCATCCATTTACAACACCTTCTTCAACCAACTTTAATAACTTACGCTTACTCATAATAGTATAGCTTAAGTTTAATCGAGAAAACTCTCTTTGTTTTGGTGGATTTACAAATTCTGATTTACTGTACTCGTAAACGTTATCACGAAACCAATTGTATAATTTTCTGTGAGGTTTAAACTCTAACGAACATAATGAATGTGATATTTGCTCTAAATAATCACTCTCACCATGTGTCCAATCATACATCGGATAAATACACCAATCTGAACCTGTTCTATGATGAGATTTAAACATAATTCTATACATTAAAGGATCTCTCATTAACATGTTGTCATCTGCCATGTCAATTTTTGCTCGTAAAGTGTGCTCTCCTTCTTTAAACTTTCCGTCTTTCATTCCTTGGAATAATTCCAAGTTTTCCTCTACAGATCTATTTCTAAAAGGACTATCTGTTCCTACTTGCGTTGGTGTTCCTTTTTGAGCACGCATTTCTTCAGAAGATTGACTATCTACATATGCCTTACCGTCTTTTATTAATAAAACAGCCCAGTCATATAATTGTTGAAAATAATCAGATGAATACAGTTCTTTTTCCCACTTATACCCCAACCAAGTAACATCTTTTTTTATCGCATCTACATATTCTTGCTCTTCTTTAGCAGGATTTGTATCATCAAAACGCAAATTTACTGGCGCATTGTATTTTTGCCCTAAACCAAAGCTAATTCCAATAGCTTTTGTATGACCGATATGTAAATATCCGTTAGGCTCTGGAGGAAAACGAAAACGTAAATTTTCTTTTGGCATTCCGTTTGCCAAATCCTCTTCAATAATTTGCTCTAAAAAATTAAGTGATTTTTTTTCTTCTGACATCTTCTGTTGAAATTGAACAGCAAAATTAAGCAAAATTGTTGACGTGATTTATATATAAAAAGAAACCCTTTCAAAATAAATAAAAAGGGTTTTATGATCTTCTCTAATCATTTATAACTAAAACATCTTATAGGTTTTAATTTCCTCTTCAGTCATCCAATGAATGCTAGTTGAAGAAGCTGCGTTAATTGTAAAGTAGTAGAAATCTTTAGCTTCCGCATCGGTAAATCCAATAGATTTATAGTAGTTTATATATGGTAAGTGATTTGTGTGCCCTACAGGAAAATCTGTAGCTGTTACATTATCACCAGCCCAAGAATGAACTCCAATTTTTATATTATTACCTCTAGTTCGTTTTTTTCCAGCTAAGAAAAAATCAACGCCACCAGAAGCAATTTCTGCTTTATCTAATAAATGAATGTCTATATTTAAATCATACACTTTTTTAGACAGCCTTAAATTTATTTCGTCATCTGATGATCCATCGCAATTTTTAATATTTATTGTTTTTACACTTGGGTATTTAGAATATAGTTTATCAAAATTCACTAATGATGAACTACCGATGGTTCCATTCATTTCTACTGTTTCTTTATTACTCGAAACTTTAAAAATTCCAAAAGTAATTTGTGTATCTTTTATATTTGAATCGTTATTACTACAACCAATGAATATTGTTAATAGTATTATTACTAATAATGTTTTTTTTGTTCTCATCTTTTTCTTGATTTAATTAATTTTATAAAATAAAAAAGCACATACTTTGTAATTGCCTTTTTAAGGAAACTACCGAAGTATGTGCTTTGAACACAATGTTTTAAATTACATTTCCAATTTCTTCTTCAGTGATGAAATGTAATTTTTAAAAAACTTAATACATAAATAAAACAAGTTATTTTATTTACACCCTACTTTTAGTAATTAAATTACCTCTTATAGGTTCCGTCTGGTAAAACTGTTGGGAATTTATATTGAGTGTCTGTTAACAAACCATAAACCGCCGCATCGGTAGTTTGAACTTTAATTTTATTATTTAATTTCCATTCTTGCTGAATTTCACTTAATCTATTCACTTGACCTCCTAAAATAGAACTCATTACCCAATAAAAGTATTCTGTTGCTTGACAATCGTATGTACAGGTTGTATCATCATAAGTATACCAAGAATTTACTGGATAAGAACTTGGAATTGTTGTAAAATTACCACCTCTTGCAACATCCATTGCATTTGTTAATGATGTACCTGCATTTTCTCCAAAAATATTTGGATATGCTTTTGAATATCCTGCATGTGTAATTATATGCCAAACCTCTTCTAACGAAGCGTCAAAACGCCCTGTTTTTCCTCCTGAAACAAAACCTGGAATAGTTTCATCATCTCCTAAGTCTTGTCCTAATCTTCCTGAAGGTGGACTTGACGGCATATCGTTTTGAGTTTTCCACAAAAACAAAAATGCTTTATTTTCTATCATTTTATCAATTACTAATTGATTATCAACAGCCCCATCCTCATTGTTATCTAAATATTGTGCCATTACATTCGCTGCGTGTAATAACTTGCTATCTTGAACACCACTTGCCGCATAAATATCTATTCCAAAAACGACTACTTTTCTATTGAAATTGGTTAAATCTGCATCATTATTTACTACAATTTTAAAATTTGGATCATTTCCTTGACTAATCACTCCTCCATCAATAACTATTGAATTATCATTATTTGAACATGACACACAACTCATTGTTACTATACTAATAAGTATAGCTCCTAAATTCATTAATCTTTTCATATTTATATGTTATTATTTAATTTTTGTCCCTATTATTTTATCATAATCTGCATTTACTTGCATTGGTACTTTTTTATCTTTCATAAATTGTAATGCTTCTTTTTGGTGTGCATTTAATGCCACGTTCTGATTTGCAAAATTAATTGCCCAGATTTGATGTATGTATTCATTTACTGCAGTAATTTTATCGTAGTTCCCATTTTCTTCAGCATTTTGTACAGAAATATCATAAGTACTTGCTGCAATATCTGCATCCATAAGTTCGCGTAATTTTTTACCAGCCGTAAAAGCAAAACTATTATCCGATCTACTTATTGCTTCTGTAATTGTATGAAATACTTCTTCCCATAAAGCATTAAAATCGTCAGGCCTCCAAGTGGATGAATTTAATTTATTAACAGTCCAACCTTTTCCATTATAATTTTTTATATAAGGCCAATTATCTGTTTGCATACTCATACCGTACAACCCTTTTTTTGATAATTGACTTGCTTCAGATATTTTGTTAACCATATTTAATGGACCAGAAATAAACAGTGTTTTTTCGGCAAGCTGTTTATTTAATTCTTTTTTATCATCATCAACAACACCGTTATTATCTTGATCTAAAAAACTACTAAATAAACGAACACTATGATCAAAGATATTTTTTGCAGTTGTTCCAGGAGTAGTTTCATTAGACGTTGGGCTCACGGCACTTCCTACAATATAGAATCCGTTAATGTTATGTACATAATCAGCATTATCTTTTAAATATGTTTCTAATGAAAATGTACTGGGTACAATCTCTGTATTAGTAGAGCAACATGTAATTGCCATTATAACTAATACAATTATTCCTGATTTTATTTCTTTCATAATACTTAAGGGTTAAAAAAGCTATTTACCATTATACAAATTGATAACAGCAAATTAACGGCCACCCTTATTAATTATGCGTATTGAAGAGTCCGACTGCGGTTATTCGGACTTTTTTAATAAATTTTGATATTGTTTTGGAGTCATTCCTTCAACAGCTTTAAACACCGTGTAAAATGTTGATTTCGAATAGAAACCAGCTTCTTCTGCCACTCCTAAAAGAGACAGTTTTGTAGCTTTTTCTGATAATAGTAAGTTTTTAAACTCATCTACCTTAAACTGATTTATAAAATGATAAAAGTTATTTTGAGTATGTAAATTTATCAACTTAGATAGTTCTTTTTCTTTTATATTTAATTGAACCGAGAGAGATCGTAAATTTAAATTAGGTTTTGTGAATAATTTTCGCTGTTGAATTGCTGCTGATATTTCTAAAAACTGTGTTGAAGTTTCAGAAATACCAATCTCCGAAATTTCTTCTTCTTTTTCTTTTACCAAAAATAAAGATGATATAAACATTTCTGACTGTGAAAACCCATTATACCCAATCCAATAAATCATAAAAAAAGTAAGAATATTAGATGCATATGCAAAATACTGAATAAATTCTTCATTTTGTAGTCCAACCAAATCCTCAACAATCCATAGTAAGTGAAAAAAAAGAAAAACATATACAATTGCCTTAATCCAAGACAAAGTTTTATTTTCTATCTCAGAATAAAAATCGTTAATTTTCTCTTTATGTTTTTTTAAAACTCTAAGAACATAAAACAATATGATAATATTGAATAGATATTCAAAATATTTAAAAGCATCGACATCGTAAGAAATACTATTTAAAAAAATTCCTGGCACAAAAAACAATAAAAAATACCAAGTATTTTTTTTGTTTAATGTTTGGTTTATATATAAGAACAGGAAAGGAATTGTAAATAACGAAGTCTGTAATAAATTTACTTCTAGATTATCTATAATTTGAATAAATGAATCAAGTACCTCAATAGATAAAGACCATAAAAACATACCTAAAAAAACATTTGCCTTTCTATTATTTGTTTTAGAGGTCATAAAAAGTAACCCCAACATAAAAGCTGTAGCTATTGATAATACATCTAGTATCGTTAGTAAGTTAAAGTCTAGTACTTCTTGTTCCATTTTTTAAAAATACAATCATTAAATAAAAAAAAGGCCAAAAACTATATTAGTTTTGGCCTCTACAAAAGTATATACAAATACTTCCTTAAAACGGGGATTATTGTTGATTCATTTCAATGTTAATGGTAACATTCACTTCTTTTCCTACAGGATTCATTCCTTTTCCCACATTAAAATCTTCTCTTTTAATTACTGAAGCTAACTTTAAACCTGCTTTCTTTTTCCCGCTTTTAGTATCAATTACTCCATTTAATTTACCTTTAAAAACTACTTCTTTAGTAATTCCCTTAATGGTAATACTTCCTGTAGTTTCAAATTCTTTTCCTTCTAAGCTTTTAAAAGATGAACTCTTAAACACAATACTTGCATGCTTTGCAACATCAAAAAAATCAGCAGATTTTAAATGATTATCTCTTCCTGATTGGTTTGTATTTATTGTTGCTGCATCTATTGTTACCTCAAAACTAGGTGCTTCAAATTTTTCGTTTGCACTTGCAGTAATATCAAATTTCCCAAAATTTCCTGTTACTTCAGAAATCATAAAATGTGATACTGAAAATATAATTGAAGAATGTGCTTTATCTACTTTCCATGTAGTTTGTGCGTTTATATTTAATGTTACTAATAATATAAATGCTAGAATTAATTTTTTCATTATTTTTAAGTTTTAAAATTTGAAGCAAAAGTAAAGCCCGCTACCTTTATATAACTTATTAAAAACAGCAAACAACTTATGAATTTGCCCCTATGAAAATCCCTATTCATAATATAGAAACTTCTTACAATATTAATATAACTCCTATTTCTTATAATAATGGATATGATTTTAATGCAATTCATAAACATAATTATTTTGAAATTTTGTTTTTTGAAAAAGGTGGTGGTCATCAACTTATCGACTTTAACAACATACCTATAAAAGATAATAGTTGTTATATTGTAAAACCCAAACAAGTACATTTAGTAAAAAGATTTATTGAAGCTGATGGCTTATTAATTCAGTTTACTAATGAAATGCTTTTTACCAATACCTTTTCTTTATTAAAAAGCTATTCAAAATCCTCTGTAGTTTATGAAGAAAATCAAAACCAAACCAAAGATTTTTTTATTTTATTAAAACGTATTCTTGACATCCAGAAAAGTAAATCAACTTATTTTAAAGAGAAATCTATTCACTTATTGTCAACTCTTTTATATTCATTAGAAGAAAATATTAACAACCAAAATACCAGAGCAAATACTATAACTGAAAAAGTTACTGGGTTTACTGAATTAGTTGATGAATTTATTACTGAAAAAAGCATTAATGAATATGCTGAACTATTAAATATATCAAGTAAAAAACTAACTCAAATTGTAAAAAAAGAATTAAATACTACACCTTTAAAACATATACACGATGTTTTAATTCTTAATATTAAACGTGACTTAGCTTTTAAAGAATTAAGTTATAAAGAGATTGCTTATAACTATAATTTCGATAGTCCTTCTAACTTTAGCCTTTTTGTAAAAAAACAAACAGGATTAACCCCATCAGAACTTCAAAAAAAATTATTGACTCAATAAAAAAAGGTTGAGAAAAATTCTCAACCTTTTTTATTATTGCTTAGTTTATATCTATTCTTGAGTAAAACTATTATTCGTTTGATTAATATCTGCCATTAATTTAGACGGATCTATTTCTACTGATTTTACAGTTTTTGATGTTGTAAATGTATATGTAGGATGTGCGAATGTCCAATCTTCAATCGTTGTTGCACTTGTTGGTTTTTCGCCACGCATCATACGTAAAGGAATGTTAAATGACTCTTTTGAACCATCTGTATAAACCACAGTAACATCTATAGGCATTGGCATTTGCCCTATTCTTTCTAATGTAACTTCTTTTCCGTTTACAGATTTTACTCCGTAATCAATTGTATGTGTAGTTTGAGTCCACTCGTTTAAATACCAATCTAAATGAATACCTGAAACTTTCTCTGCCGTACGCTTTATATCATTTGGAGCTGGATGTTTAAATGAAAAATCTGTAAAGTATTTTTCTAACGTTTTTGCTACATTTTCTTTACCTATAATATACTCTAATTGTGATAAGAAAATATTTCCTTTTGAATAACTTGCAATACCATAAGCTGTATTGGTATGAAACCTATCTGCATGTGTAGATAATGGCTCTTCTAACTTACTTGTTACAACGTAATTATAACCTCTATAAGAACCTGAATGTGGATTCTCTTTATTTCTACCTGAAATTTCATTTTCTGCTTTGTTAGATATATAAGTTGTAAATCCCTCATCCATCCAAGAATGCTTACTCTCATTAGTTGCTAACAAAAATTGAAACCATGTGTGTGCTAATTCATGAGCAGTAACACCAAATAAACTTCCAAACTTACGTTTACCTGTAATTAAAGTACACATTGCATACTCCATACCACCATCTCCTCCTTGTATAACAGAATATTGTTTGTAAGGATATTGCCCAATATGCTTGCTAAAATAAGTCATTAACTCAGCTGTTTTAGGCTGTAGTTTTTTCCAATTTTCTTTATAAAAATCGCTTAATGTATTTTTATATAAAAAATGTAAATCGATACCGTTATCCATCTTAAATGTATCATGAATATATTCAGGATCTGCTGCCCATGTAAAATCATGTACGTTTGGCGCTTTAAATTTCCATGTTAATTTTTTTCCTGCTGGAATATTTAATGCAGCTGTTTTATCTTCATAACCATGACCTACTTCTTGTGGGTTTTCAACATATCCACTACCACCAACAACATAGTTTTTATCAATATGAAGTGTTACATTAAAATTACCCCAAACTCCATGAAATTCACGTCCTAAATATGGTGGTGTATGCCATCCTTCGAAGTCATATTCAGCCATTTTAGGATACCATTGTGCCATAGATAAAGCAACTCCTTCTTTATTATTTCTTCCTGAACGACGAATTTGTTTTGGTACTTGAGCGTCAAAAATCATATCGAAAGTTACACTTTCTCCTGGTTGGATTGCTTCATTTAAAGTAACTTCTAAAATTGTACCTACTGTTTCATGTTTAACAACTGATCCGTTTTGTTTTAATGAACCTATTTTAATAAACCCAATTTCAGATGGTGATAACTTACTAATTCTATCTCCAACTCTTTTATCTGGGTCTTTTATATTTCTCGAACGGATATCCATTTGAGAGTTTGGTTGAAACGCATTAAAGTATAAATGATAAAATACCTTGTTTAATACATCTGGTGAATTATTTGTATACACTAATTTTTGTATTCCTTTATATTGATATGTTTTTACGTTCATATCAATATCCATCGTATAATCAACGTGTTGTTGCCAATAATTTTGACTTGTTGATTTTTTTACTGGTACTTTAACTTCATGATTATTTGTTGCGTTTGTAGATGCGCAAGAAATAACCGACAATAATGAAAGTCCTAAAATTATTTTTTTCATTTTAAATTGTTTTAATTCCTATTGAGGTTAGTGTATTTTTTAGGTTGTTTAATTCGTTTTCGTTTTTCAATATAGAAAAACTTCTTTTTTTTCCGTTAACTAATTTTAAAAAAGTACGATCTCTACCAAACACCTTCTTTGTTTCTACTCCTTTTATCTTAGAAAGTTGATAGGTAGTTTTCCAAGATCTTTTTAACAGGTAAAAAAGCATTACTGCTATTGATATTGCAGCTAGTAATGTCATAAAAACAAAAAGTAATTCATTCTTATGATAACTCATAGAAAATAACTGAACACTCATATTAAGTATATTAACTAACATTAATACCATAATTAACCAAGAATGTGTTGGTACATCGTCTTTAATGGTTATTTGCTCTTTTTCCTTATTAAACTCTAACTGCATAAATTCTATTTATAACAAAAAAAGAGCATCAAAATAATGCTCTTTTTTTTGTTTTCTATATTACTTTTTTATTTTTTACCGTTTACCATTCTGTCAGCCATTCTAACAGCATTGTAAGCGTTTACAACACGACCTGATACTGATAAACTTGCAAAAGGAACTAATTCTACTGGTTTCCCATATCTTCCTCCTGTTCCTGGCTTATTTACTTGTAAGTTTATCTTAGTTCCAGAGTTCATTAAAATATGCTTTACTTGACTTGCAGATAATTCTGGGTAATAAGAACGAACTAAAGCAGCTACACCTGCAGCTGAAGGTGCTGCCATTGAAGTACCGCTGAATTTTTTATACTCACCATCTGGTGTTGTTGAATGTACTTGTACTCCTGGTGCAAAAACATCTACATTTATTTTACCATAATTAGAAAAAGCAGCTGGTAATTCTTCAGTATACTTTGCGCTCATAGCTCCTAATGTTAATACATTATCTGATACTTCGTTTATTAAGTCTGGTGCATCATTAGGAAATGTTTTTTCTACATCAATATTCTTTCCATCATTTCCTGCTGCATTTACAATTAACACATCTTTAGAGGCTGCATATTTTAAAGCTTTATAAACCCATTCTTTATTTGGTGAAAAAGCTTTCCCAAAACTAGTATTAATTACTTTAGCTCCGTTGTCAACAGCATAACGAATACCTAAAGCTACATCTTTATCATATTCATCTCCGTCAGATACCGAACGTACTGCCATCATTTTTACATTATTGGCAACACCATTCATTCCTTTATCATTATTACGAGTTGCACCAATAATACCAGAAACATGAGAACCATGTGCTTCTCCTTTTTTAGAGTGCCCTATGTTTCCATCTCCTGAACCTGGTTTATCATTAATATCATAAGCATTATCACCTACAACTGTACGATAATCAGTTTTTAAGTTTTCACCAGAAATAGTTGCATTAGCTTTCTTAACTTCTCCTTTTAAAGCTTTTGAGATACCAGATAAAGTAAGTCCATTTCTCTTAGCAAACTCTGCTGTATTAATTGCCTTTTTTAATTTTTCATCTGTAGTATTAATCGCATCTATTTCTTTAACTGTATAATCAGCTTTTCCAAAATATTTTTTAAAAACAACATCTGCTTTTGTTACTCCACTTAACATTTTTTCGTAACTCTCTTTTGTCTTTTTTGCTCCTTCTACTTTTTTAGCTTGGTATGCTTTTACTTCTGCCAAAGTTTTAGCATCAGCAACTGATGGATTCATTAAAATACGTTCGTATTCTAAGTGTTCTTTATATGACTTCCCTAAAAAGTTCCATCCATTAATATCATCAACATATCCATTTTTATCATCATCAATTCCGTTACCTGCAATTTCTTTAGTATTTACCCAAGCAACATCTACTAAATCTTCATGTTTTAAATCGGTACCAGAATCTACAACTCCAACAATAATTGTTGTGCTTTTCTTTCCTTTTAAGAAATCATATGCTTTATTAACACTCATTCCAGGAATTGTGTCAGTTGCCAAATCTAAATGTTGCCAGTTATCTTTTTCGTAATCTGTTAATTCAGCTTTCTTTGCTGAAATACTTACCACAGTATTACTTCCTGTTGGTACTGCCACTTTACTTACTGATGAACAACCTACTAATGTAGTAATTGCAATTGCTGAGTAAAATAATGGTTTCAAAACTCTCATAATGTTTATCTTAATTAAATATATCTGTAAATTTATAACTCTCTTTTAAACGTACTCCTTTTTCTGTGTGCTTCACTGTAATTAACTCGTTGTAAGCATCGTGCTCTAAAAACAAGTAAAAATCATTATCTGCTGCTTCGTTTAAAAAAATTCTTTTTTCTTCTAAGGTAAGTAATGGTCTCGTATCATATCCCATTACATAAGGTAATGGTATGTGTCCTGCTGTTGGTAATAAATCAGCCATAAAAACAATTGTTTTACCTTGGTAATTAATTTTAGGTAACATTTGTTTTTCAGTATGCCCATCCATAAACAACACATCAAAACCTACTTGGTTTTCAATGTTTTTATCAATAAAATTTAATTGTCCGTTTTCTTTTATCGGCTGTATATTTTCTTTTAAAAATGAGGCTTTTTCGCGAGCATTAGGCGCTACAGCCCAATTCCAATGATTTTCATTACTCCAAACTTTTGCATTTTTAAAAGCAGGCATATACCCTGTTTTATCTTTGTTCCATTTAATTACACCTCCGCAGTGATCAAAATGCAAATGTGTTAAAAAAACATCGGTAATATCATCTCTATGAAAACCATATTTGGCAAGTGAAATGTCTAATGAAAAATCTCCAAACAGGTAATAATATCCAAAGAATTTATCTGATTGCTTATTCCCAACTCCTGTGTCAATTAACGTAAGTTTATCTCCTTCTTCAATAAGCATACAACGCATGCCCATTGAAATCATGTTTTTATCGTCTGCTGGGTTTGTTTTTTCCCAAATACTTTTCGGTACTACGCCAAACATAGCGCCACCATCTAATTTAAAATTCCCTGTTTCTATTGGATAAATTTGCATACCTACAAAGATGCAGATTTTTAACGAAACTTTTTGTTAATAAAAACAAAAAAGCAACTCAAAATTGAGTTGCTTTTCTTGAGGTGTCTAGCGGATTCGAACCGCTGTACATGGTTTTGCAAACCATTGCCTAGCCACTCGGCCAAGACACCCTTTGGTAATAAAGACTGCAAATTTACATCTTTTATCCTTTAATGCAAGTTTTTTTTAACTTTTACGCACTTCTTTTAAAACAATTACCACCTCAGCTACATTACCTCCTATTGGGGGATTAATTTTTGAAACGCTAACTTCCGCTTCCTCAACTAATTGTATTTCTTTAAACACTCTATCTAAAATACGTTGCGCAACATGCTCTAATAATTTAGATCGAATTGCCATTTCTTCTTTAATAATATGATTTAAGTGCACATAGTCAACAGTATCAACTAGTTCATCTGTTTTTGCTGATTTTTGTAAATCTGCTTTCACTTCTATATCAACTCTATATTCAGAGCCAATTTTAGCTTCTTCTTCTAAACATCCGTGATTTGTGAATAGTCGGATGTTGTTTACGCGTATTATTCCCATATATGCAAAGATATATATTGTATTTTTGGTCTTAAACACAATAAGGAAAAAACATTTTGGATAGAAAACATTTTTTACAATTGGCAGGTTTATCATCAATTTCAATGGCTATGAAACCTATTTCAAATCTTGAAAAGATGATGAGTGCTTTTAAGAACACACCAAAAATGCCTGTTCTTTTTTTAGGTCATGGTACACCTATGAATGCTATTGAAGAGAATGAGTATACTTTAGGTTTTAAAAAAGTAGCTAAAAATCTACCCAAACCTAATGCTATAATTTGCGTTTCTGCTCACTGGTTAACCAGAGGAACGAAAATTACTGCCATGGAAAACCCTAGAACAATTCATGATTTTGGAGGTTTTCCACAGGAATTACACGATGTAAATTATCCTGCAAAAGGGAATAATGAATTAGCAAAAGAAACACAGAAATTATTTTTACCTGATAATAAAATAGAATTAGATCATGAATGGGGGTTAGATCACGGAACATGGTCTGTATTAAAACATTTATACCCTAATGCTGACATTCCTGTTTTACAATTAAGTATAGATTATTATAAATCTGCTGAATATCATTTTGAATTAGCAAAAAAACTCGCTAAACTTCGTCGTAAAGGAGTTTTAATTATTGGTAGTGGAAACATTGTTCATAATTTAAAACGATTAGATAAAAACACCTCTAAATACGATTGGGGAAATGAAGCTAGAGAAAAATTGAATAAGTTAATTTTAGATGGTAATTTTAAACCTTTATTAGACTATAAAAAATTAGGAAAAGAAGTACAACTAGCCATTCCTACCCCAGATCATTATTTTCCGTTAATTTACACTTTAGGGTTAAAGGAAAAAAAAGATACTATTAAGTTATTTAATGACTCTTTGCAAAATCCTAGAATAAGCATGACATCTTTAAAAATAGATTAATCAACAAAAACTCCATTTAAATTAAATGGAGTTTTTATTAAAAGCGTACTTATTTTATTTCAAATACTTGTTTTTTATTATTTATTTCAACGGTGTACTCTCCTTTAGGTAAATAATAGCTCCCGTTTTTAGCTTCTTTTATTACAGTATCTTTGTGTTTCTTTATATATTTTTTTCTTCCTTTATCAGAAAAAGAAACATCATAAATTGCTTCATTAAATCCTTTTTTTCCAGATACCTTTAATGAATTCACCAAAACTTCACCTGAATAAATATCTATCGTAACTTCTTTATTTTCGTTTACATAAAACGGAATAGCTAGTTTAGGTGTATTTGCTTCTAACCATTTACTCCAAGAGCTTCCCCAAAAATTACTTTTCCTAATGTTTTTGATAGAAAATAACGCTTCCTCATTATTAAACTCTTGTAACGGAGCTACATTTGCCTTATACAAACTACGCCCATGAGTTGCCACTATTAAGTGTTTTGCTGTAGGCTGTATTACTAAATCATGAACCGCTACATTTGGTAATCCTTTTTTAAATGGTTGCCAACTCCCCCCTTTATTTAAAGAAGTATACAATCCATTATCAGTACCTACATATAAAATCGTTTCTTTTTTCGGGTCTTCTTTAATTACATTTACTGGCGATGCAGGAATATTACTACTAATATTTTTCCATGTTTTACCGTAATCATCAGACTTATAGATATAAGTTGTAAAATCATCAAATCTATACCCGTTTAAAGTAACGTATACGCTCTCTTTTTTATGTTTTGAAGCAATTACACGAGTTACCCATAAATCTTGTGGAAAAGAATCAGATATCTTACTCCAACTTCCACCTCCATCTTTAGAGACATGCACCAAACCGTCATCTGATCCCACATAAAGTAATCCAAATTGAAACGGGCTTTCAGAAATTGTTGTTAAAGTACCATAAGCAACATTTCCTTTTTTACCTCCTTTCGTTAAATCACTAGAAATAGTTTCCCAAGTATCTCCATTATCTAAAGATCTGTGTAATTTATTTCCTCCTAAGTATAAGATATCTTGATTGTGTTTTGACAGTTGAATTGGTGTTTGCCAATTAAAACGATATGGTGTTTCTCCTAATGTATGTTTTGGCTGAATATATCTTTGGCTCCCTGTTTTTCTATCAATACGATAATAATTACCAAACTGATAACCTGTATATACAATATTTGGATTTCTGTCATCAACGGCAACTTGCATTCCGTCTCCACCCATTAAACTTTCATACGGGTTTTTACCTGTTTGTTTCCAACGTTTATTAATTTTTGCACTATTGTTTGCTACCCAAACCCCATTATCCTGTAAACCTCCATACACTTTATAATTCTTTTGATTATCAGCATATACCGTATAAAACTGACCAACTGCTGGTTGATTTGCTTTTATCCAACTTTCTCCATCATCATACGAAATATTTAATCCTCCATCATTTCCTTCTACTAAATGCCCTTTCTTTTTAGGATCTACCCATAATGCTTGATGATCGGCATGTACGTTTTCTTTACTAATAGATGTAAAAGTTTTCCCACCATCTTTCGATTTTAAAATAGGAACCCCCAATACATAAATTCCATTTTCATCTTGTGGATCAACTCTAATTTCACCAAAATAATATCCATAAGAATAATACAAATCGTCTAAGTAATCTTTATGCGTTTTTTTCCAACTTTTACCTCCATTCGTTGTTTTAAAAACCTCAGCTCCAACAACAGGCGTATCAAATAATAAAGTGTTTGCGTTCTCTAAATATTTAGCTAAATCAGCTGGCTTAACAGAACCTGCACGTACCATTTGCTTTACATTTTCAGCACGATATTTTTCCTGAAAACCATTCATTTTTAAATAGGTGTTCAGTTTTTTATCTTTTAATTTTAAAAATTCTGAAACTTGCATTGTTTTAAAATCATCTTTAGTCAATGCATTAGAGGTTACTTTTTTCTTTTTATCCTTTCTTCTAAATTGACTATCATGAAAAGCATACACCGTATTTTCATTAAAAACAGCTAACCCAATTCTACCAATATTTTTACCTTTTGGAAACCCTTTATTCTCAGAAATTTTAACCCAAGAATTACCTGCATCTGTAGATTTATAAATTGCAGAATTCTCCCCATCACCTTTAAAACTCCATGCTTTACGATCTCGCTCCCATGCTGCTGCATACAATACCCTAAAGTTATCAGGCGCTGGTTGCACATCTATAATACCTGTATTATCATTAACAAACAGGGTTTTATTCCATGTTTTTCCGCCATCAGTTGTTTTAAAAATTCCTCTTTCAGTATTTGAAGAATATAAATGACCAATAACTCCAATAACAACCTCATCAGGATTTTTAGGATTAATTAAAATTCTACCAATATGATGAGAATCGGTTAACCCAACATTCACCCAAGTTTTACCTTTATCAGTCGATTTTAAAATTCCGATACCAGCATACGATGAACGAGAAGAATTGTTTTCTCCTGTTCCCACCCATATTGTGCCATTCTTCCAATCTACAGCAATATCACCAACATTCTGTGTAGGAGAATTATCTAAAACGGGTGTAAATGTTGTTCCGTTATTATTTGTATACCATAACCCTCCAGAAGCATACCCTACATAAAATTCTGTTGTATTTTCTGGATTCACATCAATATCAACTACACGACCACTCATTACCGTTGGCCCTATATTTTTAAAAGGTATATTTTTAACTAACGATGTTTTTGTTAATGCCTCTTTTTGTAATAATGCTTCTTCAATTTTCTTAGGCGAAGTAGCTTGTTGTGCTATTAAAGCATATGGTAAAAATGCTATAAAGACTTTAGTAATCGTTTTCATTATGTTTGGTTTAGAACCGATGAAATTACTTGATGTATATTTGATATCAAAAAAATTAACAAAACATTAGTTTTATTAGCCTTTAAAAAATCGCTTTTTTGCTGCAAAAAAAATGTTAGCTTTGTGTAATCTGAACAAACAAAACTTATGAACATTTTTATTCTTTCTGTTAGCGATCAAATATATTCTACCCAAAGAATATACAAAGAAGCCAATCGCCGTGAACATAAAGTTAGCATTATTAACCACTTAAAATGTTCTATAAAACTAACTAACGGGAAATCAGAAATAATTTACAATGGTAAAAATATTATCGATATTCCAGATATAATTATACCTCGTATTGGCGCTTCTGCTACTCGCCATGGTGCTGCAATCGTTAAAGAGTTTGAAATGAACGGAGTGTATACGACGGCTAGTTCTTCAGGGATTTTACAATCACAAAATAAAGCTTGTACTTTACAAATAATGAATAGAAAGAACATTCCTATTCCTAACACTGTATTTTCTGTAAATCCAGAAGATATTAGTGAACAAATAGATTTGTTAGGAGGTACTCCTATTATAATAAAACTACAAGAAGGTACTCATGGTTCTGGAGTTATTTTAGCAGAAAGTAAAAAATCAGCAAAATCAATTATCGACACCCTTTACAACACAAATACTAGTATTTTATTACAAGAATTTATTGAAGAAAGTAATAGTGAAGATGTTCGAGCTTTTGTGGTCGGTAATAAAGTAGTTTCATCTATGAAACGAAAAGGCTCAGATGATGATTTTCGTTCTAATATACACCAAGGTGGTAGTGGCTTTAAAATTGATTTATCGCCTGAAGAAGAAAAAATAGCTATAAAAGCAGCTCAACATTTAAACCTGCCCATAACAGGAGTTGACCTAATTCGCTCTAAAAGAGGTTCACTTTTAATAGAAGTTAATTCAACACCTGGTTTACAAGGAATAGAAGCATACACAAAAGATAATATTGCTAAATCAATTATTAAATTTTTAGAAGAGGAATGTTCAAACAAGAGTTTAAAAATAAAATCATAGAAATACGCGGAGAAAAAATTAACTTAGGAGAATCTAAATTAATTAAAATCCCTGTAGATAGATTACCTACTGGCACGCTTATCGAAATTCCGGTATATATTTTTAATGGAGATGAACTTGGTCCTACCGTTTTACTACAAGGTGGTCTTCATGGGGATGAAGTAAATAGTGTTGAACTTGTTCGCAGACTTTTAATAGATAAAACGTATAAAATTCATAGAGGCTGCGTTATTGTTGTACCGCTTTTAAATGTTTTTGGCTTTTTAAACTTATCACGTAACATGCATGGTAAAGATGTAAACCGAAGCTTTCCTGGTTCTAAAAATGGTTCATTAGCAAGTAGAATGGCACATTATTTAATGAAAGAACTTGTAAACAATGTTGATTTTGCTATTGATTATCATACTGGTGGTGCCCAACGAAATAATTTTCCTCAAATAAGATATACTCCTGAAGATAATCGAGGTTTTGAACTCGCTAAATTGTTTAATGCTCCATTATTTTTTGGTTCTAAACTTATACCTAAATCTTTTAGAAACCAATGTTATAAAAACAATATACCTGTAATAGTATATGAAGGTGGAGAATCGTTACGTTTAGACGAAAATGCGATTCAACAAGGAATAGATGGTACTTTACGTATTTTAAAACATTTTAGAATGATTCATAAAGATGTTGACATTCATCAAAACTCAACATCCATTCAACTCTATAAACGAAAATGGATTCGTGCTAAAGTTGCTGGCTTATTTAATCCTAAAGTTAAAAATGGAGCTAGTGTTAAAAAAGGAGAAGTTTTAGGTCACATTATGGATACTTACGGTAAAACAAATTTTGCAGTAAAAGCTCCTACTGATGGTTATATTATCTCAAAAAACAATTTCCCTGTTGTAAACATGGGAGACGCTTTATTTCATTTCGGAAAAACATAACTACTTGATTTAATTTGCTTTATAAAATAATTTTACCTTTCTTTAGAATCAATTAACCAATTAAAAACAAAATTATGGAATTAATTATTAGCTTATTAAGTGGTGCTGTTGGTGGTAATATTGCTGGTGCCTTACTAAAAAAGTTTTCAATGGGTACACTTTGGAATTCTGTTATAGGTATTCTTGGTGGTGGTCTTGGAGCTCAATTACTAGGCATGTTAGGCATTGATATTAGTGGTATTATTGGTAACATTGCTGGTAGTGGTATTGGAGGCGGTGCTTTAATGGTTATTATTGGCCTTATTAAAAGCATAATAAAAAAATAAATTTTTAAATATTAAACTAACAAGACGTCTTGCATTAGACGTCTTTTTTTATTTAAAGTACTTCCTAATAAAATAGCAGTACCTTTGCAGGTTCAGAGAGATACTTATTTTAGAGTGTTTCTAAAATAATATATATGACATTTAAATCTTTAGGATTATCTGATGCTTTACTAAAAGCTATCAAAGAAAAAGGATATGATACTCCATCACCAATACAAGCAAAAGCAATACCTCTTATTTTAGAAGGAAAAGATGTATTAGCTTCTGCTCAAACAGGAACAGGTAAAACTGCTGGTTTTACATTACCTGTTTTACAATATTTAGCTGAAACAAAACACCCTAAATACCGTCCAGTAAGAGCCTTAGTATTAACACCTACAAGAGAACTTGCTGCTCAAGTTTACGACAACGTAAGAGAATACAGTACCTATTTAGATATTAGATCTACTGTAGTTTTTGGTGGCGTTAAAGCGGCTAGTCAAATAAAAACATTAAGGCAAGGAGTAGATATATTAGTAGCTACTCCTGGTCGATTATTAGATTTGCACGACCAAAAAGCAGTATCTTTTAAAAGAATTGATGTACTTATTTTAGATGAGGCTGATAGAATGTTAGACATGGGGTTTGTTAGAGATATTAACAAAATCATTAGTTTTATGCCTACAAAACGTCAGAATTTAATGTTTTCTGCTACGTTTTCAAAAGATATTAAAAAACTTGCTGAAGGTATTTTAAAAAACCCTGTATCTGTAGAAGCGGCTCCACAAAACTCTACTGCCGATAAAGTTTCTCAGAAAGTTTATACAGTAGATAAGGGTAAAAAAACAGAAGTTGTTACTAATTTAATTAAAGATGGTAATTGGAACCAAGTTTTAATTTTTACAAGAACAAAACATGGTGCTAATAAATTAACTAAAAAGTTAATTGGTTCTGGTGTAACAGCAGCAGCTATTCACGGAAATAAAAGTCAAGCAGCAAGAACAAAAGCTTTGGCTAGTTTTAAAGGTAATACTATTCGTGTTTTGGTAGCTACTGATATTGCCGCTCGTGGTATTGATATTCCTTTACTACCACACGTTATAAATTTCGAATTACCCAACGTACCAGAAGATTATGTACATAGAATTGGTAGAACTGGTAGAGCAGGCGCAAAAGGAGAAGCTATTTCTTTAGTTTGCAGTGAAGAAACCGAATACCAAAGAGAAATAGAAAAAATACTAAAGCAAAAATTAAAAACAGAAGTTATTCCTGGCTATGAGCCTACAGATACTGCGGGTCCTAAAAGAGCGGCTACCCAAAATAAAAAATCTGGAGGAGGAAAGAAAAAAGGAGTAGGCGCTACACACAGAGGTGCTGCTGAAGGGATTAAAAAACCTAAAAGACAACGCCCTAGTAATCGCCCAAATAACAATGATAGTTCTTCTAGAAAAAGCAGAAGGCGATAAACCTATAAATGATTTTTTCTAATTACATAGAAAACATATTAGAATCTCAGGAGTTTGGAAACCAAATTTCTGAGATTTTACATTTTTTCACCCCCTTAAAACTATCTAAAAATAATTTTCTGGTTGAAAAAGGAAAAATATGTGAATATTTCTGTTTTATAGAAAGTGGTATTTTACAACATTCTATTACCGTATCCGAAGAAGAAAAAACAACGTATTTAGCCTTAAAAAACTCTTGTACAGCCGCTTTAAAAAGCTACTTACAAAAAACACCATCCCGTAAAAACATTAAAGCTTTAAGTGATTGTGAATTACAAGTAATTTTAGTTGACGATTTTAAACACTTATTAAAAACTAACAAAGCTTTTCATCAATTCTATTATACTTTAATTGAAAATCAAATATTTTTAATTGATGACTATAGAATAGACCTGTTAACACTAACACCTGAAGATCGTTATAAAAAACTACTTCTTAACGAACCTAATTTATCAAACAAGGTTCCACTACATTATTTAGCTTCTTTTTTGGGAATTTCTACCAGACACATGAGTAGAATTCGTAAAAACATAAAATAGTGCCAAATGGCTACATAGTTAAAGCTATCTTTTATTTATTTTTGACAATATTTAATTGTTAGCATTATGAAATACAACCCAATAAATCGTGACTTATTTATAAAAAATCGTAAAAACTTTATGGCGCAAATGAAGCCAAATAGTTTAGCCGTTTTTAACTCTAATGACGTATATCCAGTAAGTGCAGATAGCGCACTTCCTTTTGAACAACACCGTGATATTTTCTTTTTAAGCGGTGTAGATCAGGAAGAAAGTATTCTACTATTATTTCCTAATTGCCCAAAAGAGAATTTACGTGAAGTTTTATTTTTACGTGAAACAAACGAACATATTGCTGTTTGGGAAGGTGAAAAATTAACAAAAGAAAAAGCATTAGCAACTAGTGGAATAAAAACTGTTTTCTGGTTACAAGATTTAGAAAAAGTATTAGCAGAAATGATGGCACTTGCCGAAACTGTTTATATAAATACCAATGAACATTATCGTGCTTCTGTTGAAACCGAAACTCGTGAAGCTCGTTTTACCAAATGGTTACTAAATAAATACCCTGCGCACTCTGTTGCAAAGAGTAATCCTATTTTACAACGTTTACGTTCTTTAAAAGATCCGATAGAATTAGATTTATTACAGCAAGCCTGTGATATCACCGAAAAAGGATTTAGACGTGTGTTAGATTTTGTAAAACCTGGTGTTTGGGAATATGAAATTGAAGCAGAGTTTATTCATGAATTTATTAGAAATCGTTCTAAAAAATTCGCTTATACACCTATTATTGCTTCAGGTAACAACGCAAATGTTTTACATTATATTGAAAACAACCAACAATGTAAAGCTGGTGAATTAATATTAATGGATGTTGGTGCTGAGTACGCTAATTACTCTTCAGATATGACTCGTACAATACCTGTTTCTGGTCGTTTTTCTGACAGACAAAAAGCAGTGTACAACGCGGTAAATCGTGTAAAAAACGATGCAACGAAATTATTGGTTCCAGGAACTATTTGGGCTGATTATCATATTGAAGTTGGTAAATTAATGACTTCTGAATTATTAGGTTTAGGTTTATTAGATAAAGCCGATGTACAAAATGAAGATCCTAATTGGCCAGCATACAAAAAATACTTTATGCACGGTACTTCGCACCACATGGGCTTAGATACTCATGATTACGGATTGTTACACCAACCTATGGAAGCTAACATGGTTTTTACTGTAGAGCCAGGTATTTATATACCAAATGAAGGTTTTGGTATTCGTTTAGAAGATGATGTCGTAATTCAAGAAAAAGGAAACCCTTTTAACCTAATGCGCAACATACCAATAGATGCAGACGAAATTGAAGATATTATGAATAAATAATAGTTTTATCTTTCTAAAAAATTCAGTAGAAGAAAATCCCGCAAAATTGCGGGATTTTCTTTTACTATAAGTTAAATAAAAAATTATTCAACAGTTAAAGTATATTGAGGAGTTGGATTTAAAGGACAAAAATATACATATTCACCTTTCTTTAAAGTTACTTTTTTAGAAGTAGACTTCGAATTATTTTTAACTACAGATGTTACATATGCATTTTTAATATGATTTTCTGCCTCTACCTTTCCTTTAGGAGCTAATACAAAACCGACATCATGACCTACTTCTTTATTAGAAATTTCAAAAATATATGTTCCTTCACTTAAAGTTAATCCTTTTTGAGTAAACTCACCTTTTGTTTGTTCTAAAGATACTGTTTTTGCTTCTTGTGCGTTTGCTTGAAAACTAACACTTAATACTAATACTAAAATTGCGATAATACGTTTCATTTTATTGGATATTATAATTAAAAAATTTATTTAAAGAATGAACTTTTACAATAGCTTTCTGCTATAAATAATTGTTCAAGGTTTTATTAAGAATTTACAGTAAACTTCCCTGCTTCTACTTTCGGAAAGTCAACCTCAGTTTTTGCAATATGATTTACATAGTTTGTTAATGTGTTAGAAACTACATTTAAAACAATTTCTAAGATGTCACTATCATTATATCCTGCTACTTTTGCTGCTGCAATTTCATCAGAACTTATATTTCCTCTATTTTTAGTAATGCTCTGAGCTAAATTTAAACCTGCTTGTACCTTTTCATCAGCTGCCAAACCTTGTCTATTTTGTTCTGTTTCAGCATCTGTTAAGCCATTCATTTTACCTATTGCTGTATGTGCAGATAAACAGTAATCACATTCGTTCTCTTCAGCAATTGCTAATGCTAGTTGTTCTCTAAACTTATTAGAAAAATTTCCGCTTGCAGTTAAATCACCTAAACTTAAGTAAGTTTGTAATGTAGCTGGTGAATTACCAAATACTTTTATTAGATTAGGTATAAAACCTAATTTGTTTTGTACAGCATCAAATAATTCTTTTGATTTTCCTGTAGTCGTTTCTGGATTTAATGTTTTAATTCTAGTACTCATATTTTTATGTTTTAATATTATTATTTAGATTCTTCACAATTACACATTTCTCTATCAGGAAATTGTTCGTCATACTCTTGATAACCCCAACAGTTAGGGCATTGATTATTTTGTGTTGCTTTCATCTTTTTTGCATTTTATTTAACCGAAAAACTATTGGCTAAAAATTCTAGTACAAAGATGCGATGAGAATAGGGTTTTAAAATTGGACAAAAGTTCCTTAAGCTTGGACTTATACCAGTTCTAACTTAAAAGAACTATTATAAAGTCATTATTTCACAGTAATTCCAAACAAAAACTCATATTAATAATAAAATGATTTCTTAACCTATGTAAACAAATTAGTTAAAGAGTAGCTTTATATTTGCAGTATTATTACACATAGCATATCCCCGTATGTTATTCCCCCTTAATAATATACCCCCTTATACTCGTAGCCCTTTGTGTGTTACGAGTTTTTTTTACTCTTAAAAGAATTATACCAATTCGGACATAACATAATCGGTAAAATACATTTACTTTATATCCGAATTAGCATTAGAACTCTCTTTGTTCTTTTTGAAATTGTTTTGGCGAATGCCCTGTTGCTTTTGTAAAAAAGCGAGAAAAGTAAGCAGGATCATTAAATCCTAAATCAAACGCAATATATTTTATCGTTTTTGTAGAGTACAATAATTTACGTTTGGCTTCTATTATAATTCTATTTTTAATAAAATCACTCGGACTTTTAACGCCTATTTTATTAAAATGTTTTGTTAATGACTTGGGTGAAATTCCTAAACGACCTGCATAATCAGTAACACTGTGTAGTTTTTTAAAGTTTAACTCCACTAATAAACTAAAATCTTTAAATAGTTTCGTTTCAACCGCCTCTTTTATAACGTGGTGTTCTTTTTTTATACGAACTGCATGTATAATAAACTGTTTTAAATAGGCTTGTAACATATCATATTGAGCAGTTTCTGTATTTTCGAATTCATCTACTAAACTTTCAATTATAAAACTTAGTTTCTGAATATCTTTTTCACATGGTTTTACAAATGGAGTCTCATAAATATTGTTAAACAAAACTCCGTTACAAGCAACCTCAGCATCATGAGCCTGTATGCAATAAAAATCTTGTACAAAGCTTAATTGATATGCTTCTTTAATTTTTTCAGAGTCTACAGAAAAAATTTGCCCTGGTGATAAAAAAAACAAAATTCCACCATTAAATGAGTAGCTTTCAAAATCGATATGATAAGTTCCCTTACCTTCTTTTATCCAAAAAATTTTATAAGTATCTATTTGTTCTGGCTTATTTACTACGCATGCCTTTTCAAACTGTACAGTTTGCAACGAAAAAACATCTTGGTATTTATAAGTTTTTATATCTTGAATAGCCATTTCTTACATAGTTTTATTCTTGGTCGAAAAAATTAAAATTACTGACATAAAAACTGAAAACATTAGCCATTTCAATAAGTAATTATAAATGAATTTTATTTCACTATCATATTTTCTAGAACCTCCATGTAAATCATAAATAAATTTGTACACTAACTACCATAAAAAAACCACCTTTCCAGAAAGGTGGTTTTGATACTATAATACTGGTTATTCTGTTTTAAAAAGAAATATCTTTTTTAATTCTATGTATCGCTTCATTAATTAGTTTTGAAAATGTACCCATAAAGTTTGGACGAACTAAAGGAAATTCTCCTCTTTTTTTACCATAGGGATCTAGTATATGAATTTGTGGGTCTTCATCTTCTTCATCTAAATAAAAAATACTTGATTGCCCGTCTAATATATCAAAAACAAAATATGGACGCTCCATACTGTACCCACAATATTCTAAATCTTCTTCACAATCTTCTCGGACGTCATCAAAATCAGGGTCAACAATTCCTTCTCCTCCCCATTTTCCTGCTAGGAAAAGATACTCTCTAAATGCGAGAGGAAAAATTTTACCAGAATTAAATTTTTCTTCCACTTGTTTTATTTCTTTTAATTCCATTGGTTCTCTTGGAGCTATCTTTCCTACTTGTTTTTCAGCTTCAAGTTTTTTCATATACTTAATTTCCATTATTATTTCCTTTTTGTTTTCTATATAACTTTTCGTATCTCTTTT
Organism: Tenacibaculum ovolyticum DSM 18103; assembly: GCF_000430545.1. Lineage (GTDB taxonomy): Bacteria > Bacteroidota > Bacteroidia > Flavobacteriales > Flavobacteriaceae > Polaribacter > Polaribacter ovolyticus. The sequence goes on from NZ_AUMF01000017.1 coordinate 85,171, forward strand.
TTATTTCCTTTAAATCAGGGTATTTCTTTGTCAATTCCTTAAAACCTTTTACTTCAACATCTGTTTTCACTACAAATTTAATCTTCTTTCCTCTTGCTTCTAGCATTTGTTTTAAAAGTACAAATTCTTTTTCGCAGCTACCGCAGGTTTTAAAAATGTTAGATGTTTCAATAATAAATTCATCTGCTTTATCAATATGGTTTTTTAAGAAATTATAAATGAATTTTATTTCACTATCATATTTTCTAGAACGCCCGTGTAAATCAAATGCTCCTGTTGCAAATTTCTCATATTCATCATAATTTTTAAAAATATCAATAGTGTTCTCTGGGAGCTTAGGTGGTTTACCAAATGTTTTAATAATTTTATCTATATCCCCTGACAAAGAAAACTCTTCCACCTTATCAAAAACTTTACCATCATGTAAAAAATTAATTTTAAATTCTGCTTGGTTATGTCCTCTTACTAAACCAGGGTAATCATCTAAACGTTTCTTGAATAAATTTAGTAACTCCATTTTTTGAATAGGAATTGATTGTATAGATTGTTTAAATAACTGACTAAATTGCTTCGTTGGAGTATTAAAGTATTTTGCCCTGAATTGTATAAAATCATCTAAATGTATTTGATTTGTTTCTACTTGTGCAATTTTCTTTATCTCTTTTAGTACTTTTCTTTCTTGCTCTATAAGATTTTTAACATTTTGTTTGTAGTTTTTATCTTTATGATTAAGTTTTGAAATGTTATCTCCTGTGTCTTTTCTTAATTGTTTTTTTAAAACATCTTCATGAGTTATTATTTCTTTTGCTGTTTTTCTAATTTTAGTAGCTAGTAAATCGCTTACATCAATACTTAAACTTGCCATTTCTAACCAAAAAAGGTACTTTGTGATTGTACGTCCTAAGTCAGTATCGGCATTGTTGGTTAATTTTATTAAAGCATTTACTGAGGCTTCACTAACTTCCATCCCTCCTAAAACTGCTTTTGCCGTAGCAATTACTTTTACTGCTTTACGTGTTTTAAAGAATATGGTTTTTCCTCCTTTTAAAATTTTAAATAAACGCCCTGCTTTTAAAATATTTCCTACTCCAGAAATGGTCGTAACAATATCTACTGCATATTCACCCGCTGTAATAATATTTTTCCAAAACGCGGTTTCATTATTTGCATACAGCATAAATGCAGGAAGCACAGTAAATAACTGATTGGTATTGTCTTCATCTTTTAATATAAATTTCGGGTTATCGCTATCAATTAAAACTATTGGGGCAAAGGGATGGTATTGATAGTTGTGCTCTTCTTGTTTTTCTATCAATTTTTTTTCATTCCCATCGGCTGTTCTTGTAATTATTTCTTCAAACTCTCCTGTTTTTACACTAACAGAAACATCAATAATAGGTTGTTTCCCTTCCCAGTTTATGGTAGCATTATCTGTATAAAAACCTAGTTTTTGATCAGAGCGGTAATCTATCAGTAAAGGGCTTAGTTCTTTTTGGTTTTTCTCTACAGCTTCCTTTATTAATTTGTTTTGTTCTGGATCTATTTTACTATAGTCACTGTTTTTCCATATATTCCATATAAAGTATACAACATCTTTAAATTGCTTACCATCTAAACCCTTTATTAGTTTATGTAATAAAATTTCTCCGCCTGCTTTTTCGGTAATTAATCTTGTAATAAAAGTATTGTTGTTTTTTATACTTCCCACATATACTTCCTCTTGTCTCTCTCCTTTTTCTACAAGAAATCCTTTTAACCTATTATTCTGCTTATGATAAATAATTTTTAATAGCTTTAAAATAAGATCTTCTTCATTAATACCTCCTGCATTGGCTACATTCCCTTTCGCTAAATCAACTAACATAACCCATAACGAGTTTCCGTTTGGTCTACCATTATCTATCATAATATATAACGGTGTAGGCATATGGTAAATAACGGATAACCTATGCGAGTTACTTGAGCTACTATTGTAATAGTTAATTGTATTGTTTGTTACACTTTCTAAAAAACGGTAGCGCCAACTCGATAAAAAGGCGTTATAATCACTGTAATAGTTAAAAATAGTTTGGTTTAAAAAGCTAAGTACTGTACTTAATTTTTTAAAGTAAATTCGTATCGCTATAAACTTAGCATCATCACTTGTAGGAGTTGCATTAATGGCTTCTTTATCGTGCTTTATATAATAATATGATAACGAATATTTATAATCGCCTCCCCATAATTTATGGAGTCTCGGAAAGCGATGTACAGTATCGGTAACGGCTGTATTTTGTATTAAAATTTCTTCATTAGAGGTGGTTCCGTATACATTATTGTAATAATATTTTAGTTTTGGCTGTGTAACTTTTAAGTAATTGAAATCATTGTAATTATAATTAATATAGTTTATACTATTATTTGTAACGGTAAACTCTATGGAAGTTATTAATTGATTTTGCTGGTTTATATAAAAACTATAGGCTACATTATTATGTATTTCGTTTGGCAATACTATTTTCACTATTGGCTCTGGCAAATAATCTTCTAGAATATAGGTATCACCCCCTTCATACACTATAGGCTTATAGTAGTTAATATTGTTATTACTAAAGCCTAAATAATATGCTTGCCCACTACTATTTAAAAATAATGTAGCGTTTAGCTCTATTTCTCTATATTGCTGAGACAAGGTAGTTTTAGAGATTGTTTCTGCTTCAGCAACCCCTTCTTGCGTAATTTTTCTTACCTCAACTTCGCTGCTTTCTTTTCCCTTGAAACTGGGAATACTTAAATATTTTATTAAATCGTTAATCCTTGTAATCATTTCTTTTTCTTTTTTTAATCAAACAATCTCCACCCTATTCCTACATTATGTGTAAGTTGTCTATTTGCAAAGTTTACTCCATAGCTCGCAAACCACTTTCCTTTTCGATTGTATTGCAGCCCAAAGGTTAGGTTATCGAATGTTTGAGTATTGCCACCAACTTCAGAAAACAGATATAGTCCGCTACGATACGTCTTAGGGTGTTCAATAGTTTTAGTAATGGTAATTTCTCTAGGTACTTTCAATTTATAGGCTAATTGGCTACCTAGTAATTTCCCTTTTACCAAATTGTAACTATAAATTTCTACATCGGTATTATTTAGAGTATCTCGGTATATTTTGGCTGCTATAAAATTTGTGGTATCTTTTATAAAAAGGGTGTCTTTTATTATCTTAGTTACATCGTTTTTATGAACATATACTTTTTTATATTTTACTGTTTGTATTTTAAATGTATCTATTTTAGTTTGCCAGATAGTATCTTTTATTACCGTGATTTTAGGTTTTTCAATCGCTGTTTTATTTGTTCTTTTTGAAAATAGATTGATACATAAAAGCACTATAATGACACCCAATAGAAATCTATCGGTTTTATTATTTAAAAAATTCATGTTGTTTTTTAGGTTTAAAAAGTGTTTGTCATTCCAAAAATGTGGTAAACAAGTATAGAACCTCATCAGAATGACAAAAAAACACGAAGTACTAAAGGGGGAAGTAGGGGACTAAAAGCTATTGTTAGCGGTTAAAATTTAAAGTTTATTACAAAAGCATACGCTAATTCATTCAAAACGGAAATTCAACTACAGCCTTCCAACTTTGTTACTATATCATAATATTGTTTTATAAATTTAAAATTTCATAAGTAACCCAAAATGTAAATACACCAGCACCAGTTGTTGGCTGTGTTCCATAACCATGATTTATTGTAACTTCAAATGGTTGATTCTCTACAACAGATAATTCTGTGTCAAAGTATATACCTCTACCTGCATATATTTTATCAGAAACAACATCTGTGTTAATCATTTGTTCACTACCTCCAACAGGTTTTAAATTAAAAGAAAATTCTGAAGTAGAATCATATGCAACCGTTACATTACCTCTTATAACAATATTATGACAATATATTAATTTGTTAACTCCTTTAGCTAATATTAATGTATTCTTTGAAACTCCTGCAGTGAATACAGGATTAGTTATTGTTACCTTTTCAGTTATTATTTTTCTTGAATAGTTAGCATCAGCATACTCTTTTGTTATTAAAGGCTCATTTGATGATGAAATTAAACTAACTTCTTTAACAACCTCTCCGTCTTTTAATAATGACAGTTTATTAGCAACAATATCTGACAAAGTATATACTGGTGTTGTTTTTTCTAAAGCCACACTCACTTCACCCTTTTCATCAATTACAAACCTACGATTTGCTTCTCCCTCAGATTGTTTACTATCTACATAACTATCAATTAAATCTGAGTATTGTTCTTGAGTTGGCTTATCACCAGTTTCGAAATGTTTTTTTAATGTTTCTTTATTTTGTTTCATTTTTGTTCTTTTTTATCGGTTTTAATTTTTTTTTTTGATAAAAAAGAGTCGCTAAAAACTATTGCTAGCGACTAAACTTTTTACCTAACTAATAAGGACTATTTTTATATGATATGGGACGTTACAATGTTTTCCGAGTCATCAATACTAACTCTATAATTTTTTATAAAAAATAATGTCTTTTACAATCGTTGTTTTATTTGTTTTTTTGAGAACAGGTCGATACATAAAAGTATTATAATAAAATTCACGTTGTTTTTTAGGTTTAAAAAGTGTTTGTCATTCCAAAAATGTGGTAAACAAGTATACACTTTCTATTATTACATCATCAGAATGATACAAAACACAATGTTTTTTAAATAGGAAAAAGCGATTATTAAATAACTTCCTAATAAAAAGTATCTGTACTATTAATACAAATCATTCCATTGAGTTCCATCATAACCTTGGTGTTTTTTTGTAGCATCATTAAAAGCAATCATCCCCTCTTCTGGTGCTATTATTGTACTTATTATAACAGGTTCATACTTTACAGCTCCATTTTTAAATACTGTTAAACAATCTTTTCTATTAGATGAATCTGTTCCTGCTCCTACCTTAAGAGCAACGTTATTTAAATCTACTATATCTTTATTTTGTGTGATATCAACTGTTGGATAACATCCTACATAAATACTACCAAAAGCGTAAGGCTTACCTCCTACTGCTAAAGAAACTGCATAATCAGCATAAGCTTCACTACTTGAAGCTATAACTACTGAATTTTTCCTTAATGCATTCACACTTTCTCCCATAGCAATAGCCCCTCTTCCTCCTGCCTGAGCGTTAAACCCTGTAGTAAAAGAAAACTGCCCTGTTGCTCCAGCCCCTATACTATTGAAGGCTAAGTGAAAGGCATTTGCACCTATGCTTGTAGGGTCTTCACCATACCTTAAGAATTTATTTCCTATATTAACTATTGCAGGTAAGTAAACTTGATCTAAAGTTTTAGTAGTTTTATTATATTTTAAGTTCTCTCCTATATGAATTTCATTGGTGGCGTCTTGTAACGCTCCTACTGAATCATAAATATCTATTTTACCCACGGGTATAGAATCAACATTACTTATCGTGTAATCTATAATATATGTTGATAAATTACTAATATCAAAATTCCATCCAGAATACCAATCTAAAGGGTTTGTTAGTGATAAAAATCTATTATAAACAAATAAATTACTAACATAGCATTCAACTAAACTTATGTTACTATTTAAGCTTTCTACAAAAACATAAAACTCACCGTTTTTCCTACAAAAATGAAAATTATAATTATAATTTTGCTTAATAGCATTTACGGATGGGTTATTATAGGTAATCCAAGTATTGTTTTGTATCTCACCTTTGATATGTACTTTTACCGACTCTTCCTGATTAGCTATACCTGTTCTGTTGTAAATATCAATATCAAAAGAAATAACCCCTATATTCGACGGTAATTTTATAGCTATGTTATTTGTTGATACAAAAAAATGACTATCAACTGGCTGTTGTATTCTGTATTTTTTATTTGCTTGAACTTCTATTATATCAGGGTAGTATACTTTATTAATTACATCATAATAACCAGTTCTTTTATCTATACTTGATGAATATTTTACATTACCTTCTTCATCTGCAAAAGTTAACCCTAACCCTAAAGAACTTAAATCTAAATCAAAAGTTGTATTATCATCTCTAGTAAAAGTCGCTGATTTAGTAGTTGCATTATATACACCACTAACCAATCTTGACAAATTAGTATCATCAACATATGTTGTTAAATCTATTTCTTTAACCACCTCACCATCTTTTAATAATGACAGTTTATTAGCAACAATATCTGACAAAGTATATACTGGTGCTATTTTTTCTGAAGTAATACTCACTTCACCCATTTCATCAATCACAAATCTCCTGTTCGCTTCCCCATTAGATTGTTTGCTATCTACATAGCTATCTATTAAATCAGCAAATTGTTGTTGTGTTGGCTTGTCACCAGTTTCGAAATGTTCTTTTAATGTTTCTTTATTTTGTTTCATATTTTACTTTTTTATGTTTTACTATAATTTTTAATATTACCAAAAACAACTTTTTATGAGGTGCAATTTCCTTTTGTATTTCTGTTGTTTCAGTATTTTTTGATTTACATAAAAAAGAGACGCTAAAAACTATTGCTAGCGACTAAACTTTTTGTTTCTAATTGCTATTAACAAAAGGAACTCTTCCTTTTAAGGCAATAATATAATTTACAGCTAAATAAGGCTGGATATTGTTGTGGGGGTTATTTTCTCCTTTATTTAAAATTGTCATATTGATATTTACAGCTTGTCCATCTACAAGATTTGTTGGTAAACCAAAAGTTTTTACTTTTTTTGTAGCCAATCCATCTGCGTAATTACAAACTGCAGAAACATCTCCAATATCAGGAGTTTCTCTAACAGCTGAATCAGTACTTAATTGAACATGCTGTTCAGTATTTGTGATTCCGTGATTATGCGAAGGCATTTCACCCTCTGTTAAAACATGGGTTTCCTCACCTCCTTTTTGACCTAATGTATAGTTTGATAATTCAGTATTATTTCCTACACCTAAAGGAATTCGCCCTCTTAAATCTGGCAATGCAAAAGTTAAAATCCCATCGCCTCCATAGGTTTTCCCTATAACATTAAACAATTCTTGATATTCAACAATATTTAGTGATTGACCTTCACATTTTCCCCATCCATTTGGAACACCTTGAAAAGATACCGTTTTAATCTCTCCAATAAAAGGGGTGTTTAAACTATCAATTAAATCAGTAAATTGTTGCTGTGTTGGTTTATCACCAGTTTCAAAATATTCTTTTAATGTTTCTTTGTTTTGTTTCATTTTGTTCTTTTTTATCGGTTTTAAATTATTTTTTTGATAAAAAAGAGGCGCTAAAAACTATTGTTAGCGACTAAACTTTTTCTTTCTTTTTTTGTTTTTTAGATAATGGCTCTAAAGTACTTTGCAAACCTGTTTGTTTTAACAAATTATGCAATGCTTTAAAAGGGTTTACTCCATAAATTTTATTATAATTTTCTAAAATTGATTTAATTTCAGTTACAGCAATAAAGCCTGCTATTATTTTTAAAAACGGCACTTCGTTTACAATGTGTTTTTCTAAAAAATAAGCAGATATGATTACTAGGTTATATATAAAAAACTTAGAAACCGTATGCCCAAACCGTATGCTACGAATAGGAAAATTATTTTTAATTGCTGCATACGATCCTGTAATAAAATCAACTATTATTAGTAATACCATGGTAGTTAACACTCCATTTAAAGGCGATAATAAAGCTAAAAGCCAAAAAATGAGATATGAAAACTTATCCATTCTTTTTTAATTTTCTAAAATCTAATACTCTTTTTTTTGGATATGCCTTTATACTTACACTATCTCCTTGATTACCTCCTAGCAAGTACACATATCTATTAGTTTCTTTAACTAAAAAACCTACATGCCCTTTCCAACTATTTGGATGATCTCTCCATAACACGACTAAATCTCCTTGTTCTGGAGCCATAGTAGAGGTACCTACTGTTAACCAGCTACGTGCTGTTAACCTGTTTGAATTTTCATAACCTGCTTGTTTTGCTACCCAATTTGCAAAGGCACTACACCAAGCGGTTTCATCTTTAAATTTTGATCGATCATACCCTAATGAAACGAAGTAATTTATAATTTGAGGATGATCTTTAGCACCTTTTACTTCTTTTACTCCGTATTGCGATAACGCTGTTGACATTAAACTATTCATACATTTTTTTGTTTTTTTATGTTAATGCTAGCAGATAAAAACTATTAAACTTTAGATTCTTTTTCTTTTTCTCCTTAACCGGATATAGCTTAATCCCATTTTTTAGTTTCTGCGTAACATTAAAGGTTAATAAATAATGAACTATTAGAAAAGCAAGACAAATATACAACATATTACAGGTTAAAACAAAACAGATTACATTTTATTTTGCAAAATGTTTAAAGCAATTGTTCTCACCATAGAATACTAGTCCGTTTTTAACCGAAGGAGTGTTTAAAAAAGCGCTATTTAAGGTATGAAACTGCATATTAAAGGCTTGCTTGTAAGCACATATTTTAAAACACATTCCATCACCTTCTATTGCAATACCCAGCTTTCTGTGCAAACCCACCTTTTCCCCTTTACCAATACACTCATTAGCAACAACAAGCAAATTAAATTCCTTTAACACACCTTGTATGTGAGTGAAAAATGTTACCTGAAATACCTCATTTTCGAAATTTTCTTCTGAGGATTCTCCATTTACAAACGACATAGAGCCAGACAGGCTAATCGTATTTTGTATTCTTGTTATTTTAAACAATCGTTCATAGTCTATCTTTGTAATTCCCATATTTTTTTCACACAAAACACAAACATATGTTTTAAATAATTACATTTTTTTATTAAAATAAGAATTCGTTACTTTTTCATTAGAATTTGTAAGTCAAAAACATAAATTTTGTAACTCATAACCTTTTTTAACAAAAAAAAACGCCTAGAAAATTAATTCTAGACGATTCTTACCATAAATATTCAATTATAAAGTTACAATTCTTTAAAGTCAGTTACCATAATAAGCTTCTCTTGCTTCTTTAACATCATTTTTAAAACCATTAATATCTGGCGAGAATTTTTCTAATAACTCTTCTAAACAATTAATAAAATCTTTACTCTGTAATTCATAAGACACTTTTTCAAATGCTGAACTGATCCATTCTATAGATAAAAGATCTAACTCTTTAAGAACAGTAATGGTTGTTTCTGAATTTTTGAATAACAATCCCTCAATCTCATCAAGAAGAACCATCTTTTTAAAGTACTTAAACGCTTAGTGCTGCTTTAAAAAAAATCACCTAAAGTAACTTTAGACGATTTTTTTATTCTTAATCAATACTCTCTAGGAAGACTTTCTTCTGTTAACAAACCAAACTCATCATTCTCCATAAACCCCTTAAATAGTGATAAGTAATCTAAAATTTCTTGATTTGAAAATTTTATTATTTTATTATTAGGTGAATTTCTTAAAACTTCAGCGAAATCAAAATCCTTCTCAATGGATTCTATTGTAGCGTAAAGATTTTTTCTATCTTTCAAACTATATTCTTTTATATTTTCAGCTAGTATTTCATCAAATTTAATTTTACCTATTGATTCCTCATCATATAAGATCCAGATAGGTATGATTAAAATATTTTTATTTTCCATTAGTGATTCTATTTCGTTATTTATCACCACCACCAACACTGTACCAATTTCAAATTTATCCAAGAAAACAAAGAATTGATTTAATAACAGCCTTTTTTACACGCCTCGTCATGAGTTATAAACCCTAGTTAGCAGATCTTTTTAATTCATGATTAAAAAAACTATAAAGCACATTCCATTATAATTCTAAAAAATCATGAGGTGTCGTAATATATAAAACTTCTCCTGTTTCAGCATTTATATCAATAAACATACTTCTCTCATCTAACCCCCAATATTCACCATACGAAACTATATACAAATCAATTTTTTTTTCTTGTATTTCCCTATAGGTACTGGGTACAACATCTCATCTTTAGACCTAAATCTTACACCAATTTCATCATCAATACCAGAATACTCTATATTTCTTTTTTTTAAAACACTTATTGCTAATTCTAAAGCTTTTTTCTTCGTAATTATTTTATTTTAAAAATCTCATTTAAACTTATTTTTTCTTTTACTAAAGGAATATCATCTAGATCTAAATCAACCTTTATCGGGTTTTGCAACGGTCTTCTTTAACAAAGAAAAATCGCTCTTATTAGGAGCGATTTTAAATTGTATATTTTTATAATGTTTATTAAAAAATATACAATAGCTTAATTAAAATCAAAGCACTTCTATTATTTTCAACAACTATTTATTTTCTTCAATAAACTTCTTAAAATCGTTCATGAAACTTATAAATTCTTCATGCGTTAGCTCTAAACCTAATTTTTCAGAATTTTTCTCTCCATGTCTTATAGCAATCTCATCAATTAAAAATACACCATGCTCATTTGCATATAAAGTTACATCTTCATTTGCCCAAATATATTCTTCCTCTTTTTTCTTCGTCTTACTCCTCTCTATTTCATCGACTATAACTTGGTTTTTTTTTGGCGTCCAATCATGACTACTCAATCTAAATATAGCATTAAATTTTTCTTCTTCAGGTAATGCACCCAATGTGATTAAACCCGCTATCTCTTCTTTATAAAATTTATATTTCATTCTTCTATTTTTTAAATTAATGGATAAGCATTCATAACATTTCCAAGCCCATCTACTTCTATCCTTACACTAAACCCTGCAGTCGTAACCCCTTCAAACTTATCAAATTTATCAGTAATTAACCTTACTTTCTTCCCCAAACTTTTTACAAATGTATTTTCATAAACATAAGCTATTTCTTCTTTTATTCTCTGTTCATTCCAATTTTTTGGAAACATAGTTGATTCCGCTCGTTTTGGAAACTTCCTACCCCTTAAACTCTTTATCTTTATTTTTGCTTTAAAAGGAATATCATTTAGTAAATCTGCTAATTTCACAACCCCAGACGGATGAGTTACTTTTGTTATCTCTAAGAATTTATTAACCCAATGCCCCCCTTGACCAGCTGTCCCGACATAAGAAACATCTCTAAACACAATCTTTATTGTTTCAATAGCAACATCTCCTGAAATATGATTAAACAAATTTATATCAAATTTATTAAGATACTTTTCTAAAGCTACTTTTCTTAAATTCTTTAAACCACTTACCTCATCCAAATACTTTTTAGCATCAAGATCACTTAGTTCGTCTAGTTTTTTAACTAATTCATCTACCTCTTTTTTTGTACCTCTAAAAATTTCTTTTCCATCTTTTACTAAAGCATATAAATTATCTCCAATAGGAATAGGAACTCCACTTGCCAAAACAGGTTGCTGAGGTACTTTTTTTACAGTAACACCAAGTTTTTCAAAAAGAACATAAGCATCATCTGAAAAAGCTCTGGTTACTTTAACCAATTTATCAACAAACTCATCAATCCATCCTTTTAGAGTATTTAGGTGTTTTGGCAGGTTTTTAATAAACTCTTTTAGTTTTTGAATTATCGTTAAAAACGTATTAACCGTTATTTTAGCTGTTTTTACTAGAGTTCTGGTGGCCATCTTCAGCAATTCTTTATACGATTTAAATACTGCTTTTACCCCTTTTGCGATAGTACCTGTACCACCAGTAGCAAAAAACATTACCACTTCAGAAGCTATAAAACCAACTAAAAATCCTAGATAATATCCTATAGCACCCGGATCTATTGTTATTTTTGCATTTGACGCTTTTGTAAACAACCCAAGCAATAACTTTGCTGTTACTATTGGCATACTTATTAAAAATTGCCCTAGTGCTTTTAAGTTTTCTACCGTAAAAACGCTTGCTACTAAATCTAATAAATTTTCAAAACCTTCTGCTAATAAACGTAGGTAATGCCCTGGTTTTTCAAAGAACTTTCCTGCCTGAACGACACCATTTAAAACATCGATTAAGATAGCTAAAATATCAAAAAAAGATTTAAAAAAATCGATAATACTATTAATAAGCCCCACAAGTAAGCCATTAATAAAATCGTAGTTGTTTTGCAAATGTTCTTTCACTCCATCTAAAAACTCCTTAACCACACTAGGAATGTATTGAAGCAACTTGGTAATATAATCTACCTTAAAAGGCATCAACTCTTTAAACAACCAATGCTTATTAAAACGCTCTGCAAACGATGTAACAACTCCTTCTAACGGAGTTACATAGGTTTTGTATATTGAATTTGCTATTTTTTCGGATGAAAAACTTTCGTTGATTTTAAGCTTTGGCAGTAATGGATTGTACTTTGAGTTTTCTTTCCCTTCTATTTCTGTTTTCCAATAATTATCTCCCAGCTTTAATTTTCCAATTTCTTCTCCTGTACTTTTTAAGAATTTTGACGAATTACTAAAAGTTACATCAGCTCCCCAACGCACCATTCTTCCTCCAGTAGCCAACACCAAGTAAAAATTACTTTCCTTGGTTTTATTAAGCTCCTGCTCTATCATTTTACTCAACTTATTCGCAATAATATCCACACCATACGCTCTGGCAATTTCCGCAATGCGAATTCTATTCGTTTCTAAAAGTGTATTTACATTTTTTCCTTTTTTTATTCTAAATACGGTACCAAATAAATTACTTCCCGAGCTGCGCTCTATAAAAATAACTACCTCGTGCGCTGCTACTTTTTTAACAGCTTCATAAGCTTGCAAAAGCTGCGCTCCGTCTTCAGAAATAAACACGGTTGCAAAAGCATTGTATTCGATACTTATTTCTTCTTTTGACTTTGATTTAGAGCTGTTTTGAATATCAAAAAAGGCATCACTTTTTACTATATCTCCCCAAATTTTTATATAATATTTTTTATTTATTTTATAGTATGAAAAACTACCTAAAGTAAAATCATAAAACGACTCTATAAAAGCCGTATTTTCTGGGCTTATACCATAATCAAAACTCCCCATTACCTCACCTAATGGTGTTGGATTTTCTTGTAAAAAGAAATCGCCATATTCGCCCGAAAGTGTACTATTAATGTGTAAAAACCACACACCTGGACTTTTCACTCCTTTTTCTATTTCAACATACATACTAGGGCTTGGTACTGTTGTTTCTTTTATTTTATTTTGCTGAACATCTGAAAACACCACCAAATCTTTAAAATTGGTTTTATGTTTAAAATGCTTGGATCCATATTCATGAGCATGCATATTTTTTGTTTTTTTTATTAATGAATTTCCTCGCCCCAAGGGCACGAGGCATCTATAAGAATTTTATCTTTTCAATTTCGAGGCAAACCTCCAGAAATTAACCCCTTGGTTATCGCCCTGCGATTAAAAAACAAGCCACACCCAACCTTCCTCTCTACAAAGAGAGAAAGGAATTAATAACCATTATAAGTTTTGTTATTTTTTTTACAGGTAGGGCTTGCGATTGTTTACACAGAAAAGGCTATCTAAAATATTGTCATTTTAAAAGAAATCTAATCATAAGATTACTTCAATCATTCCTCTTTCTTAATAACGCTTACTGATTAACGTGAGTTCGATATAAAAATTCTGATTTTTAAATTATCACTTCGAGTGGTTTCCCTTAGAAAACTGTATCTAGATGTATAATTTAAAAACGAAAAAATGCTGTTCTCGATACCAAATTCTTCTAGAATTTCACTCGAACTGACACCTTTTTCTTATTCCGAACTCTTGTTACTCATTATTCAGATAGCCTCTTTCTGTACTTATGCTACATTGTTATTTTGACCAACAATATCAAAATCAACACCGTCGGGTGATGTTTTTACAGAATCAAACATACCTCCTTCTCCACAATCTGGATTACATGGTAAACCTCCCTCGTTTAAGGCAACAGAATCTGCTTGCAAAACAGTTAAAGAAGTAGGCACACGTGTTTCCCAAACACCTTCAACTTCACCTTCAATCGTTTGCATTTCCTCAGCAACTGAAACATATAAATCATCATCGGTATCGGTAACCATACCTTGTCCGTTCCAAATTTCACCAGTTTTCATATACCAGTTTACTGCTTCCTCAAAACCAGGGCGTACTGGCACCACACTACGCGCCATACCACTTTGTAAAAAAGCTTGAAAAATAGGGTCGCTACCTTCGTTATATTCAAAATTAGCATCCCAATTACCTTCTGCTCCATAAAAATACGGATAGAATGTATACGCCATAATTTCCCAATCGAACGCTTGCTCAAAGAACTTCACAGTTCTGGCATGCTCATCAAAATCTGAAGACCTAGCCACATACTTATTGCTTATAATACCCTTATCATCTCTGTAATTATCTCGAGAAACCTCAACACTATGCGCTTTAGCTATTAAATCAATCGCAATACGTTTTAATTCACGTTTTTCAATACCACGATTAATTTGAGAGCTTAATTCCTTTTTCTTTTCACTAGGCTCTTTTCCTATATTTTGATTTACAATAAACTCATTATACTCTTGTAAACGCTCATTATAAGCATCTATAATCGCTTTATAAGTTTCGTTTTGCCATTGTTGATTAGCCTCATCTGAAACCTTACATTTAGCCTCAACATTAAAACTAATAGAAAACATATCCCACGTAGCAGCTGACACAGCTAAAGAATCTTTAATCCCCTTACTGAACAATGAGTATTTTTTTGATTCAAAATTAAAAACTTTATTTCCTTTTGTATAATACGTTTCTCCTCCCACAGAGATATATACTTCACCTCCATTCACATCCCCTGCCCCATCAGAGAAAAAACCTCCAGAAATTATATATTCTTCAAGAACATATCCTTTAGGTAAATCTATTTTATCGCTAATTGAATCTCCTTCTTGCGCACCACTTCCAGTAGTTTTTTTATAATTAACCTTAAATGATTTATTTACCTTTATATCCTCCTCTAAAAAAGTAGGTACCTCTGCATTATATTCAGCTGCTAATCTTTGATAATTATTTTCTCTTAACTCTCCAGCATTTTTTATCCCAGTTGTTAACTTACTAGGATGAATTGGTTTTTTTGGAATAATCAACCCTTCAGGAGTTTTGTCATCATTACCACCTACATCTAAGTATGATTTAATAAAAAACTTAGCTGGTTCAGGTAGTGCAAATTCATACATTAAGCGCTTACCGTAGTTAATTAACTTATTTTTATAAATCTTATCAACCCAACGATATACTCCCGTAACATGCTTATCTCCTTTACGATTATCAAAACCATGTGTATTATTTTCTTCAAACTCTTTTAAAACCCTAGAAGTTCGCTTTGTACTTACTTTTTGTACCACACGCTCTAAAGCACGCTCTGTAACTTCTTGCGCATAGGTTTGCGCTTCTAAATTAGAGTTTGAGGCTGAATTAGATGATGATGAATTAAAATTAGCACCTGTACTAAGCGTACCAAAACCCAACTCAGATGTCACACTTGCATTTGCTCCGAAACTAGTTGCATTATCACTATTTACAATAGATGATGTTTCGCTCTGCAGCTCGTTACGCTCAGTAGAACTAGTATCGGTTAAATTTTCAACCTCCTTTTCTGAACTCTTTTCTGTAGTTTGCTCAGCAGATGTTAAATTTCTTGTAGAGCGTTCTTTATACTCACGCGCCATAATATTTTCGATATGCGACACTTCACCTGGCACATAACAACACACCTCTTGCTCTACACGTCTAAAATCTGCAATCCCTAATTGCGATATACCATATAAAACACCATCTCCTACATCTTCTAAAGCATCACCTGCAGGAATATCACCACCTGTACTCGCATCACCTTCACCAGCCACAACTTTTGTAGCAACACCAGAGTAATCTCCCATAAACCCACGACCTTCAGTAGATCTTGAATTACCTAACGTATCTACAAATAATACTGCATTAAATTCTAACGCTACACCATTACTTAACATTAGCTCACCAGAAAAAACACGCATTCCTGAAGTTAAATTTTCTCCATCGGAAAAAAAACTTAGGTTAACTAAATTACTTGAACCTGTAAATACCCTAACCTCGGTACCAGAAGCAACTAACGTCCCATCTGTTTTTTTCAGCTCGTAAGTAACACCTGTAACAGACGCATTAGCATAGCCTGCATTTAAACTCATAGACATAGCACTCTTATTCCCTACTCTAAAAGGCATTACCATACCTGTAAAAGAATACAATTGCCCTCCTTTCATTGGATCAATAGGTATTTTTGCTCCTCTTACAGCGACTTCCTTAATATCTTGTGGTGTTTTTTGATACACTAATTGATATTCCTTCTTTACATTACTCTTCAAAACCGCTTTTACCTCTGAAAAAGTATCATACACCTTCAGCTCATCAGAATTTAACAATTCTAATGTTTTTGCTGAAAAAACTGCTCCATCACTCTTAACCAGTTCTGTCTCTTTTTCAAATTCAAATTTTGGTAATTGTAATTCTGGATACGTTTTTAACCGCTTTTGAAAACCTGTTTTTGAATCTACTATTGTCTGTACTTCTGGCACCGCATCTTGCTGAATTTGATCTATAGTTGTTTCATAAATCTTTAATGCTGCATCATATCTTAATTTTTCTGCTTTTTTATAAGCAACTTCTACTTGTACTATTTCTTTTAACGATGCTTCTTGCTGCCTAATTCTATCTTTAGCTAAGGCTACCTCTAAATTAGCCTGCATATAATTTGATGCCTCTAAAGAAGGTTTTGCAACAGCTTTTTTTGATTGTTGTTGCGTAGAAATAATTACCTCTTTAGGAATAATAACACTCGCATTAGCTCTACGTACAAATTCTTTTTCATTTTCATCTGTAAACACAATTTCCCCACCCTGTTCTGAAGAAAAACTATCTCTAAAAGCAATAAAAGCTTTTAAAAATTGATTCGTGATTAATAATTGAATTAATCGCTCTCGAACTGATATTGATTTTTTATGTATTGTTTGGTAAAACAAATTATCCCAAACAACAAGTTCTTCTTCTACACTAAGTACGTTAGCTCCAAATAAATTAGCCTCTATACTAGCATAAGATAAATACGATTTATTACGCATTAACCAACTTGTAAACTCATACAAATGTTTATGCTCGTTTCTAATTTCTTTCCTACCTGCCACTGGAGTAAACCCTGTACGATAAGCACCTTTTAAAGCTGTATTTCTGGCCGCTACCGTTGTTGTTTCTTTAACTGCTGCAAGCGCCTTGTTATTTAAACCTTGGCCTTCAGGAAAAGAAACAAACCCTATTTTTTTGTCTTCAATTAATTGTGGACTACGTAATGTTACAAACCTAAATAGGTTTGACTTGATTGGTTTTTTACTCATTTTTTAAAATTTTTAATTAATTTTTAATCAAGCTCAAAAAGAGCCCTGCTTAGTTGCTTTCCTAACAGTTCTTTTTTCTTGATGTGGATTTTATTCAAAAGAATGTTTGAATAAACGAGTATAGATTTCAAAAAAGTGAAGAAAATCAAGTTGAAATCTTAAAAAACAATCGCTAAAACTACACAAATGTTTGATTTTTAAAGTTTTTACGTATATTTGCGATTAATTACATTGCAAATATAACACATTTTACAAAAACAACAAAACAAAAGTTTGATTTATTTTGTAAATTGTTTAACTTATCTTGAAATATAGCAGGCATGGAAATCTCAGAAAAAATAACAACAATTAGAGACACTTTTAATTTAAATAATTTTTCTTTTTCAAAACGAATTGGCGTTACAGGAACCACTGTAGACAGCATAATTAACGGGAGACCACAGGCAGACGGAAGTAGAAAAAAGACCAAACCTGGGTATGATGTACTTACGGCTATTATTAATGAATTTAATATTAATCCTGATTATTTATTCGGAAAAAGTGAAGTAATGCTAACTTCTGACGTAAAAAATAATCCAACATATTCGGGAGTCCCACAAGTTGTTGCAGTAAATAACACAGGGAATGAAAATATAATATACGTACCTATACAAGCTAGAGCTGGTTATTTAACTGGCTATGGAGATTCAAATTACATAGAACAGCTACCATCTTTTAACATGCCCCATTTAAACAATGGTACTTTTCGTTGTTTTGAAGTACAAGGAAACTCTATGGTACGCACTTTTTTTGATGGTGATCTTGTTTTTGGTAAATACGTAGAAAGCCTTAGCGACATAAAAGATGGCCGTGTATACATTATTGTTACTAAAAATGACGGGATAGTACTAAAACGTGTTATTAATAGAATTAAAGAAAGAGGTAAACTTATTTTAAAAAGTGATAATAAAGATGGCAATTACCCTATGTATACTATAAATGCTGAGGAAATTATGGAAGTTTGGTATGTTACTATGTTTGCTTCTAAACAAATGCCTGAACCTGTTGACGTTTATGATAGGCTACACGACTTAGAAAGTAAATTAGTAGAATTACAAGAGCAAGTTAATAATAAAAACTAGTGCTTACATGTTAAAAAAACTTGTACTCTTATTTATCCTCATAAGTACTTCGTGCTTTTCTCAATCTAATTGGCAAAAATTTAAAAAACTATCTCCATCTAAAAGAATGTGGGTGTTATTTCATCCTTTAAAAGCGAAAAAAGCACAAATTATTTCAGAAGAAGCCTACAGAGTCGCCGACTCTATTAAAAACTCTCCTTTATTAGATGGTGATAGCAATGGCGGTCAAGTAGATGCTTTTCGTCATGCCTTTTGGATGGCTAGCTTGCGGCAAGAAATAGGTAAAAACGCAGCTCGCTCTTTAGGTAAAGCACATGAGAAGGAAAATTACAAAACCTATAAAAAAAATAAATTGGAAGACGGTACTGTTCCTGACAAAATAGCCACAACTATGGATTTGTTTAACAACGAAGCTGGGCTCACCTTAAGTAGAAAAAACACTAAAGCAGCCAAAAATGGTTTAATTTACAAGGTTATAAATGCTATTCATTCTGGGAAATTAAAAGTAATTAAAAAAGACAATAATGGTAATTTCTTAACTTGTAAAAACTCACCCATCTTACAAGAGTCTTTAAAAGGAAAATGGGAAAATAATAAATGCTTAGTAAATTCTAATTATAAAAAATAGATGCAAAAAGTATATTTTATTTCTGGCACCATGTGCACTATTGATTTATGGCAATTCGTTTTTCCTAATTTAAAAAACGTAACACCTGTTCACATTGATATTACTTCTGCAACATCTTTTGATGAAATAAATAAAATAATTCTTTCCAAAATTAATGCCCCTGCTATAATTGTAGGGTTTTCTTTAGGTGGGTTTTCTGCATTAAACTTTGCAGTTCATTATCCCGAAAAGATAAAGAGACTAGTAATTATTGCCGCAAATGTAAACGGATTAAATGAAAAGGAAATTAAATTACGAAAAAGCACTATTGATTTTTTAGAAAAACACACCTATAAAGGGATATCAAAACAAAGAATTCAACAATTTTTACACCCTCGTAATCACAAAAACGAAACAATTATATCAGTTATAAAAAAAATGGATACTGATTTAGGTAAATCCGTTTTAATTCGTCAATTAAAAACCACATCTTCTAGATTAAACATAGCTAAACAAGTTTCTGAACTACATACACCTATAGTATTCATTGCTGCTGAAAACGATCTATTTGCTTCTGCTACAATTTTAAAAGAATTCGCTAATAAAATACACAAAGGAAAGTATCTTTTTATTAAAAATTGTGGACATATGATTCCTCTAGAAAAACCAAAAGAGCTTGCCACCTTGCTAAGTTTAATTTGATTTTCAATTTTTTTCTAATAACTTCGTTATTCCTTACATAAACCATAGAACATAGCTAACAAAAGATATTAATGAGCGGAATAAATTCATTCATACTAATTATTATATACGGTGCTCTAATTTTGCTTTCATTTCTATTAATCATAAATCCATTAAAAGTTAATAAAAAAGCAAATTTATGGTTCGGCGTATTTCTTTTTTTATGGTCTACTTTTTGGCTTGAGGAAATATTTATTCTAACAAGTTTTAATCCACTTAATAATATACCCTTAATACCGCTTCGATTCTTTCAGTTTCTAACACCTTTGGTCTTTTATTTTAGCATCGAATATTATTCAAATCCAGATTTTAAATTCAAAAAAAAGGAACTCATATACACTATCTTACCTTTCACATTCCTTATTGGTTTAATTTTTCAAAATTACAACAAACACAACACCTTAATACCTTCTTTATTAAGTATACTCATTATTATTCAGGCACTATATTTCACTATATATTCTTACATAAAGATTCAACATCACAAAAAGAGTATTCGCTTATTCTCATCTAATACAAACGAAGTAGATCTTAAATGGATAGAGTATATTATTATTGCTATATTTTTACTTAGTATTTTTATCGGGATTTACAATTTAGCTTTTAATGGAGAATATTTAAATGTAATGGCCAATATTGTATCGATACTAATTATATTTTTTGTTGCCTCTAATACACTTAAGCAAAAAGAAATTTTTCTTTTAAATGAAAAAGAAAGAAATCTTATTATTAAAACCGAACAACAACCCACACCCAAAAAAAGGAAAATTATTTCAGATGAAAATTTAGTACTTACCAAATCTAAACTTATTGATGTTATGGAAAATAAAAAACCTTATCTCGATACAGAATTAACGCTGGTAAGCTTAGCTAAATTGATAAAAATTACTCCTCATCAACTTTCATATGTAATTAACGTAGGGTTCAATGAAAATTTCTTTTGGTTCGTTAATAGATACAGAGTTCAAAGAGTAAAAGAACTGCTTTTAAACAAAGACTACAACCATATATCTATTCTTGGCATTGCTTATGAATCTGGTTTCAACTCTAAAACTTCATTCAATACTACCTTTAAAAAAATTAGCGCTCAAACACCTTCTGAATTCAAAAAAAGTAGTTCTTCTTTATAAACACGCACCATAAACAAACAACAAACACCTTAAAAACAAACGTTTGAGTTTTATTTAAAAATTGGTTCGATTAGATAACTCAGAACATAAAAAACTAGCAGTCGTACTAATTTTGTAACTCACATAAATTACGACTCAGAATGCATAAGTATATTTCAGTGCCCTTCTTTTTGTTTTTATCACTTATTTTAAATGCCCAAAGTTTAACACAAAATATTAAAGGAAAAATAGTAGACACTTCTTCTCAACAACCAATTCCAGGTGTATCAATAGTACTTCTTAATACAGATCCAGCCATAGGAGTTGTTTCTGATTTTGATGGAGACTTTACAATTAAAAACGTTCCCATTGGTCGATATGATTTAGAAATATCTCACATAGGCTATGAAGCAATTATAAAACCAGAGGTTGTTGTTACATCATCTAAAGAGGTTATATTATCAATTGGGCTTACCGAAAACGCCTACTCACTAGATGAGGTAGTCTTAAAGCCAAGAGTTGTTAAAGAAAAACCAATTAATAAAATGGCAACAGTTAGTGCTCGAATGCTAAGTGTTGAAGAAGCAAATAGATACGCAGGAGGGTTTGACGACCCTGCTCGCTTAGCCTCTTCTTTTCCGGGTGTTTCTAGTAGCGTTGGTAATAACGCTATTGTAATAAGAGGTAATGCTCCAAAATTTTTACAATGGAAAATTGAAGGAATAGAAATACCAAACCCTAATCATTTTGCAAACTTAGGTGTTTTTGGTGGTGGTGGACTAACAGCTTTAAGTAGTAATTTGTTAGCAAATTCTGATTTTTACACAGGTGCTTTTCCTGCAGAATACAACAATGCGTTATCTGGTGTTTTTGATATTAGAATGCGAAAAGGGAATAATTCAAAACATGAACACAGTATAGAGGTTGGTGCCATTGGAATCGATTTTGCATCAGAAGGCCCCTTAACAAAAAGCAATAACTCTTCTTACTTAGTAAATTACAGATATTCTACACTAGCGTTAATGTCATCGCTACTTCCAGAAGATGCCAAAGGAACAAACTACCAAGACTTATCTTTTAAATTAAACTTTCACACCAAAAAATCTGGTAAATTTTCTGTTTGGGGAATTGGCTTGCTAGATAAATCGGGAAGTTCACCAAAAACTAAAGTAAATGAACGTAACTATTATACAGATATTGAAAAACAAAAAGCAAAACAATATATGGGTGCGTTTGGAATAAATCATAAAGTTGTATTTAAAAATTTGGCTTATTTAAATACGACTTTAGCAGTATCAACAAATGGTCTAAACTTAAAAACCGATAGACTTGACAATGCATCAATATTACAACCCAAAAACAAAATAGATAATAGTAATTATAATATTACTTTTAAATCTTTCCTTAATAAAAAATTTAGTTCAAAACACACAAACAAAACAGGTGTTACCATAAGAGGTTTAGGTTATAATATAGATTTAAAAGAAACTGATGATAGCACAAACAATCTAAAATCCATAGTTTCAGAAAATGGTTTTACCTCTTTAGCCTCTGCCTATACAAACTCTTCTTTTTCCTTAAAAAAATGGAAAATAAACGCTGGTATAAACACGCAATTATTTACGTTAAATAATAATTTTACAATTGAACCTCGCCTTGGTTTAAGTTATCAATTAAACGAAAATAATAAATTAAGTTTTGGTTACGGACTACACAGTAGAATTGAAGCCTTGAATATCTATTTTGCAAATACAATAAACTCAACCTCTTTACAAGCTAACAAAGACTTAGATTTTTCAAAAGCACATCATTTTGTATTGGCATACGATTGGAACATTACAGAAAAGTTACATTTAAAAATCGAACCATATTATCAACATCTCTATAACATTCCTATTATTGAAAATAGTACAACCTCACTTTTAAACTTACAAAGCGATTGGTTTATTAATGATACTTATATTAATTCAGGAAAAGGGAAGAATTACGGGCTAGATTTAACGCTAGAACAATATATTAACAATGGTTTTTACTATTTAATATCTGGTTCTGTTTTTAATTCTAAATACAAAACGGATTCTGAAAAATGGTATAACACTCGTTACAATAAAAACTACTTATTTAATGCTTTGGTTGGTAAAGAGTTTAGAATCGGAAAGCATAAACAAAATTTACTTGGTGTAAATTTTAAATTAAGTTATCAAGGTGGTGATAGACATTCTATTATTGATAATGCCGCTTCTTTAGATAAAAAAGATGCCATTTACAATGAAACAACACCATTTACTGAACAAACTAGCGCTGGATTCATATCACATTTTACTGTTAATTATGAATGGTACAAAAAGAAAACAACACAAAGACTATCATTAAAAATTCTTAATGCAACAAACTTTAAAGAATACCAAGGACATCGTTATAATCTTAAAAATAATAAAGTAGAAGAACACAGAGAAGCTTTATTAATTCCTAATATAAGTTACAAAATATCATTCTAAAACATTTGTTTTAAACTTAACAACTACCTAATCCCCATAAATTAAAAGTAACTTTTGTTGTAGCCTAACTCCCCATTATTAAACACCAACAAAAGTTACTTTACCCTAAGGTACAAGGAACAGTTATTCTTTATAATTCAATTTTTGGATATTCCTTTTAAAAATACAATTGCAAAATCAAAAATTCGAGTTCGATACTTATTCTATTTTTGAATAATTTGATACTTCTTGAGGCGCATTCTTAAACAAAAAAACTACCTAAAGCTAGCCTCCCCTATTTAAACCCATTCTAAATATTTAATAAAAAAATTCCTAAAGTTTGTGCAACTACCTCGTACCGCTTAAATTTGTATTATTATACTTTAATAAACAAAAAAATAATGGGATTATTAAAATCTTCTATTGGAAGAAAATTCGCCATGGCACTTTCGGCTTTCTTCTTGATGTTCTTTTTATTACAACATTTTGCAATAAACATCACCTCACTTTTTCCAGACAATGGAGCAACGTTTAACAAGTTATCTCATTTTATGGGAACCAACCCGTTAATACAATACGCTATGCAACCTGTCTTAATCTTTGGGGTAGTTTTTCACTTTGTAATGGGATTCGTCTTAGAATTAAAAAACAAAAGTGCACAGAAAGTAAGTTATGCTAAAAACAACGGAGCAGCAAATTCTACTTGGATGAGTAGAAACATGATTTGGTCTGGTGCAGCAATTTTAGCATTTGTTTTATTACACTTTATCGATTTTTGGTTTCCAGAAATTAACACCAAATTTATTCAAGGTGATTGGAGTGGAATGCATAACGGTGAGTTAAGATATTTCCATGAATTACAACTTAAGTTTGTAAACCCAATTAGAGTTGGAGCTTATATTATTGCATTTGTATTTTTAGCAATGCACTTATTACACGGTTTTACATCTGCGTTCCAATCAGTTGGAGCAAATAACAAATACACTAAAGGATTGAAAACTTTCAGTAAGATTTATGCAATTGGTTTACCTATTGGATTTATCATTATTGCATTATTTCACCATTTCAATCATTAATACGAAACAAGTATGGCTTTAGATTCAAAAGTACCAAAGGGTCCAATTAAAGATAAATGGACAGATTATAAAAATCATATTGATTTAGTAAATCCTGCCAACAAACGTAACATTGATGTTATTGTAGTTGGAACAGGTTTAGCAGGTGGTTCTGCTTCAGCAACTTTAGCTGAATTAGGATACAATGTTAAAGCATTTGCTTATCAAGATTCTCCTCGTAGAGCACACTCAATTGCAGCACAAGGAGGAATTAATGCAGCAAAAAACTATCAAGGTGATGGTGATTCTTTTTACCGATTATTTTACGATACCGTAAAAGGTGGAGATTACCGTTCTCGTGAAGCAAACGTTTATCGTTTAGCTGAGGTTTCTGCAAACATTATCGATCAATGTGTAGCACAAGGAGTTCCTTTTGCTCGTGATTATGGTGGTTTATTAGACAACCGTTCATTTGGTGGAGTTTTAGTTTCTAGAACTTTTTATGCAAAAGGACAAACAGGACAACAATTATTATTAGGTGCATATTCTGCTATGAACCGTCAAATTGCTCGTGGTAAGATTGAAATGTTCAATCGTCATGAGATGTTAGATGTTGTAAAAGTAGATGGAAAAGCTCGTGGTATTATTGCCCGTAATTTAATTACTGGTGAAATAGAACGTCATTCAGCGCACGCTGTTGTAATTGCAACAGGAGGTTATGGGAATGTATATTTCTTATCAACCAACGCAATGGGATCTAATGCTACTGCCGCATGGAAAATTCATAAAAAAGGAGCATTTTTCGCAAATCCTTGTTATACACAAATTCACCCAACTTGTATTCCTCGTTCAGGTGATTACCAATCTAAGTTAACGTTAATGTCTGAATCATTACGTAACGATGGTCGTATTTGGGTACCAAAAAACATGGAAGATGTGATGGCAATTCGTGAAGGTCGTAAAAAACCAACTGAATTGACTGAAGATGAAAGAGATTATTACTTAGAAAGAAGATACCCTGCATTTGGTAACTTAGTACCTCGTGATGTTGCCTCTCGTGCAGCAAAAGAACGTTGTGATGCTGGTTATGGAGTGAATGCAACTGGTGAAGCTGTTTACTTAGATTTTAAATCTGCGATTAGTCGTTACGGTACAGAACAAGCAAAAATTCAGAATATTTCAAACCCTTCTGAAGCAAAAGTGTATGAATTAGGGCAAGCTATTGTAGAGGCTAAATACGGTAACTTATTTCAGATGTATGAGAAAATTGTGGATGATAATCCATATGAAACTCCAATGATGATTTATCCTGCAACACACTATACAATGGGTGGTGTTTGGGTTGATTATAACTTAATGACAACAGTTGACGGATTGTATTGTATTGGTGAAGCAAACTTCTCTGATCATGGTGCTAACCGTTTAGGAGCTTCTGCTTTAATGCAAGGATTAGCTGATGGATATTTCGTATTACCTTATACTATTGGAGATTATTTATCTAACGATATTCGTACAGGTAAAATACCTACAGATACTAAAGAGTTTGCTGAAGCAGAAAAGGAAGTTACAGAACGTATCAATTTCTTCATTAATAACAAAGGAGAACATTCTGTAGATTTTTACCATAAGAAATTAGGTAAAATCATGTGGGAAAAATGTGGAATGGCTCGTAACGAACAAGGTTTAAAAGAAGCTATGGCTGAAATTAAGGCTTTACGTGAAGATTTCTGGAAAAACGTAACTGTTCCTGGTGATGCAAACGAAATGAACCCTGAATTAGAAAAAGCTGGAAGAGTAGCTGACTTCTTAGAATTAGGAGAATTATTTGCAAAGGATGCATTAGATAGAAACGAATCTTGTGGTGGTCACTTTAGAGAAGAATCTGCAGAAACAGATGGGCCTCAAAAAGGGGAAGCAAAACGTAATGATAAAGATTATGCTTATGTTTCTGCTTGGGAATATAAAGGAGAACCTGCAGATGCAGTTTTACATAAAGAAGAATTAGAGTTTAACGATATTGAATTGAAACAACGTTCATATAAATAAGAAAGTATTATGAATCTTACTTTAAAAGTTTGGCGTCAAAAAAACGCAAGTGATAAAGGAAAAATGGTCGATTACCAAGTAGCCGACATTTCTGAGCATATGTCTTTCTTAGAAATGATGGATGTGCTTAACGAGCAAATAATTAATTTAGGTGATGAGCCTGTTGCTTTTGATCATGACTGTCGTGAAGGAATTTGCGGTATGTGTTCAATGTATATTAATGGTGAAGCTCACGGACCAGATAGAGGTGTAACAACATGTCAATTGCACATGCGTTCATTTAAAGATGGTGATACAATTACGATTGAGCCATTTAGAGCAGCAGCATTTCCTGTAATTAAAGATTTAGTTGTTGATAGAACTTCTTTTGAAAGAATTCAACAATCTGGTGGATATATTTCTGTAAATACTTCAGGTAATACACAAGATGCAAACTCAATTCCTATTTCTAAAGAAGCTGCAGATAAAGCAATGGATGCTGCTACTTGTATTGGTTGTGGTGCTTGTGTTGCTACTTGTAAAAATTCTTCTGCAATGTTATTTGTAGGAGCTAAAGTATCTCAGTATGCTTTATTACCACAAGGACAAGTTGAAGCTACAGATCGTGTTTTAAACATGGTAGCTCAAATGGATGCTGAAGGTTTTGGAAACTGTACAAATACAGGAGCTTGTGAAGTTGAATGCCCGAAAGGAATTTCATTAGAAAACATTGCTCGTATGAATACCGAGTTTATGAAAGCTAGTTTAAAAGGATAAAAATTGATTTAATAAATCAATTTCTTAAATAAAAAAAAACCTGAGCAAAATAGAGTGCACCCAAAAGTTTAGACAAATTTATAATTAATTTTGATAATGATGAGTTCGATATTTTATCGGACTCATTTTGTTTAAATTAGATTTTATTCTTTCGTTATTATAATAGATTATATACTCACTAATTTCTTTTTTTAACTGTTCAATTGACTTGTATTTTTTCAAATAGAATAATTCTGATTTTAGTATTCCAAAGAAATTTTCAATAATTGCATTATCTAAACAATTTCCTTTTCTTGACATACTTTGTTTAATTCCTTTTTCTTTTAATAAATATTGATACTGTTTCATTTGATATTGCCAACCTTGATCAG
>NZ_AUMF01000018.1 GCF_000430545.1 Tenacibaculum ovolyticum DSM 18103
AATGCTACACAAAGAGTCGGAGAAATAGGAAAGGGAGGTAAGTATGATTTAAATCTTATCTCCTGAGTAAGTAAAATCGTTAAAGGATGCTTTTAAAAATGAAAAAAGAAAAGTTGAAATGGGTACGTGGAATGATTTTGGGGCAGGATTGGAGAAAGGTAGTAAAAACCAATATAAAAAGTTTAGACCTGCTGAAATAGATTCTTTTATAGCAGTTGAGAATAAATTTAAATTAAAAACAGTTGAAGCACCTAAAGGTCAAAATGGAGATATAAAAGTTATATCTGGACCTAAAGAGTGGGAAGGGAAAATTATTGACACATCAGGTTTGCGTAAAGAGGCTATTTCAGCGTGGAAGCGTAAGCCAGGAAGATCTTTAAATAAGTTTAAAGAAGCAATAGATGATCATTTTATAAAAATGACTAAATCACCTCCTTTGGATATTTATATTTTATATTTAAAATACTTTGATGAAATTGACCCCCTGTTGAGGAAGAAAGTTTTAGAGTATGTTTATGATTCAAAATATAAGTTTAGTAAGTTTGTTAATGAAAAGCACTTTAAAATAATTAATTAAGTTATGAGAAGGGATATATATATATAAAGTATAAGAAAGGAAAGGGTTTCTGGCTGGAAGAAAGGTTTATAGAAGTGTTAAGTTATTATGTGTGTTTGGTTTTTGAAAAAAAAGGATTAGAAAATAAACCAGATTGGTATTTAAATGTTTATGACGATTTTTTAGTGGTTACTCATGGGTATAATACAGGAATACAATCATTCTTGTTCAAGGAAGACTTAGGGTTTAAAAAGGATAGAGAGCAAGAAATAATTAATATTTTAGAAGAAACAAAGAAAATTTTACTACAGAAAGGAAAGGAAATCAGTCTTGAAGAATTAAGAAATGTAACTGAAAGTAGAAAAGTAACGGAAGATTTAAAAAATGGATGGGATTTTCCAGTACAAGTAAAAAGTTTAATTACTGTTACAAACTTTATGATTCAATTATTTAAACACGAATGGGAGGAAGAAAGAGAAGTTTGGTTTGAAGGTTTTGATCATCCAGAGAACGCAGATGTTATATAAAAAATAATGAGCCACTTTTTGTGGCTTTTTTTTATGGTTATAAAACTTTATTATTCGATCTGCAGTATTACAAGCCTCAAAAATGGATGAGTTTAAAGCTTTAGAAGTGCTATTTAAAAATTGTTTTTTAGGAGGCGATCATGCTATTGAAGAAGAAGATGACTTGCGATTAAATATTACTACGTCATTTTCTGAATTTATTCAACCTAAACCTGTTAAGATAGAGGTTTTGTAATGCTGCATACTGTATGTATATAGAAAAGATACAGCTTAGAGGACGTACATTAGATGAGGCTATTCTTCGGTACAAAGTAGAATTAGAATCTAAAATGATTACTGTTGATAAATTTCCTATTAAAGTCGTTGATGGGGAAAAGTATATTAACATAGATGGTGTTGTTGCTCCGAGTACAGAAATTGTAGAAGAATCAAATTATTATCCATTTGGACTTAAACATAAAGGGTATAATAATGTTACAAACTCTTTAGGAAATAGCATTGAGCAGAAGAAAGGTTTTATTGGAAAAAAGCATCAAGAAGAGCTAGGGTTGGGTTGGAGAGATATTACAGCACGTAATTATGCGTTTAACAATCCTATTTATTTTATGAATCCTGATGGGATGATGCAATATGGTCCTGGTGACCTACCTAAAAAAAATCCAATAGGTAAAAAAATGATTAGCAACTTCAGGAATTCTAATAATAAAAGCCCAGGGGGTGATTGTTTTGCTGTCTGTAAAGGAAGGTTTGCTAAAGCGTATAAGCAAGTGATTGGAACATCGCTATATGGAGATTTACCAAAAAGCAGTAAATCTACTTATTATAATGCGAAGAAAACATTTAATAATCTTTTTGCAAGTGCTACTGGAACTCATGTAGGTTGGAAAGGCTTGCCTAAAAATTTAAGAGGCAAAGGAGGTGCTGGGGCTATTGTTAATGCAAGTATGGGAGAAATGGTGAACAAAGAAGGTATTTGGCGTGGAGAGTTGCAAGAAGGAGCAGTAATGCAACTTTATGCAACTGAAGAAGATTTTAATAATGTGGTTGAAGGTACAGATGAAGGAGCTTTTGGTCATTCGGTTATATTTCTAAATTATACATATAATGAAGATGGTAGTATATCTGGAGTGGATATTGCAGATCAATATGGATTAAATGGATATGCTGTTACTAGAGAAGAATTTGCTGTTTGGTTTGAAGCTAACATAACAGTAGGAGAGTCTAGAGAAGAAGTAAAACCTATTAATTTACCTTCAAATGGTATTCAATCTGTTAATTAAAAAGAAACAAAATGAAAATAGATATTAAAAACCTAATCGTTATTATAACTTTATTTCTATTTACAAATAAAATTATTAGCCAAAATGATGGATACTATAGTACATATTTTAATGCTAAAAAAGAAAGTAATAAGGTCAAAATTTTAGATATTACAGATGAAGTTATTGATAATAGTTTATATACGTTTACAAACCTTAAAGAGTTACGATTAATTGATTGTAAAATAGATAGTATTAAGGACGGTATTATTAACCTATCTAATTTAGAGGTTATAAGCATAAGAACAAGTCAATTAAAATTTATAAGCGATAATTTATCAGGCTTAAAAAAAATAAAGAAAATTCAAATTACAGGAAGTCAATTAGAACTTTTAGATTTTTCTAATAATAATATCAGTAAATTTAAATTAAACTTGTCGAATTCTATAGAATATATAAATTTGTCAGGTAATGATATGAATTATATACCTAATGAAATATTTGATATATGTAATTTAAAAATATTGAATCTTAGGTTCAATAAAATTAAAACTTTGGATTCTAATATTAGAAAATTGACTAAGCTTCGAAAATTATTATTAGGAAAGAATAACATATCTTTTTTACCAAACGAATTATATTTAGTAAAACAGCTAGAAGAACTTGAATTAAGAGACAATTCTTTAAGTCAAGTATCAGAAAAGTTAACTAAAATGGAAAGTTTAAAGTATTTAGATCTTTCAAGAAACCCTTTGGAGAGTTTACCCTCTATTAATCATTTTGAAAAAATGGATTTAAGGAAGATAAACCTTATAGATACAAATATAAATCTTAAAGTTTTGAACTCTTTAAAAAGAGAATTAAATAACACTAAAGTTATTTTTTAAAAGTTAAATTGTGAAAGTTTTTTCACTCTTTCTAAATTTTTTAAAGGATAATTGAAAAGGAAGTAGGTAATAACCACTCCTTTTCTTATATGGAAAAAGTATCATACAATTCGTATTTTTTTTAGATGGAAGTGTTAATATCAAAGATGTACTTCCCCCGTACCTTGACATTTTAGCGCTAGCGCTAACGGTAAGTTTTTAAAGGTATATTAAAAGAAACGAGAATATTATTAGCCATTTGTAATGGCAAAACGAAAAGCTTCAATAGTAACATGTTGAAGTTTTTTTGTGTTTTAGAAAACGATGAGTAAATGAACCACGCTAACGCTAGTGTTCTGGTATTGATAGTGTTAGTAGACTCTTTGGGTGTGTTAATAATAGAGAAAGTACGAGCGAGACGCTAGTATTAGCGAGCAAGAAATAGAAGTGATAAATATGAGTAGAAAATAAAGATTTCATAATGAATTGGCAGCATGTTTTATAAGTTTTGCTACTGTGTATTGGTTAGATATTTTTACTTATCAATGTTATTTTGATGTATTAGAAGGGAGTATATATTATTGCAAAAAAGAAAAAAGAATGGAAGTATCTATATGTTGTTTTATGTTAAGTCATATATATGATTTTTAGAGCAATAAATGAAAATCCTTCAGATTTAATAATAGGTTTTAAAGGATTTAGAACAAGAAAATTAATAGAAAAGAATGGCTGTTTTGAATGCTATAAGGAATTGGAACCAAGAATAGTGATGTTGAAAAACGTCAATTTTGGCAACAGCATAATAAACCCGCTCTGCAAAGTCTCCTGACTTAGCGAAAAACCTTAAGCTAATGTTTGTGTAAAAAAGAGGAATATTAAGTGTTAAAAAGTATTTTTTTTAATTAAGATCCAAATTGGAAAGAGAGAATAAAGAAAACTCAAACTGTAAGTCAATATAGTTTAGGTTTTATTTTGGTTGAAAAATAAAATTTATCTTGTCTTTGCAGTAGATAAATTTTAAAAAAGGTTTAAAAAATAGGTGAATTACTAAGTTTGTTAGTGAATATGTGTAACCTTAAGTATCTAAGGTGATTAAGGTGAGCTTTAATAAAAAAAAATGCTAGGAGATACCGGTAACTATAAAAATAAAAACTTTTGATATAGCTATAGAAGAATGGGCGCCTCACGAATCTAAAGAATATGTACAGCAACGTATTATTCAAGCTACTGAAGAAGTTTTAGATAAACTGGAAAGAAGAAAAGAACTAGAAGCATATTTAAATAGTGATGAGGAAGAGGTGACTAATAATTCATCTTCACAATTTTTGGAGTCTAATAAAAAAGAAAAAGCAAATATAAAGAGGAGTTCTTCTAATTATTCAATGAGTTCAAGTACGCCAGCTATTTCTAATTTTTCAGAAACAAACACTTTTAATTTAAATGAAAAGATACTACCTGTTGAGGCGAGGAGGCAGGTAAAAGAACTAAATAATTTAACAAGTAGTATTAGTGATATTGATACTGGCAGTAGAAGTTCAACTAAAGTGACTACTAAACAGCAGTTATTTAATACTGTTCAAGAGTTTAGTCATGTAAGTAGTAGTAATGATTCTATTATTTCAGTAATAAAAGAGAAAATAAAAACGCTTAATGTTGAGTTAATTTCTAATCCTTTTGATGTAGTATTAATAGAAGAAAAAACTTATTGGTATTCAGTATTAAAATCACTAGAGGATAATGAATCCATAGTTAAGTTTTATAATAAGCCAACTCATGAACGTTTTACTGAATTGTATGATACATTAAAAAAAACACAAAGTTTTGATATAGAAAGTTACAGAGAAGTGTTAGTCAAGCAATTTAGTAAAATTACTACAACTAGCAATTATCCACATATTACCAAAGAGCAGTTAACGCATTTATTAACTATAAAAGAAAAATTACAAAAGAAAAATTTTAGCATAAGTAATTTATTGAATGAATATCCTGAAATTTTTGAACTCTTAGGGTTGTTGGATTTTTCATTTGACGAAGTTTTTGAAACATTAACTAAAAAAGGGATATATCCTACATTAACTAATATATATCAAAAAACGCAAACCTATCCAAGTAACTTAGGTGTTAAAGCTATATATGCGTTATACAAATCCAATACAAATAATTTACTTGAAGAAATTATAGTGTATGCAAAGCCTAGTTATGTCATAGATATTGGAAAACATCGAATAGGGCAACATAGTATATATGCTGAGCATATTATAGAGTTTTTAACTATCTTTAAACATCAGCGAAGCATTAGTTTCAAAGAAGTATCAACTGTAAAAGATCAGGTTAATCCATTATTGATTTATGATACGGTAAAGAAAGCTGTACCTAGCCTTACAATTGTGTTAAATAGTTCTTTGGGGCATAGTAGTAATGTAACTGAAATTCTATCTAAAAAAGTAGATTTAATTCCTGAAAACTATATTTTCAGTGTTAAAACTAAAGGTCTTTTTAGTACTACAAAATTTGAATACACCTTAACAATTTTAGATAAAGAAGGTAATGAATTTGTACAGTTTGAAACTTCCCATTATGAAATGTTTGAAGAACTTATAACAGCCTTTGACTATAAAATACCAAAAGCTCAAAAAGAACAAGTTATACAACAATTTTTAACAGGAATTGGTAAAGGAAAAGATAAAAATACTATAGATGCTTATTATAGTAGTTTGCCATCATTTTTGTATGTAAATGATAAAGGCTATCAATTAACGGGAGCTAATGAACTATTAGCTGCCAATAATTTAGAAACTGATTTAAGAGAGTTATTAAATGGTTCTGTTAATGACAGTGGTAGTAGTGAAGAACTCGCTATTGTAAATATTATAAAAGCAATGCCTTATGATAAGTTGTATAGCTTATTGTATAAGGATACTCAATTGCTATATCAAATTTTTGACCAATTAGATGGTGATGAATACAAGGCTTTTACAACTTATCTTACTACAATAATAAATCATCTTAATAAAAAATCAAAAGGGACTATCTTATTTAGTAACGAATATTGGATGTTTAGAAATATTCATGTTAGTACATCTAATTGGAGTGGCGGAAATAATATAAGTTTTGAAACTTTCCAAAATATAAGAAATGGATTTGAAGATGATGGTAAAGGTGGCACAAAAGTTAATTTTGATAAAAGAGTTTTAAATAGTATTCAAAGATGCCATCCTTTAGATATCGTAACATTATCTACGAAATACCCAAATAAAAATGAAGTGCCTTCTATGAATGTGTTGGCTTTTGAGCTGTATAGTAAAGTATATAAGCAAAAAGTATGGGATTGGGTTAATATCACTACAGACGTTATTGGTGTATTAACCATTGTAGGCGGTACAGCTACTTTAATAGGAAAAGGACTTGCTGTAGGTACACGTATAGCTATAGGAGCTGGTATTGCAAAAGAGATAAGTTCTATTCTTATTCAAAATCAAAAATTAACAACTTGGTTGAAAAAAGACCATAAAGAAGTTTATAAAGTTTGGTCTACGATGGATACCACTGGTAATGGGGTTTATCTGGCAATGTCTTTACCACAACTAGCAAGATTTATAAGCAAGGGAGGTAAGGCTATTGCAGGAATGACAGCTAAAGGTTATAAATCTGTAGCATTATTCTCTAAAAGCTTAGCACAAGCTATTAAAACGTTTTACTATAGATTACGTTTTATAGCGACTGATATTGTAAATATTTCTAAAAATTACTCATCAGTCAATAAAGTTATTGATGAAACGGAGTTGATTATTAAAGAGCTTAAAAATATTGAATCTGTAAAAATTAAATGGAATACAGGAATAAATAAGACAATAGAAGCTTTTCATAAAAATCAAAATTCTGTTAAATCTTTGATTAAGCAGTTAAAAATCAGTACGAATATTATTGAGGTAAACTTGAAAGAGTTAAAATCTATTAAGTCAAATTTAAATAATAATTTAATAAACAATGATTTAATAAAGAAAGTTGATAAGCATATCGCAAAATTATCGAATCTTAAATTTCAGAATATAGAGTATCTAAAAAAGCTAAATAAGATTCATGACAATATCGAAAATAAATATGTCAGGGTTGTTTCAAAAATTAAAACATCAATTGTTTACAGAGTTCAAGGAGGAGTGTTACCAAATGCAAGTAGGACTAGAATACTACCAATTGGAGATGGAAGTATTAGTATATTAGGAGATAAAAAATTGTATATAACTATTGATGATGCTAAATATCAGATATATTATTATAATAAGAGAGGAGGTCAAGCAAAAGGGGCGGAAATTATTACATTTAAGGTTCCCAAAAAGTTTTTAGATGAAATTAAAAGAACCGCAGTTACTCAAGATCAATTATCAGAATATAAAAAATTAGTAAATAATAAAAGTAAGTACGATGCTTACAGAAGTAAACATCCAGAAGCGGCTGATTTAACTAAAAGTAAAAGTGCTTATGGTCTATATGGAGAGGAGTGGTTTAATAAGTTGAAAAATAATATGATTAAAGGTACTTTTGAAATTAAAAAACCTAAATAAAATATCAAATGACTAAATATAAAATTAATAATATTCAGGAAGTACAAGATAGAATTGATATGGATGATTTACTAGGATGTATAAAATATAAAAATAAATATCATTTTTTTTTAAGTGATATTACATCTTGGGTTTTAAATTATAGTAAATATGATCCAACAATTAATATTAGAAATAAAAATTTTAAAAATGGAATATTAAATGTTGAACAAGAAAATAAAACTTCATATTTAGAGTACTTAAAAGATGATTTTTTTAAAAAAGATTTGTTAGATGAATATCAATCTAAAATGAAGTTTATGGATTTACACCTGTATTTTTTCATAGATTTTGATATAAATTTTTATGTAAATGGTTATCCAGAAAATTTAAGTCCAGAAGAGTATTTACCAAATGAGAGTTGGAAGAGCGTAATTAATGATCCTGTTCTTTATTTACCTGAATCGCTAGCTAGATATTGGGGAAAGGATAGTTAAATAAAAAAAACTCAGAAATATATTTTCTGTTATCGTGTTTTTATTCATCCTTTCTTTTCATGAGAAGGAAGGATAGAGATGTAGATTTATGAAAAAAAAAGCTGAACTAGAGATTATAGCAAATATAGAAGCCAAGAATCTTGTCGGAAAATCTATTGAAATTCCTGTTGAAAAAGCAAGAGCTATTATAAAATATATATATGGATATGATATGCCTACCATTGTTGATGTTAAAGAGATAAATTATATACTCAAGAATGAAGTACCAAAAATCAATCTACAGGAAGGAGTCTTATAAGCTTTATTTATAAGTATTTAAAGGGTTATAAATTATAATACATGAAAAGACCATTAATATTAAGAATTTTATCTCTCTTATTGGAAAGATCATCTGGGAATATATTTTTAGATGTGCATTTTCGAATCCATAAAAATGATTTTAACAGGCTTTGTTTAAAAAAAGAGAAGTTTGAAAAAGGAAAATTTGAGTTTATATATGTATATGTTACGGATATTAATATTCCCAAAGGACAAGAATTTAATTTTGTTTTTTTAAGAGAAAATCCATTAAATTACGTTAAAACCCAGATGAAAGTTTTAGAAATTTATGACTCAAAAACAGGTAAGGAAAGATTTAATATTGAAGGTTTTCATAATAATTGCTTAGTTGAATTTACAGAAGGAGTTCCTAGTAATTGGAATAGAGTAGCTTATGTTAATTCTGATTATGTTGCTCCAAAAAGAATGGAATATACATTTACTAATCAAGAAACGATGTCTCGAATTGTAAAAATGTATAAGATTTTTCTGTTTTTTAAAAAATTAGAAGAAGAATCTTCTGATAATATTATTGTTGCAATAGATAGTATTGCAACAAATGAAAATAATAAACTTCCTGAGAATCTTTTACAAAAAGAAAATAATGCTTTTGTATGTATAAAGGATATAAGAGGAATAGAAGTGAATAAAGGTACCATGTTTGATGTCATTTTTACACTGAATGGTATTTATGATTTTATAGAATGTAAAACCAAAATTATTGATTTTTATAAAGAAGATGGTACTACTAAGGCTAGTATTCCTAAAGATATTTCTACACTAGAATTTTGTCATTTAGAATTTAAAGATGAAAGGCCTGTCATTTGGAAAGAATTGTGTTTAGAGACAGACCTTAAAGAAGTCAAAGCTAAAAAAGAAGTACTATACCTTGCATCAAATCATACAATGCTAAGACTACTAGAGTTATTAGAAGAGGGTGGTTTTTTAAACATCAGAATACTAAAAATAAGATTAAATAACTAAAAACAAATATCTATGCTCTCGTCTTTACTTTTTGTAATTATAATGTTTTTGTTTTTCACAATAATATTACCATTGTTTCTTTTGTGTTTTCTTACCATATCAAACAAGCTTATACAAACGAAACTTAAAAAAGGAAATTCAGTTTTTGAAGCGTCTTTTAAGTTTGCTTATCAGGCAAATTTTGTTGTGTGGTTTGGTATTTTTATACTTATCAATTTTACCGGTATTAAAGATATACAATTTGATTTCTTGGATGGATTATATGTCTTTTTAATCATTTATGTAATAGGAACATTCATTACAACATTTACAACGGGGCTTGTATTAGGGGCTTTAGCAAAAGCTAATTTAAAAATTAAGAAAGAAATTAAAGCAATTATTACGCCAGAAGAAGATCATGAACTAATAGAAAAAGATGAAGAAAAATCACCATTATTAGATAAAAAATACTCAGGTGCTTTTATTCTAGAAAACGAAGAAGAAAGGTTTAATTATATTGTAATTCAATATATAAAAGATTTTGTAGCTTCTAAAAATGGTAAATATATAGGAATTATTTTATCGGTAATCTATGGTCTTATTTATCATTTTTCTTTTAAAAATTTTCAAGGTTATGACTTTTTGTATGTAGTGTTAACTGTTGTAATTCCTTCTTTAATAGCTGTTTTACCAGGTTTGTTAAATCAGAAGGAATTTTTAAAACGGACATCACTGCAACTATTTTTTCCTTTTTTTAGTAATTTAATTTTTGTAATGTTTGCTATAAAAAAAAAGGAAGAAATAGTTGCACTTTTTCTTTTTGGTTTTCCTTATTTTATTCTTGTAAGCATAGCAAGCGTTATTTTGTGCATCATAAGAAAAAAAACGAACTAAATAAATTTTCCTAGATAACGTGAGTTCGATGTAAGCAAAACGTGTCAGTTCGAGTGAAATTCTGGAGGAATTTAGTATGGAGAACAGCATTTTTTGTTTTTTAAATATATAGTTTTCTAAGGAAATCCAATCGAAGGGATAATGTATAATAGTTTGAAAAGAAATTGGTATGTTTTTTGTTGCAAATAAATTAAAAAATAATAGATGAAAATAGCTAGTATCATAGTAGGTTTAGTAATGACACTCTCATTACTATTTGTTAATAAGACAACAACAAGAATCGTAAAATTAGAATCTTGCTATTATAAAGGTAAAAAGTTATACGGTAAAATAAAACTGGTAGAAAACCAAAATGATGCAGATCTTAAAGTGAAAATAGTAAATAGTTTTCCCGATTTAAAAGTGAAGTTTGTAGAGAACTTTGCAGATGAATGTGGTGAATGGCAAATTGTAGAGAACAATGAAGATTTAAAAGTGTACATCACCGAAAGTTTTCCAGATATTAAAATTCAACCAGTAACATCTTCGCCTGGCTTGGTTAAATAACATTTAGTATAAAATAGTAAAGAGATATATACGCTCTCGATATTTATTCATTTCGGATACATATCGAGAGCTTTTTTTTGAACCTTTCCTAAAAATTTTAGAGACTTAAATTGTGAAAAAAATGTAAGTTGGTTTGTCTTTTACAGATATTACAATTCGAACAGTATACCCGATTAATGTGGTTGTTTTATGTAAGGGGAGATTATTAACTAATAATTGAAACTCAAAAAAAGACAAATAAACAAAAAATGACTGACCTATAAATTTACTGCAAACACAGGAAATGGAGCCTCTAAAAATTCGTGTTACAAAATCATCTTTTTATTTTTATAACTCACCAAAGAAGAAGATGAAATATGAGTTTACTTACAGATAATGATAGCTTTTTTGACTTAAATGAAAATCCAAAAATACCAGATGTTTCGGTTGTAGGTAAGGCATTCATGAATATTCAAAATCAACAGCCAAAAGTAGTAATAGGTAGTTTAACAGTAGCGCAAGTGGTGAAAGAAACGCCACGTAAAACGCTAAGAGAAGAGTTAGAAACAATACGAAGAGATACTCAAATATAATTTATGGCAGAAATAACATTGAAAATAGCAGAGTGGAAAAAACAATATAAAGAGGTAATAAAAATAACATCAGAAGAAGAGGTTGCCTATTTAAAGAAACCAACAGTAGCTACTGTACAAAAATTTAAGGAGTTAAAAGAAGAAGATCAATACAAAGCATTAGCTTTTCTTTTTAAAGAATGTGTGTTAGAGAATAAAGAGTATGAAGATGAATTTATGCTATCGGCAAGTAAATCGTTATTAGAAAAAATACCACAGGCGGTTGAAAGTACTATAAATAAAGAAGCAGGAGTAGACGAAATTAAAAAATCGGCAGCTTTAGTTCGACATTATTTTAATAAAGACCCGTACGCTTTACCAATAGATGAATTTCATCAATTAGTAGGAGAAGCTTTGTGGTTACAAGAGTATAAAAACAAGCAATTAGAAATGACATTATCAAATGTATTGGTAAAAACTTTTGCAAATAATTCATTTTAAAAAAAGAAAAGAAAAAGAAAATGGCTTTTAATATAAAACTAAAAAATGCATTAAGTCAGTACGAAACCCTTATTGATTATGCAGCACAAGAAGTAGTTGATTTAGGTATTACAGAATTTAAGGACTTTATAATCGATAAAAAAGGAGGAGAATTTAACTTGCCTGTATTTGCTCCACTAGTATTTGAACCACTAATAAAAAAGGATTTAGTACTTCCTTTTTTACGAATAGACGCTGTAAATATTTCAACGAGTAGGTCTAAAAATATAAAAAAAACAGCAATTGAAGGTAGAGATCACACAGTAAAAGAACATATTTCTAACGGAGATTTTAGTATTTCTGTTGAAGGATTAATTGCAGACGATGGATACGCAAAAGAATACCCAAAAGGTAAATTATTTTTATTAAAACAATTTTTAAATGCACCTTATGCATTGCGAGTTACACATGCCATTTTAAACCGATTAGGAGTATACGAAATTGTAATAGATAGTTACAGTATACCATCTATAGATGGGGTGAAAAATATTC
This sequence comes from Tenacibaculum ovolyticum DSM 18103, assembly GCF_000430545.1. GTDB lineage: Bacteria > Bacteroidota > Bacteroidia > Flavobacteriales > Flavobacteriaceae > Polaribacter > Polaribacter ovolyticus. Next base: position 12,551 of record NZ_AUMF01000018.1, read on the forward strand.
AGAAATTTTCATTTCAAGCAACTTCAGACGAACCTATAGAACTAATTATTAGAGATAATGCTTAATTTAAATTGCAAAATAAAAGTATATGAAACGAAGGGTTTACAACCTTCAGGAAAAGTATATCAATTTACACATGTAAAAAATATAGTTATAAATTCATCGTATAAAAATTTTACAGACACCGCTACTATAACAATACCAAAAGCTATTGTAGCCAATAAATTAAACGATACACTAGGTATTCAAATAGCTAGAAGATTACCTGTTGATTTGAAAGAAAGAAGTGTTCATGAATTTTTTAAGATTGATTATTATGTCGAAATTTTTTTAGGATATAATGGAGAGTCTAAACCCGCTTTTCGAGGATATATTAGAGAAGTAAAAGGAGATGCACCTGTGCAAATTGAATGTGATGACATGATGTATTATTTAAAAAAGTACAAAATGGTTGCGACAGGTAAGGCTAAAGAGGAGGCCGATGAAGATGAAAAAAACCAAATTCCAAAAAACAATTCCAAAACTAATAATAAGCTTAAAGAAACTTTAGAAAAAAGGTTAAAAGAAATAAATATTCCTTTTTTTGATGCGACAAAGATAACAATTGAAAATGTTGGAGATATCGTAATTGATAGGAGTTGGAATATTGTTAAGTTTTTAAAAGAACTTAGAGAAAAATATGATATTTATTCTTATTTCAGATTAGAAAAAGAAAAAGATATTTATAAGAGTGTACTACACATAACTAATAACCCTTGTTTGTATACAGAAGAGGAAATTAACACTTTGTTAGAAAAGCATAAAAATGTTGAAGTAAAAACTCCCCTGCCGAAAGCATTATTAAAAAGAGCTATCTCTTTAACTGGAGTAGGAGATGTATTAAATTTTTTTAAAAAAGATGATACTTATATAGGTGAAGGACGATTACGTTTTCATTACAATATCATTAACGATAGTTTAAAACTAGCAGAAGAGAAAGTAAAAAAAGTACGTTTAAGAGCAGAAGAGTATTATGTTAACTCAAATATACCCATTGCTTCAGAAATTGGAGACCTTGATGGAGCGCTAGAAAAAAAGTATGTTTTTCATAATAACAAAGAAGAACTAGATTTTGAAGATCCTATTAAATATAAAAAAAAGACAGAAGAAATTAAAGCAAAACTAGAAGTGATTTCTGGGTTACGATTAGCTAGGTTAAAACAAAAAGGGCTTACTGGTACTATTACAACTTTTGGAGAACCTTTTATGAGGCCATTAGATAAAATAGGTCTTGAAAATTCTGAAGATCCTGAAAAAGAAGGTGTTTTTTTAGTCGAAGAAGTACAACGTAGTTATGGAACTCAAGGATATAGACAAAAAATAACTGTTGGTAGATTGCTAAAAAAAGAAAAGAAAAAAGAAAAATAGGATGGAGGGAATAGATATTATAATGGAGCAAATAGCGAATAAACAAGGAACCATACAAACCTATGCCGCTAAAGTAATCGCTATAAATAGAGAAGAAAAATCAAAACATAATTCAGAAGAAGCTTTTACGGTAAATGTACTACGGTCAGATGGAGCAGAAATAAACAATGTGCGCTTAAAAGCATCTATACAAGATAAAGAACAAGGAGTTGTATGTGTACCAAAACTAAATAGCTGGGTTTTTATATCAATTATTGAAACTACAGAAACTAGAGCCTTCATTTCTCAATATTCTGAAATAGAAAAAATATTTTTACGTATCAAGGATAATGAAAATAAGTTTTTTGAATTACAATCAGATGTAAATTCGACAAGCCTGTTATTTAAGAAAGAAGAAAAAAAAGGGAAAGAAACAACATATAAAAATAGTACAAGCTTAGAATTTAATGGAGTAGAAAAAGCATTAAACGTTAAGTTTTGGAATGAAGAAGAAAACAAAATAACACATCAAACTACAGTAGCTCAAGATAAAGTAACGGTAAACTTTGAAGAAGGTGAAGGGTATCAATTATTGGTTGATAAAGATAAAGTTTTAATAAATAAAGGAGACTTGAACTTTAAATTAGAATCAAAATTTAATATTCAGGTTGGTAGCTTTAATTTGTTTAGTGAACTAGAAAGTTTAATTAATGAGATAAAGAAAATAGTGGTAGTACAAGGTGTCAGTCCAGATGTTGGAGCACTTACAACCATAAGTAAAAATATAGAACAGATTTTAGAATAATAACTATGGCATTAAACGCAGATACTTTAGCGGGAAAGATAGAAAACGTACTAAAAGAAAATGTAAGTGTAGGAGGAGAAGTACCAACAGATAATAATAAAGCAAAAGAAATAATTGACGAATCTGTTAAAAAAATGGCATCAGCAATAGCGGGAGCTGTAGTAAAACATATAACCGAAAATTTGGTCGTAGTTTCAACAGGAACAGGTAATAAAGGAGCGCCAGTAAGCTCTACATCTACATCAATATCATAAATATATGGAAGATTTTAAATTAAATGAAGAAATGGATTTGGTCTTTGAAAATGGAGATTTTTCTATTGAAGATACAGATCAGCAAAACATAGAACTTATTTTATTAACACATAAAGGAAGTTTTAAAGAATATCCAATACTAGGAGTTGGAATTACCGACTATTTAAAAAGTCCTGAGATAATTTCGAGGCTTCGATTAGAAAATGAAATAAACAATCAGTTAGAGTACGACAACTTTACAATAAAGGAAGTAGATGTTAATAATCTTGAAAATATACATATAGATGGGAATTATTAAACTACAAGAAAACCAAAATCTATTTGACGCAACTATACAAGAATATGGAAGCATAGAAGGATTATTTGAATTATTAGAGGCTAATGAAATAACCAACATAGCTCCTTTGAAAAATGAAAATGAAATTTCGATTTATAATGATATCGTAATAAAAGGAAAAGTAGTAAAAAGAGATGTTGTAGAATATTATATAGCTAGAGGCAAAAAACCAGCAACTAAATTATCTAAAACCGAATTAGAGCTGTTAGTAAAATTTAAAGATTGTGAAGGAATAGGGTGTATGGAGGTTGAACACGACTTTATTGTATATAAAGAACCAGCGTTGAAACCTAAAAGTTGTATAGAAGAGATAATTTACAATCAAAAAAATGAAGGTATTGGGTATATGGAAGTATCGCAAGACTTTTTAGTGCATAAAAAAGAAGAATAAAAATTACATAGATGTTTGTTTTGGTAAATAGTACTATAAAATATCTAGGATAAAAAAGAAAAATAAAAATGGCTCGTACAATTGCAGAAATACAACAAGAAATATTAGTAGAAAAAGAAAAACACAGTGAATTATCAGCTTTAACAAGTACTTCAAAAACCGCTATATGGCGATTGTGGGTATATGTTGTGTCTACCGCTATTTGGTTACACGAAAAAATAGTAGAAAGAAATGCGCTACTATCACGACCACACACGCTTAATTGGTATAAGGAACAAGCTTTAGGTTTTTTATATGGGGTAGGAGATGATAATGTAGCTAAAGAAGCTTTAGATTTAGAATGGAGAGATGGATATTTTCAATACCCTAAACTATCTGAAGAAAAAATAAAAGAGTTGAGTATTATAAAACACTGCGCTATTTCTGAACGATTATTTGATGAGATAGAAAAAAAAGAAGGTGGAGAGATAAATAGTGAAGACTTGTCAAATATAATAAGTGAATATTACTATAACCAAGTAGGAGTGTTAACGCTAAAAGTTGCAAAAGAAGGGCCAGGTGGTGAAAAAACGTTCTTAACACCTCAAGAAAAGAGAGCTTTTCGTGCATATATGAATCAAATAAAAGACGCAGGTACTCAAATACGAGTAGTATCAAATAAAGGAGATATTATTTTTATTGAGTTAGAAGTATATGTAGATCCTTTAGTAATTTATACAGAAGATGAAACCGAAGCAGACAAACAGAATGTGGGTAAATTACTTAATAATTTAGCTATTAGCCCTGTGGAAGATGCGATACATAAATACGTTTCTACTTTAGAGTTTAATGGAGCTTTCGTACCTACTTACTTAATCGATAAAATTCAAAAAGTACCAGGAGTAGCATTACCCCTTTTAAGAAAAATAACAATAAAAGAAGAAAGAGAAGATGCCGAAGGAAACATTACATATGTTAACAAAGGAGTGGTATATGATGATGCAGACAGTAAAAAAGAAACTCCATTTTTTGTGGCAAATGCAGGATATTTTAATTTAAAATCAGACAGCTTAAATATTGTATATAAACCATACAACTTGCAAACAAACCCTAACTTTAACGTTTAGAACCCCATAAAAATGATGTTAAAAAAATATACAGAAATACATTGGGGTAAAACATTACTAATGTTAATGCCACCTTTATTACGTAAACAAAAACAAGCTATTTGGTTGCAGGTTTTATCAACTCCATTGCAAAATTTATATAGAGATACATTATATAAAATGCAACATAATGGGCAAGTAATGTACTTAGAAAAAGTACTCAATGACTTATTTAACCCTGGGGTAAAATATGTTTATAGCTCATCAATTGATGATAAAATTAACAAAGGCTATATTTTTATAGAAGACGCTTTTAGGCCAAGTGCACAATATTTATATACACATACTGAAATAGTAAATAATGGTGATGAGCCTATTATAGTAGCAAATAATGGAGAAATATTAAAAGATGAAACAAGGTATAAAAACTTTTTGTACCTGTCTGGAGCTTCAGATTTTGATAGTACAGAGTTTTTTAATTTTAGAATATATATACCAAGTAACCTAATTGTTTCTTATGAAAAATATAAACAAGTTCTCTTGTGTTTAAATAAAAAACTAAGTGACGAAGAAATTACAGTTAAAGAACAATCAGAGCAAATGCAAGAATTAGCAGCAATGTTAATAGGTAAAAAAGATAGTTCATTTAGCAAGCACCCTGATGCTATTAAAATAACTAGCCCGAAGTTTCATAAAGTAGTTAACTATTATAAGCTAGCAGGAAAAAGTTATGAAACACATACTTATAAACACTTTAAAACACAATCTTTAAATACAGTTCGAAAAGATAAAGAAGAAAAGCCGTTTTTAAAGAAGTACATGTACGTTAAATAATAGTTAGGATTGATTTAAAATAATAAAAAAATAAAGAAATGAAAAGAGTTGTATTTGGTTACGGAGGAGGATTTCCTTTAGAGCAAGAAACATTAATGCAGATACAAGAAGCATATTCAGAAGATATGTTAGAAGCATTATTTGCACTTTGGGGATTAGAAGCTGATAAAAAATATTTAATAAAAAGCGCTACTGAAAATGAAGAAGGTTGGCTTATAGTACCAGTTAAAATATTGGTTGAAGGAAATGAAGACAGTAGTATAGGTAAAGAAGCGATAAAACCTCAATTAGTAAGGTTATTGTATAATGCGGGTGGTACGAGAGTAAGTATTGAAGATGCTAAAGCAGGCGCAGTAGGTGAGTTGCAGTATGCAACTGGTGCTAAAAACAAAGTGTACGAAGAATTTGTAGGTAAGTTGGTGGTATCTGGGGGAGAGTATAACTTCTCTGATTTTATACCGTTAAAAACAATTAAACAAATAACCAATGAGGTAGCTAGTAACGAAAGCCAAATAAATAACATTAAAGAAGATTATTTACCTCGTAATGGGGCTAAACCAATGACTGGTGATTTACATCTTGGTGTAGACAAACCAACTTTAACTAATGGCGAAGATGGAACCAAATTGGTTTTTAAAGGTACTGCTAATAATACCGACAATGTTTTTATAAATAAACATACCCCTAGTTCTGACACTACAGAGCTAAGAGTGAGTATCGGAGACAATGCAGACCAGGGAGGCAGAGATGCTTTTGTAATTGGAGGAGCAGTAGCAGGTCAGGAAGCTTGGAGAGAAAAATTTAGGGTTCAAACCGATGGTAAAGTTGGTATTGGGGTTACTAATCCTAGTAAAAGTTTAGAAGTAGATGCTAAAGGAGAAAGTTTAAAATTTAAAAATTTAAAAACCCTGCCTAGTCAAACACCATTGGTTATTGATGAAGAGGGTAATGTAGGTAAAAACACTACTGGTATTACTAGTGCTAACTTTTCAACAGGTATGGTTATGATGTGGAGTGGTGATCCTACTACTGTACCAATCGGTTGGATACTTTGTGATGGAAGAACAGGTATTAACGGGATTAGAATACCCGATTTAAGAGGTCGGTTTGTGTTAGGGTACGATTCAAGAGAAGTTGCTAGACCCATAGAAAATATCTTTACGGGGGATAATGATGTGCCTAAAGATGTAAAAAATTATGGTGCAATACATAATACTGGAGGTTTAGGTAATGTTACATTGATTGTAGATGAAATGCCTTCTCATAATCATGATTTAACCATAGGGGTACATGCTAGGTCTTTTGACGGGGCAAGTGATATTGATCGACCATATAAAACGAATGCTGGTGAACATTTGATATTAAAAAGTTCACCAACTGGTGGTGATAAGCCTCATGAAAACCGACCACCATATTACGTCTTGGCTTTTATTATCTATGTAGGAGATTATAATCTGGTACCAGTAGTAAGTGGAGGTAGTTCGCAAACAATTACGTTGCCTACAAATAGTGTAACACTTTCGGGTAGCGCAAGTGATCGTGATGGTACAATTTCTTCAATTAAATGGAGTAAGGTTAACGGTGGTGCTGCTGTTATTGTAAATAAAAACGCTTTAACAACTCAGGTTACAGGATTGGCTAAAGGGAATTATGCGTTTAGGCTTAAGGTTACAGATAATGAAGGCGCTGCGGTAAGTCATACAGTTGGTGTACTGGTGCGTGCAGCTGTGAAATTTAGTGTTTCGGGAGCTCTAAGGTTTAAGTTAAATGGTACACCTCAAAATGGCGTTCCAATTCATACTGATGGAGAAGTGAAAGCTTTTATTTCATCAGGCTATAATTGGCAATTGGAAAATAAACCAGATTTTATAACAATTACTCCTAGTAGTGGAAGTGGAACAGAAGTACTTACTGTAACAATACAACCTAATAGTTTTAAACGGAGTGGAACTATATCTTTTTTAAATGAAAATAATGAACGAGCTTCTTTAGCTTGGAGTCAAGAGTCAACAGTTATCGGTCCAGGAGGCGGAGGCGGTGGCGGAGGTTGCTTCGACCTTGAGTCTGACGTTTTAATGGCTAATGGCAGAAGTAAAAAACTTAAAAATATTATAGTAGGTGATGAATTAAGAATATTTGATTTTGCTAAGAATTTACCTGCAGGAAATGAGGAGTTTGAGTTATTGAGTGAGTTAATGAAAGGTGCAACTAAAGAAGTAAGTAAAGTAGTAGATTTTGGTACTAAAAAAGTAAGTGAGTATCGAAAAATAACATTGTTAAATGGCGGAATATTACAGATTACTCCTTCGCACCCAATATTAGCAAGTAGAGATAAAGAAGAAGTAGCTTGGTTGTTACCAGATGATTTAAGAGGTGGCTATTATATCGTTGATAAAGATGGTTCTCTAGTTGAAATTGAGTCGAAAAAAACGGTGAAAGAATCTTTAGAAATAGGAATTCTACAATTAGAAAAAGGAGATAATTATTTTATAGAAGGTTGTATGGTACACAATGCACAAATTGTAAGAGCAGAAGCTAGAATTGCTGGAGATATTGCAGCAAGACCAATAGATGAATTTGTTGTTTTGGATAAAGAAGGACCAATTGAGCACTAGGAATAATTTAATAATATCAAATTAAGTTAAGAATGCTGTACTAATGAAAATAACAAATGGAATAAGTAGTGTTTACTAGTTTTATTCCATTTGTTACTTTTAAATATACAGAGGTTAATAGTTAAATCCCCGATCAAAAGATGCATTATTTTAAGAAGATTAATGTAATTTTTATTGTCTGTTTGAGCATTACTGAAATTAAATGAATATTTGATTGAAAGTTGCAAACGAAGTTTTAAGAACTATTATTTTATTTAAGGTAAGTTTCGACTGCGCTCAACCAGACATTTTTAAAGTATATAAAATATAAATAATTATCTACCTACCTCTATAAATAAAAAAAGAAATAAAAAGTTAATATAAAATGATATGAAGAAATCAAAAAAAGTACTTAAATCCTATTTTGAATCAGGAGATAAGCCAACACAAGTGCAATTTGAAGATTTAATTGACAGTCTGGTACATCAAGACGATGAAACTAAAATATATATAACTAAAATAGAAACAAATGATGATGGAGATACCATTGTAGGGCTATCTAATGGTCAAACTATTAAAGTTGAAAAACCAAAAATTTCTCAAGACAATAAAATACGGGTAGTAGATTTAGGAGATGTTCGAATTTTTGCTGGTCATTCAGAAAGTATACCTACTGAAGGTCGAGTTACTAGGTCAATTGAAGGTGAAATTCCTCTCCCTCCTCCACCAAGAGTTGAGCAATTATTGGTGAAAATTTTAAACCGATCGACCCCCCCTATAACTATTTTAGAAGATGAAATAGTAGTTTTTGAATATAATTTAGTTGAATTTGGACCTAGTTAATAAAAAAAGATATGAGTAAAAGAAGATTTTTAATAAAAGGAGGAAAGGGAAAAATTGGCGTTGGTGAAAGACAAGTTCGGTTAGAAGAAATTATTCCTATTTATGAAGATAATTCATTGTTGTTTGCAGAAATGAATATCAGGTTGCGAGGTATGGAGTTTTTAGGAAGTAGTAATAGGAGTATTATTAATTATAATAACGTTCCTCTTATTCAAATGAAAAATGATGATTTCTCAAATTCAGTATTGTTTTTTAATCCAAACCCATACGCGATCGTTAAAAACACAAAAAATGAATTTTTCTTTGGAATAGATAAAAGCAAACCAAACACTCGATTTAACCCACAAGGTACAGTTATTAAGTTAGATGCAAACCTGTATGATAATCCATATAATCCAGTACCAGTTTCTTTTTATTGTTTGGCTAATGAAAAAATAACGTTTCAAGATAATAAGCGAATATTTTACAAACTCAACCCAAGTAGTACTGCTGTAGCATCATTTAATTTTAGAAACGGAAGTTTTTATGGTTTTTCTATTGTAAGAGAGGATATTAACTTAAAAGATGATACTGTTACAAGTGAATTTAAAACAGTAAAAGTGTCTTTAACTTCAGCTCAGTTAATAAAAGGAGAGGCAGTAAGTTTAATTCCTGCGCAAGGAAAAGATACTGTTATAGAGTTAGTTTCTACTGTATATAGGTTTAATATAGGTAGCTCGGTATTTAATAACGAAGCAGGTTTAAAATTACAACTAGGAACAGAAGATATGTTTAGAGGTTCAGGAGTAGTTTACATTTCTAGCACTACAAGCTTTATAGAGAAGTTTATTTATCCAGGAAGTAAATTACAGCAGAAGCTATTGGAGAATGCTCCTTTAACAGTAGTACCATTTAGTACACCACCAACATCTGGTAATGGCTCAGTTGATTTTTATTTAACTTACAGGGTTATTAATTTATAAGATAAGCACATTTAAAACACCTATTTTTAAGTAACTAGGAAAAGGTATTTATATAGATCTAAGTATTTTATGATAAAAAAATCACAAAACAGTAAAGTAATTCATCATTTGTTTTAAATGTAATCTTTTGTTGTTTTAAATATATCTGTTTATAATTTGATATTTTGCCTGTTCTTGTAAATATTACTAAACAAGGAGTATCTAAAAAGTACCAAGGTATTTTATATTAATACAGGTTTACTGTCATTGATTTTACCTTAAGTATTAGTTGACTGTTTTTAGTTACTAAGTAATAAAAAAGAAAGAGAAGTTCTTTTTTATTAAAAAATTTTAAAGTAGGAAGTAGAATTAATCTTGAATTTGATGTAATTGGTAAATATGTTGCGCGATTAACTCAGTTAAAATAAACAGATTATTTTAAATATTTGAATAAGAAGAAGCGCTAATTTTAGCGCTTTTTTTGTTTTATAGCTGCTCATTACTATTGTTGTTTTAATATAAAAATGTTTACTATTAATTGGTAATGATAAATGTCATAAAAATATACGAGGTATAATTATACCTTTAAAGTGATAACTCTAAGAATAAGTTTTTAGAGGTGTAAGACTAATTTTTAAATATATTATTATGAGCATGTTTATAAGATATATATTATTGCTAATTTCAGTAGTAATTTTTAATAACTGTACAACAACTCAGTTAGTTCAGCAATGGAAAAACCCTGAAATAGATACTTTAACAATATCAAAGGTATTAATTATTGGAATGACTCCTAATATTGAAGTTAGAGATCAATTTGAAAAATTATTAAAAAAAGAATTTGAGTTACGAGGTGTTGATGCCGTAGTTAGTTTGGATATTTTTGAGCCTGATTTTACAACAGAGAAAAAAACGAAGAAAGAATTAAAGGTGATAGAAAACATTCTTACAGCTAATTTTTTTGATGCTGTACTTTTCACGAAAGTGGTAGGAATAGAGGATAAAGAAGTTTTTTTAGAGGAATATAAAGAGAAAAAATACTTAGATGTTAAATTTAAAGAGGATTATTATAACCATCAAGATATTTTAGAAGATTCAAGATATTATAAAAAATATAAAATTTATAATGCAGAGTCATCTTTGTATTGTATTTGCCCTACAAAAGATAGGGAGTTAATTTGGAAAGGATATATTGATGTTGTAAATCCTACTTCCTTGAAAGAAACAGTAAATGATTATGTTAGTTTATTAATATTAGTGTTAGAAAAACAAAACTTACTAAAAAAACAATAATGCTTTTTGAATAAGATTGTATTTCGTGAAACTAGATACTTAAAAAGTGAATTTTATTTTGAGTATGTATAAAAACAGAAACAGCTGTAAGATACAGCTGTTTCAAAAACTAAATTAAGGTTGGGGATTAATCGTCTAATAAATCTAACGCAGTAGTAATTTTATTTTTAATGATATCAGCAAGAGCTTTGTTTCCGTCAATATCTTCGTGGTTTATTTCAATTACACCATCGTTGTTTCCGTCGATTGCCTGAGATAAATCTACTCCGTTTACGCTATTAAAAATTTGATTAAGGTCAAAGTCAATTACAATACCGTTATCAATTTCAGAAATAATAATGTCGAAAGTAGGATCTTCAAAATCAATTTCTATTTTTTCACTAAACTTGTTAGAATAAATAAAAGGAATGTTATCTATTGTTCCTTCAATTAAAATAGATTTACCAAATAATTCACTCTGTTCATCAGTACTTGGCCCGAATTTAAATTCTAATTCTTCATATTTTCCAACAGGAATTGCTACATCTAAAAAAGAAATTTGACCAGATAGTAAATCAATTTCAAAAGGACCTTCTAGTTCAATTTCGTCTTCAAAATCTAATTTACCATCATCATCCCAGTTTTCATTGTTTTGTGATAAGTCTTCTGTTTGTTCTTCTACATCAAGTTCTAGTTCAAACTCTTTTAAATTTAAAAGTAATTTAGTTATTGCTAGATTAGGAGTGTTTGCTGTTTTTTTAGCTAAACCATTTGTTATTGTGCTTTTAGCACTTAATTTTAAATTTCCTTTTCCTGAAAGAGTGTCGTTGTTAGAACAGCTATAAGAAATGGCGGCGAAAGTTGTTAAAGCTAAAATTGTTTTTGAATTAAGCATTTTAAAAATCATAGTTTAAAAATTAAGGATTGTATATTTATTTTAATTATAGTGTCTTAGTGAATTCTAATTCGTCTTCTCCTTTTGTGAATTCGATATTAACTTTTCCTGAATTTGTTTTAGTTTCATGCAATGTCCAAGTGTCATTAAAATCTGTTAAATCAGGTATGTTAATTGTAAATGATATCTCGTTACCAGAACCAGAGGCTTCCCATGTTCCTGATAGTGTAGTTCCTGATTTGTAAATTGTTATTGTCCCGTCTACTCCGAAAAGAAATAGATAATCTGTATATTGATTATCTAGATTTGTTCCATTTCGTTCTAAATCATCAACATTGAATTTATTTTGACTGTCAAATAAGATTTTTAACTTATCAATAGAGCACTCATTGCAATCGTCATCGTTATAATCGTTGTCATCATCTTCATCACATGAGTTTTCTGCATCTTCTATAGTATCTTCTAAAGCATCTATGTTTTCTATTTCAGTAAAAGTGCCATTAGTCTGAATAAGTTTTACTGGGAAATTTATGGTAACAATACTTGAGTTATCGATGTTATTAATGAAATTATATAGTTGATTATCATTTTCAATTTTAATAATAGTTACTAGTTCGCTATTTGTATTGAAGGATGATATTTCTATTGGAAATTGAAAATCGATACATTCAATATCATCATCCTCCTCGTTTTCATCTTTACATTCTTTAGAAAATTCAATTAATTCAGCGTTTGAGTTTACTGTTTTTACAGTGTAATCGCTAAAAATTACTTCAATAGGATATTTAATAAGGATTGAATCTGTGTCCGTTTTAAATTCATCAAAAATTTCCTCAATTTTATCGTAGTCACTTTCTCCGTTAATTACGAGATCTTCTCCGTTAACGGTTATGTTTACAGGAAGTTTTACCGTTAGGCAGCTTGCTTTATCTATAATGTTATCTATTGACCCGTCTTTTAAAGCAGTTCTACTCATTAAATTAGCAGCTCTAGAGTTTGCTTTAATTGCATTTTTTGTAGGAGGGTCGATAACTATCGTTTCTTCAGATCTGCAAGAACTCAAAAGAATAATACTGCTTAAAAATAGCCATGAAAAATATTTTAATGTTTTCATTAATCTTTAGTTTTAATAATTAATTTTTAAGCCGTGTTTTTAAATAATATTAATGGCTTTATTATAAAACAACCTCGATTTAAAATATCCCGTTTTTATTTTTTTATTTATACATTTGAAAAATATTTTTACAAAAAAATTGAAGAAATCATTGCATAAAAATGTTTGCGACAAGTTGCGTTTTTCTAAGCTGTACGATAAGTATGCACAGGAGCTTAGCAGCATATTTCGTTATAAATACGGAGCGCTTTTAAATCCATCAGATAGGGTGCAAGATGCTTTTGTTAAACTTTGGGAAAATTGTTCGAAAGTTACTCCAGAAGCAGCAAAATCATATGTATATACAGTAACAAATAATTTATTATTAAATGCGATAAAACATAAAAAAGTGGTTCTTAATTACAATCAAGTTAAGCCAAAAGATTATACAAATGAGTCTCCAGAATTTTTAATGAGAAAGGAACAATTTTTAGAGCGATACGAAAGAGTTTTATCAAATTTAAAACCAGAACATCGTGAGGCTTTTTTGTTAAGTAAAGTAGAGGGAAAGACTCACAAAGAAATTGCAGAAATGCTTGGAGTTACCAAAAAAGTAATTGAGCATAGAATTTATGCCGCATTCAATATTTTAAAAGATAAACTTGAAGAATTTAGATTGAAATAAATTTTTCGGGATAATTGTCTGTTTAGTTGTTTTATTAATATAACGTTGAGAATGAAGAAAGATGAATTAACACAAAAATGGCTTAATAATGAGCTTTCACCTGAAGAGCAAAAAGCTTTTGTAGAAATGGAAGAGAGTGCTTTTTTTAAAGAAATAATTGATGAAGGAAAGCGTTTTAAAATAACAAATATTAATAAAATTAGTAGCTTTAGCGATGTAGAAAAACGACTAGATGAAAAAGGTACACTAAAAACGAATAACTGGTTTCGATTTGCTGCGAGCATTGCAGCTGTATTTGTACTAGGGCTGTCAGTCTTTTATTTTTTTGATAAAAGTTCATTAAAAACATTTGATACTCAGTTTTCACAAAAAGAAGAAATTATACTTCCTGATAATTCTATTGTTACTTTAAACAAAACGTCAAAACTCTCATATAATACAAGTAAATGGAAAACTAAAAAGAGTTTAACTCTTAAAGGAGAAGCTTTTTTTGATGTAACGAAAGGAAAACGTTTTGATGTTGAAACGTTACAGGGAAAAGTTAGTGTTTTAGGTACTGAATTTAATGTTGTAGCAAGAGATAGTATTTTTAAAGTAATTTGTTATGAAGGTTTAGTTGAGGTGGCTTATAACGAGCAATTAATAAAACTCCCTGCTGGTAATGGTTTTAAAGTTGTAAACGGTAAAACTGAAAAGTATGCAGTAGTAGTGGCTAAACCAACATGGTTAAATAATATGAGTGTTTTTAATCAGGCAAAAATAACAGAGGTTTTAGATGTTTTATCTAGGCAATATGATGTTTCTATTGATTATAGTGCTATAGATGATAAGATTCTTTTTACAGGAGCATTTGAACATAATAATCTAGAAAACTCACTTATAGCGACTTTGAAAACGCTTAACTTAACCTATAAAATATCTAAAAATAAGGTTGTTGTAATAAATGCGAAAAAGTAAGCTTTTTTATGTTGCTAAATTATTGCTGTTTTTCTTTGCTTGCGTAAGTGTACATAGTCAAGTTGCAGAAGAAAAAGTAGCTTTGCAATTGGTTATTGATACTCTTAAAGAGCAGCATAAGATTCAGTTTAATTATGAAAGTAATTTGTTAACTGCTGTTTTTGTTGTTCCTCCTTCAGAAAAACTTTCTTTAAATAAAAAAATAACGATATTAGAAACTCAAACATCTTTAAAGTTTTCTAAAATAAGCGCTAAGATAATTTCTATTAGTAAGGTTGTGAAAATCTGTGGTTATATTAAAAGTGAAGTAAATGATGAGGTCTTAGAAGGTGCTACGGTAGTAGCTGATGATGTTAATATCGTAACAGATAAAGAAGGGTATTTTAATTTGGTTGTAAGCAGCTTAACAGGATCGCTTTCCATTCGTTTTTTAGGATTTAAAACGTTTACGATAAAGTTAGCGGAGTTAAATGTTGAGAATTGTAATACTCTTTTTTTAGAAGAAGAAAGCGAATTTATAGATCCTATAGTTATAACAGAATACTTAGTTAGTGGTATTGATAAGAGTAAAGATGGAGGTACTACTATAAATTTCTCTAAATTTTCTTCTTTACCAGGTGTAATCGATACGGATGTTTTACAAACAATTCAGGCATTACCTGGTATTCAAAGTACAGACGAAACAGTTTCTAATATTAATATTAGAGGCGGATCTCATGACCAAAATTTAATTATGTGGGATGATATAAAAATGTATCAATCAGGGCATTTTTTTGGTCTTATTTCTAGTTTTAATCCGCAAATAACTAAAAAAGCGTCTGTTATCGCTAATGGGACTGATGCTTCGTATACCGATGGGGTTTCTGGAGTTGTTAGTATGAAAACTGATGAAAAAATTGAAACAGTTTTTAATGGAAATATAAGTGTAAACTTTATTAGTGCAAATGCTTTTTTGGATATTCCTATAAGTGAAAAATCATCTCTTCAATTAGCTGGTAGAAAGTCGATAAATAATTGGGTGAAAACACCAACTTATCAAGTATATTTTGATAGAGTAACCCAATTAACGGAGGTGGAAACGAATAGTGGAAATGTGTTAAATTCAAATCAAAATTTTGATTTTTATGACACTTCTCTTCGTTGGATATATCATCCTTCTAAAAAAGAGATATTAAGGTTAAATTTTATTTTAATAAATAACGGTTTATCTTTTAATGAAACAGCTGAGGTTAATAAGGCTATTGAGTCTAAAAAAAGTAGTTTGTTTCAAAATAGTATTGCTGCTGGGGTGAGTTATGAGCGAAAATGGAATTCTAAGTTTTCTACCTTAGTGCATCTTTATGAAACAGATTATAAATTACAAGCTGTAAATGCTAATGTGTTGCAAAATCAGCGTTTTTTACAAGAGAATAAAGTTTCAGAAACAGGTATAAAATTTTCTGGGTTACATCAATTTAAAGAATGGAATCTAAAAGTTGGATATCAACTAATCGAATCGAAAATTACTAACTTAAATGATATTGATAATCCTCGTTTTGTTAGATTAAATTCTAATGTAATCCGCGAACATGCAATTTTTGCTCAAGCGAATTATCAGCATAAAAAAGGATTTTCTGCAAGACCAGGAATTCGAATAAACTACAATAGTAAATTCTCAAATTTTCTTTTAGAGCCAAGATTACATTTAAATCAGAAAATAAATAATGCACTGGCTATAGAGTTTCTGGGAGAATTTAAACATCAAAATTCAACCCAAATTATAAATTTCCAAAATGATTTTTTAGGAGTTGAAAAAAGAAGATGGCAATTAGCAAATGAACAAGATATTCCTGTTTTAAAAAGTAAACAAGCTTCATTGGGGTTGCTGTATTCTAAAAAAGGTTGGTTATTTGATACTAAAGCATATTATAAAAAGGTTGATGGTATTACAGCCCAAAGTCAAGGATTTACGACTAAATATGAGTTTAAAAAGGTAATAGGAGCATATAATGTTTTAGGGGTTGATTTTTTATTTAGAAAAAAGATTAAAAATTTAAGTACTTGGTTTAGTTATTCGTTTCTTAAAAATGAATATGAATTTGATGCACTTACAGAAACTAAATTTCCAAGTAATTTTGATAATACACATAGTGTTGCTTTTGGTAGTACTTATACTAATGAGTCTTTAAAATTTTCAGCAGGATTTAATTATAGAACTGGTAAACCAACATCGGTACCAATAAAAGGTAACGAAATAGTTGGTAGTGATATTAATTTTGCTGAAGCGAATGAGAGTCGAGTTAAAGACTTTTTTAGAGTTGATACTTCAGTCATTTATAATTTTAAGATCTCAGATGATTTTCGTTCTGAGATAGGAGCTTCTATTTGGAATTTATTAGATAGAGAAAATACGATTAATAATTACTATCGAGTTGGTGAGGATAAGCTAGCTAATAAATTTTCTCGTCTTTCATTAGGTGTAACTACCAATTTTATTTTTAGAGTGCACTTTTAGTTAATAATCTTTTTTATTTTTGGACTCAATTGATATTTTTCTAACATTATTTAATTAACTAAGAGTTTTGCTTTTTTTTTATAAATGTTTACTGAAAAAACAACGAGTAATTTTTTTAGAAAGAGGTAATAGATGTTGTCTCTTCTAAATTAATCAATAGACCTTGGTTTATATAAAACTTAATTACGTGGTCTTATATTTAAAGAGATTTATAAAACGTAAAGTAAAAGAACTTAAAAAAGAGCTAAATATTAATGATAGTCGCTATGTTTCACTTATTGCTCGTGAAAATTATTTAAAAGATGGAATTGACCATGTTTTAGTAGGGATGCGAAAAGAAAAAAATATTAAAAATTTAACGCCATTATTGTGAAAAAAAGAATAAATATAATTTTAGGTTTAAGCTTTTCAGTATTGTTATTTATGATTATTTGGATTTATGGTTTGATAAGTCATAATGTAGGAGAAATTAAGTACGATAAAAGCATAAATAAGTTAACTTTTAAAGTTTGTAACGAAAAAAGAATTTTTGAATATTATTCGGTAAGCACATCCTACCAAAAAGGTAGGAAACAAATGCGAAAAGATCTTTTAAATATTCTTAACAAAGAAAATTTAAAACTAGAAAATAAAACGGGATATATTACTTTTCGATTTGTAATTAATTGTAAGGGAGAATCGGGATGGTATAGAGTTAATAGTACTACTGAAGATTATAAAGAAGCGGTGTTTAAAAAAACTGAAATAAATAAGTTAAAAGGTGCTATTTTAAAGTTGAAAAATTGGAAAGTTGGACGCTTGAAGAATAATAAAAAAGTTGATAGTTATTATCAGATTAATTTTAAAATAAAGGAAGGAGTAATCGAAGATATTTTTTAGTTATGAAAAAGTTTTTTTTAATAATAAAAGTGCTGTTGTCATTGTTTTTTATAGCATGTATTTTGTTTATAAGTTATCTGTTTTTGTTTGGACCAAAAGAAAAGCGATTTAGTTTTGCAGAGCATTCGCAAGAGAGTTATTTATCCCAAAAAATATTTGATATTTTAATTTTTCAATACCCAAATTACTCTAATGCTTATTTTGAAAAATCAGTAGTTCATAACAAGAGGGGGGATTATAAAAAAGGATTTCAGTTGTTAAATAAGGCTGTGCAAATTGCTCCGAAAGATCACTTAGGTTATAGAGGTTGGTTGAAGCTAACGAAGTTAAAAGATTACCAAGGATGTATTGAAGATTTAACTAAATTAGATTCATTAACACCAGATGTAGTAGATGCTCCTTGGGGAGAAAATGTACATTATCTTCTAGGTCTCTCATATAAAGGGCTCAAAAAGTATGATTTAGCAATAAAAGAGTTTAATAAAAGTATTATTTCTCAGAAAGATTCTTCTTGGGTTAATCATAATTTGTTTTTACATAAAGGTATTATTCTTAGTAGGCAAAGTAAAATTAAAGAAGCACTAGACAATTTTAATGCATGTTTACTAAATTGTTATGATAAATCACCAGAAGCATATTTTCAGAAAGGAGTTCTTTATGAAAAATTAAATTTACAGGATAGTTCGAAAATTAATTTCGAAAAATCATTGGTTTTGTTTAAAGAAGGGTATGCAAAAAAAGATGTTTATAATGAAGTTCAAGATGAATTATATGAGGAAGATATTGAAGATGCATTAAGTTCTTTTTAAACAAAGTTCTTAACTTTGAAATCAGATCCTAATTTTGTTAAGCTTGTTTTTTACATTGATTAATAATAGTAGCTATCGTTTCTTAAAAATGAATACAAATTTAGAGTCTCAGATGATTTTCGTTCTGAGATAGGAGCTTCTATTTGGAATTTATTATATAGAGAAAATACGATTAATAATTACTATCGAGTTGGTGAGGATAAGCTAGCTAATAAATTTTCTCGTCTTTCATTAGGTGTAACTACCAATTTTATTTTTAGAGTGCATTTCTAATTGAAGAAAGCTTTATTAAATACACTATCATTTTTATTATAAGGCTTTTATTTTAATTGTTGTTTGATTTAATATTTTTTTATTGTATAGTATTTGTGCTTTAAGTGGCTTTAACACTATACCTGTTTTTGAGTTGTTTTATTCTTTTTTACGTCTTTTAAAATCCCAATTACGTCATTTTTTTTATGAATCACAATATATTTTTGTAATCTATAAATTATTAAGACTAAATAAAAATAATGATTCTTAAAGAAAGTCCCTCACTAAAAGAATTGTCATTAAATAACCATTTGTTTAATGATGAGTCAGTTAAAATGTATGAAGAGTACACATTAAAAACACTCACTTATATTCAAAAATTTTTATCCAATAGAAAGTTTTACAAAGGTGATGAGTTAGTAGAAATACAAAATGATAAACTTAATGCAAAGCTAGATGATATTGAAGAAGTACATTCTTTAGATGATGCTTTAGAACAGTTAAATGATTTGTATATAAAGAAATCGATTGCTTTTCATAACCCAAATTATGTAGCTCATTTAAATTGTCCAATAACATTACCATCAATTGTTGCAGAAATGATAGCTACGACTATTAATACAGCGGTAGAAACATGGGATCAAAGTACTTCGGCAACTTTTATAGAGCAAGAAGTTATTCGTTGGATTTGTAATGCTTTTGAATTTCCTGAAAACTCAGATGGAGTGTTTACGAGTGGAGGAACACAATCTAATTTCATGGCATTGTTAATGGCTCGTGACGATTATGCTTTTGAGAATTTTGGAATCAATATTAAACAAAATGGATGGTCTGATGAGATAAGTAAGTTTCGAATTTTTTGTTCGGAAAAGGCTCATTTTAGTATACAAAAAAATGCTGCTTTATTAGGGATGGGTTATGATGCTGTAATTCCTGTAAAAGCAGATGCTAAAATGCGAATGGATGTTAATGAATTAGTTTTAGCTATTGAGAAAACAAAACAAGAGGGCAATATTCCTATTGCTGTTGTAGCTACTATGGGTACAACAGACTTTGGTAGTTTTGACCCGTTAGAAATCATAGGAGATGTTGCTAAAGAGCATAAAATGTGGTTACACATTGATGGGGCATATGGTGGATGTTATGTGCTTACAGATACTCACAAGCATTATTTTAAAGGATCGGAAAAAGCAGATTCAATTACTGTAGATTTTCATAAAACGTTATTTCAGCCGGTAAGCTGTAGTGCTTTTTTGGCTAAGAATAAAGAACACTTTAAATATGTGTCTTATTATGCTGATTATTTAAACCCTCTTGAAAATAAAGATCAACAACGCCCTAATTTAATAGAAAAATCAATTCAAACCACTAGAAGGTTTGATGCTCTAAAAGTTTGGTTAACTCTTAAAACATTAGGAACAAAAACAATAGCGTCTTACTTAGAAGAAGTACATAATTTAACTAAGCGTGTGTATGAGAAAATGAGTATTAATCCAAATTTTGAATTAGCACACGAACCAGAATTGAGTACTGTTGTTTTTAGATATAAAAACTCACAAGCAGCACACGAACCCACTCATGATATGGTAAACTTACATATTAAAAATACCTTATTTGCAGCAGGAAGAGCGTCAATAGCTAGCACAAAGTTAAATGGTAGTATTTATTTAAAGTTTACATTATTAAATCCAAAGAATACCATAAATAATCTTCAGAATATTATTGAAATGATAGAAGAAACTGGAAAGAAATTTCAACCTAAAACCGAATTATTATAATGCAAAACGCAATCGCAGATTTTATAGCAATAGGAGTAGGACCTTTTAATTTAGGTTTAGCATGTTTAACAGAACCAATTGAAGGTGTAAATGGTGTTTTTTTAGATAGAAAAGAAAAGTTTGATTGGCACCCAGGCATGTTGTTAGAAGATACAACATTACAGGTTCCTTTTATGGCAGATTTAGTAACGCTTGCAGATCCAACAAACCCTTTTAGTTTTTTAAATTATATAAAAGGACAAGGAAGAATATATTCATTTTATATACGCGAAAACTTTTTGTTATTACGTAATGAATACAATAAATATTGTCAATGGGCAATTAGTAAATTACCTAACATTCATTTTAATACAAATGTTACCGATATTAATTATGATGAAAATAAAGGAATTTATATTGTAACAAGTATTTGTACAAAAACAGATGAGCTTAAAATATATAAAGCAAAAAAGTTGGTCTTAGGAACAGGAACCCAGCCTTATATTCCTGAATGTAGTAAAAAGCTAAAAGGAAAAGCAATACACTCATCAAAGTACCTAAGTTATAAGGAGAGTTTACAAGAAAAAAAGAAAATTACCATTTTAGGAAGTGGGCAAAGTGCTGCTGAAATATTTTTTGATTTATTGCAAGAAGTAGACACTAAAGGATATGAATTAAACTGGATTACACGTTCTCCACGTTTTTTTCCTTTAGAATATTCTAAGTTAACTTTAGAAATGACTTCACCTGAATACGTAGATTATTTTTACAATCTGCCATCTCAAAAAAGAGACGACCTTATTAAAAATCAAAAGCATTTATATAAAGGTGTAAATCAAGATTTAATAGGAGCAATTCACGATACATTGTATGCCAAAAGAGTGGTAGCAACCGAACCTTTAAAAGTTTCGTTACGTACAAATACTGAGTTGAAAGAAACTGAATTAAAAGAAGATTCAATTAGTTTAGAGTTGCATCAAGTAGAGCAAGATAAATACTTTAAACATGAAACAGAAGGGTTGGTATTAGCTACAGGATATAGTTACTATTTACCAAAATTTATTGAAGGAATTTCAAATAGAATTCAATGGGATGAGCAAAGTCGTTTTGATGTAAATAGAAACTACAGTATTGATAAAAATAATAATGAAATTTTTGTGCAAAATGCAGAACTACATACACATGGTTTTGTAACTCCAGATTTAGGAATGGTTGCTTATAGAAATTCTTATATAATTAAAGAAATAACGGGAGTAGAGCATTATCCTATCGAACAAAAAATAGCATTTCAACAGTTTGATGTTACGCAAGACGAAGAAATTAAATTAAATGTTTTAGTATAAGAGATGAAGCTAAAAACATTTTTAATAGTAATGACATTGGTTGCAGTAGTAAGTGATTACTTACTGCATCCATTTTATCCACAATTTTTTGAGCTTCGTTTTGGTATGACCAATCCCAAAAATGTAGGATATTATTTTGCTGCTATTTGTTTTATGGTAATGATTGCATTTCCATTCTGGGCATACATTTCTAAAAAAGTATCTGAACTAAATATTTTAATTTATACGCAAGCAATAGCTGGTGTTTTGGCATTGTACTGTTATTATACAACGTCTTATATTAATTTTTGGATAGTGTCACTTATTATGGTACTATTTAAAGGGAGTTATTTATTAGTTTACCCTTATATTTTAAAAATCATAACAAAAGAAGAGCATCCAAGTACTATCGGACTACTTTCGGTTGTGGTGCATTTAGGAGGAATATTAGGTGCTGTACTAGGAGGAATAACTGTAGATTATATTGCACCAAGTAGCATTTTTTTAATTATGGCAGCTGGAGATTTTATTCAGATGGCTATGAGTACTTATTTATTAAAAAGTAAAAAGTATGCTACCGATTTAATTATTTCAGAAGAACCAGAGAGCACAAATAAGAAATTTATACCTAAAGGATTTATTTTAAAATTAGGCTTAATAACCTTGATTCTTTATTTCAGTGATTTTTTGATACGACCTTTCTTTTCCTTGTATTGGGAAAGTATTTCAGTTTATAAAAGCAAATTAGCATCAGGAACTATATATGCGATACCAGGTTTTGTAGCACTACTGGCTTTGTGGATTAATAATAAACGAAAATCGAAAGGACACGAAGGAATTATAAACGCTTTATTTATTGGGTTAATAGGTCTTTTATTACAAGGAATTCCAAATGAAGCTGTAGTTATTTTAGGACGATTTATTTATGGATGGGCAATTTTTCAGGGAGTAGTAAAATTTGATATTTTATTGTTCGAGTTAAGTACTCCAGATTCATATTCGATCGATTATAGTAAAATACATTTCTTTCAAAATTTAGGTGTCTTACTAGCTTCTTTAAATATTGGAATTATAGTAGATAGTTTTGGTTTACGTATGCCTTTTGCAATTGCTTTAGGAGGATTTACGTTAACCTTAGTTTTATACTTTTTTGTGTTTAAGTCGGTAAGAAAAGTTCATAAACAACTAGTAAAAGCTTAAGAAAACATGTCGATAACACAAACCACCTTTTTTTCAAAAGAATACAAAGATTTTGGAACAATAAGCATTCGACCTTTTCGAGTAAAAGAAGATAGTGTTTTTTTACAAAAATGGGTAACTAAAGAATATGCTATTTTTTGGGGAATGCCAAATGCTACATTAGAAGATGTAGCACAAGAATATACGAAATTAACCACTCCAGAATATTATGATGTTTTTGTAGGGATGTTCAATAACGAACCAGCATTTGTTTTAGAACGTTACAACCCTAAACTAGATGTTATAAATAATTTTTATAAAGCAGAAGAGTCTGATTGTGGAATACATATAATTATAGCGCCACCTAAAGCGCCAAAAACACCGAATTTTACCTGGTTTATGTTTCGTTCAATAATGGATTTTGTTTATACAAATTCAAACATAAATAGAATTGTAGTAGAGCCAGATATTCGAAACAAAAAAATGTTTGCATTGTGTCAGCGAATTGGCTTTCAATTAGCAAACATAATAGAACTACCTAATAAAACTGCCCAACTAGCATTTTTAACAAGAACCAATTATCAACAACAAATTCAAACTTTTTCACCATTAAAAAGAAGTGCCATGAACACCTTAGATAATGTGGTATCACCACAACAATCAACGCAACATATACAACCGAAAGTTTGGGAGCAAGCAAATATATTATTAGTAAAAAAAGCATTATGTGAATTTTCACATGAGTTATTAATAAAGCCTGAAATAGTTAAGGAATTAGGTAATGGCTACAAACAATACAAAGTTTATACAGATTCATTAGATATACGTTATGAATTTAATGCAAAACCAATGGCATTAAATCATTTTATGATTGATGAAAATTCAATTAAAAAATATGTGAAAGATATTATTAGTGAAATAGATGCCATTTTTTTTATAAAAGAGTTTAGAAAAGTATTAGGTATTGCTGATGAAAAAATGCCTGTATACTTAGAAGAAATTATTAGTACACTATATGGGAGTGCATTTAAAATAACAAAAGGAAACCCTAAAGCAAAAGAATTGGCAACTGCCGATTTTCAAACCATTGAGCAATCAATGACTGAAGGGCATCCAGGTTTTGTTGCAAACAATGGAAGAATAGGTTTTGATAGTAGCGATTATCGTTCATATGCACCAGAAGCAGGGAATTCGTTTTCTTTATTATGGATGGCAGGACATAAGTCGAAAGCTATATTTTCAGCTATAGAATCGCTTCCTTATGAAAAACTAATACATCAAGAGTTAGATGCTGATACGATAGCACAATTTAATAAAGTAATAGAAGGAAAAGGATATAAAGCAGAAGATTACTTATTCTTACCTATTCATCCTTGGCAATGGTTTAACAAATTAGCAAACATTTTTTCTCCAGAAATAGCCAAAGGAGATTTAATTTGTTTAGGATACGGACCAGATCAATATTTAGCACAACAATCTATAAGAACATTATTTAATATTACAAATCCACAAAAATTCTATACAAAATCGGCTTTGTCTATTTTAAATATGGGATTCATGAGAGGATTGCCTTTATATTATTTGGGTACTGCGCCTAAAATGGCAGTTTGGCTAGAAGATTTGTTATACAGCGATAATTATATTCAAGAAAATGGATTTAGAATGTTAAGCGAAATAGGATCTGTAAGTTATGTAAATCCATATTTTGATGAATTTGGACCACATAATGATTATAACAAAATGTTAGCATCATTATGGAGAGAAAGCCCGTATTCAGCAGTAAAGGGAAATCAGAAGCCTTTAACAATGGCGGCTTTACTTCATATAGATCATCAAGGAAAAGCATTATTACCAGAAATAATAAAAGATTCAGGAATTTCAATTGATAACTGGCTACGTAAATATTTACAAGCATATTTAAGTCCGATGTTACATTGTTTTTATTACTATGATTTAGTGTTTATGCCACATGGAGAAAACATTATTATGGTATTTGAAGATAATATTCCTGTGTATGCTTTACTAAAAGATATTACCGAAGAAGCGTGTATTTTAAGTTCAGAAGTAGAATTACCAACACATTTAAAGAGAATGTATGCTCCAGTACCAGAAGATGTAAAGCTATTATCAATATTTACTGACATGTTCGATGGTTTTTTCCGTTTTTTAGCTCCGATTTTAGAAGAACATGCTGCTTATAGCGAAGAAAATTTCTGGGAATTAGTAGCTGAAAATATCCAAGAATATCAAGATGAATTCCCGCAATTAGCTCAGAAATTTGAAAAGTATGATTTGTTTGCAGGAAACTTTAAACTATCATGTTTAAATAGGTTACAGTTAAATAATCATAAACAAATGATTGATTTAGATGATCCAGTAGCATTATTGCAATTCGCAGGGAAATTAGAAAACCCAATAGCGGCTTTTAAAACTCAAGAATTTTAGTAATGGTAGAAGTTAATCAAGAAGTATTTAGTAAAAAAATTGATGGATTAGGTACAGTAAGTATTCGTCCTTTTCAAATAGATACAGACATATCAATGTTGCATAGTTGGGTTACGCAACCTTACGCAAAATATTGGGGAATGTTAGATAAATCTTTAGAAGAAGTGCAGACTGAATATAAAGAGATTGAAGATAGTTTAAATCATCATAGCTATATCGGAATGTTAAATAACGTGCCTGTATTTTTAATGGAACGTTACAAAGCTTCTAAAGATGTGATTTCTGAACATTACGATACTCAGGAAAGCGATTATGGGATGCATATTTTAATGGCACCAGTAGAAAAAAGAATTCCTCAATTTACTTGGCATGTATTTTCAACTATTATAGATTATTTTTTCAGCTTACCACAAGTAGAAAGAGTTGTAGTAGAGCCAGATGTAAATAACGAAAAAATTCACATCTTAAATAAAAAGGCAGGTTTTATTTATCAAAAAGAAATTGTGTTGGCTAATAAAATAGCAGCATTGGCTTTTTGTACAAAAAAATCGTACAGATTAGCCTTAAATCAATTAGAAAAAAATGGAAAATAATATAGCGCACTTACAACCAGAAGTATGGGAGTTTGCAAATCGTCAATTAGTAAAAAAAGGAATAAGTGAGTTTGCCCATGAACTTATTTTAAAACCTGAATTTATAGCTAAAGAAAACGATTGGAATAGGTATCAAATTGTTTCAGATAACAAAGAATTTATTTATCGTTTTAAAGCAAAGAAAAACTTTTTAGACCATTGGCAAGTTGATACGAGTAGTATTGTAAAAAGAAGTAATTCTGGTAAAAAAATATATTTAGATGCTTTGCATTTTATAACAGAATTTAGAACAACTTTGGGTATTCCTGATGGTTTTTTAGGAACATATTTAGAAGAGATTACCAGTACATTATCGGGAATCGCTTATAAATATATAAACGAAACGTTCTCTGCTAAAGAATTAGCAGAACAAAATTTTCAAACGATAGAACATGCTATGACAGAAGGACATCCTTGTTTTGTAGCAAATAATGGGAGAATTGGTTTTAATATAAATGATTATCATAAATATTCGCCTGAAACAAATAAACCGTTTAAGGTATTATGGATTGCAGGACATAAAACACATACGACCTATACTGCCTTAGATGATTATAAATATGATAAATTATTGTTGGCAGAATTAGGTGAAAAGAAGATAACTGAATTCAATAATGTGCTAATTGAAAATAAGGTTTCTCCTGAAGATTATGTTTTTATGCCTGTACATCCTTGGCAATGGAAAAATAAAATAATAGGAGTTTTTGGTGCTGATATAGCTCAAAAGAACATTTTATTATTAGGAGAAAGTGATGATTATTTTTCAGCACAACAATCTATTAGAACCTTATTTAATACCTCACATCCAGAAAAGTTATATACTAAAACAGCCTTATCTATTTTAAATATGGGCTTCATGCGAGGGTTGTCTCCATATTATATGCAAAGTACTCCATATATAACTAAATGGATAACTGATTTGTTGGCAGAGGATTCATATTTACGAGATAATGGGTTTACTATGTTGGGTGAAATCGCTACTGTAGGATATCATAACCATTATTATGAAGTATTAGGAAAAACAAATCCACATAATAAAATGTTATCAGCATTGTGGAGAGAAAGCCCATTTACCAAAATATCGTCAAATCAACGAGTGTTTACAATGGCAGCTTTGCTACATGTAGATTATAAAGATAATTCGTTACTAGCTTCACTAATAGAAGCTTCACCTTATGGAGCAGAAACTTGGGTTCAACGATATTTAAAAGCATATTTAGCCCCATTATTGCATTGCTTTTATAAATACGAATTTGTATTCATGCCACACGGAGAAAATCTAATTATGGTATTAGAAGAAAGTACTCCTGTATATGTGTTAATGAAAGATATAACAGAGGAGGTTATTGTTTTTAACGAAACAATGTATTTACCTGAACATGCCGATAGGTTATTTACCAAAACATCTGATAATATGAAGATATTATCAATTTTTACAGATGTTTTTGATTGTTTCTTTCGTTTTATGGGACAGCAGTTAGATAGTTATGCAAATTTTTGTGAACATGATTTCTGGAAACTAGTAGCCGAATGTGTGTATGAATATCAAGAGCAATACCCAGAATTCTCAGAAAAGTATAAGCGCTATGATTTATTTACGAATGAGTTTGATCGTTGTTGCTTAAATAGATTGCAGTTAGAAAACACGAAGCAAATGTTAAGCTTGGCTGATCCTATTGAAAGTTTAAAACTAGAAGGAACTTTAGCGAACCCATTAGCTCAATTCAAAAAAATAACTAAAGAAAAGACGACCATACAAGCTTTTTAACATGAATTTTGAAGAAATAACAGAAGTTATACAAGGGCGTAAAAGTACATATGCGTATGATTATATCGATAAGAAAATTGATAAAAAAACAATAGAAAACATTGTAACAAATGCACTGTGGGCGCCAACACATATGGTTACGCAACCATGGCGTTTTGAAGTATTAGGTGGAAAACATCAAGAAGATTTAAGTGAATTTATGGCAGCATATTATCGAAAAATGTATACTGAAAAACAATTTTCTAAAGAGCGCTATGAAAAAACTAAAACGTATGCTAATAATGCCACATTAATAGCCATTGTTTTTGCACCAAATAAGAAAGCTAAACTACCAGAATGGGAAGAGTTAGCTGCAATTTCTTGTGCAGTACAAAATATGTGGTTAAGCTGCACATCATTAAATTTAGGAAGCTATTGGGATTCTTCTTTAGCAACTATAGCATATGGAAAACAACATATTAGTTTAAGTAAGGAAGAACAATTTTTAGGTTTTTTCTTTATGGGGCATATAAAAGAAGATGTACTACAAGTTAAAAGGAAGAGAAAAGCGTTGTCTAAAAAATTAAGTTGGAACTTTAAAGAGTAAAAAAATGAAAGCAAATAAAAGAGTAGACGCTATAGATTTTGTGAGAGGAATAAGTGTGTTGTTAATGATACCTGTACACTCTATGATTGTGTATTCGACTATGGACACATGGAACAATACTTTATTAGGTAAAATAGCACAAGTACTAGAAAAAGGAACCCCAATGTTTTTGGTAGTAATGGGACTTTCATTTGTGTTTTCTAGTCGATTGAGTATGAAAAGCATTATTAAACGAGGATTAAGTGTATTAGCTAAAGGTTATGGTTTAAATATTCTTCGATTTGTAGTTCCTATGATTTTCTTCGGAGGTTTTCCAAGAGCATTTATTGAAGGAAATGGGTTAACTCCAGGTGATTCATATAATTTACTGTTTTTTACCTTATTAGGAGATATACTTCAGTTAGCAGGGTTCTCGCTAATTATAATGGGAATTATTATCAAGTTTATTAAAAATAAATATGCAGCATTAATTTCAGCAATGTTAATTGTTTTCTTCTCAAGAGAGTTAAGTGGGTTTAGATCTGGTATTGTTGGCTTAGATTATGTATGTGATTTATTGTGGGGGAAAACCTACAATGTTTACTTTCCTATATTTCCATGGATGTCGTTTATTTTAATAGGATTATTTTTTGGAATGTGGTACCAAGAACGTGGCAATGATATTCGATTTATGTTTGGCAAAATGTTACCTTTTGGTATAGCGTTTTTATTTATAGGGGCAGGGTTATGTTACTATAATTATGAATATAATTTTGGAGATTATTATCATTTAGGTCCTGGAGGTACTATTATTCTGATGGGAATTAATTTATTAATTGTTTGGTTAGGGCATATCACTGTCAAACACTTTCCAAAATATAAACTGTTTTCTGTTTTTTATTACTCAAGTAAAAATGTAACCTCTTTTTATTTAATTCAATGGGTGTTAGTATACTGGGGTGTGTTGTTTTTTGGATTTGGATCTCAAACGAGTCAAGTAAAATTACTTTTAATTATTACAGGAATTACATTATTAACCTTTGGTATTCTTTGGTTAAAAGAAAAGGGAGTACTCTTATTTAATAAGAACAAGAAAGTTTTACCAAAAATTATTAAAGAAGCAACAACGTAATTTATGAAACACATACTTATTGTACTATGCTTGCTTTTAGGAATAAATAATTATGCACAAGTAAAACTTGCAGGTAGTTATGGGTTAGATCCAGCAGTTCAAGAATTTTTAGAAGTTATACATTCATATAACGGACCACCATTACAAGAATTACCACTTGATATAGGAAGGGCTGCAATGGAAAATCTTCAGAAAGATTCTACGCTAATTTATGATAAAGTAAACTTTACGAACATAAAATTTAAAGAGAAAAGTAAAGAAGTAAGTGTTGTAGTTGTAAAGCCTAAAGGAGTAAAGAAAATAATACCTACATTTATTTATTTTCACGGTGGAGGATGGGTATTTAATGGTTTTGAAACGCATAAACGATTAATGAGAGATATTGCGTTAAAAGCTCAAGTGGCGGTGGTTTTTGTTGAGTTCTCAAGAGCGCCAGAAGCTAGTTATCCAGTAGCAAATGAAGAAGGATACTTAGTCGCATCATTTATATCGAAATACGGAAAAAAATATGGGTTAGATTCAAATAATATTGTGGTTGGTGGTGATAGTGCTGGTGGAAATATGGCAACAGCAGTTGCTATGATGGCCCAACAAAATGGTTTTCCCAAACTAAGAGCCCAAATATTATTATATCCAGTAACAGATACAAACCTAAATACCCCATCGTATGAACGATTTTCTAAAGGACATTACCTTACCCGAAGTACTATGAAGTGGTTTTGGGAAGTATATGTGCCAGATAAAAATATACATTCATTAGTAACCGTGGCACCGTTAAAAGCGAGTTTAAATGATCTTAAAAACCTACCTAAAACACTTTTAATTACTGCTGAGTATGATGTGTTAAGGGATGAAGGTGAAGCATATGCTAAAAAATTAAGAATGGCAAAAGTACCAGTGGTTTCAACTAGATATGGAGGTACAATACATGATTTTTTAATGTTAAACCCCTTACGAGAAACTTTTGCGTCGAAAGCAGCTTTAGAGCAAATATGTAGCTTTTTAAAAGAAAGTTATAAAAAAGAAAAAAAATCAGATGAAAAAGAATTATAAAAACTTTGAAGTAGCTTATTATCCAGAACATGAAATGGTTTTATGGAGAATAAAAACGACTGGAATTCCTAATTTCTCATTAGAAGGATTAAAAGAATTTAAACAGTTTTACGAAGATTTATATATGATGTTTTCAGACAAGAAATACCCATTAAAGTACATTGTATCAGCTTCGTCACATGATGATGTCTATAATATGGGGGGAGATTTACCATATTTTTATAAAAATATTCAAACGAAAAATAAAAAAAGACTTTTAGAATATGCTAATTTATGTTTTGAAGCTATATATAATATTCATAATTCATTTAGTTTACCTGTATTAAGTATTGCTTTGGTAGAAGGAAACGCTTATGGTGGAGGGTTTGAGTGCGTGATGGCTCATGATATTATTTTAGCAAAAGATTCAGCTAAGTTTTGTTTGCCAGAAAATAAATTCAATCTTTTTCCTGGTATGGGAGCTTATAGTTTTTTATGTAGAAAGATAAACTTAACATCTGCTATAGAAATTCTGTATAGCGGAAATGTTTACGATGCAAAAAACCTAGAGCAAAAAGGGTTGATCAATACTACTTTTAATAATAAATCTGGATTTAAAGCGCTAACGGATTACATAGAAAAGAATAGTTTTAATTTTATGTATAACCATTATAAGTGTTTGAAAAGAGTGTTTCCGTTACAGAAAAAGGAATTATTTGATATAACAAATATGTGGGTAGATGCGTGTATGAATATGGAAAAGGATAGTTTGAGAAGAATGGAACTAATTATTAATGCGCAGTTAAGAAAAGAAAAGTATTACAAATAGTATAAAAAAAGCATTATGAATATAGCGTCAATTGAAGAAATAATGAAGCAATTGCAACACATGAGTGTAATTGTACTAGCATTAATGATTGTTGAATGGGGAATATTGATTGTAATAAATTTTGTAGAACGTAAAAAAGAAGGTGTTGTTAGTATAGTATCGTATTTACTACAGAGTATTCCCTATTTTTTATTGTCAAAAGTAATGATTGTAGGAACAATGTTTTTATTATATGATAATAGATTCTTTGATTTAGGTTTTCAGTGGTATGTTTGGATTTTGGGATACATATTATATGATTTCACTGTGTTCTTTGTTCATTATTTGGGTCACAAAGTTAGAGTGTTATGGTGTATTCATGGCGTACATCATACGGCTGAAGATATGAATTTAACGGTAGTTGCCAGAGGATCTATATTCGATGTTTTTCTTACTCCTTTTAATTTTATTTGGTTACCTATTATAGGGTTTCATCCTTTCATGATTTTCGTTATTGAGCCTATTGCAAGATTATATGCCACTTTAACACATATAAATGAAAAAGTTATAGGAAAACAAAAATGGTTAGATAAAATATTAATAACTCCTTCTGTTCATAGAGTACATCATGCAAAAAATCATATTTATTTAGATAGGAATTATGGAGAAACTTTTAGTGTTTGGGATCGTATTTTTAAAACTTTTCAAAAAGAGTTAGATAATGAGAAAATAATGTACGGAATAATGCATGATAAATTGAATAGTGAGAGTTTCTCAGATGTACAATTTTTGATGTGGAAAGAGTTATGGACCGATGTTAAAAACGCGCCTACTTTTTCTGATAAGATAAAATATGTTTTTATGCCGCCTGGATGGAACCATGTAGATGGAGGTGTAATGGCAAAAGAATATAGAGATAAAGCTCGATTAGAGCGGAGTTAATTAGCACAAAAAAAGCCTCGTTTATGAGGCTTTTTTATAATCCAATTTGGATTTTTCTATATTTTTTTGGTGTTTTTTTTTCAGTTTTCTTAAAAGCAGCCGTAAAATGTGTTGGGTTTTTATATCCTACCATATCTGCTATTTCGTAAATAGGTTTTTGAGTATGAGTAAGCAGCTTTTTAGCCTTATTCATCCTTAATTTTTTTGTGTAATTAAAAATAGTATCACCGAATAATTTTTTAAACTCGTTTTTTAAAATATTCTGATTTAACAATACCCTACGAGCTAATTGCTCTATTGATATTTGTTCGTGTAAATTAGTTTGAATTATGTTTTCTACTTTGTATGCTTTCTTTAAAATATTATCAGAATTGTATTTTTTTTTAGTTTGAAAGTCTAATTCTAGATGTAATAATTCGAGTGTTTTAGCTTCAAGAAAAATACGTTTTAGTAAGCCTTTTTGAGAGTTAATGAGTATTTCAGTTACTATTTCTTCCATTTTAGTAGTTAACTGTCGTGTGAAATTTTTGTTTGTTTTTTCTAAGCAAAGTATTTTGTCTTTAGATAAAAGAGTTTGCATTTTGTGCTTCTTTATGAAATCATCATACATTCTAATTTTAACTTCTTTGATAGGTTTTTCTTTATGGAAAATTATTTGCTTAGTTTGATTATCATCATATATAAAATAACTTTCATTTTTTTCAAGAACTAAGTCGCTTTTAAAACTAGAGACTCTAATTATTTTTTCACCTTCTATCAATATTGAGAGTTCTAGCGCATTTAAATTTTGTTTTGAGGTGAAAGTCATATCTTCTTTAAATCTGCCATTATTTATGTTGATTAATAAACCATCAAAATAATAGCTAGTTATAGATCCTTTACCATGACTAGAATTAATTGTATATACTGATGTTTTTATGCCACAGTCTATACTTTTATTTTGTAGCTGAAGTATTTTTTGTAATGGTGTTTTTTTGTTGTTTACTATAACAATTTCCATAAGCTTGGGGGACTGTGGAAACAGGTATTAAACCATGAGTTTTTAACCTTTATTCCACTTATTAGTATTAATAATTAATAATGATTTACTGTGCGTTTTTTGTAAAAAGTTTTGCATTTCTGATGTAGTTTAATTTTAAATCATATTATCATTGTTATAAAACAATATTTATTTAGATTAAATAGTTTTAGTGAGAAGCAAATATATCTAGAGATAAGTTAATTAAAAAACTTATTTAGATTAATTTTAAATAAAGAATTATTGATCTTCTCAAAAAAAAGAAATTTTTTAATTTGTAACAATATAATATGTTGGTACAGTGCTATTTTAAAATTAAAACTAATTTTAAAAATATATTACGCTCAGTTTTGGAGCTGGCGAAAATAATTACACTGTACAGAAGAGGGAAAAACAGTTTTAATATTATTTTTCTGAAGTAAACAAAGAAAAAGTACTTCTTATGGTTGTTGACTGATAACTTGGACTGTGTTTTTTTTAGGTTCTTTAAAATAAGCCTTTAAAAAGTTTTGCAGATTCTTTATAGTTAAAGACTCTAAAGTTTTTTTATAGTTATTTAGTTCATGTATAGAAATGTTGTTCGATAAGCTTTTGTGTAGACTAAATCCCCATGTATGAGTACTGGTACTATTAATAATAGTATTGTATTTTAGGATTAATTGTTGTTTGTAGCTATTAAAATCGTGCTTAGATAATGTTGTGCTAGCAATAGAAGATAACATTTGTTTTAATTTGTCTTTAGAACGTTTAAGAACAGAAGGGTTGCATTGCCAGTTTATCTTTAAAATAGCTTGTTGATTTAAAATATCTTTTTCAATACTTACAAGAGGTGTATATACAAAACCTAAATTCTCTCTTAATAAAAGAGTTATTTTATCACGTAACATTCGCTCGCTTAGAGAGAGTAATAAACTATTTTTTAAGTTAGCTTTATAGGGTAAATAGTAAATTTGTGTAACATCAGTATTGGTAGTAGTACTTTTTTTATTGTAAGTATAAGTGCTATCAGTAGTTTTAAGTTTAAATAAAGATTTGTTTTTTATTGATTTTGGATTTCTTTTAAGGTTACCAAAATAAGTATTGATTAAAGGTAGTATTTCTTCATTTTTAAAATTACCTGTTACAATAAATTGCCAATTGTTAGCAAAAGCGAAACATGAGTTATACCAATTTTTCATTTGATTTATGTCTAGCTTTTTGAATTCTTTTTCAGTAGTAGCACTTTTTCTATTTGGGTAATACATTCCTGAAAGTTCTGCAATTTTAAAATCAGATTTTATAGAAAAAGGGCTTTCGTATGTTGAGGATAAACTTTTAATCTCATCTGAAACAACTGATTTAAATTCTTTCTTATTAGAACGTGCAGCTGTCATTTTTAAATATAGGAATTTAAAAAAATGATTTATGTCTTCTGGGGAAGAGAAACCATAAATAGCGCTGCTTTTTTCAGTGGTAATTTGAGAAGCCCCCATTTTTTTATGTTCCATGAATGCTTCTAAATTTTCATAATTTAAGTTACCAATACCGCCTAAATCCATATATGAAACTGTAGATTCTAGCTGATAATAAAGATCATCGGGAATATTTGATGTCCCTTTATTAGTAAAACCAAGTATGCGAGTTTCATCAGTAGTTGTATTTATGGGTTTTAAGAATACTTTTACTCCATTTTTATATTCAACTTCTAAAATACCTAAGTTTTTGTGTTCTTTTTTTTTAATAGGGATTTTGGGAAATAGTTTACCTGCTTTTAAAATAGGAGTCTTTTTTTGTTTTTTACTTTTTTTTATAGGTGCTTTATAGCTGTAATCTTTTAATGATAGTTGGTTTACTTTTGTTATAATGTTTTTTAAATCCTTTGTAGTGATACTTTTTTTCTTTTTTAAAGAATCGGTTATATAAACTCTTTTAATAGATGTTTTCCATAACTTTTTAGCAACTTTTTTAATGGTAATAGGTGTAATTTCTTTGGTTGAAATTAGGGATTTCTTTTTTATACCTAATTGAATATCGAACCATTCGTTGGCGTAAAAATTATTGGTCTTTGAAACTCTTCTAGTAGTATCCTTTTTAAGGTAATTTTTTAATTCTTCATTGGTAATGCCATAAAGAGCTAACCGTTTTAATTCGGTAAATACTTTAGTTAAATCAATTAAAGGAGTTGATGTTAAATTGCATTCAACAGAGGTATAGTATACATCTCCAAGAAAGTAATTACTACGAACAATCGGGTTTGTTTTTAAAGAAAGAATGGTGTCTAGTCGTTTAGAAATAACCTTAGTTAAAATATTTTTTACCTGTACTTCTTTTTTAGATTGAGGAGTGTGTTTTTCAGCTAAAGTTATAATCAGTTGAGGTTTTTTAATTTTTTCTGATATATTTAAAGCTGCAGTAGTGTTTAAGCCTTTAAAAAAGTTTTTTGAGACAGAGTTTTTGTGGGTGTTTTTAATGTTATAGAATGTAGTCTCTATTGCTTTTTTTGCTTTATTGATAGAGATATCACCGATAATAAATAGACTAGAAGCATGAGGTTGATACCATTTTTTATAAAATTTATTTAACTTTTTAGAAGTAATTTCATTTATGCTTTTAGAAGTGCCAATGGCTAATCTTTTAAGATACCTAGATCGCCCAAGTTTAAATAAAAATAAAGAATCAGCTTTGACAGCAGCTTCTTTTTCTGCCAAAACAATTTTTTGCTGTGTATAAATATCTTTTTTACTTAAAGATAAATCGTTTAAAATATCAGCAAAAAAATGAAGTGTTTTCTTTATAGTGGTTGCTGAAACAACTTTAGGGAAGTTAATTTCGTATAAGGTGTAGTTGTAATTTGTTGTAGCATTAAAATTTACCCCTATTTGTAATCCTTCAGATTTTAAAAACTGAACAAAAGAATCGTTTATAAAACGTTTGCCCCCATTAAAAGCCATATGTTCTAAAAAATGGGCATAACCTAATTGTTTGTCAGTTTCATTAATTGAACCTGTTTTTACTAAAAAATAGAAAAGTGTTTCATTAACGTTTTTGTTTTTTTGAATGGTGTACTCCATTCCATTTTTTAACTTATTGGAAAGTAAAAAGTTTTCTTTTTTTTGGAAAGCGTGTGTTTTTATACTTGTAAAGCATAAGAAGATGAACACTTCTATAAATATTAGTAGTAGTTTGGTTGATTGGCTAGAAGTGCTCATCTTAAAAAATAATTGTTTGTTATTAGATATTTTAGTTAGGTTGTGTAAACTTAACAGTTACGATATCATAACCTCCTGAAGAATTATGATCTGTATTAAATTTAAAGTTCATCTGTTCGGTAGAATAACTAGCCTCTGGTTTAATCCAATTGTTTTCACCCCAATCATCCGACAAAATAGTGCTATAACCTATGTAAAAATTAGGATGTATTGATTCATAAGATAAGTTCTCTTTCAATTCGGTGTTATTCTCAGATAATTTAACCAATTCATTCCATAAAGGAAATTCATATTGAAAATCTACAGCGGCTAAAGTTTTAGTTGTATTAGGGTCTAATAAATTAGTACGAATTTCATATGTATTGTTTTCACGTACAAAATCAATATTACCATCAGCTTTAAACTCTAATTCATCAACTTTTACATTAAAAGGGTATTCTTTATTCTTCCATTTATTTACTTTTTCATCACCTAAAGCTTTTAAAATTATTTTTGGTGCCGGAACATAAATTTGATCCCAAGTTTCAGTATTTAAAATAGTCTCATTTCTAAAAACATACTGTAAATATTCTGATAAACCCAAAGCATTTTGTGTCATAACTAATAAAGGCTTGTCTTTAGTTGCTTTCTCACTTAAAGTAATATGTGTAATACCTTTGTAAGTTAAATTTTGTGAAGTTTCGAATACAGAAACACCTCCATTTCCTGCAGTAATTACCTCTACTTCAACAGGAATTTTACCAATCCATTTAGAAATATCAATACCTTGTGATTGATAATGCTTGATTAACGCTTGTTGCTCAGTAGTTAAAGGGGTGATTCCTTCTTCTGCTTTAAGAGTTACGATATAATTATCGGCTAAATATAACTTATTAGTTATTCCTTGATAATCTTTTATAGCAAACGTTAGGTTTAAATTATCTGCTAATACATTTTCAGCATCTGGCTTTTGTACAGCAGTTACAGTTAAGATTCCTTTAGTTTGATTTTTAGTAATAATTACTGGATCAATACTTAATAAATTAGGATAATTTACTAGTTCCTCTAGGTCAAAATTAATAGTGATATCTTGTTTAAAAGCGCTACTTAATACTATGTCGTATACAAAAGTAGCTGCTTCTCCTTCTATTACCTCGGTAGATCCTTTATTTATTAAAGTTACACTTACATCACCTGAAAAACTAGGTATAGCATCATCTTCACTACAAGATGTTAATATGGTACTTGCTATAAGTACAAAAAATAGGGATTTAAAAATTCTCATGATTATTTAATTTTACTTTATTTATTAATTACCAATTCGGGTTTTGTTGATTTTGAATGGCCTTGTTATTCGATATTTCACTTTGGGGGACTGGTAATAACCACCTGTAATCGTCAGGTTGTATCGTAAATAAATGGTTATTGTTGGTGTCATTTACTTTCGGGAGTTTTAACGATTGTTGTTTTAAATCGAAATAACGATTACCCTCACCTACAAATTCTTTTTGTTTGTCTTTTAATAATTCGCTCAGAAAAACAGTTCCAGAGCTTATTATAGGGTTTGCTTTTCGGATTATTAAAAGATTATTTATAGTTTCTTTTGCTTCAATTTCTTTATTTAAGGCTGCTAAACTTTGAGCTTTTATATAATATAGCTCAGCTGTTCTAAGCATAATAATTGGTGTATTGGTTTTTTCAACCGTATTATTTCTATATTTCTTT
Source organism: Tenacibaculum ovolyticum DSM 18103 (assembly GCF_000430545.1). Lineage (GTDB taxonomy): Bacteria > Bacteroidota > Bacteroidia > Flavobacteriales > Flavobacteriaceae > Polaribacter > Polaribacter ovolyticus. The sequence continues at coordinate 50,849 of NZ_AUMF01000018.1, forward strand.
AAGAAATTAACTTTAATAATTGAATTGTCAATTAGTCTAAAATCTTCATTGATAAAGCTATTAGCTAAACGAGTATCGTTAGTATTGTAGCTAATTGATGATTTTACGTAAAACTCATCGTTATGTTTAGTAGCATCATAAATAGCACTATAATAAAAAGATTCACCATCAAAAGTTAATAAAGCTTCATTATTGTTATTTGGTGCTAGCCAAACGGTATCTAAATCATCATTTTTTAAAGGTAAGTTGGTAATTACTTGAGAGCTTAAATCAATAGCTTTTTGATAGGCCCCCCAGTTAAAATAAAGTTTAGTTAATAAGGCTTTCGTACTGTTTTTTGAAAAACGTAAATTTGTACTATTCTCTTCTGGAAATAAATTAATTGCTTTTAGTAGTAATTTTTCAACTGCCAAATAACTAGCTTCTTGTGTACTTCTTGGAAGTTCAGCTGAAGCTATTTGGTCTTTTAATACAATTCCTAAACCATTTGAATTATAGTTTGAGCAGTATAATTGTATAAGTTCAAAATAAGCATAGGCTTTTAAGCATAAAGCTTGTGCTTCAATGTATTTTAATTGATTAGAATCGTCAGTATTGGTCGTTTCTATAAAAGGAATTCGACTAAGTAATACGTTCGATTTTGTATTTACATCATAATAAGCAGCCCATAAAGAATTAGATAAAAGAACCAATTCTTTTGCATTCCATTTATATAAATTGTAGCTAGATAAGTTGTCGTCTATGGTGTGGTTTGGATATAAATCGTCTGCTAATTTTGAGAAAATGACCCTTTCGGTAGGAAAAGCATTGTAAATACCAGATAAACTTTCGTTAGCTGTTGCTACGTTATCTATGGCATCTAATCCAGTTATTTGGTCTTCTACAGGCAAATCTAAACTACACGCTATGTTTACTATAAATAGTAATAAATAAATTATTTTTTTCATTGTTATCTTATTTATATCTTAAAAAGTAATATTGGTACCAAAGGTTAGAATAGGCTGTGAAGAGCCTTGTAGATTTCCTGATTCTGGATCACCTCCACCAAAATTAGTCCATGTGTAAACATTGCTTACCTGAGTATAGATTCCCCAGTTTTTAATAAAACCGTTGCTTATTTTTTGAAGCATTTGATTGTCAAAATTGTAGCGTAACATTACGTTGTTAAGTCTAATGAAATCTGTGCTGCTAATATTTTGTGTATTGGCTAAGTTGTTTAACCCACCAAATTGATTGGTGTGTAAATTTAATGTTGGGTATGTTTTATTTACATCTCCAATGGTAAACCAAGTTTGATTTAATTGCCCTGCATTAAGATTTTTATGTACATCTTCTTCACTATAGACTTTACTTCTATTAGTATGTACTGCTTTACCGCCAAAACTGTAATAAATATCAAGACCTAATTGCCAATTTTTATAACTTAAATTATGAAACCATCCACCTGTAAATGGAGGTGTAGCTCTACCTAAAACAATAAAGTCTTCTTTGTTTGGTTTTTCGGTATTTCCATCAAAACTATTCCCATCTTTTCTTTGGAATAAAGGGTGTCCATCTGCTGGATTGATTCCTAGAGAAACTAAGCCGTAAATAATATCTGTTGGTTGTCCTTCTTGATAATCAGGATATGAATAACCATCTTCTTTATTCGTTACATTAAGTGTTGGGCCGTCATATAAATCGACTACTTTATTTCTATTATAAGAAAAGGTAGCTGAAGTATTCCAGTGAAAAGCACTGTTTTTTATAAGCGTAGTATTTAATGATATCTCTAATCCTTCATTATCCATAACGCCTACATTTTTTAATTGCTGTGTAAAACCATTAGAAGGAGGAATAGATACAGTTAGTAACATATCTCTTGTTCTTCTGTGATATACTTCTGCTGTTAAATTAAAAAGATTAAATAATTGTAAGTCAACTCCAAAATTTATAGAGGTGTTTTCTTCGGGACGTAAATCTTTATTAAATAAATTTAGTAATGAGAAATCACGAATTCCTAGATAGCTGTTGGTTGTATAACTGAAGGTAGGAATAGCTAAGGAAGGAGAAATACCCGCCAAACTAGCCGTGACACCATAACTAGCACGTAATTTTAATCTATTTAACCATGAATTATTTTTTAAAAAAGATTCATTACTTAAAGTATATCCAATACCCGTTGCCCAAAAGGTGTTCCAACGTTTATCGCTAGGTAATAGGGATGAAGCATCTCTTTTGTAACTACCATAAACATCTATTTTATCATTCCAATCATATAAAGTTGAAAAACCAAAACCTAATGTAGCTTCCTGTATTTTAGAAGAAGAAGTTTTTGCTCTAGTAGCTCCAGTTAAGCTATTATTAATACCTGCACCAGAAAGTAATTTACTAGGTAAACCATGCCCACTAATTCCAATAAAATCATTGGTAGACTTATAGTAATCCATATTGGCACTAAAAGAAAGATTATGTTTGCCTAAGTTTAAGTTATAATTTAAACGAGTATTAGTGTTTAAATTAGTATTCACCACTTTTGTTTTAGAGACTTGCCCTCGTTCATTAACAGGAGTTCCTTTTATTATTTCTGAATAAGCAGTAGGAGGTATTATAGATAAACTTTCATTCACTAAATAATCGATACCAACTACAGTAGCGATGTTTAAATTTTTAGCTAGTTTGGCTGTTATATTAGCTGAAAAATTAAAACGATTATCGTCTGAAGTTTTATTGTATTGGTTAATTAATTCTTTAAAGGTATATCCGTTGTAAGAGATTAATTTTCCAACATTTTTTTGTTCATAAGGATTTAATTGGTAAATCAAATTAGTAGGTGAATGAGTAGAGCCATGAGGCGTTTTGCTTTCAGAAAAACCAAAACCAGCATTAAACATTGAGTATATGTTTTTTGAAACGTTGTATTCGTAATTTAACCTACCCGTAAATCGGTTAATTTCATTACCGTCAAATTTACCTCCGTGATTAGAAAAATTACCAGAAACATAAAACTTACTAGTATCATTACCTCCACGTGTACTAATGTTGTAAGATTGATAGGTGCTAATACGAGCCAGTTCATTAAACCAATTTGTGTTAATATTTTTTATTGAATCAAGCTTTTGTTTTCCATTAATAACTAACTGTTCAATATTAGGATTGCCACTAAATGTTTTTCTTATAAACGCTTCAGATAAATAATATCCAGGAGTAGCTTTATTCTTAGATAAACGCTCAAAAGCTAATTTTTCTTCGGTTGCCATCATAGATCTATTTGGTTTTCCTTTAAATGTTATTCCTTGTTGAAAAGAAAAAGCATATTGAGTGTCTCCATTAATACCACGTTTACTAGTAATTTCTATAACTCCATTAGAAGCCTTTACTCCGTATAAGGCATTTGCAGTAGCGTCTTTTAATACTTTTATTTCATCAATATCATTCACATTTAAAGTAGCAAAAGCATCAGCAGATATTATTTGTCCGTCCAATACAAATAAAGGTTGATTGGCTTTATTGTCTAGCAATTCACGCTGTTCATCGGTTAATTTGCTATTTGTTGGTGTTTTTATTGGGAGTGTAGAAGTACCTCTAATTCTAATTTTTAAAGGTTTGCCTAATTCACCACTAGTTCTTATTGTTAAACCTGCTACTTGCCCTTGTAAAGGTTGTAATGCATTAACGGTAGGTTTATTTATTAATTTTTGCGATTTAATTGTAGTAATAGCACCTGTAGCTTTACGTAAATCGATATCGTTAATGTTTTTTTTAGCAATTATTTCAACTTCATTTAATAATTCAGCAAGTGGCTCTAAAGTTATAGTTAAAGATTTGTTGTTATTAGGAAGGATAAGTGTTTTTGTTTTGTAGCCTATATAACTAAAAGTTAATTTAGAGGTGGCTATTATTTTAAAATGACCATTTAAGTCTGTATATACACCTGTTTTTTTGTATTCGTTAACAATGGTTACGCCAATTAAAGGTTCTTTATTGTAAACGTCAATTACCTTACCTGAAATCAATTTTTGAGCTGTAATATTAATTGTAATAAACAATAATATAAGAAACACTTTGTTCATTTATTTAGATTTAATAAAAATAGAGCGCAAAAGTATTATTTATTCAGTTAATAAAGAGTATATGTATTTAAAAAAAGAATCTTTAAAGTGTTAAAGTTTACTGAGTGTTATTGGTTCTTTAGTCTAGGGTGTTGATAAGTAGTTGATTCGTGTTGTTTTAGTGTTAGCTCAATAATGATGCATATTATGGGGTATTCTTTGGAAAACATGTGAAAAATATATGTTTTACTGATATTAATGGACTTTATAAATAAATTTCTCAATTTTTTTAGATGCTAATAGAATAGTATTTTTTCTGTTTTGAGATTTATAAATAAGTTTTGGGTTATCAAAAATCATCTTTTTTAGATGACATATAAGAGGTGTGAGTAAGTGTATAAAAACAAAAAAGCATCAACAAAAGTTGATGCTTTAATGGTGGTCCCACGAGGACTCGAACCTCGGACCACCTGATTATGAGTCAGGTGCTCTAACCAACTGAGCTATAGGACCGTTAAATTAGGACTGCAAAAATAGTACTTTTTTTAGAATAAAAAAGTTTTTTTACACTTTTCTACTCATTAAGTTTTCACCGAATAAACGAAGACCCTTTTTAGCAGTTTCACTAACGTTTAAAGGAGTTAAGCTTTCAAAAGCCTTATTTGTGTAGTACTCAATTAGTTCGTGTGTATGACTAGGTATTTTATTCGCAGAAAAAATAGCAGAAACAGTATTTATTTTTTCTGAAATATTTTTTTGATCTTCATTGTAAAGCGTGTGTAATTTTTCTTTGTCAGCATCATTTGCGACTTCTAGAGCTTTTAAATAGAGAAAAGTTTTCTTGTTTTCAATAATATCTCCACCAACTTGCTTTCCAAAAGTTTCAGGATTACCGTAAGTATCTAAATAATCATCTTGTAACTGAAAAGCAATTCCAAGATTTAAACCATAATTATACAAATGCTGTGCCTGGTCTTCTGTTGCTTCTGCTACGATTGCACCCATTTTTAAGGCTGCAGCAACTAAAACAGATGTTTTTAGCGTAATCATTTTAATATACTCATCAATAGTAACATCGTTTCTAGTTTCAAAATCAACATCTAATTGCTGACCATCGCAAACCTCAAGAGCCGTTTTACTAAATAATTGTGCTAGTTTTTGAAAAACAGTAGGACTGTAGTTTTCAAAATATTGATACGCTAAAATTAGCATAGCATCACCAGATAAAATACCCCTATTAATATCCCACTTTTCATGAACTGTTTGATTACCTCTTCGTAGAGGAGCATCATCCATTATATCATCATGAACGAGTGTGAAATTATGAAAAACTTCTACCGCTAATGCGGCAGGCATTGCTTTGGTGTAGCTTCCTGAAAAAATATCAGAAGCAATAAGTGTTAAAACTGGTCTAATTCTTTTTCCTCCTATTTGAAGAATGTAGTCAATAGGTTCGTAAAGGTTTTTAGGTTCTCTTATAATTTTATTAGAATCTAAGTAAGATAAAAAGTCTGACTGATATTGTAGTATGTCCAAATCTTAAAATTTTTGTAAAAATACGTTAAACAAAAATTTTAGAAAGAAGAGAATGTTAAAAAAACATTAAAACGCAGGAAACTTTTTTTGTTTCTAAAGTTTCCTGTTGTACATTTGCCACGATTATGAGAGATAAAATTATAGATAAGGCAGGTGAAATGTTTTTAAACCTAGGGTTTAAAAGTATTACGATGGATGATATAGCAAGAGAGCTTGGGATATCAAAAAAAACTTTGTATAAACATTTTTCAAAGAAAACTGAATTAGTAGATGCAAGTACAGAGGCAGTTCATAATACCATAAATGAAACGATTATTAATATTAAAGAAAAAAAATATAATGCCATTGAGGAGGAGTTTACTGTAAAAGCCATTTTTAAAGAAATGTTTAAAAACGCGAAAACTTCACCAATGTATCAACTAAAAAAATACTACCCAGAAACATATACCAAGTTAATGGAGCGAGAAGTATGCATGTTTAGAGATTGTAATATAGATAATCTCGAAAAAGGTATTGAACAAGGTCTTTATCGTGAAAATTTAGAAATAGATTTGATAGTAAATTTTTATTTCACATTACTTTTTGGTGTTTTTGAAAGTGAAATGTACGGTAGTGAAATGCAAGAATTAATTAAGGTAGAATATAAAATTTTAGAATACCATATAAGAGCAATTTCAACTGAAAAGGGATTGCAAGAATTAGAAAAACAATTAAAAATAATAAATAAAAATAATTAAAATAAATGAAAAGGCACCTGCATATTTTATATATATTCTTTGTTGTGGGAACCATGAGTTCTCAAGAAAAACAAATAGAATTATCAATGAATGAAGCCATTGATTATGCTTTAAAAAATAGTTATGATAATAGAGTTGCTAACAAAAATATTGATGCAGCTAAGCAAAAAAAATGGGAAACAACTACAATAGGTTTACCGCAAATAGATGCAAAAGTAGATTATCAGAATTGGTTAAAACAACAGGTTTCTTTGTTACCTGCAAAATTGTTTGATCCAACAGCACCAGCTGACGCTTTTGCTCCAGTTACTTTTGGAACGAAACAGAATTTAAATGCAACAATTACATTAAAGCAATTACTTTTTGATGGTTCGTATCTAGTAGGATTACAATCTGCAAAAACATACTTGCAAATTTCTAAACAAGCGAAACAAAAAACAGAATTAGGTACAAGAGAAGCTGTAATTAATGCTTATGGTAATGTTTTAGTTACTGAAAAGAGTATTGAAATATTATTAAGAAATAAAAAAGTAAATGATGGTCTTTTAAGAGAAACAAAACTTTCTTTTGATAATGGTTTGGCAGAAGAGGAACAAGTTGAGCAGTTTGAGATAACTAAAGGAAATATTGATAATAATATTAGATCTGCGAATCGATTAAAAGTTATTGCTTATAAAATGTTAAACATTACGCTAGGTAATGATATAAGTACAAAATTAACTTTAACTGACGATTTAGATAGTTTAGTACTTTCTAACACTGATTTAAGTTTAGTTTCTCACGATTTCAATTTAAAAAGTCATATAGATTTTAAGATTGCTCAAAACGATAGAGAAAGTAAGCGTTTATTAATGCGATTGGAACAAAGTAAAGCTTTACCAAGTTTAAGCGCTTTTGTAAACTATGGTCAGGTAGCAAATTCAAATACATTTACTTTTTTAGATAGTGAGCAACAGTGGTTTGATTCTTCACTTTTAGGAGTGAGTTTAAATATTCCGATTTTTAGTAGTTTTAAAAGAAGGTCTAAAACCAAACAGGCTAAAATAGCTTTAGAAACGGCAGATATTCGTTTAGAAGAAATAAAATTAAAGCTAAAATTACAGGCTGAGAATGCTAAAAGTGATTATCAATTAAGTATTGATACGTATCAAACAGCAAAAAGAAATCTTAATTTATCTGAAAGAATTGAAAAGAAACAGCAAATAAAATTTAACGAAGGAATTACTACAAGTTTTGATTTGTTGCAAGCACAAAATCAATTGTATACACAACAAAATAATTACATACAATCGATGCTAAATATTATTGCAAGCAAAGCAACATTAGAAAACGCATTAAACATACCAATTAAATAAAAATCAACTAGAAATGAAAAAAATATATACATTATTAACCGTAAGTTTAATTCTTCTTTCCTGCGGAAAAAAAGAAGCTGTTTCTGTAGAAGAATTAGTTTCAGAAGGAACTATTAAAGAATTAAGAACAAGAAAGGCTGAAATTACAACTAATTTAGAAGCTATTAATATTGATTTAAAAGCTGTAAATGATGCAATTTCGAAATTAGATACTGTTAAAAAGTTACCGTTAATAACAACTATAGTTACTAAAGAAGAGGTTTTTAATCATTACTTAGAGCTTCAAGGAAACGTAAAAACAAAACAAAATGTTTTAGTGTATCCAGAAATGCCAGGTATATTAAGAAGAGTATATGTAAAAGAAGGACAGCGTGTTGCTAAAGGACAATTATTGGCTACAATTGATGATGGCGGATTAAGTCAGCAAATAGCACAATTAAAAATACAAGAACAATTATCTAAAACAACATACGAACGTCAAAAACGATTATGGGACCAAAAAATAGGTTCTGAAATTCAATTTTTACAAGCAAAAGCATCGTATGAAGCACAAACAAATGCGGTTAAACAATTAAGACGTCAACAGGGTAAATCGGTAGTTAGAGCACCGTTTTCAGGAGTTATTGATGATGTTATGAAAGAACCAGGTACGGTTTTAGCGCCAGGTCAAGGTTCTGAAATATTTAGAGTTGTAAACCTAAACAACATGTATATTGAAGCAGAGGTTCCAGAAAGTTATATTAAAAATGTAACAAAAGGAAAAAAGGTAGAGGTATTCTTTCCTGTACTAGGAAAAATGGTTGAAGCAAAAATTCGTCAAGTAGGAAATTTTATAAATCCTAGCAATAGAGCTTTTAAAGTTGAAATTTATGTGCCAAATAAATCAGGAGATATTAAACCAAATTTAACAGCACGATTAAAAATTAACGACTATACGAGTGAAAAAGCAATTTTAATACCGCAAAGTATTATTTCTGAAAATGCTGAAGGTGAACAATATGTGTATTTAGTAGGAGATAAAAAAGAAAATAAATACGCAACTGCAAACAAAACAATTATCGAAACGGGTAAAACTCAAGGTGATGTTATAGAGGTTTTAAATACAAAGATAATTACTAAAAAGAACGGTGTATCTGAAGTGTTGTTAAAGCCAATGAACGCAGGTTTTGAAGTTATTAGTGAAGGAGCACGTAGTGTGAATGATGGTCAGAAAGTAGAAATTAAAAATTAGAAAACACTGCTATTATTGTAACAAAGAAATTTCACTCAATAAAAAATATCGTTTTCTGTTTTACGAAAATGAAAAAATAAATAAAAATGACTGACAAACAAAAAAAGCAAGTCGATAAAGAATTTGGAATGTCATCGTGGGCAATTAATAATAAAACGACCATTTATGTAATAATGGTAATGATATTCTTTTTAGGTATTTCAGCCTATTTTAGCATGCCTCGAGAAAATTTTCCAGAAATTAAAGAGACGAAGATTTATATTAGCTCGGTATACCCAGGGAACACAGCCGAAGATATAGAGAAGTTAATTACCGATCCGCTAGAGGATAAATTAAAAACGGTAAGTAATTTGGTAAAGATTACATCAACATCTCAAGAAGATTACTCTATGGTAATTATTGAGTTTGATGAAAATATTACTGTAGAACAAGCAAAGCAAAAAGTAAAAGATGAAGTAGATTCTAAAACATCTGGTGAAGATTGGCCAACATTTAATGGGGCGAAAGTAGAACCAAATATTTTTGAATTAAGTATGTCTGAAGAAGTGCCAATTCTTAATATTAATATTTCTGGAGATTATCCTGTTTATAAGCTAAAAGAATTTGGAGAGTATTTACAAGATGAAATTGAAGATTTAAATGAAATTAAGAAAGTAGATATTCGTGGTGCTCAAGATAAAGAAGTTGAGGTTGCTGTAGATATTTATAAGATGATGGCTGCTCAAGTAAGTTTTAACGACATTACACAGGCAATTCAAAATGGAAATATGACGATGTCTGCAGGTAATTTAATATCAAGCGGACAAAGACGTACGATTAGAATAATTGGTGAAATAAATACACCTTCAGAACTAGGTAATTTTGTTGTAAAAGCAGAAAAAGGTAATTCTATTTACTTGAAAGATGTTGCTGAAGTTTCGTTTAAAGACAAAGATAAAACAACTTATGCAAGAGAGTTTGGGCATGAAGTAGTAATGCTTGATGTTAAGAAACGTGCTGGTAAAAATATGGTAGATGCCGCTAATCAGGCAATTGAAATTGTTAAGAAGGCTAAAGCAGATGTTTTTCCATCAGATTTAAAAGTAACGATTGCAAATGATCAATCTTCAAAGACTATTGGGCAAGTAGATGATTTAGTAAATAATATCATTTTTGGAGTTATTTTAGTTGTGGTTGTCTTAATGTTTTTCCTTGGATTTAAGAATGCAGTATTTGTAGGATTTGCAATTCCAATGTCTATGTTTATGTCTTTAATGATTTTAAACCTATTAGGCTATACATTAAATACCATGATTCTTTTTGGTCTTATTATGGGGCTCGGAATGTTGGTTGATAACGGAATTGTAGTTGTTGAAAACGTTTATCGTTTGATGGATGAAGAGGGAATGACTAGGGTTGAAGCTGCTAAAAAAGGAATTGGTGAAATTGCATTTCCTATTATAATTTCTACAGCAACAACAGTTGCTGCATTTATTCCTTTAGGATTGTGGCCAGGAGTTATGGGGCAGTTTATGATTATTTTACCTATAACATTATCAACAGTATTAGGGTCATCACTATTTGTAGCTATTTTCTTTAATTCGGTTTTAGTATCTCAGTACATGAATACTGAAGATAAAAACATGCCAATGAAGCAAATTATTATAATGACAAGTGTTATGGTCGTTTTAGGATTGTTGGTTGTTATTTTTGGTGGAGCTTATAGCGCTTTAGGAACCTTAATGGTTTTTACAGCAATTATGTTGTGGGCATATAGATTGTTTTTAAGAAATTGGGCTAACTCTTTTCAAAATAAAGTATTACCGCGTTTAGAAGCTTGGTACGAAAGAATGTTAAGAAAAGCGTTGTCAGGTAAGAAGCCATATTTCTTAACACTAGGAACTTTTGCTTTGTTGATTGTAGCTTTTATGGCATTTGGTATGTCATTAGGGTCGCAAAGAACAAAAGTTGAATTTTTCCCAGATAATAAGCCAAATCAGATTATTGTATATATCGAGTATCCTCAAGGAACAGATATTGAGAAAACAAATGCAATTACAAAACAGATAGAGCAAAAAGTGTTTACTGTTTTAAATGAAGATACCTACATGGATAGTACTCATAATTTCTTAGTAGAGAGTACGGTTTCTCAAGTAGGAGCTGGAGCTGGGAATCCACAAACAGATGGAGGTTCATCAGCTGAGTTACCACATAAAGGAAAAATAACAGCCTCTATGCGTGAGTATAAATATCGTAAAGGTGAAGACAGTGAAGAATTAAGACAAAAGGTTCAAAAAGCTTTAGTGGGGATTTACCCAGGGGTTTTAATATCTGTAGAGAAAGATGCTAATGGACCACCAGTAGGATCACCAATTAATATTGAAATTCAAGGAGATGACTATAGAGAGTTAATTGCGACTTCTGAGAGAATGCGAGATTTTATTAATACAAGAAGTATTGCTGGTATTGATGAGTTAAAAATTGATGTAAATCGTGATAAGCCAGGAATGCAAGTAGTGGTTGATCGTAAAAAGGCAGGGGAGTTAATGGTAAGTGCTGGACAAGTAGGGCAGCAATTGCGTAACTCAATCTTTGGAGCGAAAGCGGGAGTTTATAAAGAAAATGGTGAAGATTATGATATTTATGTTCGTTTTAATAAAGAGGATAGGTACAATACAAGTGCTATTTTTAATCAGCGAATTACGTTTAAAGATCAGTCAACTGGTAAAACCAAAGAAGTGCCTGTTTCTGCGATAGCAAAACAAACAAATAGCTCAGGGTTTAGTGCTATTAAGCATAAAGCTGTTAAGCGAGTTGTTACTATATATTCTGCATTAGCACCAGGTTATACTGATGCAGGTGCCATTGTGAATCAGATTAGAAATGAAATGAAAAATTTCAAGAATTTACCTAAAGGTATTAATATTGATTATACAGGGCAGATTGAAGAGCAAAATAAACAAATGAAATTTTTAGTAGGTGCTTTCTTTACTGGACTAGGATTGATATTCTTTATTTTAATTTTCCAGTTTAATTCAATTTCAAAACCAGGAATTATTATGTTGGCAATATTCTTAAGTTTTATAGGGGTATTTGGAGGATTGGTAATTTCAGGAGCATCATTTGTAATTATGATGACCATGATGGGAATTATATCTCTCGCAGGTATTGTGGTGAATAACGGAGTTGTATTGTTGGATTATGCAGAATTGTTAATAGATCGGAAAAAGATAACAGAAGGTGTTGCTGAAAATGATTACTTAAGTAAAGAGCATTTATTTGAAAGCATTGTTAAGGCGGGTAGAGCACGTTTACGTCCTGTTTTATTAACAGCAATAACTACTATTTTAGGGTTAATACCACTAGCAATAGGTTTAAATATTAATTTTTTCACATTGTTTAGTGAGTTGAATCCTCATATTTATTTTGGAGGAGATAACGTAGTGTTCTGGGGCCCATTAGCATGGACTGTAATTTACGGATTGTTAATAGCAACATTCCTAACTTTAATAGTAGTGCCAATATTATTTTACTTAATCACAAGGTTTAAAATGTGGTTACGATTAAAAATGGCTTAATATATAGGATACTTTTTTAAAAAAAATATTTTGTTAACTGAAAAGAGGGTTGAAAGTTTTATGCTTTCAACCCTCTTTTATTTAAATTTATTTCGTCATAGCGAAGCACGAAGTAAATTTTTCATTTATTCAAATTAATTAATCAGGTAAACGATCTCTATCTTTTTTAGTTCTGTTAAATCGATATGTAAAAGTTACTGATGTAAATCTACCAATGGGTCTATTATAGCTATTTATAGTGTAATCATTACCAGTAATTAATTGTTTACGAACCCTTGAATCTAAGATGTTATTCATGTTTAAGGTAATGGTTGCTTTATCATTCAAAATATCTTTACTAATACCTAGATTTACTCTGTATTGAGCTTCGGTGAATATTTGACCACTTTGTCTTTCTCCATTATAATTAAAGCTTGATTGAAGCGTTAGTTTAGAAAATTTCATTCTGGAGTTTAAACGAGTAGACCATGTGCTATCATCAATAATATAAATACCTCTTTGGTTAAAAGAATAATAGTTGAATTCACTTGATAAACGCCACCATTTATAAGGGGAATATCGAATAGCTAGTTCAGTACCAAATCTATTTTCAGTTCCTGAATTAATAGGCTTTGATATTAATGCGCCATCTGTGTTTGATGTTACTAATGTTTCGAATACATTTGTTGTCTTCTGGTAATAAACAGATGGGTTAAAGGTGAATTTACTCCAGCGCTTTAAGAAACCTAACTCGAAAGAATTTGTGTACATTGGATTTAAATCAGGGTTACCAACACGAATATTACGTCGGTCAGAAATACCTCCAAAAGGATTTAAATGCCAAAAGCTAGGTCGTCGAATTCTTCTACTGTAGCTTAATTGCATATTTGTAGCATTATTAAAGTTATAGGTAAAATGTGCTGTAGGAAATAAATCAGTATAACTCTTTGCTGTTTTAAATTTATTCTTTTTGTCGTCACTTCCTGTGTTGGCATATTCAGCACGCAGACCTAATAAATATTGTAATTTGTTCTCTCTATTTCCATATTGAACATAAGCTCCGTAAATACGTTCATTATATTTTAATAAGTTATCTAAACTATCTATTAAAACAGTATTATCCCAAACCTTATAATCACTATTAATATTTCTAATTTCACCTTTTATACCCATTTCTATATGCGATTTTTGGGTGATAGGTAATTTAAAGTCAGATTGAAATAAAAAATCTTTACTACTTTCTATATCTCTACTTTTTAACAAGTTTATTGCTGAGGTTGTTGGGAATTGTTCTTGCTCTTCCACAGATTCATTTTCGTCATCATTCCAAAAGTCATACTGAAAATTAGCTGTAAATTTTTGCCCTTTTTTAGTAAATGTTTTCACATAATTCAGTTCAATTTGATTTGCAACTTGTGGTTCTCTGTACGATTCTTTTGAGGTAAGAATATTGTCTGTTTGTTTTAAGTTATCTAAGAAATCAAAAGTGTAATCAACTGTGTTTTTACTTGTGTTGTTTCTAAGGTAGTAACTTAATGTTAGCGTGTTTTTGTCGTTTATATAGTAATCACTTCCAAAATACAAGTTAAAAGTACGATGACTTCTATTCATGTTTGTTGTTCTGTTTGAAAATGAAGTAATCGTATTACTAACGTAGTTCGTTCTATTTAAGTAACCATTTCCATCAAAAGATCTATAGCGATATGAAACATTAGAAAATAAATTAAACTTCTCTTTTTTGTAATTTATATTGTAGTTTATACTATGATTGTCGGGTATTCCTGTTGTTAGTTGTAAAGAGCTTCCAAAACCACCATTTTTATTTCGTTTTAAAATAATATTGATGATTCCTCCAGTACCTTCAGCATCATATTTTGCAGACGGATTAGTAATTACTTCTACCTTTTCTATACTTTCCGAAGGGATTGATTGTAATCCGTTGTTGGCTGTTAAAACAGAAGGCTTACCGTTAATTAATATACGAACATTAGCGTTTCCTCGTAAGCTTACAGCTCCTTCTATGTCTACGTTAACAGACGGTACACTGTTTAAGATGTCATTAACAGAACCTCCTTTTGAAATTAAATCTTTTCCTACGTTAAAAACACGTTTGTCTAATTTGTATTCGGTAGTAGATTTTTCTGCAATAACCTCTATTTCATCTAATGCTTGAGAGTTTTCTTTTAAAAAGATAGTTTGAAGTGAATGGTTTTTTGTTATTGAAATATTATTTATTAAATGATTTTTGAACCCAATAAACTCAATTTTAATATTATAATTCCCTTTTTTAGCGTTAATAGAAAACTCACCTTTATTATTTGTAGTTTCTCCTATAATGAGCTTACCTGTAATTGGGTTTGTTAAAATTATAGTAGCAAACTCTAGAGGTTGTTTTGTGTTTTCTTCAACAACTTTACCTGTAATATTGATTTGGGCGGATAAAAGAATGGTGTTAAAGAATAAAAGAATGAATAATATGTTTTTCATTTTGTTTGTTTTTTGAATTATGAGGCAAATATGAGTTGGATTATAAAGCAATATTTAGGTAGTAGACGAATGTGAGGATAAAATCGACGTTTGAAGTTTTTGGATTAAAAAGCTAGTTTTATGGGGTGAAAAGTTATAAATAAGGGTAAAGAAAGTCGATTTGTCGATTAGTGATCGATTTTAAGAGAGCTATTTATATATTTACAATCATGATTAAAATAACTACCCTTATTGCGTTTTTTCAAAAGAATAGAGCATTGGAGCATATTTTGTTTTGGTGTGTGTTTTTTGCATTAGATTTCCCGAAAGACTCTCTTAGGTATCAAAATGAATTTGCTTTTTTAGAAACTTTTGTAATGTCTTTGTGTCATATAATTCCGCAAATTATTACATCTTATTTTTTAGCCTATTATGTAATACCTGAGTTTTTATTGCAGAAAAAATATATAAAAGCTGTTGGTTTATTTATAGTGGGAACTTATTTATTGGCAGTATTTAATAGAATATTAGTTGTTCATGTTGGTGAAACTTTAGTTAGAAAAGGAGTGTTTACACAAGAGCCAATTTTAGAGATTTTTAGTGATTGGAAAAAAATATTTTTCTATTATATACCTAACCTTTATTCTATGGCGTTAATTTTTTTATCTGTAAAGTATCTTATGGGTTATAAAAAAATGAAAGAGGAGGGTTTGGTTTTGGGAAAAGAAAAGATGGAAAATGAATTAAAAACATTAAAAGCACAGTTAAATCCACATTTCTTATTCAATACATTAAATAATATTTATTCATTATCGGTTGGTAATTCACCTAAAACGTCAGCATCTATTGGTAAGTTGTCTGAGATTTTAGACCATGTATTGTATCGATGTAATAGTAAGTTTGTGCTACTTTCTAGTGAAATAGCATTGCTTAAAAATTACATTGAGTTAGAAAAGTTGCGTTATGATGATAGGTTACAGGTTTCATTTGTAACAACGATTGAAAATGATACTGAAATTCCGCCGTTAGTTTTATTATCGTTGGTAGAAAATGCTTTTAAACATGGAGCTGGTGAAGATAGTGGTTCTCCGAAAATAGACATTCATATAGTAAATAATCAAAAAGAGCTTATATTTAATATTTCAAATACTATCTCTAAAGATTATCAATCAAGTAATCAAGAAAATATTGGACTCACTAATATTAGAAAACAACTTAATTTAATTTATAAAGAACGTTATAGTTTAGATATAAAATGTTCGAAAAGTGCATTTGAAGTAGTGTTAAAAATAAAACAAATTTAATGATGAAGGTAAAATGTTTGTTGGTAGATGATGAGCCTTTGGCTATTAAATTAATTGAAAACCATATCTCTAAAATAGATGCTTTAGAGGTGGTAGCTACCTGTAATAATGCATTAAAAGCATTTGAAATAATTAACACACAACAGATTGATTTGATGTTTTTAGATATAAAAATGCCGAATATTACAGGGATAGATTTTTTAAAAACATTAAAAAATCCACCAAAAACTATTTTTACAACAGCGTATAGAGATTATGCGATAGAAAGTTATGATTTAGAGGTGGTAGATTATTTATTAAAACCAATAACTTTTGAGCGTTTTTTTAAATCTATAGATCGCTTTTTAAGGGAAAAGAAAGAAGCGTCTGCTAATACTTTTAGTACAGAGAAAAAAAATACAGAAGATTTTTTACTTGTTAAATCTGGAAATAAACATCATAAAATTAAGATTGAAGAAATAATATTTATAGAAAGTTTAAAAGATTATATAAAAATACATACTATAAATGATAAGAGGATTGTAGCTAAATATAAGATAGGGGAAATAGAGGAGGAGTTAATAGATAAAAAATTCTTAAGAATTCATCGATCTTATATTGTTAATACTGTTAAAATTTCAGCATTTACAATGAGTGATATTGAGGTGAATTCAGTTGAAATACCAATTGGAGCCAGTTATAAAGAAAAGGTAATTTCTTTTTTAAGCAAATGGAAGTAGTATTTGTATTTTTGCAGAATGGCAAAAAAGATTTTTACTGTAGATGAAATAAAGAGAAAGATAGAGCACTATTGTGCGTATCAAGATCGTTGTCATAAAGAAGTTGAAAATAAAATAAAAGAATATAGTTTAATTCCAGAAGCCCGAGAAATGATTCTTTTAAGTCTTATGAAAGATAATTTTTTAAATGAAGAGCGGTTTTCTAAAAGTTTTGCAAGAGGGAAATTCCGCATAAAAAAATGGGGTAAACAACGAATTGTAAGAGAATTAAAATTTAGAAATATATCAGCGTACAACATAAAAACTGCTTTAAAAGAAATAAACGAACAGGAGTATATTACTACGCTATATGAACTGGTTGCGAAAAAAGATAAATTAGTAAGAGAAGAAAATGTATTTAAGCGAAAAAAGAAAATAGCTGATTACCTTTTGTATAGAGGTTTTGAAAGTAACTTAGTATATGAGGCAATTAA
Organism: Tenacibaculum ovolyticum DSM 18103; assembly: GCF_000430545.1. Classification (GTDB taxonomy): domain Bacteria; phylum Bacteroidota; class Bacteroidia; order Flavobacteriales; family Flavobacteriaceae; genus Polaribacter; species Polaribacter ovolyticus. The sequence continues at coordinate 68,237 of NZ_AUMF01000018.1, forward strand.
CGCTATTCAAATTTAAAAATACTATCTAGTTTTATTGCTTTGTCGAATCCCTTTTTAATGTAAACCGTATTTATTTTATCATTCATGCCTCCATAAAGATCTAATACTTTAGTTACTTGATTATTTATTTCTTTTGAAGTAATTGAGGGAATGTATGTCATATCTGCCAACCTTAAAACTTCGTTCTCAAAAACATTCATACGAGCTTTAAAAGCAGGTGTTTTAAGTGTTTTTATATTTAAACTATCTTTAAGATGCTTGGTTAGTGTTTTTAGTTCTAGTGCATTGTTTAGCGCTTCAGTAGGAGAAGTGTTTTTAAGCTGCTGTATAAAATCCTTTAATATAAAATACTCTTTCCATTTTATTATTTCCTTAGTAGGGGTTTCATCTAAAGGTGTATTTTTAGAATGTTTAATAGCAGTGTTCATTCCTGTTTTTTTTACAGGAGTGTTTTTTTGAACATCTTTATTCTTGCAAGAAAAAGCTATTAAAATGAAAGAAAATAAAACGAATAAATTGTATCTCATTAGTAGAAAATTAAAGTGATAAAAGTACATATTTTACTTGATTTATAGATAAAATGAAAAGATAAGTTTGTAATCAGTTGTTTATGTGTGTGTTTTGTTAATAATTAAAAAATGAGAAATGTTTTTTACGAATTATGAAATTTTATAACTTCGCAATACTATATTTTTGAACTTTTAAGAATGAATGATACTGTATTAATTTTAGGTGCTTGCGGGCAAATAGGAATAGAACTAACTCAAAAACTACGTATTATATATGGAGCTAATAATGTAATAGCTTCCGATATTAGAGAAGGAGGAGAGGAGATGTTAAATTCTGGGCCTTTTGAAATTATTGATGCTACAAGTAAAGAAAGAATTTTAGAGGTTGTAAAAAAATATAAGGTAACTCAGGTGTATTTAATGGCAGCAATGCTATCAGCTACCGCTGAAAAATACCCGTTAAAAGGATGGGATTTGAATATGACATCTTTATTAGCTGTTTTAGAAATAGCGAGAGAAAAACATATTGAAAAAGTGTATTGGCCAAGTTCTATGGCTTCATTTGGACCAACATCTCCAAAAATTAATACGCCTCAGCAAACAGTTATGGAGCCTTCAACAGTTTATGGAATTAGTAAAGTTGCTGGTGAGCATTGGTGTAATTATTATCATGAAAAATATGGGGTAGATGTACGTAGTATTCGTTATCCTGGTATTATTAGTTGGAAAACTTTACCTGGTGGAGGAACTACAGATTATGCTGTAGATATTTATTTTGATGCTCTAAAAAAAGGGATTTTTGAGTGTTTTTTGTCTGAAAACACCCGTTTACCTATGATGTATATGGATGATGCAATTAACGCTACAATTCAAATTATGCAAGCAGATGCAAGCAAGATAAAAACAAGAACTTCTTATAATTTAGCAGCAATTAGCTTTACACCTAAAGAAATTGCTACAGAGATAAAAAAATATATTCCAGATTTTACAATTACCTACAATCCAGATTTCAGACAAGCTATTGCTGATAGCTGGCCTCAAATTATTGATGATTCTCATGCAAGACAAGATTGGGGATGGCAGCATGAATTTGATTTAACATCTATGACAAAAGATATTATTACTAATTTAAAAAAGTAAGTTATAAAGAGTGTTGTAAGTTTTTAAATATTACTGCGTCTATATTAACTCTTTTTAGATATTGTAACTTAGGTTACTTTAAATGTAAAAGATAAAAAATACATTTGTGTAATAAGATTATTAAGATGAAAGAAATTATTGAAAACAGTTTACAGAAAGCAATTTCATATTCAGAATATAGAATTCTTGTAAAAGAGTTGTTAGATGAAGGTAAATCAACAGGTTTAAATCAATCTGAAGACTTATTAAATTATAGTTTGTTAAATGATAAACGAATGAAACGTTTAGATAAAACTATAAAAGTTTCAGAAGAAACGATAGCAAAACTGAAAGATGTAAAAGAACCTCAAACTTGGTTAGTATTAACTGAGGGCTGGTGTGGAGATGCGGCTCAAAACTTACCTGTAATTAACAAAATTGCAGAAGAAAATTCTAATATAAAGTTAAAATTAGTTCTTAGAGATGAGAATTTAGAACTTATGGATGGGTTTTTAACGAACGGAGGAAGATCAATTCCTAAGTTAATTGCATTAGATAAAGACAATAAAGTCATTAATACTTGGGGGCCAAGGCCTGTTGTAGCTACACAAATGGTTGCAGATTATAAGGCAGAGCATGGTAGTTTAGATGCAGAGTTTAAAAAAGATTTACAAGTTTGGTATAATAAAAATAAAGGGGAAAATGTTCAAGAAAATATTCTCTCGTTATTAAAATAATTACTTGCTTTTTATAAAAACAAAAACCCTTTTTTATTCTTAAAAAAGGGTTTTTGTTTTCTGTATATTTGCCACATAGAAAGAATAATTATGTTAGTAGATTTCAATACATTATCAGAAGAAGCTAAGGTTTGGATTTATCCATCTAGTAGAAAATTTTATCCGCAAGAAATTGAAGGTTTAAAAGAGAAGCTGAAAGCTTTTGTTGAGGTATGGAAACAAGATGATGTAGACTTTAAAGCTTCGGTGGAGCTGCGATACAACCGTTTTATTGTTTTTTCTGGTGAAGGAAATACGGCATTGTTAAATGCTGACGTTGATAAGTTGGTTGGTTTTGTTTTGCAATTGCAAGAAACATATAAAGTTGAGTTATTAGATAGAATGAACGTTTGTTTTAAGCAAGGTGAGTATACTCAGTATAAAGAGTTAAAAGATTTTAAAAAATTGATTAAAAACAAAGCGGTAACAGAAAAAACCATTGTTTTTGATAACTTAGTTGAAACGAAATTAGAGTTAGAAAATCATTGGGAAGTGCCAATTTCTGAAAGTTGGTATAGTCGTTTTTTAAAGAAAAGTAAAACCAATCCCTAACGAGATACTGTTTAGGTTTCCACTTTCAAATTGCGCTATTTTCTTTTGATGAAAATCTAAACGTATCATGCCATTCCATCTATTACTGCTTAAAGAAAGAATTCCTACACCTATTTTGTAGTAATTACCGTTAGAAAATTTATTAGATAAACGAAACATTTGTCCATAACTACTTTCTATAAAATATGCACTGCTACTTTTTTTAATAAAGTTGTATCGTAAACTAGCGTATGTTGGTATTGAGTTAATTGAATAGGTAAAATGATGATCGTAACCAACATTAATACTTGAAGCCCAGCGTTTATTGAATTGATACCCAAAACCTGTTCTTAGTAATATTGACTTAGGTGTTATAAAAGGACCATTTCCATCTTCATCTAGTTTGTAGTTTTGGTTAACACCAAAAGTTGTGTTTATAGACCCTGTAAAATAAGGATGGCTATCATTTTGAGCCTTAACAGTTATACTCGCAATAATGAATAAGGTAAAAAGGAATAAATTTTTCAAAGTAGTAATTTTTGAGGTTTTAAATCAAAAACTATTCCACTTCTAAAGAATTTATAAACGCATCTACACTTTGTGTATTATCAACATGAAAATCACCAATTTTAGTTCTTCTTAAAGCTGATAAATGAGCACCTGAATTTAAAGCAACACCAAAATCGTATGCTAAAGAACGAATGTAAGTTCCTTTGCTGCAAACCACTCTAAAATCAACATTGTTTGCATTAATATTTGTGATTTCAAAAATAGGAATGGTAACTTCTCTCGATTTTATTTCGGTAGTTTCACCTTTTCTAGCTAATTCGTACAATCGCTTTCCTTCTTTTTTAATAGCAGAAAAAATAGGTGGTTTTTGTTGAATTACACCTGTAAACTGTTTTGTAGTTTCGTGAATTAATTCTTCAGTAATATGTGTTGTAGAAAAAGTTTCATTTACCTCGGTTTCTAAATCGTAACTAGGTGTTGTTCCACCTAGGGTAATAGTACCTGTGTATTCTTTTATTTGACCTTGATATGTGTCAATAATCTTAGTTTTTTTACCAGTACAAATAATTAATAAGCCAGTTGCTAAAGGGTCTAAAGTACCTGCATGACCTACTTTTATTTTTTTAATATCAAAACGTTTTCTAATGTGCCAACGTAGTTTGTTAACTACCTGGAAAGAGGTCCATTCTAGTGGTTTATCAATCAATAAAACTTGTCCGTTTTTGTAATCTTCTTCAGTTTTCATATTAATTTAATAAAGAGTATGCGATAGCAATTAAACCTACAATTGCACAGTAAATAGAAAAGTATGATAATTTGCTTTTTTTAACCAAAGCAATCATCCAATTACAAGCAACTAAGCCTGCAAGAAAAGCAGCTATAAATCCTGCTGATATAGGAATGATCTCAGAAGATTGAAAGTTAATATCTCCTCCTAAAAAATCTTTTGCTATTTTTCCGAAAATAAGAGGTACTACCATTAAAAAAGAAAAACGTGCAGCTTTACTACGATCAATACCTAGCAAAACAGAGGTAGAGATAGTTGCCCCAGAACGAGAAATACCAGGGAGCATTGCAATAGCTTGCGAAATACCTATAATTAATGAGTTATTAAAAGATACTTCTTTATTTGTGTTTTTAGATTTATCAGCAAGTAATAATAATACAGCGGTAATTAATAGCATAATACCTACGAATAGTATTTTACCTCCAAAAAAAGATTCTAATTGTTCTTCAAACAATAAACCTATAATTACTGCCGGAACCATCGATATGATAATTTTTAGTGAAAATTTCATTTCTTCATTCCATTTAAACTGAAATAACCCTCTAAAAATTTCAGCAACTTCCTTTCTAAAAACAACTAAGGTGCTTAGTGCTGTTGCAAAATGTAAAACTACTGTAAAAGTTAAACTTTCTTCTGGTACAGAAGTGTCTCCTAAAATAGCTTTAGCTAATTCTAAATGACCACTCGATGATACCGGTAAAAATTCGGTAAGGCCTTGAATAATTCCAAGGATAATAGCTTCTAATAAATCCATGCTTACTTTTTAGGGTTCGCAAAAATAGCATAAATTTCAATACCTAAACCAATAATTACTAAGGTTGGTGCTAAACGAATTCTACGCCAGCTATAAATTTCAGGATTAAATACATTTGGGTCTTCGCTTCCGCCACCTGCCATTAAAATAAAGCCTAGAGCGATAACCGCTAAACCTATTAACATAATGATGTAATTTCGTTTACCAAATAAAAATTCCTGTTTAGATGTAGTGTCTTTTTTCATATAAATTTTAGTAATACAAATCGTTAGTTTGTAGGTTTAAAAAACGTTGTGTAGCAAAAAATGTACTTATCCATGTAATAAAAAAAGCAATAAAAAAAACTCCTCCTGTTACATACGCTAAAGAAATATAATCGGTTAATAGCTCTAAAGCAGGAATGTATTGATTAATGTAATAAATTACAAATGCTAACCCGCATAAAGCAATGGCAGCACCTAAAATCCCTAGCTTAATACTTTGCCAAATAAAAGGCTTTCGAATAAAACTTTTAGTAGCACCAACCATTTGCATGGTTTTAATATTAAATCTTTTTGAGTAAATAGATAATCGAATTGAACTGTTTATTAAAATAATGGCAACTAAGCCAAAAAAACCGCTTAGTATTAATAACCAAAAACTCATTTTCTGAATGTTTTTTGTTAACAATTCAACTAATGGTTTGTCATAATTTACTTCTGCTACAAAGGCATTTTTCTTAAAAGATTTTTCAATTACTACCATTTCTTCAGGAGTAACAAAATCTGCTTTTAAATAAACATCAATTCCGTTTTTAAGAGGATTGTCTCCTAAAAATTTTAAAAAATCTTCACCTAAATCTTTTTTGTAAGCTTTTGCAGCTTCTCCTTTAGTAATGTAAACAACTTTGTTGGTGTATTTCTCCTTTTTTAAAGTTGCTTTAAACGTTTTTATTTGTTTATCGGTTACATCATCTTTTAAAAAGAGGGTCATTACCACTTTTTCTTTAAAGTGATTTGCAACTTTAGTCGATTTTAGTAAAACTAAACCCAAAACTCCCATCATAAAAAGTACCAATGCAATACTTACAACTACAGAGATGTAAGACGATTGTAAGCGTCGCTTTTGAAAAGAATCATAAGAGTTTGTCATTATTTAATACACGTTTGTTAGACTTTGCAAGATACAAATTATTAGGAATTATATATAAGTGATTTACTTGATTTCTTCACACAGTTCAATTAAAACACCATTTGTAGTTTTAGGGTGTAAGAAAGCAACTAATTTGTTGTCAGCACCTTTTTTAGGAATCTCATTTAAAACAGTAAAACCTTCTTTTTGTAAGCGTTTTATTTCTGCTTTTATATCATTAACCGCAAAAGCAATATGGTGTATTCCTTCTCCTTTTTTTTCTATAAATTTAGCAATCGGACTATCAGCTTTTGTAGCTTCTAGTAGCTCTATTTTATTAGGACCCGATTTAAAAAAGGAAGTTTTTACACCTTCGCTAGCTACTTCTTCAACTTTATAATGAGGCTCTCCAAAAAGTGCTGCAAATAATTCATTTGATTTTTCTAAATCTTTAACCGCAATACCAATGTGTTCTATTTTATCCATAGTATAAAAGTATAAAATATTGATTGATATTATAAGCTTTCTAAGTCTATTTTTTCAGCCATTATAATTATAACGTCCGACTTGTTAATTAGTGATAATATTTGAGCGCTAATTCCTCTTAGTTGTTCGTGATTGGTACAAAAGTTCCAAACTCGATTTATATAAACAGTAAAATCTTCCGTTGCATTATATTTAAATTCTTTAGTTTGATATATAACACCTAATAATTGGTTAATTAAGGTTGAAGCATTTTCTAGCTTCTCTGAATATATAATATAAGTTTCCCATAAGTCTTGTTGTGCTTGTGTTAATATCGTAGCTGCAAGATGTATATGTTCTTTTTTTTTATTTCCATTATCACTTGGAATAAATGAAGTTAATTCCCCTCTTTTTACTGCAAATTTTGATGATTCAGGTAAGTTTAAATCTTGTAGTAGTTTTTCTGTTGCTAATAACCAGTCACCAATATTTCGTATGCTTTGTGTGTTTTTCTTTTCTATTTGATTTACTAAAGCATGTATGCCTGAAAATTGGTTTTTTATATCAGAAGTTATTTTTGTTATGGATTTCCTCATGACTATTCAGGTAATAATTTCGATTCGGTATCACCATTTTCATTTTCAGAGGTGTACCATTCCATACTTTCTTCATTTAAAGTCATTTTTATCTGAACAATGTTTTCAGGCTTAATTTCATTTAGTTTATGAGCTTCAACAATAACTTTTGTGTTTTTAGTTATCAATTTTTTATTTTTTATTGAAGAAGTAAGTTCAGAACTTAATTTTTTAACTAAAGTGGTATAATTAAGTTTTTCTTTTGAAATTGCCATAAAATTTTCAGCAACTCGTTCAGAAAATCTTTCTAACGCTATAGTTTGTTCATTTGTAGATTTTATGTTTTTTTCAAGTTCATCTGTTTCCTTTGCAATAACAGATCGTATGCTTATCGATGTTTTTCTGTCAAAAGAAGTTGTTTTTGAAGCATCTTTTAAAATAGAATACGCTTGCGAATTAAATTCAATGTTATCTATGGGTTGGTATTCCTTTTCATAGTTGTTTTCTAGCTCTCCAATGGCAAAAGGAATAGTTAATTCAATATTTTGTGCTTTAAAGCGTGGTATTGAAAAGTGTTTTAATAAGTTATGCTTTGCAAATTTTTCTGCAATTTCTAAAGATTTTAAATCCGACATTAATCTAGCTTCAGCAATGCTAGTAGCTATTCCGCCAAGGTATTCATTTAAATTTACCATAATATAAGTTTTTAAAAAGAGGCTATCTAAAAAATCGTTTTTAACGTCATTACGAGAAGTTTTCATTTCGAAGTAATCTGTAAATTACACATCTTAATTTTATAAGATTACATCATTTCATTCGTAATGACTATTTTTTTAGATAGCCACTTTGATTTATTAGTGTTAAGCAACAGCTGCAATACTATCTTCAAGCATATCTAAAACTCGACTCAAACCTTCAGGTAGTTCGTCATTTACAGCTTTAACTTTTACACCTAAGTTGTATGTTTTATCAACTTTAACACCTTGTGAAGTATTACGTTTGTATGAAGCGGAAGCTTTAAAATTTACAATTTTATAATTGATACCTAGTTCTGCGCTAGCGGCAAATTCAGAAGAAACATTTCTTGTTTCTGTAGAACTTAATCGAGCATTAAAATCAATATTAATTTCATCAATTCGAATTGATGGAATTGTTAACATGGTTAAAAAAGGTACTTTAATTTCTACTTCATTATCTAAAAAGTTATTAGTAGTGTTTGTAGAAGGAGGTAAACCTTCATCCGTTAACTGTTGGGCAGTTTTACCTAGATGTGGATTCGGTACTGATTTTTTATATTTAAAATCTACGTAACGTAATTGATCAACGGTACTCGGATCATTATCATTTTCAAAACCAACTTCTTTAATAAAGTTTACAGTAGCCATTGAGGCAGCTGTTTGTGCTTGAATGGCAGCTTGTAATGGTCCTCCGACATATACGTTGAAATCTAAACTATTTAATTCTGGAACTAAATTTGGCATAATATTTATTTTTTACCTACTCTATTTATTTTTAGGCTTTTCGGTTTTCGCCTTTTAGTATTTCGAAATAACTAGGTGTAAAATTCTATCAATTCTTTAATTTGTAAGTAGTATGATTAACTGAAAAACATAAGTGATAAGCTGTTTAATTTTTAAGGTGTTTTCCTTTTAGAAAACATTTATTAACTAGGTGCTAACAACATAATTTTTATTAATGATGACGCTTTTTTAAGTGTGGAAATATTAAATAGCTGTTTTTTGAATTCACAATAGTGAAAGAAAGGATAGTTAGTAAGGCTATTAGCTTTTCAATCTAAGGTGTTTTTCCTGATTGTTTTATGTAAATGCTTGATTTACTTGAGTTGTTTAAAAAAGGATTTGCTTTTAAAAAGAACAAGGATGTATATTTGACTAGAATTAAAACCAAACTTAATTATGAGTAAAAAAAATATATTTCAAAAAATAATTGAAATATTCAGAAGCATTTTTTGCAAGGAATGTACAACTGAAGAGTGTTTAGAGGATGCAAATAAAAAAGGTATTTTTTGTTACAAAGATGAAGGAAGAACAAAAGAAATGTTAAGCTATTCAGAGATTATTGATATGCTAAAACGCTATGACACTACAAGAATACAACCTTTAGAAGGTGCTTTAGGGTATGAAGATTCTCGAGTTACAACCTTTGATTTTATTCAGTTTAAAAAATATTTAGGACATGTTGAAAACTTGAGTAAAAAAGCAAATATAAAAATGACAGGAATTTCATTTATTACTAGTGCAAAGAAGCATGAGAAAAACGGAAAAGAATATAGTGGTTTAATTTATATGCCATCTACAACTATTAAAGGGGTGGATGTTTTATATGATCCTTTACAAAGTGCCAAGCAAGGAAAGTTAGTAACGTTTAAAGAGATGTTAGAGAAGCATGGTTATAATTGGATTTATGATACCGAAGGAGATTATAAAGAAGGAAAAAGAAAAGATTATAATTATAGTTTAAAGACTGTAAAAAAACAAGAAGCTAATTTGAGAGGTGGAGATGATAATCTAATAATTGAAAACGATGATAGTGGTGGTGGAAACTTGGGTACATACTCTCCTCCATATCTATAATATAAAATAATTGAAGTTAATGCCAGATTTAAGCTTTATAATTTTACAAATATTTTTTCAATTAGTTGCAGCAGTTTTGAGCTTAATCTATTTAAGAAAAAGCAAAGTAACTTTCATTGTATTGTTGTCAATAATATTATTTTCTTCCTTATTGGTTGAGTGCATCGGGTTTTATTATTTAACAATAGGTAAGTCTAGTTTTATATTTCATTATATATATGTATTTATAAATTTTAATTTAATGTCTTTTTTTTATTATAAATTGATTAATGATAACTTTTGGTTTAAAGGAGTAATAATATTAATGATGATTTTTAATATTTCTTGGGTCTATACATTTTTTTATAAAGAATGGTTAACTTATATATTTATTTTGGGAGCTTTAAGTATAGCATTAAGTATTTTTCTATATTTGAGAGAATTACTGTTGTCTGATAGGATTTTGAATTATAAAAAATTACTTTATTTTTGGGTTTCTGTTGGTTTTTTAGTGTTTTATTTACCTTCAATACCTTTTTTTACGTTGCTAAATTACATGAGAACAAGAGGTTTGTTTTTTATATTAAATATATTAATTATTTTAATGAATGTTTTTATTATATACGGTTTACTATGCAGCAAGAAGGAAGAGAGGTATTAATTATTACAACCTTAATAATTATAGTAATTGTAGTATTTCTTGTAATTCTATTTACAGTATTTCAGCGACGTAAAAACAAATTGTTACAAGAAAGAAGTCTTATAAAAAAGCGTTTTGAAAGAGAAATTGCCGAAACACAGATAGAGATAAGAGAAGAAACTTTACGAAATATTAGTTGGGAGTTGCACGATAATATTGGGCAACTCTTAACTTTGGCTAAAATACAGTTACAACATGCAACGCCAGATAATATGCATGGAATAACAGAAATTATAACAAAAAGTTTAACGGAAATAAGAGCTTTGTCAAAGTCTATAAACCCAGATTTTATTAATAATATAAAATTGAAAGAAGCTCTAAGATTAGAAATTGAGCGTTTTAATCGTTTAAATTATATTGAGTCGAATTTAACTATTACAGGAGAAGAAATAGAAATAGACCAAAAACATGGAATTATAATTTTTAGAATGTTGCAAGAGTTTTTTTCTAATACCATAAAGCATTCAAAAGCATCAAAACTCGACGTTTTTTTACATTATAACGAAAATTATATTGATATTATCGCAAAAGATAACGGTGTTGGTTTTATAGTAAAAGAAAATTGTATTAACGGTATTGGTTTACAGAATATTAAAGCCAGAGCAGAACTGATAAATGCAAAAGCTACATTGAAATCAGAACCAGAAAAAGGAACAAGATTAATAATAAATTATTATATTTAAAAAGTATAGGGTATCCCTTATAAAACCTATGTAACTATGAAGTATTCAGTTGTTGTTGTTGATGATCATACACTATTGTCGCAAGCTATTGAAGGAATGGTAAATACTTTTAGTAAATTTAAAGTATTGTATACCTGTAAAAACGGTAAAGAAGTTGTCGATAAATTTACTGAATCACCAAAAAACATTCCAGATATTGTTTTAATGGATGTAAACATGCCAATAATGAATGGTATTGATGCCACCGAATGGGTTGTAGCGCATCATCCAGAAGTACATGTAATGGCATTGTCGGTTGAAGATGCTAATAATACAATTTTACAAATGCTAAAGGCGGGAGCAGTAGGATACTTACTTAAAGATACTCGAAAAGAAGTGCTAGAAAGGGCATTATTAGAAATGATGGACAATGGTTTTTATCATACAAGAAACGTTACCACATTATTATTAGACTCTGTATCTGGAAAAAACAATAAAAACAGCATTTCATTTAAAGAAAATGAATTGGTTTTTATGAAGTTAGCTTGTTCGGAATTAACTTATAAAGAGATAGCAGAGAAGATGTTTTTAAGCCCAAAAACGATTGATGGCTATCGAGATAGTTTGTTTACCAAACTAAATGTTAGAAACAGAGTAGGCTTGGTAATGTATGCAATAAAAAATAAAATTTACACTCCGTAATTTTTCCTTAAATTTGCAGCATGGAAGAAACGAATAGGCAACGAAAAATTGCAGGAGTATTACAAGAAGATTTGGTAGATGTTTTACAACGTGCTGCACAAGATGGAATGAAGGGGGTAATTATATCGGTATCTAAAGTTTCGGTAACTGCCGATTTAGGGGTCGCTAAAGTATATTTAAGTGTTTTTCCTTCTGATAAAAGAGATGAAATTATAAAAGGTGTGGTATCTAATACGTCATCAATTCGTTACGAAATGGCGAAAAGAACAAGGCATCAATTAAGAAGAATGCCTGAGTTGTTGTTTTTTGGTGATGATAGTTTAGATTATATTGAAGATATTGATAACTCTTTAAAAGGAGGTGATGTAGACCCAATTAAAAATCCGGATGTTTTACCACGTCGTCAAAAACGTTAATAAATTTTGTTTACATTGCTAACTAAGATTTATTAATAATTTTGAAATTTTCTTTATACATAGCTAAAAGGTATCTGTTTTCTAAAACAAGCACAAACGCAATAAATATAATTACATTTATTGCCGTTTTTGGTGTTGTTATAGGAGCGTTAGCGTTGTTTGTTATTTTATCTGGATATTCAGGATTAAGAACATTTAGCGATGCTATGCTTAGCGTATCTGACCCTGATATAAAAATAACAACAGTTAAAGGAAAGTCTTTTAAATATTCAGAAGAAGTTCATCAAAAATTAATTAAGGATGCTGAAATAAGTGCAGTTTCAAAAATTATTGAAGAACGTGTTTTTTTAAAGTATAAAGATAAAAGTCAAGTAGCATACATAAAAGGAGTTGATGAAAGTTATAAAAGTGTTATTCCTACAGATTCTCTATTAACTATAGGGACTTGGATTGATCCTGAGTTTAAAAACACTGCTGTTATAGGTTACGGAATTTCATATAAATTATCGTTAAGTGTTTTAAATTTTGGTGAGCCTTTACAAATTTTGGTACCAAAACCAGGAAAGGGTTTTGTAAATGCAAATAATGCTTATAAATCGGTATCTACCCAAATAATTGGCGCCTATTCTGGGACAGAAGAATTTGAAAATAAATATGTTTTTACAGAGTTGTCTTTAGCGCAAGAATTATTGAACTATGAAGAAAATCAAATTTCAGGAATAGCGCTTAAGTTAAAATCAGCGGTCGATTTAGACGATTTTCAAGAGCGATTACAAGATGATTTAGGGAGTGATTTTAACGTGCAAACAAGAGCTCAGTTAAACTCGCTACACTACAAAGTTATTAATACAGAAAGGTTTATTACTTATCTGATTTTTACATTAATACTAGCGATTGCTTTGTTTAACGTAATTGGGTCAATAATTATGATGATTATTGACAAGCGAAAAAACCTTAAGACTTTATATAGCTTAGGAACTAGTATTGACGAGATAAAAAAAATATTTATACTACAAGGTTTTTTATTAACAATTGTAGGTATGGTTATAGGCTTAGTCTTGGGTGTCATCTTGGTTATAATTCAACAGCGTTATGAATTGTTTATGATTACCGAAAGTTTAGCGTATCCTGTTGAGTTTAGATGGATGAATTTAGTAATTATTATTATTACAATATTAATGCTAGGTTACATTGCTGCAAAAATAGCAAGCTCAAGAATATCTAAGAATTTTATTGAAAAATAGAATTACCTAATTTCAGGAATAATCATATTTCCAAACTTAGCTTCCACTTCATCAAAAGCAGCAAAAACATCTTTTGCATCATCAGAAGTTACCATTTTCATTCGGTATTCTTTAAAATGAGGAATTCCTTTAAAATAATTTGTATAATGCCTTCTAGTTTCAAAAACCCCTAAAACTGGGCCTTTCCAGTCAATAGCCATCTGTAAATGTCTACGAGCCATTTCTACACGTTGTGCAATTGTTGGCTTAGCTAAATACTTACCCGTTTTAAAGAAGTGTTTAACTTCGTTAAAAAACCAAGGATAACCAATAGCAGCCCTACCAATCATACAGCCATCTAATCCATATTTGTCTCGCATTTCCATAGCTCTTTCAGGAGAAGTAACATCACCATTACCAAAGACAGGAATATGCATTCTTTGGTTGTTTTTAACCTCAGAAATTAACGACCAATCTGCATCACCTTTATACATTTGTGCACGAGTACGTCCATGAATAGAAATTGCAGCGCAACCAACATCTTGTAGGCGCTCGGCAACTTCAACTATTTGAATAGAATCATGATCCCAGCCTAAACGAGTTTTTACGGTAACTGGTAAATTGGTGTGTTTTACCATGGCCTCAGTAAGAGAAACCATTAAATCGATGTCTTTTAAAATTCCAGCACCAGCACCTTTAGAAACAACTTTTTTTACAGGGCAACCAAAGTTAATATCAATAATATCAGGGTTCGATTTTTCTACAATCTCAACCGTTTTTAACATCGATTCTAAATTAGCACCAAAAATTTGTATTCCAACTGGGCGTTCTTTTTCGTAAATGTCTAACTTCATTACGCTTTTTGCAGCGTCACGAATTAATCCTTCCGAAGAAATAAATTCAGTATAAACCACATCAGCACCGTTCTCTTTGCACAAAGCTCTAAACGGTGGATCACTCACATCTTCCATCGGCGCTAATAATAGCGGAAAATCAGGAAGTTCAATATTTCCAATTTTTACCATAATGCAAAGTTAGTTTTTATTTTTTATTGAATAAATTTTTAATTGTACAACGTTTTACAATAAAGTATCTTTGGCAGTCATAAGAGGTTAGAAATACGACGAATGAAGAAAATTAGAAATTTTTGCATTATTGCACATATTGATCACGGTAAAAGTACACTTGCCGATAGGTTATTAGATTATACTGGAGCTGTAACTGAGAGAGAAAAAAAATCACAGTTGTTAGATAGTATGGATTTAGAGCGTGAACGTGGTATTACCATTAAGTCACACGCTATTCAAATGGATTATACTTATGAAGGTGAAGATTATATTTTAAATTTAATTGATACACCTGGTCACGTAGATTTTTCTTACGAAGTTTCTCGTTCTATTGCAGCCTGTGAAGGAGCATTGCTAATTGTTGATGCTGCGCAAAGTATTCAGGCGCAAACAATTTCTAATTTATATTTAGCTTTAGATAATGACTTGGAAATTATTCCTGTATTAAATAAAGTAGATTTACCATCAGCAAACCCTGAAGAAGTAACTGATGATATTGTTGACTTATTAGGTTGTGAGCCAGAGGATGTAATTCATGCAAGTGGAAAAACAGGTTTTGGTGTTGATAATATTTTAGCTGCAATTATTGCTAAAGTTCCACCACCGCAAGGTAACCCAGATGCACCATTAAAGGCGTTAATTTTTGATTCAGTTTACAATTCTTATAGAGGAATTGAAACTTACTTTAGAGTAATAGATGGTTCTATTAAAAAGAATCAGCGTATTAAGTTTATGTCAACCGATACCGAGTATAAAGCGGATGAAGTTGGTACTTTAAAGTTAGAGCAAGAAGTAAAGCAAGAAGTAAAAACAGGTGATGTAGGTTATTTAATAACAGGTATTAAAGTAGCAAAAGAGGTGAAAGTAGGTGATACGATTACTGATTTTGAAAACCCTACAGAAACTCATATTGATGGTTTTGAAGATGTAAAACCAATGGTTTTTGCGGGTATTTACCCTGTAGATACTGAAGATTACGAAGAACTTCGTAATTCGATGGAAAAATTACAATTAAATGATGCTTCTTTGGTGTTTCAGCCAGAAAGTTCAGCAGCATTAGGTTTTGGTTTTCGATGTGGATTCTTAGGGATGTTACACATGGAAATTATTCAAGAGCGTTTAGAACGTGAATTTAATATGACTGTGATTACCACAGTTCCTAACGTTTCTTATCACGCATATACGAAGAAAAATCCTGAGGAAATCGTATTACTAAATAATCCAACAGATTTACCAGATCCATCAAGATTAGAGAAAGTAGAGGAGCCTTTTATTAAAGCATCAATAATTACGAAATCTGATTTTGTAGGACAAGTTATGTCACTTTGTATTGAGAAAAGAGGAGAAATAGTAAATCAAACATATTTAACAACTGAAAGAGTTGAATTAATTTTTGATATGCCTTTAGCAGAAATCGTATTTGATTTTTATGATAGATTAAAAACAGTTTCAAAAGGGTATGCATCTTTTGATTATTCTCCAATAGGAATGCGAACATCTAAACTAGTTCGTGTAGATATTTTACTAAATGGTGATACTGTTGATGCACTTTCAGCATTATTACATGCAGACAATGCTTATACGATAGGTAAAAAAATTGTAGAAAAATTAAAGGAACTAATACCAAGACAACAGTTTGATATTCCTATTCAGGCTGCAATTGGAGCAAAAATTATTGCAAGAGAAACAACAAAAGCATTACGTAAAGATGTAACAGCAAAATGTTATGGAGGTGATATTTCTAGAAAACGTAAGTTATTAGAGAAGCAGAAAAAAGGTAAGAAAAGAATGCGTCAAGTTGGTAATGTAGAAATTCCACAAGAAGCATTTATGGCTGTTTTAAAGTTGAATGATTAATCTTAAAAAAGATATAAAATTAAAAAGCATCAGAATAATTCTGATGCTTTTTTGATTATTATTGCGAATAAGTAAACTTATTTACATGTCGCTCCAGCTGATTCTTGAGCTGCAGTAATAGAGTCTATTGTTTGTCCTTCTGCGAAATCTAGTGTTTCACTGTTAGATACACCTCCTAAACTTACTTTTATAGTGTAAGTACCATTTCCATTATCACAGTATTCAGTAGTTGTTTTAATGTTGAGTACACTCATTTCACAAGATTTACAAGGAGATTCTTCTACTTGTTTGTCATCAGAACAAGAAATGAAAGCAACAGTAGCTAACATAGCAATTGATAAAATAATTTTTTTCATAGTTTAATAAAATTTAAAAGTTTAAGCTGTAAATCTAATAAAAATAAATTAATATACTTATTATAAGGCCCGTTTATTAATTTTATAGTAGTAAAAGGAGTGCTGATTGACTTTTACCTTTTACTTCTTAAATTTAAAGAAATTAAATTAGTGTGCTAAAAAAGGGCAATATATTGGACATAAACATAAGTTTCTGCCTTTGCAAAGCTGTTTTTGTAATAAATATTTCAAGTAAATCTTGTTTTAATACATGTTGGATTGTTTTAACTTACTATAATTAAAAGTGTTTTAAATGTTATTAAACTATGAAAAAATGAGTTTTTAAATCTCTTTTGACATTAATCTCTACCACCTAAAACTTGTAGTGCCCAATATAAAAGCATTGCTAAAGAACCTAATGCAGCAACTAGATATGTTCTTGCAGCCCATTTTAAAGCATCTTTAGATCCTGCAAGTTCTTCACGCGTTACAATGTGTTTATTTTCTAACCAAGCTAAGGCTCTATTACTAGCATCATATTCAACAGGTAAGGTAATAAAGCTAAATAAAGTACCCATTCCCATAAAAGCTAAACCACCAATGGCAACCATTTGTCCAATTCCTGGTTGTCCAGCTCCAGCACCTAAAATAATACCTCCGATAACCATCCATTGAGAAAAACGAGAAGAAATATTAACAATAGGAACTAATTTAGATCGCATAGTTAACCATTTATAAGCTTTAGCATGTTGTACAGCGTGCCCAACTTCATGAGCAGCAACAGCAGCTGCTGAAGCATTTCTTTGATTGTAAACACCTTCACTTAAATTAACAGTTTTATTTTGTGGGTTGTAATGGTCGGTTAACATTCCTGGAGTAGAAATAACTTTTACATCATAAATGCCGTGATCATCTAGCATCTTTTGAGCTATTTCAGCACCATTCATGCCGTTTCGTAAGTGAACTTGCGAATATTTCTTGAATTTTCTTTTAAGCGTATTACTAACTACCCAACTTATTAAAGAAATAATACCAATTAGAATATAAAAACCTATCATAATTTATTTAGTTTTAAAATTTTGTGTCATTTTTGTACGATAAATTTACAACATAAATTATTCCATAATTAAATTACTTATAATAAAAGTGTCATAATGTCAAATAAACCTAAAATTTTAATAGTATATACAGGAGGAACCATTGGTATGGTTAAGGATTACAAAACAGGAGCATTAAAAGCTTTTGATTTTAGTCAGATATCTAGTAAAATTCCTGAATTGCAACAATTACATTGTGATATTTCTACAATTTCATTTGACGAGCCAATAGATTCATCAAATATGAATGTTAATTATTATATTGATATTGCTGAAATTATTTCTGACAATTACGATAAATTTGATGGTTTTGTGGTTCTTACAGGTTCAGATACGATGTCTTATACTTCATCTGCAATTAGCTTTATGTTTGAAAACCTACAGAAACCTGTAATTTTCACAGGGTCTCAATTACCAATAGGTGATTTGCGAACAGATGCTAAAGAGAATTTAATAACCTCGATACAGGTTGCGTCAACTTATGAAAACGGAAAGCCAGTAATTCAAGAAGTTGGACTGTATTTTGAGTATAAATTATATAGAGCGAATCGAACAACAAAGATAAACGCAGAACAATTTGAAGCTTTTGCGTCAATGAATTACCCACCTTTAGCTGAAAGTGGTGTTCATTTAAATTTTAATTATCCAATTTTATTTAAACCAGTTAAAGAAGAAAATAAACTTGTTTTTAGAAAAAAATTAGATAATAATGTTGCTGTTTTAAAGCTTTTTCCAGGGATAACAGCTTCTGTTGTAGCTAGTTTTATAAATATACCTAATTTAAAAGGTATAATACTAGAAACTTATGGCTCTGGAAATGCACCTACAGAAAAATGGTTTATAGAGTTGTTAGAACAAGCTATAGGGAAAGGTATTTATATCGTTAATGTAACTCAGTGTGCAGGAGGGAGTGTTATACTCGGACACTATGAAACAAGCTCTGATTTAAAACGTATCGGAATTGTTGATGGAAAAAATATTACAACAGAAACAGCTATAGCAAAAATGATGTATTTATTGGGAGAAAAGTTCTCTAGAGAAGAATTTAAGCAGTATTTTGAAACATCATTAAGAGGAGAAATCAATTAAATTGATTTCTTTAAGACAATTTTAACGACTATAACTACTTGAAATTGTATATAAAATGAAAAAAATGTTATAAATATCATCGTTTTTTTTAATGTCCCAACATTTTTTTGTTACTTGGCACTCTGAAAATAAAAAGTGCATTAACTACAAGCAAAGAATGACTTATTTATAAAAAATTAAGTTTTTTGTAGTAAAATTTGTATTTTTAACCCGTTAACTATTTAAAATTAATTATAACAAAATGAAAAAAGTAGTAAATTTCCTAACTGTTGCAGGATTTATGTTTTTAGGAGCTATTCAGTCAACATTTGCACAAGATGCTGTAATTGAGAAAACTTTTCACCAAGAGTTAAAACAACGTTTTATTGAAGGGGACCCTCAGTTTATGGGAATCGTATTGGTAGCTTTAATTTTAGGTTTAGCAATTGCAATTGAAAGAATTATTTATTTAAACATGGCAACAACTAATACTAAGAAATTAGTAGCTAGTGTAGATGAGGCTTTAAGTTCAGGTGGTGTAGAAGCTGCTAAAGAAGTTTGTAGAAATACAAAAGGGCCTGTTGCTTCTATCTTTTATCAAGGATTAGAAAGAGCAGACGAAGGTTTAGAGGCTGCTGAAAAAGCTGTAGTAGGTTATGGTGGAGTACAAATGGGATTATTAGAGAAAAATGTTTCTTGGTTATCTTTATTTATTGCTTTAGCACCGATGTTAGGGTTCATGGGAACTGTAATTGGTATGATTGAGGCTTTTGATAAAATTGCAGTAGCAAATGATATTTCTCCAGCAGTAGTAGCAGGTGGTATTAAAATTGCACTTTTAACAACTGTATTTGGTCTTGTTGCAGCAATTATATTACAGATTTTTTATAATTATATCGTTTCTAAAATTGATAGTATTGTAAATAACATGGAAAATGCTTCAATTTCTTTAATCGACTTATTAGCTAAGTATAAAAAATAATCAATCGTATGAATAATAAAATATTAACATTACTTGTAGCAGCAATATCATTAATTGGTATCGCGCTATTCGTAAACGTTGTAAGAATAGATGCCGAAGATACGCAAGCGCTATCTGATGCTGTTTCTCCTTTAGTAAGTTATTCATATTATTTGCTAATTGTAATTGTAATTGTAGCTGTGGTAATTTCATTATTAAGCATGTTTAAAAACCCAGCCGCATTAAAGAAAACTTTACTAGGTATAGTAGCCTTAGGTGTTGTTTTTGTAGTGTCTTATTTTATGGCTTCAGATAGTGAAGTGTTAGGAGCAGACGGAGGTCAGTTAGTAGCTGCAGGAAGTATTTCTAAATGGGTAGGATCTGGAATTAGGTTTACCATAGTTTTAGGTGCTATTGCAGGAGCTTTCTTCGTAGTAGATTTATTAAAAGGAATAGTTAAATCGTAAGTTATTATGGCAAGAAGAGAAAACCCAGAAATTAATGCAGGTTCGATGGCAGATATTGCATTCTTGCTACTTATCTTTTTCCTTGTAACAACTACAATGGATGTTGATTCAGGTATCCCTAAAAAGTTAGCTGAAAGAACAGATGCTATACCTCCTATTGTAAAAGAGAAAAACATCTTTCAGATAAGTATTAACAGAAATAACCAATTATTCGTTGAGAATGAAGGTATGGAGTTAAAAGATTTAAAAGATGCTGCTATAAAGTTTATAGACAATGGTGGAGGTAAAGGTAACCCTATGCCAGGAAAAGATGTAGGAGCAGCTTGTAACTATTGTAAAGGTGCCAAAGACCCTAGCTCATCAGATCACCCTAACAAAGCAATTATTGCAGTTGAAAGTGATAGAGGTACTGAGTTTGGTACATATGTAGCAGTTCAAAACGAATTGTTAAAAGCATATGCTGAGTTGCGTAATAAATTATGCCAAGATAAATATGGTATTAGTTTTACTGAATTAGACAAGGCTTTTAAAGCAGGTGCAAGAAAAGATAAAGCGTTAAGGAAAAAAGTTGAAGATATTAAGAGTAGTTATCCTCAAATTATATCTGATTCTGAACCAACGAATGTTCAATAGTATTAAAACAATTTAAGTATGTCTAAATTTAATAAGAAGAAAAAAGAGATGCCAGCAGTGAATACATCTTCACTACCTGATATTGTTTTTATGTTATTGTTTTTCTTCATGGTTACAACGGTAATGAGAGAAAGTGATTTAGCAATAGAGGCTCCTCGTTTACCTAGTGCAAGTGAAGTAAAAAAACTTGAACGTAAAAGTTTAGTAAGTACAATTTACGTAGGTAAAGCAAAAGATGCTAAATATGGTACAAGTTATAATAGAATTCAGTTAAATGATAAGATTGCTACACCAGATGATGTACCTTCTTTTATTTTCTTAGAAAGAGATAAATTAGCAGAGTCTGATGTTCCTTTCATGACAACTTCTATTAAGGCAGATAAAGAATCGAGTGTTGGTACTTTAGCTGATATTCGTGAGAAATTAAGAGACGTAAATGCTCTTAAGTTAAGTTTGTCTACTCACAAAGCAAGTGATATTAAAAAGTAATTACTTTTTAAAAACAAATAAATAAAAAAGAGCAATCATTTGATTGCTCTTTTTTTATACAATATAAACTTCTTTTAACGTTAGTTAATTAATATGAAAAACATAATAACTTTATTTTTAGTTTTTATCTCTGTATACAGCTATGCTCAAAAGGATTCCTTAAACTTAGGAGACAAGTACTGGGAAGATCAATTGTATATAAATATTTCTTATAATATTTTAAAAAATCAACCAAAAGGAATAGGAAAGAGTGGTTTTTCTTATGGTTTTTCAGGGGGTTATATAAAAGATATTCCTCTTGTTAAAAATGGTCGAAAAGCGATTGGTATTGGTATTGGTTATGGTTTTGATTCTTTTAATCATAGTTTAAAAGTAGTAGAAGGAGCTCCTAATGTTTTTCAAATAGATAACACAATTACAGCAAATAAATTAAAAATTCATAATATTGAAGTTCCTATTGAGTTTAGGTGGAGATCTTCAACTGTTAATAGTTATTCTTTTTGGAGATTCTATACAGGAATTAAATTAAGTTATAATTTTAATAATAGTTTCAGTTATAATGATTCTGGAGTAAACTTCAGCTTTTCAAATTTAAAAGAATTTAATAAATTTCAAACAGGTTTAATCCTTTCAGCAGGATATGGAACATTCAATTTTCATGTATATTATGGGCTCTCTCCCTTATTAAAGAATACTTCTTTAAATGGGTATAGTATTAATTCAAATATTATAAGATTTGGACTAAGCTTTTATTTATTATAATATATATAAAGCTAAAAAGGGACTAAATAAGCCAATGAAAAACCCAATATAAACTTCTTTAGCACTATGTGCTTTTAAATGAAGTCTTGAGCTTGCTAGGAGACCAGAAAGCAATAAAAAGGCTATAACTATTGGTAAAGTGTATACGTTATGTATTTGCTGAAAAATTAAAAAATAACCAGTGGCCGCTCCCATAGATAATAAATGTAAGCTAGCTTTAGTTTTTGTCATAAAAAGTATATAAACTAAGCCTAAGCCAAATACAACACCAAAAAACAAATAACTAAGATCTTTAATAGCATTAGTTTCTAGAAAAAACTTACCTAACATATAAAACAAAGTCATCATGAAAAACATTGGAATTTTACGTTCTTTAATACCATGTACCTGATATGATTTTATAGATCCAATATTTTTTAATAAAATTAAGAGAAATATTGGAATAATGTAGGTGGTTATAAAAACTACAGCCAATATTGTATATTGTTGATGACGACTTAAATTAATAGGGGTTAAAATAAAGTAAAGAATTATGCCAATAGTAGGTATTACAATTGGGTGTAAAAGGGTAGATATAAATTTTTGCCAGCGCATTATATTTCTTTTCTTAATCTAGCTACAGGTATATCTAATTGTTCACGATACTTTGCAACTGTTCTTCTTGCAATAGGGTATCCTTTTTCTTTTAATATTTTAGATAGTTTTTCATCTGTAAGAGGTTTTCGCTTTTCTTCTTCTTGAATAACTGTTTCTAATATTTTCTTTATTTCTCGGGTAGAAACATCTTCTCCTTGATCATTTTTCATTGATTCAGAGAAAAATACTTTAATTAATTTTGTACCATATGGTGTAGATACATATTTACTATTAGCAACCCTAGAAACAGTAGATACATCCATTTGTATCTCATCAGCAATATCTTTTAAAATCATCGGCTTTAACTTGCGCTCATCACCAGTTAAAAAATATGCTTCTTGACGATGCATAATTGCGTTCATTGTAACTAATAGTGTTTGTTGACGTTGTTTGATTGCATCAATAAACCATTTAGCAGCATCAAGTTTTTGCTTAATGAACATTACGGCATCTTTTTGAGTTTTGCTTTTCTTTTTAGAATCACTATAACCTTTTAACATGTTGTTATATTCACGAGAAACATGCAGCTCTGGTGCATTACGAGAGTTTAGCGTAAGTTCTAAAACACCATCAACAATTAGTATTGAAAAGTCAGGAACAATTTGTTCTGCTATTTTATTATTACCAGCGTAAGAACTCCCTGGTTTAGGGTTTAACTTACTAATTTCAGCTATAATTTCTTTTAATTGATCTTCGTTTATATTGAATTTTTCAAGAAGTTTCTTATAATGTTTCTTAACAAAATGATCGAATGCATTCTCAAGAATATCAATAGCTAATACTCTAGTTTGTTTTTCAGATTTTGATTTTAATTGAATAATTAAGCATTCTTTTAAATCTTGTGCACCAATACCTATAGGGTCTAATCTTTGAACAACGTTAATTAAAACACTTCTTACTTTTTCTTCAGTTGTAAAAACATTTTGGGTAAAAGCTAAATCATCAACTAAATCAATAATAGCTCTACGAATATATCCACTATCATCAATACTCCCGACTAGAAATTCTGCAATAGAACGTTCTTCTTCGTTAATTCTAAAAGTATTTAATTGGTTTTTTAAAGATTGATGAAAGGTTGTACCTGAAGCGTATGGAATTTGTTTATCTTCATCATCAGCCGAATAATTATTCGCCTGTGTTTTATAACTAGGGTATTCATCATCACTTAAATACTCATCAATATTTATATCATCAGTGTCAATTTTATCGCTACCATCATCATAGTCATCAGCATTTGTTAGCGTATCTTCAAAGTTTTCAGGCTCTTCTTTACCTGTGTCTAAAGCAGGATTCTCTTCAATCTCTTGTTTCAAACGTTCTTCAAAAGCTTGCGTAGGTAATTGAATTAACTTCATCAACTGAATTTGCTGAGGAGATAATTTTTGAAGTAACTTATAATGTAAACTTTGTTTTAGCATATTTACAAATATATGAAATAGGATAAAAAGAAATCGTCATTCTGTGAGGAATGACGATTGTTATATGTAAGTTTTATTTTTTTTTTAAAACTCTGCGTTCTGTGGTGTTCTTGGAAAAGGAATTACATCACGAATATTACCCATTCCTGTTGTAAATAAAACCAAACGTTCAAAACCTAAACCGAAACCTGAATGCACCGCTGTACCAAATTTACGAGTGTCTAAGTACCACCATAATTCTTCTTCGTCAATATTTAATTCAGCCATTTTAGATTTTAAAACATCTAAACGCTCTTCCCTTTGAGATCCACCAACCATTTCTCCAATACCAGGGAATAAAACATCCATAGCCCTAACAGTTTTTCCATCATCATTTAAACGCATATAAAATGCCTTAATTGTTGCTGGGTAATCAAATAAGATTACTGGACACTTAAAGTGTTTTTCAACTAAATAACGTTCGTGTTCTGATTGTAAATCAACACCCCATTCATAAATAGGAAATTGAAATTTCTTTTTCTTATTTGGCTTACAGTTGCGTAAAATATCAAAAGCTTCAGTATAACTAACTCTTTTAAAGTTATTATTTACAACAAAGTTTAATTTATCAATTAAACTCATTTCGCTACGTTCTGCTTGAGGTTTTGTTTTTTCTTCTTGAGTTAAACGATTTTCTAAAAAGGTTAAATCGTCTTTGCAGTTTTCCAATACATAACCTAAAACAGATTTAATAAAGTCTTCAGATAAATCCATGTTAGCATCTAAATCATTAAATGCTACTTCAGGTTCAATCATCCAAAACTCTGCTAAGTGACGTGTTGTATTAGAATTTTCAGCTCTAAAAGTAGGACCAAAAGTATATACTTTTCCTAAAGCCATTGCATAGGTTTCAGCTTCTAATTGACCAGAAACAGTTAAATTTGTTTCTTTACCAAAGAAATCTTGAGAATAATCAATGTTTCCTTCTTCGTTCAATGGAGCTTTGTTAGCTTCAAAATTAGTTACATGAAACATTTCTCCAGCACCTTCAGCATCTGATCCAGTAATAATTGGAGTATTCACATAGTTAAATCCGTTTTCTTGAAAATACTTATGAACAGCAAATGATAATGCAGAACGAACTCTCATTACAGCACTAAATGTATTTGTTCTAATGCGTAAATGTGCATTTTCACGTAAAAATTCTAAGCTGTGCTTTTTTGGTTGAATAGGGTATTCGTCAGGATTTGAATCTCCTAATATCTCTAGTTTTGTAACTTTAACTTCAACAGTTTGTCCTTTACCTTCGCTTTCAACTAACGTACCTGTAATACTTACAGCAGCACTTGTTGTAATTCTTTTTAAAAGTTCTTCATCCGTATTTTCGAAGTCGACAACACATTGAATATTATTAATGGTAGAACCATCATTTAGAGCAATAAAACGATTGCTTCTAAAGGTTCTAACCCATCCTTTTACATGTACTTCTTGTAAAAATTTATCAGAATGTAATAATTCTTTAACGCTACTTCTTTTCATCTTTTAAAAATTGAGAAGCAAATATACTTTATTACTAAGAATTGAGCAATCTAGATATTTAAAATGCGAATAAACTTTTAGTTATCTTCTTTTGGAGGTAGTATTTTAAAATTAGTTTCTTTTAAAACCTTTTCATTCGCTATTTTTTTTTCAAAAGAAAGTAGGAGAGAAGGTAATAATAATAAATTAGATACCATGGCAAGTAATAATGTTACGGATACTAGTCCACCTAGTGCAATTGTTCCACCAAAACTTGAAAGCGTAAAAACTAAAAAACCAAAAAATAATACTATTGAAGTATAAAACATACTTACCCCTGTTTCTTGTAATGCAGAATATACAGCAGGTTTTACTTTCCAATTGTTAGCTAGGAGTTCTTGTCTGTACTTGGCTAAAAAATGAATGGTGTCATCTACAGATATACCAAAAGCGATACTAAATACTAAGATAGTAGATGGTTTTATTGGAATTCCAAAGAAACCCATTAATCCAGCAGTAATTAATAGCGGAAGCATGTTTGGTATTAACGAGATAAAAATCATTTTATACGAACGGAACATCCATGCCATAAAAATTGAGATTAATAAAATGGCAAGTGATAAAGAAATAACTAGGTTTTTAATAAGGTAATTAGTTCCTTTTAAGAAAACTAATGCTTTCCCTGTCATAGAAACTGTGAATTTTTCTTCAGGAAATTGTTTTTTTATAACTGCATCTAGACGTTCTTGAATAATATCCATCTTATCGGTACCAATATCTTTCATAAAAGTTGTGATACGTGCATAACGACCAGTACTGTCTACAAAGTTTTTTAACATACCAGAATTGCTATCAGAATTCTTAGTAAAAGCAAAAATATGAGCTTTTTCTTGGCTAGTTGGTAGCTGGTAATATTTCGGATTACCTTTATAGTATGCTTGTTTTGAATATTTAACTAAGTTGGTAACCGAAATAGGTTTAGATAGCTCAGGAAAACTTTCAATAGTTTCATTCAACTTTTCCATTTTCTTTAACGTAGAAAGTCTCATGACACCTTTATCTCTTTTTGTGTCAATTAAAATTTCTAAAGGCATAATTCCACCAAATTCTGTCTCAAAGAATTTAATATCCTTATAAAATTGCATTCCTTTAGGCATGTCTTCAATTAAACTACCAGAAACGCGAATTTGAAATAAGCCGATCATGCTTAATATAATAACAACAACTGTTGTAATATATATAGTAATTCTTCGTTGTTTTACCATTCGTTCCATCCAAGAAACTACATTACCCATCCACTTTTTTTCTAAGTGACCTAAGTGTTTTTTTTCAGGACGTGGCATGAAACTATATATAATTGGAACAATTAATAGAGCAAGAATAAAAATGCTTATAATGTTTACTGAAGCTAATATTCCGAATTCTCTTAATAATTGACTTTTTACAAAAACAAAGGTTGCAAAACCAGATGCTGTTGTAATATTAGTCATTAAAGTAGCATTACCAATTTTAGAAATTACACGTTGTAAGGACTTTGCCTGATTACCATGTTTTTTTATTTCTTGTTGATATTTATTTATAAGAAATACTGCGTTTGGTACACCAATTACAATAATTAATGGAGGTATTAAGGCAGATAAAACAGTGATTTCATATCTAAATAAACCAATAAAACCAAAAGCCCAAATTACACCGATACCAACAACTAATAGTGTAATAAAGGTAGCTCTGAAAGAGCGGAAAAAGAAAAAGAATATTAAAGCGGTAATTCCTAATGCACCCAATACAAAAAGTTGCATCTCATCAATAATATTCTGTGAATTTATTGTTCGTATGTAAGGCATCCCCGACATCCTAACATCTATATTGTGTTTCTTTTCAAAACTTTCAACAGTAGGTATTAATATATCAGCAATAAAGTTACGACGTGCAGGTGTGTTTACAATATCTTTGTTTATATAAATAGCTGTTTGTAAAGTACCTTGACCGTTATATAATAAATTATCGTAAAAAGGAAGATTTTCAAATAATTGCTTTTTAATTTTATTAACCTCCTCATTTGTAGTAGGTGCTTTGTTAAATAAAGGTTCTAAAATAAATTTCCTTTTTACTCTATCTGCTTTTAATTGTTTAACATCAGCGATTGAAACAGTGAAGTCAACTTGTTTCACACTATCTAAATCTTTAACAAGTTTATTCCATGCGTTAAATTTAGCAGGCGTAAAAACAGTTGAATCTTTTACACCTAGTATAACTAAATTACCTTCTTCACCAAAAATTTCTAAAAATTTATCGTATTGAATGTTTGCTTCATGATCTTTAGGGAGTAAGTTTGCTTCTGTGTATGAGAAGCGCATATACTTCATTTGAGTAACTAAAAGCCCTGTTATAATAGCTACAGCTAATAATACAAGATATCTGTTACGTAATATAAACCCTGCGATTTTAGTCCAAAAAGTCATTCAATAATTTTTAACAATGTTATGGTAAATGATGCAATCTAAATAAAAAAAAAGAGTGTCTTAAAAAGCACTCTTTCTTTTTATGTTTTTAAAAAGGACTAAACAGTCATTATTTCTTTTTCCTTTACAGAAAACTTTTCGTCAATTTCTTTTGTATAACTATCAGTAAGTTTTTGAACACTTTCTTCTGCTCCTTTCTTTAAATCATCAGAAATGTCAGTTTTTTTAATGTCGTTATTAGCATCTTTACGAGCATTACGAATTCCTACTTTAGCGTGTTCAGCTTCTGCTTTAGCTTGTTTAGCTAATTCTTTACGTCTTTCTTCCGTTAATGCTGGTACATTAATAATAATAATATCACCATTATTCATAGGGTTAAAACCTAAATTAGCAACCATAATTGCTTTTTCAACCTCTTGTAACATGTTTTTTTCCCAAGGTTGAATAGTAATTGTTCTTGCATCAGATGTACTTACGTTTGCTATTTGACTTAAAGGGGTTGCTGCTCCGTAATAATTAACCTGTACATTGGCTAACATTGATGGAGATGCTTTACCTGCTCTAATTGTACGTAATTCTTTTACTAAGTGTTCTATAGCATTATTCATTGCCTCTTTGGCAGAATCTAAAATAAAATCAATTTCTTCGTTCATCTTACTTGTATTTATAAACCTCTAAAAATAGAAGAGATTATTTCAATTTATTTGTTGTCAACTATTGTTCCAATTTGTTCTCCAGAAACTAATTTTAGTAAATTTCCTTTTTTATTCATATCAAAAACAATAATTGGTAGATCATTTTCTTCACTTAAAGTAAAGGCAGTCATATCCATTACCTTTAATCCTTTTTCCATTACTTCTTTAAAAGTAACGTTGTTATATTTTACCGCATTTTTATCCTTTTCAGGATCTGCATTATAAATACCGTCTACTCTAGTTCCTTTTAAAATAGCATCAGCATTAACTTCAATAGCTCTTAATACCGCAGCTGTATCAGTAGTAAAATAAGGATTTCCTGTACCTCCTCCAAATATTACAACACGTCCTTTTTCTAAATGACGATTTGCACGACGTTTAATATAAGGTTCTGCTATTTCTTTAATCTCTATCGCAGTTTGTAGTCGAGTATGAATTCCTTCATCTTCTAAAGCACTTTGTAAAGCTAAACCGTTAATACATGTTGCTAACATTCCCATATGATCACCTTGTACGCGATCCATACCTTGACTAGCACCTGCTACACCTCTAAAAATATTCCCGCCGCCTATAACTATAGCAATTTCAATATTTTTTTCTAGCACTTGTTTAATTTCTTGTGCATATTCTTTAAGTCTCTTAGGATCAATACCGTATTGACGGTCGCCCATTAATGATTCGCCACTTAATTTTAAAAGGATTCTCTTGTATTGCATAGTTTTATTGAAAGTTATGCAAAACTACGTATTTTTTTTGAGTTTGAATTTTTTATAAAATAAAAAACCACCCTTTTTAGGGTGGTTTTTACTATAAAATTAATTGAGAATTATCCTAAAGTAACTCTTACGAAGTTTTTAACTTCTACGTTACCAAAAGAAGAAACATATTCTTCAACAGTTTTCTTTTCGTCTTTAATAAACTTTTGATCTAATAAACATTGTTCTTGATCTAAAGTTGTATTGTCAGAAATAAATCTTTCCATCTTTCCTGGTAAGATTTTATCCCAAATTTTCTCTGGTTTACCTTCTGATTTTAATTGCTCTTTCGCAGCTTCTTCAGCTTTAGCTAAAGCATCATCAGTTAATTGTAATCTAGATACATATTGAGGAACGTTCTTTAAAGTTTTACCTAAACGAACTAATTCTTCATTGTCTTTTACGATAGCAGCAATTCTTGCTTCAGTTTCAGACTCTACATAAGAAGCTTCAAAACCTTTATAAGATAAAGAAATTGCTCCCATTGATGCAGCTTGCATTGCTAAGTCTTTAGTTAAAGTTGCAGCGTTATCTACAGAGGTAGTTAAGCCAACCATAGCAGCAATTTTACCAACGTGTGTATAAGAACCAACATATGGCGCTTCTAATTTTTCAAAAGAAGTAATATCGATTTTTTCACCGATAACACCTGTTTGCTCAATTAATTTTTCAGCAACAGTAACTCCTCCGAAATCAGCAGCTAAAAATTCTTCTTTAGTGTTTACAGTAAAAGCGATATCAACAAATTGCGAAGCTAAATCTTTAAAAGAATCGTTTTTAGATACGAAATCTGTTTCACATGCTAATACAATAGCTACACCATAAGTGTTGTCATCACTAATTTTAGTAATAGCTACACCTTCAGTAGACTCTCTATCTGCTCTTTTAGCAGCGATTTTTTGTCCTTTTTTACGTAAAACTTCAACAGCTTTATCAAAGTTTCCTTCAGCTTCTACTAATGCATTTTTACAATCCATCATACCAGCTCCGGTACTTTCTCTTAATTTCTTTACGTCTGCAGCGCTAATTTTTACTGACATTTCTATTGTTATTTAAGTTGTAAATATATTTTTATAAAAATAAAGGCTTCAAATTAATTTGAAGCCTTTAAAATAATTTATTTTGCTTCTTCTTTAGCAGGAGCTTCAGTTTTAGCTTCAGCTTTAGGAGCAGGTTTAGCTTTTTCTTTCTCAGCTTTTCTGTCTGATAAACCTTCAGCGATAGCATCAGTTACATAAGATAAAACTTTGTCGATAGATTTAGAAGCATCATCGTTTGCAGGAATTACAAAATCAACTGGTCTTGGATCAGAGTTTGTATCAACTAAAGCAAAAATTGGAATGTTTAATTTTTGAGCTTCAGCAACTGCAATATGTTCTTTCTTTACATCAATTACAAATATAGCGGCAGGTAAACGAGTCATATCAGAAATAGAACCTAAATTCTTTTCTAATTTAGCTCTCTGACGGTTAATTTGTAATTTCTCTCTTTTTGATAAAGCATCAAAAGAACCATCTAACTTCATTCTATCAATAGTAGCCATTTTCTTAACAGCTTTACGAATAGTAACAAAGTTTGTTAACATACCACCTGGCCAACGCTCAGTAATGAAAGGCATGTTTATGTTCTTAGCTCTTTCAGCAACGATATCTTTTGCTTGCTTCTTAGTCGCAACGAATAAGATTTTACGTCCAGAGTTTGCTATTTTTTGTAAAGCTGTTGCAGCTTCATCAATTTTAGCAGATGTCTTATACAAGTCAATGATGTGAACACCATTACGTTCTGTATAAATGTATGGAGCCATGTTTGGGTTCCATTTTCTAGTTAAGTGACCAAAGTGCACTCCACTTTCTAATAATTCTTGAATGTTTGCCATTTTAATAAAATGTGTTTACGTTCTGTTTTCACAATATTTCAGTAGTTATAATAAGTCTGAAATATTTAGATACTAAACTGTTAATTAATAAATATATAATAACAGTCTCTTTTGAAAATAAATAAACAAAGCTTTTTGCAAAGCAATGATACTATTAACGCTTAGAGAACTGGAATTTCTTACGTGCTTTCTTCTGACCGAATTTCTTACGTTCAACCATTCTAGGATCACGAGTTAATAAACCTTCTGGTTTTAACACTGCTCTGTGCTCTTCGTTAATAGCTACTAATGCTCTAGTAATTGCTAAACGAATTGCTTCAGCTTGACCTGTAATACCTCCACCATATACATTCACTTTAATGTCATAAGACTCTAAGTTCTCAGTTAACATTAAAGGTTGTTGGATTTTGTATTGTAAAGTACCTGTTGTAAAGTAGTTTTTATACTCTTTTTTATTTACAGTAATGTTTCCTTTACCTTCTGAAAGATAAATACGAGCAACTGCTGTTTTTCTTCTACCTATTTTGTGTACAGTTTCCATTATTTAAGATCGTTAAGGTTAATAGCTTTAGGGTTTTGAGCAGTTTGTTGGTGCTCAGTACCTGCATAAGCATACAAGTTTTTGTATAATGCACTACCTAATTTGTTTTTAGGTAACATTCCTTTTACTGCTTTTTCGATTAATCTTGTAGGATCTTTTTCGAACATTTCTGTAGCAGTTAATGATCTTTGTCCTCCTGGGTATCCTGTGTGACGGATGTAAGACTTATCAGTCCATTTCTTTCCAGTTAAAACAATTTTTTCTGCGTTGATAACAACCACGTTATCTCCACAATCTACGTGAGGAGTATAATTTGGTTTGTACTTACCTCTAATTAGCATTGCTATTTTAGAAGCTAGACGACCCAACGTTTGCCCGTCCGCATCAACTAAAACCCACTCTTTGTTAACAGTGTTTTTGTTTGCTGATACTGTTTTGTAACTTAATGTGTTCATAATTACACGATTAGTTTTTGTTTATTAATATATAATTTTATCCTTTAAAAAGGTTTGCAAATGTACGATTAATTATTTGGTTAACAAATAGCTAGTTAGTTTAATTTGTTGTTTTTAATTTCTAATTTTAAATAACTCAAAAGGAGGTAGGCTGCGTGTTTCTCTTATTTAATTAGTATTAAACAAAAAAACCGCAAATTAGAGTGCACCCAAAAGTTTAGACAAATTTATAATTAATTTTGATAATGATGAGTTCGATATTTTATCGGACTCATTTTGTTTAAATTAGATTTTATTCTTTCGTTATTATAATAGATTATATACTCACTAATTTCTTTTTTTAACTGTTCAATTGACTTGTATTTTTTCAAATAGAATAATTCTGATTTTAGTATTCCAAAGAAATTTTCAATAATTGCATTATCTAAACAATTTCCTTTTCTTGACATACTTTGTTTAATTCCTTTTTCTTTTAATAAATATTGATACTGTTTCATTTGATATTGCCAACCTTGATCAGTGTGTAATATTAAGTTCGTATTATCA
>NZ_AUMF01000019.1 GCF_000430545.1 Tenacibaculum ovolyticum DSM 18103
CACTGATCAAGGTTGGCAATATCAAATGAAACAGTATCAATATTTATTAAAAGAAAAAGGAATTAAACAAAGTATGTCAAGAAAAGGAAATTGTTTAGATAATGCAATTATTGAAAATTTCTTTGGAATACTAAAATCAGAATTATTCTATTTGAAAAAATACAAGTCAATTGAACAGTTAAAAAAAGAAATTAGTGAGTATATAATCTATTATAATAACGAAAGAATAAAATCTAATTTAAACAAAATGAGTCCGATAAAATATCGAACTCATCATTATCAAAATTAATTATAAATTTGTCTAAACTTTTGGGTGCACTCTAAATTGCGGTTTTTTTATTTCTATTTTTTTTTAAAACCGATTATCTCCATCAAGAATATTTCCTATTCCGCCTAATATACTTCCTTCCCCTTTGTCTCCTCCATTTTGTGGCGCCATAGCCAATACACGTCCTGCTAATCGACTAAACGGCAATGATTGAACATATACTGTGCCTGGCCCTTGAAGTTTCGCAAAAAACAATCCTTCACCACCAAATACCGTATTTTTAATCCCCCCTACAAACTCGATATCATAGTCAATATCTTTTGTAAAACCAACAATACACCCTGTATCTACTTTTAAAGTCTCTCCACGCTGTAATACTTTTTTGGCCATAGTACCTCCAGCATGAATAAATGCCATACCATCACCCTCTAACTTCTCCATAATAAAACCTTCACCACCAAACAAACCTCTACCTAATCGCTTAGAAAATTCAATACCTATAGAAACTCCTTTTGCAGCACACAAAAAAGCATCTTTCTGACAAATAAACTTCCCTCCAAACTCCGATAAATCAATAGGCACTATTTTTCCAGGATATGGAGAAGCAAAAGAAACTTGCTTTTTACCTTGTCCTTCATTTGTAAAAACAGTCATAAATAAGCTTTCTCCTGTAAGTATCCTTTTACCAGCAGAGAATATTTTACCTAGTAAACCTGTTTCTTGGTTAGAACCATCACCAAAAATAGTATTCATTTTAACGTCGTCATTCATCATCATAAAACTTCCTGACTCTGCTACTACTCCTTCCTGTGGATCTAATTCAATTTCAACATACTGCATTTCTTCTCCGAAAATGCGATAATCTATTTCGTGTGCGTTCATAGTTTTGTTTTTTTATAATTCAATAATTAGACGTTAAAATTTAAACTTTGTTACGCCTTTACCTTCAAACTCCATTCAAACTGAAACTTAGATACAGAAACTCCTTCTTTATTAACACCTTCTGAAGTTACTAAAACTGTTTGCCCTTCACCTGTTTCAACCGATCTTTGAATAGCTTCTTTAATTGCTACCCCATCATTACACCCAAACACAATTCTACCAGTTGCCTTTTTAGTAAAAGTTGCATTCATGCTAGTTACTAGCATCGACACTTTTCTTTTAGAAGTATCTATCGATTGCATTACTAATATTCCTGTAGATAATTCCGCTGCCATTCCTTGAACGGCCCAAAACATACTCTTAAAAGGGTTTTGATTAATCCATCTATGCTTTACTGTTACCATCGATTTCTCTTCTGTAATCGACTTTACTTTAATTCCACAGATATATGCAGAAGGCAATTTAAATAAGGTGAAAAAATTAATTTTTCGAGGTGTAAACTTCATTTTATCAGTATTTATGGGCAATTTACAGCTTTTTTACAAAACTTCACAAAAATAAAATATGTTAAATAAATGTTAATTACAGTACTATGTATTGCATAATACCTTTTAAAAGATATATATTTGCATAGTACAGTATTATATAAAATATTTAACCATGCAACAAAACAAAGAAAACACCAACGCTTTTTTAATACATATATCTGCATTCGCAGGATATTTATTTCCATTAGGTAGTATTATAACTCCTTTAGTTTTATGGCAAACTTTAAAAGATAAAAGCAATTTTTTAGATGAGCATGGAAAAGAAGCTGTAAACTTTAACATTAGCTTTGGCTTGTATATATTTATATTAAGTGCTTCATTCTTCTCATTCTTTTTCGGAAGTTTTTTAGATATTTTTAACGGAATAGATATTGACTTTGGAGGACATCATTCATACAATGGCCTCTTTGGTTTTATTGGTATCGCTTCTTTAGTAAGTATTGTTTCACTTATTAAAATAGCCTTAATCATTATCGCAGCAATGAAAGCCAATAAAGGAGAAGAATATAAATATCCTTTTACAATTAATTTTATAAAATAACCTCATAAACCGCATTATATGAAGATAGAAAATACAAAAGCACAAATGCGTAAAGGTGTTTTAGAATACTGCATCTTATCAATTTTACAAAATGGTGATGCTTATACTTCTGAAATACTTTCAACATTAAAAAGTGCAGAAATGATTGTGGTTGAAGGAACTATTTATCCGCTACTAACCCGCTTAAAAAATGCAGGATTACTAAGCTATAGATGGGAAGAATCAACCTCAGGACCGCCACGTAAATATTATGTTTTAACTGAAAACGGAGGAATGTTTTTAAAAGAACTAAACAAAACATGGGATAATTTAGTAAACGCAGTAAACCTAGTAACAAGTACAAAATCAACTAACAATGAATAAGACAATAAATATAAACTTAGGTGGATTCTTCTTTCATATAGATGAAATTGCTTATCAGAAACTAAAACGTTATTTAGAAGCCATTGGGCGTTCTTTAAGCGATGACCCACAAGGAAAAAACGAAATAATTTCAGACATAGAAGCTCGTATTAGCGAATTATTATCTGAAAAAATTACAGATGCTCGTCAGGTTGTAAATGAAAATGATATTGAAGAGGTTATTACAATTATGGGACAGCCAGAAGATTATGCTGAAGCTGAAGAAAACTATAATGACAACTCGTCATACAGTACTAAAACAAGAAGCCAATCATCTAAAAAATTATTTAGAGATGGAAGTGATAAGTTTCTAGGAGGTGTTTGTTCTGGTATTGCACATTATTTTAATATTGATGTTATTTGGATAAGGATCGCTTTTATCGTTTTGGTTGCCTCAGGATTTTCTCCACTAGCATATGTTATTTTATGGGTATTGCTACCCGAAGCAAGAACAACTTCAGAGAAATTACAGATGGAAGGTGAAGCTGTAAATATTGATAACATTGAAAAAAAAATTCGTAACGAGTTTGAAAATATTTCAACCAAGTTAAAAGATGGTGCTAATGAGATAACAGATAAAATTTCGAGTGCAGATTATGAAAAACTACGAGCACAAACCAAATCTGGATTTCAAGACTTTATAGAAACTATGGGTAAAATTTTATTGACACTATTTAAAGTGTTTGGTAAATTTATGGGAGTGTTATTAATTTTCATTGCAGGTGTTACCATAATTTCATTAATATTTGGCGCTTTTTCTGTAGGCAGTTTAGAGTTTTTAAATGTTGACAATGAATTTGTTCATTACCCTCCATTTTTCTATAATTCTACATTACCTAGATGGTTACTATCTATTTCATTATTTGTATTAATAGGAATACCATTTATAGTATTATTTATTTTAGGTTTAAGAATATTATCACCTAACATTAAAAAATTAAGTACCCCAACTATTCTAACCTTATTAGGTATATGGCTAGTATCATTATTAGCCGTTGCCTTTTCTGGTATCGAATATGCAACAACGCATGCATACAATGGTGCAAACATTAGTAAACACAGTATTACCTATACAAAGAGTGAGCCTTTAAAGATTAGAGTTGTTAATGATGATAACATCTATTACAACCACAACTTACGCAACAGAAATAATGCAATAAGTGTTACTGTTAACGATACTGAGATGAAGTACTCTAACGATATTAATATTGATGTTCGTAAAAGCGAAACTGGTAATGCATACATCGAAATTAAGAAAACATCAAAAGGTCGTAAACGCAACAAAGCAAATGATAAT
The DNA here is from genome assembly GCF_000430545.1 of Tenacibaculum ovolyticum DSM 18103. Classification (GTDB taxonomy): domain Bacteria; phylum Bacteroidota; class Bacteroidia; order Flavobacteriales; family Flavobacteriaceae; genus Polaribacter; species Polaribacter ovolyticus. The sequence continues at coordinate 3,939 of NZ_AUMF01000019.1, forward strand.
GCTGAAACTATTCAATACAACTTTAAATCAGCAAACAACACGATTGTTTTTGATGCTTTCTTTTTAAGTGAATATAAAAATATTTGGAAAGATGAAGAGATTAAGGCTACTGTATATATTCCTGAAGGAACAGTAATATATTTTGAAGACTCGTCTCGAAGATTCTTAAATGATGTTAAAAATAGCCAAGACATTTATGATCGCGACATGGTTAACCATCATTTTAAAATGACATCAAATGGATTTAATTGTACCGATTGCGGTGAGGATACCGATGATAGAGATAATACTGATACTGATGATGAAAGTGACAATTGGGATTCGGACAATGACAAAGAAGTTAGTTTTTTATTCGACAGCACTATTAACGATGTAAAAGCAGAACTTATTATCACTAAAGAAACAACAAAAAAAGAACTAAACAAATTAGCTCGTTGGTTTAAAAATCGTAAAGATATAGATGTTGATTTTTCAGAATCTAGCTTTTATGATAACGGAAAAATAAAAACATACTCTTTACAAGTAAATTGTAATGATGGTTTTAAAGGAAAAACAAAAGCTACAAAAAGCATTATTATTGGAAACGGTAAACACGGTTTTACTAGAAGTTACAACGAAAATGATTCTATAACTTTTAAAATCTGGTAATCTAAAAACAAAAAACTATGGGAACTATTTTTGACTTCTTCTTTAAAGGGAATTTTTTCATTAAACTGTTAACATTATTATACGCTTTATTATTCTCTTGGATAACAAACGGACAGGTACAAGAAATCAAAGCTTATAAAGCAGTGGATATTAATTTACACAATGAAATTGTAAAAATGGATAGTATTTATTTCAATGCTTACAATACTTGTGACATTAAAGCTCAAGCAAATATTTATCATGAAAATTTAGAGTTTTTTCACGATAAAGGAGGTTTATCAACTTCTAAAAGTGATCTTTTAAAAGCTTTGAAAAATAATATTTGCGGTAAAGTAACAAGAACCTTAATAAAAGGAAGTATTGAAGTATACCCTATAAAAGATTACGGAGCAATTCAAATTGGTTACCATAAATTTTACAACAATCAAGAACCAAATGCAAAATCAATACCCAGTAAATTTATTGTTGTTTGGAAACAAGAAAAGAAACAATGGAAAATAACAAAAGTTATTAGCCTACATTAAAACATAGTTAACACTAAAAACATTAGTTCATTTGTTATAGCTAACTCTAAAATGACACTAATACTTGGTTTTATTAGTTTACTAAGCCAAAGCTTAATTGCTTTGGCTTTTTTGCACTTAAAAGTTAAGTTTGTTTTTAACATGAATTTTCTAGAACTTAGCTACCATCTGAAAAGAGTTATTAAAACAAATCAGATAAATAATCAACTACCATTAACCTACAAAACAAATGAAAAAATATTGTATTTATCTTGTACTTGTTTTACTATACTCTTGTAAAAACAAAGAACCTCACAATAAAAACACTTTTAATAAACCTCTTAGCTCTAAATCGACTTCCTTAGTTATCCTTGGTACTATTCAAGACGCAGGGTCACCACAAATAGGCTGTCAAAAAAAATGTTGTGTAGATTTATTTAACAAACCTAATAAAAACAGACAGGTAGTTGCCTTAGGGTTAGTTGACAACTCAAATAAGAAAAAATATTTATTTGAAGCAACACCAGATATTGGGAGCCAAATAAAATCATTAAAAAAACCGAACTTACAAAACACCAACGAAATGGTTGATGGTATTTTTTTAACTCACGCACATATAGGTCATTATACTGGGCTAATGTATTTAGGTAAAGAAGCTACAAATGCAAAAAGCGTAAATGTATTTGCAATGCCTAAAATGAAAGAGTATTTAGAAACAAACGGACCCTGGGATCAACTTGTTGCTCGTAAAAACATCGTGCTTACAGCAATTAAAAATGAACAAACTATTTCGCTTACATCAAAACTAAAAGTCACCCCTATTTTAGTACCTCATAGAGATGAATATTCCGAAACTGTTGGCTATAAAATTGAAGGCCCAAATAAAAGCGCTTTATTTATTCCTGATATTGACAAATGGAGCAAATGGAATAAAGATATTATAGCAGAAATTAAAAAAGTAGATTACGCTTTTTTAGATGCTACTTTTTATAGTGGAAAAGAATTAAACAATCGCGATATTTCTCAAATACCCCATCCTTTTATTATTGAAAGTCTTGATCAATTTAAAAAACTTGATATGCAGCAACGAAATAAAGTAATATTCATTCATTTTAATCACACAAACCCTGTTATCAATTTAAATAGTAAAGAAGCTAAAAATGTATTGAGTCAAGGGTATAAAATCGGACAAATTAATGACAGTTACGAATTATAACAACCAGCCTTATTTATGTTGTTTTTAATGGTTTAAGTCATATAAACTTTGCCTTTAGATTTGGTTTGTTTCGGAAATAAATTTGACATAAACCATTAAAATAAATTATATCATCAACTAATTATTCTTCATTATAACTAGAGCTAAATGAGAAAACTTATATTAATAGCCATTTTAACAACTTCTATAATCTCTTGTAAAGAAAATAAGACTTCAAACTCAAATAATAAAATTACCAATATTGAAAATTTAATACCTGGACCAATTGTTCACGAATCATTAAGCAATCAACAATTAGAAAAGATAAAATTCATCCAAAAAACTTTTAATGAAGTGTACCCTTTTTCTCTTGAAAAAACAATTACAAATTTCAAGCGAGATCAAAATCCTGACAATGAAATAAATGTTTGGCTAGGAATGTCAAAAGCATTTCAGATGTTTGCCTTAAAAAATTCAGGAGAAGAAAAACTTAAATTTAGAAAAGAAGCTTTTAAGTTGATTTTAATGAGACCAATGATGACTGAAGAAGAAGCTATAAATAGTTCGGAATTAAAAGTTTTAAGTGAAAAAGAAATTCAAGAGATTTTAAAGAATTACACTTTAGAGGCCAAACCAATAACTCTGAGAAAACAATAGTTTAAAAATTTATGGAGTATTCAATTCATCTTGGAGATCAAAAATTAGGAATTACAAAACTCGAAAAAGCTGATGCTCCAATGGGAGTTGTATTTGGCGTAATAGAATTTACGAACCAAAATATTGGATATGACTTCATCAAAGAATATTGTATTTCAATGAATTATAAATTAACCGATGATTATCCAGAAGATAAGTTAATATCTACAATGACAATTGACTCTTTATCTGTTAAAAATAAGAAAGGAATTGAAATTAAAGGAACAGAAAATCAGATTAGCGGTATGGATAGTAACCTATTTGAGATCACTTTATTTGGAGTTCCATACCCTCTCTATGAAGAGGAATTCCCACATCACGTTAAAGCACACAATGAAATATTTAAAGAAAAACTCTAACTAATAATAAAAACCCTCACTTTACAAAGTGAGGGTTTTTATTGTTTACGCTACTTTTAAAATTCTTTGTAGCGGAATAATAGTCGACTTTTTTAATATTACTGATTCATCAGTCAATGCCCAAATAGTAGTCTCTACCATTTTTAAACCTGTATCGTCTACAAAGGTTATTTTTACCTTTCCTCTTTCCAAATTACCAAGAGCTAAAGCTCTTTTTAAATCTAAAAAACGATTAAACTGATCATTTTTCTTTCTTAAAACATCTGACTTAGAAAAAGTTAAAAATTTAATTTGCTCTTTTTCAATACTTTGAATTTCATTAACTACGTTCATATAATTATGGGGATTACTGATTATATATAATACACATTTAAAAAGACAATATATAAATATAATTTAACTTTAACATGAAAATAATCACAATTAAACAATAAAATCTATTTAAAAATATAAACTTAACAAAACAAACACTCTTATTTTGCACTTTTTAAACTTCATATTCAGTTGATTTCTTTTAAAAATCATTTCCTTATTTTTACCAAATGAAATGGATTCTTTCTTTACTATTATTTTCGTCTTATATTTTACAAGCTCAAAAGCTTCCTAAAGGTTTTTCTTATGTAAAAGATATAGCTCCTACGATTAAACAAGAACTAAGGTATTGCTCTAATAATAACTTTATAGGTACATCTATAAATGGTTATGAAGAAAATGTACTTATTATTACCACACAAGCAGCAACAGCATTAAAAAAAGTACAAACTGAATTATTAAAAAAAGAATTAAGCCTTAAAATTTTTGATGCATACCGCCCACAAAAAGCTGTAAATCATTTTGTAGAATGGGCACGTGTTATAAATGACACTTTAATGAAACAACAATACTACCCTAGCGTAAATAAAAGACATCTTTTTAAAAAAGGGTATATTTCATCTAGATCAGGGCACTCTCGTGGTAGCACGGTAGATTTAACAATTATTGATTTAAAAACAAATAAGGAATTAGATATGGGAAGCCCTTTTGACTTTTTTGGAATTTCATCTCATATCTCTTATGCTGAATTAACCAAAGAACAAAAACAAAATAGGCAATTATTACAAAGTATAATGCGTAAAAATGGCTTTAGACCTTATACCAACGAATGGTGGCATTTTACGTTACGATACGAACCATTTCCAAAAACATATTTTAAATTTCCTGTAAAATAAGTTTTAACGCTTTTTTTGTAATAAACCAAAAACATCGGCATTATATTTGCTTAGATTTATTTACAATGAAAAAAAACATACACATTTTTTTAATCATCGGTATACTAAGTATCAGCTTACAAAGCTATGCGCAACTCGATGGTTCTTTTGGAAATAAAAAGGATAATAGTAATTCTTCTTTCGGAATAGTACCCGCTTCTACAAAAAAAGCTAAGAAGCCAGAAGCCTTAGGTTTTAAAAACGACAATGGTTTTAAAACTGCACATACAAAGCAACAAAAAGAATACAATAAGAAACAAGCTGAAAAAAATATAGAAAACAAAGGTATATTAACCAAGGCTAAAATAGCCGAAGAACAATACTTAAAAGGTTTTCAGAAAATAAATGGGATGTACCAATACCCTGTTATAGATCAAGACTTAGGTAGTTTTAGTACAAGATCTGAAAGTGTAAATATTATTTGTAGAGATTTTCAATACCCAGATGGTGATATGGTAACTATCTATGTTAATGACATACCCGTTGTTAGTAACATAACCTTAAAAAAAAGTTATCAATCGTTTAATATTCCTTTAGACAAAGGAATAAATACAATAGAAATTTTGGCTTTAAACCAAGGTTCTTCAGGACCAAATACAGCTGGTTTTAAAATTTACAACGATGCAGGTATGTTAATTTCTTCTAATCAATGGAATTTAGCTACCGATGCAAAAGCATCAATTATAATAGCTAAACAAAAAAAATAAAATTAAGAGGTTTTAATACCAAAAAAACCTTGCAACAACTTTTAACAAGAACCTTTTTAAAATTACTAAAAACTACTTACTTTTGCAGTTAGGTTTTTAACAAGAGTAACAAATAAACTTTAAACAAACAACTAGTATATAATGAATAAAATTACCAAAGAAACCTATATCAACTGGTATAGAGACATGCTTTTCTGGAGAAAATTTGAAGATAAGCTTGCAGCTGTTTACATTCAACAGAAAGTAAGGGGGTTTTTACACTTATATAACGGTCAAGAGGCTGTTTTAGCAGGTGCATTGCACGCAATGGACTTAACTAAAGATAAAATGATTACAGCATACCGTAACCATGTACAACCAATAGGTATGGGTGAAGATCCTAAACGCGTAATGGCTGAATTATATGGTAAAGTTACAGGTACTTCTCAAGGAATGGGAGGTTCAATGCACATTTTCTCAAAAGAACATCGTTTTTATGGAGGTCACGGAATCGTTGGTGGTCAAATTCCATTAGGAGCAGGATTAGCTTTTGGTGATAAATATAAAGGTAATGATGCTGTAACATTATGTTGTTTTGGTGATGGTGCTGCTCGTCAGGGTTCATTACATGAAACATTTAACATGGCTATGAATTGGAAATTACCAGTAATTTTCATTGTTGAAAACAATGGGTATGCAATGGGAACTTCTGTAGAAAGAACTGCTAATCATACTGATATTTGGAAACTAGGTTTAGGGTACGAAATGCCTTGTGGACCTGTTGATGGAATGAATCCTATAAAAGTTGCTGAAGCTGTAGATGAAGCTATTCAAAGAGCTCGTCGTGGTGAAGGTCCAACTTTCTTAGAAATGAAAACATATCGTTACAGAGGTCACTCAATGTCTGATGCACAACACTACCGTACGAAAGACGAAGTAGCAGAATACAAAAAGATAGACCCTATTACACAAATATTAGACATCATAAAAGAAAATAGCTATGCTTCAGAAGAAGAAATAGAAGCTATTAATAAAGAAGTAAAAAGTTCTGTAAGCGAATGTGAAAAATTTGCTGAAGACTCTCCGTATCCAGAAACTAATCAATTATATGATATGGTATACGAACAAGAAGATTATCCATTTATAAAATCTAAGTAAACCATGGCTACAATTATAAACATGCCTCGCTTAAGCGACACGATGGAAGAAGGAGTAGTAGCTTCTTGGTTAAAAAATGTAGGTGATAAAGTTGAAGAAGGTGATATTTTAGCTGAAATCGAAACTGACAAGGCTACTATGGAATTTGAATCTTTTCACGAAGGTGTTTTATTACACGTTGGTGTACAAGAAGGTGAAGGAGCTCCTGTTGATACTTTATTAGCTATTATTGGTGAAGAAGGTGAAGATATTTCTGCTTTATTAAATGGAAATTCGGCTCCTACAGAAACTAAAGAAGTTCCTAAAACTGAAACAAGTTCTAATCAAGAAAACTCTACAAAAAATGAAGCTGTAGCAATGCCCGAAGGAGCTATTGTTATAAACATGCCTCGTTTAAGTGATACTATGGAAGAAGGAACTGTAGCTTCTTGGTTAAAAAATGTAGGTGATAAAGTTGAAGAAGGTGATATTTTAGCTGAAATTGAAACTGATAAAGCAACGATGGAGTTTGAATCTTTTAACGAAGGTGTCTTACTACATATTGGTGTTCAAGAAGGTGAAGCTGCTCCTGTAGATAGTTTACTTGCTATTATTGGTAAGGAAGGAACAGATGTAGCTACAGTACTTGCTGCTCAAACTTCGGGAAACGTAACTGCCTCAGTAAAAACTGAAGAAAAAATAGAAAGTCCTAAAGAAGAAGTTAAAGCAGTTGTAGAAACTGTAACAACTACTACTTCTAAAGGAAGAATATTTGCTTCTCCTTTAGCTAAAAAAATAGCAAAGGATAAAGGAATTAATTTAGCCGATGTTAATGGTTCTGGTGAAAACGGACGTATTGTTAAAAAAGATATAGAAAACTACACACCTTCTGTAAAAACAGAAGCGACTGTATCTTCACCAACAACTACTTCTAGTACAGCTGCTGTTACTAATTTTGCAATCGCAGGAGAAGAAAACACTTCTGAAGTTAAAAATTCTCAAATGCGTAAGGCAATTGCTAAAGCATTAGGAAATTCTAAGTTTTCAGCACCTCATTTCTACTTAAATATTGAAGTAGATATGGACAACGCGATGGCTTCTCGTAAAACAATTAATGCTATTCCTGACACTAAGGTATCTTTTAACGATATGGTAGTTAAAGCATGTGCAATGGCATTAAAAAAACACCCACAAGTAAATACTTCTTGGACAGATAATACAACTTTATTTCATAGCCACATACATGTTGGTGTAGCTGTAGCTGTTGATGAAGGTTTGGTTGTACCAGTAGTAAAACATACTGACGCTTTAAGTTTAACTCAAATAGGAAGCTCGGTACGTGATTTAGCTGGTAAAGCAAGAAATAAGAAAATATCTCCAGCAGAAATGCAAGGAAGTACTTTTACCGTTTCTAACTTAGGTATGTTTGGTATCGAAAGTTTTACTTCAATCATAAACCAACCTAATTCAGCTATTTTATCAGTTGGAGCTATTGTACAAAAACCAGTAGTTAAGAACGGAGAAATTGTTGTAGGTAACACAATGAAATTAACTTTAGCTTGCGATCACAGAACAGTTGACGGTGCAGTAGGTGCTCAGTTTTTACAAACATTAAAAACGTTTATTGAAAACCCTGTTACAATGTTAGCATAGTTAAAATTACTATATTTTATATATAAAAACTCAGAGAAATTTCTCTGAGTTTTTTTGTATACAAATTTATTTACGATCTCCCTATATACCAATAAAGCATATTGAAAAACCAAACTCCAAGGCTTTATAAGGTCTTGGAATTTGGTACAGTTAAAGATGATTATAAAGAAAGGATATCTATGAATCCCACAGTTTATTAATCTTAATTATTCATCATTTACCTGAGAATGTCGAGTTGATTTACTCTTAACAGTAGATAAAAACACATTATATACTTCGCTTGTTACTTTGAAATAACAAACTTTTTTGTAGTGTTGTTTACTTTTATAAGGTAAACTCCTTTGGGTAATTGATGAACATTAATTACTAGTTTATTGGCTGTTTGTTGTTTAATTGAATAAAGCTTTTTATCAATTATATTACCTGATATTGTGAAAATATCTAGGGATGTTTCCTTATAATTGATATTATTACTAGTTATATTTAATGTGTTTTGTACCGGGTTAGGGAATAAAGAGATAGATGATTCTGTTTCTACTGGTTTAATACTCCTTATCCTAGAGTTAATATTACCTTCTATTCCTTTTAAAGAGGTTGCTCGACTTCCAGGCGCTAAATAATCTTTTAGAAAAGAAAAAGCACGATTAAAAGACACGTAAATATCAGTACCGGAAGGAGCATTATTAATGCAATCAGAGTTCCCTCCATGTAGAATACCTATTACATTTCCATTTGGATTAAATAATGGAGATCCAGAAGAACCTGCTTCTGTATGACCTTGTTCCCAATTAACTTTCCAATAATATGGTTTTTGTCTTGCATTTAAAGAATCCCTAGAAGGAAAAACTAAAAAATCAGGATGCCTTATATCTGTACCCAAAGATATTTTTTTGATATCTCCTGATGGATGATGAATTCCTACAAAACTAGAGGGAGGAGTATTCGAAGCATCCCATCCGCTATAATAAGCATTATAAGAATTAGGAATAGAAGAAGACAATTTTAATAGAGCAAAATCTACACCAGGTCTCTCAGCATGAGTATAACCAGGAACCATATTACCTTCCGAGTTATATGTACTACCTTCAAGTGGAACTGATGAGAAATCAACAGCCATAAGTTCTGCTCCCGATATTGAATTAGCTTTAGAAGGTTCTATTTGTGGATTATCACAAGTAGATGATTGATAGCTAAAGACAAACATCAATGTTTGAGGATCAGCAATAAGATTATGACCAGCGGTCAATAAATATGGGGTTTGATCCTGATTCGCGTTGTTTACTAACACACCAGAAGCAAGAGCTTCCCCTGCAACAAAGAGTACTACAGATCTAATCTGCTTATCCCAACGATTCCCTACAGGACAAGCTACGTTTATTTGACATCTTGAAGATTCTTCAAAAGCTCTAGCTGTATTTTTTGATTTATATATAGAGTCTGCTAGCTCAAATACTCCTTTATAATCATGCGCTACCGTAGCAAATTGCAAAGCAGGTTTTTCTGATAATTGTGCTGGGTGGTAATATTCTATAATTATCTGATCTCCTTTTATAGGGGAAATCCCAAGCTTACGATATGGTTTATTGTTTTTATGCGTAAATGCTCCTCTGATGTCAGAACGGCTTTTGTTATAAAAAAATAGCTTAGCTCCTTTTGGTAAATAAAAATCTGAAAATGTAAAATTAAGAGACTTAGCTCCTTTTGATTCTATCTCCAGCACCCAGTATTTATCTCCATTAGACAATGTATGCCATGTTCCAGAATTGTTAGGATTTATATCTACCTTATGAGCATACGCAAATTGATAAGGTTTTTCTTCACCTTCTTGTTTTCTTTTTTCAAGATTAATTGGCGGCATGTTAATTTTTGGTATACTATATAATCTTGCTACTGATTTTGATGCAAAATACGGCGTCCCTCCTTCACTGATTTGGGCTTTAATATTCATACCCATAAGAAGGGTGAATAAGATTAATGTGTGTTTAAATTGTATTTTCATGTTTAAAAATATTGGGGGTTATATTAATTTAATCTTAATACAAAACTGCTAATGTTTCACGTTAAAAACATTGAACTAGTTCAATAAATATATTTAAAGCTATTTTTTATTAATTATATTTCGTCTTATTTCACTTAACTAGATATAACAAACCAATTGTAATTCCTATTCTAACAACATTAATGATGTCAATAATGTTATTTCTAATCTATTTTATTTTCAATAAGATTATTTTCGTTTTTCAACCAAATACATTTTGTCTATTTTAATTTATCTCCCCTTTCAACTTCATTTCCCTCATCTTAAAACTCTTATTGAAATCCCTTTTAGAATGTTAGCATAGTTTTTAAAACTATAATATATTTTAAAAAAGCTCGATACTAAGTATCAAGCTTTTTTGCTTCCTAACATATAAATAGCTTCTAAAAATCGAAACGATAATTCATTTTAAAAGCTATCCCCCAATTTTGTCGTGTTATATTTTTATTAAAATTATCAGAAACTACTAAATATACATAAGATAATGGTTTATACTCCCATTGTACTCTACTACTCACATTAAAGTTATTTCGTTGTGTATTATACTGTACGTAAGTAGTCCAATTTAAACGTTTATTAAAAAATACTTCCCCTGTAAATCGTGTTAAATGAAATGTTTCTTTTCCTAATAATTTTAAATCAATATCATTAACATCATAATTCAATTGTAAATTCGCAAAAGGCAATAACTGATAATTTAAGTAAACTCCTGCAGCTACTCTACTACCATTATAATAACTTCCTTTTTGTACATTAAAACGATATCTTAATCTCTGATTATTTGCAGAATTATATCCTAATTTTAAAATTCCGAAATTATACCTATCAGGCACAAGAACATTACCATTTCCCAACGGAGCAAAACCATATTTTAAATTTACATAATCTTGAGTGTATACATAATAAATTGCTGATAAGTCTTTAAAAAAAACTGCTCCATTTAAAAAGTGTGATGATTGATTTACCGCTCCATTTTCATCTAAATAGGTGTTATTTTTATAATTTAAATACCGAACGGAATTTAGCGATTTGGACTTCTCATAAAATTTTTCATATTCCACTCCACTAGTAGTTTGCGTATAACCTTCCCTTATTACCATATCATTTACGGCATCATAGTTATACAGTCTTGGAGTAAAACCGACATCTGTTATGTAATTTTGCCCTACACTCTTTATAGCTACATTCCAACTCAATCCTCTTTTATTAAACCAAAGCCCCAAATTGTAAAAATTATTATCGTTTGAAATCTCATCATTCAAACTTTTACCAAAATTAGCAACACCAGTCCATTTATTGTTGTTTGATTTATAATTTATATTAATTCCTGCTACTCGATTGTAGTCTTCCTTAAATTTAAAACCATCCGTTTCTTGCCTATTAATAAAAAAACCAGTCGTTGTAAAGTTTCTAGATAACTGCTGTTCTGCCACAAACGCTCCAAAATTTTGTGATGGCAAACCTTCATTTTTATCTGTTTGAACATTTAAAATACCTATTCTTGTTTTTGATGAAATATTTCCTGATAATTTCAATCCAAATTTAATAGGGCTTTTCGCTCCTATTCGTCTTGAATAAAAGGGATTTACACCATTAACTCCTAGGTTTGAAAACAAATCAGCATTCTCTAAAAAAAAATTTCGCCTCTCAGGAAAATTTACAGCAAAACGAGTTAAGTTAGTGACTTGTTGATCTACATCTATTTGAGAAAAATCAGGATTAATAGTCGCGTCTAATTTTAAAGATGGTGTTATATTATATTGCACATCTAGGCTAGGTTTATAATCAGTATTATCTGTATCATTTTCAACATCATTTTGATAATTAACAGTTAAAGATGGTGTTACTGTATAACGAGACATAGAAGTATTTGATAAATCTAATACATTAAATGGTTTTGTGAAACGAAGATCAAAACTTGGATAATTCCTACTTACATCCGACAGAATAGTCCATGAATTATTTTTAATATCTCTTACATAAAATTGCACTCCAAACACCGAATTATTCTCAGTAATGTTTAATGCTTTAAAAGGAATTGCTATTTCAAAAATTTTCTGTGTTCCTTTTACTGATGTGCGTGCATTCCAAACCGTACTCCAACTAAAATTAAGGCCATATCCCGCATTTACACGTTCTACCAATGCATCAACTTGAGTTCCGTAAGCATTTACTGCAAATAAATTTCCTTTTTGCTTTTGGTTTTGAGTGTCTAATATCATAATAAAAGCATCACTAATACCAATAGACACATCTCTTTTTAAAGAACTTACCTGTCTTCTTTTAGTAGTGTCATTATAAATAGCACCAACATACAAGTACTCTTTGTTATGAAATATTTTAACTGATGTTTGATTTTCTGCTTGCCCTATATCGGTTGGCATTAAATTATGAAAATTAGTATTATTAGGTAAATGCTCCCATACCGACTCCTCTAATTTACCATCAACTTCAATTTTTGTATCAATGTAATTTATAGTAGCTGTTTGAGAATAAATATTTAGCATAAAAAGCAATAATACTATAATTGTAAAACTGTGTTTCATTCTATTATTAATTATTGATGTAGGTTTACTTAATCTCATTTTTTCTAGTCAACTCTTGTTGCTGTTTTACTAATAATCTTCCAGCCTTTATTAGTTTTTTTCAACAGAAATAAATCAATATAAACCCATTTTCTTTCAGGCCCAGCTATTTCAACCTTTGCCATTGCAATATCTTTTACAACCTCAATGGCTAGCACTTTAGCATCGCGTCCATTAAATTTTCCTTTTTCTGAATTTTTAAAAAAACCAGTATATTCACTTGGTGTATATATTTTAAAAAGTCCCTCTTTATTCGTGAGGTATAAAGTCGCGTCATCTGCAAAGGCACTCTTTAACATTTTTAACTTTGCATAAGAACTACCTTCCATATAATTTTGTAATGTTTTTTCTACAAATGAATGCTCAGATTGTGCTTGTGTAAATTGAAATGTAATTAATGCTAAAAATAATAATGTGGTTATTCTCATGGTTCTAATTTTAGATTTTAAACAAATCTATCTAGACCATCATAAAAAGTAGTGATTGCTTATAATTCAGGTGTCCTGAATTATAATTTTAGACAATTACACCTATATATATTGCTTTTGATATTGTAAAGGCGTTTGTCCTACCGTTTTTTTAAACGTAGCATAAAAGTTTGATTTTGAAGAAAATCCTGCTTCAAAACCTATTGTTTCAAGCGTAAGATTTTGTTTTTCCCGTAATAAACTCTTTGCTTCTTCAACTCTATAATCATTTAAAAAAGTTGCCAAGCTTTTTCCAATATTATCATTTAATAATTGCGATAGTTTATGCGGTGTTATTTGTAACTCTTTAGAAATACTAAGTAGCTTTACATTTGCTTCTTTGTATAATTGTTTTTCCTTCATAAGCTTATCTAACTTATCTACTAAAAGTATTGCTTCTTTATTTTCTATCTTTTTTGCAGCGTATTTTACTGGAATATCCTGAAAAATAGTATCTCTATTATTTTTTGATAGAAAAAAGATTAAAACGACGTAAAAAACTACCGAAAAAGTAATTGTTCCTACCAAATACAAATGAAAATAACCAATTATATAGGCTAAAAAAATTAAGGTATTGGCTATATAAACAGTAATTAACCACAACTCAGCAGTGGTAGTATTTTCTCGGCTAACTAGTTTTTTAAATATATCTTTTATAACAAGTCCAGAAGCAACTATATACCCTCCCCAAACAACATAAATAAACTGAACAAAAAATGTATTCCAAAAATCACCGTAATATTCATAAGGCTTAAAAACACTTACAATAACAATAAATAAAAACAAAATACTAAAATGAACTTTCCATTTTTTAGGAATACTTTTCTTATTATCTATTGAAGCTTTTAAATAATAAAATAACGCAATTCCAATTAAAAAACATGCTGATAAACCGAACTGAATAAACCACAAGTTCCTTTCCTCTCTTGGTGTAAAAATTACATATACCGATTTTCCTATTCGAATACTCAATAACAATACTAACAATCCAAATAAAATATTTTGGATTCGTTTTTGCTTACTGAAAAATAAAAAATATAGACTTACCAAAAGGCCGTTAAAAACACCTAGTGAACATAAAAAAAACAGTATTGGATTGTCAAACTTCATTATAGATTCATCAAATTTTCATCTAAAATATAAAATGATCTTATTATAATAAGTTATAAATAATTTAAATTTCACAATATTCTTTTACTTTGAACAATATGTCGTTCATTATGATAAATCACAAACCTAAAAGTATCTCCTAATCTAAACTTTAAAAAAGGCAATGTTATTGATGTTTTTATCTTAGTTAAGTCTTTATTTTTAGCTAATTCTAACAATTGTAAAAGTTCAGTTTGTTGCGATATAAAACGCAATAACACATCATCTTTACTTAATTTTGAATAAATAGGGTTCTTACTTTTAAAAGTATTCATTGTTTTCATATTTTCTTTAGGTAACATATCTAAAGAAAACTTGTTTCCTAAATATCCCGATTTAAAAAAAGGGGACTTAATAAGTTTAGATTTATCAATTCTACTCTTTATTTCTTTATTATAAAATAAGGCATACAAATTTAAATGTTCTAAACATTCTAATACAGACCAAGAAATATCATCTTGTTTTTTTTGCAACGCTGCCTCTGAAAAATTTTTTAATGAATTTGCATAATCAATATGATTAATAACATATTCTTTTAATACTAATAATAATTCTTCTGTTTTAAAAACCATACTTATAATTTTATTCAAAGTTGAGTTTTTTAAACAAAATAAAAGTTGATTCTAATCAAGGTTTTTTAATATTCTAGATAAAGTTTCAGGCGCCATTCTTAAATAAGAAGCAATATATTTATGAGGTATTTCTTGAAAAACCTGAGGACTACGTTTAAAAACTCTTTCAAAACGTTTTTGTGGTGAAAAAGTTATTAAATCAATCTCACGTTCTATTTGTTGGTAAACAAAACTTTCTAGCATCATATTCCAAGCATTCTGACACTTCTCATTAGCCTTTATAAGACTCATGTACTTCTGTTTACTTATAACCTTTAGTTTACATTTTTTAAGGCTTTGTATATAAAATAAGCTAGGCTTGTTTGTTAAAAAACAATCTAAAGCTGTTATTATAGAATTTTTATAACCAAATCTAATTGTATGATCTTGATCCTCATCTTCAATAAAAACTCTTAAACTCCCTTCTAAAACGAGGTATAGATTTGTATTTACGGTATTTTTTCGGGCTAGAAAATCACCTCTTTTTATAGTTATCTCCTCTTCCCATTGGTTCTCTAATTCTTCTAAAAGAAATTTTAAAGCATCCATAAAAAAAGGAGATAAGTATTATTTATATAAATTATTAAACTCTTCTTGTTCTATCAATTAACCAAAAATCAGCCATTACTAAAGCTGCTAAAGCTTCAACAACAGGTACAGCTCTTGGTACTACACAAGGATCATGACGACCTTTTCCATGTATTTCGGTAAGTTCACCTTCAGAGTTTATGGTTTGTTGATTTTGCATAATAGTAGCAACAGGTTTAAAAGCTACTCGAAAATAGATATCCATTCCATTACTAATACCTCCTTGAATACCTCCAGATAAATTAGATTGCGTAGTACCATCTTCATTAAAAATGTCGTTATGTTCAGATCCTTGCATTTTTGCTCCACAAAACCCACTTCCAAATTCAAATCCTTTTACTGCGTTTATTGATAACATTGCCTTACCTAATTCAGCATGTAATTTATGGAAAATAGGCTCTCCTAAACCTACTGGAACATTTTGTAAAACACAAGTTACTGTACCTCCAATCGTGTCACCTGCTTTTCTTATTTCATGAATTTTATCAATCATTTTTTCGGCTGAAACGGCATCAGGACATCTTACAATATTGCTTTCTATTTTAGAAAAATCTAAATCTTGATATGGTTTATCTATAAATATATCACCTACTGACGATGTAAATGCATCAATATTAATATGTGCTATTAACTGTTTTGCCAATGCACCTGCAACAACCCAATTGGCGGTTTCACGTGCAGAAGTTCTACCCCCTCCTCTATGATCTCTTACACCATATTTTTTATCATATGTATAATCGGCATGTGAGGGACGATATACATTGGTATTATGGTTATAATCTTTACTTTTTTGATTTGTATTTTTTATTACAAAACCAATAGAAGCACCTGTTGTTTTGCCTTCAAAAATTCCTGATAAGAACTCTACAGTGTCTGGCTCTTTACGTTGGGTTACAATCTTAGATTGTCCTGGCTTACGACGGTCCAATTCTTGTTGAACAGCCTCAAAATCTACCTCCATTCCTGCCGGAAAACCATCAATAACACCTCCAATAGCGGTTCCATGTGATTCCCCAAAAGTAGTTACTTTTAAAATATTTCCAAATGAATTAAACATGCTTCTTAATTTTGGAACGAAAGTAAATTAAAAATTATAATTTTCTTTATGAAAATACTAAAAACTAATCAAGTATGCATAAATATAACACTAATGGTATATTTTGTACATCTCTAAAAAACCTATAACAGTTTTTTTTTAAAAAAATAAAAAATTTATTATCACTGTAACTAACTGACAATTAAAAAAGCACCTACTATTAATTTAATTAGCGCTATTTTATTTTAAAATATAACAACTTTTTGTTTTTTTAATTTAGAAAAAGGTTGTAGTTTTGCAACCGCTATTAGAAATATTTTTAATAGCACGCCTGGAGAAATGGCAGAGTGGTCGAATGCGGCGGTCTTGAAAACCGTTGTCTGTTACAGGACCGGGGGTTCGAATCCCTCTTTCTCCGCAAAAACCGAAGCAAAAGCTTCGGTTTTTTTTGTTTTTATATACATTTCTCAAAGACTAATAAAAAGAGCTTAACCTACTTTTTTATCTATCTAAAAAAAACAAAAAAAAAGCTTTTTATATTTAAAAATAATTATATATTTGCAACCGCTATTTAGAAATATCTAAATAGCACGCCTGGAGAAATGGCAGAGTGGTCGAATGCGGCGGTCTTGAAAACCGTTGTCTGTTACAGGACCGGGGGTTCGAATCCCTCTTTCTCCGCAAAAACCGAAGCAAAAGCTTCGGTTTTTTTTATACAATAAAATAAGAACAACCTTCATCGATTTTCATCTTACAAAATAAATATAAGCGAGCCACGTTAACTACCAAAGACGTTCCTTTATTTAATAAAAAATCAAAATAAACCCCACATAATCTTACGGTTAACTACATGTATTTCTGCGGTTATCCCCTTTTTATAATTATAATTTAAAAATACCTTTACTACAAGTAAGACAACACCTATTATGGAAGAAATCGTATTCAAAGCATTAATATTTAAAACTAAAAATATAGAAATAGAAAGCTTTATTAATGAAGTAATAGCTTCTAATAAAGATTTAGATTTAACGAAGGATGCTTTAAAAGACTCAATACTTAAATTAGTTCTTTACAAATTCATTAAAGTAAAACCTACTTTACCTAAAGGGAACTACATATATAAAGAAAGTAATTTTTTTAAAGCTCGTGAAATAGGTAGCGTTCATTTATGGCTAGAAAAACAAAGAAATAGAGATCATTAAATTTACACAAGACGCAAGTACCTCTTCTATGTACGCTACCCCTTAAACTAAATCAATAACACAATGCAATGTAATCAACTTTCACCTAATAACTTTGCCTACTTTTACCTTATTCAATAAAACAAATTATACAACTGTATATTAAAAATAACTTCAGTTTAATCATCTATTTTAATACTACTTATTCTTATTTTTTTACATAAAGAGTACAAAATACCTCAACTATATTTTAATTATTTTACAGCCTTAGTTAAAAGACTACCTACATATTCTTTTTATAACTTCTTCAGGTCTTTTTTTAGCTAAAAAAAAGCGAGCTAATTTAAAATTAGCTCGCTTTTTTATTTTTTAAAAACTGTTTTATTTAAATATTTTGTTCATTAAAAATTTATGCAATTTAAATGATAAATACCCAATAGTTACACCGTTAATAAAACCACCTAATATATCTATTGGAAAATGAACCCCTAAGTACAATCTGCTATAGGCAAAAATTAAAGGAAACATTATTAAAAGTTTAATATACTTTGTGTGCTTTCGTAAAAGCATAATTAAAAAAACTGTAACAACAGTAGACGTTGTTGCATGACCAGAAGCAAAACTAAAACTTTGAGGTCTTATTAATGTTCTTAACACATCTCTTATAGCTGGATCATTGTTTGGTCGCAATCTCTCAAAAACACCTCTTATAACGTTTGTTATCTGATCTGAAAATGTTACTAAAAGAGCTAAGAACAAAACGGTAAATAATCCTTTTTTTAAACCTAGATATTTAAAAACTAAATAAAGTAAAAAAACAAACAAAGGTGTCCAATGAAATTGATTTGTTATCGCTAACCAAAATCCATCCCAACTTTCACTCCCCAAACTATTTAAATATATAAGAAGTTCTTTATCTTTTTGTATAATATTTTCTATCATAATTATTTACCAACTTTTAATACTTCTACCTCTAAAACTAAATCTGTTTTTCCTATGGTTGGCCCTAAACCACTTTCTCCATACCCTAAATAATAAGGAATAAAAAATATTGATTTATCTCCTTCTCTCATTGTTTGTACACCTTCTCTCCACCCTGTAATAATAGGCGATTTAGCATCGTTAATGATAAAAGTAAAAGGTTGCGATCTATCTAAACTAGAGTCCATTTTTTTTCCTTCTGCCAAATATAGTGTGTAATGAACAGTTGTTGGTATTGCTGGGTTTACTTTTTCTCCTTTACCCTTTTGTAACTGTAAAATCTTTAAACCAGAATCTGTTTCAATAGCGTCATTAATTCCTTTTTTTTCTTGAAACGCACGTTTTAATTCAGCTATTTTTTCTTTATACTCAGCTGCTCTTTTTTCTACATTCAATAGCTCCTTTTCAAAAATATTAGCTGCTATAAATTTTTTAGCTTCTTTACCAACCCTAATTATCTCTACATGATTAATTACATCATTTTGCTTAATTACATCAACTATATCTTGCCCTAATAATACTTTACCAAAAATTGAATGCATACCATCTAACCAAGGGGTTGCTTTGTGTGTAATAAAAAATTGACTAGAGTTTGTTGCTTTTCCAGAGTTTGCCATAGACAATACTCCTGCACCATCATGCTTATAAATTAATTCTCCTTTTTCATTCATCGGAAACTCATCTCCAAATCGATATCCATTATCTCCTCTACCAGTACCTGTAACATCTCCACCTTGAATCATAAAGTCGTTAATTACTCTATGAAATTTTGTTGTATCATAAAAAGGTTTTCCTTTTAATGAATCTACCACTTTAGGATTGTCTCCTTCAGCTAGTGCTACAAAATTAGCAACTGTCATTGGCATTTCTTTTTCGTGTAATTTTATTAAAATATCTCCACGATTTGTTTGCAAATCTGCATATAATCCATTTTCTAAATCAGTATATTTAACCGATTTACATGCTGATAACAACACTACAACTGCTATTAAAATTTTACAAATTTTCATTGAATTATATTTTTAAGTTTCTCTTATAAACAATCAATTAGGTTAATAACAAGTACTAACCTAATCGATTTTAATTTTTATGTATGTTTTTTTACTTAATCTCAAGTAACTCTACATCGAAAATTAAAGCTGAAAACGGCTTAATTTTCGCACCTCTTTGTTGTGCTCCATATGCTAAATCTTGAGGTATAAAAAACTTATACTTAGCTCCAGTTTTCATTAACTGTAATCCTTCAGTCCATCCTTTTATAACCTGAGTTACACCAAATTCAATTGGCTGTCCTTTATCTACTGAACTATCAAAAACAGTTCCATCAGTTAATGTACCATGGTAATGAACTTTAACTTTTGATGATGTTTTAGGCATTTCTCCACTTCCTTCTTTTAAAACAATGTATTGTAAACCACTAGCAGTAGTCTTTACACCTTCTTTTGTTTTATTTTCAGCTAAGAACTTTTCACCTTCTTTTCTATAATCTCCAAACTCGCTTTCTGCTTTTTTTGCTTGTGCAGCTTGCTGTTCTTTCATTTTTTCTTGTTGCTTCTTCTGAAAAAATGCGCTTAATATATTATTAATATCTTTTGACTCTACTAAAAGGTTTGTAGAATCCATTCCATTTTTAAATCCTTGAACAAATAAACCTTGATCAATATCATTAAAATTAGATTTTATTTTATTAGCCATGTCTACACCTAAAGTATAACTTACAGAATCTATCTCTGTTGTTAATGAACTTTTTTCTTTAAACTGACTGTTTCCACATGACACAACAGATAACGTTACAACTGCTACTGCTAAAATTTTAGTTAATTTCATTTTTACTTATTTGTTATTTAATTTCGATTAATGTTACTGTACTCTTTATTGGTTGTCTTACTCCAATCTTATTACCATCACCTGTAATACCAAAGGCACTATATGAAGGAATGACAAATGTAATAGTTTCTCCTTTTTTCATCAACTTTATTCCATCTTGTAATGCAGGAATAAAATCTTCTTTATCTACCTTATAGTTTCTTTCTTGCCTCTTATAAAGTATATTCCCATTGATATCTGAAATATCGAAAGACATCAAAACTACATCTTCTTTTTTGGGTTTTAAAGTATTTAGTGAATCTTTAACGACATAGGTATACCAAAACCCATTTTTAGAAACTGTATACTGATTAACTGTATCTTTAGAAATAAAATTTTCTAATCGTTTTTTCTCTAAAGCATTCAGTTTTTTATTCTTTTTTACTACTTCATTGTAAAAATTAGTAGTTCCTTGTTTATTAGGCCTTCTTGCTTCAGGTTCTTTACAAGAAACTACACCTAAAATAACCACCAAGAAAAAAATAATTTTAAGCTTCATACGATGTTTCTAATGCTGTTTTATATTTTGGTAACAATGCTTTAAATGTTGTTATTGTATCTTCCATCGATTCATCACTCTTTCCTCCTGCTGCATTATCATGACCTCCACCATTAAAGTAATTTCTAGCAAACTGATTTACTGAAAACTTACCTTTACTGCGAAGTGACATTTTTATAATTCCTTGCTCTTTATCTTCTATAAAGATAGCAGCAAACACAATACCTTTTAAAGAAAGGGCATAATTAACAATACCTTCAGTATCTCCCTTTTCGTAATTGAATTGCTTTTTTTCTGCTTCTGATAATGTTATAAATGCCGTTTTATACTCTGTTAACATTTTCATATTACTTAATGCTTGCCCTAATAACAATAAACGATTATAAGTATTTGCATCGTGTACATTACTATGAATCTTGTCATTTTCTGCCCCTTTATCTATTAAATCAGCAATAATACGATGTGTTGTACTTGTTGTTGATCTAAAACGAAAAGATCCTGTATCAGTCATAATACCTGTATACAATGCCGTAGCAATATTTTTATCTATTAAGTCTACATCTCCCATCATTTCGATGAAATTGTATACCATTTGACAGGTAGATGACATGGTTGTATCTGAATACATATACTCAAAATCATCTGGCTGCTGATGATGATCTATCAACGCAAAATTATTCTCATATTTTTCTAATGTATTTTGCATATCACTTCCTACCCTATGTAAAGCATTAAAATCTAAAAGAAATACAATTTCTGAATTCTTTAACGAACGAACGCTCTGTTTATTTTGACGGTCGAAACGATATACTGTTTCAGACCCTGGAATCCAATGTAAAAAATCAGGGTATTCATTAGGCATTACTACCTGAACAGTATGTCCTTTTTTATCTAAATAATGTTTTAAACCTAATGTTGAACCAACTGCATCTCCATCAGGATTTCTATGACCTATTATCACAATATTTTTAGATTGTGACAAATATTCTTTGAGTTCTGTAAAGTGTTTTAAAATCATAAGTGGCGAATATACTAATTAATGTTTTATTAATCTTTTTCTGCTTTTATTTTTGTTATTTCACAAAAATAATATTCTAATGACTTCTATGAAATCTTCTATAGCTTTTTTTACATTTTTAATCATTTCTACAACTATATACAGTCAAGAAAAATTTACAATAGCTTTTGGTTCTTGTAATGACCAAAACAAATCGAATCCTTTTTGGGAAGATATTATTTCTCTACAGCCTGATGTGTGGATTTGGGGCGGAGATAATATTTATGCAGATACAAATAACATGGATAAAATGGAAAAACTTTATATGCAGCAAAAAAAGCAATTTTCATACAGTAAACTAGCAAAAAACACTCCTATTTTAGCTACTTGGGACGATCATGATTATGGTAAAAATGATGGAGGTATTGATTATAAAAAGAAAAAGGAAAGCCAGCAGTTGTTTTTAGATTTTATAAATGTACCTAAACACTCTCCTAGGAGAAAAAAAGCTGGTATTTATCATGTTGAAAATTTTAAAATAAAAGTATAAAAATAATTATGCTAGATACTCGGTATTTCAGAACAGCTTTAATAAAAGGAAATGGTAAAAAACGTTATCAATCTAATAAAAATAAAGAGGGTAGTATTTTAGGAACTAACCAATGGGCATGGTTAAAAAATGAATTAACAAACTCTACGGCTAATTTTAATGTTATTGTTAGTAGTATTCAAGTACTTTCGAGTGAACATGGTTTCGAGAAATGGAGTAACTTTCCTAGTGAACTTACCAAGTTTTTGAAGCTTATTGAAACTTCAAAAGCTAAAAATGTAATTCTTCTTTCTGGTGACAGGCATATTTCAGAATTCTCTAAAACTAATATTACTAATGTTCCTTACCCTATTATCGATTTTACTTCAAGTGGTTTAACTCATGCTTATACATCATTTTCTTCTGAAAAAAATAAGCAGAGAGTAGGTAATGTTATAAGTACTTTAAGTTATGGAGTGTTGCTTTTTGATTTCGAATTAAATAAAGTAATTTTTCAAATGCGAGGCAAAAACAATACTATACTGCAAAAAATCAGTCAAGTATATCCTTAACTTGCTAATAACATAAAAAAGTGTATTTTTGCGCCGATTTGTGCGAAGTTTGCACTTACATTTTATTTACTTATACAGAAACTTATAATAATGGCAACAAATAGAACTTTTACAATGATTAAACCAGATGGTGTTGAAAACGGACACACTGGTGCAATTTTAGACAAAATTAATGCTGCAGGTTTTAGAATCGTAGCAATGAAAAAAACTCAAATGACTACGCGTGATGCTGAAGCTTTTTATGCTGTGCACAACGAGCGTCCTTTCTTTGGTGAGTTAGTTGAATTTATGACTCGTGGGCCAATTATTGCTGCTATCTTAGAAAAAGACAATGCTGTTGAAGATTTTAGAACTTTAATCGGTGCTACAAATCCTGCTGATGCTGCTGAAGGAACTATTCGTAAAATGTTTGCTACTTCTATTGGTGAAAACGCTGTTCACGGATCTGATTCTGATGAAAATGCTGCTATTGAAGGTGCTTTTCATTTTTCTGGTAGAGAAATGTTCTAAGAACACACTTCTTAAAAAATATAATAGAACTCGTTGCAATATTGTAACGAGTTTTTTTTATACACTAAACTTACTTTTATTCTAAAAAAATTACTTTTACTTCTTACTAAAATAAAAAATGCAATTTCTTACCACTTATATTATTATAAATGAAAAATCTAATTAATTATATACAATCTAGAATTACGATAAATCAAAACGATATTGACTTAATCGAAAAATATTTTGAAAAAGAAGATCTTACAGCTCAAACTAGTATTTCTGAAGCAGGAAAAGTAGAGCGATATATTTATTACTTAGATTCAGGAATTGTAAAAGGTTATCAAAATATTGATGGTAAAATTGTAGTACAACATCTTGTAGCATCACACGATTTTTTTACGTCTTTAGATAGTTTTATGAACGAAATACCTTCATTAGATTATTATGAAACAATTACAGCATCTAAACTTTTAAAAATATCAAAATCAAATTTTAACATTTTACAAGAAGAAACAAAATTCTGGTCTGTACTTGTTAAAGAAGTAACTAACCAGCATTTAAGTTGCAAGTTAGAACGTGTTAAAGATTTTCAAATTTTATCAGCAAAAGAACGCTATCTAAAATTTGTAAATCAATATCCTAATTTAGCCTTAAATGTATCTATTGATAATATTGCTTCTTTTTTAGGAATGGAACCTCAATCTCTAAGTCGTATTAGAAAACAAATTACTTTCTAACAAATGTTATTTCTCTCCTCTTAAATACACTTTAATTTTACTCCTACTAAATTTAAAAATTATGAGTAACGAAATTTCATTAATAACAGGAGGAAACGGGCATTTAGGAAATAACTTAATTAGACTATTACTATCTAAAAACAAAAAAGTAAGAACAACTGTTAGAAACATACATAATGTAGCTCCTTTTAAAGGGTTAGATTGTGAAATTGTACAGGCAGATATTACCGACAAAGAATCATTAAAAAAAGCATTTAAAGGAGTTACCAACTTATACGCAGTAGCAGCAAATTTTAGTATGTGGGCTAAAGATCCTTTAGCCGAAATTTATGATAATAATATGCAAGGAACTCAAAATGTGTTTGATCTTGCAAAAGAATGTGGCGTCAAAAATATTGTATACGTAAGTTCTGTAGCATGTTTAGATTTCTCAAAATTACCAGCCAATGTAAATAATGGATATAATAAAGATCGAAGAAACTGGTATTACAATTCAAAAAACGATTCTGATAAACTAGCATTAGCATTAGGGAAAAAATATGGTATTAGAACTGTTTTAGTTTTACCTTCTGCTATGATTGGAGACAAAGCTTATAAATTAAGCTATTCTAACAACCTTGTTTTACAAATTTTAAAAGGACAAATTCCTGTAGATACCAATGTAACTTTAAATTGGGTTGATGTAAAAGATGTAGCTTTAGGAACTTATAACGCTATGGTTAAGGGTAAGAATAATGAAAGGTATATTTTATCAAACGAAAAACATACTTCTTTACAGGAAAGTGTAAAAATAGCAGCTGAATTATACCCAAGTCTAAAATTAAAAACACCTAAAAAAGTGCCAAAATTCTTATTGTACGCTGTTGCTAGCTTAATGGAGTTTGGTAGTAAAGTTACAGGGAAAGAACCTCAATTACAGCGACATTATTTAGATATGTTTTATGGTTTAAAGCAAGATTACAACATTAATAAATCAAGAAATGAGTTAGATTTTAACCCTACTCCTTCAAAAAAAGCTTTAGAAGATGCTTTAAAATATTTAAAAAACAATTGGAGAGAAAATAAAATTATATAATTAGTTACTTTAAAAGCATAGGGCGGTTTTTCTTTAAAAATATATTTTATTCAGTTATAAAAACTAAAATAACCTCAACTATTACCTACCCTGTGTTTCTTATAACTAACTTTACACGTAGTATTACAAATTAAAATTTTAGTATAAATTCCCAGCATGACAAAACATTTTTTTGAACATCTAAATAAATTTGTAACTATCAAAGAAAAAGACTTTAAAAAAATTATACTCTTCTTTGATATTAGAAATTTAAACAAAAAAGAAGCTATAATTGAAGCTACTAATAAATGTAATTTTAATCATTTTGTATTAAGCGGATGTCTTCAAATGTATTTTGTTAATAATAAAGGCGTAGAAAGAACCATTCAATTTGCCATTGAAAATTGGTGGATGACTGATTGTTTAGCTTTTTATAATGAAGGCACAACCGATTTTCATATTCAAGCAGTTGAAAAATCTCAAATCCTCTCGATTTCTATTGATAAGCAAAAAAAATTATTAGAGGAGTTTCCAAAACTTGAAAAATATTTCAGATCAATTTACCAAATATCTTTTGGAGCCTCTCAAATGAGAATG
Organism: Tenacibaculum ovolyticum DSM 18103; assembly: GCF_000430545.1. Classification (GTDB taxonomy): domain Bacteria; phylum Bacteroidota; class Bacteroidia; order Flavobacteriales; family Flavobacteriaceae; genus Polaribacter; species Polaribacter ovolyticus. The sequence goes on from NZ_AUMF01000019.1 coordinate 30,042, forward strand.
AAATATTTATATGATTTTTCTAAAGAAGAAATATATTTTAATTTTATTGATAAATACCCTGATTTTGCTCAAAGAATACCGCAATATTTACTTGCCTCTTATTTAGGTCTTACACCTGAATATGTAAGTAAAATTAGGAACAAAAAACGTTCTTAATCAGCTTTTTATATAAAAAAATAATTAATTGAATTAACAAATAAATGGAAATTAAAGGAGCAATAGTAAAAATCAAAAAATTTAAGGTAACTGAAGAGACCGAAGATTATGAGATCAGTGGCTTTTTTGATGAAATTAGTGAGCAACTAACTCCCATAGATTCTTTGGTTACATCACAAAAGAAAGAGTTAATCGATATACTTTTTGAATTTCTTAAATCTCAAGATGCAGAGATAGATGAAAATTTTTCCTTTATTCACTTTATAGAAAGTATTAACAAGCCCGATTATGAAATATACTATCCTAAACTAATAAAATTTAATACCGAAAATGCTACAATAACTTCTATTCTTTTATTAAACAGGTTTATTAATTCTTTAGAGGGAGTTGCGCTAAAAAAATGCGTAGCTTTATTAAAAAACATATCCGATAATAATAAATATTCTAAGTACTTAAGAGAATTTACACTAGAATTTTATGAACATCAAACTAATAATTAACCGTTCTTAAACCAGGTTAAGTTTTTTCTATAAGTCTCAATTTATCTTTGTAATAAACTAAAACAAAGTAAAAATGGATAAAAGAGTTCAAATTGAAACAACCGAACCTACTGCTTATAAAGGGATGTTTGCTTTAGAAAATTACTTAAAAGAAAGTAAATTAAGTAGTACCCATAAAGAGCTTATAAAAATTAGAGCTTCACAGTTAAATAAATGCCCATTTTGTATTGATATGCACACTAAGCAAGCTTTAAAAAATGGTGAAACACAACAGCGTATATTTTTACTAAATGCTTGGCAAGAAGGGGATTTATTTACTGAAGAAGAAAAAATTATTCTTCAAATGACTGAAGAAGTAACTATGATTCATCATAAGGGATTAACTTCTAAAACCTACGAAAAAGCTATTAAAACATTTGGCGACACTTATTTTTCACAAATAATAATGGCAATAGTTACTATAAATTCTTGGAATAGAATTGCAATAAGTACACAGAAGCCTATTGATAATTAAATAGCAAACTGAAAAATTAAAAACCTATTTTTTATGTTTCATAAGTACTCTTAATGTTATTTATGAAACATAAAAATGACATTTTATCTATACCAAATCATTAAAACATATCATAAATAAAGAATGCTGTAAAAATTACAACCAATTTATAAATTCAACTAAAATTACATGTACCTTTAAACTAAAAAAAACGTGGCACTTTACATCAATTAACTTTAATCTATTGTACTACTTTTAAGCTATAATTTTAATGAAAATCTTACAAAAATATAAATTAATACTAGTCATATTATTACTATGGTTTTTTGGTCATATAGCTTATATTACATTTGATGGGCTGGCTAAAAATGATAAAAGGGCTGATGTTGCTGTAATACTTGGTAATAAAGTAAACATAGATGGCACGCTTTCTAAACGATTACAAAAACGTTTAGAATGTGGTTTAAACTTATATAAAAACAACCAAGTAAAAAAAATAATTGTTAGTGGTGGTTTAGGTAAAGAAGGGTTTTATGAAGGTGATAAAATGAAAGCTTTCTTACTTAAAAATAAAGTACCCGATTCTTTAATTATTGTTGATAATTTTGGCGACAACACCCTTAAAACCGTTAAAAACACCCTAAATTTAAAAGATAGTTTGGGGTTTAAAAGTGTTATAGTTGTTTCACAGTACTTTCATTTAACACGAACAAAAATGTTATTTAAAAAACAAGGTTTTACAAATGTTAGTAGTGCAAGTCCTAACTATTTTGAATCTAGAGATTTTTATTCCCTATTTAGAGAGTTTGTAGCTTACTATGTTGGGTAACAATTGTGTATAAACTTATTATAGATATAATTATATATCTTCTGAAATTAGAGCATGATATTCTTCTTGCCCTTTTACAGTTAAATAAGGATAAATAGCCTGTGTTAAAATTGTTGAATAGCTTGCAATTGTTTTTTTCGTAATCTTATTATTATTTATTACCGCATCAGAAACCCAAAAATCGCCTAAAATCTGAAAACGTTTGTACAAATTTTTATATTCGTTTGGTAAAATTGCTTCTCGCATTATTCCGTTTTCTATTAATAAATTAAAAAGCATCGTAAACTGTTGTTCACGCTGAATAGTGAGCTCATTATAATGCTGTTTTATTTTTTTATTTTCTCGCATTATTTGAACAAAGTCTAATAAAAAAAAACGATACTCATAAAAGTTAAACATTATCGTTTTAGATATGTTTACTAATAAATAAAAAGGTGTTTTAGACTGTTGTAAATCCACCATACTCTTATCTATATTTTCAACCAATCTAAAATACAAAGCCTCTATAATAGCTTCTCTTTTCTTAAAGTGATAATTCAAATTCCCTTGACTTATCTCCATTTTATTAGCAATTGTTCTAAGTGTTACTTTAGGTAAGCCAAGTGAATTAAATAACTCTAATGAAGTATCTAAAATTATCTCTTTGGTTTTTTTCATTTCACAAATTTAAAAAAAATAGTACTATTGACCTAATTTTTAATTTTATTAGTACCTTTGACCTAAATTATAGAAATCATGAATTCTCAAAAAATTAGTAGTAAAATAGCAAGTTGGTCGTTAATACTTGTTGGTATTGGACATACCATTACCTATTTAACAAGTCCGAAAACTGAATTACAAAATAATTTTATCCTAAAAATGAAAGCATTTCCTGTTGATATATTAGGAAGTAAATCCAACCTCTTTTTCTTTCATCATGGTTTTAGCTTAATGATGGGGGTACTTCTTTTTGGCTACGGACTATTAAACTTATTCTTGTTAAAAAATAATAAAGCAACTACTACTCCAACCAATATTACTATTCTTAATAGCATCATTTGTTTAACTGCCCTCCTATTATCAATTAAATACTTTTTTATCGTACCAATTGTATTTACTGGTGTTGCCTTTTTTGGTTATACACTTTCAATAATTTTAAAGACTAAAAAATGAAAATAGCAATTATAGGTGCCGGTATTGGCGGACTAACAACAGCAATAGCTCTAAAACAAAAAGGATTTGAAGTTGAAATTTTTGAAGCTTCAAAAGTTTTTAGAAAAGCAGGTTCTGGTATTAACTTAGCAATTAATGCAATGCAAGTGTATAAAAGGTTAGGTATTTACGAGGAAATTGCATCCTTAGGAAATTACACCAACGCGTTACATATAACAGATGAAAAACTGAACAAAATTACGTCTGTAAATTTACAAAATGCAGAAATAGCATATAAAGCCAAAACTTATGCAATTCATAGAGCTACATTGCACACTATTTTAGTAAACAAATTAACTGATGTAACCATACACTTAAACAAAAAGCTACAATCGGTACACCAAGAAAACAATAAAGTTTCTATTCATTTTGAAGACGGAACTTCACAAACCTCAGATATTTTAATTGGTGCCGATGGTATTCATTCTATGGTTAGAAAATCGATTTTTAGTAACACCAAGCTTCGTGTTGCAAAGCAAGTGTGTTGGAGAGGCATTGTAAAACTAACGATTCCTAATAAATATAAAACTGAGTTAAATGAGTTATGGGGTAAAGGAAAGCGTTTTGGTTTTGTACACATAAATGAAAATGAGGTTTATTGGTATGCGCTTGCTAATTATAAGAACGATTACCAAAAGGAATATGCTAATACAAACTTAGTAGAACTCTTTTCAAGTTTTAATCCATTAGTTAAAAAGATAATAGCCAACACGAATAAAAGTGATATTATTTTTAATGAAATGATCGATTTAAAACCTATTACTACCTGGCAAAAAAATAATGTTTGCTTAATTGGTGATGCTGCTCATGCTACAACACCTAATTTAGGACAAGGTGCTTGTCAAGCAATTGAAAGTGCTTATGTAATTGCTGAGTGTTTAGCTTCCGAAAAAAATACTCAAAAGGCTTTTAACAAACTCGAAAAAATAAGAAAAAATACTGCAGAACAAATTGTAAACAAAAGTTGGTCTATGGGTAAAATGGCACATTTAAAAAACAACTTTGCTATATTTTTAAGAAATAGTATTATAAAACTAATGCCTAAAAAACTCTCAGAAAAACAATCAACTTCTGTATATAAACTAAATTATTAAGTAAAAAAACGAGATACTCTCAAGTTCTTTACAAAAGTAAGCTCAAAATAATATGAAATATTATTTTGAACTTACTTTTTTATACTCTTTCAATTAACAACCAAATAATAACTCATCGGTAAAAAACAAGTTATTTTTTCAATATTTATTAGCAAAATATATAGTACTTGCTATTATTATAAGTTAATATTACAATCACAAATATCTTTATTCCAACAAAGTTTTAGTAGACCAAAGAATAATATTAAATTGGAAAAAATTAATTCTTTAAATTTTGCTGATGCCAAAAATGAGTGAATTATTAAAATATATAAATAACATTACCCCCATAAATAAAGACGCTTCTGAAGAACTTTTAAAATGTTTTAAACCAATACGATTACGTAAAAATGACTTTTTTGTTCAAAAGAATGAATACGCAAAACATATAGGATTTCTACAAACGGGAATTGTTAGAGCTTTCTTTTTAAACCAACAAGGTAAAGAATACAATAAACAATTTTTCGTAGGCCCATCAATCATAGGAGCTTACACCTCTTTACTTACTAAAAAACCTAATAAAATAGCCCAACAAGCCTTAACGGATTGTGAAATTCTAATTGCTGATTTTAAAGAAATTGAAAAACTATATGAAAAATCTCATAATTTAGAAAGATTAGGTAGAAAAATTGCTGAATTTTATTTTTTAGAAAAAGAACAGAAAGAAATTGAAATGGCATTACTTGATGCCGATAAAAGATATGCTATTATGAAAAAAAACTTTCCTTATCTAGAAAGAACTATCCCACAATATCATATAGCCTCCTATTTAGGTATAACCCCAACTCAATTAAGCAGAGTCCGAAAAAAATACAAAACCTCTTAATTTCCTCGACATATGTAAATGTTTAAGTAAAAAGGTTCTTATAGTTTTGTATCTAATTAAATAAGACAACTATATGAACCGTATAATAGGATATTTTCTAATTAGTATTTTCTCCATTTTTTTAGGAAGTCAAATTACAGAAGGCTTTTTATTAATAACGCACTGGAAAACCTTATCAGCCACAGAATTCTATGATTACTACTCCTTATTTGGCTTAATAATAGGCCAATTTTACACTATACTAACGGTTATTGCGGCACTAATTCCCATATCTATTAGTATATATTGTTATTATTCGAAATCAAAAGCATTAAAACATTCGTTTATTTCATTATTTTTTACCAGTTTATGTATTCTATTATTTTACATATATTTTAAAGGAACCAATCAGCAATTTTTTAATGCAGCTCTTAATACTACTCAACTAAAACATACACTAGAAACATGGGAGTATTTACATTGGCTCAGAGTACTTTTAGAACTTTTTGCATTAATTTTCTTAATTCTATCTATTAATATTTTAACAAAAAATAGAACAAAATAATACCTTATAATTTATAACTACAATCAACAATGAAATATTTAAGTATTCTAATTATTATAACATTAAGCCTTACAACCAATGCACAAACTATTATCGGACAATGGGAAACCTTTGATGACAAAACCAAAGAGAAAAAAGCAGTTATTGAAATTTATAAAACAAACTCCCTATATTTTGCCAAAATAATTAAAAGTTTTATTGGAGAAGAAAATGCTCTTTGCAAAGCCTGTAACGGAAACAAAAAAAATCAGTCTATAATTGGTTTGGTTATAATTGAAAAATTAAAAAAGGAAGGAAATGAATTTAATGGAGGTTTTATTCTAGATCCAGAAAATGGAAAATCGTATAAATGTTATTTAAAATTAATAACTAAAAACAAGCTAAAAGTACGAGGCTTTCTTGGGTTCTCTCTTTTTGGAAGAACACAATATTGGATTCGTAAAAATTAAGCATCTACTAACCTATAAACTCATCACCTTCATTCCTCCATAAAAAACCTCATCAATATCCTATTCGATTACTATATGTAAAACGTGCTATTAAAGCACAACTTATCACATTAAATCTACTATAAACACATTCAGAATGTTTTTTCTTTAAACACCTTAATAAACGCTATCGTTTATTAAAATAGTTTTCATACATTTACATTATTAAACGATAACGTCTAAATAATGCCAAAAATAGTAGCGAAAAAAGAGGACTGGATAATGCTCGGTTATAAATTATTTTCTGAAAAAGGAATTAGCGGAATAGTCGTTGAAAAGATGGCTATGAAACTAAAAGTTAATAAATCAAGTTTTTACTGGCACTTTAAAACAAAAAAAGATTTTTTAAGTGAAATTATATCTTTTTGGGTTACTACTGATACCGAAAAAATAATTACAACGGTAGAAAGTAAACCATTAGCTAAAGAGAAATTTGATGGATTAATAGCATTAGCATTTAAGAAAGAACCTTACTTAGATTTCATTTTTTTTCTAAAAAGGTATGCACTTAAAGATAAGAAAATCCAAACTCTAATAGATCAAATAGATAACCAAAGAATTGATTACACCAAGAGTATACTAATTCAAATAGGGTTTTCAGAAAGCGATGCTCTTATAAAAGCAACTTTATTCTACAAATATTTAATAGGCTATCATGAAATGATTCGCTATAAAAAGCAAAGTAAAAATTACATAGAAGAAGTAAAAACTGAACTAAATCAATTTATTAAATATTAACACATGATTACAAAAAATAAATATTGGATAATTGCAGGACTTTTAAACCTTATAACCTTTTTTATGCACCTAATTGGTGGTCAAATAGAACTTGTAAACCCAATGATTGAAACCTCATTAAGTCTAGATAAAAGTTCTCAATTAGTTGGTGCTTGGCATATGGTAACCATTATTCTTTTAGTAACATCTTACGTTTTATTATCAGCAGGTTTTGGAAAAAAATATGCAACAAATTCTGAAATGATAAAATCAATTGGGTATTTAAATCTATCATTCTGCTTGCCTTTTATTTTTACGGGATTTTATTATGGTTTATTAGTACCGCAATGGATCCTTTTTCTTCCCATCGGAATTTTAACAATTACTGGAATAAATAAAACAAAAAAGAATGCTTAAAATAGGTGGAATATTAAATATCATTATTGCTTTTTCTCATATTATTGGGTTGTTTTGGGCCGAACAAATGTTTGAAAAAACAGGTGTTGCAAAGGGCATGCAAGAACTTGCTCAAATTCATCATACATTACCATATTTACTTACTGTATTTGTAACAATAATGTTTTTTATTTTTGGATTATACGGTGTACTAGCAGATAGCAAAATAAGAAAATTACCTTTCTTTAAATTTGGCATTTTTACGATTGCGTTTATTTATCTTTTCCGTGCAATTGGAGAGCAATCCTACAATATATTAAAAGGAACAACAACAAAACCTGAAACAATTCAATCTATAATAGCATTAATCATTGGTCTACTATTCTTATTTGGAGGATATAAAAAATGGAAGTTGAATAAGATATTGTAAGTGAAAGTTCTTATATAAATAATCACTAGAGCCTTCTTTATTATTTAAGCATTAAATTTATAAAAAAAATTAAATTGTATAGAAATGGCTAGACCAAAAACAAAAGAAGAATTAAATAATTTAAGTGAAAAAAATTTCCAAGAATTATTTGACCTAATAAATTCTCTAGCAAAAGAAGAACAAATAAGTAATTTCTTATTTGAAGACAGAGATAAAAACATCCGTGATATTTTAGTACACTTATTTGAGTGGCATCAATTATTATTAAGTTGGGTAAATTCCAATACATCTGGAACAGAATCTAGCTTTTTACCAAAACCTTATAACTGGAGAACGTATCCCAAGTTAAATATTGAGTTTTGGGAGAAACATCAAAAAACACCTTATGATGAATCAATAGAACTATTAAAAGAAAGCCATTTAAACGCTATGAAAGTAATTAATTCATTTTCTAATGATGAGTTATTTATTAAAAGACACTTTTCTTGGACAGGTACAACAAACTTAGGAAGTTATTGCGTTTCTGCTACCTCTAGTCATTATGATTGGGCAATCAAGAAATTAAAAAAACATAAGAAAACCCTCAATAAATAAACAACTACAATTCGTAAAGAAGATAAAAACAAAAAAACTCGAAAGCTATGCTTTCGAGTTTCGAATATTAAAAATATTTTATTCTTAACTAAAAATCTCGTTTAATAATTTTGCTAAACGTAAACCTCCCTTTTGTAATTGTGATCTTACAATAGGAAAGTAATCATATGAATAACGGTAACGCAATTTATCTCCCTTTTTAGCAGAACCATAAACTTTTTTAGTAAGTTTATGAGTATCCTTCATCCAATCTAAAACATCACCTTTTTGAATTACTTTAACTTGCTCTTTAGACAAGTCTTTAGCATTATTAGCTAATTCTAAATAACTCATATTCCATTTACTAATCAAATCCTCATCCCATACTCTATGCAAATTAGAGCCCTTACCATGCCATTGTACTTGTATGCTATTTCCTCCTTTATCTTCCTTTTGTCCAATATGCATTGGTTGATGTAAATCACCTATTAAATGTACCAACATTTTTAAATGAAAACGCTTATCTTCAATAGAACTTTTTTCGTCTTTTAAAATTTTTACACACGTTCTAACTCCCGTAATTAAATCTCCTTTCGGATTTTTATCTTCATTTTCATACGTCGAATTTAATGGCATATTTACATAGTGCCATGTATAAAATTTTCCATATTTCTTTCTATCAGATTTTATTTCATCAGCATGCGTAGATACAAAAGCCAAACTTTCACCTTGTAATAATTTATCTATCTGTCTTTTAGCCTTCTTAGTTAAATTATTTTCAGCTATCTTCCCTGTAGCCCTATGACCTGTTGGCCCCCAAACATCTTCATTATTTGCTATAGATGAAACACTTATTAAAAAAGCACAGAACAGTAATAATACCTTGTTTTTCATAAATAAAATCGTATAATTTTCTGCTAAAATATAAAATATATACTCAAAAATTTGTTTTTAACATAAATTAACCTATACCTTTGTGATATCATTTTAATATCATTTTAAATAAAAACATATATGAAAGCAGAAAAAACAATAAAACCAGCAAATGGTTATTTAATGTTATTAGTAGTATTAATATTAGTATTTGGAGGAATAGTGATGACAGTAAATAATGACACCCCTGTTTACCTTCTTATTAGTCTTATTGGTTTTATTGGACTATTTGGTTTCATTTTAGTAAACCCCAATACCTCTAAAGTAATTTTACTTTTCGGTAAATATGTAGGAACCATTAAAGACAATGGTTTGTTTTGGGCAAACCCGTTATATAAAAAGAAAACAATATCATTAAGAGCAAGTAATTTTGATAGTGAACGTTTAAAAGTGAATGATAAATTAGGTAACCCAATAATGATATCTACCATTTTAGTTTGGCGTGTAACAAACACTTATAAAGCTGCTTTTGATGTAGATAATTATGAAAACTTTGTTCGAGTTCAAACAGATGCTGCCGTTAGAAAATTAGCTAGTATGTACCCTTATGACAACTTTGCTGATGAAGGACATGATGAAGATATTACCTTACGTTCTAGTGTTAACGAAGTTTCTGAAGCTTTAGAAAAAGAAATAGATGAACGCTTATCTATAGCAGGAATAGAGGTCTTAGAAGCTCGTATTGGGTATTTAGCATATGCTCAAGAAATTGCAAGTGCTATGTTAAAACGCCAGCAGGCAACGGCTATTGTTGCAGCACGTCATAAAATTGTACAAGGAGCTGTAGAAATGGTTGAAATGGCTTTAGAAGAATTAAATAAAAAACAAATTGTAGATTTAGATGAAGAACGTAAAGCAGCTATGGTTAGTAACTTATTAGTTATCTTATGTGGTGATAAAGAAGCTTCACCTGTTCTAAACACAGGAACATTAAGTCATTAAAAAAACTTTTTATATTTCAATAGGTTATGGAATAAGAACCAAAATTGGTATTAGATTAGCTTTATTTAATCAATAAAAATAAAATAATGAAAGAATATAAAGTAATTAATTGGAAAATGGGATTCACTAACAATAATCAAAGATTAGAAGACTTCCTAAATGAATACGCCAGAAGTGGATGGAGAGTTATTCATATTGCAGAAAACTCTGCAAGAATAACTTTTGAAAGAGATAAAAATAGATAAATTAAAATGTTGGTTAACTACTAGTATAAAGTAGAGAATATTTAAAAAAGTAACAGTTATATATAAAATGATATCATTTTTAGAAAGCTATAAAAATAAATTACCATGATTAGAGTAATCATATTTATAATTATATGTTCTTTTAATATCATTGCTTCTTTTGGTAAAGTAAAACCCGAAAAAATTAAAAAAGATACCAATGCAACAATAATAATTAATAACAATAAAGATTTTCGCATTTTAAAAAAAGAGTATAATAAAAGTGAAAAATCAGAAAAATTAATAAAAACCGTTATTACCTTTGTAAAAAAATAAGAATGGCTAAGAAGAAAGCATTTGCACTTCGCATAAATGAAGACATGATAAAAGCTATTGAAAAATGGGCTGCAGACGAATTCCGTTCTACAAACGGGCAAATCGAATGGATGCTTATGCAAGCTCTTAAAGAAGCCAAACGTGAACCTAAAAAGAAAGAAGAATAATCATTAACTTCTTAATTATATGTTAAAAAACACTCAATAAATATTGAGTGTTTTTCTATTTTGTAACTTGTTCTCTACAATCAAACTAATTATAATGAAAAGACTATTTTCAATCCTATTTTTACTAGTCACTACAATCCTATTCTCTCAAGAATTTTCTATGGATATGGTAAAAAACATGAAACCAAGAAATATTGGCCCTGGCGGAATGAGCGGAAGAGTTACAACAATAGATGTTGTACAATCTAATCCAGATATAATGTACGTTGGTACAGCTTCTGGTGGAATATGGAAATCTACCTCTGGTGGAATTAAATGGAAACCTATTTTTGAGAAAGAATTAACTGCCTCGATTGGTGCAATTGCTATTCAACAATCAAACCCAAGTGTTATTTGGGCAGGAACAGGAGAAGGAAATCCTAGAAATAGTTTAAATGGTGGTTTTGGTATCTATAAATCATTAGATGGTGGTAAAACTTGGAAAGCTATGGGATTAGAAAAAACACGTCATATTCATCGTGTAATAATAGACCCTACAACCCCTAATATAGTATACGTTGCTGCTATAGGCTCACCATGGGGAGAGCATAAAGAACGTGGTGTTTATAAAACTACAGATGGTGGTAAAACTTGGAAACAAATTTTATACAACAACATAAAAACAGGTGCTGCAGATTTAATTATGGATCCTTCAAATCCCAATAAGTTAATTGCAACCATGTGGGAACATAAACGTGATCCTTGGTTTTTTAAATCTGGAGGAAAAGGAAGTGGTATGTACATTACTTATGATGGTGGTGAGAACTGGAAAAAAATTACACAAGAAGAAGGTTTTCCTAAAGGAGAATTAGGAAGAATTGGTGTTGCTATATCACGTTCAAATCCTGATGTTATTTATGCTTTAGTTGAAGCAACTAAAAATGCTCTGTATAAAAGTGAAGATGGTGGTTTTAAATGGAAAAAAATAAATGATAAGCCAGGTATCGGAAATCGTCCTTTCTATTATTCAGAAATCTATGTAGATCCACAAAATGAAAATAGATTATATACCGTTTTCACTTACATAAATGTGTCGCAAGATGGCGGAAAATCATTTAAACAATTAATGCCTGCTTATGGTGTAGACAATGGTGTACATCCTGATCATCATGCTTGGTGGATACATCCAACAAACGGAAAATTTATGATTGATGGTAATGATGGTGGTTTAAACATTACCAAAGACGGCGGAAAAACATGGCGTTTTATAGGTAACCTTCCCGTTGCTCAGTTTTATCATATAAATGTTGACAACGAATATCCATATAACGTATATGGAGGAATGCAAGATAATGGCTCGTGGCGTGGCCCTGCATATGTATGGAAAACACAAGGAATTAGAAATTCATATTGGCAAGAAATTAGCTTTGGTGATGGTTTTGACGTTGTTCCCGATAAAGATGATTCTCGTTATGGTTGGACGATGAGTCAACAAGGATTTGTTTCACGTTATGATTATAAAACAGGAAACAACTACACAGTACGTCCTACACATTCAGACCCAAAAATAGCACTACGTTTTAATTGGAATGCTGCTATTAATATTGATCCCTTTGATAACTCAACCCTCTACTTCGGTAGTCAATTTGTACATAAATCTACAGACAAAGGATTAACATGGAGTGTAATTTCACCAGACTTATCAACCAATAATCCAGAAAAATTAAAACAAGCTGAAAGTGGTGGTTTAACTATGGATGCTACTGGTGCCGAAAACCATTGTACTGTTTTAGTTGTAGAACCTTCTTCTCTTGAAAAAGACATGCTATGGGCTGCTACTGATGACGGACAAGTACATATTACTAAAAATGGTGGTGCAACTTGGGTAAACGTTTCTAAAAATATAAAAGACTTACCTGAAAACAGTTGGATTACTCAAATTAAAGCATCTAATAAAAATAAAGGAGAAGCTTTATTAGTTGCAAATGATTATCGTCGTTTTAATTATACTCCTTATGCCTACAGAACAAAAAACTATGGAAAAACATGGGAACGTATTGTAAACAAAAATGATGTACAAAGTTATGTCTTATGTATTGTTGAAGACCCAAAAAATAAAAACTTACTTTTTTTAGGTACTGATGATGGTTTATACATTTCTATTAACGCTGGTAATAAATGGACGAAGTGGACAGAAGGCTTCCCTACTGTTCCTGTAAAAGATTTGGTAATTCACCCAAGAGAAAACGATTTAATAATAGGTACTTTTGGAAGAGCTGCTTGGGTTTTAGATGATATTCGTCCACTAAGAGCAATTGCAAATAACAATGTAACTAGTGAAAAATTAAAATTATTTACTCCCCCAACCGCTTATCAAGCGGCAACACAACAACCAACAGGCAGTAGGTTTGGTGCTGATGCAATATATCAGGGAGAAAACAGAAAACGAGGGGCTATTATTTCTTATTACATTAACAAGCCTAATAAAATTGATAAAAAAGAAACAAAAAAGAAGAAGAATGTTGATACTAGTACCCCTATAGAAAACAAAATTAAATACGACTCAATAAAGCTAGAAATTTTTGATGGAGTAAGACAAATTAGAACATTAAAATTTAAAGCTCCAAAAGAAAATGGGATACACAAAACAACTTGGTATTTAAGAGAAAAAGGTGTTGCTAGAGCTTCAAGAAAAATAAGAAAGCAAACCAGAGAACCTGGTGGTGTATCTGTTAAACCTGGAGTTTATAAATTAAGAATGACATTTGGTGCTATTGTTTCTGAACAAAACATAAATGTTGAATTTGATCCACGTTTGCAAATTTCTAAAGAGGCTATCAATCAAAAATATGAAGCTAATAAACAACTTGAAACCTATCAAGAAAAAATGGCTAATGTTGTAAAACAGCTAGTTGAAAGCAAAAACACAGCGAGCTCTTTAAAATCTAAATTAGCGAAAGAAGACAAGGAAAAATATAAAAAAGAAATAGAATCATCTAAAGAAATTATTAAAAAAATAGATAAACTAATTGCCTTATATTTAGGAGAAATTGACAAACGTCAAGGAATTACACGCAATGCAACAGTAACTATAAATCAACGTTTAGGGAGTGCTAGATGGTATGCAGGTAGTAGATTTGGAGAACAAACAACTACTGAAAAACAACTAATCAATCAGTTTAAAAATTCTTTAGAAGAAGGCTTAAAGAAAACGAACACCTTTTTTAATAAAGATTGGTTAACTTATAAAAAATCGGTTGAAAATATAAATATTTCACCTTTTAAAGAAACTGCAATATTCTCTTTAAAGTAAATTATTTATTTTTGAATACTAGTATAACACCAAAATCTCTTACTGAAAAGTAGGAGATTTTAATATTAAAACAACTGCAAACATGAAAAAAAGTATTTTTATATTATTTGTATTATTCTCTTTAAAAAACATTGCACAGAGTAATCCACAAAACGAATTAGGGGCTTGGTATATGTATAACGGGTCGCATCAACTTTCTAATAAAATAAGTTTAAAAACAATGGCTCATTTTCGCTTTTTTGAAATTGGTGATGATATGCAGCAATTTATTGGTAGATTAGGAGGTAACTATAAAATAAATAATAATTTAAGTGCTACTTTGGGGTACTCCTTTTTAAATACAGATGCTAGTTTTAATAGTAACGGTGGTGAAATAAATGAGCATCGTGTTTATGAAGATTTTAATATAAAACATAAAATGAATTCTTTAGGGTTCGCGCATCGTTTTAGAGCTGAGCAACGTTTTTTTAACTCAACTACAGCACATTTATTACGCTATCAAATAGCTTTAAGTTATCCTTTAAATAACAAATGGTCTACCTATTTATATAATGAAGTGTTTTTTGATCTTGATGGAGAAGCATTTAATCAAAACTGGCTTGGAGCAGGCTTTAAATACAATGTAAATAAAAAAATAAAACTTAAAGCAGGCTATCAAAAAATAAGTACTAACGGTGGAGGTAATTTTAATAGAATACTTTTAGGTATTGCTATTAATACAGACCATCGTAAAAAGAAATAAAAAGCTATTTTAGCAAAAAACTAATTTAAAGATGACTGCACCCACTTTTACTAATGATGCAATAGTATTTGGAATTCTAATGTTTTCACTAGGACTTGTATTTTACACAGAATCTAAAACTTCAGGGTTTTGGCCTAAGTTTTATAAGATTGTTCCAGGAGTTCTAATGTGTTATTTAATTCCTTCTGTTTTTAATTCTTTAGGACTAATTTCTGCTGACAAAACGCAAACTTATTTTATAGCTAGTAGATATTTTTTACCAGCTTCATTAGTATTAATGACTTTAAGTATTGATTTAAAAGCAATTTTCAATTTAGGACCAAAAGCATTAATTATGTTTTTTACCGGAACTGTAGGTATAATTATTGGAGGACCGATTGCTATATTATTAATTTCTATTGTATCTCCAGAAACAGTTGGTGGTGCTGGTTTTGATGCCGTTTGGAGAGGTTTATCAACACTTGCCGGAAGTTGGATTGGTGGAGGAGCAAATCAAGCTGCTATGCTTGAAATTTATCAATACAACCCTGCTAATTATGGTAAAATGGTATTAGTAGATATTGTTGTTGGTAATATTTGGATGGCTATTCTATTAATTGGTATTGGAAAAAACAACAAGATAAACAAGTGGTTAAATGCAGATACAACTGCTATAGAAAAACTAAAAAGTAGAGTTTCAAAATTTACCGAAAACATAACTCGTGTTCCATCACTAACAGATATAATAATTATATTATCTATAGCTTTTAGTGCTGTTGGAATTGCTCATTTTGGAGCTGATAATATATCAAGTTATTTAACCTCAAACTTTGCTGCTGTTGCTGATAAAACATCTTCTTTATCATCTTTTTCTTCAAAATTCTTTTGGATGGTTACTATAGCTACTCTTATTGGAATTTTGTTATCATTTACTAAAGTTAAAAATTATGAAGGTGCAGGAGCAAGTAAAATTGGTAGTGTTTTTATTTATATTTTAGTTGCTACGATTGGTATGAAAATGGATTTAACAACTATTTTTGATAACCCAGGTTTATTAATAATTGGTGTTATTTGGATGGGTATTCATGCTGGTTTACTAATATTAGTTGCCAAATTAATAAAAGCACCCTATTTTTTCTTAGCCGTTGGTAGTCAAGCAAACGTAGGAGCTGCCGCTTCTGCACCTGTTGTTGCAGCTGCTTTTCACCCATCTTTAGCTACAGTAGGGGTGTTATTAGCCGTTTTCGGTTATGTTGTTGGTACATATGGAGCAATTTTGTGTACAATTTTAATGGAATTATCCGCAACCTTATAAGAGAATTCTGCATATTTGCAACTCCAAATTTATAATCACATGAAAAAATTTATTACCATTTTTGTTTTTGCCGTTATCGCTTTCGCATGTTCTTCTAAAAAAGAAGGAAACATGATTGTTAAAGGTCAAATTAAAGGACTTAAAAAAGGTACTTTATATCTTCAAAAAATGAAAGATACAGTATTAGTTTCTGTTGATTCTATGGCGTTATTGGGTGATGACAAATTTACATTGTCAGATAATATTGAATCTCCTGTAATGTACTACATAACTTTTGATGAAAACACAAGAGACAAACGTTTAATGTTTTTTGGTGAAAAAGGTGAAATAACTATTAATGATAAATTAGAAGAATTTGGCTTTAGTCCAAAAATAAAAGGTTCTAAGAATCAAGAAGTGATGAATAAATTTCGTGACATTGATCGTAAATTTAAAGAGCAAAATTTAGATTTTATTAAACAAGATTTAGAAGCACGCCAAGCTAAAGACGAAGAACTTATAAACAGAATAGCTTTAGACTATAAAAAAATGGTTCGTCGTCGTTTCTTATTTTCTACAAATTTTGCCATTGCTCATGCTGATAGTGAAGCTGCGCCTTACATTGCTTTAACAGAATTATTTAATGCAAATATTAAATTATTAGATACTATTAATAGTAGCTTATCTAAAAACGTTAAAAGTTCAGACTATGGTAAAAAGTTCCAAAATTTTATAACAAAAATTAAAACTAAAGAGGGTAAATAAAACCCACTTAAATATTTTTAAAAAAAACTTAGAATTAATTCTAAGTTTTTTTTTGTTTAAATTTGAAAAAAAAGAATCATGAAAATTAAACTTTCTTTCTTACTATTTACACTTACCATTTTTTCTTATGGACAGCAAAAGGCTGTCTCTAGAGACTGGACTTCATTTGTTCAAACAATTGATATCAATTCAAATTCAAAAAAGAAATTTAAATTAATCGCAAACCTAAAAGTTAAGCCTAACGATAGTAAAGCATGGGCAGGTATATGGGTTAGGATTGATACCAAAGATGGTGAACCTGGTTTTTTTGATAATATGAGCGACAGAAAAGTAAAAATTAATCAGTGGAAAGAATATACAATTGAAGGTGAGATTGGAAAAAATTCAAAATCTTTAAGTTTTGGAGGTTTATGCTTATATAATGGTGAATTTTTATTTGATAATTTTAAATTACTTATTGAAGGTGATAATGGTAAATTTCAAAAATTAAATATCTCTAATAATGATTTTGAAAGCGATATAATAAATAACGTAATTGAAAATTGGAATGAAGCCATTATTAGTAATAAAACTGTTAGAGTTAAAGAATACTCATTAACAACTAGTAATGATAGTTTTTCAGGAAAAAAATCTCTTCTAATTTCTGGTAGAGGTATAAAAGTTCCTGAACAAGAAGATGGTAAAATAGGGAAGGAAAATGCTGAGAATCCGGAAATTGAAAGTATGATTTCTATGTTAGAAGATTTAAAAGCTAGAGTTGAAAGAATTGTAAAAGACTTACCACAAGAACACGTAGATCATTTACATGATGTTAAAGCAAATCGAATTGGAGCCTTAATAATGCATTTAGCTGCTGCTGAAGCCTATTATCAAAAATATACTTTTAATAAAACTCTTGTTAACAAAACAAATGAAAATATTTGGGATGCGGGAATGAATTTAGAGACTAAAGGTAGAGATGTTTTACAAGGAAAACCAATTAGCTATTATTTAAAAATTTATAATAATGTTAGACAAAAAACTATTGAAGAGCTAAGAAAGAAGGATGATAAATGGTTTAAAAGTGTTAATCCTGGAAAAGGAATTTCAAATCAATATGCTTGGTTTCATGTAATGGAACATCAATCGAGTCATTTAGGTCAAATTTTGTTTTTAAAAAAGAGACTACCTGAACTAAAAAAGAAAGTGAAAATAAAAGGAGTTGTTAAACACTAAATAAAAAACTCGATACTAATGTTAGTATCGAGTTTTTTGTTTTGCAATCTTTTATTTAATTTTAAATGAAAGTATTGGTAATTCACTGTGATTTGCAATATCTTCAGCAATACTACCTTCAAAGAAATGAGAAATCCCTTTTCTTCCATGAGTCGCTACTGCAACAATATCTGCTTTACTTTTATTAGCAAAATATAGTACTCCTTGCTCTACAGTATAATCAAAGACTATTTTCACTTCATTTACTTTACTAATATCCTCATTTGTTTTGTTAAAAAAGGAAACCATCTTTTCTTCTACTTCTTTAGAGCTACTAAATTTAGCAGAAGGTGTATTAACATATACCAATTGTATATCACAACCTAATTTTCCGAAAAAAGTTTTAGCTTTCAAATAAGGAGCAACATCATCATCAGAAAAATCGCATGCAAAAACAACTTTCTCTATTTCTTTAGTAATCGGCTTATCTTTAATAACCAATACAGGTACATTTGCATGACGTATTACTCTTTCTGTATTAGAACCAATAAACATTTCTTTGAGTCCGCTAGTACCTTTAGATCCCATAATAATAAAATCTACACCTTCTTCTTTAGCTAACTCATCTAGTTCACTAAATATCTTAAAATGCTTAATTATAGGAGTTACTTTTACATCTGATAAATATTCCTTCTGTAAAAAAGCGTTAATTTTTTTCTCTGCTAATTTTAAGTAAAAGAAAGCCTCTTCACTTGAAGAAGTGTCTGATTGGGTAATTACTGCGTTTGAAAGTTCAAGCATATGAACTACAATGATTTCTGCATTGTTTTTTTTTGCTATAAAAGCAGCTGTTTGTAATGCATTTTCTGAATAAATTGAAAAATCTACAGGGACTATAATTTTTTTCATAAGATTATAATTTTGGTTTAACTTCTAATCTAAGTTACTTAAAATAGGGCTTATAAAGTATGACTTTTATCATCCTTAATTTTTTAATGACACCCTTCTATAGAATCTACAAAGTTTTTAACTGGTAATGGAGAAACATAGGGTATTCCTAATCCTAAACCTCTAAGTATAAATAATATTCCGATAAGAACAACTACATACGGAATTGCTTGTTGAATTCTTTTACGTGTTATTCCATTTGTAAAATTACCAAGGTAAACAACGGTTGTCATTAACGGAACTGTACCTAAACCAAAAATAAACATATACAAACTACCTGAAAGTGAATTTGTAGTTGCTAATGCTCCAAAAATGGCCATATATACCAATCCGCAAGGAAGAAAACCGTTTAAAAAACCAATGGTAAAAAAAGTATCATTTCTTTTTTTCTTAAGTTCTTTTCCTAATGAAGATTTTACTTTCATAACCAATCTATTTATTGATTTTGAGAAGTTGTATTTCTGAAAAGTTTTAGGTAATAAGATTACTAGAATCATTGATATTCCAACTATAATTGATAGTTGTTGTTGAAAACCAAAAAAGTAAAATCCTTTTCCTAAGAAACCGAATAACAATCCTATTAAACTATATGTAAATAGTCGTCCTAGATGATAACTCGCAACTTGAAATAACTGCTTTAGTTTATTTGTTCTATCAACAGGCAGCATAAAAGCTATAGGCCCACACATACCAATGCAATGAAAACTACCTAACAAACCTAATATGATTGCAGAAACAAACATTAGTAGTTTATCTCTTTCTCAAATAAATATGCCTTATTTTTGTAGTCCCAAGAAACTATAATGTTCCAACGACCACCTAACAAACGTTTCTCAGGCACGAGCAAATATGTATTGGAAATTGAAATCGGAATTTCAAAATCCAATTGCTTATTAGATGGTCTATATAGGAACACTTTTCCTTTTATATCTTTAGGGTTAAATTCTGTTGGAAAATAGATTTTTAACCCTTCTGATATTCTTTTTATCTTAATATTTTCGTTTAATTCTTTTGCATTTTTTGTTGCATTTATGTTTCCTTGAAATTCTAATTCTTTTTTATAATATTCTTCAGATACTAAATCATGATTATAATTTTCACCTGTACTCATTGATATAACGAAATACATAATAAAACTCATAAATCCTATAATTGCAATTACTATACCCGTGCCCCAGTTTAGTTTCATTTTTATTATTTTTTATGTCAGGTCGAGCGCAGTCGAGACCTATTTTTACTAACCTCTCGCAAACTACGTTTCTATCTTCAAAGTAAAATATTTTTACTTTTCAATAATGTTCGAGGTAACAAAATTATCGATAACTTCTTGGTCCTAAAAAATTAGTTTTAGTGGTTTCTATTAATTTATCTCCACTATAAACACCTATTCTAAGATTTATTTTATCTTTTTTCATTTCAGATTGATGCAACTCTATAAATAATGTTCCTTCAGCTAATCCTTGCTTTGGAACTTCAAAGTCTTGATGTGTTACTGTTTCTATTTTTCCTTTATGAGATAATAGTTTGTAACTAACATCATCAATCTGTTTTGTTGTTTTATTAATTACTTTATAAGTATAAATATTACTTATAATTCCGTTTTCTTTATGTTCATATAATTGTCCTGGTAATCTTAAAATAGTTGCTTCAACATCATTCCTTAAAAATAACATTCCTATTAAAACAGCTATTAAAATTCCTAAGACAGCCGTATAGCCTTTCATTCTAGCTGTAAACTGAAAAGGTGTTTTCTTTTCTATGTTTTCTTCACTTGCAAAACGAATTAATCCTTTAGGAAAACCTACTTTTTCCATAATATGATCACATTCATCAATACAAGCTGTACAGTTTACACATTCTAACTGTGTACCATTTCTAATATCTATACCTGTAGGACAAACATTTACACACTGAAAACAGTCTATACAATCTCCTTTACCTGTTGTTGCTCTATCCTCTTTTTTACTAAACTTAGCCCTTCCCTTTTCACCTTCACCACGTACGTGATCATAAGCTACATTAATTGTTTTATTATCTAATAAAACTCCTTGTAACCTACCATAAGGACAAGCAATAATACATACTTGTTCTCTAAACCAAGCAAATATGAAATAGAAAACTCCTGTAAATATTAATAATGATATTAAGGTGCTTGTATTATCAAACGGGTTACCTGTTATATAGCTTATAACGGTATCTCCACCAATTAAATAAGCTAAAAACACATTTGCTATTAAAAATGAAATGATAAAGAAGATAAACCACTTTAATAACCTCTTTTTAATCTTTTCTGAATTCCAAGGTTGCTTTTCTAAACGAATTTGCTTTCCTCTATCTCCATCAATCCAATACTCAATTTTTCTAAAAACCATTTCTAAAAATATGGTTTGCGGACAAATCCATCCACAGAAAATCCGACCAAAAACTACGGTAAATAGAATAATAAATACCACGCCTACAATCATTGAAACCACTAACAAATGAAAGTCTTGTGGCCAAAAAGGAAACCCAAAAATATTAAACTTCCGTTTTATAACATTAAATAATAAAAACTGGTTCCCATTTATTTTTATAAACGGAGCAGCTAATAAAATTAACAGCAAAAAATAACTAACGTAAGATCTGTATTTATAAAATCTTCCACTTGGTTTTTTTGGATACACCCAAGCACGTTTACCTTCACTATTTATAGTACCAATACTGTCTCTAAATTGTTCGTTCTCGGGTGTTTCCATTACTAACTATTAAAAAACCTCAATTATTAATTATCTTTTATACTTTTATTCACCTTCATATAATTCTCCTTGCGCAGGCTTCGCTTTTGCTGGTGTGGTACCTTGCATAGACATAATATAACTTGCTACTTTTTGTATATCTTTTGGTTTTAAAGTTTTACCCCAAGCAACCATTCCTTTTCCGTCTCTACCCCCATTTGTAATAGTGGCAAATACATTTTTAATACCACCTCCTAAAAGCCAATATTTATCGGTTAAATTGGGTCCAATTCCTCCACCACCATCGCCAATATGACATGCAGCACAGTTTAATTTATATACAGCTTTTCCTCTTTTTAAATCAGCTTCTGATGTTAAAATTGTTACTGTTTCTGCATCAATAATTGCTTCTTTAGATGTTGATCTGAAAGCGGCTAATTCTTTTTTAGCTTTTGCTACAGATTGCGCATATTCCATATCTTGCGTATACCCATCTAACACTTCAAATCGTACTAAATAAACAACTGCAAAAATTATAGTTCCATAAAACATATATACCCACCATGGCGGTAACGTATTGTCTAATTCTTTAATACCATCATAATTATGATCTAAGATAATTTCTTCTTCTTGCTCTACAGCTTTGGCTTCTGTCCATTTTGTTATTAACTTTTTAGCCCAAGCCCAATGATCTACCTCATCAGGGTTTATTCCTGCTTTAACCATTGCAGTGTCTTCAATTTTCTTAACTCCTAATATGGTAAGAACTTCTTTTGCCAAAATAACCGAACCAAAGGCTATAATACCTAGCCAAACTATTGGATTCTCTAAAACATTAAAAGGTTTTACATAAGAACTAATAGCTTCTGCTAATACAAAAGGTGTTGAAAATGTAAACAAGAATGAAATAACCGATTGAACTCTTGTATAGTTTTTCGGTATTGATTCGTTAGCTTTATTTACAACGGTATTCGATAAAACTTCTTTTAAAAGAATAACTAATCCAAAACCTATTGTAATGTACCAGACTACTGGGTTTTCTAAAAAATTAAAAGGTTCTTTATATGCCTTAAATGCCTCTGCTAAAATAAACGGCATTGAAAAAACAAAAAGAAAAGATACTATTGATTGAATATATTTTTTCATAATAATTTGTTTTAGTCATTTAAAGGTAAATCACTTACCTTGCTTATGTATTCTTTTTTGGCTGTAAACACCCACCAAAATAACACCATAAAAAAGGTAAAGAATATTGTTAGTGAGATCATAGGGTATATTTCTATACCTGTAATACTCTCCATATGGTTTTTTACGAATTTTAACATGAGTTCTAGTTTTTAGTACTTAATTGTTTTTGAACATCTTTTACCTTAATATCTGTACCTAATCTTTGTAAATAAGATATTAAAGCTACAATTTCTCTATCTTTCATTTCTATGAAAGTTTGTCCATTCTCTTCTGCATATTTCTTATCTGAAGCATAATTTTTAGCAAAGTCAGGATCTTGATGTAAATTCTCTTGAATTTTAGCTCCTTGAGCATCCATATTAGCTTGTGCATTTGCTATTTCCTCATCAGTATAAGGTACTCCTAAAGAAACCATTACCTTCATTTTATCTTCTGTAGCACTCTTATCTAATTTACTTCTTACTAACCATTGATACGCAGGCATAATAGAACCTGGTGATGTACTTTGCGGATCATACATGTGATTTAAGTGCCAACTATCAGAATATTTGCTTCCAATTCTATGTAAATCTGGCCCTGTACGTTTAGACCCCCACAAGAACGGATGATCATATACAAATTCTCCTGCTTTAGAATACTCTCCATATCGCTCAACTTCCGATCTAAATGGTCGTACCATTTGAGAGTGACATCCTACACATCCTTCTCTAATATAGAT
This sequence comes from Tenacibaculum ovolyticum DSM 18103, assembly GCF_000430545.1. Taxonomy (GTDB): domain Bacteria; phylum Bacteroidota; class Bacteroidia; order Flavobacteriales; family Flavobacteriaceae; genus Polaribacter; species Polaribacter ovolyticus. Next base: position 53,754 of record NZ_AUMF01000019.1, read on the forward strand.
ATCACGTCCTTCTAATTCTAAAGGTGAATATGGTTTTACACTAGATATTGTTGGTATATTAGATTTAACTAATAATGTTGGTACAATCTGAACAACACCTCCTATTAAGATTGCTATAGTTGCATAAATTGTTAATTTTATTGGTTTTCTTTCTAACCAAGTATGCCATCCTTCTCCTTTTGTTCTGTTTTTAGAAACTTTTGTTAAAGGTGCTGCTTCTGCTAAATCATCAGTAACATCGGTACCAGATCTTACAGTTCTTATCATATTGTATAGCATTACAAATGCTCCTACAATAAACATACTACCTCCAATAGCACGCATCCAATACATTGGTATAATTTCATTAACAGTTTCTAAGAAATTACCGTATGCTAATGTTCCGTCTGGATTAAATTGTTTCCACATAGAAGCTTGTACAAAACCTGCAACATACATTGGTAATGCATACATTATGATTCCTAAAGTACCAATCCAAAAATGGAAATTAGCTAATGCTGTAGAGTATAATTTTGTTTTAAACATTCTTGGAACCATCCAGTAAATCATACCGAAAGTAAAAAACCCATTCCAAGCTAAAGCACCAACGTGAACGTGTGCAATAATCCAATCACTAAAGTGTGCAATTGCATTTACATTCTTTAAAGATAACATTGGTCCTTCAAAAGTTGCCATACCATAACCTGTAATTGCAACTACAAAGAATTTTAAAACAGGGTCGGTACGAACCTTATCCCAAGCTCCACGAAGTGTTAATAATCCGTTTATCATTCCTCCCCAAGAAGGTGCTAATAACATAATAGAAAATGCTACTCCTAAATTTTGAGCCCAAGTTGGTAATGCAGTATATAATAAGTGGTGAGGTCCTGCCCAGATATAAATAAAAATTAGCGACCAAAAGTGAACGATTGATAATCGATATGAATATACGGGTCTGTTTGCTGCTTTTGGAACAAAGTAATACATTAACCCTAAAAACGGTGTTGTTAAGAAAAATGCTACTGCATTATGCCCATACCACCATTGAACCAAAGCATCTTGCACTCCTGCATATACAGAATAAGACTTTAAAAACCCTACTGGTAAAGCTAAACTATTAAATATATGTAATACTGCAACGGTTACAAAGGTTCCTAAATAAAACCAAATAGCTACATATAAATGGCGTTGTCTTCTTTGAAGAATTGTCCAAATCATGTTTACACCAAAGGCTACCCAAACTAATGCAATTGCAATATCTATGGGCCATTCTAACTCAGCATATTCTTTTGAACTTGTATACCCTAAAGGTAATGTAATTGCAGCTGCAACAATAATTAACTGCCATCCCCAAAAATTAAAATTACTTAAGAAATCACTCGCCATACGTGCTTTAAGCAATCGTTGTAACGAATAATAAACCCCTGCGTAAATTGCATTTCCTACAAAAGCAAAAATTACTGCATTTGTATGTAACGGACGTAAACGACCAAAACTTAACCATGAAATTCCGTCTGTTATATTTGGGAATAAAAACATTAATGCCAACAGTAAACCTACTGAGAAACCTACAATTCCCCATAGTAGTGTGGCGTAAATGAATTTTTTCACGATCTTATTATCGTAATAAAATTGTTGCATTTCCATAATCTAATTGAATTTAATATCTATTGTTAGTTATTGATTTTTGTTTCTTCTTTTACTAATTCGTCATCAAATAGCATACGAACAGATGGCGTATACGAATCATCGTATTGTCCATTTTTTACCGAAACGATAAATGCAATAAAAAAAATAATTGCCACTAATATACTTAGTGTAAGTAGTAAGTAAATAACGCTCATATCTTGCCTGATAATTGTTTTACAAATTTAGTTTTGATGACCTTCTTAAAAAATGACAAATGTCATGTTTTATAGTTTTGTTAAGAAAAACTTAAAGTTAATCATTTTATTTATACCTAAATCGTCATAGAAAATAGCTTTGTTTCTGGCTTGTTTCTATGCAATCGCTTGTCAAATGCCATACAAATATTACGCACATATGGTCTAGCTTCTTCAGGAACTGACAAACTACTCCCGTCAATAGTAACCAATCCGTCATCTATCATTTCACCTAGTTTTTCTAAATGAATTTCTATATTTTCAACTTGTAAATGTGCTTCATCCCACGAAGTGAAAAAGTGACACATAATGTTTAATATATGTTTTCTTATAATTAAATCTTCTTCAGATAAAATATGTCCTCTAAATACCGGAATCTCTCCTTCGTTTACTATTTTTTGATATTCTTTTACTGTTTTTACATTTTGTGCAAAGCCATACCATGAATCTGATATTGATGACATTCCTAAACCAACCATTAACTGGGTTTTATTTGCTGTATATCCCATAAAATTTCGGTGCAATGTTTTTTCTTGAGTTGCTTTATATAAACTGTCTGATTTTAATGCAAAATGATCCATTCCTATTTCTACATAGCCCATTTCAGCAAATAACTCCTTACCTATTTCATACAATTCACGTTTTTCTTCGTTTTTAGGTAAATCTTTTTCATTAAATCCTCGCTGACCAACACCTTTTACCCATGGCACATGTGCATAACTGTAAAATGAAATTCTATCAGGTTGTAATTCTTTTGTTTTATTAATGGTATGAATTACATTTTCTTTTGTTTGAAATGGCAATCCGAAAATTAAATCGTGACTAATAGATGTATACCCTATTTCTCTTGCCCAACGTGTTGCTCTTTCAACATTTTCAAAAGATTGCACTCTATGAATTGCTACTTGTACTTTTTCATTATAATCTTGTACACCATAACTTACACGAGTAAAGCCAACATCAAACAAAGTTTGTAATTGTTCTTTTGTAGTATTATTAGGATGACCTTCAAAACTAAATTCATGATTTGGATGTTTTTTTGCGTTTATAAACAATCCATCAATTAGTTTTTTTAACTGTTCTTTTGAGAAAAAAGTTGGTGTTCCTCCACCTAAATGAATCTCTTTTATAATTGGAGTTTCATCAACCAAATTGGTATATAAATTCCATTCTTTTAAAACTGTATCTATATAATCTTCTTCTACTTCGTGTCGTTTTGTAATATGCTTATGACATGCACAAAACGTACATAAACTCTCACAAAAAGGCAAATGAATATATACACTAATTCCTTCTGAAGAATTACTTTCTATAAACGATTTTTTAAATGTTTCAATCCATTTTTCTTTAGAAAATGTTTCGTTTTCCCAATAAGGAACCGTTGGATAACTAGTATATCTTGGTCCTGGAATATTATATTTTTGTATGAGTGAATTCATTTGTTTATTATTTATATAAAGTTTATCGCAACCAAAACCTTATTAAGTTAATAACCTCTCGATTGTTCTCGAGCTGAAAATAATTAAGTTAATTCTAAAGCAATTTCTATCATTTCTTTAAAAGTATACTCTCTTTCATTTGCTGTCGTTTTTTCTCCTGTTACTAAACTATCTGAAATTGTTAAGATAGCTAATGCATTTACTTTATGTTTTGCTGCTATTGTGTACAATCCATTAGTTTCCATTTCTACACATAACACACCATATTCAGCCCATTTTTTATAACTTTCAAAATCATCAGCATAAAACTCATCTGAACTTAAAACATTTCCTGCTTTTAACGGTATCCCTTTTCTACTTGCTGTTTCTAACGCTTTTTGAAACAGCTTAAAACTTGCTGTTGCCGCATAATCTGCTCCATTAAAGCGAATAGTGTTTAATCCTGAATTTGTAGAGGCTGACATTGCTATAACAATATCACGAATTTTAACTTCTTTTTGGTAAGACCCAGCTGAACCTACACGTATTAAGTTTTTTACTCCGTATTCATTAATCAATTCGTGTACATAAATTAACGTAGATGGAATTCCCATTCCCGTTCCTTGCACAGAAATTTGTTTTCCTCTGTAAGTTCCTGTAAAACCTAACATACCACGAACATCATTATAACAAATAGGATTTTCTAAAAATGTTTCAGCAATCCATTTTGCTCGCATTGGATCTCCTGGTAATAAAACAGTTTCTGCAATTTCTCCTTTTTTTGCGGCTATATGTACACTCATTTTTCCTTTTTTAAACGTTATTTAAAATATAAAACTGGAACAAATTCAGATTAACAAAAATCTAAATTTAATATTGGTTTTTATCAGAAACTCCTTTTATAACCAAAGAAACTCCTGATGATGTTCCTAAGCGAGCTACTCCCATTTTAATATACTTTTCAGCTGTTTCTTTATCTCTAACTCCTCCTGCTGCTTTTATTAATGCTTTACCTTTAATAGTTTCTTTCATTATCAAAAGATCTTCTAAAGTTGCTCCTGCAGTACCAAAACCTGTCGATGTTTTTATAAAATCTGCTCCTGCATTTACAGCTAATTTCGAAACTTTTTTTATTTGTTCTTTCGATAAATAACAGTTCTCAAAAATTACTTTTAAAACATTATTTCCAATTGCTTCTTTTATCAACCTTATTTCATTTTCAACATAATCACTTTCACCATCTAATAACTTACCAACATTAATAACCATATCAATTTCTGAAGCACCATTTTCGATACTATTTTTAGCTTCAAAAACTTTAGCTTCAGTTGTCATTGCTCCCAAAGGAAAACCAATTACTGCTGCTATTTTCACATCAGAATTTATTAACTCTTGTTTCGCTAACGCTACATAAGCACCGTTTACACAAACTGCGTAAAAATTGTAATCTAAAGCTTCTCTACACAGCTTAATAATATCTTTTTTTGTTGCTGTAGCTTTTAATAACGTGTGATCTATATATTTACTTATCTGCATAAAGTTATACGTTTTTCACTCTTTTTACAGTGTCTGATTTAGATAATGTTAATCGCACAATACTTTCTTCTATTGCTATAAGGTTATGAACAACTTGTGGTTTTAATGAAATTATATCGCCAATACTTAATTGTTTTACTTCATTATTCACTCCAAAATCAATACTCCCTTTTACTACCTGAACGATTATTGCAAAAGGAGCTTGATGATCTTCCATCACTTGTCCTTTTTTAAATACAACTCGTATTTCTTTAGAAAAATCTGTATCTAATAACAATGATACAGCCGGTTTATGATCACTAAACTTTATATCTTTTAAAAATGAGGCTACTTTCATAATATCTATTTTATTTTTTTTCCTAATAAATTTGTTGCAATAGTTGTAAATAACACTATACTAATAGAGCTTAAAGGCATTAATATTGCTGCTATTACAGGTTTTAGTTGTCCTGTTGTTGCAAAATATAATCCTATTAAATTATAACATAAAGAGAGTATAAAACTATACTTAATTATTTGAATTGCTTTTTTTGAAGCTCTAATATAACTTCCTATTTTATTAAACTTAGAAGCGTCTAAAATAGCATCACAAGCTGGTGAAAAAACATTAATATTTTCTGATAAAGCAATACCAACATTACTTTGCGCTAAAGCTCCTGCATCATTTAAACCATCACCAATCATAATAACACTATTTCCTTTAGCTTGTAGTTGTTCTACATAGGTTAATTTATCTTCTGGTTTTTGGTTAAATAAAAATGATGTTCCATTTGGCAACAATTCTTCTAAATATTTTTTCTCTCCTTCATTATCTCCAGAAACGACTGCTAAATTGTAATTCGAATTCAATTCAGAAAACAAACCTTCCATACCTTTTCTGTATGCATTTTTAAAAATATATTTCCCTTTATATTCATCATTAATACTAATATGAACTGATGTGTCTAAATTAATTTCTTCCTTTTTATTTTTAACAAATGATGATGAACCAATCTTTATCTTTAATTGTTCATATTTTGCTTCAATACCTTTACCTGTATATTCTTTAAAGTTACTTATAAGAATGGTCTCTTCTGTTAAAGAATCATATAACATTCTACTCAATGGATGATTTGAAGCTCTTAAAACACTTTTTAAAACCGATTTTTCTTCAGAACTTAAAGTATTACCTTTATAATCTATTTGATTTTCTTTACTTGTTGTTAAAGTTCCTGTTTTATCAAAAATTATACTATCTATTGCTGCTAACTGTTCAATAACTGTTGCGTTTTTTAGATAAATTTTTTTCTTCCCTAAAATACGTAGCATATTTCCTAAAGTAAATGGAGCGGCTAAGGCTATTGCACAAGGACACGCAATAATTAGCACTGCAGTAAATACATTTAATGCTTTACTGGCATCATAAAACAACCAAAATGTTGCGGCTACAAAAGCAATTACTAAAATTGTTAATGTAAAATGTTGACTTATTGAATCAGTTAATGTTTTAAAAGAAGAGTTTTTATCTTTTTTAAAAACATCATTACTCCATAATTGTGTTAAATAACTTTGTGAAACAGATGTTAAAACTTCCATTTCTATAACTCCAGACAATTGTTTTCCTCCTGCAAATATCTTATCTCCTGATTTTTTTAATACAGGTACTGCTTCCCCTGTAACAAAACTATAATCAATATTGGCTTCTCCATTAATTAAAATTCCATCAACAGGAATCAACTCTTGATTTCTAATTAACAATCTATTGCCTTTTTCTATATCGTATATCTGTACATTTTCTTCTTCACCTTTAGAAGTGATTCGAGTAACTGCTATTGGAAAATATGATTTATAATCTCGCTCAAAAGACAAAAAATTATATGTTTTTTGTTGAAAAAATTTCCCTAATAATAAAAAGAAAACTAAACCGGTTAGTGAATCAAAAAAACCAGTTCCCAAATCAAAAATAATCTCTATTGAGCTCCTTATAAATAAGACTAAAACTCCTAAAGCAATTGGAATATCAATGTTCAAAATTTTAGAACGTAATCCTTTATATGCTGAAATAAAATAATCTTGTGCTGCATAAAAAACAACAGGAAGGGAAAACAAAAACATTAACCATCGAAATATTCCTTTATACTGTTCTAACCAAAAACCCGACACTTCAAAATACTCAGGAAATGACAAAAACATAACATTACCAAAAGCAAATCCAGCAATTCCTAGTTTATAAATTAAACTACGGTCAACTTTCTTTTTTCCAACCTCATAATCTTCTAAACTTATATAAGGTTCGTAACCAATAGAACTTAATAATAACACTATTTCTTTTAATGAAATAATATCAGAGTTATATGTGATTCGTACTGTTTTTTTAGGAAAATCAACTTGTGATGCGCTAATGTTTTTTTGTAACTTATGTAAGTTTTCTAATATCCAAATACAAGAACTACAGTGTATATGAGGTATGTATAAGTTTACAACATGCATACTACCATCGTTAAACTCTAATAGTTTATCTACAATAGCTTCATTTTCAAGAAAATCGTATTTCCCTTGAATTTCTTCTGGAACAGCTCCAGGATTGTTTTGAAAATCATAGTAACACGTTAAATCATTTTCTGAAAAAATTTCATAAACCGTCTTACATCCATTACAACAAAAGAATTTCTCTTGTACGGTAATAGTTTTGGTATCGCATTCGTTACCACAATGAAAACATTTTGTGCTTTCCATATTTACTCGTTTGCCTATTACAAATATCTTATAAGAACTGAAATTAAAACATGATATTTATCAGCTTTTTCAATATCTTTGCATTACCACCAAAGTACAATATCTATGAGCAAATGTGAACAATGTATCATTCGTCAGTTTAATTCTTTAAAGTCGCTCACAAAAGATGAATTAGTTAGAATATCTGGCTGTAAAACATCTAAAACAATTAAAAAAGGAGAAGTTTTATTTGAAGAAGGAGAACATATAAATGGTGTTTTTTGTATAAAGGACGGTATTTGTAAGGTTTCGAAAATGAGTGATAATGGTAGAGATCAGATTGTAAATCTTGTTCGAAAAGGTGATTTATTAGGAGAGCGTAGTTTAATAAACGATGAAGCTTCTAACTTAAAAGCTATTGCCGTAAATGATATGGAAATTTGTTTTATTCCTAAAGATGAAATTGTTAGAGATTTAGAAAATAATCCTAAATTTACTATGGATATTCTTAAAAACATGGCTTTATCTCTTAAAACTGCAGATAACTTTATTGTTGATATGGCTCAAAAAACAGTTAAACAGCGTTTAGCTGCTACTTTATTAAGTCTTGATAGTAAGTTTGCTAAAAACGAAAATGGTTCTTTAGATATACATTTATCTCGTGAGGATATTGCGAACATTATTGGTACTGCTACTGAAAGTGCTATTCGATTACTTTCAGAATTTAAAAAGAAAAAAATAATTAACTTAAAAGGTAAAGAAGTTTTTATTATTGATACTCAAGCTTTAAAAGATATTTCTACTGGTTTTTAATTTACTTTTATAAATAATATTGAAATAAAAAAAACGTCTAATATTAGACGTTTTTTTATTTTTAAGCTTCCCCTGTTGTTCCGCCAAAATTCATTGGAATTGGTACTTGCTCATAATCCTTAATCTCACCATTAGCTTGTTCAAACTTACGAACATTTTCAGCTAAAGCTTTTGTGAGTCTCTTAGCATGTTGTGGTGTTAAAATAATTCTAGATTTTACTTTAGCCTTTGGTACACCAGGCATTATATTAATAAAATCAACTATAAATTCAGATACTGAATGATTAATTATAGCTAAATTACTATAAGTTCCTTCAGCTATATCCTGATCTAACTCTATGTTTAATTGTGGGTCTTTATTTTCTTCCATAAAAATAAGAATAAAAAAAGGCCTCTAAAATTTAGAGGCCTTACTATTAAAATTTATAAATTTTTCTCCATTTCTTCTCTTGGCCCTACGATTTGATGATCGTAAGATCTCATTCCTGTACCTGCTGGTATACGTTTACCTACAATTACATTTTCTTTTAATCCTTCTAATGTATCGATTTTACCGTTTACTGCGGCTTCATTTAATACTTTAGTAGTTTCCTGGAACGATGCTGCTGATATAAATGATTTCGTTTGTAACGATGCTCTTGTAATACCTTGTAATACTTGCTCTGCTGTTGCAGGCTGCGCATCACGTGCTGCTACTAGATTTTTATCTGCTCTACGTAAAATTGAATTTTCATCTCTTAACTGACGAGCTGAAACCATTTGACCTGGTTTTAAATTCTCAGAATCTCCTGCATCTTCAACAACTTTCATTCCGTAGATATTGTCGTTGTCTGTGATAAAGTCGTTCTTATGAATTAATTGGTTCTCTAAGAATAATGTATCTCCTGAATCAATAATTCTAACTTTACGCATCATTTGACGTACAACTACTTCGAAATGCTTATCATTAATTTTCACACCTTGTAAACGATATACTTCTTGAATTTCGTTTACTAAGTATTCTTGTACAGCTGAAGGCCCTTTAATATTTAAAATATCAATAGGTGTTGTTGCTCCATCAGATAATGGCATACCTGCCTTAATGAAATCGTTTTCTTGAACTAAAATCTGATTAGATAATTTCACTAAGTATTTAGTAATATCACCTGTTTTAGATTCAATAATAATCTCACGATTACCTCTTTTTATTTTACCGAAAGATACCACACCATCAATCTGAGCAATTACTGCTGGGTTAGATGGGTTACGTGCTTCGAATAATTCTGTTACACGTGGTAAACCTCCTGTAATATCTCCTGCTTTACCAGATTTACGTGGAATTTTAACTAATGTATGACCTGATTCTACTTTATCACCATCACTTACCATTAAATGAGCTCCTACTGGTAAACTATACGAACGTAACGCATTACCATCAGCATCTTCAATAATTAATGAAGCAATAATTTTTTTGTTTTTAGAATCGATCATCACTTTTTCCTGGAAACCAGTTTGTTCATCAATTTCAACAGAGTAATTAATACCTTGCTCTAAATTGTCAAACTTAACTCTTCCTCCGAATTCTGATACGATAACTCCGTTAAATGAATCCCATTGACATACTGCATCTCCTTTTTTAATGGTTTTAATATCTTTATTAAAGATAGTAGATCCATAAGGGATAATATTAGTACTTAATACGATATCAGTCTTCTTGTCGATAATTTTAATTTCAGCAGTACGTGAAATAACGATTTCAATTTCTTTTCCGTCATTATCTTTACCATTTACGGTACGTAAATCTTCAATTTTAACTTTACCGTCAAATTTTGCAATTAACTTATTCTCTTCAGAAATGTTTCCTGCAACCCCACCAACGTGGAATGTACGTAATGTTAACTGTGTACCAGGTTCTCCAATAGATTGTGCTGCAATTACACCAACTGCCTCACCTCTTTGAACTTTTTTACCTGTTGATAAAGATTGCCCATAACATTTTTCACATATTCCTCTTTGAGACTCACATGTTAATGCTGAACGAACTTCTACTGCATCAATACCAGATGATTGAATTTTATCTGCTAATTTAACTGTAATTAACTCTCCTGATTCAACTAAAATTTCATCAGAGTTTGGTGCGTATACGTTATGTAATGAAGTACGACCTGTAATTCTATCACTTAAAGATTCAACGATTTCATCGTTTTTCTTTAATGGTGTAACCTCTAAACCTCTTAAAGTACCACAATCAACTTCGTTTACAATAACATCTTGAGATACATCTACTAAACGACGTGTTAAGTAACCTGCATCGGCAGTTTTTAATGCGGTATCGGCTAAACCTTTACGAGCACCGTGTGTTGATATAAAGTATTCAAGAATTGATAATCCTTCCTTAAAGTTAGAAAGAATTGGATTTTCAATAATTTCTCCACCACCTGCTGTAGATTTTTTAGGCTTTGCCATTAATCCACGCATACCAGTTAACTGACGAATCTGTTCTTTAGATCCACGTGCTCCAGAATCTAACATCATAAATACTGAGTTAAACCCTTGTTGGTCTTCACGTAAACGCTTCATAGATAATTCAGTTAATTGATTATTGGTTCTACCCCAAATATCAATTACCTGGTTATAACGCTCTTTTTGCGTTAACATACCCATATTATAATTACCTACAACTGCATCAACTTCTTTGTTTGCATCAGCAATCATTGTATGCTTTTCTGGTGGAATAATAATATCTCCTAATGAGAATGATAAACCTCCTTCAAATGCATATCTATATCCCATATTTTTAATTTCATCTAAGAAATCTCCAATTGAAGGAATATCTGTAACTTTTAAAATACCACCAATAATATCTCTTAATGATTTTTTAGTTAAAACCTCATTAATGTATCCTGCTGCTTTTGGCACTTTCTCGTTAAATAAAACTCTACCAACTGTAGTTGCTATAATTCTAGTTACCGCTTCACCATCTACAACATCATGTGTACGTACTTTTATACCTGCATTTAAGTCTACTCTTTCTTCATTTAAGGCTATAATTACCTCTTCTGGAGAATAGAAAATTAACCCTTCACCTTTAACAGGTACTTCTGGAGTTGACTTTCTTTCTTTAGTCATATAGTAAAGACCTAATACCATATCCTGAGATGGTACCGTAATAGGTGCTCCATTTGCAGGATTTAAAATATTATGAGATCCTAACATTAATAACTGTGCTTCTAAAATAGCTTCAGGTCCTAATGGTAAGTGAACTGCCATTTGATCTCCATCAAAATCGGCATTGAAGGCAGAACAAGCAAGTGGATGTAATCTAATTGCTTTTCCTTCAATTAATTTTGGTTGGAATGCTTGAATACCTAAACGGTGTAATGTAGGTGCACGGTTTAATAAAACTGGATGTCCTTTAATTACATTTTCTAAAATATCCCAAACAACAGGCTCTTTTCTATCTATAATTTTCTTTGCAGATTTTACAGTTTTTACAATACCTCTTTCTATTAATTTACGAATAACAAAAGGTTTGTATAATTCTGCTGCCATATCTTTTGGCAATCCACATTCAAATAATCTTAATTCTGGTCCAACAACAATTACCGAACGTGCAGAATAATCAACACGCTTACCTAATAAGTTTTGACGGAAACGACCTTGTTTACCTTTTAAACTATCAGATAAAGATTTTAATGGTCTGTTAGATTCTGTTTTTACTGCAGATGATTTACGTGTGTTATCAAATAATGAATCTACTGATTCTTGTAACATACGTTTCTCATTACGTAAAATAACCTCAGGTGCTTTAATTTCCATTAATCGCTTTAAACGATTGTTACGGATAATTACACGACGATATAAATCATTTAAATCTGAAGTTGCGAAACGACCACCATCTAATGGTACTAATGGACGTAATTCTGGCGGTATTACTGGAACCGCTTTCATAATCATCCACTCTGGATTGTTTTCTCTATTTTTTTGAGAATCTCTAAAAGCTTCTACAACATTTAAACGCTTTAATGCTTCGTTTTTACGTTGCTTAGAAGTTTCAGTGTTTGCTTTATGACGTAATTCAAATGATAAAGTATCTAAATCAATTCTTTCTAATAAATCGATTAAACATTCAGCTCCCATTTTAGCAATAAACTTTGCTGGGTCTGTATCATCTAAATACATGTTTTCTTGTGGAAGTGTATCTAAAATATCTAAATACTCTTCTTCTGTTAAGAAATCCATTTTTTGTAATGGTTCTCCTTCAACAGTTTTAGCATCACCTGGTTGAATTACTACATAACGTTCGTAGTAAATAATCATATCTAACTTCTTAGATGGTAAACCTAAAAGGTATCCCATTTTGTTAGGTAATGATCTAAAATACCAAATATGTGCTACAGGTACTACTAAATTAATGTGACCTACTCTGTCTCTACGTACTTTTTTCTCAGTAACTTCAACTCCACATCGGTCACAAATGATTCCTTTATAACGGATTCTTTTATATTTACCACATGCACACTCATAATCCTTTATAGGACCAAAGATACGTTCACAAAATAAACCATCTCTTTCTGGTTTGTGTGTACGGTAGTTAATCGTTTCTGGCTTTAAAACTTCACCTCTTGAAGCCTCTAAAATAGACTCAGGTGATGCTAAACCAATTGAAATTTTGTTAAACTTTTTAACAGTGTATTTTTCGTTCTTTCTTGCCATAATAAGTAATGGATTCGAATTAAAAATTTGTCTCGATGAGACGTATATTTAAAATGATTTATCATTAGGTAATTAAAAATTACCTAATGATATTTCACTGTTTGTTATTCCTCTAATTTAACATCTAATCCTAAACCTTTCAGTTCATGCATTAATACGTTAAATGATTCTGGTAAACCTGGTTCTGGCATAGTTTCACCTTTTACGATTGCTTCGTAAGTTTTGGCTCTACCTAATACATCATCAGATTTCACTGTTAAGATTTCTCTTAAGATACTTGATGCACCATATGCTTCAAGTGCCCAAACTTCCATCTCTCCAAAACGCTGACCTCCAAACTGAGCTTTACCTCCTAATGGTTGTTGTGTAATTAATGAGTAAGGTCCAATAGAACGCGCGTGCATTTTATCTTCAATCATGTGACCTAACTTAATCATATAAATTATACCTACTGTTGCTGGCTGATCGAAACGTTTTCCTGTACCTCCATCATATAAATATGTATGTCCGTAACGTGGAATTCCAGCTTCGTCTGTCAATGCGTTAATTTGATCAATATTTGCTCCATCAAAAATTGGTGTTGCATACTTTTGATCTAATTTTTGTCCTGCCCATCCAAGAACAGTTTCATAAATTTGACCAATGTTCATACGCGATGGTACACCTAATGGATTTAATACAATATCTACTGGAGTTCCGTCTTCTAAGAAAGGCATGTCTTCTGCTCTAACTATACGAGCAACAATACCTTTGTTTCCGTGACGTCCTGCCATCTTATCTCCTACTTTTAATTTACGTTTTTTGGCAACATAAATTTTAGCTAGTTTTAAGATTCCTGCTGGTAATTCATCTCCTACAGAAATAGTGAATTTTTCACGACGTAAGGCTCCTTGTAAATCGTTAACTTTAATTTTATAATTGTGAACTAATTCAACAACTAATCTATTTAAAGTTTTATCTGTAGTCCAAGTTCCGTGTAAGTGTGTAAAATCACCTACAGAGTTTAACATTTTTTGAGTAAACTTTTTACCTTTTGGTAAAACCTCTTCTCCTAAATCATTAAATACTCCTTGAGAAGTTTTTCCAGTAATTAAATTGAATAACTTTTCAATTAAAATATCTTTTAAACCTTCAAACTTATGTACATAAGATGCTTCTAAAGTTGCTATTGCTTCTTTATCACGAGCACGTTTTGTCTTATCTTTTACAGCACGTTGAAATAATTTCTTATTAATTACTACACCTCTTAATGATGGAGAAGCTTTTAATGATGCATCTTTTACATCTCCTGCTTTATCACCAAAAATAGCACGTAATAATTTTTCTTCTGGAGTTGGATCAGATTCTCCTTTAGGCGTAATCTTACCAATTAAGATATCACCAGGATTTACCTCTGCTCCAATACGAATCATCCCGTTTTCATCTAAGTCTTTAGTAGCCTCTTCAGAAACATTAGGAATATCATTCGTTAATTCTTCAGCTCCTAATTTCGTATCACGAACATCTAATGAATATTCATCAATATGAATAGAAGTAAAGATATCTTCACGAACTACTTTTTCAGAAATTACAATTGCATCCTCAAAGTTATACCCTTTCCAAGGCATAAAGGCTACTTTCATATTTCTACCTAAAGCTAATTCTCCTTTTTGTGTTGCATATCCTTCACAAAGTACTTGACCTTCTTGAACTCTATCACCAACTTTTACAATTGGCTTAAGGTTAATGTTTGTACCTTGATTCGTTTTTCTAAACTTAATTAAGTTATAAGAAATTTCATCTGAATCGAAACTTACTAAGCGCTCTTCTTCTGATCTATCGTACTTAATTGTTATTTTATTTGCATCAACATATTCAATAACACCTGCTCCTTCTGCATTTATTAAAATACGAGAATCTTTAGCTACTCTACGCTCTAATCCTGTACCTACAATTGGAGATTCTGGACGTAATAATGGAACTGCTTGACGCATCATGTTCGATCCCATTAATGCACGGTTGGCATCATCATGTTCTAAGAAAGGAATTAATGATGCTGATATAGATGCAATCTGGTTAGGAGCAACATCCATGTAATCAATTTCTGTTGGAGTAACAACTGGAAAGTCACCACCCTCACGTGAAATTAATTTATCACCAACGAAATCACCATCTGCACTAACTTCTAAATTAGATTGTGCAAACTTCATTCCTTCTTCTTCCTCAGCACTTAAATAAATATGCTCTTGATCTAAATCTATGTTTCCTTCAATAACCTTCTTATAAGGTGTTTCGATAAAACCTAAATTATTCACCTTAGCAAATACAGCTAAAGATGAAATTAATCCAATGTTCGGTCCTTCAGGAGTTTCAATTGGACATAAACGACCATAGTGTGTATAGTGAACATCACGAACCTCAAATCCTGCTCTTTCTCTAGATAAACCTCCAGGTCCTAAAGCTGATAAACGACGTTTGTGTGTAATCTCTGCTAATGGATTTGTTTGATCCATAAATTGAGATAACTGGTTAGTACCAAAGAAAGAATTAATTACAGAAGATAATGTTTTTGCATTAATTAAATCAATTGGAGTAAATACTTCGTTATCACGTACATTCATTCTTTCACGAATAGTACGAGCCATACGAGCTAAACCAACACCGAATTGACCTGCTAGTTGTTCACCAACAGTTCTTACACGACGATTAGATAAGTGATCAATATCATCTACTTCTGCTTTTGAGTTAATTAACTCAATTAAGTATTTGATAATTGTAATAATATCGTTCTTAGTTAATACCTTCTGATCAATCGGTTCGTTTAACTGTAATTTGGTGTTCATTCTAAAACGACCAACTTCTCCTAAACTATAACGTTGCTCAGAGAAAAATAATTTTTCAATTATTCCTCTTGCTGTCTCCTCATCTGGCGGCTCAGCATTACGTAATTGTCTATAAACATGTTCTACTGCTTCTTTTTCAGAATTCGTAGGATCTTTTTGTAATGTATTGTGGATGATTGCATAATCTGCCATGTCATTATCTACCTTATGTAATAAGATAGTTTTTGCACCTGCATCAATTATTTCATCAATATGTTCTTTTTCTATGATTGTATCACGATCGAAAACAATTTCGTTTCGTTCTATCGATACAACTTCTCCTGTATCTTCATCTACAAAATCTTCATGCCAAGTTTTTAAAACTCTAGCAGCTAATTTACGCCCTAATATTTTCTTTAATCCAGCTTTAGAAACTTTTACTTCTTCTGCTAAATCAAAAATTTCTAAAATATCTTTATCTCTTTCAAAACCAATGGCTCTGAATAATGTTGTTACTGGTAATTTTTTCTTTCTATCAATATAAGCATACATTACTTGATTGATATCAGTTGCAAATTCTATCCAAGATCCTTTAAAAGGAATTACTCTTGCTGAGTATAATTTGGTTCCGTTTGCGTGGAATGATTGTCCAAAGAAAACACCTGGTGAACGGTGTAACTGAGAAACTACAACTCTTTCTGCTCCATTAATAATGAAAGTTCCAGAATTAGTCATATAAGGAATAGTACCTAAATATACGTCTTGAACAATTGTTTCAAAATCTTCATGTTCAGGATCTGTACAGTAAAGCTTTAATCTTGCCTTTAAAGGTACACTATGTGTTAATCCTCTTTCAATACATTCTTGAATGCTATATCTTGGTGGATCTACAAAATAGTCTAAAAATTCTAATACAAATTGATTACGTGTATCTGTAATCGGAAAGTTATCCATGAAGGTTTTATACAAACCTTCTTCACCTCGCTCATCAGCCTTTGTTTGCAATTGAAAAAAATCTTGAAAAGATTTTACTTGAATATCTAGAAAATCAGGATAGTCAGTTCTTAATTGCGATGATGCGAAGTTAATTCTTTCAGTAGTGTTTATCGTTGCCAAAAGAGATGCTATTTTTAAATTAAAAATATTATTTTTTGAAACTTTCTCGTTTCAATAATGCAATTTTAATTGCTTTGCTGATTTTAAAACCAGCTCTTTTATAGTCGTATTATTACAAATTTATAGTTGTAATAAAATAAAGAACGAATATATACACAAAATGGTTTAGGACTAGAAACATGTGTTCCTAGTACCTAAACCTTAATTGTTTTATCCCGTATTATACCGGGAGTATAGCTTACTTAAGCTCTACTTCAGCTCCTGCTTCTTCTAAAGATTTTTGAAGACCTTCTGCTTCATCTTTAGTTACTCCTTCTTTGATTGGTGCTGGTGCACTATCAACGATTGCCTTAGCATCTTTTAAACCTAATCCAGTTAATTCTTTAACTAACTTTACTACAGCTAATTTAGAACCACCTGCTGCTTTTAAGATAACATCAAATTCAGTTTTCTCTTCTGCTGCTTCTCCTCCTGCTGCTGGACCTGCTACTGCTACTGCTGCTGCTGCTGGCTCAATACCGTACTCATCTTTTAAAATATCAGCTAATTCATTAACCTCTTTTACTGTTAAGTTAACTAATTGCTCTGCGAAATCTTTTAAATCTGCCATTTTAATTGTTTTTTGAAATTTTATTATTTAGTTTATTAGTGCGCGTAATTATTTTTCTGATAACGTCTTTAAGATACCAGATAACTTATTACCTCCTGATTGTAATGCTGAAACAACATTCTTAGCAGGTGATTGTAATAATGAGATAATATCTCCAATAAGTTCTTCTTTAGACTTAATGTTAACAAGTGCGTCTAATTGGTCATCTCCAACATAAACTGACTCTTCAACAAAAGCACCTTTTAATAAAGGCTTGTCTGATTTTTTTCTGAACTCTTTGATAACTTTTGCAGGTGCATTTGACACCTCAGAAATCATCATTGAAGTATTTCCTTTTAAAGCATTTGGTAAATCTCCAAAGTCTTTATCAGAAGCTTCCATTGCTTTTGAAAGCAATGTGTTTTTAACAACAGCTAATTCTACGTTAGCTTTAAAACAAGCTCTACGTAAGTTAGATGTAGTAACTGCATCTAAACCAGAAATATCTGCTAAATAGATGGTACTTGTATCTGCTAATCTTGCTGTTAAATCTTCTATTACTTGTAATTTGTCTTCTCTTGTCATAATTAAAAGTTTAACTGTCTTATAAAGACACAGATTTTTCATCTACAGCAACACTAGGACTCATAGTAGAAGACATAAAAATACTCTTTATATAATCTCCTTTAGCCGCTGTTGGCTTTAGTTTAATTAACGTTTGTAATAACTCATTTGCATTTTCTTGAATCTTCTCAGCATCAAAAGATACTTTTCCGATTGCAGCGTGTACAATACCAGTTTTATCAACTTTAAAGTCAATTTTACCAGCTTTAACTTCTTGTACTGCTTTTGCAACATTCATAGTTACTGTACCTGTTTTTGGGTTAGGCATTAAACCTCTTGGTCCTAAAACACGACCTAAAGGACCTAATTTACCCATAACACTTGGCATAGTAATAATAACATCAACATCAGTCCAACCTCCTTTAATCTTTTGAAGATATTCATCTAATCCAACATAATCTGCACCTGCTGCTGTAGCTTCTGCTTCTTTATCTGGAGTAACTAATGCTAATACTTTAACATCTTTACCTGTTCCATGTGGTAATGTTACAACTCCACGTACCATTTGATTTGCTTTACGAGGATCTACTCCTAAACGTACTGCTAAATCAACTGATGCGTCAAATTTTACATTTGTAATTTCTTTAACTAAGGCTGATGCATCTTTTAAGCTGTAAACTTTAGAGCTATCTACCTTAGAACGAGCTTCTTTTTGCTTTCTAGTAATTGCCATTTCTAAATATGTTTTAAAGTTTAAGCAGGTGCATTACCTGTTACTGTTAATCCCATAGAACGAGCAGTTCCGGCAATCATTTTCATTGCAGATTCGACTTTAAAGGCATTCATATCTACCATTTTGTCTTCTGCAATTCCTCTAATTTGATCCCAAGAAACACTTGCTACTTTTTTCCTATTTGGTTCTCCTGAACCCTTCTTAATTTTGGCCGCTTCTAATAATTGTACTGCAGCTGGTGGCGTTTTTACAACAAACTCGAAAGATTTGTCTTTATAAACGGTAATCACAACAGGTAATACTTTACCTTGTTTGTCCTGTGTACGAGCATTAAATTGCTTACAGAACTCCATGATATTAACACCGGCAGCACCTAAAGCGGGTCCAACTGGTGGCGACGGATTCGCAGCACCTCCCCTTACTTGTAGTTTAACTAATTTACTTACTTCTTTTGCCATTGTTTAAGATTTAATGATATGTTTAAAATGGAAGCTTCAAACACATCTAAATATAGGTGTAACGATTATATTTTTTCTACTTGCATATAGTTTAACTCTAATGGTGTTTTTCTTCCAAAAATCTTAACCATTACTTCTAACTTACGCTTTTCCTCATTAACTTTCTCAACTGTTCCGTCGAATCCATTAAAAGGCCCGTCAATTACTTTTACTGTTTCACCAGTGTTATAAGGAATTGCGATGTTTTCATCTTTTACAGAAAGTTCATCAACTTTACCTAACATTCTGTTTACTTCAGATTTACGCATTGGTACTGGTTCACCACCTTTAGTTTCACCTAAAAAACCAATAACACCTGTTACTGATTTTATTACGTGAGGTACTTCTCCTGCTAAATTAGCTTCTACCATTACATAACCTGGAAAGTAAACTCTTTCTCTGTTAACTTTCTTTCCGTTTCTTACTTGAATAACTTTTTCTGTAGGTACAATTACTTTACTTACATAATCAGACAATCCAAAACGAGCAATTTCAGTCTCGATATAAGTTTTCACCTTATTCTCTTGACCTCCAACAGCTCTAACGACATACCACTTCATCACCGATTCAGCCATGGTCTATTGATTAAACATTTGAAAAAAATTATCTAATCCTGTTTGAAAAACTTTATCTACTCCTGCTACTACTAAAGCAAAGACAATTGTAAATGCAGCAACAACTACAGTAGACTTTTGTGCTTCTTCTCTAGAAACCCATGTCATATTTGTATTTAATTCTTCGAAAGAACCTTTGATGTATTGTATAAAGTTATTCATGTCATTATTCTTTTAACGAGCTGTGATTTAATACCACAGCTCGTCTTAATTATGCACGGACGGAGAGATTCGAACTCCCGACACCTGGTTTTGGAAACCAGTGCTCTACCGCTGAACTACGCCCGTATTTTTTTTAAAAGGAGTCTCTCATTTAAGAGACTCCTTTATATATATTATAAACTAATAATTAGTCTAAAATTTCAGTTACCTGACCTGCACCTACTGTTCTACCTCCTTCACGGATAGCGAACTGTAAACCTAAGTTTAATGCAATTGGCTGAATTAAATCAACTGTAATAGTTAAGTTATCTCCAGGCATAACCATTTCAACTCCATCAGGAAGCATAATGTTTCCAGTTACATCAGTTGTACGTACGTAAAACTGTGGACGATAGTTGTTATGGAATGGAGTGTGACGTCCACCTTCTTCTTTCTTTAATACATACACCTCAGCCTTAAACTTAGCGTGTGGAGTTACAGAACCTGGCTTACAGATTACCATTCCTCTTTTAATATCTTCTTTTGCAATACCTCTTAATAAGATACCTGCGTTATCTCCAGCCTCACCTCTATCTAAGATTTGACGGAACATTTCAATACCAGTTACTGTAGAAGCTAATTTCTCAGTACCCATACCGATAATATCTACTGCATCACCTGAATTGATGATTCCAGTTTCAATACGACCTGTAGCAACTGTACCACGACCTGTAATAGAGAATACATCTTCAATAGGCATTAAGAAATCCTTTTCAGTTTCTCTTAAAGGCTCTTCGATCCACTCATCAACCTTAGCCATTAATTCTAAAACGGTATTAACCCATTTTTCTTCACCATTTAAAGCACCTAAAGCTGAACCAGCAACAACAGGACCATTATCTCCATCATATTCATAGAAAGATAATAATTCTCTTACTTCCATTTCTACTAA
The DNA here is from genome assembly GCF_000430545.1 of Tenacibaculum ovolyticum DSM 18103. GTDB lineage: Bacteria > Bacteroidota > Bacteroidia > Flavobacteriales > Flavobacteriaceae > Polaribacter > Polaribacter ovolyticus. The sequence goes on from NZ_AUMF01000019.1 coordinate 74,779, forward strand.
CTCAAGTAACTCTTCATCATCAACCATATCCACCTTGTTTAAGAAAACAACCATACGTGGAATACCTACTTGACGACCTAATAAAATGTGCTCACGAGTTTGTGGCATTGGTCCATCTGTTGCAGCTACTACTAAAATAGCTCCATCCATTTGTGCAGCACCAGTAACCATGTTCTTTACGTAATCGGCGTGACCTGGACAGTCAACGTGTGCGTAGTGACGGTTTTCTGTTGCATATTCTACGTGAGAAGAGTTAATTGTTATACCTCTTTCTTTTTCTTCTGGTGCATTATCGATTTGATCAAAATCTCTAGCTTCAGAGAATCCTGCATCAGCTAATACTTTAGTGATAGCAGCAGTTAATGTAGTTTTACCGTGATCTACGTGACCAATAGTTCCAACATTTAAGTGGGGCTTCGAACGATCGTAAGTTTCTTTTGCCATGATTATTAATTTTAATTCTTAGTTAAATATTTAGTGTTACTTTAAATTCTTTTTTAAAAAAACTCTAAAAAAGAGCCAATGACCGGATTTGAACCGGTGACCTCATCCCTACCAAGGATGCGCTCTACCAACTGAGCTACACCGGCGTGGACAATAATTTTAGAGCGAAAGACCAGGTTCGAACTGGCGACATTCAGCTTGGAAGGCTGACGCTCTACCAACTGAGCTACTTTCGCGTATTTTTAAAATCTTTCATCAATAATCAAAAGTTGAAGCTTGATGTATTAACTAATCGATTTTAAAAAAGTGGGGAGAGCAGGATTCGAACCTGCGAAGTCGTAAGACAACGGAGTTACAGTCCGTCCCAGTTGGCCGCTTTGGTATCTCCCCTTTGGTTTTTTAATAGTATGTTTAAGAACGTCTCTCTTAATTTAAGAGCCAATGGAGGGACTCGAACCCACGACCTGCTGATTACAAATCAGCTGCTCTAGCCAGCTGAGCTACATCGGCTTTTATTGTCATAAAAAACAATCCGCTATTTCTAACGGACTGCAAATGTATAAAGTAATTTTTAAACTTTAAAACTTTTTATGAATAATTTTTATATTTTTATGAAACTAAGGAATCCCTAAGCTTTTCTTTCGACTTCTTCAGACTTCTTTTTAAAGAATCAACCGCAATGTTTACGCCTTCTTCAAAAGTTTTATTTGTTTTTTTAACAATTATCTCATCACCTGGTATATTTATTTTAACCTCTGTGATTTTATTTTCTTTTTCACTAGTTTTCTGTACTTTTAAAAAAACTTCTACATCAACTATCTTATCATGAAACTTCTCTAAACTCCCTATTTTCTTTTCTATATAATCTATTAAACTTTTATCTGCTGTAAAGTTTACTGACTGTGTGAATACTTTCATAATTTTTCAATCTTTTATTTCGACTCTCTAGGATGAGCCATGTTATACACTTTTTTTATCTGCTCCAAGCTATTATGCGTATACACTTGAGTAGAGGCTAAACTTGAATGCCCTAGTAATTCTTTAACCGAATTTAACGACGCACCGTTATTAAGCAAATGTGTAGCGAAAGCATGTCGCAATATATGGGGACTTTTTTTTGCTTTTGTTGACACTCTACTAAAGTACAAATTAATTATTCGGTACACAAGAGTTTCATAAATTTTAACCCCTTTTTTTGTTACTAAAAGCTCATCTACCCCTTCCAACCTATCACTTCTTTTTAAGCTTAGATATTGATTTAAAGTATCTAAAACTGACGGCAACAACGCCACAAATCTCTCTTTATTTCTCTTCCCTAAAACTTTAATCACTTGCTTAGCAAAATCAACATCCTTTTCTTTTATATTAATTAGTTCAATTCGTCTCATTCCTGTTGAATATAATAACTCCACAATCAATCGATTTCTTACTGACTCAAAATCATCTCCTTCACGTAAAAGTTTTAAAACCTGCTCTACCTCGCCTTCATCAAACGGTGTTTGTATTTTTTTTTGAACTTTTAAAGCTTTGTGCTTTGCTAATGGATTAAGCTCAACTTCTCCAATCTTCTGTAAAAAACTATAAAAAGTCTTTAAAGAACTCATTTTCCTATTAACACTTCTATTTGAGACACCTTTATTAACAAGAAAAACTATCCAAGTTCTAATTTGATTATAATGAACTTCCTCTATTTCATTTTGATTAAATTCCGTTATACAAAACTCTTTAAACTTAATTATATCGACACGATATGCATTTATCGTATTCTTCGAATAGTTTCTTTCATGTTCTAAGTATTTTAAGAAGGCAGTAATAAGCATCAGTCTTGTTTTTACAAAATTAAATATACAAAAAAACCTGTATTGACATAATCAATACAGGTTTTACATTTTATAAGTAAGCAATATTAACTTACTTCTTCTTTCGTTCTTAATCCTTGAACGTAAGAGGCTTTTTTCATTTGAGCACGTTTAACAACAGACGGTTTATTGAACTGTTTCTTATCACGTAATTGTCTTAAGATTTTTACATCTCTAAACTTTCGTTTGTAACGTTTTAACGCTCTATCGATATTCTCTCCTTCTTTAATTGGAATAATTAACATGTGTTAGCACCTCCCTTCATTCTAGTCTCTAAATTTTTATTTTTAGGACTGCAAATGTAATGAGTCTTTTTTAATTAACTGTTATTTATTTATTTTATTTAAAAGGTATTTAAAAAACTATGTTGCAGGCTTATATTCTTTCTTATCTATTATCATTTTTGCGATAATTTCTTTTAAGATTTCAGATGTACCTCCACCAATCGGCCCTAAACGGCTATCTCGTAACAAACGTGCTAATGGGTACTCTTCCATATAACCGTAACCTCCTAATAGTTGCAATGCATCATAAATAACTTCATCTGCCATTTTTGTAGATAACATTTTACTCATACTTGCTTCTTTAACGACATAAACTCCTTCATTTAATCTTTTAGTAATTGAATAATTATATTCTCTACACATATCAACTTTAGAAGCCATTTCTGCAACTTTATGACGTAACGCTTGAAACTTATCTAATGTTTTACCAAACGCTTCTCTTTCACTCATATAATTTATCACATAATCTACAGCGTACTCAGCTCTTGCATGTGCATTAATTGCCATTATTAAACGCTCTAAAGCAAAATGCTGCATGATATATGGAAATCCCTTTCCTTCATCTCCCATTAAGTTCTCTGCAGGAATTATCACATTATCAAAAGCAATTTCTGCAGTATCAGAAGCTCTCCAACCTAATTTATCTAATTTTGTCGAAGAAATTCCTTTAGTATCTCTATCTACAACAAAAATACTCATTCCTTTATGTTTATCTTCTGGATCTGTCTTTGCTGCAACAACTAAATAATCAGAATACACACCATTTGTAATAAATGTTTTAGATCCATTAATTATATATGTGTCTCCTTTTTTAACAGCTGTAGTTCTCATACCTGCTACATCACTACCACCAAAAGGTTCTGAAATACATAAACACCCTATTTTATCTCCATCTATACTAGGAGTTAAATATTCTTTTTTTATTCTATCGTCTCCTTCTTTATTTAAATGAGTCATAGCTAAATAAGCGTGTGCCCACATATTAGCTGCAAAACCACCTGAGTTTATTTTCTGTAATTCCTCTAAAAAAATAACAGTATAAAAAAGATCTAAACCTAAACCTCCATATTCTTCTGGTTGATTTAACCCGAAATACCCCATTTCTCCAAATTTCTTCCATATGAAACGTTCTACTGTTCCGTCTTTTTCCCATTTATTAATATGAGGTACTACTTCTTTTTGCAAAAAATCTTTAAAGCTTTGACGAAAAAAGTCGTGCTCTTCAGTAAAATACATACTGTTCATAATTATATATTCTGTTTGTTTGTTGTTTGTTTATTCCGCTTTCAAATATAAAACTATTCTATCGTATTTCTTAATTGGAAAACTATCAATGTTTTTTAACTCTAAAATGTCCTGAAACTCTGCTATTTCATCTCTATATTCTAAAATATCCTTACACAAATCATAATCAATGTATGGATTCTTTAACAATTCTTTAAACGTAATAGTGTTAATATTTACTTTTTTAATCTTTGGTTTCTTGTAAACCTTAAATGTTTTTAAAATTCTTTTTACAGTGATTTTTTCTACCCCCCAGACTTCATAAACTTGAGATTCATAAGAAAACCCCTGTAGCTTCCTCCTATATTTTACAATCCTCTCAGAAATCACTTCTCCTACTCCACTTACAGCTTCAAAATCTTGTTGATTTGCCTCATTTATATTAGCTGTTAGGGGTTTATATGAATTCTCCACCACATCACTAACTTTATTAGCTACAACACTAGAATTTGATTGTTTTTTTAACTTATCTCGCTTATTAACCCAATCTGGGAATTTAAATAAAGGAGACATTTTACTCAACAAAGTATCAGATACTTTTGTTATTTTCTGAAATTCTTTTATCGAGTTTACAAATTTGTTTAACTTTCTATAAGCATGTAACCTATCGATCTCCTTAGTAGTCATTCCTAATTGATATCCTTTAAAATCAGTAATATAATTAGGATTAAAAGTATATTTTTTTGGCTTTCTTTTTTCTAGTGCTTCTTTTTTTAAACTATCAATTTTATTCTGAAATTCTACTAGCTCTGGTGAATCTAAATCTATCATTTTTTTAGATGAGAAATCAACAAACACATAAATAACCTGAAGAACAATTATAAGTAATAGCAAAAAGAAAATCCCATTTCTTTGGCGTTTATTATACCAGAAATGGGATTTAAATACTTTCATTATTTATGTACTATGCGTTATTTTCTTTAATCGCTTTTAAATATCTAGTTAACTCTTCTTTTACTTTTGGATATAAGAAGAATAAACCTACAACATTTGGTACTGCCATTGCAAAAATCATCGCATCTGAAAAATCTGTTACAGCTCCTAAACTTGCTGCTGAACCAATTATCACAAATAAACAAAATAAGATTTTATATGCATAATCAGCAGCTTTTGAACGTCCAAATAAGAACATCCAACCTTGTAAACCATAATAAGACCAAGATAGCATTGTTGAAAATGCAAATAATACTACTGCTATTGTTAAAACATAAGGAAACCAAGGTAGTACTGAAGCAAATGCTTTTGATGTTGCTAAAACACCATCTGGCGATTTAGTACCATATGTCATAATACTTCCATCACCGTTTGTAATAATAATCACTAAAGCTGTCATTGTACAAACTACTACTGTATCTATAAACGGCTCTAATAAAGCAACTAACCCTTCTGATGCTGGGTATTTCGTTTTAACTGCTGAATGAGCAATTGCTGCTGAACCAACACCTGCTTCATTTGAAAATGCTGCTCTTTGGAAACCGATAATTAATACTCCTAAGATACCTCCTGAAATTCCTTTTGCATTAAATGCTCCATCCCATATCTGAGCAAATGCATTACCTATTTGAGAAAAATTCGCTGCTAAAATAACTATTGCTGCTAGGAAATAAATTCCTACCATAAATGGAACAATTTTTTCTGTAATATTTCCAATTCTTTTAATTCCTCCGATAATTACAATTCCAACTAATACAGCCATAACAACTCCAAAAATCAAAGCAGTTGATAAATCATTAGAACCAATCATACTTCCAAATTGCTGTGCTGCTTGGTTTGCTTGAAACATGTTACCACCTCCAAAAGAACCACCAATTACCATAATAGCAAAAAGAACAGCTAATACTTTACCTAATCCGCTTTTACCAACATCAGCTAAACCTTTTCTTAAATAATACATTGGTCCACCGTAAATGGTTCCATCTTCACCTACATCTCTATATTTTACACCTAAAGTACATTCAACAAATTTCGAAGACATTCCTATTAAACCTGCAACGATCATCCAAAAAGTAGCTCCTGGCCCTCCTAAAGATAAGGCTACTGCAACACCGGCAATATTACCTAAACCGACAGTACCTGATAAAGCTGCTGTTAAAGCTTGAAAATGCGAAACTTCTCCTTCTGCTCCTTCTACTCTAATTGTTTCAATAGCATCTCCTCCTGGTGTAGGGTCTCCAGCCATAACATCTGAAGTAACATGGTCAACATCATCATATTTACCTCTAACAATATTTATAGAAGTAGGGAACAATCTAATATTTACAAATTTAAATAATATTGAAAATATTAATCCCGCTGATAAAAGCATTATAATTACTAAAGGCATTTTAACTCCCCCTCCTAAGTTTACTGAGTAAAAAACGAATCCTCCCCAAGCATCTGCGACAGGTTTAAACCCTTCATTTATCTTTTCTGCTAAACCTTTTTCTTGTGCAAATGTTAACATTGGTGTTATTAATAACAACAACGTAATAAGTCTTTTATTCATAATATACTATGTTAGTTTTTATGTTTGTAGTGCGCAATATCTTAAAAAATTGAACTTTCAACAAGTTTTAATCGTTAAATGTACTTTTTAAGGTTAGCTTTTCTTTAAATTTTTGTAAATCTTCTTTAAATGATTCTGGGAAAAAATTTAATACCTTATTAGTTTTCGTTAAATCAAATCCAGTTTTAACTGGCCTAATTGCTTTTTGATTTAATTCTGCTGTAGAAATTGGCTTTATCAAATTCTCATCTAAATTAAAAACTTCTGCAATCTGTTTTGCTATTTCATAAATACTTAATAATGTATTCGACGAAATGTTAAAAACCCCTGTAGTTTTATTGTCAATAGATAACTTACAAGCCAATGCTAAATCTTCTACGTATGTTGGCATACGATACTGATCATTAACTATCGTAATTTGCTCTTTATTTTCTAAAGATTTCTTTACCCACAACACAATATTACTCCGTGTCATATCAAAAACTTGCCCATAAACTAAGATAGTTCTAAGAATAGTATAGTTTATATTAGATGTAGTTAAAATCTTTTCTGATTTTAATTTAGATAATCCATAATAACTTAATGGTTTTGGTTCGTCTATTTCTTTGTAAGGACCATTCTCACCATCAAAAATAAAATCAGTAGACAAATGAATTAAATGCGTGTTTTTTTCTTCAGAATATTCTTTTAGATATCCTACTACATCAATATTTAATTTATCACACGCTGCTTTATTATCTTCACAAGCATCAACATTTGTCATTGCTGCTGTATTTACAATAATATCAGGATTACATTCTCTTAATTTTTCAAGAAGTACAATCTTATCAGTAATATCAATAGAAACATATTTAAAATCATTTCTTCCACTTCTATTTCCTCCTCGAGAAAAACCTATTACATTATATCTTTGTTTTTCTTTTAATAATAAGTTCACTAGACTTTGTCCTAACAAACCGTTACTTCCGGTAATAACAATATTCTTCATTAAAACAATTCTCTTAATTTAACTATCTGTTCTGGGCGTCCTAATACAATTAAATTTGCTCCAGCTTTAAGCGCAACAGATGCTTCTGGGTTTATAATATATTCTTTATCTAGTGTTCTATAACCTATAACTGTACATCCAGTTTTTCTACGTAGATCTAAATCTAAAATAGTTCTATTTAAATATTCTTTTGGTAAATTATCTATCGATATTTCTTCAAGGTTTGCAGTAGTATCTCCTTCTATTGTTAATCTATCTACAAATTCAATTACATCTGGAGTAACTACTAAAGAGGCCATATGAGCACCTCCTAACTTGTCTGGCATAATTACATTATCAGCTCCCGCAATTTTAAGTTTACTGTATGAGGTTTCTTTTGATGCTCTACTTATTATTTTACAGTTTTTATTTAACTGACTTGCTGTTAATACTACAAATAAATTATCCGCATCAGAAGGTAATGCTGTAATTAAATTATCTGCATTTAAAATACCTGCTTTTAATAACGCCTCATCAGTTGTTGCGTCTCCTTCAATATTTAGTATTCCATTCTCATCTAACTGTTTTATAATATCTTCATACTTCTCTACAACCACTAAATCCTTTTTATAGCTTTTTAGCTTCGCAATAGCCTGTTTACCGTTTCTACCATAACCACAAACAATAGTATGTCCTTTTAGTTTCTCTATTTTTTTTTGCACTTTTTTTATTTTTAATTGATGAAAAAATTGCCCGCTTATTAAATATTCAGAAAATGATGATACAGCATACCCAAATATAAATAAGCTTGATAATATTAAACCGATTGTAAATATTTTTTCTCCTGTACCGAATGGGTGAACTTCTCCAAAACCTATCGTAGTAATGGTTATTATTGTCATATATAATGCATCAATAAAAGAGTAATCGAACAATATTAAATATCCTCCTACGCCTATTGATAAAATTAATACAGAGAAAAAGATTGCTTTGTATAACCTTGATTTAAATACTTTTTTAATCATAAATCAAAAACAGAAGTTCTTTTGGTGTGAATCATATCTTTTAAACGTAATAAAAAAGCCAAGGTTAAATAAACACCAAATGATAAACCAATAGTTACAAACGACATATAAATAAAGAATAAGCGTACATTGGTAGCTCTCATTCCTAGGCGGTCAGCAAATCTAGAAGACACAGCAAAACCATGACGTTCAAAGAAATGACGAACTGAGTGAATAATTTTCATCTTAATTCATTTTAACTGCAAGATACCAATTAACTATCATTTGTTTGTAACATCGGCTTTAAAATAAATTTGGTTTCTGTAACTTTGCTTTTTTGGTAAAATTCTCACTTTGAAAGAACAAGAGTACATAGAAGTATACGGAGCAAGAGCTCACAATTTAAAAAACATCGATGTTAAAATTCCTCGTGAAAAGTTAGTCGTTATTACTGGTTTAAGCGGTAGTGGAAAATCATCATTAGCTTTTGATACTATTTACGCTGAAGGACAGCGACGTTATATAGAAACTTTTTCAGCCTATGCTCGTCAGTTTTTAGGAGGTTTAGAAAGACCTGATGTTGATAAAATAGATGGATTATCTCCAGTTATCTCTATTGAACAAAAGACTACAAACAAAAGTCCACGATCAACAGTAGGTACAATTACAGAAATTTACGATTTTCTTCGTTTACTTTTTTCTCGTGCCTCGGATGCTTATTCTTTTAATACCAATGAAAAAATGGTTAGTTATTCTGATGAACAAATCAGGCAGCTAATTTTAAAAGATTTTAACGAAAAGCGTATTGCTATTCTTGCTCCTTTAATTAAATCTAGAAAAGGTCATTATCGTGAACTTTTTGAACAAATTTCTAAACAAGGTTTTGTTAGGGTTCGTGTAGATGGAGAAATAAAGGAAATCGAAAAAGGTATGAAGCTAGATCGATATAAAACCCACGATATTGAGGTAGTTATTGATCGTTTAGTTGTTAATGAAAAATCTGATAAACGTTTAGAAGAAACCATTAAAACAGCTTTATATACTGGTAATAATATTTTAATGGTTGTTGATGTTGACGATGAGAAACCTCGTTACTTTAGTCGAGAATTAATGTGTCCTACTACCGGAATAGCATACCCTAATCCTGAACCAAATACATTTTCTTTCAATTCACCAAGAGGTGCCTGTTCAAATTGTAACGGACTAGGTACTACCAATGAAATTAACGAACAAAAAGTAATTCCTGACCATACAGTTTCTATAAAAAATGGAGGAATTATTCCTTTAGGAGATCAAAAAAGCAGCTGGATTTTTAAACAACTTCAAACAATTGCTGACAGACATAATTTTAAACTTACTGACCCAATAAATAAAATTCCGGCAAATGCTATGAATATTATTTTACATGGTGGTAATGATAAGTTTGAAATTAACTCTAAAGATCTTGGCGTAACTAGAAATTATGAAATTGATTTTGAAGGAATTATAGCTTTTATTGAAAATCAATATAAAAATGCAGAAAGTAGCGCTATTAAGCGTTGGGCAAAAGACTTTATGGATGAAGTTAAATGCTCAACATGTAATGGTAATAGATTAAAAAAAGAAGCCTTGCACTTTAAATTCACTAACAAAAGCATTAGTGATTTAGCGCAGATGGATATTACTGAATTAGCTGCTTGGTTTGAAAATATTGAAAGTAGCCTTTCAGAGAAAAAATTAAAAATAGCTTCTGAAATTTTAAAAGAAATTAGAACCAGAATCCAGTTTTTATTAGATGTTGGTTTAGATTATTTAACTTTAGATAGAACTTCTAAATCTCTATCTGGTGGTGAAGCTCAACGAATTAGATTAGCGACTCAAATTGGCTCGCAATTAGTTGGTGTATTATATATTTTAGATGAACCAAGTATTGGTTTACATCAACGTGATAATGAGAAATTAATTAATTCTCTAATTAAATTACGTGATGTTGGTAATTCTGTTTTAGTTGTTGAACATGATAAAGACATGATTGAGCAAGCTGATTTCGTTTTAGATATTGGTCCTGGAGCAGGAATACATGGAGGAAAAATTGTTAGCGAAGGTACTTTTGAAGATTTAAAAACGCATAGCACCTTAACAGCTGACTATTTAACCGAAAGAAAACAAATCACTGTACCGAAAGAACGTAGAAAAGGTAATGGAAACTTTATTAAACTTTCTGGTGCTACTGGAAACAACTTAAAAAACGTCTCTGTAAAATTTCCTTTAGGACAAATGATTTGCGTTACTGGAGTTTCTGGAAGCGGAAAATCTACCTTAATAAACGAAACTCTATATCCTATTTTAAATGCTCATATTTATCGTGGCGTAAAAAAACCAATGCCTTATAAAAAAATTGAAGGCTTAGAGCATATTGATAAGGTTATTGATATTGACCAATCTCCTATTGGACGAACACCTCGTTCAAATCCCGCAACCTATACAGGTACCTTTGGTGAAATTAGAAGCTTATTTGCAAAAACTCCTGAAGCTGCAATTAGAGGCTATAAACCAGGTCGTTTTAGCTTTAATGTAAAAGGTGGTCGTTGTGAAACTTGCCAAGGTGGTGGAGTTCGTGTAATTGAAATGAACTTTTTACCAGATGTTCATGTAGAGTGTGAAACTTGTCAAGGAAAACGTTTTAATAGAGAAACTTTAGAGATTCGCTATAAAGGAAAATCAATTTCCGATATATTAAATATGACTATTAATGAAGCTACCGACTTTTTTGAACTCATACCGAAAATATATCGTAAGTTAAAAACAATTAAAGATGTTGGTCTAGGCTATATCACTTTAGGTCAGCAATCGACTACGCTCTCTGGTGGAGAAGCACAGCGTATAAAACTAGCTTCAGAGTTATCAAAAAGAGACACTGGTAATACTTTTTACATTTTAGATGAACCTACCACAGGTTTACATTTTGAAGATATACGTGTTTTAATGGATGTTTTAAATAAACTAGCTGACAAAGGAAACACGGTGCTTATTATTGAACATAATATGGATGTTATTAAACTTGCCGATCATGTTATTGATATAGGTATGGAAGGCGGTAAAAATGGAGGTAATGTTCTTGTTACTGGTTCTCCTGAAAAAGTAGCAAAACATAAAACCAGTTATACTGCAAAGTTTTTGAAAAAGGAATTAAAATAAAAATTATTACATGTCTTAATAATCTTAAAAAGACATGTAATAATTATAAAGCTACTACTTTAATATGTTTTCTTTTCATTTAGAAGTACTAATTATCTAACTTACTTAATAATTCTTTAGCCTCTTTATGTTTAAAATAAGAGTTTTTAATAACAAACTTCAATTGTTCTTTAGCCTCTTTTAATTGATTAGATTTCACAAATAACAAACTCTTATACCAATATCCCTTTTCAGCATCAATTAAGTCGCTATTAATTAAATTATCTAGTGTTGCTTTAGCCTCATTATATTTACTTAATTCTATTTGAGAAATAGCAATATATAAATATATAGAAGCCTTATTTTTATTTTCAGGCAATACTTTCAAAAAAATAGGTAAGGCTTTACTATAATTTTTATCATTAAAATAAGTTTCGCCTATAGCTAAATCTTTAACCAGATTCACTTCACCTCTACTAATATTAGAATGCAATTCACTTGTTTGTATATATACCGCATACAATTCATTATGTGAATAATTTGTTGTGTAAAACAAACTATAAACAGCAATAAGTATCGCTACACTAGCGGCCGCTATATAAGATAATTTTAAAGCCCTCTTTTTAGGTTTACTATACTCTTCATAAGCCATTGAAATAGCTTCTTTTGTTTTTTTTACATCATCGCTTTTAAAAACACTTTCTAGAGTTTTCAACTCTTCTGAATTAGTATTTTCAATAAAACTCCAATCCTTTTCGTTGAATCTTTCGAACAGCTCTTTTTCGAAAAGTACTTTTTCTTTAAAACTATCATCATTTGACATTCTTTCTAAAAAATCCTTTTCTTCATATTCAGAAAGCGCTCCTTTTAAATAGTTTTCTATTAATAAATCTTCTTCTAAACTCATAATTCTTTTAATGAATTATATTTAATATCTTTTTTAATTAATTCGGTAAGTTTTTTCTTACATTTAAAAACTCGTTGACGAACTACAGTTTCTGAATTATAGTCTGTACTTTCTACTATCTCTGCATATGGTGTTTTTGCAAAGAATAACGTTAGTATTTTTTTACAATTTTCAGAAATTTGACCTAGCTTTTCTACAAACAATTCTTGCCTCTTTAACTCTAAATACGCTAAAGAATTATCTTGATCTTCACTTACTAGTTCAATAACTTCACTATCTGTTACCTTCTTTTTTGATTTATTTAACTCTCTACGCCATAAATTTTTACAAACAGTAAACAAGTAAGCATTAAAACTTGTATTTATTTGAAATCTTTCTTTTTTATATCTTACCGTTATTTGCAATAATGCTTTTTGAAAAACATCTTCAGCATCTGCAATTTCTCCTTTATTTTGAAGCACAAATTTTTTCACAGAAGGATAATTCTCATTATAAATAAGAATTATTTTTCTAGAATTTCCATCAATAAGTGCTTTTAAAAAAATGTCCCCCATTATTTTATTTTTTTTTATTGATGCGCTAAAATAAACTTTTATACTTTAGCGGGTAACTTTTTTTAAAATGATGAACTAAGAAGAAGAAAAACAAAATATTTTACACTATGAAAAAATTCAATTTAGCATTAAAATTTACGTTATTATTTATAGCTTTTTTAACCTTTAATTTCGCATCTAAAACAAGTAACAATTTAACAACAAAAACTAACCTCTCTGAAACAAACATCTCTAATTACTCAAATCAGTTAGTTATTTTTTACTCCCCTCTTATTAATAATTCAGAAAAAGCTCAAATAAGAGCCTGTATTAGTAGCCAACTAAATGCCCCTATCACTAATATTTATAATTGCCCTAATGGCTATGAAATTTTAACTTTTGATTTAATAAGGTTTGAACTTGAAGGGCGTATTGGTTTTGGTATTGATGATGATGAACAAGAAAAAGGTTTAACTAGAGTGCAATTAAACGAAATTTTTGCTCCTTGCGGTAACAATTTTAATTTTGGTATACATGAAGGAAATTGTAACACCATTAACTTACTTTTCTATCAAAATTAATTTTCATGAAAATATACTATCCACTTCTTTTTATGCTATTTTATTCTTTTTATGCTAATGGTCAGTTAAAAACACATGAAGATTTAACAGAAAAAAAAGCGGATAGTATACTAAATCTATATGTAAAAAACAGTACCTACGCAAAAATAGCGCATGATATTTCTCTTTTTTTCAATAAAAAAAAGAAATACTTTCTTGCCATTAAATATGGTAAAATAGAAGTAAGTACTCTTGAAGAAAAAGGCCTTGACAACAACAAGAAGTATTCAAACGCTTTATATAACATCGGTAAATTTTATGCTCGGTATGAAGACTATGACAATGCCATATTATATTATGAAAAAGTAACAAAAACTAATCACTACCCTTTAAAAAAAGCGCAATCCTATTGTGAACTAGGCTATTCTTATAGATTAAAAGGAGACCTATATAAGTCCCTTTTTTTCTTTCAGAAAGGGATTCCTTTAATAAAAAAACATGCTAAATTAAAAACCTATATTGCCCAGTGTATTAACTTCTCTTTAACAACTCAAGAACTAAATACAAAAGAAAGTAATCGGTTAGGGCTTTTTTATTTAAAAAAAGGAGATAGTATAATACAACAAAATCAGTACCTAAATATTTCTAAATATACCTATCCTTTAAATATAAATTTGGGGAATTTATACTCATCCAAAAAATCATATAATTACAAGAAAGCTAAGCTTCATTATTTAAAAAATTTAAACAACGCTATTCTTGAAAAAAATGAAAAATTTATTTCTGCCTCCTATCTAAATTTAGGTGAGTTATATTTAAAAAAGAGAAACGACAGTTCTTTTTTATTTTTTAAAAACAGTATTAAATTTAATACTAATCAAAAAAATATAGCTTCTGAAGCCTATAGAAATTTAGCGGATTACTATATTGTAAAGAAAGATTTAGAAAAAGCTTTAATTAATATTCAAATATCTTTAAATATTAGCTTTAAAGCGAAAGAAAAAGATGCTTCTACATTATCAGAAAACTCCTTAATTGATGTTATAGATAAAAGGAATGTAATTAGAGCTTTAAAAAGTAAAATAGAGATTCTTATTTATTTATTTAAAAAAACTAACAATTCTGACTACTTAAATAAAGCTATTAACACGGTTAATCTAACAGATAAGTTAATAACAGTAATAATAGAATATAGTACTGAAAATAACTCTCATTTTTTATGGAGAAAAGAAATTTCTAATATTTACAAGCTTGGAGTACGTATATCTTATTTATTAAGCAACGACTCTTTAATGTTTAGTTTTATGGAAAAAAATAAAGCTTTCTTATTAACTGTTGATATTAATAATAATATTAAAAACTTTAACCTTCCATTAAAAACAGCTGCTAAAAAACTTCTTTTTAAAAAAAATATTCTACAGCTAGAAAACGAAAAACAGACAACCAAAACAAAAGATTCATTATTTAATTTAAAAGAAAAATATACTTTTTTTAAAGATTCTATTCAAAAAAAACATCCTCAGTATACCTATTCTAAAAAAAGTAGAGAATTACTTTCTTTAGATAAAGCAACTGAACAGCTTCTTGAAAATAAAATTATAGTATCCTATACTTTAAATAATTTTAATTCTGATAAAGAAAAAACTTCTTTGTTTGGCCTGTTAATCTCAAATAAAAAAAGCATTCCTTTTAAAATTGAAAAAGCAAAACATTTTTTAAAATTACTAAAAAACTACAAAACTCTTATTTCTAGACCACTCATAAAAAAGAGTGAATTAAAAAGATTTAAAGACGTCTCTTACTCTCTTTATGAATTACTATTTCCATCAAAAGAGATTAGAGAAATTATTAAGAATAAAAATGTAACTATTATTCCTGATATTGACTTTGAAAACATTCCTTTTGAAGCCTTAAATACAAATAAAAAAGGTTTAAATTATTTACTAGAAAATTGTAACATTAATTATGTATATTCTTTTTCCTTTCTAAAGTTTAATTCAAAAAGAGAAAGAAAAACAACAAATGACTTTATTGGCTTTGCTCCTATTGATTTTATCAATTCAAAGAGTCCTCAATTAAAACATTCAAAAAAAGAAATAGAAACCATTGGTAGTTTATTAAATGGTGAAATTTACATTTATAATAAATCATCTAAAGAAAACTTTATCAATAAAAGTTCAAATACAAAAGTGATTCACTTAGCAACCCATGCAACGTTAAACCATAATCCTTCTATAGCTTTTTACAACAAAGAACTTAAACTACACGAACTATACACCTATAAAAACAATGCAGACTTAGTTGTTTTAAGCGCTTGCGAAACCAATTTAGGAGATATAAAGCCAGGTGAAGGTGTTTTAAGTCTCGCTAGAGGATTCTTTTATTCAGGAGCAAAATCTGTAATCTCATCTCTATGGAATGTAAATGATAAATCAACAACTTCTATAATGACTTCTTTTTACAAGAACCTAAAAGGTGGTAAATCAAAATCATTAGCATTAACCAATGCAAAACGAGAATATATTAATAATCATTCATTATCAGAAAAGTCACCTTACTATTGGGCCTCTTTTGTATTAATTGGTGATAATGGGAAAATGAATTTAACAAACCATAACTACCTATATATAACACTATTAGTGACTACATTAATCTTTTTTTTATTTTTTTATTTAAAAAACAAAAAAAGAGGGTAACATAAGTTAAGTTATTGAACAGTATAGAAACTAAATATTTTTATACTTTGAAAGATACATTAATTAACTTAGTACAACGTTTATTAAAAAATAATCAAATATCTTTTGATAAAGAAGAACTTTCTTTTCAGATACAAAGTCATCCTTCATACCCTAGCTTACATGCTATAACAGGAGTTTTAGATCATTTTAACATCGAAAATGTAGCTGCTGATGTACCAGTAAATGCAGAAATTCTTTTACAACTACCTAATTGTTTTATAGCACAAGTTAATACTGAACAAGGTAAAAATTTGGTTACTGTAGAAAAGGAAGGAACTAACTGCATTATATATAACACAGAAAATAAAAGAGAGAGAGTTTCTAAAAATTATTTTCTTAAAAATTTTACAGGTATTATTGTTGCTGTAGAACAATCTGAAGATAGTACACAACTAAAAACAAGCTTTAATATTACCAAAATTATTGCACTAATTGCTTTAACTTTACTAACCTCATTTTTAATTTACCTAAACACATCTTCTTTATATGTATTTATATATTTAATATTATCTATAATTGGTATAATAATTAGTGTAGCAATCATAAAACAAGAATTAGGTTTAAAAACAACTATAGGTGATGCTTTTTGTTCTGGAACTGATGAAAAAAAAGACTGTGACGCAGTATTAACTTCTAAAGGAGCTGAAATATTTAAAAACTACAAATTAAGTGATTTTAGTATTCTATATTTTACTGGATTAACACTCTTAACTTTTTTTCAAACCATTAATCCGGCAATTTCATATACTACAAGCTTAATTGCAATTCCAATTACCTTATACTCTTTATATTACCAATATGCGATTGTAAAAAAATGGTGTTTACTTTGTGTAAGTATTGTTGGGGTTTTATGGCTACAAGCTTTAATCCCTATAATTACAAATACTTATGTTACTAATTTTATAATCACAGATGTTGTTATTTTTAGTTTAGTCGTGTTAGTCACCTGGTTATCTTGGCACTACTTAAAACCTTTATTTACCAACCTTAATCAGTTAAAAAAGGAAAAAATCGAATATGTAAAGTTTAAAAGAAACTATACCTTATTTGATAGCTTATTACAAAAATCACCACAATTAAATACTCAAATAGAAAACTGTAAAGAAATAATTTTTGGAAACCCAAACTCTAACTTAGAAATTGTAATAGTAACCAACCCATTTTGTGGACATTGTAAGCCAATTCATAAACACATTGATGAAATATTACAGAGATATCACCAAAATGTAAAAATAATTACTCGTTTTACTATTAATACCGAAGATGAAAAAAACGACTTAGTTAAAATAACAAGTAGACTATTAGAAATATACGACAAAAAAGGAGAAATAATTTGCATTAAAGCAATGTCTGAAATCTATGAAAACGGAGATACTGAAGCTTGGTTAAAAAAGTGGGGAAATTGCAATAACACAAAATATTATGTTTCTGAATTAGAAAAAGGAAGTAATTGGTGTAAAGTAAATGCTATTAATTTTACTCCTGAAATTTTAATAAACGGAAAATCATTCCCTAAGGAATATAGCAGAACAGATTTAACCTTCTTTATTGAGGAATTAGAAGAAAACTGTAAACCATTAGTAATGGTATAAATTTATAAAAAGAGTAAAGCCTAAGAAGGCTTCATCTTTTAAACAAAATTCTCTCGCGAGGAATAGACACATACAGTGAGTGTCTTTAAATGTTCACTGAATAAATAATGTTAATATTTTAATTATGAAAAAATCAATTTTAAATTTAGGAAAATCTTTAAGTAAAACAGCTCAAAAAGATATTTTTGGTGGATCCACTGTCCCCGTCAATGAAGATGGTGACGGTGGAGGTGGCGATAGTCTAAAATGCTATTGTAATGGAACTACTTATCCTGTAGCCCATTGTAAATGGTGCACATGGAAGTGTGGTGCTGGTAAAATTGAAGATTGTCGTTAATACAACATAGTAAAATTCGAGGTTTAGATAAAAAAAAGACACATACAATAAGTGTCTCTAAAAGTTCCTCGTAAAAATTAATTTAATATCTTAGTTATGAAAAAATCAATTTTAAATTTAGGAAAAGTTTTAAACAAAACAACTCAAAAAGATATTTTTGGAGGGTCTATTTTCCCTACTTATGAAGGTGAGAACACTTGTAAAGGAGCTGATGACCGTGCAATATGTCATAGAGATCAAACTAGTACAAACAATTGTTGTAACTCATGTGTTAACATTGGCAGTTTAGGTATTGGATGGTGTAAATAATTTACCATCATTTTAAAGTTCTTATAAATAGAACAAGTGATTTATTTAAGGAGGTAATAATTACCTCCTTATTTTTCTAAAAATTATTCATTGAAAAAATTTCCAAATTACAAACAAACTGAAGCCAAAGATTGTGGACCTACATGTATAAAAATCATAGCTAAACACTATGGTAAAACTATTAATACCCAACAATTACGTAAACTAAGTGAAACCACTCGGGAAGGTAGCAGTTTACTTGGTTTAAGTGATGCTGTGGAATCAATGGGGTTCAAATCTTTAGGGATAAAATTATCATATAATAAACTGCAAGAAGCTCCATTACCATGTATACTGCATTGGAATAAAAATCACTATGTAGTACTTTACAAAATAAAAAAAGACACCATCTACATTTCTGATCCTGCTCATGGATTAATATCTTTTACCAAAGAAGAGTTTATTCAATCTTGGATTGGAAATAATGCTAATGAAAATACTGAAGAAGGCATTGCGCTATTAATAGAACCTACTCCTCATTTTTATAATGAAGAATTTGAAGAAGATGAAAAGTTTGGATTCTCATTTATATTCAAATACTTATTCAAATACAAAAAATTTATAGTCCAACTAATTATCGGACTACTTGCAGGTAGTTTACTGCAATTAATACT
>NZ_AUMF01000020.1 GCF_000430545.1 Tenacibaculum ovolyticum DSM 18103
TATTACTAATAACCCATAGGCTTATGTATAGTTCCCGACCTTCGGGTCGGGACGCAAACTCTTTTGATAATTTACGATATGATTTTACTAATATGTTAACTTATACAGTTGAAATATACTGAACGATTTAAGGTGATTATCGCAATGGGGCTCACCTCTTTCCATCCCGAACAGAGAAGTTAAGCCCATTTGCGCCGATGGTACTGCCAATGGTGGGAGAGTAGGTCGTTGCCTTTCTTTTAAACCTCAATCTATAACTAGATTGAGGTTTTTTTTTGCGCTAAACTGAAATGAAAACAAACAATTAGTATTGAATAAAACTACCAATCTAACTTGGGGTATGAGAATGCTGTTTTAATAAGAGTAGAATTTATAAGAATATGTTATTAAGGAACTTTACTAATGTAATTTAAGAGTTGTACTTTGATTCAAATAAGAAGAATTAGATACCTTTACAGTATTAAATTTATTTTTTGATAACTTAACTTATTCTTTAATTAAACTAAGCATAGTAATTCGTAAAATCAATGAATAGTTTATTTTACCTAAGTTATTTTTCAGCAAAGGTTTTTTAACTTATAAATCTAATTATTGTTTCTTTTTCACTCCATTTTCTATTTTATATTCATAAATTATTATTTCTGAACTAAAATCAAAAGAAAATAATTTTTGATAAATTTGAATACATGCTAAATCATAAGTTTCATTGAATATTGGTTTAGAAATAGAGCAATAACCTTTTTCACAATTAATTTCAATCCATTTCCAAAATTTACGTTTAGATTTTAATTCATTGTATTGCTTTTCCGTTATGACTTTTTTGTTCAGAGTTGCTCTTTTTATTATTTTAAAATCATTGAAAAAATCTGCTTGATTCTTAAGATGTAAGCTGTCTTTTATATTAAGATATTGGTTAGCTTTTTCTACAATATCAAAAAAATTAGAACTTGTAAATGGTTTTCGACTTTCAGAAATACAACTTGAAGATAGATAAGAATCGTTTTTATCTATTAGAATTTGAGTAATTAATTCAGAAGTCTTTTTTAAATCTAAATCAATATTTTTCTTTGTTTCAATTTTAGATTTGTTTTTACAGCTTAAAGTCAGAATTATAACTAATGATAATATGTAGGACTTCGTCTTTTTCAAATGTTACGCTAAAGTTAATTATTTAAACCTTAAACTCTCGTTGTCTTTTGGCTTCAAAAGTTAAAATTGCAGCAGCTACAGAAACATTCATTGAATCTATTTGCCCTTGCATAGGTATGTTAATGTTTTGTGTTGCTTTATCTCTCCAAATTTGTGTTAAACCTGTTGCTTCTGTACCAACAACTAATGCAGTTGGTTGAGTATAGTCATTTTTATGGTATTCGTTTGAGTTTTGTAATGTAGCACTATAAATGTTAATGTTATTTTCTTGTAAGAATTCAATAATTTCTTCAGAAGTACCAATACCAATTTGGTTGGTAAAAAGACAACCAACACTCGAACGAACAATATTAGGGTTAAACAAATCTGTTTTTGGGTTTGCTATAAAAACAGCATCAACATTAGCAGCATCGGCAGTACGAAGCATTGCACCAATGTTACCTGGTTTTTCAATTGCTTCCAACACTAATACAAGTGGAGTAGTGGTATTAAATTTTATTGTATCTAAACTAAAACTTTTAGTTTTTACCACAGCTATTACACCTTCGGTAGTATCGCGATAAGCTATTTTTTTATAAATTTCTTTTGTAATTTCAATACAATTTTCGGTATGTTTTGTCAGTTCTTTTAGGCTTTCATCAGAAAACATATTGGCAACAAATAAAAGGCTTTCTATTTGATAATTACCTTTAATAACTAACGAAATTTCACGTTTCCCTTCTACTAAAAAGAGTCCTTTCTTTTTTCGTTCACGAGATTTATCTTGTAGTTTTAATAAATCTTTAATAAAAGGATTCTGTATGCTGCTAATCTGTTTCATAACGACAAAAATACCCAATATTGGGTATTTTTGAGGCTATTTATAAAACTATTGTAAAATTGAATTATAATTATTGTTTTAGATACACGATAAACAACGTTATTACGATGAATTTCACTTTGTTCGGAATGACGAATTTTATAATGTTTCTTTTTTATTGTTGATTTTTATACTTGTTAGCATAACGTTTCCATAATTTTGTTTGGTGAGATTCTAAGCTAATTTTTCTACCTTGTATAAAAGCATTTGATAAAATATTAGTTCGCATATCTAAAGCATCACCTTCAGAAATAAATAAGGTAGCATCTTTACCAACTTCTAAAGTACCTACTTCAGCATCAACACCTAAAATTTTTGCATTATTCTGTGTAATTAACTGTAGCGCTTTTTCTTTACCTAAGCCATAAGCAGCATAAGTACCTGCATAAAAAGGTAAATTACGAGCATTCATACGTTCCATTTCTCCTTCCATACCTAAACCAATTAAGATTCCTGCGTCTGATAGTATTTTAGCAGCACGAAAAGGTAAATCATAATCAGTATCTTCTCCATCTGGTAAGCGGTGGGCGCGTTCTAAAATTACAGGAATATTGTTTTCTTTTAATAAATCGGCAACTTTATCTGCTTCTTGCCCATGAACAATAACCATATTTTTAACACCTACTTTTTTTAAGGTATTTACAGCATCAGTAATTGCTTTTTTACCACTTACATGAATAAACAATTTTTGTGATCCGTTTAAAACTCCTTGTAAAGCTTCATAAGGTAAAATTTTAGGTAATTTATTGCTAGCCAAATAGGTTTTAGCATTGTTAATGTACTTTGTAATTTTATGAATACTTTTCTGGTAGTTCTTATTTGGTTTTAACCCAGGGTCTTCTCCAAGCCACCATCGACCATTACTAAAGTTACTTGGCCAATTCATATGAACGCCATCATCTGTTCTTATACTAGCGTCTTCCCAGTTCCAAGCATCAAACTGTACTACAGAAGATGTTCCTGAAATAACACCACCACGTGGAGTAATTTGCGCCATTAAAACTCCATTTGGTCTCATGCTTTCAATTACTTTACTCTCAGTATTATAAGCTATAATACTTCTAATATGGGGTATCATAGCACCAACTTCATCAAAATCTCTTGTAGCTCTTACCGCATCTATTTCAGCTAAACCTAATGAGCTGTTAGCTGCAATAAAACCAGGATACACATGTTTACCCTTCGCATTGATAATGGTTCCGCTACGAGCAATTCTCATCATTGCACTACCAACGAAAGTTATTTTTCCGTTAGAAAACATAATCAAAGAGTTTTCAATTACTTGTCCGTTTCCTAAATGCGCTGTTGCACCTTCAATACTATAATCTTGTGTTTGTTTTGGTGCTGGTGTTTGTTGTGCTAGTATATTTCCTAAGAATAAGAAACATAATAAACTATATATTACTTTAATTTTCATGTTTATTGTTTTTATGTTCTTATTCTGTATCACAGTGAAATAATTTTTTAACTTTCTTAACAGGTGCTTGTGTTTTTGCACCTTTTAACTTTTCTTGCAACATCATGTTAATTAATTTTGCACGTTCAGTTTTAATAGTTTTACGTTTTTCTTTATCCTTTTTAATATCAAAATAAAGTGTACCATCAATAATTGTTTTTTCTGCTTTAGAGTATATTGATAATGGATTTCCGTTCCATAAAACAACATCAGCATCTTTACCAACTTTAATACTACCTGTACGATTGTTTAAGTGTAATAATTTAGCTGGGTTTATGGTTACTGTAGCCCATGCATCTTGCTCAGATAGTCCACCATATTTAATTAATTTAGCAGCTTCTTGGTTTAAACGCCTAGACATTTCTGCATCATCAGAATTTATAGCAACTGTAATTCCTTGATTGTGCATAATAGCAGCATTGTAAGGTATTGCATCGTTTACTTCGTATTTGTATGCCCACCAATCTGCAAAAGTAGAACCACCAACTCCGTGCTTCTTCATTTTATCAGCAACTTTATAACCTTCTAAAATATGAGTAAACGTATTAATATTAAAGTTGAATTGTTCAGCAACTTTCATTAACATATTAATTTCTGATTGGACATAAGAGTGACAAGAAATAAAACGTTCTTTATTTATAATTTCTGCTAAAGTCTCTAACTCTATATCTTTACGATAAGGCTGTCCGCTTTTCTTTTTAGCATCGTATTCTTTTGCTCTTTGAAAATAGTCAATATAAACTTGTTCAACTCCCATACGAGTCTGTGGAAAACGAACTGTTTGTAAATCTCCCCAGTTGGCTTGCTTTACATTTTCTCCTAAAGCAAATTTTATAAACTTAGGAGTGTTTTTATAAATCATTCCATTAGCGTTTTCCCCCCATTTTAATTTAATAATAGCAGAGCGTCCACCGATAGGATTTGCAGAACCGTGTAGTATTTGAATAGAAGTAACACCTCCTGCTAAATTTCGATATATATTAATATCATCAGGATTTACAACATCTTCAATAGTTACTTCAGCTGTAGAATTATGACCTGCTTCGTTTACAGCAGAAGTTGCAATATGTGAATGTTCATCTACAATACCAGCAGTAAGGTATTTACCAGTTCCGTCAATAATTTTTGCACCACGACTAGCAATGTTTTTTCCTATTTTAAATATTTTTCCATCTTTTATAAAAACATCAGTATTGGTTAATATTTTTCCATTTTCAGATGTCCATACCGTTGCATTTTTTATCAAAATGTTTTCTTGGCGTAATTTCGTATAATTACCATATCCAATATTCGGATAAGAAACGGCAACTATTTCAGGTGCTTTATGTTTCTTAACGTCTTTTTTCTTTTTGTTTTCTTTTTTATCTTTAAGAATAGCTGTCCAGTTAGTTTCATCACCGTTATTATTTGTAGCAGTACCTTTTAAGTTTTTGGTTTCAACTACAGCTGATAAACGAGAAAACTTATCACCATCTCTTAAAGTAATAGTAACCCAATTATCCTTAAAAGAGAATTTTGAACTTATTTTTTTATCTCCTTTTTTTATAGAAGCTTTTTGTTTTGTTCCTTTACCACTAATAATCATTGTATAGCTTTCTCCATTAACAGCTAAAGTATATTCACCTGAAAGGTTTTTAATATTAATAGGATTTACTACATTTTTATCACCTTGGACCCAGTTTTCATGTAGTGTAGTGTTTTTATCAAAAATGTCTCCAGAAGTAATTAAAAAATTAGCGTAGCTGCCTTTATTTAAGTTTCCGATCTTATCGTTTTTTAAAATTTTTGAAGGTATACTAGTTAAAGCTTTTAGGGCAGTAGTTTTGTTTAATCCGAATTTAATAGCCTTTTGTAAGTTAGTTGTAAATTCGTTTGTTTTTTTTAGTTTAAAAGTGGTTAATGCAAATGGGATGTTGTTTTTTGCCAATGCTGCTGGGTTGGCAGGTTCTTGGTTCCATTTGCGCATATCACTCAATGCAATTTTTTCAGCTAAAAAAGCATTACTTACGTCGTATGCCTTTCTAAAGTTTATTGGAATAATAAAAGTAGCGTTGGTCTTTTTAATATCATTAATACGTTCATATTCGTTACCACCACCTACAATTGTATATTGAATACCAAATTCGTCACCAACCTTATCTGCACGTAAACCATCTAAATAACTACCTGCTCTAAATATTTGAGGAAGCTCTTTTTTATCATTTAAAGCTTGTAACGCTAAATCGGTATTTTTAATATTACCTTTTGCATACCAATCGGCATCTAAATAAGTTTGTCTTAGTAAAGCCATAGCACCCATACGAGAAGTAGGGTAGGACTGACGTGTTTTTTTACTTTTACTAAAAGAAAGGTAGTTAGCAGATTGTTTATTTAAAATTCTATAAGCATCAGATGAAGTAGTATTTAAAGCTACTAAAACACCATTACCTTGCATGATACCATCGTCTAAACGTGTATTTACGACACCAAAACCTAGGTTCACTAACTCTTTTGCTTTTTTAGAATCGAATTTAAAGTTATTAAAAGCATTTGCATCTGGTCTAATATGATCGTTCCAGTAATACCCTTTACGATTAGCGTCATATTGTGGACGTTTACCACGACCACTTTCTCTTTTAGGAGTTGCTACACCAAAAGTAGTATATGTATCAATAAAAGAAGGGTAAATTGTTTTTCCAGCTAAATTAATTACTTCAGCTTCCTTCGGAATATTAATTGACTTACCAATATTTAAAACTTTACCATCTTTAATAAGTAATGTTCCTTTTTTTATAATATTGGTTGGTGTAACATAAATTTTAGCATTGGTAAATGCAAATAATTTATTATTCGATGTTTTTACCCCTGTATTACTAGGGAAATATTCTTGTGCATACGTAGTTGAAATGCACAAGAATACGAGTAGTATTAGTATTTTTTTCATTGAATATTTAGTTAGTTATGTGATAAAGGTATTTATTTAAAATAAAGTAAATACCGTTTTAACAAATAATTAAGATTAGTTTAAGACTAATTTTCCGATTTTTTGATGACCAGATAACCAAGCAGTATTTTTATTTACAAACTGAATTGCATAATAAGAATCGTTATTTACTTTTTTCCAAGTATGTCCACCATCATTTGAAAAAGAGACTCCTGTTTTTCCAACTGCAAAAATTTCTTTTCCATTTGTATCTGGTACATATTGTACACAACTCTTATAATTAGGGTTTTGATTGTCTGCTACTAGTGTCCAAGTTTTACCACCATCAGAAGTTATACCTTTGTTAGCGCAGTTATCATTTGGTTTCGAATAATCTCCACCAATAGCATATCCGTTATTTTCATCATAAAAATCTATAGAATAGATTCCTTGAGGACCATTACCTTGAATAAAAGGCGTGTTATAAATTTCCCAAGTATTTCCATAATTTGTAGATTTTAATATCCTTGCTTCGGTACCCCCAGATGCAATCCATACCGTTTTATTATAAATAGCAATATTGGTGTTGCTTGCAGCAAAGAAGGCTTCACCTTCTTTAAATTTTGGTAATTTAGAGCAAGGTAGTTTTGTCCAGTTTTTACCACCATTAGAAGTTAAAATCAAAGACGGACAATCATCAGTAGGGTCACCTACTGCAATACCGTGTTTGCCATCAGCAAAAAATTTCATAGAGTCATAAAAAACTTTTTCATGTTTTTCTGTATAAACAATAGTTTCATTATCTAAATTTATATTATATAATAAGGCAGGGTTTGCAATTGATAAAGCAAAAACACCATTATTATTCATGGCAATACTTCTAAAATGAGGAGTAATAGAGTCGTTATATTTTAGGTATTTTGTTTTCCAAGTTTTACCACCGTCTTTAGTTGTACCAATATCTCCTTTTGATCCAGCAAAAATCAATTCGTTTTCACTGATTGCTTTTATTGCACGAATGCTGGTACTGTCTTTTTTAAACTCAGTAATTTTAATGGTTTTAAAGTTTCGAACGGTGTGTTCTTTTTTACAAGAAAAAATAAACAACGTAATTAAAAATAAGATTGAAAAGTGCTTCATTTTTTTGATATTTTTACAAAACTAAAAATAGATAAATCAATTTGATTATATGAAAAAAGCATTGGTAATTTCTGGAGGAGGAAGTAAAGGAGCGTTTGCGGGAGGTGTAGTTGAATATTTGATGAAAAAAAAGAAGAAAGATTATGATTTATTTTTAGGAACTTCTACAGGAAGTTTAATGGTTTCTCATTTAGCGTTAAAGAAATTAGATTCTTTAAAAGAGTTATATACCAATGTTAACCAGAATTCTATTTTCAGCAATAGTCCTTTTAAAATTAAAAAGGTTCATGGAGAAAAGGTAATTTCTATTCGTCATATGAATACGCTTTGGAATTTTTTAAATGGAAGAAAAACTTTTGGAGAGAGCAAAAACCTTAGAAAGCTTATAAAGAAAAATGTAACTCGCGAAATGTATGATGAAATTAGAGAAAACAACAAAGAGGTTGTTGTAACTGTTTCTAACTTAACTGCAAATAAGATTGAATACAAATCAATATCTGAATGCAGTTATGAAGATTTTTGTGATTGGATTTGGGGTTCATGTAATTATGTGCCTTTTATGAGTTTGTTAGAAAAAAATAATTGTCAGTATGCTGATGGTGGTTTTGGAAGTTTAATACCTATTAGAGAAGCTATTTTAAGAGGAGCGAAAGAGATCGATGCTATTATTTTAGAAACTGAAGTTACTCAGATTAATAGAATACCTGCAAAAAACCCGTTTACATTAATGTTAGATGTTTTTGATTTTATGCTAGAAAATGTAGAGCGCCATAATATTACAATAGGTAAGTTATCTGCTAAACATCATGATGTAAAGTTAAATTTATATTATACCCCCACTGTTTTAACAACAAATACATTGGTTTTTGAAAAAGAAAAAATGAAAAAGTGGTGGAAATCTGGTTATAAATATGCTAAAAAATTAGATGATGAGAAAATGAGTCAATTTAGACCTGAAATGATAGAAAATGAAGAAATAGAAGAAGGTTTAGATAATGCCTAATTTATGAAATTCGGAAAAGTAGATCATCCAGCATTAGTAGATTTTACACTACCAATTACAGATAATAAAACAATAAATGTTTTAAATTCATTTAAAGAAGTAAGTAAACCTAACATATTTGTAGGTTGTGCAAAATGGAATAAAGCAGATTTAAAAGGGTTTTATCCTAAGGGAACAAAGGATGAACTGGAGTATTACTCAAAACAGTTTAACTCAATAGAATTAAACGCAACTTTTTATCGTCAATTTCCTGCAACTCAATTTGAAAAATGGAGAATGAAAACACCCAAAGGGTTTAAGTTTTTTCCGAAGTTAACACAAGATATTAGTCATTGGAAACGATTAAAAGGCGTTCAGGAATCGGTAAATGTTTATTTAGAAAACAGCTTGAAACTTCAAGATAAATTAGGAACTATTTTTTTACAAATGAATTCTAATTTTAGTCCTCAAAGTTTTAATGCTTTACAAAACTTTGTTGTTAGTTGGCCTAAAGGAATTCCGCTAGCAGTAGAAGTGAGGCATAAAGATTGGTTTGAAGATAAAGTTGTTTTTGAAGAGTATACCAAGTTATTACAAGAAAACAATATCGCAAATATATTGGTAGATACAGCTGGCAGACGAGATATGCTGCATATGTGCTTAACGAATAACGAAGCTTTTATAAGATTTGTAGGAGCAAATCATAAGTCAGATTATGATCGTTTAGATGATTGGGTAATTCGTTTAAAAGAATGGAAAACTTTAGGGTTAGATAATATTCATTTTTTTATTCACCAGAATTTGGAAGTTGAATCACCTTTATTAGCTGCTTATTTTATAAAAAAAATAAATAAAGAGTTTAATCTAAGCTTAAAAATACCGAATGAGGAAAATAATCAACAAATGAGTTTGTTGTAATAAAAAATCCAGCTTTTGAGCTGGATTTTTTATGTTATATAAATAATAAATTATTTTAAATTGACATACATATTGTTATAATCAGGATAAGACATATTAGAGTTCCATTGTGGTGTAAAACTAGTTGATCTCTTTATAGCAATACTTCCTCCTTTTGCACCTGTTGTAATATATTGAATGGTTCTTTCTAATAAAGGCTCTGTAGGGTTACCTATAACACCTAAATTTTCAGGATTTTCAGCAATCATAACTTCAGGTATAAATCCTAATGGTTTGTTTTCTCCATTTTTATTCTGAATTTCTAAAACAATAGGTTGCATTGCCCAAGTATGATTCGTTTTAAAATTAGGACCATTACGTGAGAAATTATCAGAATCATATAAGGTAATAGAACCAACATGTTTACCATAAGTTTGTACACCTACTAGTTTTACAGTTATATAAGGAGATAAAGCATTTATAACTAATTCAGAAGCGGAGGCACTATTTTCAGAAACAATAAAATAAACAGTTTCTAAATTTAAGCTATTAATAGCCTCATCTAAAATAACATTTTGGTTATTATCTTTATTTAAAATTCTATCTGTAAAATTATTATTTAAATCATTAGGGATTGTAGTAGCCATAACTTTACTATTCCAAACTTGTTTAGCGAATAATTCACCATTAAATTGTCCTGTAATCATACCACCTAAGTATACAGCTGTGTTTACAGAACCTCCACCATTATAGCGTAAGTCGATAATTAAATCGGTAATTGTCTCATTTTTAAATTTTAAAAACTCAGCATTTAATTCACCATCAAAAGAACTAGAAAATTGATTATACATTAGATATCCAATTTTTTTAGTTCCATTAACAATTACTTTGGCTTCTTTTATAGGATTTTCGGTTACTTGTGTTTTTGTTACATTAATTGTAGTTGTATTAGTAACTGGATTTCCCATGTTATAATCGGCTAAATGAACAGTAAATGAATTATTATCTAATAAAGAGTTTACGTTGTCTCTTGTTAGTACTGTTCCGTTTACTTCCGTAATAATCATACCTCTTGTTATACCATTAGCCTCGGCATCAGAACCTTTTACAACATCATATACATATATATAATAACCACCAGAGGCATCTAAATAGTCAGCTCCTTTAAGTTTCATACCACTTGTTAATCGAATACTTTGAAAAGATTGCTCAAGAGCAATATAATCATCAACAATCCAAGAATAAGTTTTGTTTGGATCTTTAGGGTATTCATTAGGAATGTATAATGAATTGTAAAATAAATTGGAAGGATCTCCAGCACTTGATAAATAACTATACAGTTCTTGATCGTTATTAAAACGTCTGTCTAATAAATCAGGAACTAGGTCTTGCCATAGATAATAGGCATTTAGTCCTTTCCAAACAAAGTCTTGAACTTCAATATTACCTGGTGTGTCTTCTTTTTCACTACAAGATACTATTGATAGTAATAAAAATGCAATAATGGATGCTTTAAGTAATTTCATAAGGAATATGTTAACTATAATATCAACGCAATTTAATCAATAATATTATTTTTTTTTAATTTTGATGTAACAAACTTAAAACCCTGTCGTCGTAGTTATGTAAACCCGATAATTATAAAGCATTTTAAGTTTACAAAACTAATCAACTAAACTAATGAATCAATCAGACTTTTTAAAAGTTGTATTACCATTTAAAGACAAGGTCTTTCGTTTAGCAAAGAGACTATTAGTTTCTAGAGAAGAAGCTGAAGATGCTACACAAGAGTTGATCTTTAAGTTATGGAGAAACAAAGAGAAATTATCAGACTATAGAAATATAGAAGCATTTGCAATGACAATGACAAAGAACTATTGTTATGATCGATTAAAATCAAAACAAGCAAGTAATTTAACATTGGTTCATAGTAATTATAAAGAAAAGGATACATCGTTAGATAAAAAAGTAGAGCATAATGATAGTGTAAATTTAGTACACAAGTTAATTGAAAAATTACCAGAACAACAAAAAATGATTATTCAATTAAGAGATATAGAACAATATGATTTTGATGAGATATGTAAAATGGTAGACATGAAACCAACTGCTGTTAGAGTAGCTTTATCAAGAGCAAGAAAGACAATAAGAGAAGAACTAATAAAAAAACACAACTATGGAGTTAGCTAACATAGAAAAACTAGTAGAAAAATACCTAAATGCAGAAACAACTTTGCAAGAAGAACAAATACTACAAGAGTATTTTACTTCACCTAATGTGGCAGCACATTTGCAAGAGTATAGTATGATGTTTAGTTATTTTAAACAGAGTAAGGATGAAACTTTTACTAAAACCATTCAGTTAAAACCTGAGAAAACTAAGAAGAACTGGAAATGGTTATCGGTAGCGGCGTCAATAGCCTTATTATTTAGTGCCTTTTTAGGTAATCAAAAGTATCAAGAGCATCAACAAAGAAAGCAATTTGCGCAAATAACAGCTGCGTTACAAATGGTTTCACTCAACTTAAACAAAGGAAACGAAGCATTATATGCAGTTTCAAACAACTTAAATAAAGGAAATGATGCCTTAGAACACTTAAATACCTACGAAGAGACAGTAAATAAAGTTTTAAGCAAAGTAAATTAATAACAAAAGAGTAAACCAAGTACCTAATAAAACAAGAAGATCATGAAAAAAATTATAATAATATTCGCAATTGTATTCACAGCAAACTTAAGTTTCGGACAGTCAATTTTCGATAAATTAGAAAACATAGATGAAGTATCATCAGTAGTTGTAAATAAAGATGCTTTCGAAATTTTATCAAAATTTAATGTAAAATCTGATGATAACGAAGCTATGGAAGTTTTTAATATGGTTAAAAACTTAGAAGAGTTAAAAGTGTTTTCAACAGACGATACAAGTATTTCTACTAAAATGGAAACAATGGTAAAATCTGCAGTAAGTAAAAATAACTTAATTGAATTAATGCGTGTAAAGGACAAAGGATCACGTGTTAAAATTTATGTAAAATCAACAAAAAATAAAGATTTTGTAAGTGAAGTTTTAATGTTTGTAAAAAGCAAAGAATCTAAAAAAGGTTCACCAGAATCGGTAATTGTTTCTTTAACAGGAACGATTGATATTAATAAAATGTCAAAATTAGCAGATACATTTTCAAAAGATAAAAACATAAAAATTAGTAACAAGTAAAACTACTTTTAAGATAGGGTTAATGTATAAGAACTTAGCCCTATTTTTTATCAATCAATAAAAACCAATCAAAATGAAAAAAATATTTATATACTCATTACTATTGGTAGCTTTCGTAACTGTTTCGTGTAAAAGCGAAGCATCCTTACAAGGTTATTTAGTAGACAGTCAAGATAAAAAGGGATTTATAACTTTAGATATTCCTGCAAGCGTACTACAACTAAGTACAGATAAAGTATCTGAAGAAGATAAAAAAGCATTTGAAAGTATACGTAAGGTTAATATAACAGGTTTACCTTATAAAGATACAGATGAAGCAACTTATAATACAGAGAAAGATAAGTTAAAAGAAATCTTAAATAAATCTGATTATAAAAAATTAATCAATTTTAAGAAAGATGGAATGCATGCTACGATTTATTATTCAGGAGAAGCAGATGCTATTAACGAAATTATAGCTTTTGGTTATGGTAAGGAAATGGGGGTAGGTATTGCTCGTATTTTAGGAGACAATATGAATCCAGGAAAGATTATGGAAATGATGAAAAAATCAAAAGTAAACGAAGGTGATTTAGATTTAGGTAAGTTTAAATCTCTTTTAGGAGGGAATTTCATAAAAGTTAATGAGAATAAAGAAGAAGTTTCTGAGTAGATTTCTTTTAAGACGGAATAAACATAAAGAAAAAGCCATCGTATTTGCGATGGCTTTTTCTTTTTAACTGCTCATTAACAAGCCTCCGAATAGATTTTCCTATTTTTGACATTTAAACGAAAATATTTTATGAAGCTTCAAAAGGCCTTTACGTTATTAATTATTTTTTTTACGCTTACTTTATTCTCACAATCTGATAATACATACAGAGCCGAAAAAGATAAAGTTCATGATATAATTCATACTAAGTTAAAGGTTGATTTTAATTTTAAAGAGAAAGAATTAAATGGTGAGGAGTGGTTAACTATAAAATCACACTTTTATGAAACGGATAAGTTAACTTTAGATGCAAAAGCGATGCTTATTCATAAAGTAACAATGAATAATCAAACGTTGGCTTATAATTATGATGATTTTAAGCTTATTATAGATTTGCCTCGTGCTTATAAACGAACAGAAGAGTTTACAATTTATATTAAATATACTGCACGCCCTGAAAAAGTAAAGCAAAAAGGAAGTGCAGCAATTACTTCAGCAAAAGGCTTGTATTTTATAAATCCAACAGGATTAGATAAAAACAAACCAACACAAGTTTGGACACAAGGTGAAACCGAAGCAAGTAGTTGTTGGTTTCCAACGATAGATTCTCCAAATCAAAAAACTTCTCAAGAATTATACATTACCGTTCCTAGTAAATATGTAACACTTTCTAACGGAAAGTTAGAAAAACAAACCAATAATAGTAACGAAACAAGAACAGATTTTTGGAATTTTAAGAAAAAACATGCTCCGTATTTATTCTTTATGGGAATAGGAGAATATGAAATAATTAAAGATAGTTATAAGAACATTTCTGTAGATTATTATGTAGAAAAAGAATATGCACCTTATGCAAAAGATATTTTTGGGAAAACTCCAGAAATGTTAGGTTTCTTTTCTAAAATTACAGGAATAGAATATCCTTGGAATAAATATGCTCAAATTGTAGGGCGTGACTATGTAAGTGGTGCTATGGAAAACACAACCGCTGTAATTCATGGGGAAAAAGCCTACCAAATGCCAGGGCAATTAATTGATGAAAATATACAAGAAAATACGATTGCACATGAAGCATTTCACCATTGGTTTGGTGATTTAGTTACTGCTGAAAGTTGGAGTAATCTTACCGTAAATGAAAGCTTCGCTAATTATAGTGAATATTTATGGAGAGAGTATAAATATGGAAAGGAGGATGCAGATGCTCATTTATTAGAAGCTAGTGAAGGGTATAAAAACGGGCAAAATTTTGATAAGCATTTGGTACGTTTCAATTACCACGATAAAGAAGATATGTTTGACGCTGTAAGTTATAACAAAGGTGGTGCAATTTTACATATGTTACGTAGTTATCTTGGCAATGAGGCATTTTATGCAGGGATGAATAACTATTTAACAACTTATAAATATAGTACAGGAGAGGCGCATCAATTGCGTTTAGCTTTTGAAGAGGTAAGTGGTAAGGATTTAAATTGGTTTTTTAATCAATGGTACTTTAATAGTGGACACCCAAAATTAGAGGTTTCTTACGATTTTAATAAATTAAGAAAAACAGTTACTGTAAACATTATTCAAAATCAAGAAAACGAGTTTAAGTTTCCTTTTGCAATAGATGTTTTTGAAGGAAGTAAGCGTACAAGACACAATGTTTTTGTTAATGGCAAAGATGCTTCATTTACTTTTCCGTATATAAAACAACCTAATTTAATTCAAGTAAATGCGAATGGGGTTTTATTATGTCATATCAATGAAAACAAGATTTTAAGCGATTATATTCATCAGTTAAAATATGGAGTTAATTATGTGCATAAAAAAGAAGCTTTAATTGAGGTTGCTAAAAACCAAGATGATAAAAAAGCCTTTAATGCTATTGCAAATGCAATGGGTGATGATTATTATAAAATAAGAATTTTAGCTTTAGAGAATATTAACTTAGTTAATAAAAATTCTAAAAAGAGAGCGATAGAAAAGATTAAACAATTGGCAATGAGTGATTCTAAAACATTGGTACAAGCTGCTGCTATTGAAACTTTAGGTAAATTAATAGACCCTGAGTTAAAAGCGGTATTTGAAAAAGGTTTACAAAGTAAATCTTATGCTGTTTTAGGTAAATCGTTAGTAGGTATGTATTATATAGATAAAACATTAGCTATAGCAAAATCGAAAATATTACCTGATGCTGTTAAAAAAATTATAGCAACACCATTAACACGTATTTATTTAGAAGAAAACGATGATGATGAGTTAGTTTTTATAGCTGGTAATGTTATGTCTGGTATGTATTTAAGTCAGAATAGAAAAATACAATCATTATATAAAAAAGCTTATAATAAAATAGCGAAGAGTAATAATACAGCAGCTATTAAAAATTTAGCAGATGATATTGTTTCTAAAGGAATTCAATACAAACAATATAATTTTGATAAGGTAGGAGTAAACCTATTGCGTCAGGTAGTAGATAAGCAGAAAAAGGCTAATTTATCTAATAAGATAAGTAATATAGAAATTGCTAAAGTTGCAATGGCAAAATTATTAGAGTAACCAAAAAATAAATCTTAATTTTGGCATAATAATTGGTTGCCCTAATCAAACCTACATTTTATGAAAAAAATTACTCTAATATTAGTAGTCATAAGCTTTATGATGCTCTCTTGTAACAGTGTTAAAACTACAGCAAAAGCACTTAATTCTGGAGATTATGATAAAGCAATTTCTTTATCAGTAAAAAACTTAGCAAAAAATAAATTTAAAGAGAAAAATCAGCCTTATGTTGTAATGCTTTCAAATGCTTTTAAAAAAGCTACTGATAGAGATTTATCGAAAATTTCATTTTTAGAAAAAGAAAATAATCCTACAAGTCTTAAAACTGTTTATGAACTATATAAACGATTAAATAATAGGCAAGAAAGAATAAAACCT
Source organism: Tenacibaculum ovolyticum DSM 18103 (assembly GCF_000430545.1). Classification (GTDB taxonomy): domain Bacteria; phylum Bacteroidota; class Bacteroidia; order Flavobacteriales; family Flavobacteriaceae; genus Polaribacter; species Polaribacter ovolyticus. Next base: position 16,207 of record NZ_AUMF01000020.1, read on the forward strand.
TTATTACCTTTAAAAGATGTATTATCAGGAAACGATGTAAGTTTCAACTTAGTTAACTATGATAATAGTATTATTAGAGCCAAAGAAAACTATTCTAATTACTTATATGAGAGTGGAGTAGCAATACTAAAAAAAGGAACTCAAAATAAAATGAATTATAGAAGAGCTTTTGATGAGTTTAAATACTTAGAGCGTGTTAATTCAAATTATAAAAATACAAGAGATTTATTAGAAGAGGCACATGCTAAAGGTACAGATTATGTGTTTTTATCAGTGAGTAATGAGACTGATTTAATAATTCCTAGAAGGTTAGAAGATGATCTGTTAGCAATGGATACTTATGGTTTAAATGATTTATGGACAGTATATCATTCTGAAAAAATAAGACAAATTAAGTATGATTTTGATTTAGAATTAAATATTAGAAGAATTGATATTTCTCCTGAGCAAATTCGTGAAAAAGAAATTATTAAAGAAAAACAAATTAAAGATGGCTTTAAGTATTTAAAAAATAATAAAGGTATTTATGTAAAAGACAGTTTAGGAAATAAAATTAAAGTTGATAATTTTAGAAAAATAAGATGTCAATTATATCGTTTTACTCAATTTAAAAGTAGTAGAGTATCTGGGGTTGTTAAATATTTTAATAATGCTACAAATCAATTATTAGAGAGTTATCCTATAGATAGCGAATTTGTTTTTGAACATAGTTATGCTGATTACGACGGGGATAGAAGAGCTTTAGATAAAACTTTTTATGGCTTAACAAAACTAAAATCTGTAGGTTTTCCATCAAATGAGCAAATGGTTTATGATACGGGTAGAGATTTAAAAGAACGACTGAAAAATATTATAACAAGAAATAAATTTCGAAATTAAATATTTTTTCAAAAAAAATCTGTAAAAACTCCTATTATAAATAGGAGTTTTTTATTTTTCACAATCCTATGGACTTATTCTCACAATTTGACGGGCTTCCTAAAAATATATTACCTAAAGATGGTACGGTAAACTATCACGGAATTGTTTTATCAAAAGCGCTAGCAGATAATTATTATGATGTTTTACTTAATTCAATTGAGTGGAAGAGTGATGAAGCTATTATTTTTGGCAAATTAATAATTACCAAGCGAAAAGTAGCTTGGTATGCAAATACGTCATTTGAATACTCTTATTCAAACAGAACAAAAATAGCCTTAGTTTTCACCAAAGAATTATTAGCTTTAAAAGCATTGGTTGAAAAAGAAACCAATGAAACTTATAATTCTTGTTTGTTAAATTTATATCATGATGGTTCAGAAGGAATGGCATGGCATTCTGATGGAGAAAAGGATTTAAAGAAAAATGGAGCAATTGCATCTTTAAGTTTAGGAGCAGAACGTAAATTTGGGTTTAAGCATAAAGACACTAAAGAAACGGTTTATAAAGTTTTAGAACATGGATCTTTATTGGTTATGAAAGGTGAAACTCAAACACATTGGTTACACCGTTTACCTCCAACTAAAAAAATACATAGACCTAGAATAAACTTAACCTTCCGAACGATTGAAGTGTAGATTTTTTTGAGCTAAGTAATTAAATTAACAACTTAAATAGTATTAGAATTTATTCTTTTTTATTCAATCTTTTTGAGCCTGACTTTCAAAATCATTAACAATATTAATAAGCTTAAAATAGGAATAATTAACTTCCATTTTGAAAAGTCAGAAGATAATCTAACATACTCTTTGTTAAGAAAGTATTTTTTCTGTTTGTTGTTCCATAGATATTCATGAAATGTAAAAAAAACAGTTTTATTAGTTCTGTAATAACCACTAAATTGATCAGAAATAATAAATTTTACACCATTATTAAGTAATTGTATTGGTTGTGAGTATTGTTTTACACCATTTTGTATCCTATAATATATTGTTGAGAATTTGTTTTTTAAAGCGGGGTGAAAGCCTAGAGAATCACAAACAAAAACATTTATAGCATAAGTACCTGGATCAGTATATGACTTTTCAACAATCTTTTGAGTTGAATAAATAAAAACGTCACTCTTGTTTTGAGTAAAATCGGTAATTACAGTATAATCAGAAAATACTTTTTCAGGAAGTAATATTTGCTTTAGGATTTTAGTACTATCAGATGATTTTATAAAATGAATACCTTTTTTTGTAAATATTAAATCGTAATTAGCTTTTTCTATTTTTTTAATATACTCAGTATTGTAAATTTTAGCATCTAAACTCGAATCAATTACAGCTGTTGTATCTTTAAGAGTTGCTATTCCATTTTGAGAAGCTTCTGAACTTCCTTGCTGAAAATTAATCCATTTTAAAGGTATACTGTGTACATCAACAAATAGTATTGTGATTAACAAAATTGTTAAAATTGACATTAAAACTTCTAAAATTTTCTTTTTCATTGGGTAGTTAAATCTGTAATTAATTATAACAACAATTAGCGAAGTTAATTTATAACAACTGAAGAATCTAAACAATAGTATTAAAGTAGTAGATGTGTTTATTTAAATGCTATTCCTTTATTTTGGCTTAATATATCAGGGATTAATTTGGTAACGTTATGTTGTACTCAAGTTTAGGATTAGAAGAAATTTTATATTGTGTGTCAATTATTATAGAACCACTTAAGTTGTCAGAAATATCTTGTATAAAGACTGGGGTCGTTAAACCACTTTCATTAATATGAATTTCTTCATCTTTATATACTTGTATTTCTGTAATAATTACAAGTTGATTACACTTTGCTAATTTTTCTTTTTTAATTACAGTTTGCTTCTTTTCGAATGTGATTTTTTCAGTTATAACTCTTTCTGTTTGATTAGTAGAAAACATTGATTCTTTACTAACTTCAAATACTTTATTTTCTTTATAATAATGTTTTGCTTGTAGTTCGTTTATTGAAGTTCCTTTTTTAGTAAGACCAATAGATAATGTGATTTTTTCGGGTATAAATATTGAATTTTCTTTTACTTGACTCATTAAGTTTAAAAAAATAGGAACTTGCTGTTCTTTAGCTAATGCAGTTTGCATAGTTTCACTTATAATAATATCAGGTTTATTTTTAGAATCTATTTTATATTTAGTTGCATCATTATTTACTAGCGTTATATCATATGCATCTAATTTTAATTTTGAAATTACATTCTTTAATAATTGAAAACTAAATGGATTAATTTCTAAAAGTGTATATTTTATATCTTGTTTTGAATATCTAAATATTAAAGGAAGAATAAGAGTTGCAAAAGGGCCGGTTCCTGCGTAGAGAATATGAAGCGGTTTTTTACTATTAATTTTATCTTTAATAGCTTTATTAATACCTCTAATAAATTTTCGTGTTCTAATTAAATCATCAAGACAAAGAGCAGCCCAAAATGTACCAAGAGCTTTGCCATTCTCAAGTTCAACATCAATCCGTCCGTCTTCAATATTCATATTTGTTCCACAAATGTCTTCTAAAATAATTCTATATTCTTTAGAGGCTTTTGATAACTTTAAATAGTCAATTTCATCATTAAAATATGCTGAAGTAACTCTAATTATTTCTTTATGTAAGTCCATTATTATTTGCAATTATTTTTTTAATTAATACACTGATTCATCTTATGGCTGATATTCAGAGTAATCGAAAGATAAATGTTCTTAGTTTAAGAATCAAATTAAAATTATTTACTCTTTTTAATAAAATAGGGGAGCATCAATTGATAATAATTACATGAGTACCATTTTTCACATAAATATAATTAACTAAAACAATTAGTAACATCAAAAAATGACTCACAATATTTTTTATATTAGTGTTGTAATTTGTTTAACCTTAATATTTTAAAAATAACATGCCAATAACTAGATCTGAAAGTGGAACAAATTTAAATAATTGGATAGTTAATCTAGGTGATGGTAATTATGCCGCTGCAGATGAAAACCCTGTAAGTATAACAGACATTAAAACTATTAATCGCACTAAAAAATCAATTCTTAAGGCAAATGTTCTTAATAGAAGAATTATGGCACATAATATTACTTATCGTAAAATAGTTGATTCTACAGCTATGACAGATACTCATGCGGCTATTTATAAAATGAAAATTCCTTATGTAATTAGTACATCAAATGTTGATTTTAATGGACAAACAGTTGAAGGTGGCCTTTTTGTATGGGATGGGCTTGCAACTCAATTAGATTATGGTTTGGCTTTTCAATGGGTTATTAATCCATTTGATGTTGATTATAAGAAAATCAGGTATTGGGATGGTAGTAGTTGGTTGTCTTTAGGTGTTAGTTTAGCACCAGATAATAAATATCATACTATTGAGTTTCATTTGGATATTCCAAATTCTGAGGCGTATTTGACAATTGATAATATTACTTATCCTCAAAATGTATTTTCAGAAACTCCCAAAATAGGGTTTGGTACTACAGTCGATGCGCGTTTTCAGGCAGAAATGATAAGTATATTTCCTCCTGAAGTAGGAACAATTCCTTCTCAAAAAGTAAATTTTAAAGATTGGAGTTGGGAGTGGTCTAATGATATTATTGTATAAATTAATATCTATTTATGTATTACCAAAATAAATAATAATCATATAAAAAATTAAGCTCAAAGTATTGAATTATGCTACTTCGAGCTTAATGTTATAAAAAATAAATGAAGTATTTATTTAGTTTTTAGCTTATTTCGTTGATAATATGTTACAATACTAGCTTTTGCTAATGTATTATTCCAAAGATAGTAGCCAACAATAGCAGGATTAGTGCTTTCATTTAACCCAAGTTTTTCTGTTTTTAATGCATAAACTGTAATTATATATTGATGTAAACCATGGCCTTCTGGAGGACAAGGTCCTCCATAACCTTTTGCTCCATAATCAGTAATGCTCTGAATAACTCCTTTGGGTATAAGGTTCAGTTTTGTATTTCCAGCGCCAGATACTAATTCGTTGGCGTTAACAGGAATATCAAATACTACCCAATGCCACCATCCGCTTCCAGTAGGCGCATCAGGATCATACATTGTTACGGCAAAGCTTTTGGTGCCTTCCGGTGCATTTTTCCAAGATAATTGAGGTGATTGATTTTTACCAGTGCAGCCAAAACCATTAAATTCTTCGTTAATTGTAGCTTGTCCTCCTAGATCATTACTTGATAAAGTAAAAGTTTGTTGCCCGAAAACAGAAGTTGAAAAAACGATTAATACTGTTAGTACTTTAATTAATTTTATCATAATAGTTGTTTTAATTACTAATTTATGATGCAAATTTAGGTACTAGTATAGGTTGTGTATTAATTAGAAAGGTTCAAAAAGTATTGTTAAAAGTTCAACTTGATTGATATTGTTTTGGAGTGATTCCGAATTTCATTTTAAAAGCCTGAATAAAGTTAGATAAACTTTCATATCCAACTTGCTCATAAATATCAGAAGGTCTTTTTGATTTGTTTTTTAGTAAAAATGCCGAATGTTCAAGTCTTTTTTCTTGAAACCATTTGCTTGGCGAACTTTTATAGTGTTTTTCAAATTCTCTTTTGAATTTTGATACACTCATATTCGATAGAAATGAAAGTTCTTTTATTGTTAGTTTATTTAATTGATTACTCTCTATTGTTTGAATAAATTTTTGACTTTCGTTGTCACTATTATTAATTATAGAGTATAAAAAGTCTACTCCTTTAAATTCAACGAGATATAGCATTATTTCCTCAAACTTAGCATTTAAAATGTTTTTTTGTATTGGTAATGAAAGTTTAGAAATGTCTAAAAGACTGTCTACAAATCTTCTTATAAATGAATCGTAATTAAATGAATATGTTGAATATAATTTACTTGAGTTTGTTGGAGTAAGTTGAAACTTTCTTATAAAATTTAAAACATCATCATTAGAGAAAAAGAATAGAATACTTCTATAATAGTTAGCAATATTAGAAAGTTTTTCAGTCATTAAACAATGTCCAGATTTCATTAATAGGAATTGAGAATTATCTATTTCAAAAGAAGAATTATCAAAAAACACCTCTTTTTTTCCTTCCTTAAGAAAGCTAAACGTATTTTTTTTAAGTAATATTTGTTGTTTAGATATTTCTTTAGTGCTTTCATAATCATATACACAGATAGCGAGAGAAGAATTTAAATCTAGTTCATCTGGTAATGTTATTATTTTCATTAGGCTTTAGTTGTTTTTTTATAGCTGTGTTATGGTTAGGACTAAACTTTTGAATGTTTATTTGCTCAATTTTAATATACGAAATGCTCCTTGAATTACTAATACAAAAACGATTGTTCCAATAATCAAATCAGGTTTACTCGAACTCAACCAATTTACCAAAATTCCTGCGATTATAACTCCTAAATTGATAATCACGTCATTCGAGGTGAAAATCATACTCGCTTTCATATGTGCCTCTTCTTTGCTCTTTGACTTTTGCAAAATATAAAGACAAATTCCGTTTGCGATAAGTGCAAAAATCGAAACGATAATCATTGTCGAAAAATCGGGAAGTTTCTCGTCTCCAAAAAATCTTCTTATAACTTCCACAAATCCGATAATAGCAAGTGTTATTTGAAAATATCCAGCAAGTTTTGCAATCCGCTTTTTCTTAATCAACGTTCCGCCAACCGCAAACAAGCTAATTCCGTAAACGAAACTGTCGGCAAGCATATCCAAACTATCGGCAACAAGTCCCATTGATTTTGAGATAATTCCTGTTGTCATTTCGATAATGAAAAAGACAAAATTTATGACAAGTACAGACCAAAGTGACTTTTTCTGGTTTACATTTTCTTTAAATTCCGTTTGGTCGGTTTGTTCAGTTGAGATTTTCTTTCCGCCTAAATTCAAATCGATAACTGACTTTTCGATTTGGTCAATTTCTCCGCTGTGAAAAACGGTCAATTTTCGGTTCGGAATATCAAAGTCCAAATTCGCAATACTTTGAATTTCGTCCAGTTTCATTCGGATTAGATTTTCATCGGAAGGACAGTCCATCTTACTGATTTGAAATACCGTTTTGTTGATTTTAGTCGTCATCTTCGTTTCCAAATGGTTTTATAATTACGCCTACGCTAAAAATAAAACCGTCCGTTGGTGCATATATTTCTGGAAATGTTGGGTTTTCGTGAGGTGGTAAAACCAAAGGCGAAAATCTGCTTTGTCTTCTATCTGTAAAGTTTTCAAAATTTACAAAAGTCGTTCCCCATTTAAAATTACGCATCAACATTAAACCCATTGTAACAAAATCTGTGGTTTCTGTGCCATTAGACAAAAATTGTTTTCCTGTGTAAAAAGTTTCGTAACCTATTCGCCATTTTTCAGATTCGTACATCAACACACTTCCTGCATTGTGTTTTGCAGTTAAAGGCTTTTGAGGATTTCCAGCCAAATAGTTCAATTTAGTGTCTATAAAAGCGTAATTTAAAAACCATCTAAAATCTTTATAAGTAAACTTTATGTTAGTCTCTAATCCTTTACTCAAAATTTCATCGGTTGCATTTTCAAATGCAAACAAACCGTTATTCGTACTATTCAATAGCAAACCGTTGTTAATTGCTGTTACATAAAAAAGCTGATTAATAGAAAAACCTACAGTTTCAAATAACCTCGTTTGGTAGTTGACATCAAAATTAACACCATAAGACCGTTCTGCTTTAAGTGTTGATTTATCTATGGCGAGAACATTTTCAAAGTTTATAAATTCAGCCTCTTCGGTAAAAATATCTGGTATTTTGTAACCTAATCCGCCACCAATTCTGCTTGAAAATCCGCTGTCGTTTTTATAAAGTAATGAAACTTTTGGAAGTGGAAAAAAGCCAAAATCAGTATTGTAATCGGCTCGCAATCCAGTTTCTAAAATCCAATTATCCGAAATGTCATAAATATTATTTACAAATGTTCCATACGTAACATCTGTTTGGTCACGTTGTAATTGTGAATTATCATTTTCATCGAAATTTGATGTGTACAAATTTGCACCCAAAATCCAATCGGTTTTTTTAGATGTCTTTTGATAGTTAATTTCCGTAAATGTATTGGTTTGTTTACCGTCAAAACTGAAATCGGGAATAGACAATTTTCTATCGAAAAATGAGATGCTATTTTTGATGTTTAATGAACTCACGGAATCTATCTTTGTTTCATAAACCGCTTGACTGCTCAACCTTTTAGAAATATTTTCTTCTGTATATTGATGAATTCCATTTTCGCCACTTTCAATTTTTGTTATGTCGCCACCAATTCTGTCGTCATACGTTCCATTTAGTCCAATCCAAAATGTTGTTTTCTCGGATGGATAATAAAAAAACTTGGGGTTGAATGAAATAGAAGTAGTTTCTGGCAAATTACTAAAACCATCATCTTCTGGGTCGTACACTTTTTGGTAATGACCAGAACCGTATAGAGAAATCCCAACTTTTTCGTTCCGTTTACTGTAAAATACATTCGCTGTACTTCCCAAAGCTTGTGTTTGGGTTAACATAATATCCAATGCAGGTTCTTCGTCAGGTGTTTTTGAAACCATATTTATCAAACCTGCAATAGCTCCACCACCATATAGTGTTGATGAACTTCCTTTAATTATTTCAAATTGTTGCAAGTCTAAAGGTGGAATTTGTAAAATACTCAAACCGCTGGAAAATCCACCATATAAAGGAAATCCATCTCTCAAAAGTTGTGTGTATCGTCCATCGAGTCCTTGAATTCTAATGTTGGTGTTACCACTACTTAACGAGGTTTGTTGCATTTGTATTCCTGTACTTTCTCGAAGCACCATTGAAATATTGGTCGGATTCATTACTGCTTTTTCGCTTAATTCTTCCGCTCCAATAAATTCAATTCTCGTGGGAATTTTTCTAACCGTTCGTGTACTTCTTGAAGATTGAATAACGACTTCATCCAATTCATTTCCTCCCGATTCGAGTTTGAATGAAAAGACTTTTTTTGTACCAACTTCAATAGTTGTTTCTATGGTTTTGAAACCTACGTATGAAATTTTGATAATTTGGTTTCCGTCTGGAATTTCTGTGAACGTTGCGATTCCGTCAAAATCGGTAATTGCTCCTTTTTCAAGTTCTTCGAAATAAACTGTTGCTCCAAGTAACGGTTCGTTGGTTTCTGAATCTGTAATGAAAATAGAAATATCGCTGTTCTGTGCGAAAGAAATAAATGATATAACGAAAAATAATGAAGTTAAAAATGCTTTTGCCATTTGCTAATTCTGTTTTTAAGAATAGTACAAATGTAAATTGCTTTTAGTGCAACTCGATTGCAAAGATTATTTGTTGCATTTGTCGCATAAACCTTTTACGACCATATTTGCTTGTTGTAATTTGAAATTTTTGGGCAGTTCTAATTTTGGAACTGGAAGGTCAAAAAGGCAAAATGTTTTGTTGCAGTTGGAACAGTAAAAATGATAATGCAAATCTTTTGGGTCGCAGTTACAACCTTCTGCACAAACTGCGTATTTTGTCATTCCTGAACCATCTTCGATGCTGTGAATAATCTTGTTCTCCTCAAATGTCTTTAGTGTCCGAAAAATAGAACTTCTGTCTGTGTAGGCTAATGCGTTTTCAATGTCCTTTAATGATTGAGCTTTTTCTTGGCTTAATAGATGACGTAAAACCACAGTTCGGACTGCGGTATTTTTTACCTTTTTTATTTTTAGAATTTCTTCTTCGGTTTGCATTTTCCTAATGTATGGTTTTTTTGAGCGTTGGCAAGAAACAGCTCTTTTATTTTTTTAAGCGTTGGCTTTTTGCGGTCGGAAAAAATAAATGTGCTGTTTGTGCGGTGGCTTTTTTAGTTCAAATGTTCAATTTTAGCACGATTTTCGCATTATGCACAACAACGGGGTATATGTACCAGTACATATATTTCCATTATGTTTTAAGACAAATTTAATGAAATTTGATATAGTTTATGATAATAAAGACTAAATTTTAAACATCCAATATGTTATATGAAACTCCTTATTTTAAAGGAGGGAAGTAAGTATTGGTTTTAGAGATAAATAGATTATGTGTAGAATTAAACGTTTAATAGACGTTTAATTCTACACATATGAAAAAAAGAAGTTTTAAGAGAGGCGATTGGTATAAAAGTAAATTTTGAGCGCCTTTATTGATATTAAATATATTAAAATTAATAAACCTTTTTAGACCAATCTGCAACATCTTTATAATTAATAAGAAAATTTGTACATTTTTTTTTAAGATAATTTTTTATGTACAAGAGCGCAGTGTTGTTTCTTGTACAGTCTTATAATATGCTAAAAAAAACTGTACAAAAAAGTAGCACAATTCTTTGTACAGTTTTTAATAGTATATAAAAAACTGTACAAAAATATTGTAATATTAAATATAGTTGTTGGTTTAAAAAATAATATTAATGAGTTGCTTAAATAAAGTTTTGATTCTTAAAATTTAAGAATAATGTTTGGCGATGCGAATAGAAGTATTTAATGAAGATTATTTTACTCTCACCCAGTTGTTAGTATAGTGTTCTGTTGGTAATAGCTTTTTTTTAGTGAAAATCGTAATATAAACTCCATTCATTAGTTTGGTCATTTTTCGCAAACATAAAACTTCCGTTATCTATTACATTTAGGTTTATTTTTTCGTCTGACGTAATTTGAAATACAAACTCAAACCCTTTACCAAATCCTTCGTCAATTCCAATTCCAGACTGACAATAAGAAGGGAATCCACCAATTTTATGTTCATATTGATGAAAATCTGCTATATCATAATAGCATTCAATTTCTCCATTATTTTCAAATTCAATTATTTTGTTTTCCATTTCAAGTGATAAACCGCCACCATCCCAAAGAGGACAATCTTGTTTTTGTTCAGCCTTTAAAGGAAATTGTTTTATAAAAGATTTGGGGTTCGATAAATTTTTAAAAGTAACATTTTCTAAATTTTCATATTCTCTTATGATCCAATTTTCTCCCATTTTTTCAAAACATTCTGGGTATTCATTAGATATAAAAACTGTCAATATTTTTGTACTTGATAATTTCGGATGAATAAAAGGTAAATTAGGAATGTAAATTTGAGCTAACGGAAACATTAGTTCTCCGTTTTTATCAATCGGAATTATTTCGTCAGGGCTATAAGCTGAAACTTTGCCTATCCAACTTTCTTGAATTGTATTTTCAGGTCTAAACCCACCAACTTTAAAAATTGTTGTATTTTTAGATATTCTATCTTTTATTTCCTTAATTGTCAATTTTGTTCATTTTTTTAATTATTGGTAACTTTATTGATATAGTTTAAATTTTTTAAGTCTTATTTTTTATAGATAACACTATCTAAAATCCAATATTTAGGTTTTCTATAATCTCTATATTCGTTTATTGCAATTATACCTTTTTCTAAATCATAATAAAAAGAATTAATGTTACCTGACTTTATCTCTATAATATTTTTATATTGATTACCGTTTATTATAATTTGTTCTTTATAGTTTTTTTTAAAAAGATAGGTAGAATTTGAGTTTTTTATGTCTGTTATCATTTTAGGAGTACCACCACCACCTCTATAAAACCACATACAATCATATTCTTTCAATTCACGTGCTTTGTTAAAATAAAAATCAGTTGTTAGTTCAATTTTAATGCTCTGAAATGAGTCTGAGTTTGTTTTTAAATTAACCTCATGTAACTCATTAGTAGCTTTTATTATTCTCTTTTTATCTTTTGAAGATAAACATATTTCTTTTCTTTTTATTTTCTCTTTATGGGTATGTGGTTTCGTAATCATGTATATAACCTTATTACCTAAAGAATCTTTAAATATTAACTGTTTTTCATTATTTTGATAAGGGAAAGAGTTTAAAGATTTTTTAGATAATTTAAAATTACCTAAATTTAATTCGGAAGGACATTGTTCTTTACAAGATATGATTATAACTAATATCATTAATACTTTTAGTTTCATTTTGTAAGGGTTTTATAGTTCCGAAAAATATGTTTAAGAGTGTGAATTCATTTTTATTCAAGGCTAGTGAAAGATAAATATTCTTAGATTATAAATTAAAACTACTTCATCTTCTCAAAAAAAGTTAACTCATAATTAGGTAACAATTTAGGATGTGTAATTTTAATAAAATCTTTTAGCACTAAATCGGGTCTAATAGGGGCTAGTTCAAAAAATAAAAGTCCGCCAGTAGCTCCTTTTTTTGTCCCCATAGTATATATATTGCCATTATTTAAAGCATCAAACTCCTTATAAAGTTTGTTAGCACTCTTTAATTGCTCTTTAGTTTCGTACAAACCGCAACCAATCCAATAATCGGCGCTTTTTCCTCTATCTAAAACACTCTCGAAACTTAACTGTAAGCTACCAGTTCCTTTTGTTTCTTTCCATAAATAATTAAGGTTAGCATCTTTTAAATAAGTAGCCATAAAACTTTCACCGGCAGGTACATTCCAAATATCTTTAAACATACTACCAGATATAACAGTAGCAGGTTTTTTTGTCGTGCTTTTAGCTATTTTAGTAGCTTCTATATAGTTTTTTTCAATACTTTTAAAAATGCTATCCGCTTCTTTTTCTTTAGACAGCAGTGCTCCAAAAAACTTAATCCATTCCGCTCTACCTAAAGGCGTTTCTTCTAGCCAATCACCATTAAATATAACAGGAATCGCAGCTTTTTTAATGTTTTCGTATAATTTACTGTTTGGGTGTAATGAAAAACCAATAACTAACTCGGGCTGTAAATCCATTAATATTTCGGTATTTATACTTTGTTCCGACCCAAGTTCTACTATTTTATTTTCTTCAATTCTTTTTCTGGTTCTTTTAGATGAAATATATTTTGTGTGTGGAAAACCAACTAATTTATCTTCACTATTTAAAAGCTCTAACATTGGTATGTGTGTGGTACTTGTAACAACCAATTCGTTTACAGGAACTTTAATTTCGTTTTTAGCAATGTTCGTTTTATTAGTTAATGTAAATTCAAATTGCTTTTTAGAATTTTGAAATACTTTTTTGATGATTAATTTTTTCCTACCATTTTTAGTAATAATATCAAAACCCTTTGCGTATTTAATAGGGCTAAGGGTATCAACAATTGTTGTTATATTTTTATTTTCACTGTTTTTACATTGAATTAAAAGCAGAGAACTTATAATAAGTAATATAAAATGTTTCATTTTGTTATAGTGTAAATTTTATGATAGCCCCGTAATTTAGTTTTAAATCGAAAGATTTATCTAAAGGTGTTTTGTTTATGTATGCCCACAAACTTCTAATAACACCAGCGTGGGTAACAATAACAGCTCGCTCTTTTTTTAGGGTTTTAAGCTCGTTTAAAAACTGAACAGTTCTGGTATGTAAATGGATATAAGACTCACCATTAGTAACGGTAACGTTTACAAAATTATTCATCCAAACATCCAATTCTGGTTTGTTAATATCGTCCCATTTTTGCAGCTCCCAATCACCAAAATCGAGTTCTTTTAAACGATCATCAAGAATAATAGTGTCAGAAAGTTTTTCAGCTAAGAGTTTACAGCGCTGTAACGGACTTGAATAATAAGCGGTGTTAATATCATTAACTTTAATCGCTTTTAATATCGGTTTAATTTCTTCTGCAAAAGTATCAACAACACCAAGATCGGCTTGTCCGTAGCAAATACCTTTTTCAATATTCGGAGTTGTATGTCTAACTAAAATAATTTCCATAAGGCAAGTATTGATAAATAAAATACTACTTCACTAACTTGTTGTAATGCACCAGCGCAATCTCCTGTTTGCCCGCCAATCCATTTTTTGAATAGGCGCGACATATATAAGTAAGTTAAAAACAACGGAATTAAAACTAAGAATATTCTAATATCTTTAAAAAACAATAAAGGTAACATTCCGAAAAATCCCGAAATAATAAGTGCTTTTGTACTCATTTTTTTAGTTGTAGGCTTCACTTTAGCAGTATCAACATCTCTTACATATTCGTGTGTGTATAATAAAATGGTAGCGACAAATCGACTAATTGCATGTCCTGATATAAGTACTAAAGGAATATTTTTTAACACATTGTTTAATTCATGTAGGCTTAAAAACTTTATCGCTAACATTGAAATGATTCCCACAACACCATAGGTTCCTAATCGAGAATCTTTCATAATGATTAGAATCTTTTCTTTAGTCCAACCACCACCAAAGCCATCACACACATCAGCAAAACCATCTTCATGAAAGGCACCCGTTGTCCATACCGAAGCAACAATACTAAGTACAATGGCAATACTGGGATTAAAAAGGAAAGAAGCACCAGTATAAACAATTGCTGATATTGTACCAACAAGTATACCTACTAACGAGAAATAACGGCTACTTTTATTTAAAATTTCAGGAGAATGATTTACCCATTTTGGACAAGGTATTCTCGTAAAAAACAAAACAGCTGTTAAAAAATAATGAATTTGGTTTTTCATAAATTAAGCTTCAGATACGTTTGCGCTTTTAAAAGTAGCCATTTCGTTTAAAAAACTAACGGCAGCTTTTACAATAGGAAAAGCAATGGCACTACCAGTACCTTCACCTAATCGTAAACCTATATTTAGTAATGGTTTTGCATTTAAAAAAGACAACATTTGTTCATGGCCTTGCTCACCAGAAGTATGGCAGAATAAGCAATAATCTACAATGTTTTTATTAATGGCTTGGGCAGCTAATAAAGCGGCAGTAACAATAAAACCATCAATTAAAATGGTCATTTTTAAAGATGCAGCTTCTAACATGGCTCCGCACATCATCACAATTTCAAAACCACCAAAAGCAGCTAAAGCATCCATCGAATTTTGAATGTTTTTTTCATGTAAATCTAGTACACCTCTAAGAATTTGTCCTTTCTTAGTAACACCATCATCATTTAAGCCTGTTCCTTTACCAACACAATCTTCAATTGGCGTATTGGTAAAATAACTCATTAATAAAGCAGCAGATGAAGTGTTACCGATTCCCATTTCGCCAAAACCGATGGTATTTGTACCTTCTTTAAATAATTTAGTAACTATTTGTTTTCCTTTATTTAAAGCTAACAAACAATCATTTGTTGTCATGGCCTGTGTAATACTATAGTCTTTTGTGCCTTTTGCTATTTTTGCATGTATTAGATTTTCATTTTCTTCAAAGTTGGCGTTAACGCCTGCATCTACAATTGTTAAGTCAATATTATTTTGATTACAAAACACGTTAATAGCAGCTCCGTTATTCAAAAAATTTAACACCATTTGTTGGGTTACCTCTTGTGGATAAGGACTAACTGGTTTTGATTTTACAATACCGTGATCGCCAGCAAAAACAACAATACTAGGTTTTGATAAAGCAGGAGAGAGGGTATTTTGAATTTGCCCAATTTGTAACGCAATCGTTTCTAAAACACCTAAAGCTCCCAAAGGTTTTGTTTTAAAATCAATCTTATCTTTTAGCGCTTCTTTTAGCGTAGTTGAAATTGGTGTTATATTAGTAGGATACATGTTTTTATTTTAAAGTTAATGGTAATCCAGATACCATAAAAGTAGCTTTATCAGCTTTTTTTGCAATGTATTGATTTACCCAACCTTGTAGTTCAGTAAATTTTCGGCCAATTTTAGTATCGGCATGCAAACCCATTCCTATTTCATTAGAAATAATAATAATAGTGGCATCTATTTCAATCAATTTATCTATTTCTTGGGTAGCTAAACGTAAACTTTCTTCTACATTATTTTTAGTGTCTACATAAAAATTTGTTAGCCATAAAGTAACACAATCAACAACTACTGTGGTGTTTTTAGGAATTACAGTGCTTATATTTTTTTCTTCCTCAATAGTTGTCCAACGTTCATCTCTATCAGAAAGATGTCTATCCACTCGTTTTTTAAAATCAGCATCCCAAATTCTTGAAGTTGCTAAATAATAAGGAGTATTAGATAGTGATTCCGCCAATTGTTGAGCGTAACCACTCTTTCCAGAGCGTTCTCCGCCAGTAATATAATATATCATGTATAAAGAAATAAATTGAAAGCAAAGATTGTAAAGATTTTTTAGAAAAAGAGAATAATACTAGAGAACTATGTAATTTAGCCGCTTAAAATCTATTTTTATGAAAGTTTCTTCATTTATGCCAGCTGTAACCCAAATGATTTATGATATGGGGTTACAAGAATATCTAGAAGGTATTACTTTTGAATGTCCTGCAATTGCGCTTAAAGAAAAACAAGTTGCCGTGCGTTACAAATTAGAAGGACAAACTTTAACGAGTGAAGAAATAAATACTATTTTTTCTAAAACTAAAGCAGAAGGCGGTACATTATATTATGTAGATGAGTCTGTTTTAGAAAGTATAGCACCAGATATTATTTTTACACAAGATGTATGTGATGTTTGCCAAATAGATACAGAATCGGTTGCAAAATCTGCCTATAAATTAAACAAAGTTCCTGAGTTAATATCAATAACACCAAATTCTTTAGAAGATGTTTTTGACAATGCTTTAACTATTGCAAAAGCGATGGGTAAAGAAACGGTAGGTATTAATTATGTAAATAAACTTAAAGAACGTATTTATACTATTGTAGATACACAAAGAGCTAAGAGACTACAATCTAAAAGTGTGATGTTATTAGAATGGATAGATCCGCTATTTAACTGTGGACATTGGATTCCTCATCAAATAGGCTATGCAGGAGGTATTGATTTATTAGCGCATCCATCAGGAGATAGTATTGTTATTTCTTGGGATAAAATTGTAAAATATGATCCTGAAATTTTAATTATAGCGCCATGTGGTTATGGTATTGAAAGAACTATGGAAGATATGCATTTTTTAGAAGAAAAACCAGAATGGAGTTCTTTACGTGCTGTAAAAAACAAACAAGTTTTTATTGCTGATTTTGCCATGTTTACACAATCGTCTGCAAGTACTTTAGTTGACGGAATAGCGTGTTTAACTGCAATGATTCACCCGAATTGTTTTTCGGTATCAGAAGAGATTACTACTAAGTTTTCTAACTATAATGATTTATTGATGCTAGATTCTTAATAAAATAGCATAAGTTTGCAAAAAATTTGGGTTTTGATGTTTAAAATAGCATCAAATTAAAAGGGAATTTGGTTAAATACCAAAGCTGTTCCCGCAACTGTAAGCTACTAAGCTTGTAATTATTCTTTAAGTCACTGTTTATTTATAAATGGGAAGACCAATTACAAGACGCAAGCCAGGAGACCTGCCTAAATATTAAATAATTCAAACTTTCGGGATAAGGGTTTTAATATATTATGAAGAAATACACACTTTTTACAATATTTTTTACTGTTACTCTTTTTTCTTTCGCTCAAGAGAAGTCTAAAATGAGTGTTTTAGAAGAAGTTATTGTTTTAGCTGATAAAAAGTTGGTAAAGAATTCTAACGGTTACAAAATACATAGGTTAAGTGATTCTGTAATAACAAGAAACATAAAATCGTTTAGTTCTTTATTACGATTTAATTCACCAATATATCTTAGAGAATACGGAGCTGGAGGAACGAGTACTGCAAGTTTTAGAGGAACAAGCGCTTCAAATACGGCGGTTATTTGGAACGGAATTAATATAAATTCGGTAAACAACGGTCAAACAGGGTTTAATTCTTTAACAGTTAATCTAGTTGATGCTATAAATGTTAGAAGTGGTGGTGGTAGTATAGAGTACGGTTCTGGAGCAATAGGAGGTACGGTACATTTAAATGATTATTTAAATTTTAAATCTAAAGAAACTATAAGACACCAAGTTGTAGCAAACGCTGGTAGTTTTAGTACATACAATAGTTTGTATAAGTTTAACCTATCTAACGAAAAGCTATCTTTAAAATTTGGAATTTCTTATAATGAATCAGAAAATGATTATAAATTATTAGACACAAAATTTAAAAATGCAAATGGAGCTTATGATAATTTAAGTTTAAATGTTGGTTTTGCTTATAAGTTTTCAAATAAATCACAACTAAAATTTTATAGTACTAATTATTCAGGAAAACGTTTGTTATCAGGTGAATTGCCAAATCCGAGGTCAGCAAATGATAAGTACAAAGATTTTAATAATAGAAATTTAGTTATATATAATTATAAAAAAGAAATTTTTAATCATGAATTAAAATTAGCTTTTTTAACACAGGAATACCAGTATTTTGATAATAAAAACGTAGAAGATTATAGTTTTGGAAAATCGAAACGTTATTTAATTAATTATGCATTAGGTTATAAAATACCTTCTATAAAAGCTAAAGTAACATCGTATTCTGAATATGAAACAATATTTGGTAAAACAGATATGATACAAGAGAAAAATAGAAAACAGTTTTCTCAATCGATAATATATCATCAGAATATTTATAATAAAGTTTTTTTTGATGCAAAAATCAGAAAAGATTTTAATTCAGATTATAATGTTCCGTATAGTTTTGCTTTTGGACTTAAAGCGAACACGTTTAAGAACTTTAATCTAAGGTTAAATAGTTCTAAAAATTATAGAGTACCTACTTACAATGATTTATACTGGCCTGGACAAGGAAATTTAAACCTTGTAGCTGAAACAGCTATGCAAGGAGAGCTAGGTATTGGTTTTAAAAACAGTAAAATAAAAGCCGATTTAGGTGTGTTTTATATTTCAGCGAAAAATAAAATAGTTTGGACACCAAATGGAAATCCTGATAAACCAGGGGTTTGGTCTCCAATAAACTTATCTAATGTAAATAACAAAGGAGTAGAGTTTGTTTTTTCTTACAGCAATAATTTTGATGAAAATTTTATCGATTTTAATTTTAATTATAGTTATACAGAAGCTAAAAATAAAAGAACAAACACTTTTTTGACTTTTGTACCTAAGCACCTTTTAAACGGAAATTTAAGTTATTCATATAAAAGGTTTGGTTTGTTTTTTCAGCAAGTATTTACAGGAATGACATATACAACAGAAAGTAATTCTAAAGATTTTGTAATACCTCATTTTTTCGTTTCTAATATAGGTGGGGATTTTAAAATTTTAAAACAACATCAAAAACAGTTATCAATTGGTTTTAAGGTAAATAATGTGTTTAATAAATTATATATAACACAACCAAGAAGACCAATGCCAAATAGAAATTTTAATATTAACATAAACTATAAATTTTAAAACAATGAAAATTAATAAATTATTTACGCTTATACTAGTATTAGGGGCTATTATATTTACTTCTTGTAGCGATGATAATACACCAGATTTACCAAAAGGAGATTACGACAAAGGTATCTTAATAAGTGGTGAAGGTAGTGGAAGTACTGGTTCAATTTCTTATGTATCTAATGATCTTACTACTAACGAAAATTTAATATACAAAAAAGTTAATAATAGTGAGTTAGGAACATTTTTACAGTCAATTGCTTTTGATGATGATAGTGCTTATATTATTGTAGATAATCAAAATACAATTACAGCAGTTGATAGGTATTCTTTTACAAAAAAGGGAGAGATAACTACTAACTTAGAAACTCCTAGATATATGGTTGTTTCTAACGGTAAAGGTTATGTAACAAACTGGGGAACAACAGAAGGTTTTGTAGCTGTTTTTGATATGAATAGTTATAATTTCATAAAAAAAATAACTATTTCTACAGGACCAGAGAGAATTTTAGAAAAAAACGGAAAATTATATGTTTCTCATAAAGGAGGTAATGGAAGTAACAATGTTATTTCTGTAATAGATATTTCAACAGATGATGTACAAGAGATTATCGTTAATGATAAACCAGATGAAATGTTTTTTAACAATTCAGGAAATTTAGTTGTTTTATCTGAAGGTAAAGCTGCTTGGACAAATGATGAAACTCTTGCTGCTATTTCTAAAATTGATTTAAATGATAATTCGGTAACTAAAATGGAGTTTAAAGACGGAGAACATCCATCTTTAATGGTATTTGATAATAATGTAATTTATTATAATTTAAGTAATAAGGTTTATAAAATGAATACATCAGAGACTAGTTTATCTACTGCAGAATTTTTAACAATTGAGTTATTTACAACTGGATATTCTGAATTTTATGGAATGGAAGTTAAAGAGAATAAGCTTTATGCTTTAAGTACTCGATTTTCTGACTTAAGTGAATTAAGAGTATTTAATTTAATAGATAATAGTAAAATTAAAACAATAGAGGCGCCTATCGGGGCATCAAAAATTTACTTTAATAATTAAAAGAATAATAATTCCCCCCTCTTTATAAACTTTCAATAATATTAAGTTTATGAAAATAAGCCCACTTACATTTTTAAGTGGGTTTATTGTTTATAAAAATTTCTTTTTAATTTCTTTTGAAGGAATTATACAATTCTCTTTTTTGCCAAACCATTTATATCTGTTTTTAGCAATAAAATCATAACTATAATTTCTAATAGCTTCAGGTATTAATTCAAGAATAGTTGTTAAGCTCCAAATACCACCAAAACCGATCATAATTTTTAAAGCTGCTGTTGATTTTATATAATAAGCAATATTAGGTTCATACAAAATAATGGAATCTATTTTTGTAATATCAATACCTAAATGATTTATAATTTCTTTTCCAATATCTGACTGTAACGAAGTAAAAACGTACTGGTTTTTAGTATCATATTTAATAACTTTTAAAACGGCATCATTGCAAAAATTACATACTCCATCAAACAAAATTATTTTTTTATTAGTTGGTAAATTAACCATTGTATATACTTATTATTAAAAAAGCAAAAATATTTTGTAACATAAATCAAAATTAAACGTCTTGTAGGAAAGTAAATAATGATTTAACATATAATTGGTAACAAAATTATGTTTGAGTATTTATTTTAGTATAAAATTAACTAACTGCGATGATTAAAATAGAAAACCTACATAAATCCTATCCAATAGGTAAAGACTCTCTTCATGTTTTAAAAGGACTTGACTTGCATATTAAAGAAGGTGAATTTGTATCTATTATGGGATCTTCAGGATCAGGAAAATCTACTTTATTAAATATAGTTGGTTTGCTAGATTCTCATGATGAAGGGAATTATTACTTAAATGGCGAGTTAATTGAAGATTTAAATGAGAAAAAAGCTGCAATTTTACGTAATAAGTTTTTAGGCTTTGTTTTTCAGTCTTTCAACTTAATATCTTATAAAACAGCTTTAGAAAACGTAGCATTACCGTTATATTATAAAGGAGTCAATAGAAAAGAAAGATCAAAAATTGCTTTAGATTACCTTGAAAAAGTTGGTTTAAAAGACTGGGCTAATCATTTACCTAATGAACTTTCTGGAGGACAAAAACAACGTGTTGCAATTGCAAGAGCTTTAGTAACGAAACCTAAAGTTGTATTAGCAGATGAGCCAACAGGAGCGTTAGATTCTACTACGACAGATTCTGTAATGGATTTGTTAAAAGAAATTAATAATGAGGGTATGACTGTTTTCGTAATTACGCACGAAGAAGAGGTTGCAGAGCAAACAAATAGAATTGTTCGTTTAAAAGATGGGGTTATTATAAGTGATGAGTATACTTTAGTAAACAATACAAAAGAAAAAGCAATTTAATTATGTTTGATTTAGATCGTTGGAGAGAAATATTTCAAAGTATAAGTAAAAATAAATTACGTTCGGTAATGTCTGGTTTTACAGTTGCTTTTGCAATATTGTTATTTACCTTACTTTTTGGTATTGTAAGCGGATTGAGTAATTCGTTTAAAGGAGCTTTTGTTGATGATGCAATGAATACCATGAGGGTTAGAGTTTGGAAAACTACAAAACCTTATAAGGGATTACAAACTGGTAGAACAATTCAGTTAAAGAATAAAGATTATAATTTTATTAAAGAAACTTACGAAGATAAAATTCAACACCAAACAGCCAGGATTTATAAAAATGTAACTATTTCTTATAAAAATAAATCTGATAGTTATAGATTAAGAGCAGTACACCCAGATCATCAATTTTTAGAAAAAACAATTATAGATGAAGGTAGGTACATTAACGAACGAGATTTAAAAGAAAAATCGAAAGTTATTGTTATTGGGCGTTTAGTTAAACAAGATTTATTCGGTGAAAAACCTGCATTAGGTAAACGAGTAAGCGTAAACGGGATTTCGTATTTAATTATTGGAATTTTTTCTGATGATGGAGGAGATAATGAAGAGCGTCAAACCTATATGCCAGTTACTACAGCACAAATGATATACGGTAATAATGACCATTTAAGTCAAATTATTGTAGGGTATGATCCTAAATTAAGTTTAGATCAAGCGATTGCATTTGGTAATAAAATGGAGCGTGATTTACGTAAAAAATTAGGAATACACCCAGATGATCAAAGTGCACTTTCAGTAAGGAATATGGCAGAAGCGAACAAAGGAGTGGGAACATTTATGCTAGCACTATATTTTATTGTGATATTCGTTGGGTCAGGTACTTTAATAGCAGGTATTATCGGTATTAGTAATATTATGATTTTTGTTATTAAAGAAAGAACTAAAGAATTTGGTATTAGAAAAGCATTAGGTGCAAAACCATCATCAATTGTAGGTATGGTAGTACAAGAATCCGTTTTAATAACCACCATTGCTGGATACTTAGGTTTATCATTAGGAACTTATATTTTAAGTTTAATAGGAGATGGTTTAGAAAAGTATTTTATAAAAGATCCAAGTGTGAGTCCAGGTATTGTAGTAGGAGCTACTGTTGTTCTAATTTTATCAGGGTTAATTGCAGGCTATATACCTGCGAAGAGAGCCGCGAATATTAAACCAATTGTAGCATTAAGAGCAGATTAATTATGAAATTTTTATTTGATTCAGACACTTGGCAAGAAATTTACGGAAGTATTCGTAAAAACAAAGTAAGAACAGTGATTACTATTATTGGTGTTCTTTGGGGAATTTTCTTATTAGTTGTTCTTTTAGGAGCTTCAAGAGGAATGGAAAATAACTTCAAGAAAATTTTTGGAAGTTTTGCAACAAATAGTGTATTTGTATGGACACAATCTACCGACACTCCTTTTAAAGGTTTTCAAAAAGGAAGACGTTTTTTACCAACTTTAACAGATGTTAAAATATTAAAAGAGGAATTTGAAGAAATAAAATTAATAGCACCAAGAAGTCAGTCTAACGGACAAATAATTAAGGGCTTTAAATCTGGAAGCTTTCAGATAAGTGGTGATTATCCTATTTTAGATCAAGTTCAAAAGAAAAATTTAATGTATGGGCGTTTTTTAAATGAAAACGATGTTTTATCAAAAGCCAAAGTAGTGGTTATTGCTGAAGATATATACAAGCAATTATTTGATAAAAAAGAAGAACCAATAGGGCAGTATATTAAAATTAATAATATCAATTATAAAGTAATAGGAGTTTACAAAGAGTCAACGAGTATTAATTTTGATGGAGCTTGTGCTTACATTCCATTTACAACCTTTCAACAGGTGTATAATATGGGAGATAAGATTCATTGGATGATGATTACAGCTAATGAAGGTGTAGATATAAAACAATTAGAAAAAGACGTTTTACTAACTTTAAAAAGTTTACATAAAGTACATCCTGACGATAAAAGAGCGTTTGGAAGTGTAAATTTAGGAGTTGAAATAGCAAAGTTCACAGGTTTTTTAACAGGTATGCAATTTTTAACTTGGTTTGTAGGTATTGCAACATTAATAGCAGGAGTTTTTGCTATTGGTAATATTTTATTAATTACAGTAAAAGAACGTACAAAAGAAATTGGTATTAGAAGAGCCTTAGGTGCTACACCAAAAAGTATAAGACAGCAAATTGTATTAGAATCTGTTTTTTTAACAACAATAGCTGGTATGCTAGGTATTATTTTTGGAGCACTAGTATTATTTATAATAGATGCAGCATTTGGTCAAGGACCAGACCCTACGTTAGTAAACCCAACAGTAAACATTCCAATTATTTTAATAGCATTTACAACTTTAGTAATATTAGGTACTTTAATAGGCTTAATACCCGCCCACATGGCAACAGTAATAAAACCAATCGAAGCATTAAGAGAAGAATAAAATCAATTAACACATTATGAGTAAAAGAGCAAAAATTATTTTAGGTGTTGTAGCAGTATTATTTGCAATAGCGTTAATCTGGTTCGCAAAAAAGAACAAAAAAAATATAGTTGAATACGAAACAGAAAAACCTTTTAGAACAACAATTGTCAAAAAAACAGTAGCAACAGGTAAAGTAGTACCTTTAGAAGAAGTTGAAATTAAACCTCAAATAGCAGGTATTGTTGATAAAATTTTAGTTGAAGAAGGAGCTATTGTAAAAGCAGGAGATTTATTAGCAACAGTAAGAGTTGTACCAAATGTAGCATCTTTAAACAGAGCAAATGGTAGTGTTAAAAATGCTAGATTATCGTTTAATAATGCAAAAGTTCAGTTTGATAGAAATAAAAAACTATTTGATAAAGGAGTAATTTCTCTTCAAGCATTTGAAAATTCAGAATTAAATTATAATAATTCAAGATTGTCTTTATCTAATGCACAATCAGATATGGATATTATTAAAAGAGGAACTACATCAGGTTTAGGTAGTGCAGCTAATACTAGTATTAGAGCAACTACATCAGGTATGGTTGTTGAAATTCCTGTAAAGAAAGGATATCAAGTTACACAAACAAACGATTTTAATGCAGGTACTACGATTGCTCGTATCGCAGATATGACAAAGATGATTTTCGAAGGAAAAGTAGATGAGTCAGAAGTAGGAAAATTAATAAAAGGAACAAATATAGAGATTGCTTTAGGAGCAATTGAAAATAAAAAGTTTCCAGCAGTATTAAATTTTATTGCACCAAAAGGAACAGACGAAGGTGGTGCTGTTCAATTTAAAATTAAAGCAGATGTTTCTTTAGATGATAAATATTTTATTAGAGCTGGTTACAGTGCAAATGCAGATATTGTTTTAGTAAAGAAAGATTCAGTTTTATCAATAAAAGAAGCATTATTAAGGTTTGATAAAAAAACTGAAAAACCTTATGTAGAAATTAAAGTTTCTGACGGCAAATTTGAAAAGAAAGATGTAGAGTTAGGAACTTCAGATGGAGTAAATGTTGAAATTTTAGGTGGGGTTACAAAAGATGATGAAATTAAAATTTGGAACAAAGCATCAAAAGATAAAAAGAAAGATGATTAATAACTTATAAATTTAATCATGTGTAAAAAAGAAGAAATTAAATATTTAATTTCTTCTTTTTTTTTATAATAAAATGAGAAGTTTACTCTTAAAAACAATATAATTGCAGTAAAGATTTACTTGATTTTATAAATGATGATTAAAAAAAATATAAAAATGATTTTAGGGTTCTTTTTGCTTTTGATTTTTATTCAAAAATGTACTACAATAAATATTACTTCGGCATCTATATTTAAGAAAAAGGAATATGAAACTTATAATTATTTAAAAGACGGAGTAAATAGTGAAAAATTTCAATTAGAAAGAATATCAGAAAATGCCTATAATTTGATAGGCTATGATGAAATAGGGAATTATTTTATTGTTTATGGAGATGAGAAAATAACAAAAATTAATAGTGTAGGGGAAGAGCAATTTAAAATTGATAGATTAGGTAATGTTAGTTATACTAATTTCGGTTCTTACGTTTTTACAGATTCCGAAATATATGATTTAACACAAGAAAAAATTAAAGTAACATCGCTTAATAAAATAATAGATTTTTCTAATAAAGAATTAAATAAAGAAGAGTTCTTTAAGTTAATG
Organism: Tenacibaculum ovolyticum DSM 18103; assembly: GCF_000430545.1. Classification (GTDB taxonomy): domain Bacteria; phylum Bacteroidota; class Bacteroidia; order Flavobacteriales; family Flavobacteriaceae; genus Polaribacter; species Polaribacter ovolyticus. The sequence continues at coordinate 41,949 of NZ_AUMF01000020.1, forward strand.
GAAACGTATTATAGCAAAGCAAGTCATGTAATCTATGCAAATGTTGAAACATTTAGTGCTAAGAATTATAAAGTTTATTTAAAGATAGAAAATGAATGGTTAGGTATTTATATATCACAGAATAAATCTACCGGAATAAACTTTTACCCAACCGGAGAAATAGTTAAAAAATATCCTGAAAAATTTAAAAAATTACTATTCCTTAAAAATACTGTAGATAATGTGTACTCAACACGATCGTCAGGTAATGAAGGTTTTTCTTCTGTACCAGATCCTGTTATTCTCACAAAAGAAGATGATTTAGAATATCCTAAATATAAAGCAATAAAAACTTCTTTTTATCAAAAAGAAAAGAGCTATGGAACAATTGCATATACAAGTATACCTGTATCATTTATAGGAACCTCTTATCTTAAATTAGAAATAAATAAAGAAGTGTTTAAGTTTAAAGAGAAAGGGATTAAAAGTATTAGTATTTTATCTAGTCCAAAACACTATTTGTCTTATTATGTTTTGCCAAAAAGGTATACAAATAAATCTCAAGTAAGTTTTTTAAAACTATTTTACCCTACAAATATAGGCGCAAGCGGAAGCAACGGCTTGTATATTATAAAACATAAAAAGTAAGTATTACACTTATATAAAGTTTGTAATTTAGCTAAATTGTATAATAAAAAACGAAATATGGAAGCTACAGATGAAAAAGTAACATTTGAGATTATAGAGAAAGTACCTAAAGAGAAACTACAAATTCCTTTAAAGTTGTATGCTGAATCAGCAGCTATGGAGAGTTATGTAAAACTTCCTTTTTTACTTGTAGGAGCTCTTTTTTTAATTCATAATGTTTTTATAGCAGGAAATAGTTACAGCTATAGTACTTATAAAAACATAAAAAATATTGAAATTTCAATTATTGGAATTATAGTGTTAGCTATACTTATAATGGCAGGAATAGCGATGAATAAAAACTCAAAAACAAAGAAAGCTTTAAAAGAAATTTCTAAACGTTATACGATTAAAACAGCAACTGTTCAAGAAGAGTTTAGTGCTTTAGCAATCCATATGTATGGAGGTAGAGGAGTTGTTTTAAAGAAATAAAAATCGTTAACTTATCTATTATATTACAATAAAAAAAAGCAACCCATAAGAGTTGCTTTTTTAGTATAAAAATATTTTAATTATCCTTTGTAAAAAGGTAATTTAACAACCTTTGCAGGTATTTGTTTTTTACGTACTTGAATAAAAATTTCAGAATCTACTTTAGAGTTTTCTTTGGTAACATATCCTAAACCAATTCCTTTTCCTAAAGAAGGACTCATTGTTCCAGAAGTAACACGACCAATTACAGTTCCTTCAGCATCAACTATCTCATAATCATGACGAGGTATACCGCGTTCTGTTAACTCGAAAGCTACTAATTTTTTAGCAACACCTGCTTCTTTTTGAGCTTTTAAAGCTTCAGCATTTACAAAGTCTTTAGTAAACTTAGTAATCCAACCTAAACCAGCTTCTAAAGGAGAAGTAGTATCATCAATATCATTACCATATAAACAGTATCCCATTTCTAAACGTAATGTATCACGAGCAGCTAAACCGATAGGTTTAATTCCCCAATCAGCACCTGCTTCAAAAACTTTTTTCCAAAGTTGTTCAACATCTTTATTTTTTACATATATTTCAAATCCACCAGACCCAGTATAACCAGTAGCAGAAACAACTACATTAGGTATTCCTGCAAAATCAGTAATTTCAAATGTATAAAACTTAATAGTAGATAAGTTTACAGAAGTTAACGACTGCATTGCTTCAACAGCTTTTGGTCCTTGAATAGCTAATAAAGACCAATCGTCAGAACGATCTTCCATTTCTACTTTTAAATCATTGTGCTTAGAAATCCAATTCCAATCTTTTTCTATATTAGAAGCATTTACAACTAACATGTACTCATTTTCGGCAATCATGTAAATAATTAAATCATCTACAATTCCACCATCAGCATTTGGCATACAACTATATTGTGCCTTTCCTGGTGTTAATTTTGAAGCATCGTTAGTAGCAATTTTTTGAATTAAAGCCAAAGCGTTTTCTCCTTTTAAGAAAAATTCACCCATATGACTTACATCAAAAACACCAACTCCTTTTCTAACCGTTTCGTGTTCTATATTTATACCTTCGTATTGTACAGGCATGTTATAACCAGCAAAAGGAACTAATTTAGCTCCTAAAGCTTCGTGAATATGTGTTAATGCAGTATTTTTCATTTTAAAATTGTTTGTTAAAAAGTATTGCTAAAATATTGAAAAAAAGACAAACAATTAGCTTGAATATGTTTAATATTTTAATAGATTATTACCTAATGTTATGTTAATGTTTTCTTGTTATACTTTAAGAATATTACATTTGAGTATCTGTAAAAACAATGAAATGTTAAAAAAAACACTACTATTTTGCTTATTAGGAATATTAAATACAGTTATAGCACAAACTCCAACTGATTATTTATCAGCAGATTTTCATAAAAACAGAAGGGATATTTTACGATCTAAAATGCCTGAAAATTCAGTAGCGGTACTTTTTGCGAATCCTATAAGAAATAGAGCAAACGATGTAGACTATATTTTTCATCAAGATCCTAGTTTTTATTATTTAACAGGTTATCGTGAACCGAATGCAGTTTTAGTATTATTTTCAGACAATCAAAAAGATAGTTTAGGTACTTCATATAATGAAGTTTTATATGTTCAAAAAAATGATCCAAGAGCAGAAATGTGGAATGGAAAACGTTTAGGTATTGAGGGAGCAAAAACTGAGCTAGGTTTTAAAGTTGCTAAAAATGCGGAAGATTTTATTTCTGATAAATTAAATTTTAAAAAATTCGATAAAATTTTTATTGATAAGTTTAAAGATGATTATAGAAATTCAGAAAGAAATACAGCTGAAATTTACGATTTGGTTAAAGAATTTAAAAGTCAATCAAACTACAATCCTTCATTATTTTTATCAAAGGAAAAAAAATATGTATATGAACTTATAAAATCAACACCAATAGAAAATACTGCAAATGTAGCTCAGGTTATTGGTAAAGCTATAACCTATTATCCGAGTTTAAAAGAGGATCAATTATTAATGGGATATAAAAATGCTACAAACGATAATCTTAAAAAAGAAATAAAAGAAAAAGTAGCATTAAAACTTACAGAGAAATTAAATATAGATTTAACTTTTTTATCATTAAAATTAGCAGAAATGCGAGAAGTTAAAACCCAGGAAGAGTTAAAGTTGCTAACTAAAGCAATTCGTATTTCAGCAATTGGTCAAGTAGAAATGATGAAAGCAATGAAACCTGAGATGTCTGAAACAGAAATTCAAGGAATTCATGAGTTTGTATATAAAAAATACGGAGCTGAATACGAAGGGTATCCATCGATAGTAGGAGCAGGGAATAATGGCTGTATTTTACATTATATAGAAAATAATAAAACCAAAGTAAATGATGAAATGGTGTTAATGGATTTAGGAGCTGAATACAGAGGGTATACCGCTGATGTTACACGTACAATTCCTGCAAATGGTAAATTTTCGCTTGAGCAAAAAGCAATTTATGAAATTGTGTTAAAAGCGCAAGATGAAGGTATAAAAGTATGTACTACAGATAATATGTTTTGGGCACCAGGGCAAGCTACCATAAAAGTAATTAACCAAGGTTTGTTAGATTTAGGTATTATAAAAACGTTAGATGAAAAACATAGCTATTTTCCTCATGGTACTTCACATCATATTGGATTAGATGTGCATGATCCGGGAACGTATGGTAAATTTCAAAAAAATATGGTTATTACAGTAGAGCCAGGTATTTATATTCCTAAAGGAAGTAATTGCGATAAAAAATGGTGGGGAATTGCAGTTCGTATTGAAGATGATATTTTAATTACAGATGGGGTTCCATTAAATTTATCAAACGAAGCACCAAGAACAGTGAAAGCTATTGAGAAAATGATGGCTAAGAAAAGTGTATTAGACGATTTTATATTACCTAATTTAGATTAATGAAATTTACCAGAAAAACGATCTCAAATATTGTATTTGTAGTTATTATAGGTTTGTTAATATACCCGCCTACTAAAGTTTATTTTATTCGATTAATCTCTTTTTCACCAAGTACAATTAAGGTTGAAGAAAGAGAAGAGTTAAAGAGATATGATTGGAATTTACAAGGTTTAAATACTGAGAGTATTGATTTTAATAAAACAAAAGGGAAAGTAGTATTTGTTAATTTTTGGGCAACATGGTGTCCACCTTGTAGGGCAGAAATGCCAAGTATTCAAGATTTATATGATGATTATAAAGATCGTGTAACGTTTATTTTTGTAAGTAACGAAAATTGGAAAACGATTGATGATTTTTATAAAAAGAACAGTTATGATTTACCTACTTATAATACAACAAGCAACATACCAACGCAATTAAAAACTAAATCGATACCTGCTACTTTTATTTTAGATAAGAAAAGTGCTATTGTTATGCAGAAAAAAGGGGCTGCCGATTGGAATAGTAAGAAAGTTAGAACATTATTAGATGAATTAATCAAGTAGAAGCTTTATTTTTGCTGTTTTAAATAAAATATGAGCCAAGAACAACCAAATAACCCACTTCACGGAATAAAGTTAGCCACCATGTTAGAAGAATTATACTTAGAGTATGGTTGGGAAGAATTAGGTGAAATTTTAAAGATTAATGCTTTTAAAAATAACCCTACCTATAAATCAGGTTTAAAGTTTTTAAGAACAACACCTTGGGCTAGAACTAAAGTTGAAAATTTGTATTTAAAAATGATAAGCTAATTTTTAGCTTAAAACGGAATTAACCCATTCTTGCGGGACTTTATAATAAAAAGTCCTTTTTATGAGTTCTTTTGTTGATTATATTAAAGTAGTTTTAAATTTCTCTTTATATAATTTTTCTTGCCTTTTGCAAACTGTATGTATAGTCTTTCCTTTGTATAAATATTTATAAAGTTTTTCACTGTCTTTAGTTGCGTATCTTATTACATAAGATGGTTTTTTGGATTGTTTATTTTCATAAATATTTCTTTTTTTTAAGCCAACTTCATGTAGTTTTTTTTCAATTGATTTTAAAAACTGTAATGACCCAATTGTAATTTGAGATAAAAGAGTGTTTTTGTCTAAGGATACTGAACCGCTACCTGTAAAGCAACCTCTTATAAAATGATTATTTAAGTTTTTAGGAATTTTTGGGTATTTAATTTCTTGGTTTTTGTCAGCAACCATACCTAATTCTAATAGAGATTTGATTATTTCTTGATTTCCAATATGTAACCAATAAATTTCTCCTTGAATTTTACCACTATAATTTTTTTGACTTCTGTGTTGAATCTTTGCTTTGGATTGTAATATTTTTAAAACGTTTTCTAATTGGTACTTATACTTACTATATATGTGTAAGAAGTAAGTATTATTAGTCTTATTTAAAGCCAAATAACCATCAGTAAATATATAACCTAGCAAGTACGAACTATCAGGTGTTAAATTCTTGAAAATGGTTTCATTAATATCTTTCTTTCTTGAATTTGTAGGTGATTTTACAGGAATTAGATATAAATCAAAATACTTTCTAACTTGAAAAGGTTTTAAATTATTTTCTTTTGCTATTTGATTAATAGACTTTTCTTCTATGATATAATTTTCAATTAGCTTATTTGAAGTGATTTTTAAATCAATTCCTTTAAGCTCTAATCCTTTTTCTAATCTATTACTAAAACATTTTTGGCATAGTTTATTAGGATAAATATTAAATTCATTTAAATTACATTTTAAACATTTCTTTTTCATCTTTTTTAACAAAAGTATAAAATTATTTTAAAACTAAATCACTCCATTCTTTCGGCTTTTCTAACATAGGGAAGTGTCCTGTGTTTTCTAACCAATGCAATTCGTTATTCGGTATTTCTTTGTGTAATTGTTCGGCGATGGCTTTTACAGCAATAGGGTCGTGAGTAGCCCAAATAATGTTAGTTTCAATTTTAGTTTGTGTTAAAGCACCAATCCAACGATACCAAAAGAAGTAACGTTCGTTTATATAATTACTTAATAAATGAATAACATTTCTTCCGTTGTTGTAATTAATTTGAAACCACATTTCATTAAGTTCTTCTTGTGATATTTTTGATGCATCAAAATAAATATTTCGGATATTTCTATTGAAAATTGCTTGATTTGCCAATTTAGCAACCCATTTTCCTGTAATTTTATTCTTTAATAATTTTTGGATGGTTCTTAATTTAGCCAATTCAATATGCATACTTCCGTTGCTAAGAATCAGTTTTTTTATATTAATATTTAATTGTTTCTGATTATGTCTTGCAATAATTTCAGTAGCAACACTTGTACCATAATCGTGTGCTAATAATGTTATGTTTTGTAGCGCTAATTTTTTCCATAAAAGTAAAGCCATATCGGCTTGTTCAATTAAAGAATAAGAATAGTTTAAAGGCTTGTTTGAAAAACCAAAACCTAAATGATCGTGAATAATTACTCGGTATTGTTTGGTTAAATAGGGAAGGGATTTATAATAGTCAAATGAAGAAGTAGGATATCCGTGTAAAATAACCAAAGTGTTTTCAGAATTTCCTTCATCAATAACAAAAAGAGTATGCTTATTAATTTTAATAAATTTTCCTTTCGTTTTCCACTCTAATGAAGTCATAAATACCTTGATTTTTCTATTTACAATGTAGTGAATTTTATGTAGTTTTGATATTAGATGAAAAAGCTTATCACATATATAATACCTATCTTATTATTACTGATAGTTTCTTGTGTTGAAACTCCAAAAGAAAGAGTTTTAACAATGAAAGACGTCTTTCCTACTCAAAAAAGCACGGATTCTATATTAATCATATCATTAGATTCAATTAAACATTTTTCAGAATTAGAAAACATAGTTTGTGATAAAGAAAGTGAGAGTAAAGAGTTTTATTTTAGGAATAATAATTATGATTTAAAGCTTTATGTAAGAGAATACACAAAGTGTAGTAGTTTTGGATGTGTATTAATTAAAGAAAAGAACACTTTATATGTTAATTATAAATCTGATAGTGTTTCTATGGGGCTATTATATAATGAAAAATTCACTGTTAAAAAATATGAAAAACTATTGTCAAAACAATTTATGAATAGAGGTGAGAAACCTAATTTATCTGATTTACCTCATAAAGTAATTACTTTTTTAACATTGGTTAGTTCTGCAAATGATTTTGAAGAAGAAGAAATTAAATTAAAATCTAAATTAGATACTGTTTCAGTAGCGTATTTCAATTTTATAGAAAGTTTTAAAAGAACGAAGAAAATAGATTCATTAAAAAAAGTTTATCCTTTGAATTTATCTATATATATTCCAATTCCACCACCACCTTCATCTCCACCACCAATTCCTATAGATATATATTAATGACATATTTCATCGACGTAATATTACCCATTCCACTGCAAAAAACGTTTACATATGCTGTAAATGAAGCTGAATATTCATTCCTCAAAAAAGGAATGCGTGTTGCTGTTTCTTTCGGTAAAAGTAAAATTTATACTGCGTTGGTGTTTAATATTCATCAAAATGCTCCGGAATTATACAAAGCGAAGGATATTCATCAAATTTTAGATGATAATCCTATTGTAACTGAACGTCAATTAAAACATTGGCAATGGATTTCTAGTTACTATATGTGTTCTTTAGGTGATGTATATAGAGCAGCATTACCATCGGCTTTTTTGTTAGAAAGTGAAACGATTATTTATAAGAATGAGAGCTTTACAGACGAAACTACTTTAACAGATGAAGAGTTTTTAATATTTGAGGCTTTACAACACCATTCTCAATTAACAATTCACCAAGTAGCAGATATTTTAGGAAAGAAAACAGTTTTGCCTATTATTGATGGTTTAATAAGCAAAGAAGCTGCCTTTATTAAAGAAGAAATTTACGAGACCTATAAACCAAAATTAGTAAAGTATGTTCGTTTAAATGAAAAATACACGGCTAATGAAGCGCTTCAAGAGTTATTAGAAGTACTTTCTAGAGCAAAAAAACAACGTGAAGCTGTGTTGGTGTATTTTCAATTATCGGTAGCTAAAAAGCCTATAAAAGCAAAAGAACTAGAAGAAAAATCAGGGGCATCTTCTGCAGTAATAAAAGCATTAGTAGAAAAGGATATTTTTGAGTTTTATGAAATACAAACAGATAGAATTAATTTTAAAGGAGATACAAATCAAATAAAAGAATTAAATGAGTTTCAACAACAATCTTTTAAAGAAATTAAAACCTCTTTTGAAACTCAAAATGTAACCTTACTTCACGGAGTTACGGGATCTGGTAAAACAGAAATCTATGTAAAATTAATTAAAGAGGTTATTGCTGAAGGAAAGCAAGTGCTATTTTTATTACCAGAGATTGCCTTAACCACACAAATAATTGCTCGTTTACAGCGTTATTTTGGAAATTTCATATCAGTATTTCATTCAAAGTATTCAATGAATGAACGGGTTGAAGTATGGAATAACGTACTAGAAAACAAACCAAAAGCTCAAATTATTTTAGGTGCACGTTCATCAGGTTTTTTACCGTTTTCTAACTTAGGTTTAATTGTAATTGATGAAGAGCATGAAACTTCCTATAAACAGTTTGAACCATCACCAAGATATAATGCGCGTGACGCAGCAGTTGTTTTAGGACATTTACACAAAGCAAAAGTATTATTAGGTTCAGCAACTCCATCGTTAGAAAGTTATTTTAATGCAAAACAAAACAAATATGGTTTTGTTGAATTAACAAGGCGTTTTGGTAGTATTCAATTACCTAAAATTGAATTAATTGATGTAAAAGAAAAACATCGAAAAAAGGAGATGAAAGGGCTTTTTTCTGATCGTTTATTATTAATGATAAATGAGGCATTAGAAGAAAAAGAACAAGTAATTCTATTTCAAAACCGTCGTGGTTTTTCACCAGTTGTTGAATGTACAACTTGTGGTGTTTCTCCACAGTGCCCCAATTGTGATGTAAGTTTAACTTTTCATAAGTTTAGACGAGAATTAAAATGTCATTATTGTCATTACCAACGCTCAATGCCTAATAATTGTGGTGCTTGCGGTAGCGCATCACTAGATACAAAAGGTTTTGGTACCGAACAGATAGAGTTAGAGTTAAAAGAACTTTTTCCGAAGCATAACATCGGACGAATGGATTTAGATACGACTCGTGGTAAATATGGTTATCAAAAAATAATTGGTGCTTTTGAAGCACAGGAAATTGATATTTTGGTAGGTACACAAATGTTGTCTAAAGGTTTAGATTTTGAAAATGTATCATTAGTTGGTGTTTTAAATGCTGATTCTATGCTAAATTTTCCAGATTTTAGAGCTCATGAACGAGCTTATCAATTAATGGTACAAGTATCGGGTAGGGCGGGACGTACCAAAAAACAAGGAAAAGTAGCGATACAAACATTTAATCCGTATCATCAAATTTTACAACAAGTTTCTACAACTAATTATACAGAAATGTATAAAGAGCAGTTACAAGAACGTTGGCAATTTCATTATCCGCCATACTATAAGGTTATTAAAATTACGCTAAAGCATAAAGATTATGCTAGAGTTGATAGCGGTATAAATTGGTTAACAAAATCATTGCAAAATGTATTTAAAGACAATGTTTTAGGTCCAAGTGCGCCTGCTGTTTCTCGTGTTCGAAATTTATATATTAAAAATTTGGTGATTAAAATTCCGCCAAAACAATCATTAGGGAAAACAAAAGAGCAAATCGTAAAGATTAAAAACACTTTTGAAGCAGTAAAAGATTTTAGACCCATCCGTTTTATTATTGATGTAGATGCTTATTAAAAACGAATTTTAATTAAAATGTCAAATAAAAAAGCCCTTATTAGGGCTTTTTTATTTTTAGGTTTTTATTTAAGAAATAAACCTAAAGTTATTTTCTACTTTTAGAGTTTTACTTGTCTATTTCTTTTCCATTAATAAAAATAGAGTCAATTAATACCGAACCAAAGTTATAAGGTATTGCGCCATAACTTAAAATTTCTTTTGTAATAATAAAGTTCGCTTTTTTACCTTTGGTAATACTACCAACTTCATCTGCTAAGTTCATTGCATAAGCTCCGTTTATAGTTGCAGCATTAATAGCTTCTTCAGGTGTCATATTCATTTTAATACAAGCAGTAGCAACTACAAAGTTCATATTTCCAGAAGGCGTAGATCCAGGGTTAAAATCAGTAGCTAAAGCTAATGGTAAACCTGCTGAAATAATAGCTCTTGCTGGCGTATATGGTATACTTAAAAAATAAGAACAAGAAGGCAGTGCAACTGGCATTGTTTTAGTACCTTTTAAGGCATCAATATCATCAGAATTCATTATCTCTAAATGATCTACAGATAAAGCATCATGTTTTACACTTACTTGAACTCCGCCAATTGTTGTAAATTGATTTACATGTACTTTGGGTGTTAATCCATGTTTTTTTCCCGCTTCTAAAATTCGATCAGTATCTTCAACTGAAAAATAACCTGTTTCACAAAAAGCATCAATAAAGTCAGCTAATTTTTCTTCAGCTATTTTAGGTAACATTTCATTAATAATTAAATTAATATATCCCTCTTTATTATCTTTATATTCTTTAGGAAAAGCATGTGCTCCTAAAAAAGTAGCTTTGATTGGTAATTTATAGTTATCGCGTAATTTTTTTATAACACGTAACATTTTTAATTCAGCATTAACAGTTAAACCGTAACCCGATTTAATTTCTACAGCACCAGTACCAAGTTTCATAACCTCTTCTAAACGAACAGCTGATTGGTTGTATAAATCATCTTCTGATGTTTCTTGTAGTTTTTTTGCTGAATTTAGAATTCCACCTCCGTTATTCGCAATTTCTTCATAGGTTAATCCGTTAATTCTATCAACAAATTCTTGTTCTCTATTTCCTGCATATACAATGTGTGTATGTGAATCACACCAAGTAGGAAGAATCATTTTACCTTTACAATCAATAATATTATCAGAAGAAACAGATAAATTATTCATAGTACCAAAATCAATAATTATATCATTTTCAATTAATAGAAAAGCATCTTTTATAGTTGGTAAAATATTCATTTCTTTTCCTGAAACTTTTTTTACAGAAGTTTCTCTTACTTGTATTAACTCCTTAATATTTATTAATAAAGTTGTCATGTTGTTTTCTTAAATTTGTAACACAAAACTACGTAAAAACTATAAAAGATGGTTTATTTTTTAGGTTGGATAGCTTTTTTAATACTTATGTTTTTATCTATAATCCATTTTTTATGGGCATTTGGGGTTAAGTGGGGCTATAAAGCTGTTTTGCCAACAGATGAAGAAAATAATTTGAAATTAAAACCTAGTAAAATAATTACTATTATTGTTGCATGTTTATTAGCATTTGCAGCCGTTTTATATGCCGTAAAAGCAAAAGTTGTAACTGTTTATTTTGTGCCCAATTCGATTACTAACACAGGACTGTATGTAGTTTTAGCAGTCTTCTTTATAAGAAGTATTGGTGATTTTAATTATGTTGGTTTTTTTAAGAAAACAAAAAATACAATGTTTGCTAAAAATGATACAAACTACTTCTCTCCTTTATGTCTGTTTTTAAGTATAATAGGTGTGATAATTTTGTATGTGTAATTATTCAATCAATGATATTTTAAATAAATTGCTCATATAAGTTTATATTTGAACTATAATTTTTTTTATTTTAAAACGTTATAATTTCTAATTATAATTAAATACATTTATATCAAACTTTTAAACCCTTAAATTTATGAAGAAACTATTTTTTTTAGCAGCATTATTTTTTTCACTTGTATCGTATTCTCAAATTGAATTCATTGAAACAGCAAAAGTTGAAATTGTTGGACGAGTAGAATTTGTTTACTTGGAGAAAATAGGTGATGAAGCTTATAATTTATTTTATAAAAACATTAATAACCCGATAAATGAATATGTATCTTTTACATTTAAAAATGTAGATAATGATGCTGATAAGTTACATCAAATTATGGTTAGAGGTTTTGATGAAGCTGCAGGGAGTAAATATCAAATAAAAGCAAATGGAGATGTAGTTTATTTAAAATATGAAAGAGAAGATGGTATAATTAAATTGCAAATAGAACAATATGTAAGCCGTGAACCAGATGTTCTTACGGAATCTAGATTATTAACTTTAGACGAGGTTAATAAGTTATTTAGAAAGTAAAAATAATTCTTGCTATTTTGAGATAGCATTTCAAATAAATAAAAAAAGGTAGTGATTTATATGTCACTGCCTTTTTTTGTGAAGTTAATTAGGTTTTAGTTTGATTAAAATAAGATCGTCAATTTTTATATAATTAGCTCTTTTTAGTAGTTATTATATATCAGATGTAATAACGTTTCCTCAAAAATTATTGGTATTTATTAGAATAGTATATCCTTTAATAAATATTAATATTTCTATCTTAAAAAGACACTCCCTCTACATAATATTACTTACTTGTATGTTATTTTAAAGTAATACTATTTTTTTTAAACGTGACATATTTATATATACAAAAACCCGCTTATAAAGCGGGTTTTTGTATATATAAACGAAAAAAATATTAGTTTTTAACTTTACCTTTAAATTGATCAAATTTACTATTAGTTTTCTTTGGCCAACTGTTATTTGAAGTATCAATATCAGCAGTTTCTAAATCAGGATCAACTACAATACTTTTCACCTCTTTATCAGAAGTAAAAACTCTGTATGCTTTTTTATCATTTTTCATCCAAATTTGTGCAGGAAAAACATCACGTTTCTTACTACCGTCAGTATATGTTAATTCAACTATAAGTGGCATTGGCAAACCTCCTGGTTTTTCAAATTCAACTTGATAGATATATTTAGGCAACACTTTTAAAGTAGCTTTTTTGTCAGCTGATAAAGAATTAATATAGCTTTCTACTTTATCTGTATTTGCATCTTCTTTTTTATCTGTTAAGAAAACTAAATCACCTAATGATGCAAAATAAGCTTTTGCACGTGGGTTTGTTTTTATTAATTCTTTTACTCTATCAGTTTGTTTATCTGTAACGTAAAGTGTTTTCACTTCTTTAAGACCAATATCAGAGTAATCAGTAGAGTAGAACCAACCTCTCCAGAACCAATCTAAATCCATTCCAGAAGCGTCTTCCATTGTTCTAAAGAAATCAGCAGGAGTAGGGTGCTTAAACATCCATCTTTTTGCGTAAGTTCTAAAAGCATAATCGAATAATTCAGGTCCCATAATTGTTTGACGTAACATATATAAACCAGCAGCTGGTTTTGTATATGCATTAGGACCGAAGTTTTTTACATAGTCACCTTGCGCCATAATTGGAGTTAATCTTTTTTGATCTAAACTCATATAACGAACAATATCTTTTGGCAAATTACCTGTATTGAATTTTGGATCATAATCTAATTCTGCTAAAATTTCAACAAAAGAGTTTAAACCTTCATCCATCCATGTCCATTGACGTTCGTCAGAATTCACAATCATAGGGAAAAAGTTATGACCTACTTCGTGAGTAATTACTCCGATCATTCCGTTTTTAACTCTGTCAGAATAAGTACCGTCTGCATTAGGACGACCATAGTTAAAACAAATCATAGGATATTCCATCCCTTGATTTTTTGCATGAACAGAAATAGCTTTTGAATAAGGATAATCGAAAGTCATTTTAGAATACTCTTCTAAAGTATTAGCAACAACTTTTGTAGAATGTTCTTCCCACAAAGGGTTTCCTTCTTTAGGATATAATGAAACAGCCATAATGTTTTTGCCATTAATCTTTACAGCCATAGCATCCCATATATATTTTCTAGATGAAGCAAATGCGTAATCACGTACATTATTTGCTTTAAAGTGCCATGTTTTAGTTTTAGTACTTCTTTTCTTTTCGTTAGCCTCAGCTTCTTTTTGAGTAACAATAAAAACAGGGTTTTTATATGAGTTTCTAGCTTTTTCCCAACGCTTACGTTGCTCTTTGGTTAAAACATCTTTCTCATTTTGTAATTCACCAGTAGCATCTACAATATGATCAGCAGGTACAGTTAATCTTACATCATAATCACCAAATTCTAAAGCCCATTCACTACGACCCCAAAATTGCATATTCTGCCAACCTTCAACATTGTTATAAACAGCTAAACGAGGAAAAAATTGAGCGATCGTATAGTTTTTATTTCCATCAGGAAATGATTCAAAACCAGAACGGCCTCCATCTTTAACAGAATTATTAATTAAATAATTCCATTTTATTTTAAATTTAAAAACTTCACCAGAAGCTAATGCCTTAGGTAAATTAATACGCATCATTGTGTGATTAATAGTATATGATAAATCAACACCATCTGCATTTTTTACAGCTTCAATTTTATAACCAAAACCTTTAGGTTTATCCATGTTTTCAGAAATAAACTTTTCAGGAGTCATAAAACCATTAGCTCTTTTAGATTCTGCTAACGGTGTTTTAGAATCTGGAGCACGCATGTTCTGATCTAGTTGAACCCATAAATAATCTAATTGATCTCTAGAGTTATTATGGTAAGTTATAGTTTCATCTCCATACAATTTATTAGAAGCTTCATCTAAACGCAAATCCATTACATAATCAACTTTTTGTTGTGTATATGCATGTCCAGGAGCACCAGAAGCTGTACGTTGATCATTTGGAGTAGCTAATACATCTTTCAATTGACGAAATTTGTTTTGATCTGTATGACCTTTTTGCACTTCTTTTTTAGCTGCATCTTGTGCAAACATTGAAGCAGATACAAAAAGAGCTGAAAAGAGTAATGTAGAATATTTTTTCATTTTCTATTTTGATTAATTTTTGAAATAATCCGAAAGTTACTGAATTTTGATTAGTAGAAAAGTAGTTTTGTTAAAACTTTAACAAAAACAATTAAAATAGAACCTATAAAAAAGAAAAATGAAGTAATATTATATTACTTCATTTAATCTATTAATTTAATAACGTTGTTTTACACGTCGAAAAATATATAGTATTTACGTTGTTTCTAAACTGAAAAAACTGAATACATTACCACCATAACGTTTATCATAACTATGGTTTGGGTGTTTTGTTAAGTCAGTATGTTTAGAATGTTCTATGATTAAAACGCCATCTTCGTTTAAAAGTTCACGTTCAAAAACAAGATCAGCAATTTTTAAAAATTGAGCTTCATCAAAATCATAAGGCGGATCAGCAAAAATAACATCTGATTTTAAAGATGTTTTTTCTAAAAACTTATATACATCACTTTTATAAGTGTTAATATCTAAATCAAGCTCTTTAGCTGTTTCATTTATGAATTTTACACATCCAAAATGAGCATCAACAGCATGTATTGTTGAAGTTCCTCTAGAAGCAAATTCATAACTAATGTTACCTGTTCCGGCAAATAAGTCTAAGACAGCAATACTATCAAAATAATAATCGTTATTTAAAATATTAAAAAGCGATTCTTTTGCCATATCTGTTGTTGGACGTACAGGTAGTTTTTTTGGAGCAGAAAGTCGTCTGCTTTTATATTTTCCAGAAATAATTCTCATTAGGATACTAAAATAAAGTTTGAATGATTTGAAAATTCATCACTATCTGTAAAAAAGTTTAAGATAGGTTTAAAAAAGTAAATATTACGTATATAATTATAAGTAATAGTATAAAGTTCCGAATCTTTGTTGATATTACCAATAAAAGTTAGTTGAAACTCGTTTGGATTCATTTGTAATTGTTCGGCAGTAAATAGAATATAATAAATGAAATCTTCTTTTGTTGTATAAGAAAATGAATTATTAAAAATTAAATTATCTTGTTTACATACAATAATGTCTAATTGATTTGAAGATACATTGATGAAAAATTGCGTTTCAGTATTCCCTTTAGATAAGGTTAAAATTTTGTCTATTAAAATAGATGAATGGTGTTTAAATTCAAACTCGCCAAAATTCTGAAACAAATAATTATTAATGTTTACATAAGGAATATATACTGTACTGGCATTTATTGATTCTAAAGAATCATAGGTAATAAAATCTGTTGTTAATGTTTTAACAGTATATTTTAAATAAGCGTCTAAATTACTTCTATCAAAATATTCGTTAGGAACAAGTGTAGATAAGTTATTCTGATGAACAGCAAATATTGATAAAAAGTCTTGTTGTAAATCATTATCATCACCAAAAATAGATATAATCTTTTGAAGTAATAATTGAGGTGTATCTAGTTCTTTTTCAAAAAAATACTCTGTAAAGACTATTATTTCTTTTGTATCAGAATTAGAAATACAAAAAGAAAATCCATCCAAACTAAATTGGATGGATAGATTTTTATTTTGCGCAATAACGCTGCTTTTTTTACTCTTTTTTAGCAATTGTTTCAGCTTTATCGTAAGAAGGAGGCCAGTTTCCACCAGTCGTTACTTCAATTAACGAACCTACAGAAACAAATGCACCTTTAATTTGGTCAGTTTCTAGAGCTTCTAATTCTTGTTTTACTAAAGAAGTACTCATACCTTTTAAAATAGAAGTTTTATCAGCTTTAGCTTCAAAAACAGGAACTAATAAACCAGCTACTTTTTCTACTTTATCTATAGCTAATTCGAATTGCTTATCAGTACCAGGAACATTAAACATTCCTTTGTAATCTTTACCTTCAAAGTATTTAGATACAGGTTCAAAACCAGTCGTATCAATTTTCTTCTTAGAAATAGTAACGAAAATACCACCACCTCTATCTACTTTTTCTTCAATATTGCTAGTTTCAATTAATGCTAGTTTACCGTTTTCAATAAAGTTTATTAAAGAGTCTTTATTGTCAGTATAAGTTCTATAAACCTCTTTATATTTAACTTCAGCATCACGAATTAATTTTAAATTCTTAATAACCTTAGCATATCGTACTTGTTTGTCTTTAGCGAAATGGATAGGTTCCATAATTCCTCCGTAAATTTTATATACTAGAAATACAGTAGCTCCTAAAAGTAAGATAGACACTAACCATCTCATTTTTAACGGTATAAACTTAACTATTAGTATTGCTAAAAGAATTGCAACTACTACAGCCGCTAAAATCATTAATAATAAATTCATTTTTTTTGTTTTTAATATATGATATACGCAAATCTACAATTTTTTTTCAATCATGAAAATTTTTCTGTATAAATAGGTATATCTTTGTTAATTATTTGAAATATGATAGAATCAGCACCTAAGTTTTATAAAGAAATTCTTCAAAAATTTCCATACCAGCCTACTCAAAAGCAAAATGAGTTATTAGATAAGTTAACAGGTTTTATATTTGGTGATAATAGTGATGCTTTGTTTTTATTAAAAGGATATGCAGGTACAGGTAAAACAACCATAATAAGTACAGTGGTTAATAATTTGTGGAAAGCTGGTAAAAAAGCTGTTTTATTAGCACCTACAGGACGTGCAGCTAAAGTTATTTCAGGATATTCTAAAAAACAAGCATTTACAATACATAAGAAAATTTACTTTCCTAAAAAGGAAGGTAATGGGGGAGTAAGTTTTGTAATGCAGCCTAATAAACATGTAAATACTATATTTATAGTTGATGAGGCTTCAATGATATCTGATGCGCAACAGAATTCAAAACTGTTTGAAAATGGTTCTTTACTAGATGATTTAATTTCATACGTGTATTCAGGTAAAAATTGTAAAATTGTTTTTATTGGTGATACAGCTCAGTTACCACCTGTTAAGTTAACTATTAGTCCTGCGTTAGAGGCTGATAGACTTTCTTTTGGTTTTAATAAAGATGTTACTGAGATTGAATTAGATGAAGTAGTACGTCAACAGCAAGATTCAGGAATTTTAGCAAATGCTACTAATTTACGTTTATTGGTACAAAATGATATCATTGATTTTCAATTTGATGTAAGTTATCCTGATATTGTAAGATTAGAAGATGGTTATGATATTCAAGATGCTATTACAACTGCTTATGACGGTAGTATTGGAGTAGAAGATACAGCTATTATTGTACGATCAAATAAAAGAGCGAACCAGTATAATGAGCAAATAAGAACAACAATTCGTGGGCAAGAGAATGAAATTTCTACAGGCGATTATGTTATGGTTGTTAAGAATAATTATTTTTGGTTAAAAGATTCTTCTTCAGCAGGTTTTATTGCTAATGGTGATATTTGCGAAGTTATGCGTATCAATTCTATTAAAGAATTATATGGATTTAAATTTGCTGAAGTTGAAGTTAGAATGATTGATTATCCTGATATGCATCCTTTTGAAACAGTATTATTGTTAGATACCTTATCTAGTGAGAGCCCTTCTTTAACATATGAAGAATCAAATAAATTATACGAAGCTGTAAGAGAAGATTTTGCTCATGAAAAATCGAAATATAAGCAGTTTATTGGGGTGAAAAAGAATAAATATTTTAATGCACTTCAAGTAAAATTTTCATATGCTATGACTTGTCATAAATCTCAAGGTGGGCAATGGAACACTATTTTTATAGAACAACCTTATTTACCAGATGGTCCAAGTGTAGAGTATTTAAGGTGGTTATACACAGCAATTACCAGAGCTCAAGAAAAATTATATTTAATAGGATTTAAAGATGAGTGCTTTTTAGAGTAAATTATGTTAGCGTTTTGTTAATGTCGTAAAAACACAAGTTAAAAAAGGTACATTTGTTAATCAACCAAAACATTAAAAATGTACAAAAAAACGCTTTTTTGTTTTTCTTTTTTATTGATTTCTATATCAATAACAGCTCAAAAACCTCAAAAATTGACATCGAATCAAATTTATGAGCAGCTTCAAAAATTAAATTTTTTAGGATCAGCATTATATATCGCAGCACATCCCGATGATGAAAATACACGTTTAATTGCTTATTTAGCAAATCATGAAAAAGCGAGAACAGGTTATTTATCGTTAACTCGTGGTGATGGAGGGCAAAATTTAATTGGCTCAGAAATGAGAGAGTTGTTAGGTGTAATTCGTACGCAAGAGTTGTTAGCTGCAAGAAGAGTAGATGGTGGAGAACAACGTTTTTCTAGAGCGAATGATTTTGGTTATTCGAAGCATCCAGATGAAACTTTAAAAATTTGGAATAAAGACAACGTTTTATCTGATGTAGTTTGGGCTATTCGAACATTCAAACCAGATGTAATTATTAACCGTTTTAATCATAGAACGCCGGGTACTACGCATGGACATCATACCTCTTCTGCTATGTTGAGTGTTGAGGCTTTCGACTTAGCTAATGACAAAACAAAATATCCTAGTCAATTAAAAAATACAAGTGTATGGAAACCACAACGTTTGTTCTTTAATACTTCTTGGTGGTTTTACGGAAGTAGAGAGAATTTTGAAAAGGCGGATAAAAGTAAGATGTTAAGTTTTGATATTGGAGCGTATTACCCTTTAAAAGGTTTATCTAATAACGAACTAGCTTCTATGGCGAGTAGTCAGCATTTATGTCAAGGTTTTGGACGGTTAACAACTAGAGGAAGTCAAACAGAATATGTTGAGTTTTTAAAAGGAGATTTTCCTAAGGATAAAAACGATATTTTTTCAGGAATTAATACTACTTGGAATAGGGTAGAAGGAGGTGGAGAAATAGGCGCTATTTTATATGAAGTTGAAAAGAATTTTAATTTTGTTAATCCATCAAAGCATCTTGGTGAATTAATGAAAGCTTATAAATTAGTTCAAAACTTAAAAGATGCCCATTGGAAAAAAATAAAATCAAAAGAACTTAAACAAATTATAAAGTCTTGTGCTGGGTTGTATTTAGAAGCTTCTGCAAATGCATCAAGTACAATTCCAAATAGTACATTTAATGTAAACTTTGAAGTATTAAATAGAAGTAATCTATTAATTGAACTGTCTTCTATTGATATTCTTCCAACAGGAAAAAAGATATCAAAAGAACTGGAGTTAGCACCTAATTCAAAACAAAATTTTAAAGAGAGTATAACTATTAAAAATGTAGATTATTCTTCACCATATTGGTTAAATAAACCTTGGGACTTAGGTATGTATACTGTTAATAATAAAAAACTAATCGGAAACCCAGAAAGCATTAGGCCTGTACATATATCTTATAATCTGGTTATCGAGAACGAGCCAATTACATTTAATATACCTGTTGTTTATAGGTATTCTAAAAGGGATGAAGGCGAGGTTTATGAGCCTTTTGAAGTTTTACCTAAAGTTACGACAAGGTTAAAGAGTAAAGTACTTATTTTTTCTAATGACACTGCTAAAAATGTTTCTTTAGAAGTGCGTTCTGGTGATAAAAATGTAAATGGTATAGTTTCTTTAGAAGTTCCTAAAGGGTGGAGTGTATCACCTAAAATGGCTAAATTTAGTATAGCGCAAAAAGGAGATAAGCAGCTTATTGATTTTAAAATAACACCATCAAATAATCAATCGGAAGGAGTTTTAAAGGCAATAGCTACTATTGATAATAAAAAATACGATAAAGAATTAGTTGAGATTAATTACAAGCATATACCTAAACAGTCTGTTTTATTACCATCACAAGCGAAAGTAGTTCGTTTAAATATTAAGAAAAGAGGTGATAAGATAGCGTATATACAAGGATCTGGAGATGCTATTCCTGAAAATTTACGACAAATAGGTTATAGAGTAGTAGAAATAAAACCAAAAGATATAAATGAAAAAAGCTTACAAAAGTACGACGCTGTAGTTGTGGGTATTCGTGCTTATAATACTTTATCAGAATTACAATTTAAGCAAAAATATCTGTTAGAATTTGTAAAGAACGGTGGTAATATGATTGTTCAGTATAATACTAATAGAAGGGTCGATGTAAAAGCTCCATTTGAGTTAAAACTATCAAGAGATAGAGTAACAGATGAAAATGCAAAAGTTACTTTATTGGCTAAAGATCATTCAATTTTAAATTATCCGAATAAAGTTACTGAAGCAGATTTTAATGGTTGGGTTCAAGAAAGAGGGTTGTATTTTCCTAATAAATGGAGTAAAGAATACACGCCAATTTTATCAATGCATGATAAAGGAGAAACAGCCAAGGAAGGTAGTTTATTAATAGCTAAATATGGTAAAGGAAATTATATATATACAGGTTTAAGCTTCTTTAGAGAGTTACCTGTAGGTGTTTCTGGCGCTTATAAATTATTTGCAAATATGCTATCTGTAGGTAAGGAAGATAAGGTTAAAGAACAACTTTAGTTACTCTTTAAATAAAAGAAAGCCTCGAGAACAATATGTTTTCGAGGCTTTTTTATTAAGAAATTACTTTATTTCTTATGTTATATAGTTTTACTTAAAATAAGAAAAATCTTCTCCATTTTCTATTTTTAATAAACTTTCGTAAATCATTTTAATTACATTTTCAACATCATCTCTGTGTACCATTTCAACCGTTGTATGCATGTAGCGTAATGGTAAAGAAATTAAAGCAGAAGCAACACCTCCGTTACTATATGCAAAAGCATCGGTATCGGTACCTGTAGCTCTTGATAGGGCAGAACGTTGAAAAGGAATTTTGTTAGCTTCAGCAGCATCAATAATTAAATCACGTAATTTTTGTTGTACTGCAGGTGCGTAAGCAATTACAGGACCTTTACCTAACTCTAAAAGACCTTCTTTTTTCTTGTCGATCATTGGTGTAGTAGTATCATGAGTTACATCAGTAACAATAGCTACATTAGGCTTTATAGTTTGTGTAATCATTTCGGCACCACGTAAACCAATTTCTTCTTGTACAGAGTTTGTAATATATAATCCGAAAGGAAGTTCCTTTTTGTTTTCTTTTAATAAACGAGCAACTTCAGCAATCATAAAACCACCCATTCTATTATCTAAAGCACGGCAAACAAATTTATCACCGTTTAAAATATGAAACTCATCTGGGTACGTAATTACACAACCAACGTGAACTCCTAATTTTTCTACTTCTTCTTTTGTTGCACAACCAGTGTCAATAAAAATATTATCAGGTTTTGGAGCTTCTTCTTTAGCTTTGTTACGTGTATGAATTGCTGGCCAACCAAAAACACCTTTTACAATACCGTTTTTAGTATGAATATTTACAATTTTACTTGGTGCAATTTGATGATCTGAACCACCATTACGAATAACATAAATTAATCCGTCATCAGAAATATAATTTACATACCATGAAATTTCATCAGCATGTCCTTCAATAACTACTTTATATTTAGCATCAGGATTAATAACCCCTACAGCCGAACCATAAGTGTCGGTAATAAACTCATCAACATAAGGCTTAAGATAGTCCATCCAAATCTTTTGACCTTCCCACTCGTATCCTGTAGGCGCTGCATTATTTAAGTATTTAGCTAAGAAATCGATTGATTTCTCATTTAAAATTGATTTATTATTAGCCATAATTATATATTATTTCTTTTTTATTCTTCACTTTGATGTTCTGAACCCCAAAAACGTCTTTTCTCTCTATATTCTTGTTCTTCTTTTATTTGCTTTGGTGTTAGTACCTTTAAAAATGATGGATGCTGTTCTATTGCATATTCTATTTTTTCTATAATACTCGATACCTCTTCGTTTTCGTAATCAATTTCTAGGGGTTCTTTTATAACCATTGATTGTAAAACATTACGCTTTTTTATTCTTAATCCTTTTTTATCAAAAGACCTCCTAAATCCATCAATTACAATAGGTACCACAACAGGTTTACATGTTTTTATAATGTGTGCTGTACCACGGCGAATAGGTTTAAATGGGGTGGTAGTTCCTTGCGGAAAAGTAATAACCCATCCGTCATTTAAAGCCATACGAATATTAGAAATATCAGACATTTTTACTTTTCGTTTTATGTCTTTACCTTCACTTCTCCAAGTTCTTTCAACAGAAACAGAACCTACATAAGCGAATATTTTAGGTAATAAACCAGCTCTCATAGTCTCTCCAGCAGCAATGTAATAAATATTTAACTTAGGATTCCATAAATAACCGATGTTTCTGATATTGTCATCACGTCCTTTTAAAGCGGCGTTAAAAACATGAAACATAGAGGCTACATCAGCAAAATATGTTTGATGATTTGAAATAAACAAAACATTTTTGTCAGGAAGGTTACGTAAAATATCCATACCCTCAATTTGTAAATCGTTAAATTTACGGTAGCGTCCGTGTGAAATAACACCCAGTACTTGTATTAGAAAACGTTTTAGTAGTAAAATATGTCCGAATGGATTCCTTTTTAATAAAGGCATTTGTAATTGTTTTTTTTATGTAAAAGCTAAATTACAAAAGAAATAGAAATTATTACTCTTTAAATAAATCTTTAATTTCTGATAGCATCATAGCAGTTGCCCCCCAAACGACATAATTGTTTAGTTTAAAGCACGGTACATTAGTGTTTTTCATATAAGAAGTTTCCATTTCTACAGATGTTAAATTGTTGTCATTTAACAAATCACTAATTAAAACCTCTATAATATTAGCAACTTCATAGTTTGGACTAAAATTAGGTTTTTCTTTAAGCATGCCTATAAATGGTGCAACTAAAAAATTACTAGGAGGAATATAAGAGTCTGAAAGTTGACGAATAATTTTAATTTCTTCAGATATAACACCAACTTCTTCAAAAGTTTCTCTTAAGGCTGTTATTTCAAAAGAACTATCTTTTTTTTCTGTTTTACCTCCTGGAAAGCTAATTTGTGCCGAATGAGTTCCTTTATAACTAGCTCTTTCGGTTAGTAAAAAACAAGTTTGATTGTTTTTGTTAGGATAAAATAATGCTAAAACGGCAGCTCTCCTTGGATTTTTACTATCAATTAATTCTTGAGAAAACTGAGTTCTTAGTTTAGGAGCTAATTTCATTTGTGAGGTTAATCCTCCTAAAGATTTGTTTTGTAATTTCTCTATTTGATTTATAAAATCAGTAAAAATCATACGTTTTTAGTATTTTAGAGCAAAAATATTAATTTAAGAAGTTGAAAATTGAATAATTTGGCTTGAATTTTGATTTGTTATCAATATAAATAATTTTATTATAAATGAATATAAAAAACAAATATAAAAAATTAGCACTTAGTTTATTGTTTGATGCTATGGGATTAGTATCATACGCTATACCAGGCGTAGGAGAGTTCTTTGATGTGATTTGGGCTCCTGCATCAGCTTATTTAATGACAAAAATGTATAAAGGGAATAAAGGTAAAATAGCAGCAGCTATTACTTTTATTGAAGAAGCTATGCCAGGGTTAGATATAGTGCCAACATTTACACTTATGTGGTTATATACACATGTGCTTACATCTTCTAAAGAGCCAAAAACAACAATTGAAGTTTAGATACTATTTAAAATAAAAGGGCAATCATTAATGATTGCCCTTTTATTTTAAATGTAGGTTGTTTAGTTTTTAATAAACTTTTTAGTAAAAGATCTTTGCTTGTCATTTACTTCAAGAATATACACTCCTTTTTTTAGGTTAGATACATTAATATTAGCATGATTTACTTTTCCTTTTAAAACCTCTTGACCAATGATGTTTGTAATTTTAAAATTAGCATTTCTATCATCAACCATTTCAATTTTTATAAAATTAGCGGTAGGGTTAGGGGAAATAGCAGCATTAAATATTGGTGCTTCATCTCCTAAATTTCCATCAATTATAGTTTTGTAATTATTATTCCCTTTAGCACTTACACCTATGTTAACAGAGTAATCTTCAACTTCACCGTAAGAAAATGCTTCACAAGCGGTAGGCGCTGCATTCCACTTCATAGAAACACGCATTCTTGTTGTTCCTGTTAAAACATTGGTCGGAATAGAAAAATTATAAGATAAGTTACCTGCGCTAGATGAAGATCCGCTTACAACTTCTTCGCTGTTTTCAAAAACTCCATTTTTATTAAAATCAATCCATACTTTCCAAAATTCAGTATATGATGAACTTGAAAAACCAGCACTTACAATAATTGTATTGTTTCCGTAACTTAAATTACCTGTTTGAGAAGTAAAATCACCATAACCACTGTTCGCAGTAGTTGTGTTAGAAATTCCACCAATAACAATATTATCAATATATTCAAAATTAGCATTATTACCTTTCGAATTACAGTAAGTAACAGCGGTACTTAGAGTAGTAACGCTAACTATATTACTTGAATTTGAAACATTATTAGCGGCATCTTTTGCTTTTACAGAAAAACTATAGTTTGTTGCAGCTGTTAAATTAGTTACAGTATAGTTTGTGTTTGTAATTGTAGCTATTTTGGTTGTCCCCTTGTAAACATCGTAGGCTGTTACAGCAATATTATCAGTAGCAGCTGTCCAGTTTAAAGTTAATGAGGTTTCTGTAATTGACGTGGCTGCCATGTTAGTAGGAGCAGTTGGAGCTGTGGTATCTACTGATGAGCCACCACCATCAATTGTATGATTTCCTAAGCCATTAAAAGTATCTTTTGAAAAAGTGTTCCATTCAGATGTTGTATAAGTTGTGTTTGGAGATTTAATAGTAGCTTTTCTTTGCAAGGTTTTATCTTTAGCAAATGTTGAAGAGTTATTTGGGTTTCCAATAAGATCAATAATAGAGTTCCCTTTAAATAAACCGATAGCATCATTTCCATTAAAAGAAGAAATGCTACTTTCTGTTAATTGAGCCTTATTTTTAATTGTAGCTGAAGCACTAGTGTTAGCTATTACATATGTCTTCCCGTTTTGTAATGAGCCAGTTAAATTTAATGTGTTAGTCCATCCGCCACCATTAGAAGCTTTCTTTAAAGAGTATCCAGATAAATTAATCGTAGCACCTGTAAAATTAGCTATTTCTAAAGCTTTATTATTAGAAGAACCTTCTACATATTCAGAAATAAACAATTCTGTAGCAGTACCAGAAGAAGGAACATCTTTTGTTATTATTGTAGCGGTATTACTAGCTGTCGAGATGTTATTAGCAGCATCTTTTGCTTTTATAGAAAAGCTATAGTTTGTAGCAGCTGTTAAACCTGTTACTATATAAGAATTTGTAGCTGTTGTAGCTAGTTTAGTAGCTCCTTTATATACTTCATATCCGGTTACAGCAACATTATCAGTAGCATTAATCCAAGATAAATTTACAGAAGTCTGTGTGATACTAGCGGTAGTTAAATTAGTAGGAGCAGTTGGCGCTTGAGTATCTGAAGAACCACCTCCATTACCAAATAAATCCTCTGCTTGAGGACCTCCCCAAATTTGCGTAGCAAAAGCAGGATTATCGATAAAAGGGTTTCTATTACCCTGAATTCCTGCTAAAATTGGATTTCGCTGTGCTTCGAAACTGGATACAGGATCCTCAGCATTCCATTGTAATAATAAATTAATCATATTACTATCAGAAGAATTAGCTGTACCAATAGCAACATTACTTGGTAAACACTGATTATTATAACGTAAGTACATGTATAGCATCATACGAGCAACATCACCTTTCCATTCATCACCAGGATACCATCCGCCAGAACGACTACCTGCATTACCAGAACCAGAAACAAATTTCTTGCTACTTCTTTGTCCGTTAAAAGAAATATCAGCAGGTCTTAAATGGTGAACATCTGATCCTGGTCCAGATGTTCCTAAGTTAGGATTACCTAATGATTTTGGATATACATGTTCTCTATTCCATTGTGATCCAGCAGAACCACCATTAGCGTCTTTACTACGAGTTCTGTCTGTTATATAATTCCCATCAGAATCACTATAACCATAAATTAAAATAACTTTATTATTATCAGTAGGGTCTAAGTCAGATTGTTTTAAAGCATTCCATACTTCAGGAGAATACGATAAATTTACAGCATGCGTACTAATTATTTTAGTAGCTAAAGCATTTTTTAATGCTGTACTAGTTTGGTTTAAGTTTACATCATTATAATAGGATGGTATTTGAGAAAATAAAGAAAATGAAATAAAAAGATAGATGAAGAGTAATGATTTTTTCATGTTAATTGAAGGTCTATTTAGATTTAATGCAAAAAAACAATTATTAGCTATAACAAATGTTACTAAATAGTTAATAATCAGTGTGATTAATACTATCAGAAAAGTAGTGCAGTTTATTCTTTTATTTTCCGTAAATTTGCGGGCTAAAATTAGAGATTGATTATGAAGATATCATACAATTGGTTACGACAATTTTTACAAACAGACTGGGAAGCAGAGAAAACTGGTGAGTTATTAACTGATCTAGGTCTTGAAGTAGAAGGTATAGAAACAGTTGAAAGTATTAAAGGTAGCTTAAAAGGTATAGTAGTAGGAGAGGTTAAAACATGTGTGAAACATCCGAACGCTGATAAGCTAAAAGTTACTACGGTAGATTTAGGTGATGGTAATCCTATCCAAATTGTTTGTGGTGCACCTAATGTAGCAGCGGGTCAAAAAGTACCTGTAGCAACTGTTGGAACAATCTTATATGATGATAAAGGTGAAGCCTTTAAAATTAAGAAAGGAAAAATAAGAGGTGAAGAAAGCCATGGAATGATTTGTGCCGAAGACGAACTAGGTTTAGGTAATGGTCATGACGGAATTATGGTTTTAGACGAAAGCTTAGTTTCAGGAACTCCTTGCTCTGAGGTTTTTAATATAGAAACAGATTATGTTTTCGAAATAGGTTTAACACCTAACCGTGCTGACGGAATGAGTCATTTTGGTGTAGCTCGTGATTTACGTGCAGGATTAATTCAACAAGGAATAAATTTAGAACTAATTTCTCCTTCTGTATCTAATTTTCATGTAGATGAACGTACGCAAAAAGTTGACATTGAGGTTGATGACAAGAATTTAGTACCACGTTATTGTGGAATTACAATTACTGATATAAAAGTAAAAGAATCTCCTGAGTGGATAAAAAATAGATTAAAAGCTATTGGAATAGCTCCTAAAAACAACATTGTAGATATTACAAATTATGTTTTACATGAGTTAGGGCAACCATTACATGCTTTTGATGCAAATAAGATTGCAGGTGGTAAAGTAATTGTAAAAACTTTAGAGGAAGGAACAAAGTTTACAACTTTAGATGAAGTAGAAAGAGAATTATCTGCTGATGATATTATGATTTGTGATGCTGATAATAACCCATTATGTATTGGTGGTGTTTTTGGAGGATTAGATTCGGGAGTTAAAGAACATACAACTACTATTTTCTTAGAGAGT
This sequence comes from Tenacibaculum ovolyticum DSM 18103, assembly GCF_000430545.1. Classification (GTDB taxonomy): domain Bacteria; phylum Bacteroidota; class Bacteroidia; order Flavobacteriales; family Flavobacteriaceae; genus Polaribacter; species Polaribacter ovolyticus. Next base: position 70,224 of record NZ_AUMF01000020.1, read on the forward strand.
GCTTATTTTAATCCAGTTTCAGTTCGTAAAACTGCAAAGCGACATGCGTTAAATACTGATGCTTCTTTTCGTTTTGAAAGAGGAATTGATATTAATCTAACAAAATACGCTTTAAAACGTGCAGCTCTGTTAATTGAGGAATATGCTGGAGGAAAGATGTCTTCAGATATTCTAGATTTTTACCCAAAGAAAATTGAAGACTTTCAAGTATTCTTATCTTATGAAGGTGCATATAGATTAATTGGTCAAGAAATTCCAAAAGAAACGATAAAAAATATTTTAGCTTCTTTAGAAATAAAAATAAACAGTGAAACAGAAGGAGGATTAGGGTTAACAATACCTTCTTATAGAGTTGATGTACAACGTGAAGCTGATATTATTGAAGAGATTTTAAGAGTTTACGGTTATAATAATATTGAATTTTCACATAAATTGAATACTTCAATTTCTTTTGATAGTAATAAAGATGTTAAGGTAGAAAACATTGTTGCAGACCAATTAACAGCTTTAGGCTTTAATGAAACAATGGCGAACTCTTTAACAAAAGCTGATTATGTAGCTTTATCAGAAGATTTAAAAGAGGAACATAATGTTGAGATGTTAAACCCTTTAAGTAATGATTTAAAGGTAATGCGTCAATCATTACTATTTAGTGGTTTAGAATCTGTTGCATATAACATTAATAGAAAAAATAATGCTTTAAAGTTTTATGAATTTGGTAAAACATATCATAAATATGAAAGCGGATATCAAGAGGATAAACACTTAACACTGTTTATTACAGGTAACAGAACAAAAGATAGCTGGAAAGCAGAAACTAAAACTTCAGATTTCTTTTACTTAAAAGGAATTGTAACAAGCTTATTAAACCGTTTAGGATTAGGTAACTTAAAAACATCTCCAATTAAATCAGATATGTTTTCTGAAGGAATTGTATTTAGCTTAGGTAAAACAAAGTTGGTTGAGTTTGGTGTGGTTAAAAAGAACATATTAAAAGGGTTTTCTATTAAGCAAGAAGTTTTATTTGCCGATTTTAACTGGCAAAATATTTTAACATTAACAGGTAAGAAAAAAATTAAAGTAGCTGATTTAGCTAAGTTTCCTGCTGTGAAACGTGATTTAGCGTTGTTAATTGATAATAAAGTTGAATTTAAAGAAATTTATAATTTAGCATTTCAGTCAGAGAAAAAATTATTGAAAGAGGTAGATTTGTTTGATGTATATGAAGGAGATAAATTACCTGATGGTAAGAAGTCTTATGCAGTAAGTTTTGTTTTACAAGATGAAAATAAAACGTTGGCAGATAAGCAGATCGATAAAATAATGCAAAAATTACAGCAAACATTCGAAAAGAATTTAGAAGCTGTTTTAAGATAATTTATAAGCTCCAATTTATTGGAGCTTTTTTGTAATTGAATATTATGGTTTTACTTACAATGTTTCAAGAAAGTCAATCAAACACTAATTTATGGACTTCAATATTTGGAGGTGCTATTGGTGCAGGAATAATTTCTTTAATTGCTATTGTTTTAAATAGATATTATGATAAAATTAAATATAATAAAGAAGTAAAAACTTTTTTATGGAAAGAGAAAATTGAAGCAGCAAAAAAAGCTTCAGAATTCTATTTAGAATTTTTAAATTATATTAATTTATTAATTACCCATTTTGAATTATTGTCAGACGATGAAATCGGTTCAAGCGAATTAGCTAATAGAATAAGTTTATATGAAAATAAATTTATAATTAATACTAACTATGCGCATCACCACATAAATATATTTGAAGACTTATTGAATGATGATACAAAAATATTTACTTTAAGAATAAACAAGGCTTTTCATAAAATAAAATTATCAAAGAAAGAGGAGAGAAAATTAAATCAAAAAGAAATAATAATTTTAATTGATGAGTTAAAACTATGTTATTCTCAACTAGAGATTATTCAAAAAGAACAATTGTCTAAAGTTAGAAATAGCATTAAAAATTATTTAAATTAAAGAATATATGTACAAATTAATAATACGACCAATTTTCTTCCTTTTCGATCCTGAAAAAATACACTATTTTACTTTTTCTTTAGTAAAATTTTTATCGAAAATTCCTTTTGTATCAGCAATTTTCAGAAGTATTTATCAAGTAAATGATAAACGTTTAGAGCGTAATTTATTTGGATTAACATTTAAAAATCCTGTAGGTTTAGCTGCTGGTTTTGATAAAAATGCAGTATTATATAATGAGTTAGCAAACTTTGGTTTCGGTTTTGTTGAGATAGGTACTGTTACACCTAAAGCACAGGTAGGAAACCCTAAAAAACGTTTATTTCGTTTAAAAGATGATCAAGGAATTATTAACCGTATGGGGTTTAATAATGAAGGATTAGAGACAGCAATAACGCAATTAAAAAAGAATAAAGGAAAAATTATTATTGGTGGTAATATTGGTAAAAACACAAACATAGCACCAGAAAATTATACTGCTGATTATTTAGAATGTTTTAAAGGTTTACACCCGTATGTAGATTATTTTGTTTTAAATGTAAGTTGTCCAAATGTTGGAAGTCACGCAAAATTAGACGATGTAGATTATTTAAAAGAATTAATTACAGCAGTTAAAGAAGCGAATGATAAAGAAGTAAATAAAAAACCAATACTTTTAAAAATTGCTCCAGATTTAAATAACCAACAATTAGATGAAATCATTGAGCTGGTTATTGAAACTAAAATTGCCGGAGTTATAGCTTCAAATACATCAGTACATAGAGATAATTTAAAAGCTTCAGAAGAACGATTAAAAGAAATTGGTAATGGTGGTGTAAGTGGACAGCCAGTGAAAGAAAAAAGTACAAAAACGATTAAGTATTTGGCTGATAACTCTAACAAAGCATTTCCTATAATTGGGGTAGGAGGTATTCATTCTGAAAAAGATGCTTTAGATAAAATTGAGGCTGGTGCAGATTTAGTACAAATTTATACAGGTTTTATTTATGAAGGGCCAAGTTTGGTAAAGAGAATAAATAAAGCGATTTTAAAGAATATTAAATAGATATATTTAACAAACTAACTGATTTAATTTATATTAAATAATTATTTCAGTTAGTTTTCAAATAACGTTTAAAATGCTAGAAACTCTCATTTCTTTTGTATTAGCAACTGCTACTTTGGCTTTTTCACCAGGTCCAGATAATATTTTTGTACTTACACAAAGTATTGTAAATGGTAAGAAATATGGTTTAGCAACAGTTACTGGTTTAATGAGTGGTTGTATAATTCATACGACTTTAGTCGCTTTTGGCGTTTCTGAAATTATAAATCAGAACCCAAAGTTGTTTTTTATTATTAAGTTATTTGGAGCTGCGTATTTATTGTATTTAGCATACCAAGTATATAAGAGTGATGCAAAAATTGCATTTTCAACTGAAAATGTAGCTAAAAAATCTACACTCGAGTTGTTTAAAAAAGGATTTTTGATGAATGTATTAAATCCGAAAGTAACAATTTTCTTTTTAGCATTCTTTCCGCAGTTTTTATTTTCAGAAACAATCTCAACCGTAGTTCAGTTTTATGTTTTAGGAGGTTTGTTTATTATAACGTCTTTTATTATCTTTTCTTCTATTGCTATTTTAGCAGGAAGTATATCAGCTTCTATAAAAAAGAATGCCAAGATAGGTGTATTTCTAAAATGGGCTCAAATTGTAGTTTTTATAGTAATAGCAATACTTATTTTGCTATAAACTGTTTTTGATAGCATTTAGCCCTTTTTTTACACTGTTTAATTGTTTTTAAGATAAGTCAGGCACTTTACGATCGATTTTAAAGAACTTCATAGCTATTATTATTAATAAGCTGTAAAAGACTACCTATCTTTGCAGTCAATAAAAATTTCATAGATATTTAAATATTATGGCAATTACAGTGAAAACACAAGAGGATATTTTAGCAAAATTAAATATCTATGAATTAAATGAAATGCAAAAAAAAGCCATTTCAGTAATAGAAACAACTGGAAATACAGTAATACTTTCACCTACAGGAACTGGTAAAACACTAGGTTTTTTATTGCCAGCATTAAAGTTGATTGAACCTGATAATAAAGAAATTCAAACTTTAATTTTAGTACCATCAAGAGAATTAGCGATTCAAATAGAACAAGTAATTCGCGAAATGGGTACAGGTTTAAAAGTGAATGCTGTATATGGTGGACGTTCAATGACGAAAGATAAAACTGAATTAAAACATATACCAAGTATTTTAATTGGTACACCTGGTAGAATTTTAGATCACTTTGCAAATGATCGTTTTTCTAAAGACAGTATTAAAACTTTAATTTTAGATGAGTTTGATAAATCGTTAGAGGTAGGTTTTGAGTATGAAATGAGAGGTATTATTAATCAATTACCAAACATTAGCAAGCGTATTTTAACATCAGCAACACAAGAGACCGAAATTCCTGAATTTGTACGTTTAAATAAACCAACAGTATTAAACTATTTAACAGGAAAAAAATCTAGACAATTAACCTTAAAAACGGTTGTTTCTCCTATAAAAAATAAGAATCAAACCTTAATTGATTTATTAAAACACATAGGAAATGAACAAGGAATTATATTCTGTAATTTAAAAGATAGTATAAACCATGTAAGTGAGTTTTTATCTAAAAATAAAATAGCTCTTAGTTGTTTTTCTGGAGGAATGGAGCAAAGAGACCGTGAACGTTCACTAATAAAATTCAGAAACGGTACAAGTCAGGTATTAATTGCAACAGATTTAGCAGCAAGAGGTATTGATATTCCTGAAATGAAATATATTATTCATTACGAATTACCAGAAAGAATAGAAGAGTTTACGCATAGAAACGGTAGAACAGCAAGGGTAAATGCAAAAGGAACTGCTTATATTTTAAAATGGCAGAAAGAAAGTTTACCAGAGTTTCTTCAAAATATACCTAATGCGGATATTTCTCATAAAGAAAAATTAAAATCTCAATATTGGGAAACTTTATTTATTTCGGGAGGAAGAAAAGATAAAATATCAAAAGGAGATATTGCAGGATTGTTCTTTAAAAAAGGGAATTTAACAAAAGATCAATTAGGGGTTATTGAGTTAAAACAAGATTGTGCTTTTATATCTGTACCTGTTACGGAGGCTAAAAAGTTAATAGAGAATTTAAATAATACACGTTTAAAGAATAAAAAAGTGCGTATTACTTTAGCATAACTATTTTTATTTAAAATAGCTTGGTATTTATTATTGATGGAAACTATGAAAAGATTTTTTTTACTATTATTTATTATTAATGTGTTTGTTAGTTGTTCTAAAAAAGAGAAAACAGATACTGAATTATTAGAAATAGATAAGAAAACACTAAATGAAAGTTTAGATTCATATAAAATTATGCCTTATAAGTTTGGTAAAATTTTAATAAGATCAGCAATTACTAAAGATACTATCTCTACAGAGTTTAAATCTTTTAAAACAGATATAGATAGAATTTCTAAGCGGTTAATGAGTCATGATTTTAAAAATCCTGACAACATATCATTGTTAGAATACATTTCTATTTATAGAGATTATAGAAAAATGGAGGAATTTATCATGAAAACCGATGAAGATATATTTCCTCCATTATTAGATGCTTTTAATGTAATCTATGGAGATTCTATTAGTAAAAAAAGACCTTATTACTCTGGAAAAGAAAAAGAAGTAGTTCAGAATTTAGAACATACTGTTTTAAGTGCTATTGTTATTCTAAGTAAAGATTTGGGTAAAGAAGTTTCTTTATATGAATGCTCTAAAACCAAACCAGAATTATTACCTGATACAGAAATAAAAACATTATTACAGTATTTTAGAGGTTTTTTGTTTTTTGAAAAAGGATTATACTATATGTCTGAAGATGAAATATCAAGAAATATAAATTGGTTAGATAATAATAAAAATATCGACTTGCCATATACTAGGTCTATGTTTCAATGGGGGAATCTAACTAACGAGAAAACACATTTAGCGATTCATTCATTAAATCATTTATTTAGAGCTTTTGATAGGTTAATGATGGACAGAAAAGTTGATGAAGATAGAGCTTTAGAAGATTTTGAAGTATTTTTAAAAGATTCAAAAGAAATTGGGTTAGACAATGAAGTTATTTGGTCTATAGAAACTTATTTGTATTTAAAAAATAACAAGAGTGAAAAAGCAATAACATCATTAGTTAAACTTAAAACAAGTAATTTGTTATCATTAGATGATAAAAACAAAATTGATGATGCTATAATATATTTAAAGAATAGAAAACCAGAGAGTGTATTAAATGGTTTTTATGATAAGTATTTTTTAAGTAAAATAGCGACAAAATATATGTTTTCTATGTTAGCTCAAGTAGATTGGGAAAAGATAATGAAAGAACAAAATGTACCACATACTGAAGAAATGTTTGTTGTTATAGATAAATTTAAAGAAATGACAAACAACTTAAACAAATACACATCTGTAGATAAATTAAAGGAAGTAGGGAACGATATTAAAGATAAAGGAATAAACCTTTTTGATAAAGCTAAAGAACTTGTAGAATAAGGACTTTAATTACTTTTTAAATTACAAAAACTGCTCTTTTCTATTATTAGAAAGCGCAGTTTTTTTTGTGGAATTATTACTCGCTACTTAATATTTCTTTAACAGCAGCTTGATATTTTTTAGGATTTCCAGCCTTTTTAATTTTTTTATAGGTCTTTTGAGGATTTGCAAATGACTTAGAAAAATACTCCCAAAAACCTAGCATTTTCATTTTTATAGGAGTTGGACCAGATAAAGCAGCATCGTATTGGTGATAAATTTCGTCATGAAAAGCTTCAAAACGTTTCCATCTATCTTTTGGGTATTCGGTTGTATTGTCTTTTATCATTTGTGGTAAAAAAGGATCACCAATTAAGCCACGACCAATCATAAAATGAGTAATACTAGGAAAACGTTCTTGCATTGCTTTAAAACCAGCTACAGAAGTAATATCTCCGTTATAGTATAGTTGATGTTTAGCGGTATCTATACACTTCTGAAAAGCATCTAAATCTACACCACCTTTGTATAGTTGTTTACCTATTCGTGCATGAATAGCTATATTTTTTAATGGGTATTTATCTAAAATAGGGAAGGAGTGTAATATCTCCTCACTATTCTCATAACCCATTCGCATTTTCATAGAAACTAAAATATCAGTTTCGTTATGCGCTTTGTGTAATACTTCATCAATTCTTGCAGGGTTGCAAATTAATCCTGATCCCATTCCTGATTTTGTAACCATTGGATACGGACAGCCTAAGTTCCAATTCAATTCCTTATAACCTAAACTCTGCACATATTTAGCTACAAATAAAAACTCATCAGCATTGTTTGTAATTACTTGTGGTATAACTGTTAAAGCATCATTGTTTTCAGGTAATAAATCACGTTCATAACTCGATTTAATTTTCATTTTTCCATTTAATCGAATATATGGAGCATAATAAGTATCAATACCTCCAAAGTATTTATGTTGTGCGTTTCTAAAACGAAAATCAGTAAATCCTTGTAAAGGTGATGAAAGTAAGGTAAAACTCATAAATATTTAATAAGCTGCAAATATAACTTACTTATGGTTTAAAATTAACTGTAAACTTTATACTTTTTAAATAGAAGAATTACAAATAAAAATAACCCTGTTTTTATTTAAAACGTAGAAAAACAACAAGTTAAATAGAAAAGGTTTAAAGTTATTTGGAATTAAGAATTTCTACTAAAGATATGGTACATAAAAGTATGAGTTTTAACTGACTAATTTTTTATAATTATCTGTGTGTTTTTATATATTTGCCAAAAAAAATTGTCTACTAAAAATGCTATGAACTATTACTGTACTTTTTTTTTAGGCAAAATACTAAAATACCTAAAAATTTAATTATTATGAAAGTAGTAAAACTCTTTGTCTTGGGGATTATTTCTCTAACAATTTTTAATTCATGTAACTCAAATGAAATCGATGATCTTCAAAATCAAATATCCTCTTTAGAAACGAGAACTACGTTGTTAGAAGCAGATGTTGCAAAATTAAAGGAATTAATAGAAAAAGTAAATACAATCAAAGAATCACTTGATAATCTTGATGGTTTAGTTGAAACAAATACCCAATTACTCAATACATTTAAAGACAAAATTGATAGTATTGAAGAAGCTATGGTTAATTCTGATAAAGATATGAGTGAGCTTGAAGCAGAATTATCGGAAGTAAAAACAGCGTTGGATAATTTTATGGAACAAAATAAAATTTTTCCAGGCGATTTAATTATACATTCAAGTGTTCATGCCGATATCGTTAAATTATTTGAAGAAAGAAAGTATGAGATTATTATGGGAGATTTGTTGATATCCAATGTGTCAGCAAGTAGTATTGAATATTTAAATAATTTGATTGTAGTAGGAGGAGATTTTTCTATTAAAGACACAGATTTAATAAACTTAGAGACTTTTAGTAATTTAACAGCTGCTGGAGAAATAAGAATTGGAAATAATACTTTACTAGAAAGCTTAAAGGGTTTAGAGAATTTAACAAAAGTTGGAGATCAATTTTTAGTTTATGATAATCCATCGTTAGAAAGTTTAATAGGTTTAGAAAATTTAATAGAAACTGGAACATATTTTAATATTTCAGGTAATAATTCACTAACGAGCTTAACAGGTTTAGAAAACTTAACAAAAGTAGGAGGACAATTCTCTATTTCAAATAATGAATCACTAAAAAACTTAACAGGTTTAGAAAATTTAACAAAAATTGGAGAAAGCTTTTCTATTAGAGATAATAATTCACTAGAAAGTTTATTAGGCTTAGAAAATTTAACAGAAATTGGAGGAGATTTTAATCTTGCAGATAATGCTTCACTAAAAATCATAACAGGCTTAGAAAATTTAACAAAAATTGGAGGAGGCTATTTTTATATTTTAGATAATGCTTCACTAGAAAGTATAACAGGTTTGACTAGTTTAACAGAAATTGCAGGGAATTTTGATATTAGAGATAATGCTTCTCTAAAAATTATAACAGGTTTAGAAAATTTAACAAAAATTGGACGTTCTCTTAGTATTGTAAATAATGATTCACTAGAAGATTTAACAGGCTTGGCAAATTTAACAGAAATCGGAGGATATTTTAATATTTGGCTTAATGATTCACTAAAAAGTTTAATAGGCTTAGAAAATTTAACTGAAATTGAAGAGAAATTTAACATTGGGGGGAATATTATATTAGCTTCATTTTGTTCATTACAAAATTATTTGAATACTGATGCTTCATTAGATTTAGATATTAATGGAAACCTTTATAACCCATCTATTGAAGAAATTAAAGATAGTAGTACTTGCGAACAATAGGCTAATTATTTTTTTAAAAAAATACTCGTTAAAAACACCTTTTTTAAGGTGTTTTTTTATGTATGAAATTTAAATAAACAAAAGGAAGTTAATTTGGAATATTCTTAGTAAAAAAAGGAATGTTTACTGATGAAAGTAGTATAAAACTCATAATATTTAATAAGCTGGAAATATAACTTATTTATGGTTTAAAATTAACTGTAAACTTTCTATTTTTGAAATAGAAAAATTGCAAATGAAAATAATCCTGTTTTTATTAAAAAAACACAAACTAAAAGTAATCATTATAAGTGTATTAATGATTGCTTATTATTTGTGTTTACCCGAGAAATTATTTTTAACACCAACATCAACAGTTGTTACTGCAAAAAATAACGAACTATTAGGGGCGGTTATAGCCAAAGATGGTCAATGGCGTTTTCCTGAATTAGATTCGGTTCCAAAAAAGTTTGAAGCCTGTATTTTACAATTTGAGGATGTTCATTTTTATCATCATTTAGGTTTTAATCCAATTTCAATAGGAAAAGCATTTGTAGAAAATATAAAAGCAAAAAGAGTTGTTCGTGGAGGAAGTACGCTTACACAACAAGTGATTAGATTATCACGAAAGAATAAAAAACGTTCTTATTTAGAAAAAATAAAAGAGTTGGTATTGGCTACTCGATTGGAATTTCGATTATCAAAAGAAAGTATTTTAAAACTATATGCTTCGCATGCGCCTTTTGGAGGGAATGTGGTAGGGTTAGAAATGGCATCTTGGCGGTATTTCGGCTTAAAACCACATCAATTATCTTGGGCAGAAACAGCAACATTGGCGGTTTTGCCAAATGCTCCATCGTTAATTTATCCAGGAAAAAATCAACAAAAATTAAAAGAAAAACGAAATAGACTACTTAAAAAGTTATTTGTAGAAAAAGTGATTGATAAAACTACTTATGAATTAGCTTTGGAAGAAGAATTACCTCAAAAACCATATGTATTACCTCAAATTGCTACTCATTTTGTGCAAGAAGTAGCAAAAAAACATAAAGGAAAATATATACAAAGTTCTTTAGATATACATATACAAAAGCAAGTAAATAATTTGGTGAAACAACATTATGAACGTCAAAAACAAAACGAGGTTTATAATATTGCGGTACTAGTATTAGATGTTGCTACAAGAAAAGTTATAAGTTATGTTGGAAATTCACCAACCGATAAAGCACATCAAAAGAATGTAAATAATGTTGTTTCAGCAAGAAGTACGGGAAGTACTTTAAAACCATTTTTATTTGCTCAGATGTTACAATCAGGAGCTATATTACCAACACAGTTAGTTGCAGATGTGCCAACCGAAATAGCGGGATATACTCCTAAAAACTTTGATTTAACTTTTGATGGAGCTGTACCTGTAAATCAAGCTTTAACCCGGTCTTTAAATATCCCCGCAGTTCGTATGTTACAATCATATGGATTAGAGAAATTTAGAGCAGATTTAAAAGACTACAACATTTATGATATAGATAAATCGGCTGATTATTATGGCTTATCATTAATTTTAGGAGGTGCTGAGGCTAGTTTGTGGGATTTATGTAAAACTTTTGCAGGTTATGCAAGTATTATAAATCACTTTGAAATTACAAAACATAAGTATTATTCAAATGAATTTATTGAACCTAGTTATATAAACTCTTCAAATTTAAATTTTGGAACTCTTCAAAAAGATTATAAATATATTGATGCAGGTGTTGCTTATACGACGTTAAATACGTTAACGGAAGTTAATAGACCATATACCGACCAGGCATGGAAATACTTTGATTCTTCTCAGAAAATAGGATGGAAGACAGGTACTAGTTTTGGATACAAAGATGCTTGGGCAATTGGTGTAACTCCAAAATATGTAGTTGGTGTTTGGGTTGGAAATTCTGATGGAGAAGGCAGACCTGACTTAACAGGGGTAGGTAGTGCGGCTCCACTATTATTTAATGTTTTTGATGTGTTACCAAAATCAGATTGGTTTTTAGAACCTTTTGAAGCGTTAATTGAAGAAAATATTTGTGAAAAAAGTGGTTATTTGGCTTTACCTATCTGTAAATCAATTGTAAAAAAGATTCCTAAAAATGGCGTAAGAGCAAAATCGTGTCCTTATCACAAACAAATAACAGTTGATGTTACTGAAAAATTTCAAGTAAATTCTAACTGTGAGTCTGTAACTAATATGAAAACAAAATCGTGGTTTGTTTTACCTCCACTAATGGCTCATTATTATAAACAAAAAAACGCCAGCTATAGTACGTTACCTAATTATAGAAGTGATTGTAGTTTATTAGAAAATAATACAATGGATTTTGTATTTCCAACAAAATATCGATCTAAAATATCTTTAACAAAAGGAGTAGATAATAAAGTAAATGCTGTTATATTAAAAGTAACACATGCCAGTGCAGATGCTACTTTGTATTGGTATTTAAATGATGTTTTTATAGGAAATACAAATCAATATCATGAACAAGCAATTATACCTGTAAAAGGGAATCATAAAATTACAGTAATTGATAATTTGGGTAATGAAAAAACACGACTTATAGAAATATTGTAATACTATTTATATTAAAAACACTAAAACACTTTTTATAGAGTATTTAAAGCACTTTTATTGTATTTTTTTTAATTCGTCATCATATAACCCAATCAAGAGACTATTACCTTTATTGTCTATTTTAATACCGCCATACTTAGCTTTTTCATACTTTTTACCTTTACCTTCTTGAAAAAAGAAAGATTCAGCTCCTATATTTATACCTCTCCACTGCTTTAATGTATACCTTATAATGTATTCAGTAGTATTAATAGGTTTTTTATTTGCTTGTAATCTTACTTTGTGAGCAATACCATTTTCGTCTAATTTAACAACACAAAATCCTCTTTTAGAAACACTATCATATTTAATATTTCTTGAAATGGCATAATTTAAAGTCATATAATCACCTTGCATTAAAGATCTCGGGTCAACAGGAGCCAGCTCTAATAAAACTAACTTTCCTTCAGATAGTAATGTTTCTTTCTTAAGCAATGAATTATTAAATAGCCAAAGTAAAACGATAAGATTAATAAGAACAATCGCCCATTTATACTTTTTCATCTGAAAGAATGTATTTATTAGTGAATATATATAAGAATAGAAATACGATGCCTGAAGAAAATAAGATTATCGATTTTGTTAACAATGTGAAATTTAAATCATAATAATATTGAGAGATAAAATATATAAATGAAATTATCCCTATTGCTAAACCTGTTTTATATTGTACAAGAAAGCATAATAACATAATTGCGATAGCTCCTAATATAGTTGGAGCTAAAACTAAAGATATTAGAACTAAACTAGTAAGAATATATATTAATAATTTATTTGTAAGATTTTTTACTTCAATAATTTTTAAAATGGTGTAAACCATATATATATTAACAATTATAAGTGTTATTGATGATAACCATATATTATTAGGTGATATTAAAAATAAATTTTCTTTACTAAAAGCTACAAGCCCAATTAGTAAAGAAATTATGAAGCCTATTCTAAAAGGAGCATATAATTTAGATATTTTTACATTTGAAGATATTAGTTTAGCTTCATTTAAAAACAAATATGCAAGAATTAAAACAGAAAGGCCAATATATAAATGGATAAAATCATACGCATGATGAAAGGTTAATAGGTAAAGAAAACAGCTGTTAACAGTTAGTATAGCAATAAATGATAAAATATAATTTTGTGTGATAAATAATGAGAATATAGCTATAAGACTAATTAACCCTGAAATAATATTTTCATCAAAATTCATTTCTGTTAATCCGAAAACTAGTAATATATTACCAATAACATATGAAGAAACGCTAAAAGTATCTATAATAAGCTTGTCATAAATTTTATTAAGTAAAATAGCAGATGCTATAAATATGAATCCAAATAATACTAATCCAATTTCAGAATTGTACAGTCCTGCAATTAACAGAAAGCCTATAAAGGCAATAGTAGCTAAGAAACCACCAAAAATAGAAAGTATTTTAATCGCTAAACTAGATTTGTTATCTTCTTGTATTTTAAAATCTTTAAGAATAGCTTCTTCATTATATTGGAAATTCTCTCCTTCAGACAAACGAACTTCATCTAATATTTTTTTTTTGTTAATTAGTTTCTCCATTTTTTCTGTAGATTAATTAGAGTTTTAATAACTAAAGTTATACTTGAAACAACAAACAAACTGATTATAAAAAACATACTTGCATCATTTGATAATTCTATAAGAAAAGAAGAAATAATAATGATAATACTAAAAGGTATTATTGAGAGATAAAAACCACTTTTTACTTTTAATCCATATTTAACTCCAATAGCGTATATTATTGATGTAATTATTATTAATAAGATGAAACTTGTTTGTTGTTTTTCAAAAACTCCATTACAAATACCTATTGTACTAAAAGTAACAGCAACCAATGCTATTAAATTTGTAAACCAAATTGGTGGTTCAATTTCTTTGATGTTCTTTTTACAAAATAAAGCAAATAGTAAGAATACAACATTGACTATAAAGAGCAATAAAAGCACAGAAATTTCTGAGTAATCTTGTGCTACTTGCTCTGTGTATAATATTATTGTTGTATTTATTAAAGTGATAAACAGTAACCATAATGGGGCAAAGTTAGAAATTATGACCCAAATTGTAATTGCCATAGTCCAACCTAAGAAGAAGTCGTAAGCATTGGCACCTGTTTGATAAATTTGCCCGAAAACGGCAAATAAAACACCTACAAGTATTGAACTTCCTGTTAGAATTATGTTTTTAATATTTAAGCTGATTTTAGAAAAAACTACAATTAAAGTTGTAATTATAAGTAAACCTTCAATTAAACTTATTTTCATGAACTTATGTAAGTCAGCCCAATTATAAGCAAAGAAAAAAAGTACTCCAGCAGTTGTAAAACTAATACCTAAACTAATAAAAAGTATTTTTATAAACTTTAGCCAAGAAGTTTTATCATTATAAACATTCTTTTTTAATGCTGTTTCAATACTTTTTTCTGACCAATTACTATGCCTACTTATTATTTGAATGTCTTCTCTTTCAATCTTAGCCATTTATTTTTTAAATATTTAGTGACCTCTGTAGATAATTTTTTAAATGTATGATTCTATTTTTTCTGTACAAATAATTTTTTTCAATCGAACTCCGAAATCGGCTAATGTTTTAATTTCTTTAATACCAGCTAATCGCTCTCTACCAATTACTAACAGCCCTTTTTGATTTCCTTCAATATGGTAGTATTTATTACTTTCAAAGAACAGAACAAGTTCATCGCTGAAGAATTTTTTTATTTCAAAGGCATTTTTTCCTGAAAGATAAAATCGTTTTGAAAAGTCAGGATGGTTTTCAATATCAATATCTTTAAAGCCAGCAAAATGATAAATATATTCGAAAATCCCCTCTTTATCTAAAGTGAATTCAGGAGTGTATTTCGCAATATCAATGTACATCATTGTTACTTTAATAATTTGTTTTGCAATTAATTCTCCTTCAGAAAATTCAACATCAAACAGTGTACAATTTTCGTTAGATAAGATATTTGATACTTTACTTATCTGTCGTGTCTTAAAATAACCAAAATGAGGAATTTCGGTAACAGCTTCTTTTGGCAAAGAATCATAGCTCCATTTTAATTCATTACTAATTTTTTGTAGTGATTTTTGTCTTTTGGTTAAAGTATTAACATTTGTGTTTTGTTCAGACTGAACAGGAATGTTCTTACGCAAAGCAAATGGGTGCTCACTTCCAGTTTTATAACCATCTAAGCCTATTACTTCAAAATAACCTCCTTTACGTTTAAAAGTTTCAGCATAATTATTAAGGTTTTCCATTACTGAATGATCTATAAAGTCACATAAAGAAAAATCGATTATAGCTTCTTCATTTTCAGGTATCTGATCTAACTTAGATTTTAATTTTGTATAATTTAGGAAACTAGAGAAGTTTTTTACAGAAACATAATACTTTTCATCTTCTTTAAACATTAAAACATTTGGTTTTAATAGGTTTCTAATAAAAAGCATCAGGTTTTTATTGATGAAAACATGAATAATGAATGTAATAAATATTCCAGCTAATATACCTGTAATTAAACTAGTTGCTATGGTTGTTAGTAAGGTAACAAAGAATATAATTAGTTGCTCTTTTCCTATTTTAAATACTTTTCTAATGTTTTCAGGAGAAGCTAATTTATAGCCAGTATATACCAAAATAGCAGCTAATGCAGGTAAAGGTATTTTACGAAGTTCTGTTGCAAAAAGTAAAATAAAAATAACTAAGAAAGTTGCATGGAAAAAGTTTGCAGAACGATTACTCCCTTTATTATTTACGTTTACTGAACTACGTGCAATTACCGTTACAACATTTAAGCCTCCTAAGAAAGCACTGATTACAGTTGCCAACCCTAAAGCTCTAATATCTTTATTTACATTAGATCGTCTTTTTAAAGTATCTAATTTATCTACAGCTTTAATACTAAGTAAACTTTCAATACTTGCTATTAAAGTAATAGCAATTACAGCATTGATAAATTCAAAAGTATAGGCTTTCCTAAAATCAGGAAAAGCAAAATTAGATAATACGTCATTAGGTAAATTGATCAATAAATTTTTATCTATAGGATATACGTCTACTGAGAATAAATCGTAATAATAATACATACCAATACTTAAAACAACAATCCACATAGGAGCGGGGATAAGCTGAAAGTATTTATTACGTATTTTACTATAAAATATCATTATCAGTAAACTAATAATACCTACTAAACCGGCATATAGAACACTCGTATCAGGAGTTTTTATAAAGTTTATTATAGCTTCAGGAACTTGTATTAATAAACTAATGATACTCCCTTTAGCGTTTAAATTACCTAGCATTACATGAAATTGCTTTGCAAAAATTCCAATACCAATTGCAGCTAACATTCCTTGAATGGCTGAAGAAGGAAAGTAATCTCCGAGAGCACCCATTCTAAGAAAGCCAAGAATTATCATTATTGCACCCGAAATAACGATAGCAGCAAGTGTATATAAATAACCTTGATGCATATCACCAGCACCTAAAGTGGTTATAGCAGCCAGTACAACAACAACTAAACCGTTACCTGGCCCAGTAATGGTTACATTTGAACCTCCTAAAATAGCAACGACTGTACCTCCAACTATTGCGGCGATAACACCTGAAATAGGAGGTGCCCCAGAAGCTAATGCTAAACCGAAACCTAATGGAAGTGCAATTAATGAAACAACGAAACCTGCAAAAATATTTTGTGGTATTTTACTTAAAAATGTTTTAAACCCTTTTCCCATCTACTTAACTATTAAAACATCGGTTGGTAATTCTGATAATATATATTCTAAATCGTGAGGAAATATTCGATCTAATATTCCTGTTTTTTTAGGAGCACTTATAACTAATAAATCAGCTCTTTTAATTTTTGCATAATGACCTATAGAATAACCTCTACGACCAAAAATACTTTGTGTTTTTACAATAATATCACTTGTGTCAATATGCTGAAGCATTTTTTCTACACGAGCATCTTCGCGTTTCTGCATGCGTTCTTTTTCTAATGTTGTTTTACGTAATGATACGTCATCATTAACCTTTACATTTAATTCAGTTTGACTAATTTCTTCAACGATTGTAACTCTTTTGCAATCTAATTTTTGCGATAAATTAAAAGCTGTCTTAATTGTTTCTTCCGTTTTGTGATCTTGCAAGCCACTAACTACAATATGTTTACAAGGTACTCTTTCTATAGCAGGTCTTATAAGCAATAATACTGAGCAAGGAGCCTTTCTTGTAAGCTCTCTAGCAATTGAACCTACATAATATTTATATAACTTTTCTTTTTGTAAAGCACCAAGAATTAGTAGATTAACATTCTCTTGTTTAGAGGTTTGTAGGATAACGTCAACAGGTTTACCTTCTTGCCAAATTGTTTTTAAAGGAAGTTCTAATTTTGGGGCTTCATTTAATAATTCTTGTAATTGGTTTTCTTTTTCAATAGATTTTTTACCGACATGTACTCCAACTAATTGAGCGTTAAACATATTAGATAATCTTATTGTTTCAAATAAGTTTGCTTTTAAACTAGGAGAAAAAGCAATACCAATTAAAATTTTATGTATTTCTTGCAATAGATCTGTTTTTATCTGAAAGGCCTAAAAGTAAACAAATAATCGAAAATAAAGAGAATTAAATGAAGAGATTATTATAGGTCTAAGCCGAAAGTATTTTTGAGCTTTTCAATTAATGGATTTTTTTCCTTTAATTTATTATACTTTTCTTGCGGAGTGTAAGCAAACTTCTTTTCTGCAATTGCATTAACAACAACATCAATTTGAATTCCGTAATTATTTAATTTTTCACGTAAAAAACCAATAAGTTTTGGTTTACCTCGCTCTAATTGTGTTTTCATTAAATCATTAGGTAAAGAAAAAATTATGGAATAATTTTTTCCTAACTGAGGCTCACTAGAGGCTAAGATAGCTGCAATACTGCGTTCACCAAGTTCTTGTAATTTAAAGTAATACTTTTTCCATGCATCCTTAAGTTCTTCATGAGTAAACGGAGTTCTGGGATGGTTTTCGAAATTTTCGTCTTCACTAAAACTCGTTTTTATCTCTTTTTTCTGATGAATACTTTTTAAAGATAAAGCTGAAGCACGGCGTTTTATGTTTTTTAATAAAGGTTTTGTTGATTCTGCAACAACCTTAGTTAAAGGAGCCTGAATTTTTGGCTTAACTTGAACTTTTTCTTCAGTTTTTACAACAGGAACAGATGTTACTGTTTCTTTCTTTACAGAGGGAGATAAAGATGTGAAAAATGTAGCAGGAATTATGTAGTTGCTAGATTTTTTTTTTGCTCCATCAAAATTGATAGAGGCTATTTGCATTAAGGTTAATTCTACCAGTAATCTTTGGTTTTTACTGCCTCGGTATTTTAAATCGCAATCATTAGCTTTATCAATAGCAGGGAGTAGAAATTGCATATTAGCCTTTTTGGCTTGCTCTAAGTATTTCTTTTTAGTATTGTCTCCAACTTCTAGCAAAGATATAGTTGCTTCATCTTTTGCAACTAATAGATCTCTAAAGTGTGATGCCAAACCATTAATAAAATGATGTCCTTCAAATCCTTTACCTAAAACATCACTAAATGCCATTAATACTTGTGGTATTTTATTATCAACTAATAAATCAGTAATATTAAAATAGACATCGTAATCTAATACATTTAAGTTTTGAGTAACAGCTTCACGAGTTAAATTACTACCAGAAAAACTAACAACTCTATCAAAAATAGATAAAGCATCACGCATAGCCCCATCAGCTTTTTGAGCAATAACATGCAATGCATCATCATCAGCAGTGATATTTTCTTTTACACAAATAGTTTTTAGATATTCTTTTGCATCTAAAACACCAATTCGTTTAAAATCGAATATTTGACAACGAGATAATATAGTTGGTATAATCTTATGTTTCTCTGTAGTAGCTAAAATAAAAATAGCATGTGCAGGCGGTTCTTCTAATGTTTTTAAAAAAGCATTAAAAGCTGCTTGAGAAAGCATGTGTACTTCATCAATAATATAAACCTTGTATTTTCCTGTTTGAGGCGGAATACGAACTTGATCGGTTAAACTACGAATGTCATCTACTGAGTTGTTTGAAGCAGCATCTAATTCAAAAATATTAAAGGCAAAGTCTTCATCAGTATTCGTATCAGCATCTTCTTGATTTATTCGTTTTGCAAGTATACGAGCACAAGATGTTTTACCAACACCTCTTGGTCCTGTAAAAAGTAAAGCTTGTGCTAAATGGTTGTTTTTTATAGCATTTTCTAACGTATTTGTGATGGCTTGTTGCCCAACTACATCTTCAAAAACTTGAGGACGATATTTACGTGCCGATACTATAAAATGCTCCATTAATTTGTAGTGTTTTAGGTATAACAAAAATAGAAAAAAAGAATTCATAAATAATAATATAAACAATAAAAATTTATTATAAATTCGCAACTAAATTTTTAAAAAAAAATACTATGAAAAAAATTAATTATTTATTAATGTTGTTTGCTGCTGTGTTTTTAACTGTTGTATCATGTACAGAAAGTAATGAACCAGATGTTGCAAATCCTACTACAGTTGAAGAAGATAAAGAGAATATAAAAGCTAATATGGATAGCTTTTATAGTTGCTTAGAGACTCTAGCAGATGGAGGTTTTTCTGATTTCTTTTACAAAGCGATTATAAAAGAAGATGTAGAAACAACTCATTCTGGTTCATGGGGTTCATACACTGAATCTGAATCGTGGATTAATTTTACAATGGAACAGTTTGATAGACAGTTTGGTCCTTTTAATAAAGATAATGGATTTAATTATAATGGATTAAAAGGAAAATATTCTTGGGATATTGTTGAAAAAAAATGGGAGAGAATTGCTGATGCTTCAATTATAGAGTTAAATTTCCCATCGGTTTATACAGGTACATTAAATAATGCAGTATTAATTGTTGACAGCTATGAAGATATAGAGGTTAGTTATACAAATGAAATTGTAAAATTACCTACAAAAGGACATTTATTAGTAACTGTAGATAATGTTAAAACTTTTGAAATAGATATAAAAGAAGTAACATATGATGTGAATACTAATTTTTCTATGCCTTTAAAAGCAGATATTCAGATTTTTACAAGTCCTTTTACAAATTCTTTTAAATTTAATAGAGTATCACCAACTAAATTTAACTTCACTTATTCATTATCATCAGAAGGTGATTGTGGGTATACATTTAATACTGATTTAGAGTTGAATACTTCAGATTACGGTAATGTTTCAAGTATTGAGAACGACCTTAAAAAGATAAAAGGTTATTTTTCTCATAACAATTTAAAAGTTACATATAGTTTCGACGTAACTAAAGTAAAAGCTTTAGGTAAGAAAATAAGTGAATTATCAACAAATGAAATTAACACGATTTTAGATAGTGAATTATTATATAATGATATTAAAATATCTGATATAACAATTGATGATAAAGCTGATTTCCCTTTTAATATGACTTTTAAAGATGGTGAAAAGGAGAGTGCAGAAGTTTATTTTGGTGACTTTACTAAGAGAATAGAAGAAATTACAAAAAAATATTTTAATTAATGAATTGTTCAAAAAAAATAGTTCTACTACTTTTTTTAACTATATATAAAATCGCTCTTTCTCAAAAGAGCGATTCTTTTTTGGATATAAGAGATAGTAAACATCAAATAAGTATTGCTGCATCCCGATTTATAAACTCAGTTTTTCCTACAGACAAGAATGCGTATTTATTAACATATAGATTTAAAAAAAATAAGAAATATCATTACCGCTTAGGTTTAAATTATAATTTAGATACAAGTGAAGGAGGAACGGTTGATTTTGGAGCTAAAATAGGATATGATAAACTATTTAAGAGAACCCGAAAGTGGGAGTTTTATTATGGTTTTGAGTTGGGTGGTATGTATCATCATATTAAAGAGAGTGATAAGCATTTAGGAGCTGCCTTAGGAAATAGTTTTTTAGGGATAATGTTTAATATTTCTAAGCACTTTAGTATAAGTACAGAGCCAGGTATTTTTATTAAGTATAACTTTGTTGTAGATAATGGAAGTTTTGATAAGAAAGCAAACAAAAAATGGATAGATAGTGGTTTCTCTAATGTAGGAATTATTAATCTAAATTTTCACTTTTAATATGTAATATAATTATATTTATACGACTTAAGGTGTATAAAATATGATATATGAAATTAATAAAGATACTTAGCTTATTAGTTATTCTTCTTAGTTTATTTGGTTTTAAAAGTAAAAAAATAAAAAATGTAGAGGGTGTAAATAAGGGAAAAAAGGAATTAAAAAAGGCCTATTTTGCAAGTGGATGTTTTTGGTGTGTAGAAGCGGTCTTTGAAAGCGTAATAGGAGTGGAGGAAGTTGTTTCTGGATATGCAGGAGGACATACACAAAATCCAACATATAAAAAGATAGGAACGGGGCGTACAGGGCATGCTGAAACTGTAGCAGTATACTATAATCCTAAAAAAGTGAGTTTTCAAACATTAGTAGCAGTATTTTACGGGTCTCATGACCCAACAACTGTGAATGGGCAGCATCCTGATTATGGTTCTCAATACAGATCGATAGCTTTTTATAATACGGTAAATGAAAAGAGGATTATTGAAGCCACTATTAAAAAGTTAAATACAGAAATATATAAAGGTAAAATAGTTACAGAAGTTACAAAGTTTACGAAGTTCTATCCTGCTGAAGAGTATCATCAAAATTATGAGCGCCTGCATCCTGAAAATCCATATGTAAAAAATGTTTCAGTACCTAGGTTAAATAGGTTTAAACGTAATTTCCCTCAATTATTAAAGAAAGGAAAGCATTAAAACCATCGATTTTATATGTGAAATCACAAAAAAAACTCCCCAAATTACACTGCCCCCAAAAAGTTAGACACTATTTGGGGGTATTTTTATGGGCAGAAAAGTCAAGTATGATTATGCATTTAAACTTGAATGTGTAAAATTAGTTTTAGAATCACACTATTCAGCAGCAGCTGTTTCTAAACAAAAAGGTCTAAATGAATCTAACATTCGTAAATGGGTTGGTTTTTACAAAG
>NZ_AUMF01000021.1 GCF_000430545.1 Tenacibaculum ovolyticum DSM 18103
GTAATGTCATAGCCGAGTATTACTAATAACCCATAGGCTTATGTATAGTTCCCGACCTTCGGGTCGGGACGCAAACTCTTTTGATAATTTACGATATGATTTTACTAATATGTTAACTTATACAGTTGAAATATACTGAACGATTTAAGGTGATTATCGCAATGGGGCTCACCTCTTTCCATCCCGAACAGAGAAGTTAAGCCCATTTGCGCCGATGGTACTGCCAATGGTGGGAGAGTAGGTCGTTGCCTTTCTTTTAAACCTCAATCTATAACTAGATTGAGGTTTTTTTTTGCGCTAAATTGAAATCAAAACAAACAAATAATTTGTATTTAATAAAACTACCAATCCAACTAGGGGGATAAGAATTCAGTAAATTAGATTAATTTAACTATGCTATTAGTTAAATATTTTAAAAATAGAATGCCTTAAAAAGATGACACACTTTTAGTAATTACTTTATAATCGAGTTTTTAATTAGGGTTGAAAGTATAACTTATAAATTAATGTATTTATAGATAATAACAATTTCATTTATTTAATAATTATACCAACAATTATCATAAAAAATTAATTTTATTTCGTGTAATTTTGCATAAAATAAGAAATATGAATAAAGCTGTTTATATCGCTGCTAGTGAAGCAAATTCAGGAAAGTCAATGCTGAGTCTGGGTTTAATGCAATTATTGCTTCGAAAAAAACCAAAAGTTGGATATTTTAGACCTATAATTGATAATCAAATAGGAGATAAAAGAGATAACCATATTAATACAGTTCTTAATTATTTTAATATAAAATGTTCCTACGAAGATTGCTATGCTTTTACAAGATCAGATTTAATTAATAAATTAAATAATGATGGAGAAGATGAAGTAATGACTAGTATTATTGAAAAATATAAAAACCTAGAAGATAAAAATGATTTTGTAATTGTTGAAGGAACAGATTTTTCTGATCATGGGGCTATTATTGAAATGGATTTAAATGTGTTAATAGCTAAGAATCTTGGAATTCCAGTTATTATCGTTTCGGGAGGAGTAAATAAAACACTTGATGAGTTTATTCAAAGCTTAAAATTAACCTATGATTCTTTTGTAAATAAAGATGTAGAGGTAATATCTGTAATAGCTAATAAAGTTGAAGAAAAAAACATTAGTATTATTATTGAAGAAGTAGGTAGAAGTTTACCTAATTCAGTTTCTATTAATGCAATACCAATTAATAAAAAATTAAATAATCCAACTGTTAAAGAGTTTTTAAAAGAAATTAATGCGGATGTATTATTCGGGAAAGAATTATTAAATAATACAACAGGTGATATTAAGGTAGGTGCAATGCAATTATCTCATTTTTTACATCACTTAACAGAAGGAAGTGTTGTCGTTACTCCTGCTGACAGATCTGATATATTATTAGGTACTTTACAAGCAAATATTTCTACTAATTATCCTTCAATATCTGGTATCGTACTTACTGGAGGTATAGAATTAAATCCATCAATACTTAAATTAATTGAAGGTTTAGAAAAAATTGTTCCTGTTTTATGGGTTAAAGAAGGAACTTTTGCTGTTACGACTAAATTAGGGAATGTTAGATCTCATATATATGCAGAGAATGTTGACAAAATTAAAATGTCTTTAAATACATTTGAAACATATGTAGATGTTACAACGTTAAATGATAAATTAACAAGTTATAAAGGAACTGATATTCTTACACCAAGAATGTTTCAATACAATCTGTTTAAAAAGGCAAAAGAAGTAAGAAAACATATTGTATTACCTGAAGGAAATGATGACAGAATTTTAATTGCAGCTTCACAACTTCAAAAATCTGATATAGTTAAATTAACTATTTTAGGTAAAAGAGTAAATGTTGAAACTTCGATAAAACGATTAAATATTTCTTTCGATTTTGATAAAACCGAAATTATCAACCCGATAGAGTCTGATTATTTAAGTGATTTTTCTAATACATTATATGAGTTAAGAAAACATAAAGGATTAAGTCCTGCAATGGCGGAAGATTTAATGGCAGATGTTTCTTATTTCGGAACAATGATGGTACATAAAGGACTTGCTGATGGAATGGTTTCTGGAGCAGCACATACTACTCAACATACTATTAAACCAGCATTACAGTTTGTGAAAACTAAACCTGGATTTTCAGTAGTTTCATCTATTTTCTTTATGTGTTTAGAAGATAGAGTTTCTGTTTTTGGTGATTGTGCAATTAATCCAAATCCTTCAGCAGAAGAATTAGCTGAAATAGCAATTTCATCTGCAGATTCTAGTATTGCTTTTGGAATTGATCCTAAAATAGCTATGTTATCTTATTCATCAGGAGCTTCTGGAAAAGGAGAAGATGTTGATACAGTTAGGAGAGCAACAGAAATTATTAAAGAAAAACGACCAGATTTAAAAGTTGAAGGACCAATTCAATACGATGCAGCAGTTGACCCAGCTATTGGAAAAAAGAAATTACCAAATTCAGAAGTAGCAGGTCAAGCAAATGTATTAATCTTTCCAGATTTGAATACAGGGAATAATACTTATAAAGCGGTGCAAAGAGAAACTGGTGCATTGGCTATAGGACCAATGTTACAAGGATTAAACAAACCGGTAAACGATTTAAGCAGAGGGTGTACTGTTGATGATATTTTTAACACCATAATTTTAACTGCAATTCAAGCTCAAGATAAATAAATATGAAAATATTAGTAATAAATTCTGGTAGTTCATCTATAAAATATCAATTATTCGAAATGCCACAGCAAGAGGTAATTTGTTCTGGATTGATAGAGAGAATTGGACTAAAATTAGGTAATGTTCATTACAAATCAGTAAAGAATGACATTGAAGAGGAATATGAAATTAAAGATCATAAAGCAGGTTTAGAAAAAGTAGTTGGTTTATTACTTGATAAAAACGTTGGTGTAATAGCTTCTACTGATGATATTCAAATAGTAGCTCATAGAGTTGTACATGGAGGAAATTCATTTACAAAAACTACGATTGTAACAGATAAAGTTAAGGAGAAAATTGAGGAGTTATATTCATTAGCACCACTACATAATCCAGCTAATTTAGAAGGTATTAAAGTTGCAGAAACTATATTTACTAAAGCAAAACAAATTGCTGTATTTGATACAGCATTTCATCAAACTATTCCTGTAAAGGCATATAAATATGCAATTCCTAATAAATTTTTAGAAGAGGATAAAATTCGTTTATATGGATTTCATGGAACAAGCCATAAATATGTATCAGAAAAAGCAATTGAGTATTTAGATAAAGAAAAATCTAAAATTATTACAATTCATTTAGGAAATGGTTGTAGTATTACTGCTATTAATAACGGAGAAAGTATTGATCATAGTTTAGGTTTTGGGCCAGTAACAGGACTAATTATGGGATCGCGTTCAGGTGATATTGATCACTCTTTAATTTTTTACCTGATAAACAATTTAGGGTATGAAGCTAATTATGTAAACGATATGTTACAAAAAGAGAGCGGAATGCAAGGTTTAACAGGTTTTAGTGATTTACGAGACATTGAAGCAGCAGCAGAAAAAGGAGATGAAAACTGTCAATTAGCATTAGATATGAATGCGTATAGAATTAAAAAATATATAGGTTCATACATTGCAGCTATGAATGGGTTAGATGCCATTGTCTTTACAGCTGGTATTGGTGAAAATTCTGTTTATATAAGAAAGTTAGTTTGTAATTCTATGGAGTTCTTTGGAATAGAATTAGATGAAACTAAGAATGATATGAGAGCTAAAGAATTAACCGAAATTCATAAAGAAATATCTAATGTAAAGATATTAGTAATTCCTACAAATGAAGAGTTAGAAATAGCTAAGCAATCATACGAGTTATTACAATGATGAATTACAAGCATACGTACTTAGTTACGCTTCAATATTTAGGTTTTCGATTTCATGGATGGCAGAAACAACCAAATTTAAAAACGGGACACCTCTTTTTAGATAAAACTCTAAAGTTTATTTATAAAGGAATCCGTCTTAAAAGTTTAGGTGTTGGTCGAACTGACGCAAGAGTATCAGCTACTCATTTTGCGTTTCAATTATTTATTGATGAAAAAGTAAATTTTGATCAATTTATGATAGATTTTAACGCAAATGCTCCTGGTGATATGAGAGCCTTAAAGATTGAAGATATTGATAGAGATTTCAATATAATTCAACACCCGAAGCTAAAAGAATATCGATACTACTTTTCATATGGAGAAAAAAATCATCCATATGCTGCTCCATTTTTAACACGTTTCAGAGAACAGCTTGATGTTGATTTGATGAAAGAAGGAGCAATGTTGTTTGAAGGTTTTCATAATTATAAACGCTATTGCACAAAACCAACTGAAGAAACGAAAGTTGAAAGAGAAATTGTTTCTTGCAGGATTGAAGAGAACACAGAATTAACTGCATCTTTTTTTCCGAAAGAAAGTTTTGTTTTAGTTGTAAGAGGAGAAGGTTTTTTAAGAAATCAAATCCGTTTAATTATGGGAGCATTACACGATTTAGGAAAAGGAGAATTCGATTTGAATTTTATTAAAGAGAGTTTGAATCCGACATCAGAGATCGAGTTCATTAAAAATATAGCGCCAGCTTCTGGTTTACATTTACATAAATTAGAATTTAAAGACTAATAATTATAAGTATACGTGTTAGCGATTGAAGCTTTGTTTAAGTTCTTTTGTGAAACATGAACAAAAATCGAATATGAAAAGCGCAACACTTGTGGTTAACGCCCAAAAAAAAGTCCATCAAATTAATGATGGACTTTAAGTTTATAATAATTAGGTTTTATCCTTTGATAACACCCCTTGAAATTACAATTTTCTGAATTTCTGAAGTACCTTCATAAATTTGAGTAATTTTTGCATCACGCATTAAACGCTCTACATGATAATCTTTTACAAAACCGTTACCACCGTGAATTTGCACTGCTTCAACAGATTGCTCCATAGCAACTTTAGATGCATATAATTTTGCCATTGCTCCAGACATATCATAATTATTACCTTGATCTTTGTCCCAAGCAGCTTTCATAACTAACATTCTTGCAGCTTCAACTTCTGTGTGCATATCAGCTAATTTAAATGCAATTGCTTGATGATTACAAATTTCTGTTCCGAATGCTTTACGTTCTTTAGAATATTTTAAAGCTAATTCGTAAGATCCTGAGGCGATACCTAATGCTTGTGCAGCAATACCGATACGACCACCAGATAATGTTTTCATTGCAAATTTAAATCCAAATCCGTCTTCACCAATTCTATTTTCTTTAGGTACTTTTACATCGTTAAACTGTAACGTATGTGTATCAGAACCACGAATTCCTAATTTATCTTCTTTAGGACCTACATGAAAACCTTCCATCCCTTGTTCAACAATAAAAGCGTTGATACCTCTATGTTTTTTACTACGATCAGTTTGAGCTATAACTAAATAAACACCTGCACGACCACCATTGGTAATCCAGTTTTTTGTACCATTTAATAAATAGTAATCACCTTTATCTTCAGCTGTTGTAGCTTGAGAAGTCGCATCAGAACCAGCTTCAGGTTCGCTTAAACAAAAAGCTCCAATTTGTTCACCAGTAGCTAGTTTTGTTAAATATTTTTGTTTTTGCTCTTCAGTACCATATGCTTCTAATCCATAACAAACTAAAGAGTTATTTACAGAAACCATAACAGAAGCAGAAGCATCAATTTTAGAAAGCTCTTCCATGATTAATACATAAGAAATAGCATCCATTCCACTTCCTCCGTATTTAGGGTCTACCATAATACCTAAAAACCCAACCTCACCCATTTTACGAACTAATTCGTCTGGAAAGGTTTGCGCATTATCTCTTTCAATTACTCCTGGTAATAATTCGTTTTGAGCAAAATCACGAGCTGCATCACGAATCATTATATGTTCTTCTGTTAAACTAAAATCCATTATATATGATTATTATATTCGTAAAAAATGTCTACAAATATACTTTTTTAATGGCATATTTTCAACAGAGTTTTATTATTTTTACAGATATGAATGGAGATTGTTGCTTTATAATAGGTTTGATGTCTGGGACATCATTAGATGGAATTGATTTAGTTTATGTTAAGTTTAATAAAAAGAATTATAAGAGTTTTAAAATATTAGCAGCTACCACGATTTCTTATAGCAATAAATGGAAAAATGAACTAAAAACAGCCATTCATTTTTCTAAAGATGATCTAATTATACTTGATATTGAATATGGTAAGTTACTAGGAAAAGAAATTAATCTTTTTATTAAAAAAAATGATATTGTAGATGTTGATTTTATAGCTTCTCATGGGCATACAGTTTTACATCAACCAGGTAAAGGTGTTACACTTCAGGTGGGAAGTGGAAAAACAATATCAGAAATAACGAACCAAAAAGTTGTTTGTGATTTTAGAACACAAGATGTTAATCTTGGTGGACAAGGAGCACCATTAGTTCCTATTGGTGATGAGTTATTATTTGCCGATTTTGATTTTTGTGTTAACCTTGGTGGTTTTGCAAATGTTTCATATAAAATAAAAGAAAATAGAATCGCTTTTGATATTTGTCCGGTAAATATTGTTTTAAATCATTATGTTCAAAAATTAGGATTTGATTATGATGATAAAGGGAATATTGCGGCTAAAGGAAAGATAAATGAAGATTTATTAAAAGAATTAAATTCCTTAGAGTTTTACAAAAAAGCAGCACCTAAATCTTTAGGGTTAGAGTGGGTACTATCAAATATTTTACCATTAATTGATAAAAAAGAAAAAGATGTTTCAATTATTCTAAGAACTTTTATAGAGCATTCTGCTATTCAAATAGGTAAAATAATTCACAATAGTAGCGCTGTTTTAATAACAGGAGGAGGTGTTTTTAACTCTTTTTTAATGAAAAGAATAGAATTTTATTCAAAAAAGAAAGTAGAAATTCAAACAATAGAGCTTATTAATTATAAAGAAGCTTTAATTTTTGCTTTTTTAGGATTGTTACGTATTGATAATCAAGTGAATTGTTTAAGTAGTGTAACAGGTGCAAGAAAAAATCATTCATCGGGTATTATTTTTAATCCGTAGTAATTTAGAATCAAAAAATTTGACCTATTATTTTTTTTATGGTAATTTTGTGACAGTATGTTTTTAAACATGAATTAAATAAATAAAAACTTTTTTAAATGAGACAACTTTAGCTTCTCCTAGCGAGAACATTTTACACAGATTATTTTAGAGATTATAACAAATTAAAGTTGAAAATTTATTAAAGAATATTATGAAAGAATTACTTAAAATATACGAACAAAAAGAACCAGAAATTGTTTTTCACTGGAAAGATCAAGAAACTGAAGCAGAAGGATGGACTGTAATAAACTCTTTAAGGGGAGGAGCTGCAGGAGGTGGAACGAGAATGCGTAAAGGTTTAAATAAAAATGAAGTTTTATCTTTAGCAAAAACAATGGAAGTTAAATTTACTGTTTCTGGGCCAGCAA
The DNA here is from genome assembly GCF_000430545.1 of Tenacibaculum ovolyticum DSM 18103. Classification (GTDB taxonomy): domain Bacteria; phylum Bacteroidota; class Bacteroidia; order Flavobacteriales; family Flavobacteriaceae; genus Polaribacter; species Polaribacter ovolyticus. The sequence continues at coordinate 7,534 of NZ_AUMF01000021.1, forward strand.
TTGGAGGTGCAAAATCAGGAATTAATTTTGACCCAAATGATCCAAGAAAAAGAGGTGTTTTAGAACGTTGGTATAAAGCAGTTACTCCGTTATTAAAACATTATTATGGTACAGGAGGAGATTTAAATGTTGATGCAGATAAAGATGTAATTCCAATTACAGAAAGTTGTGGTGTTTGGCATCCTCAAGAAGGAATTTTTAATGGACATTTTAAGCCAACAGAAGCAGATAAAATTAATAGAATAGGTCAATTACGTCAAGGTGTAATTAAGGTGATAGAAGATAAACAATTTTCACCAGATTTATCTAAAAAGTATACAGTTGCTGATATGTTAACTGGTTACGGTGTTGCCGAGGCTGTTAAACATTATTATAATATTTATGGAGGAACTATTTCTGGGAAAAGAGCTATTGTTCAGGGTTTTGGAAATGTAGGTTCAGCAGCAGCATATTATTTAACTCAATTAGGGGCAAAAGTTGTTGGTATTATTGATAGAGAAGGGGGAGTTATAAATGAAAATGGATTTTCTATGGAGGAAATGAAGGATTTGTTTTTAGCAAAAGACGGAAATAAGTTAGTTTCTAGTGAAATGATTCCTTTTGATGAAATTAATAGTAAAATTTGGAGTTTACCAGCAGAAATATTTGTTCCAGCTGCAGCCTCAAGACTAGTTTCTCAAGATCAAGTACAAAAAATGATTGATACAGGTTTAGAAGTGATTTCTCCAGGAGCAAATGTGCCATTTGCAGATAAAGAAATTTTCTTTGGACCAATAATGGAATATACAGATAAACATTTAAGTTTATTGCCAGACTTTATTTCTAATTGCGGTATTGCAAGAGTCTTTGCTTATTTAATGGAAGCTAAAGTAGCTTTACCGATGGAAGATAAAGCAATCTTTGATGATACTTCAAATATTATAAAAAAGGCATTACAAAGATCATTTGCAAAGAGTGCATCAAAAACAAAAATTTGCTCAACTGCATTTGAAATAGCATTAAAAGAATTGATATAAATAATAAAAAACGATATGTTTAAAAATTTTTTAGGTAATAGTCCGAAATGGTTTAAAATGACCATGATTGGTTTTTTAATTTTCAATATATTTTCATTGATGATATTAGGAAAAACAATTACGGCATGGCTTTTTATAGGTGAATTTATTTTTACTCTAGCAATGGCTTTAAAATGTTATCCATTACAATCAGGTGGTTTATTAGCGATAGAAGCAATAGCATTAGGATTAACGACACCAAAAAATGCATATCACGAGGTTAGTCAGAACTTAGAAGTAATACTACTTCTAGTGTTTATGGTGGCTGGGATTTATTTTATGAAACCTTTATTAATGTTTATTTTTAGTAAAGTATTCACTAAGATAAAATCAAAAGTTGTTTTATCATTACTATTTGTCTTCTTATCGGCATTATTATCGGCTTTTTTAGATGCATTAACAGTAACAGCAGTATTGATTAGTGTTGCTGTTGGTTTTTATGGAGTGTATCATAAAATTCATTCGAGTGCAAAAGATTACAATGAAGATGGGATTTTAGATAGAGATGAATTAAGTGGAGAAACATTAGAACAATTTCGTAGCTTTTTACGTAGCTTAATAATGCATGGTGTTGTAGGTACTGCATTAGGAGGTGTATGTACTTTAGTTGGTGAGCCTCAAAATTTATTAATAGGAGAGCGTTTAGGTTGGGATTTTATTGAATTCTTTAAGCAAATGGCTCCAATTACGATTCCTGTATTATTTGCTGGTATGGCAACTACAGTTGTTCTTGAGCTTACGGGGTGGTTTAGTTTTGGTGCTAAATTGCCAAAAATAGCCGCAAGTATAATTGAAAAATATACAGAGGAAGAAGATAGTAAGCGTACTGATAAAGAAAAGTATGGTTTAATAGTACAAGCTGTTTCTGCTATATTGCTAATTGCAGGTTTAGCATTACATATTGCACCTGTTGGTTTTATTGGTTTAGCTTTAATTATTGTTCAAACTGCATTTATGGGATTAACTGATGAGCATCAATTAGGTCCAGCATTTGAAGAAGCATTACCTTTTACTGGTTTGTTAGTAGTGTTTTTTGTAATTGTAGCAATGATTCATGATCAACATCTTTTTTCTCCAATAATAGCTTGGGCACTTGATCAAGATCCAACTTCACAACCAGGTTTATTTTACCTTGCAAATGGAGTATTATCAGCAATAAGTGACAATGTTTTTGTTGCAACTGTTTATATAGGTGAAGTACAAGAAGCTTTTAAAAATGGAGTTATTACTAGAGAACATTTTGAAAAACTAGCCATAGCTATTAATACAGGTACTAATTTACCAAGTGTAGCTACCCCAAATGGTCAAGCTGCATTTTTATTCCTATTAACATCTTCATTAGCACCATTAATAAATTTATCATATGGTAAAATGGTGAAAATGGCATTACCGTATACTATAGTCCTAGGGACTTTAGGGTATGTAATGGTGAAATTTGTGTTAGGATAAATAAAATGATAATGATTTAATTAAAGAATCCTGAGTTTTTAAATAAATTCAGGATTTTTTTAAGCAATTAAAAAACAAGATAACCGTTAATATACTTATAAAATTAATTTAATGATAGCTAATTTTCAAGAACAAACAGAGTTGCTAGAAGAAGCGACAAAAGAAAAAACATTATCAATCTATAATTTAATTATGGATGGAGGTGTTGGAGGGCAAGTTATAATTGCAATTTTATTTGTGTTATTAGGCGTAGCACTTTATATTTATTTTGAACGTTTCTTCGCTATTAAAGCAGCCTCTAAAGTTGATGAAAACTTTATGAACCAAATAAGAGATCATATAACTAATGGTAAGTTAGAAAGTGCAAAAGCATTATGTGAAAACACAGATTCACCAACGGCAAGATTAATAGGTAAAGGAGTTTCTAGAATAGGAAAACCGTTAGAGGATATTAATAAGGCAATAGAAAATGCAGGGAAATTAGAGGTGTATCAATTAGAAAGAAATGTTTCAGTAGTAGCAACAATTGCTGGTGCTGCACCGATGATTGGTTTTTTAGGTACCGTAATAGGAATGATAGTTGCTATACATGAAATAGCAAATTCAGGAGGGCAAATAGATATAAAATTATTGTCTGATGGTTTGTACACAGCAATGACAACAACAGTAGGTGGTTTAATTGTAGGTATTATTGCTTATATTGCTTATAATCATTTAGTAGTTCGTACTGATAAAGTTGTATATCAAATGGAAGCTAAATCTGTAGAGTTTTTAGATTTATTAAATGAACCTGTATAATAGGTAATCTTTTAATTTTAGAATAAATAAAATGAATTTAAAAGGAAGAAATAAAGTTGATCCAAGTTTTAATATGTCGTCTATGACGGATATTGTTTTCTTATTACTAATCTTTTTTATGTTAACATCAACATTAGTTACAGTTAGCGCAATTGATGTATTATTACCAAAAGCAGGAGGAAAAACAGAGAATAATACAGCTGTAGCTGTTACTATAACCGAAAAATCTTCTTTTTATATTGATAAAACAAAAGTAAGTGAAGTTAATTTAGAAAGAACAATACTTACAAAAGTAGGAGTAGATAAAAAGAAAACGGTCGTAATTAGAGGTGATCAAAACGTACCATATAAAAACGTGATGAAAATTATAGATATTGCAAATAGAAATAAATTAAAAATGATTTTAGCTGTTAAAGGTAAATAAAAATGTTAGTTTTAAATACAGAACATAAACGTAAATCAGCTATTATCACTGCTGTTATTCTAATGCTTTTAGTAGTTGGAGTATTTAACTATGGGATGAAGTATTTAGATCCGCCAATAGAATACGGATTAGCAATTAATTTTGGGAACTCCGAAGTAGGTAGTGGAGAGCCTGTACAGAATACCAAAAAACAAGCTACACAAGAGCAGCAAGAAGAAGTTGTTGAAGAGGAAGTAAAAGAAAATTCAGAAGAGACTATTGAAGAAGAAGTAATCACTGATGATAGTGCTAAAAGTGTTCCTGTTATAGAGAAATCAAAAGAACAAAAGAAAGAAGTAAAAGAAACACCTAAAAAAACAGAAACTAAACAAAAACCAAAGCCATCAAAACAAACAACAGATGCTTTAAATAGTCTTTTAAATGGTACTTCAAAAGACGGTGCTACGAAAGGAGAAGGAGATGATAATGAGACTGGGGTTAAAGGTAATGAGAATGGAAATCCAAACTCTAACAAATATTACGGGAACTCAGGAAGTGGATCTGGAGGTAATTATAATTTAGCAGGAAGAAAAGCGTTATCTAAGCCTATAAAAAAACCAGATTGTGAAGAAGAAGGTACTGTTGTGGTAAGTATTGAAGTTAACCAAAATGGAAAAGTTATTAAAGCTCTGGTTGGAGGAGTAAAAGGAAGTACTAGTTCAGCTGCTTGTTTAGAGAAAGCAGCTAAAGAAGCTGCTTTAAAAACAAGATGGAATGCAGATGGTGAAGCGCCATCAAAACAAAGAGGAACAATTATCTATAAGTTCTCTTTGTCTCAATAATTGTCTTTTTTGAAATTGAAACTTATAATAAAAATAATAGTATTATTACTCTTTTTTTCTTGCAAAAACAGTAAGGAGGGAGTTGTGAAAAAGTTTTATTATCCTAGAGAAGCTTCCTTTCTTAAGAAAGAGAACTATGAAGTATTAAACTTTAAATCATTTAAAAATTTTGAAGATCTAATTGATAGTCTACAGGGCTTGAATTACTACGATAAAAAAGCTTATATCAAAGTAGAAAAGAATAAACAGGAATATAATATTTTAGTATCAACTACCTTTGGTAAAGGTATGCCACCTTTTTTGAAGTTTAAGAATATTTTGAGTATTTCAAAAGATAGTATATTAAAAGAAAAGAAATATTCTATAGGTGATTTAATAAGTGTGCTGAAAAAGGATTTGTTAAATTATGGAAAAGATGACAGGTATTCAGACTCGCCTGAAAAACTTGTTGTTTCTCTAACGTGTAAAATAGATGAGCTTGAGTCTTTATTAATGAAGGTAGTTACTATGTTTAATGAAATTAAAGAACATTCATCTGATTCTTTGAAACTAAATATATTTCTAAATAGAAGAATTGAAATATTTCCACCACCACCAATATAGAAACATTAAACATAAATATATGGGAGTGTATTATGTTTTTTTTCTTAATAAAAAAGACTTTAGATAATTATAGTATATATTGCTCCAGACATAGTTTATAGATTATAAATAATACATATGACATATCAAGAAACCTTAGATTGGATGTTTGCACAATTGCCAATGTACCAGCGTCAAGGTAAAACTGCATTTAAAAAAGATTTAACGAATATTAAAGCTTTAAGTGATAAGTTAGGTAATCCAGAAAAAGTTTTTAAAACGATTCATGTAGGAGGAACTAATGGAAAAGGGTCAACAAGTCACATGATAGCGTCTATTTTACAAGAAGCAGGTTATAAAGTAGGTCTGTATACATCTCCACATCTTAAGAATTTTACAGAACGTATTCGAATTAATGGTATAGAAATTCCTGATGAAAATATTGTTGCTTTTATTTCAGAAAACAAAGAATTTTTAGAGAAACAAAAGGTGTCTTTTTTTGAAATGACAGTAGGTATGGCGTTTGATTATTTTGCAGACCAAAAAGTAGACATAGCTATTATTGAAGTAGGTTTAGGTGGTAGATTAGATTCTACTAATATCATAACGCCTGAAGTTTCTGTGATAACAAATATAGGATTGGATCATACACAATTTTTGGGAGAAACGTTACCTGAAATTGCATATGAAAAGGCTGGTATTATAAAACAAGGAATTCCTATTATTATAGGGGAGAAACAAGAGGTAATTAAACAAGTTTTTTTAACTAAAGCAAAAGATTGTAATTCTGAAATTTTATTTGCTTCTGATGAAGAGGGAGATTACAAAACAGATTTGTTAGGAGATTATCAATCTAAAAATATATTAACAGCGGTAAAAACAGTTAAACAACTTAAAGGTTTTATTATTTTAGAAAAACATATAGAAAAAGGTTTGTTAAATGTGGTAAAAAACACAAATTTAAAAGGTCGTTGGCAAATTTTGGAATACGAACCAAAAATTATTTGTGATACAGCTCATAATAAAGAAGGGTTAAATTATACTTTAAAACAACTTCAAAATGAAAAATATGAAAATTTACATATTGTTTTAGGAGTAGTTTCTGATAAAAAATTGAATGAGGTATTACCTCTTTTCCCAAAAAATGCAACTTATTATTTTTGTAAACCAGATATTGTAAGAGGTTTGTCAGAAAAAAAATTAAAGGAGCAGGCTAGTGAGTATAATTTAATAGGAGAATCGTTTGTTTCTGTAAGTCAGGCTTTTGGTGTGGCTAAATTGAAAGCAGAGAGTCAAGATGTGATTTATATAGGGGGGAGCACGTTTGTTGTTGCAGAAGTTTTATGAAAAAAAATGCAAAAAAAATTTGTGAGTCTCTAAAAGGGTTGTATATTTGCACCCGCAATTAGCACATAAGGGCGCGTAGCTCAGTTGGTTCAGAGCACTTGGTTTACACCCAAGGGGTCAGGGGTTCGAATCCCTTCGCGCCCACCAAAAGGTCTTAATGTTAATTGCAAACGGGCGCGTAGCTCAGTTGGTTCAGAGCACTTGGTTTACACCCAAGGGGTCAGGGGTTCGAATCCCTTCGCGCCCACTGAAAGTCTCATCAAATTTTGATGAGACTTTTTTTTGTTTATAATATTTTGTTGATAATGTTTTTTTGTACTTTCGTAGACTATTTACAATGTACTTTTAGTAGTGAAAATGATGAATGCACCAAAGATTGCAATTATAGGATTAGGTTACGTTGGTTTGCCATTAGCTAGGTTATTTGCGGCTAAATACTCGGTTGTTGGTTTTGATATTAAAACAAAAAGAGTAGAAGAGTTAAAGACGGGAGTAGATGTAACTCTTGAAGTTGACAATAGTTTATTGAAATCTGTTTTAGTGGATAAAGGCTCTAATGAAAAAGGATTGTTTGTTACATCTAATTCAGAAGATATAAAGCAATGTAATTATTACATTGTAACAGTTCCAACATCTGTAGATAAAAATAATCAACCTATTTTATTACCGTTGTTAAGTGCAAGTAAAACAATAGGGGCTGTTCTTAAGGTAGGTGATACTGTTATATATGAATCTACTGTGTATCCTGGAGCTACTGAAGAGGATTGTGTTCCTGTATTAGAAGCTGTATCAAATTTAAAATTAAACAAAGATTTTTACGTAGGGTATTCTCCAGAAAGAATAAGTCCTGGTGATAAAATTCGTACAGTTGAAAATATTTTAAAAGTTACTTCGGGTTCTACTGAAGAAATAGCTAAAGAAATTGATAATTTATATAAATCGGTAATTAAGGCAGGGACTCATATGGCTCCCTCTATAAAGGTTGCAGAAGCTTCAAAAATAATAGAGAATTGTCAAAGAGATATTAATATAGCTTTTGTAAACGAGTTGGCTAAAATTTTCAACTTAATGAATATTAATACCAACGAAGTTTTAGAAGCAGCTTCTACAAAATGGAATTTCTTACCTTTTAAGCCAGGGTTAGTTGGTGGACACTGCATTGGTGTTGATCCTTTTTATTTAGCTCAAAAAGCACAGCAATTTGGGTATTACCCTGAGATAATTTTATCTGGTAGAAGGTTGAATGATAGTATGGGGAATCATGTGGCATCAGAAGTAGTGAAATTGATGATTTCAGAAGATGTGAAAGTTAAAAAAGCTGAGATTTTAATCTTAGGAGTTACGTTTAAGGAAAACTGTCCAGATATAAGGAATACAAAGGTAATTGATGTGTATCATGCTTTAAAAAGTTATGGAGTTGCTATAGATATTTATGATCCTTGGGCGAAAAAAGAAGAAGTTAATAACGAGTATGATTTAGATTTGAAATCTAATTTATATGGTGAAAAATATGATGCTGTCGTTTTAGCAGTTTCTCATAATGAATTTAAACAAATTGATTTTTCAAGATTAAAGAAAAATAATGGTGTTGTTTATGATGTGAAGAGTTTTCTACCTGATGAATTAATAGATAAAACATTATAATGAAAAATTTTGCTTTAATTGGGGCAGCAGGATATATTGCTCCACGTCATTTAAGGGCTATAAAGGATACTAATAATAATTTAGTAGCAGCTCTTGATAAATTTGATAGTGTTGGTGTAATGGATAGTTATTTTCCAAAAGCTGATTTTTTTGTGGAATTTGAACGGTTTGATCGTCACATAGAGAAAATTAAGCGGCAACAAAGTGTACAGCTTGATTATGTTAGTATATGTACGCCAAACTACTTACATGATTCACATATTAGAATGGCTTTAAGAAGAGGTGCCGATGCTATTTGCGAAAAGCCTTTAGTATTGAATCCATGGAACTTAGAGGCTCTTCAAGCTATAGAAAAAGAGTCAGAAAATAAAGTGAATACAATTTTGCAACTACGTTTACATCCAAGTATTATAGCTTTAAAACAAAAAGTTGATGCTGAAAATAAAAAAGGAAAATATGATGTTGATTTAACATATATTACTTCTCGTGGAAATTGGTATGATGTTTCTTGGAAAGGAGATGAAAGTAAATCAGGAGGTATTGCAACTAATATTGGAGTCCATTTTTACGATATGCTTTCTTGGGTTTTTGGGGATGTTCAAGAAAATATAGTGCATTTAAGAGAAAAAGATAAGTCTGCTGGGTATTTAGAGTTTGAAAACGCTAGAGTACGTTGGTTTTTATCAATAGATGAAAACTCATTACCTAACGACGTAAAGGAGAAGAAACAAAGAACTTACCGCTCAATTACAGTTGATGGAGATGAAATTGAATTTAGTGGTGGTTTTACAGAATTACATACTGAAAGTTATAAAGGGATTTTAAAAGGGCACGGTTTTGGCTTGGTGGATGCTAGGTCATCAATTGAAATAGTATATGGTATAAGGAATGCTGAGTTGGTTAATTTTGGAGAGAAACACCCTTTTGTAAGATGAGAATAATCGTTATAGGTACAGGATATGTAGGTTTAGTAACAGGGACATGTTTTTCTGAAATGGGAAATGAGGTTATTTGTGTTGATATTGATGAAGATAAAATAAATAGCAAGTTATAGAAGATGTTGATAGTTTAGTGCTATTAACGGAATGGAAAGAATTTCGTTCTCCTGATTTTGATAAAATGATAAGATTAATGAAAAATACCATTATCTTTGACGGTCGAAATCAGTATATCGAAAGTAATTTAGATAAAAAAAGAATTGAGTACTACTCAATCGGGAAATGAAAAAAAAATGATGTTAAAAAAGATAAATATTTTATTAATACTCTTATTCTTTAGTTTATGTATCAATACAATTATAGCTCAAGATATTCAAGGGAATTTGAATAATATTGAAGTAGATAATCTTTCAGATAAGGAAGTTGCTAGTTATTGGGATAAAATAAAAAAAGAAGGTTATACCTTAGAACAGGCATTAGCGATTGCTAAGACCAGAGGAATGTCTGAATTACAGGCTCAAAAATTGCAGACTAGAATTAGGAACCTTGGAAATACTACTTTAAATAAAGAAAAGGGTAATGATAATGAAATAGAAAAAAAAGAAAATGATTTATATTTTGGACTGACAGGAGAAGAAGGTGAGAAAGAGGAAAAAAAAGAAAAACTTTTTGGGTATGACTTTTTTAATAATCCAAACATTTCATTTACACCAAATTTAAATATTGCAACACCTGAAAATTATATTGTAGGAGCAGGAGATATTCTTGCTGTTGATTTATGGGGAGCAGCTGAAGCCAATTACGAGAAGAAAGTTAATAGACAAGGAGTTATTAATATTCAAGGTGTTGGTAATATCCACTTGATAGGCTTACCGATAAAAGCTGCAAGAGCTAAGATTAAAAATTATCTAAAAAGGATTTATTCAGGAATAGAAGCTTCATCTAATAGTTATAATAAAGTCAACATTGCAGTATCTATTAAGGAAGTTAGAAATGTTCAAGTGAGTATTGTTGGAGAGGTGAAAGTTCCAGGGTCGTATTCATTAAGTGGTTTTTCAACCGTTTTAAATTCATTATATGCTGCTGGAGGGCCTACTAAAAATGGAACTTTTAGAAATGTTAGACTCTTTAGAGCTGGACAAAAAATTTCGGACTTTGATTTTTATGATTTTTTAGTAAACGGTTCTGAGATAGGAAATATAACAGTACAAGATCAAGATGTTCTAATTATCAAACCTTATGATAAATTAGTAACAATTGAAGGAGCTGTAAAAAGACCTGGTTTGTATGAAATGAAAGAGGGAGAAAAAGTTGCTGATTTATTAAAATACTGTAGTGGCTTTGCCTCAAATGCATACAAGCAAAATATTATCATTGAACGTATAAATGGTAAGCAAAAAGAAATAATAGAAATTCCATTTAAAGAATTATCTTCTGAAAAATTAAAAGATGGAGATTATATAAAAATTAATGAAATTATAGATGATTTTTCTAACAGAATAATTATAGCTGGAGCTGTATTTCAACCTGGGAATTATGAATATAAAGAAAACTTATCAATAGATGCTTTATTAAATAAAGCAGAAGGTGTTACAAGAGAAGCTTTTTTAGACCGAGGAATTATTGTTAGAACATACGATAAAATAAATAAAGAAACAATATCATTTTCATTAAGAAATGAAAATAAAAAATTATTTTTAAAAGAGAATGATAGTATTTATATATTTAATAAAGAAGAGTTAAAAGAAAAAGAATTTATTACAATTAACGGAGCTGTGAATAAAGCTGATAAATTTGACTTTATGAAAGGAATGCAGATTGAAGATTTAATAGCTCTTGGTGGTGGATTAAAGGGCGGTGCAGATTCAAATGTAATTGATGTTTCTAGAAGATTGAAAGATGGTAGTTTTGAGACGATAAGTAAAAATTTTAACCTTAAAGCTAGCCAAAATTTGGAAGGTACTGCTAGTAATAACTTTATATTAAAACCATTTGATATTGTTTCTGTTAGATATTTAAAAGGGTACACTGCACAAAAAACTGTTTTTATAAAAGGTGAAGCTAATTTTGTAGGAGAATATTCTATAGGCTTAAAAAATGAAAAAATATCAGATTTAATAAAAAAGGCAGGAGGATTAACTAAGTTTGCTTATATAGAAGGTGCTTTTTTAACAAGAAAGAATAATGCGTTAGAAGATAAAAAGCAGTCAGAGTTAATTGCTGATTTTGCAAAAAAAGATACATTAACTGACGTCTCAGATGAAATAAAGAATACATTCAAAATAGGTATTAATTTAAATAAGATTTTGGCTAAAGGTGGGGAAAACTCTAAATTTGATTTAATTTTAGAAGAAGGGGATGAGCTTTTTATACCTTCGGAGAGACAAACAGTAAAAGTTGAAGGAGAAGTTTTATCACCATCATTAGTCAGATATGAAAAAGGGAAGAGTTTTAAACATTATATAGAAAACTCAGGGGGCTTTTCTGCGAAAGCGAAAAAAAGTAGGGCGTATGTAATTCATGCAAATGGAGATATAAAGACTACAAAACGTTTCTTATTTTTTAAATCATATCCTGAGGTAAAACCAGGTTCTGTGATTTTAATACCTAATAAACCAGAGAATACTAGAAAAATTTCAACACAAGAAGTTATTGCTATAACATCAGGGTTAGCAACATTAGGTGTCTTAGTTAAATCGTTAACTGATAAATAAAAATGGAAAATAAAAGCAGCAATAACCCTGAGGATGAAATTAATTTATTAGAGTTATTTAAAATAGTATGGAAGGGTAAAAAAACTTTAATTCGTTTTATAACTATATTTGGATTGATCGGTTTGTTTATAGCTATCTTCTCTGAAAAAGAATACATAGCTTCTACTACATTAGTTCCTCAAACAACGAGTAATAAAGTTGGAGGTAATTTAGGAGGGTTAGCAGCCATGGCGGGAATAAATTTAGGAGGAGGGAATGTAAATGAAAACATCTCCCCTAATTTATATCCTAAAATTGTAAAAAGCATACCTTTTCAAAAAGAATTGCTAAATGTACCTTTAAAATTAAATGCTAAAAATAAAAAAATAACTTATAAAGAATATTACGAAAATCATAAAAAAATAGGTGTTCTTTCTTTTATTAAGAGCTATACTATAGGCCTTCCTAGTAAGTTTTCTGGTTTGTTTAAAAGTAAAAAAAATGCTCTAGAAGAAGTATCAAAAGACTCTATTTATAGAGTGTCAAAAGAAGAAAATACTCTTTTTAAACAGTTAGAAGATCAATTAAGTTTAGATATTAATGGTAAAGAAGGGGTTGTTAAAATATCTTTTTCAATGCCAGAGGCATTAGCTTCTGCACAAATGACTAAAAAGGTACAAGAGTTATTACAGAAGGCAATAACTAATTTCAAAACACAAAAAGCAAAGGATGAATTTAAATTCATTCAAGAGAGATACAAAGAATTAAAAAAAGATTTTATTAAAAAGCAAGCCATCTTAGCTCGTTTTAGGGATAAAAATATTAGGTTAATAACATCAAGATCTCAATCACATTTAGAAAGACTTCAGTCTGAATCTAATCTTGCATATAGTATTTATTCTGAGTTAGCAAAACAACTAGAGACACAGAAAATAAAGTTAAAGGAAAATACTCCTGTTTTTACGGTAATAAATCCTGTAAGTGTACCTGTTATAAAATCAAAGCCTAAAAGATTATTAATATTTATAGTTTGGTTGTTTGTTGGAACAACTTTAGGTATAGGTTTTGTTTTTGGAAAAAAATGGGTTAATGATTTTAAAATAAATAGTAAATGAATATAGCAGTTGTAGGATCGGGTTATGTAGGCTTAGTTTCTGGTACTTGTTTTTCTGAAATGGGAAATAAGGTTACTTGTGTTGATATTGATCAAAATAAAATAAATAAATTAAATCAAGGAGTTGTTCCTATTTATGAGCCAGGTTTAGAGAAAATGGTTCTTAAGAATATTAAACAAAAAACACTTTTTTTTACAACGAAATTAGAAGAAGTTATTTCAGATGTAGAAATTATTTTTATTGCTGTTGGAACACCTATGGGAGATGATGGAGCTGCTGATTTACAATATGTTTTGGCAGTTGCAAATGAAATTGGTCAAAAAATGAACAGTCGTCTGATAGTTGTGGACAAATCTACTGTTCCTGTTGGAACTGCTGATAAGGTGAAGGAAACGATTCAAAAGCAATTAGATATTAGAAATGTTTCAATTGAATTTGATGTTGTATCAAATCCAGAGTTTTTAAAAGAAGGAGATGCTATTAATGATTTTATGAAGCCAGATCGTGTAGTTATTGGTGCGGAAACTGAATATGCTTTTGATAAAATGAGACAATTGTATTCCCCATTTACAATGTCACATGATCGTTTTATTACTATGGATATTCGTTCAGCAGAAATGACTAAGTATGCTGCTAACGCAATGTTAGCTACAAAAATTTCATTTATGAATGAAATTTCAAATATATGTGAAAGAGTAGGAGCTGATGTTAATAACGTAAGAATAGGTATTGGATCAGATACAAGAATTGGATATAGTTTTATTTATCCAGGAGCTGGTTATGGAGGTTCTTGTTTTCCTAAGGATGTAAAAGCACTTAAAAGGATAGCAGCAGAAAACGGATATGATGCACAGTTAATAACATCAGTAGAAGATGTTAATAATCGTCAGAAATTTGTAATTGCTGAAAAAATAGTAAAAAGATTTGGTGAGAACTTATCAGGGAAAAAGTTTAGCCTTTGGGGTTTAGCCTTTAAGCCTGGGACGGATGATATGAGAGAGTCACCCGCTATTTATGTGGTAAAAGAACTTGTCAAGAGGGGAGCTAGGGTTAAAGCATATGACCCTAAGGCAATGGAAGAAGCTCAACATTTTTATTTAAAAGATGTTGAAGGAGTTTCTTATTTTAATTCAAAATATGATGTTTTAAAAGATACTGATGCTTTAATTATGTTAACGGAATGGAAGGAATTTCGTTCTCCAGATTTTTCTGAAATAAAAAAGCAATTAAATACACCTATAATTTTTGATGGAAGAAATCAATATAATGTATTTAAACTAGAAGAGAAAGGTTTTGAATATCATCAAATAGGAAAAAAATAATGAAAGTTTTAGTTACAGGAGCAGCAGGTTTTATTGGCTTTCATTTAAGTAAAATACTTTTAGAAAAAGGTTTTGAAGTTGTTGGTGTTGATAATATCAACGATTATTATGACATCAATCTTAAATACGCTAGGTTAAATGAATTAGGTGTTAAAAGAGAAGATGCAGCCGTTTTTTATAAGGAATCGAAGAGTGAGTCAAATGATGATTTTAAATTTATCAGACTTAATTTAGAAGATAAAATAGAATTAGTTGAGTTATTTAGAAGTGAAAAGTTTGATGTTGTTTGTAATTTAGCTGCACAGGCAGGTGTTCGTTATAGCATTGAAAACCCTGATGTATATATTCAAAGTAATATTGTAGGATTCTTGAATATTCTTGAATGCTCTAGGAATTATGCTATAAAACATTTGGTATATGCGAGTAGTTCTAGTGTGTATGGTGCAAATGCAAAAATCCCTTTTTCAGAGAAAGATAAAGTAGATGCCCCTGTAAGTCTGTATGCAGCAACCAAAAAGAGTAATGAGTTAATGGCGCATAGTTATAGCCATTTATATAATATACCTACAACAGGTTTGCGCTTCTTTACTGTTTATGGACCATGGGGAAGACCAGATATGGCTCCGATGTTATTTGCCGAGGCAATTAGCAATGAGAAACCGATTAAGGTGTTTAATAACGGTGATATGGAGCGTGATTTTACTTATATAGATGACATTGTAGCAGGAGTAAGTAAAATTATCGAAAAACGAATTTCGGATAGAAATTTATATAAAATATATAACATTGGGAATAATAATTCTGTAAAATTGTTAGATTTTATAAAAGAAATAGAAGACAATTTAGATATTAAAGCACAGAAAAACATGTTACCTATGCAAATGGGAGATGTTAAAAGAACTTGGGCTGATGTAGATGATTTAATCAAAGATTATAACTATAAGCCTAGCACGTTACTATCAAAAGGTATTAAAGAGTTTATTAATTGGTTTAAAAAATATTGATAAAAATATGTTTAAGGATAAAGTATTAATGATTACTGGAGGAACAGGTTCTTTTGGTAATGCAGTATTAAATAAGTTTTTAGAATCTGATATTAAAGAGGTAAGAATCTTTAGTCGTGATGAAAAGAAACAAGAAGATATGAGAATCCAGTATAAAAATGATAAATTAAATTTTATTGTTGGAGATATTCGAGATTTTAAAAGTATTGACAACGCAATGAGAGGAGTAGATTTTCTATTTCATGCAGCAGCTTTAAAACAGGTTCCTTCTTGTGAGTTTTATCCGATGGAAGCTATTAAAACGAATCTTCTTGGAGCTGAAAATGTATTAGAAGCAGCAGCCTCTAATAATGTTAAAAAAGTCATAGTGTTAAGTACGGATAAGGCTGTTTATCCCATTAATACAATGGGGATGTCTAAGGCTATGATGGAGAAACTAGCTGTTTCAAAGGCAAGAGATTTTAGAGTAAAAGAAAACAAAGGAGTTATCTGCGCTACAAGATACGGTAATGTAATGGCTTCAAGGGGGTCAATCATCCCTTTGTTTATTAAGCAAATAAAGGAAGGGTCACCGTTAACTATAACAAATTCAGCAATGACAAGGTTTATGATGTCTTTAGAAGATTCTGTTAATCTTGTTATTTTTGCTTTTAATAATGCAAAACCGGGTGATATATTTGTTCAGAAATCACCTGCAGCAACAATTTTAATATTAGCAAAAGCATTAAAAGAATTGTTTAATGCTAATAATGAAATCAAAATTATTGGTGCTCGTCATGGTGAGAAAATGTATGAAACATTATGTGGTAGAGAGGAAATGTCTAAATCTGAAGATATGGGTGATTTTTACAGAGTCCCCGCAGATTTTAGAGATTTAAATTATACTAAATATGTTCAGGAAGATGGTCCTAGGTTAAAAAATGAGGAATACAATTCTGATAATACAACTATTTTAGATGTTGATGGAATGAAAAAATTATTATTAACATTAGATTATGTTAGAGAGGAGTTAAATTAAAACTGAAAAAACTATGATTCCATTAATTAAAACATTGTTACCTTCTAAAGAAATTCTAATGCCAAGATTAGAAGAAGTATTATATTCAGGATATATAGCACAAGGAGAAATAGTGAATGAATTTGAAGATAAATTTTCTAAGTTTATTGGAGCTAAAAATTGTTTGTCGGTTAATAGTGGTACATCAGCTTTACATATCGCTTTAATATTAGCAGGAGTAAAATCAGGAGATGAAGTAATTTCAACAGCAATAACCGCAGAGCCAACAAATACTGTAATTACTCAAACTGGCGCAAAAATTATTTGGGCAGATATAGATTTAAATACAGGTAATTTATGTCCAGATTCTGTTGAAAGTAAAATCACTGATAAAACCAAGGCTATTATAGCTGTAGATTATGCTGGTACACCAATTAATATTAAGAGGTTTCAAGAGATAGAAAAAAAATATAATGTATCTGTAATTCAAGATGCAGCTCATGCTTTGGGAGCTACTTACCAAGGTGAAAAGTTAGGGAATCATTTTAAATATACAACCTTTTCTTTTCAAGCGATTAAACATATGACTACTGTTGATGGTGGTATGATTTGTATAAAAGATGATGATGAATTTGAAAGAGCAAAATTAATTCGATGGTTTGGAATTAAAAAAGGTGTTAGTCGTTTAGAAAATAATATTGAAGTTCAAGGATATAAATATCATATGAATAATGTAAATGCTACAGTTGGAATTGTTCAATTAGAAAGCATAAAAAAAACTATAGATATTTATATTGAAAATGGTAAATATTATGACGAAGTCTTAAAAGGTATTGATGGGATTGAGTTATTAAATTATTATGAAAACTCTCAACCATCCTATTGGTTGTATACCTTAAAAGTAGACAGAAGAGTTGATTTTATAAAGGCAATGGCAAAAAACGGAATTATGGCTTCCGAGCTTCATAAACGGAATGATGTTCATTCACTTTTTTCAGAATTTAAGACTGAGTTGCCAAATGTAGACAAGTTTGAAAAAACATGGGTACATATACCTTCAGGTTGGTGGGTTACAAAAGAAGATCGAAAGAAAATTGTTAATTGTATAAAACAAGGATGGTAAAAATAATATGATACCAATATTTAAACCATATATGCCAGAAAATTTATCAAAAGGAATAGAAGAAATACTCTATTCAGGTAAATTAGCTTTCGGTGAAAAGGGAAAGGAATTTGAAGAGAAATTATCAAAGTACATAGGTAATGAAAAAACACTAACGGTTAGTTCATATAATCATGCACTGTTAATTGTTTTATCAACATTAGGATTAAAACCAGGAGATGAAGTAATTGCTTCTCCAGTAAGTTGTTTAGCGTCTAACCAACCTTTTGTTGTGAAAGGTTTAAAAGTCGTTTGGGCTGATGTAAATCCATTTTCAGGTGCATTGTTGGTTGAAGATGTTCGTTCTAGAATAACACCTAAAACAAAAGCTATTTTTCATAATCATTATTGTGGGTATTTAGGTCATATTAATGAAATGAATGCTTTAGGAAAAGAATATGGAATACCTGTAATAGATGATTGTATAGAGGCTTTTGGATCTGAATTAAGCGGAAATAAAACAGGTAACTTAGGAACAGATATTACTGTTTTTTCATTTCAAACTGTACGTTTACCTAATACTATTGATGGAGGAGCCATTGTTTTTAACGATGAGGAAATGTTTGATAAAGCTAAAAAAATACGTGATTATGGTATTGAAAGAAGCTCTTTTAGAGATGAATTAAATGAAATTAATCCTAATTGTGATATTCTTTTAGAAGGGTATGGAGCGCTTATGGGAGAGGTTAATTCATTTATAGGTTTACATCAAATGAACGAAATAGATGTGTTATTGAAAAAACAGCGAAATAATGCCGAGTTTTGGAATGATAAAATAAAAGAAATGTCTGATATCACTTCTTTAGAAATGAATCCAAATTCATCTCCTAATAATTGGGTGTATGGAGTTATAACACAAGATAAAATAGAAACTATAAAATCGTTTAGAAACCAAGGTTTTTATGCAACAAGTGTACATATAAATAACAATATTTATAGTGTTTTTAATAATAATGTAGAACTAAAAGGGGTTTCAGAATTTATGAATAATTTTGTAGCACTTCCATGCGGATGGTGGGTAAATACAGAAAAAGATGAAAAATAGAAATAAATTTGATTATGGAATAATAGACCCTTGTGAAATTCGATATAAAGAATTGCATAATGCTTTATTTAAAGGAGCATCAATTTCCAATGATTGGATTAGTTGGTATCATAAGGATATTCCAAATACGTTAAATTCTGAAACAATAACTTATGCTGCTTTTGATGGGGATATTTTAATTGGAATTTGGAGTGTTGAACCTAAATTAATGAATTTAAATGGCAAAAAAATTAATGTCGGAAGATGTTTTGCTGTAGGTATCCATGAAGGCTATAGAAGACTTGGGTTATTTGTTTCTTTAAGTGAGTTTGCAATTAAATCCGAAAAAGAAAGAGGAGAGTTTGAATATGTTTTAGGATTTCCTCAAAAAGGGAGGTCTGTTATTGGAGGGCATTTAAAAGCAGGCTGGGAACATGTACAAGAGATTGATATTTATAGTATTTCTACATTTGAGAAAGATGACGAATATTCTTTCTCTAATGTAGAAATAATAAAAAATTTTGAGTCAATTAAATTTCCATCAAATATAAATGGAAGTTTAATTGAAAACCCTGAATATAAAAATACTAGATGGCTTAACCATCCTGATTTATATTACATATGCTTAAAATATAAAAAATCATTTTTGATTTTAAAAGTATATTCTAATTTTTGTCATATAGTTGATTTTAATGGTGAAAGAAAAGAAGTGTCTCATCTTTTAAAGTCTGCTAAAGTTTTAGCATATAGACATGGATGGGAAGAAATTAATATTTGGGCAGGAGAAAATGAATTTTTTATTAATGAAATAAAGAAAACAGGTTTTACAAAAGGAGCTAAATACGGACTGCCAATCTCTATGATAGCAGTTAGAATAAATAAAACTATCCCTTTATCGTTAGAAATGTGTCATCTTCAAATGGGGATTGAAGAAGGATATTAAAATAAATAAAATAATTTTGATGAAACAGCTCGTTAGAAATGCTAGAATTATTGGAACGGGGTCTTATACACCTGAAAAAATATATACAAATGAGTATTTAGAAACTATTTTACCAACAAATTCAAAATGGGTTTTTGATAATTTAGGAATAAAAGAAAGACATATTGCTGATGAAAATGAAGCAACAAGTGATTTAGCGTGGAAAGCAGGGAAAAGAGCTATTGAAAATGCAGAGTTATCAAAAGATGATATCGATTTAATTATAGTTTGTACAGCAACGCCAGATAGATTAGCTCCTTCAACAGCTTGTATTGTTCAAGACAAATTAAAAGCATATAATGCGGTGGCATTTGATGTTTCAGCAGTTTGTAGCGGGTTTTTATTTGGAATGTCTGTCGCTTCCCAATATATATCAAGCGGGGTGTATGATAATGTTCTTGTAATCGGTGCAGATACCTTTTCCAAAATAACAGATTGGACTAGAAGAGATGCAGTTTTCTTTGGAGATGGAGCAGGAGCAGCGGTAATATCACATTCAAATGTAAATGGAGGATTCTTAGCTTATAGACTATATTCTGATGGAAGAGGAAAAGAAAATTTTACTATTCCTGGCGGAGGATCAGAATTCCCTACAAGTTCTAAAACACTAGAGGAAGGAAAGCATTTTTTTCAAATGAATGGAAGAGCTGTTTATGAAACAGCAACAAAAGTATTGCCAAAAGCCATAAATCAAGTTTTGGAAGACACGGGGCTTACTATTGACGATATCGATTTAATGGTTCCTCATCAACCTAGTATTGGGATTCTAAAGAAAACCGCAGAATTGATCGGATTACCTTTTGAAAAAGTTATGACGAATATGGATAGATATGCAAATACTTCTGGAGGTACTTTACCTATTTTATTAGATGAAGTACATAGATCTGGGAAAATTAAAAAAGGAGATAGAATTCTTTTTGCGGCTGTTGGTAGTGGTTGGACATATGGGGCGTCAATTATAAAATGGGTTTAAAAAAATAATTATAAAAAATATATGGTAATAATAATAGGTGCGTCAAGAGGGATTGGAAGTTTTCTTTTTGAGAAGTTTCAGTCATTAGGTATACAAGTATTAGGAACTTATAATTCTACTTTTTTAAATAAAGAGGGGTATTCTAAAATTGATGTAACAGATTTTAATCAAGTTTCAGATTGGATCAAAAAGAATGAAGATATTCTTGAAGAGGTTACTTTAATAAATTGTGCGGGAATTACATATAATTCTTTTGCTCATAAAAGTGATCCTGAATTATGGAAGAAGGTAATAGATGTTAATTTAATTGGATCATTTAATAGTATTAGGGCTATTTTACCAATTATGAGGTTACAAAAGTTTGGAAGAATTATTAACTTTTCATCTATTGTTGCTTCTAAAGGGACTCCTGGTGTTAGTGCTTATGCAGCTTCTAAATCTGCATTATGGGGTTTAACAAAATCATTAACGCAAGAGAATGCTGGGTTGAATATAACTATTAATAATATAAATATGGGGTATAGTGAGTTAGGGATGATAGATCAGGTACCAAAAAAATTTTTAGCCCCCTTAATAAAACAAATACCAGCTCAAAAATTATGTAGTCCAGAAGATATTTTTAAAACGGTACAATATTTAATTGATTGTAGTTATACTAATGGAGCTTCAATAGATGTAAATGGAGGTTTATTCTAAATTCTTACAATATAGAGAAATGAGTTAACTTAAAATAATTAAGAGTTTTCTAAATTAGAATCAATAAAAATTGAAAGAAGAAAAATATAAAAATATTTTTAAATCTACTTTTTTATTTGCAGGTGTTCAAGTTGTAAATATTTTATGTAAAGTGATTTTAAATAAAATAATAGCTGTTGTATTAGGACCTAATGGTATTGGTATTATTGGGTTGTATCAATCGACAATAAACTCTTTGAAAACTCTTGGAGATATGGGGATTTCACAAAGTGCGATTAAAGATGTGTCTGAAGCTGAAATAGAATATGATAAGTCTCGAAAAATTTCGATAATTAATAATATTGTTATTGGAACGTCAATATTTGGAGGTTTATTAACTTTAGTTTTATCACCATTTTTAAGTCGTTGGGTTTTCGGTAACGAAGAACACATTTATAGCTTTATGGCTATTTCAATAGTCGTAATATTTTATATTCTTGGTGAAAGTCAATTAGCCATTTTAAAAGGCATAAGGAAATTAAAAGATTTAGCAAAAGCAAGTATATTTGGTACTTTAATAGGTAGTTTTGTTGGAGGAGTGTTATATTTTTTTTTAAAAGAAAAAGGAATTGTTTTAGCATTGATTTGTGTTTCTATCTGTTATTTTATCTTTCCTAAAATATATGTATATCGATTAAAAATGAAACAACACGAAGTTTCTTTTTTTGAGGTTATAAATGAGAGTAAAGAAATGCTAAAGATGGGGGTAACATTAATGATTACTACATTTTTAACATTTTTTGTTGAGTTTTTGATAAGAGCATATATACTAAAGCATTCAAATTTAGAAATGGTTGGATTGTTTCAAGTGGGGACAACTATATTATCAGGGTATTTTGGAATAGTAATAACAGCATTAATTACCGATTATTATCCAAGAATAGCAGCTATAAATAAAAAAAATGATTTATTAGAGGAAGAACTTAATAAACAAATAAAAGTAGGTTTTCTTTTATTAGGTCCTTTAGTTGTTGGTTTTGTTCTTTTGATGAAGCTTTTTTTAACATTATTATATTCTGAAAGTTTTATTACTGCCTCTGATTATATTATTTTTGCAATTTTTGGTGTATTAATAACAATTGCGTCAAATCCAATGGATTTGATTTTAGTAGCAAAATCAGAAGCAAAATTGTTTTTATTCATCTGTATTGGTTATAGAGTAATCCATGTTTTTTTGTGCATTATGGGATTTAATATAGCTGGATTATCGGGACTGGGAATTGCTTTTTTTATATTAACTATAATTCACTTTAGTATTATGCTTTTAGTTAATAAATATAAATTTAAAATACTATTACATGGTAGTACTTGGTTAAGTATTTTAACGGTATTTATTTTTGCTTTAAGTGCTGTTTTAATATTAAAATTAAATTTAATTTATTTAAAGTTTTTTTTAGGGATTTCTGTTTTTTGTTTAACTCTATTGTATAGTTTATATATAATGAAAAAAGAGATGGGGATAAATGTATTGAGTTTTATAAAAAAAAATAAGCTAAATAAATAGAAATCATGGATGGAAGACTTAGACCTTTATTAAGTATTTGTATACCAACAAAGAATAGACAAGAATTTTGTAAGCAAGTTATTTCTAGTGTGTTATCATACAAGAATAATTGTTTTGAATTAATTATTCAAGATAACTCTGATGATAATTCATTGTCTGAATTTGTTTCTACGATAGATGATCAAAGATTAAAATATTTATATATAAAGAAATCATTGTCATCGCAAGAGAATATGAACATTTCTATTGATAGATCTTTAGGTAATTATGTGTGTATGATTGGAGATGATGATGTCGTATTACCTACTGTATTTGAAGTTATTGATTACATGGTGAAAAATAATATAGACTCTGTGTGCCCTGCATATCATCCTTCCTATGATTGGCCAAACCCAAAGATAGGAACTAATGGAGTGTTTAAAATAATTGAGTATAAAAAACAACCATTTATTCGGTATTTGAATATTAATAAAACTCTTAAAACTCTTTTTAAAAAAGGAATTATAGATTATCAACAATATCAACTTCCAAGAATTTATCACGGAATTATAAGACGAGATATATTGGAAAAAGTTTATGAAAAAGCAGGTTGTTATTTCAGAGCATTATCGCCAGATATATATTCAACAATAGCATTATCTTCACAAGTTAAAAACCATGTAGTTTTAAATATACCAGTTTCTGTTTTAGGTTCTTGTCCGAAGAGTACAACTTCACAGAATCAAACAGGAGGGCATAGAGGTGAGTTAAGTGATTGCCCGCATTTAAAACATAGAGATGATTATATTTGGGAGGAATTAATACCAAAATTTTATAGTGTTGAAACTATTTGGGCTGAAAGTGCTATTAAAGCGGCTAGAGATTTTGAATTAAATGAATTAATCAGTGTTTTTAATTTAAAAAGATTTAATATAGTTGCTTTAGCTAGAAGTAAAAGTATAAAAGAAATAATATTTAGAGAACTTAAAGTAAATAACCTTTTTTATAAAAGTGTTTTTCTAATAAAAACAAATATTTATTACGTGTTAAATTTTACAAAAAGAGCTTTTATTAAAATATTCTTGAAGAAGACAAGAAAATTTGTTGATGTTAAAAATATTTCTGAAGCATTAAAAATAGTTGCAAAATAAGATGGAAGCTTATTTTGGGTTGTTAATAGTAATACTTTTGTTACTTTTATTGTCTCTAAGAGATAAAAGTAACTTTATGGTTAAAATTATTTTTATTGTTTTAGCTTTTTTTTCAGGTCTCAGGTTTAAAGTTGGAATTGATTTTGAAAATTATTTAAACTTTTATAGTTATGTTAATAGCACTAAAGAGTTGACAAAAGAACCTGGTTTTGGATATATTGTTTTTTATTTAAAAAAATGGTTAAAAGAACCTCAGTTTTTCTTTATCTTATTTGCTTTTTTGACACAATATTTTTATTATAAAATTATTACAAAACAAAGTCAAAATATTAAATTATCTATACTATTATATTTATGTGTAATATCTTTTTATTTGTTTTCTTTTAATGTAATTAGACAAACATTGGCTGTGGCTGTATTTTTATATTGTCTTCCATTTATTACAAATTTAAAAATAAAGACGTTTTTTACTTATATTATTACAACAACTTTTTTTATTCATTTATCAATAATATTCTTTATTCCACTATATTTTGTTTTAAGAAAAAACATTAATTTTATATATAAATTATTAATGTTTGGAGGAGCTTTAATAGCAGGTTTTTTTATTAAGTTTATAATAATTTATACAGGTTACGATTCTTATTTAGATAAAGGAGATGCTTATGGTACAAAAATAACTATGGCAATTTATGCTTTCTTAATACTAGCTTTCATAATAGAACTAACTAGAAGTAAATTTAAAGAAAGCTTAGAAGAAAGAGTTTTGTTTAATATGAACACAATTGGTATTTGTGTTTTGCTTGTCTTAATAATGCAAACAAACTCGGCGATAATATTATCAATAAAAAGAATTCACAATTACATCTTAGCTAGTTACATTTTGATAATACCTATTTTGATAAATAAAACAAGGATAAATAACGAAGGGAAAAGATTCATTCGTTTTATTCTTACATTTATTCTTATATTAATGTATTGTACATATATAATAAATAATGGGAAAGATATGAAATTAATACCTTATGAAATTAATTTACCTTTTTAAATGAAATATTCAGTAATTATTCCATGTTATAATGTTGAGAATTCTGTTAGAGAAACAATTAATTCTGTTTTAGCTCAAACATATAAAGATTTCGAGATTTTGATCATTAATGATGGTTCAACAGATAATACAAAAACGATTTTATCGGATTACGAGTTAAATGAAAAGATAGTTGTTTTAGATAAGCCAAACGGAGGTGTTTCTTCCGCAAGGAATATGGGGATTGCTAAGTCGACAGGAGATTATATTTATTTTTTGGATGCAGATGATAGAATCGAAGAAAATTTTTTTAAAAAAAATACTGATTTTTTAAAAAAAGAAGGGGATCTCAATTTAATTTCTTTTGGTTTCAAGATTTTAAAATTAAATGGAGAGATTGTATTTAAACTAAATGATAAATTTAAAAATGCTACATACGAAAGTAAAAGAGTTTTGAATAGTTATTTAATTAATAAATTCAATCAACATATTTGTTCTATTATTATTAATAGAGAATTCTTACTGAAAACTAAAGTTACCTTTGATGAAGGTATGACAAATGGAGAGGATTTGTTATTTCAAATAAAGTTGATGTTAAAAACATCTAAAATAGGATGTGTTTTGAATTCATATTACATTTATCAGATTAGAGATGCATCTGCTGTTACTTCTAAAATCACAGAAAGAAGAATTAATTCATTTGATAATTTCACAATCGAAGGAGGTTATATTATTAATAGTGATAAAATAGATATTGATGTACGTGAAAATTTAAAAGTGTATTTAGGTTATGTTTTTTTTTCGTTATTAAGAAAAGCATTGAAAACAAATGAAGCGAAATATGTAGAACTTGTTAAAAAAAGAGATGCTATTTTAAATTTTTCGACAGGATTTATTTTGAATAAAGTTTATTTACAAGTTGAAATATTAAAGTTTTTTTATAAAAAAAAATTTAATATTCTAAAGTATATTTTAAAATAAGTGCTCTGAATTTTTTGTAGTAAAGTATAAATAGTAGATATATAATAGCCATAATAAAAAATGATGAAAAATATTATTAAATTACTTGTAAGTATGTCTGATAAAAACTTTATAAAGTTAAAATATTTTATTAAGTTTAAAAGGAGATTAAATTTAATTGAACCGAGAACATTTAATGAGAAATTACAATGGTTGAAAATTAATGATAGAACAGAATTACACACTAAATGTGCTGATAAATTTTTAGTAAGAGAATATATAAAAAAACAAATAGGTGAAAAATATTTAGTACCTCTTATTTTCTCAACGAAAAACGTAAAAGAGATTTCCCCTGAAAAATTGCCAGATTTTCCTTTTATAATAAAAACAAATCATGACAGTGGGACTTATTTTATTGTTAGAAATAAAAGTGAAGTAGATTGGGTGAAAGTAAGAAAAAAACTGAAAAAGGCACTTAGTTTAAATTATTATTATCAAGGCCGAGAATGGCAATATAAAAATATTACTCCGTGTATAATAGTCGAGAAATTACTTTATACTGATAATGGTAAAGTTCCACAAGATTTGAAGTTTCATTGTTTTAACGGTGGAGTAAAGTTCATTCAAGTTGATATAGATAGGGAGACTAATCATAGAAGAAGTTTATTTGATAAAGATTGGAATTTGCTAGATTTTGGATTGCATTACCCAAGAGGTAATGTGGTAGAAAAACCAAAACGAATAAATGATTTAATTGAATTAGTTGAGAAATTATCAGAGAATTTTCATTTTGTAAGGATTGATTTTTATGAATTAGACAGTATGATTTATTTTGGGGAAATTACTTTTCATCCAGGTTCTGGTTTTGAAAAATTTGATCCTAAGAATAAAGATTTAGAATATGGCAATGTACTTAAACTAGAATAATATATTAGAAATTATACATGAGCAAATTAGCTGTTATTTTACCAGTATATTCTGGAGATAATTTAGATTTTTTTAAAAAATCTGTTTCAAGTATCTTAAATCAAACTTATACAGAGTTTATTCTTTTTATTATTAAAGATGGGAGATTAAAAAAAGAACATGAGGTTTTTTTAAGTTCCATTAGAGATACTAGACTTAATCTTATAGGAATTAAAAAAAACAAAGGATTACCTAATGCTTTAAATATAGGTATAAAAAAAGCTTTACATAGTGGTGTTGAATATATTGCAAGAATGGATGCAGATGATATTGCAAAGCCGAATAGGTTATTAAACCAGATTAAGTTTTTAGAGGAAAACAGAGAAGTTAAAATCTTAGGATGTGAGGCAGTGTTAATTGATGAAAATGCTAATCAAATTGGAAATAAGAAAGTTAAGGAGGAAGTAACATTTAAAACTCTTTTAAAAAATTGTGAATTAATACACCCTTCAGTAGTTTTTAGGGCTGATGTTTTTGAAAAAATTGGCTTTTATGATGTTAGTTTAAGTAAAAGCCAAGATTACGATTTATGGTTAAGAGCTGCTAAAGAAAAAATTGTAATTAGGAATTTAAAAGAGCCTTTAATGCAATTTCGATATGAAAGACAATTAATTAAAAGAAGAAAAGATGAGCAGAAATTCAACATTTTAATAAAAAGAAAACACTTAAAAGGACTATCATTCTATACTTCAATTATTAAGCATCTGCTAATAATGTATATCCCTACTTTTTTATTGAAAAAGATATTAGAATTTAAAATAAGAAAATGAAATTACTTTTTGACAAAATTATGTCCTTTCTGGGTTTGATATTCCTATTCCCTTTATTTATAGTTGTATATTTTTTAATAAAGATAAAGATGCCTGGTGGAAGTCCTATTTTTACACAAAAAAGAGTTGGGGCTTATGGAAAATTATTTATTTTATATAAATTTAGGTCGATGGTTGTAGCTCATTCAGGATCTTCAATTTCAGTAGCAGGAGAAAATAGAATAACGCCTTTTGGTGCTATTATTAGAAAATATAAAATAGATGAGTTACCTGCTTTATGGAATGTCTTAAAAGGAGAAATGAGTTTTGTGGGACCAAGACCCGATGTTCCAGGTTATGCTGATAATTTAAAAGGTGATGATAGATTGATTTTAAAATTGAGACCAGGAATTACAGGAACAGCTAGTTTAAAATATTCAAATGAAGAAGAAGTATTAGCAAAACAGCAAGACCCAATTAAATATAATAATGAAGTAATTTATCCTGATAAAGTGAAAATTAATTTAGAATATTATCACAATCATACTTTCTTTGGAGATTTAAAAATAATTATAAACACTGTTTTTAGAACAAATTATTAATATGAAAGAAAAAATTTGGCTTTCTTCTCCACACATGGGAGGTACAGAACAAAAATACGTGCAAGAAGCATTTGATACTAATTGGATAGCACCACTTGGGCCAAATGTAAACGGGTTTGAAAAAGATTTAGAAAATTATATCGGTGAAAATTCAAGTGTTGCTTGTTTAGTGTCTGGTACCGCTGCTATACATTTAGCTTTAGTATTATCAGAAGTAGCATTAAACGATGATGTTATTTGTCAGAGTATGACTTTTTCAGCATCGGCAAATCCAATAAAATATCAAGGAGCTAATCCTGTTTTTATCGATAGCGAAAAAGACTCTTGGAATATGTGTCCAGTAGCATTAGAAGAAGCTATTGAAAAAGGAATATCAAAAGGTAAAAAACCAAAAGCTATTATTGTGGTTCATTTATATGGAATGCCTGCAAAAATGGATGAAATTTTAGCAATTTCAAAAAAATATGGTATTTCTTTAATTGAAGATGCCGCAGAAGCATTAGGTGCTACCTACAAAGGACAAAAATGTGGAACTTTTGGTGATTATGGAATATTATCGTTTAATGGAAATAAAATTATTACAACATCAGGAGGTGGTGCTTTAGTTTGTAAATCAGAAAAAGATAAACAAAAAGCCATTTTTTTAGCAACACAATCAAGAGATGATGCACCACATTATCAACATTCAGAAGTAGGTTATAACTATAGAATGAGTAATATTGTAGCGGGTATTGGTAGAGGGCAGATGGAAGTTTTAGATAAGCATATCAGTTATCGAAGAGCGAACAATGAATTTTATCAAGAGTTATTTAAAGATGTTGCAGGAATAACTGTTTTTAAAGAACCAACGCAAGATTATTATTCAAATCATTGGTTAAGTGCCATTGTTGTAGATGAAACTATAACAGGGTTTTCTAGAGAAGATTTAAGATTAAGTTTATTAGAAGATAATATAGAGTCTCGCCCTTTATGGAAACCAATGCATTTACAGCCTGTTTTTAAAGACTCAGATTATTACGGAATGAATGTGTCAGAAAAATTATTTGAAAAAGGATTGTGTTTACCATCAGGTTCTAACTTAACAGCTGATGATAGAAGTAGAATCAAAGAATCGATATATAAATTATTGAAAAAAAAATAATATAAATTAATTTTATTGAAAAAATAAAAGCTTAGGAATTTACCCTAAGCTTTATTTTTTATAAATTAGACGACGTTATTATAAAAAAATGAAAGGAATAATACTAGCAGGCGGATCAGGAACACGATTATATCCTATAACAAAAGGAGTATCAAAGCAGCTACTTCCTGTTTATGATAAGCCAATGATATACTACCCGTTATCTGTATTAATGCTTGCAGGGATAAAAGAAATTTTAATAATATCTACACCTATAGATTTACCTAGTTTTAGAAAATTACTTGGTGATGGTACAGATTTGGGAATCTCATTGAGTTATGAAATACAACCATCTCCAGATGGATTAGCACAAGCTTTCATTATAGGTGAAGAATTTATAGGAAATGATGATGTTAGTTTAATTCTGGGAGACAATATTTTCTATGGTCATGGATTACCTGAAATGTTACTATCAGCAAAAAAAAATGTAGAAAAAGAAAAAAAAGCTACAGTTTTTGGATATTACGTAAAAGATGCAGAACGTTACGGAGTAGTAGATTTTGACGATACGGGAAACGCTAAATCAATTATAGAAAAACCTAAGGATCCAAAGTCTAATTATGCAGTTGTTGGATTGTATTTTTACCCTAATAATGTTATTGATATAGCAAAAAAAGTAGAACCATCAAAAAGAGGAGAATTAGAGATAACATCCGTAAATCAGACATATTTAGAAAATGAAGAGTTAAAAGTTGAATTGTTAGGACGTGGTTTTGCTTGGTTAGATACCGGCACTCATGATTCGTTATTAGAAGCAAGTCAATTTATCGAAACTATTGAAAAACGTCAAGGTTTAAAAATTGCATGCTTGGAAGAAATAGCATTACACATGGGGTATATAAGTAAAGAACAAGTTATTAAATTAGCAGAGCCACTTAGTAAAAATAGTTACGGACAATATTTGTTAAATTTAGTAAAAGAAAACTAATGATTTTTACGAAAATAAAAATTCCTGAAGTGGTAATTATTGAACCGAAAGTGTTTAATGATGAAAGAGGTTACTTTTATGAATCATTTAATCAACATAAGTTTAATGAAAATATAGAAGAAATTAATTTTGTTCAAGACAATGAATCAAAATCTGTTTTTGGAACCTTACGAGGGTTACATTTTCAAAAACCACCATTTTCGCAAGCAAAATTAGTACGCTGCACTTTAGGTAAAGTATTAGATGTTGCAGTTGATATTAGAGTAGGTTCACCAACTTATGGAGAACATGTAACAGTTGAGTTATCCGAAGAAAATAAAAAACAATTATTTATTCCTAGAGGTTTTGCACATGGTTTTATCACTTTGTCAGAAGAAGCGATTTTCGCATATAAAGTAGATAATAAATACGCCCCAGAATGTGACTCAGGAATCATTTATAATGATTTAATGTTAAATATTGATTGGGGTCTTGATGAAGATAAATTAATACTTTCGTCAAAAGATAAAATATTAACAACTTTTAAAGATTTAGAAAGCCCGTTTGTTTTTTAATAGGTTTAGATTTTTTTAAATTCATTCGATGAAAAATATATTAATAACAGGAGGAGCAGGTTTTATAGGTTCACATGTTGTACGGTTATTTGTAAATAAATATCCAGAATACCATGTTTTTAATCTGGACGC
This sequence comes from Tenacibaculum ovolyticum DSM 18103, assembly GCF_000430545.1. Lineage (GTDB taxonomy): Bacteria > Bacteroidota > Bacteroidia > Flavobacteriales > Flavobacteriaceae > Polaribacter > Polaribacter ovolyticus. Next base: position 38,331 of record NZ_AUMF01000021.1, read on the forward strand.
TTTAACATATGCAGGAAATTTAGATAATTTAAAAGATATAGAAAGTAAACCAAATTACACTTTTATTAAAGGAGACATTTGTGATGAGATTCTAGTGAAAAGTATTTTTGAAGATCATAAAATAGATGAAGTTATACATCTTGCAGCAGAATCTCATGTAGATCGTTCAATTTCTGACCCCTTTTCATTTGTGAAAACAAATGTTTTTGGAACTTTAAATTTGTTAGAAAATGCTAAACATAGTTGGAAAGATAACACTAAAGATAAACTTTTCTATCATATTTCAACAGATGAAGTATATGGAAGCTTAAAAGAAAACGGTTTTTTTACTGAAAAAACAGCTTATGATCCACATTCACCATACTCAGCATCAAAAGCATCATCAGATCATTTTGTAAGGGCATTTTATGATACTTATGATTTACCTATTATAATTTCTAATTGTTCTAATAATTATGGACCAAATCAATTTCCAGAAAAATTGATACCACTTTTTATAGATAATATAGCTAATAATAAACCATTACCAGTTTATGGAAAAGGAGAAAATATTAGAGATTGGTTATATGTAAAAGATCACGCTAAAGCTATAGATATAATATCTCATAAAGGAAGAATAGGAGAAACGTATAATATAGGTGGTGATAATGAATGGAAGAATATTGATTTAATTAAGTTATTAATTAAAGAAGTCGATATTTTATTAAATAGAACCTCAGGACAATCAGATTGGTTAATAACCTATGTTACTGATAGGGCGGGGCATGATTATCGTTATGCAATAGATTCGACGAAGCTTAAACAAGAACTCGGATGGAAACCATCTTTAAAATTTGAAGAAGGAATTAAGAAAACTATTGAGTGGTATATAAAAAATCAAGATTGGACAGTTAATGCTGTCAATAAAAAAAATAATTAAAATGAAAAAAATATTAGTTACTGGAGGATTGGGCTTTATAGGTTCTCATGTTGTAGTAGAACTTCAAAATTCGGGATACGAAGTAACCATCATAGATAACTTATCAAATAGTAAAATTAATGTATTAGATAGTATAACTGAAATAACAGGAATAAAACCAAAGTTTTGTCAATTAGACTTAAGAGTAAAAGAAGAAGTAAAAGCTTTTTTTAAAGAAAATGTAATTGATGGAATTATTCATTTTGCAGCATTTAAAGCAGTGGGAGAGAGTGTTGAAAAACCGTTGGACTATTATGAAAACAACATAAATAGTTTAGTATATTTATTACAAGAAATACGTGATAGGAATATAGATAATTTTATATTCAGCTCATCATGTACAGTATACGGTCAAGCAGATGAATTACCTATTACAGAAAAAGCACCTATAAAACCTGCTGAATCTCCTTATGGAAATACAAAACAAATTGGTGAAGAGATAATAAAAGAAAGCTGTAATGCTTATAATAAAAATGCAATATCATTGCGTTATTTTAATCCAATAGGAGCACACGAAAGTGTTAAAATTGGAGAATTACCTATCGGAGTACCACAAAATTTAATACCGTATATAACACAAACAGCAATAGGTGACCGAGAAAGATTACTAGTTTTTGGTGATGATTATCCGACTATAGACGGAACAGCTGTTCGTGATTATATTCATGTAGTTGATTTAGCTAAAGCTCATGTAAAAGCTGTAGAACGATTAATAAATAAACAAAATGGTCAAAATTTTGAAAATTTTAATATCGGTACAGGTAAAGGAAGTTCTGTAATGGAGATTATTAAGACTTTTGAAAAAGTATCTGGAAAAACATTAAATTATGAAATAGTTCAAAGGCGTTTAGGAGACATTACAGCTGCTTACGCAGATACAACTATAGCTAATGAAGTATTAGGTTGGAAAAGTGAAAAAACATTAGAAGAAGCATTACTGTCTGCATGGAAATGGCAAGAGAAACAAACAACTAAAGATTTTTAAAATAAAAAAAGCGGTAAAATTTTAATTTTACCGCTTTTTTTATGAGAGTTATTTAAGCCTTGTTAAACTTAAATCCTTGTTATATTTTACAACGAATAAACCTTTGTTATTAACACTTCCTGAGCCCTTTTTGTAATAATCAAATTTGTTCTCTACACGAAGTGATACTCCTTCTTTAAAAGTCGTTGTTAGTTCTTTTCCTGAAGACAATCGCATTAGTACATCATAGGTAATATCAAAACCTTTAATAGCGTAATCAGAAGGAATTGTATTGTTTTTTCTGTAATAATTTGTATTAAACTTTTTTACGTTTTCAGAAGAATCATCTGTAAAAACATTAGAAACATAAGTGAAATCTACACTAGCTAACTTATTATTATCTATTTTATTATAGGCTTTGTTTTTTTCTATAGCAAATACATGAATGCTTATATCGTCAGGTAAGCCAATCATACTATTTAAAACATCAGCAACTGAAACATTTTTATTTGATGTAATGATTACCCAGTTGTGCTTTTTTGTAGTCATTTTTTTAGTAAAAAGATCTCTCTTAATATAGCCATCTTTTGGTTTTAAAACATGAATTTTATTTATTGAATCATGAGTTTTTAATTTGCTAATAATCTTTTCAACTTCCTGATTAGAACTTGCAGCTCCATCGCCTACGACAAAAATTTCTTCACCATTATAGTTTTCTTTTAAATAAGAAATTAAATAATCTGTGTAGTTACTTTTATCAGGGGCCGATTTAATTAGTTTAGAGGAAGAAAGTTTTTGTTGTTTACTCGAAAAGTGAGGAAAAACAACAGGGATGTTAACTTTATTAGCTATCATTTCTGTCTTTTCTGAATAAAAAGGCCCAATAATAACATCAGTATTATCTAATTTGCCTTCCTCTAAAATCGTCGGAACGTTATCATCTCTATTTCCTGTGTCAAAAACATTTACATTTACAGAAATACCTTGTTTTTTAATTGAGTCTATAGCCATTTCAGCACCCAAATAAAAATCGGTAACCATATTGGCTAAAGAGGCATATTTATTTTTTTTCTTATTAAATATGTTCGTTGCAGAAATTAAACTGTATTTTTTAGCTTTAAAAGGAAGTAAAATTGATAAATTAATAGATGTGTTCTCTTGAATACTATCTTTGTAAAAAGTATAGTTTTCATTAGGATTAACATCTTCAATAGGTTTTATTTTTAATAATTGGTCAATAGACAACTCATTGTTTACTATATTCGGATATTCGGGATTTAAACGGATTAAATCTTCCTTTGAAATATTATAAAATCGAGTTAAACTATAAACAGTTTCTTTACTTTTAACAGTGTGAGTTAAAAAATTTGTTAAAACTTCTTTCCTGTCAATTGTAATTGTTTTTTCAATTGATTTCACCTTCAAAACCTGACCAATACTTAAATCGTTATTTTTAATTCCAGGAAACTCAGGGTTCCATTTAATTAAATCATCCTTAGATATATTATACTCTTTAGTAATTCTATAAACAGTTTCTCCAGTGACAACAGTATGAGTATCGTATTCATATACTGTTTGTTGAAAAACATTATTTTCTGAATTTTCATTAGAATCGTTATCTGAGTTCTCTGTTTTTTCAGAGTCAGTAATAACTACTTCGCCTTTATCATTAGAAGAAGGTGAAGAAATTTCTTTTTTTATTTTTGGATTTGGAATAACAATTAGCGTATTCGCTTCAGGTCGTCGGCTAACATCAGGGTTTAAACGAAGTAAATCTTTCGTTTTCATATCCAGTCGTTTAGCAATGTCACGTATTGTTTCTCCTTCTTGTATTTTATACGTGACATACCGTTTTTGTTGACCACAGGAAACAGTAAAAGTTAAAATACAAATTAAAAGTAAAAATTGAAATTTCTTCATCTACATTATTTTTTTATTATAAGAACTTTATTCCCATTCAATGGTAGCAGGTGGTTTAGAGCTAATGTCGTAAACAACACGATTAACACCTTTTACATTATTTATTATTTTATTTGATATTTTTTGTAAAAACTCGTAAGGTAAATTTACCCAGTCTGCAGTCATACCATCTGTACTTTCAACAGCGCGTAAAGCAACTACTTTTTCGTAGGTTCTTTCATCACCCATTACTCCAACAGAGTTTACAGGTAGTAACATAGCTCCAGCTTGCCAAACTTTATCATACAAACCATCTTCTTTTAAACCATTAACGAAAATAGCATCTACTTCTTGTAAAATACGAACTTTTTCAGAAGTGATATCACCTAAAATTCTAATTCCTAAACCAGGACCAGGAAAAGGGTGTCTTCCTAATAAGTCTTTATCAATTCCCATTGAAGCACCTACACGACGTACTTCATCCTTAAAAATCATTCGTAAAGGCTCTACTATTTTTAGTTTCATAAAATCAGGTAAACCACCTACGTTATGATGACTTTTTATTGTTGCAGATGGACCTCCATTAACAGAAACTGATTCAATAACATCAGGATATATAGTACCTTGTGCTAACCATTTTGCATTTTCAATTTGGTTAGCTTCATCATCAAAAACTTCAATAAAAACTTTACCAATACTTTTACGTTTTGCTTCTGGATCAGATAATCCTGCTAGATCTTTTAAGAAACGTTCAGAAGCATCTACTCCTTTAACGTTTAATCCCATTCCTTCGTATTGTTTTAACACATTTTTATATTCGTCTTTACGAAGTAAGCCATTGTTTACAAAAATACAGTGTAAATTTTTACCAATAGCTTTGTGTAATAAAACAGCAGCAACTGTAGAATCTACACCACCTGAAAGTCCTAATACTACTTTGTCATCTCCAACTTTATCTTGTATTCCTTTAACAGTTTCGTCAACAAATGAATCTGGAGTCCATGTCTGAGCTACCCCAGCTATAGTAACTAAAAAATTTTCTAATAATTGTTTACCATCAGTAGAATGATATACTTCTGGATGAAATTGAATAGCATATGTTGTTTCTCCTTCAATTTTATAAGCTGCATTTTCTACATCATGAGTACTTGCTAATAAAGTTCCGCCACTAGGTAGTTCTTTAATAGTATCTGAATGACTCATCCAAACCTGACTTCCTGTAGAAATACCACTAAAGAAGACTTCGTTTTCTTTTACAAATGATAAATTCGCTCTACCATATTCACGAGTATTAGATGGAGCGACTAATCCACCAGAAAAATGCGCTAGATACTGTGCACCATAACAGACAGCAAGTAAAGGTTTTTTACCTCTAATTTCTGATAAATCTGGGTGTAAGACTCCTTCAGCCCTAACAGAATTTGGACTTCCTGATAAAATTACAGCTTTAAAGTCGTTTAAATTTTTTGGTATTTTGTTATATGGATGAATTTCACAGTAAATGTTCAATTCCCTAACACGGCGCGCAATAAGTTGTGTGTATTGCGATCCGAAATCTAAAATAAGTACGTTGTGTTGTTGCATGCGCAAAAATAGTACTTAGATTTTAGATTTTAAGTATTTGATTTTAGATTTTTTGAAGTTTTTTAATAGCGGTAAACAATTGCGTTTATATTCATTCCTGCACCAACAGATGCTAGTATAATAATGTCTCCTTCTTTTACTTCTTGATTTTCTATATTTCCTTTTAAAACCAAATCTAATAAAGTAGGTACTGTAGCAACTGAACTATTTCCTAACTTATGAATGCTCATAGGCATTATGCCATTAGGTACAGGTTTTTTGTATAATCTATAAAAACGTTTAATAATAGCATCATCCATTTTTTCATTTGCTTGATGGATAAATATTTTTTTAACCTCATTAATATCTATTTCACTTTTGTCTAAAGCAAACTTCATAGCTTTTGGCACATTATTTAAAGCAAATTCATAAATTTTACGTCCTTGCATTTTAATGTAACGGACATCCTTATCTAGGTTTTTATTAAAAGAGTTTCCAAAGAATAGATAATAGACTTCATCTTTAGTAAAGGTTTGAGTGGCGTGACTTAAAATACCATTATTGCTATTTTCTTTTAATTCAAGAACACATGCGCCTGCACCATCGCTATAAATCATAGAATCGCGGTCAAATTTATCAACAACTCTAGAAAGAGTTTCGCTACCAATAACCAAACATTTTTTAGCAATACCTGCTTTTATAAATGCTTGTGCTTGAATAACTCCTTCAACCCATCCAGGGCAACCAAATAAAATGTCATAAGCAACGCAATTAGGGTTTTCTATTTGAAGTAAATGTTTTACACGGCTCGCTAAACTAGGAAGAATATCACTTTGAATTGCTCCTTCTTTTACATCTCCAAAGTTATGAGCAAATATAATATAGTCTAATTCTTCAGGGTTTATGTTAGCATCTTTTATAGCGTTTTTAGCTGCAAAAAATGCTAAGTCAGATGATTTATACGATGTTTTAGCATAACGACGTTCTTCAATACCTGTTATCGATTTGAACTTTTCGATAATTATAGTGTTGCTATTTTCAAAAGAAGTTCCATCGTTATTAAAAAAAGAATTTTCTAAAAATTGACTATTATCTTTTTTTATAGAAGGTATGTATGAACCTGTTCCAGTAATTACTGCTGACGTCATTGTGATTTTTTAGGATATTATAATACAATTAAAGCATTTTTAATCAAATTAAGATGCTAATTAGTAGTCATTTTTTTAAAATTATATAATTCTTAAAAAACGAGGCTATAATTAATTTTCTAAAAAAAATGATTGATGTTTTTTTTGAATCTGTTACTATCTATAGATAAGAGCTATCGAAAGAAAAAGGCAGTAAAGAAAGTAAAGACGTAGTTTTAACAACTTCTCCAATTTCTCCCATAAAAATAATTTCTATAGGTTCTTTTTGATTAATCTCATATTCAGATAAAGTTTGCCTGCACGCTCCACAAGGACCAACAGGTTTATTAACGATAGTGTTTTCTGATGCAGCTGTAATTGCTAGTTTTTTTATTTTTATCCCAGGAAATTCAGAACCTACTTTCCAAACTCCAACTCTCTCTGCACACATACCAGAAGGGTATGCCGCACTTTCTTGATTGTTTCCTAGAACAATGGTTCCGTTTTCTAATAAAAAAGCTGCACCTACTTTAAAATTAGAATATGGAGCATATGCTTTTGCTCTTGCTTCAATAGCTTTATTCATTAATAATTGATCATCTTCATCTAATTCTGAAAATGTATTAAAAATGGTTGCTGAAGTTTTTACTTCTATTTTTTTCATAAGAAATAGTATTAGTCAAAAAAAGCAGTCTATATAGACTGCTTTTTTTATTAGACGAATTTATTAAAAATAAACTAAATTTTAATAATCTTCATATATTTCTCCTAAATCAAATGATAAAGAGAAGCGTAAAGTGTTTTCTAATGGATTGTTTACAGCAGATGTGTTTACCAAATAAGATAAATCTAATGTAAATGCTTTAGCTGTAAAACCAGTTCCTAAAGTTAAAAATTGTCTTTGCCCTTTTTTTTCACTTTCATGAAAATATCCAGCTCTTAGTGCAAAAGCATTATTATATAAATATTCAGCACCTAATGCCCAAGTTGTTTCTTTAAGCTCTTCGCTAAAATCGCGATCTCCTAAAGAAGTAAACATACCGTCAAACCAACCTCTTGTTGAATTAGGACTTGAAGGTACTAATAGTTTGGTAAACTCTAAATTAAGACCAACAATGTTTTTGCTATCTAATATAAAGTCAAAACCACCACCTAATTTAGCATTGGTTGGTATGAAATTTTCTTGACCAGGCGTATATTCTACTTTTGGTCCAATATTAGCTATATTGAAACCTAAACGATAGCGACCATTAAAGTTTCCTAAATTTCGTTCATCAGATTGGTAGTAACCAGAAACATCAACAGCAAATGAGTTAACAGCATTAACATTACTGTCATTAATATCTAAGTTAGAATTGATGTATTTTAACCCAATTCCCATTGAGAATTTTTCACTCAACTTCATTGAGTAAATAGCAGAAATAGCAAATTCATTTGGATTTTCTGTTCCAGTACCTACACCATTTAAATCTGTCAATTCAACTTCTCCTAAAGAAAAGTATTTAATATCTACACCCCAAGCAGCGTTTTCTTTAAATCTATTTACATATGAAGCATTTCCAACAAAAATATCATCAGTTAAATTACGTAACCATGGCGTGTAATTTAAACCAACACTTATTTTGTTTTTATTGAAAACTGTTTTAGCGGGGTTGTGGAAAATTGAAAAGGCATCAGCAGATGTTGCTACACCTACGTCTCCCATACCACCAGCACGAGCATCAGATGAGATTAATAAAAATGGAGTTGCGGTTGTGATTTGTTGTGCTTTGGTTTGAAGGGCAAAACATGCAAAAAACAATAAAAATGATAATTTTTTCATGTACAAATTCGATTGGTTTAGTTTAGCAAATATATGATTTTCTTAAAAGTTTGCTAAAGTTTCTTTGACTTTTAATAATTAACTTAACGATATAGAGCAAGAATTATTATATTATATGGTTCTTAAATCTTAGAATTAATAAAGATGACTATAAAATTATAAGATTTAAGCTAGATATTTTAATCTTTTTCTTAAATTCGTAATACTAAACGTTAAACAATCTCGTTTATAATCTTACAGAAGCAAGTTCTTTACGCTATAATTTGTTAATAAATTAGTTGTAAGGAATTAGAAATATTGTAAATTGCGGCACCCTTAAAATAGTTGAAAATAGATGAAAAGTACATTTAAATTATTTAGTTTATTGGTAATCATTAGCTTGTTTGCTACTTCTTGTAAAAGTGGTAAACGTGGTGGTTCAGGTAAATCTTCCCTAACTGGATGGAACTTTAATGACCCTAGTTATGGTGGTTATATTAAAGGTGAGGAGAGAAATAGTAAAGAAGCTCCTCCTGGAATGGTACATATTGAAGGTGGTAGTTTCACAATGGGACTGGTACAAGATGATGTAATGTTTGATTGGAATACTACTCCGAAAAAAATGCATGTACGTTCTTTTTACATGGATGAAACTGAAGTTACAAATGCAGAGTATGGATTATTCATGCAGTATACTAAAGATATATTTCCTCCAGAAGAACCTCAATTTAAAAATATTTACCAATCTGTTTTACCAGATACTTTAGTTTGGAGAAAAGGATTAGGGAATACTAATTTGTTATCTGAAAGTTATTTGAGACACCCTTCATATGCTGAATATCCAGTAGTAGGTGTTAGTTGGTTACAGGCAAATAAGTATTGTAAATGGCGTACAAACGCTGTTAACCTAAAAATATTAATGGATAAAGGTGTTATTAAAAATATCTTTAAAGAAGATTCTTTAAGTTTTAAAGGAAAGAATAATTTCGATACAGATACGTATTTAACGAACCCCTATGCACTATTTGATGGAGATTCTACTATTTATAAAAAAGGAATCCCATTACCTAGGAAAAAAGGAGAACCAAAACCATCTAAAGATGCATTTTCAGGAAGACAAGTAACTTCATCAGATGGTATCTTAGCTCAGAAATTTAGACTTCCTACTGAAGTTGAATGGGAATATGCAGCAAAAGCTATTTTTGAAAATCGTGAATATAATAATATTAGAGGTAGAAAGAAATATGCATGGACTGGTAAATACACAAGAGATAGAGATAAGAGAAGAAGAGGTGATCAGTTAGCCAATTTTAAACAAGGTAAAGGTGATTATAGTGGTATTGCTGGTTGGAGTAGTGATGGATCTGATATTCCTAATGCAGCTAAGAGTTATCCTCCTAATGCTTTTGGTTTATATGATATGTCAGGGAATGTTGCTGAATGGGTAGAAGATGTTTATCGTCCTATAATTGATTCAGAAGCTAATGACTTTAATTACTTTAGAGGAAACGTTTTTACAAAAAAATTAATAGATCAAAACGGAAAAGTTGTTATTGTAGGTGATGAATTAGGTGAAGTAGAATATGATACTTTAGAAAACGGTAGAATTGTACCAAAAGACTTACCTGGTAGCGTTAAGTACATTCCAATTACGAAGGAAGATACTTATATGAGAAGAAATTACAATTTAGCAAATAATTCTAGTTTAGGAGATGGAGATCAAGCATCATCAAAAGATTATGAATTAGATAAAGATCAATTAGATCTTGCTTCAAGGATGTATAATTCACCTCAGAAACCTGAAAAAGAATTAGATTCATTAGGGAAGGCTATTAATAACTATAAGTACGACTCAAAAAGAAGAACTACACTAGTTAGTGATAAATCTAGAGTTTATAAAGGTGGTTCTTGGGCAGATAGAGAGTATTGGTTAGATCCAGCTCAGAGAAGGTATTTTCCAGAATATATGGCTACCAACTTTATTGGTTTTAGATGTGCAACAGATAAAATGGGGCCAATGATGTTAAATAAACGTAAAACAGCTACACCAAAATATAAGAATTAATAAAAGAATAAAATTTATATTTATAAACCTCATTGATTTTCAATGAGGTTTTTTATTTTTACCATATGAAGATAGCTGATTTACATAAATTATATATTCAACATGGTTTAGTTGATACTGATACAAGGAGGGTAAGAAAAAACACTATTTTTTTTGCATTAAAGGGTGATAATTTCAATGGGAATAAATTTGCTAATGAAGCTTTAATTAAGGGAGCTAAATTTGCAATTGTAGATGAAGTAGCATTTAAAACATCAGAGAATATTATTTTGGTTGATAATGCACTAAAAACACTTCAAAAATTAGCCAGTTTTCACCGTGATTTTCTTGCGATACCGATTATTTCTTTAACCGGTAGTAATGGTAAAACAACAACGAAGGAACTTATAAATAGCGTATTATTATCAAAATATAATACTACAGCAACAATAGGTAATTTAAATAACCATATTGGTGTACCGTTAACTTTGTTATCTATGAATTCAGATACTGAAATAGGTATCATTGAAATGGGAGCAAACCATGCTAAAGAAATTGCTTTCTTATCAGATATAGTAAAACCTAATTTTGGATACATTACTAACTTTGGGAGTGCGCATTTAGAAGGGTTTGGTTCATTAGAAGGTGTAATTAATGCAAAATCTGAATTATATACTTTTTTAATAAACAATAAAAAACAAGTTTTTGTAAATCCTAATGACCCAATTCAATTAGAGAAAACAAAAAAAGCAGATATAGTCCTATTTGATGAATCTATTCTTTTTATTGAAGTCAATCCGTTTGTTAAAGTGTCTTTTAAATCTGTTGAAATTCAAAGTAACCTAATTGGTTCATATAATTTTTCAAATATATCAGCAGCCATTACTATTGGTAATCATTTTAATATATCTAAAGAGAAAATAAAAGTAGCTATAGAGAGTTATATTCCTTCAAACAATCGTTCAGAAATTATAAAAACAAAAACAAATACGATTATATTGGATGCATATAATGCGAATCCAACAAGTATGAAAGCAGCACTAGATAGCTTTAAAATGTATAAAGCAGTTCATAAAACAGTTATTCTTGGTGACATGTTTGAGTTAGGTGATTTTAGTTCTGAAGAGCATCAGAAAACGGTAGATTTGGTTTCAAAACTTAAGTTTGATACCATGATTTTTGTAGGAGAAAATTTTAATAAAACAACAACGGAGCATAAAAAGTTCAAAACATTTTTAGAACTTGAAAAATATATTTTAAATGAACCTTTAAAAGAAAGTACTATTTTTATTAAAGGATCAAGAAGCATGGCTTTAGAAAGAGTTGTAGAATTGTGTTAATAATTCTTATTTTGATGAAATCTTATTAGGTTGTCAATTGGGCGTTGGATTACGTCTGTAATAACCAAATTATTTTTTAAAGCTACTTTTTTTAATACATCTTTAAAATAATATGCAATTGAACCGACAAAATAGATAGAGGTTTCTATTCCTTTGTTGTAAGGTAGTACTTGATATTTAAAATATTTATTGAAGCCTTTTTTTATTAATTTATTAATATATTTTTCATTTTTATATTCAAACATAAACTTTGCAAATGAAGCTAAATACATATTAGGATTTGCTTTCAAGTATAAATTTGTTTTAACGAAATCAACATTAAGATCAAATTTTTTTTCAAATGATTTAGCAATGCTTTTAGGCATTTTTTTATAATAAAAGTCTCTAAGTAGTAGTTTTCCAAAATAGTTACCACTAGCTTCATCCATAATTGTATAACCTAATGATTGAGCTAGGTTATTAGGTTTATAACCATCATAATAGCAACTATTAGAACCTGTTCCTAAAATACAAACAATTCCAGGTTTTTTAGGGGTACATGCATAAACAGCAGCAAGCATATCTTCAAAAACATTTATTTCAGCATTTATAAAACTTAATTGTAACACTTTAGATAAGGTAGTAACTGCTTTTTGAGTCCCACAACCAGCACCATAAAAGTAAATTTTCTTTATGTTTTGCTTTACTCTTGATAATTTAGAAATATTGTCAATTATCTTTTGTAATTCACTTTCTTTAAGAATAGAAGGGTTCAAACCTAATGAGTTAATTCTGAAAAGTTCTTCTTTATCTTTGCCAAGAAGAATCCAATCTGCTTTTGTAGAGCCACCATCTGCTATTAAAATCATTAAATATTATGTGTATTAAAGATTATCTAACTGCTCATAGATTGAGTTTTTCGACTTGTACTCAGGAACAATTAACTTAAGGAGCTGTACTATTTTTTCATTATCATGATCTTTGTTTGAATCACATAATTTTTTAATTTTATGACTAATAGCATGAGCATTTATTTGCTGGTTTTTAGCAATCATTATTTTTTCATGATATGTTGGTGCTGTATCTTCTCCATTAGCTAAAAGCTCTTCATATAATTTTTCACCAGGACGTAAACCAGTTATTTTAATATCAATATCATCAGGGAAAGTTAAACCAGATAAATAAATCATTCTCTTAGCAATTTCATATATTTTTACAGATTTTCCCATATCAAAAATATATATTTCTCCACCATTACCCATGGTTCCAGCTTCAAGTACCAGACTACATGCTTCCGGAATTGTCATAAAATAACGAGTAATTTCTTTATGGGTAACCGTTAAAGGACCACCGTTTTCAATTTGACGTTTAAAAAGAGGAATAACAGAGCCATTAGATCCTAAAACATTACCAAAACGAGTTATCGTAAACTTAGTATTATGATTATTAGAACTACTTAGGCAACTAATGTACATTTCTGCAACTCTTTTAGTCGCTCCCATAACATTGGTAGGGTTAACAGCTTTATCTGTTGAAACCATAACAAAACGTTCAACATTATTTTTTATAGATAAGTCAGCAATGTTTTTAGTACCAGCAATATTTATTTTAATAGCTTCGTAAGGACTAGTTTCCATTAAAGGGACATGTTTATATGCAGCAGCATGAAAAACCTTTTGAGGTTTATAGTCTTTAAATATTAAAGACATCCTTACAGTATCTCTAACATCAGCTACTATAAAAGTGATGTTTTTTCTTCCTTTTTGAAGTAGTTCTTGTTGTAAATCATATAAAGGAGATTCAGCTTGATCTATTAATACCAGATGTTTATGCTGATATAAACTAAGTTGTCTTGATATTTCAGACCCAATCGATCCAGCAGCTCCAGTTACTAAAATAACCTTATTGTTAACATCTCTTTTAACTATAGGGTTGTCAATTAAAATTGGTTTTCTATCAAGTAAATCCTCAATTTTAATACTTTTAATTTGATTTGCTTCTAAATCACCATCAATCCACTTAGAGAGAGGAGGTACAATTTTAACCTTTACACCCAACTGTAATAACTTGTCCGTTAAGTAAAGAAGTTTGTCAGGCTTTATTTTTTGAATGGAAATAATGATCTCATTAATGTGCTTATTTGTGATAAAATTTTGGTCTATTTTGTGGCCATTATAAATTTTAACTCGATCAATTTTTTTGCCAATTTTCTTTTCATCATCATCAACAAAACCAATTACTTCGTATTTGTTCTTCGTATCCCTATTTAGTGCACCGTAGGTAATTAGTCCAGAATTACCTGCGCCGTATATGAGTACATTAGTTATAGTGCTTAATTCTGTAGACATGATCTCAAAAAAAGCCTTAAAAACATATCTACTAATAACTAAAACTAGAATTGATATTAAATAATGTATTATTACAATTGATTTAGGAATAGTAAAACTTGGAACTATTTTAAAAGTAGTGTTAATTAAAACAATACTAATTGTAATCATTGAAAGCAAAGTAACACCAACAAAAACATTAAAGGCATCACGAGTTCCTGTGTGTCTAATGATACCGCGGTAAGAGCCAACAGAAAGAAAGCTGATAAGAGCAATAAAAGCAATAAAAGGAATTTGATAATACAAGTTTTCAATATCAAAATTTAAGCTAGCATTAAATCGAACAGTATATGCCAAAATAAATGAGATACATATCAAAATGATATCTATAGTTAAAACTACCCATCTTGATGCATACTTTTCAAAAGCTTTTAAAACTAGTTTCTTTTGCATTCTTTTCTGTTAAAATTAAAAATAATAATGAATAAAATTAAATTTTCTTCATTTGCTGTTTCATCATTTGCATTTGTTCTTTTAGCATTCCGTGTTTGTCTAACTTTTTTGCTTCGGCCATTAAGTTTGTTGCTTCACGTTTTCTACGTTTTGTCATAGCTATTCCAGCTAATTGTAGTTTAGCCATAGCTAAATCATGGTCCATTGCTAAACCAAGTTTAACAGATTTGCGTAAGAATTTTTCTGCTTGAGTTATATTGGTTTGGCTTAGCATAATTCCGTGTAAGTAATTATAATAGCCTTCTTGTTTTTGAATTAAAGCAGTCGATGGATTTTTTATATAGTCTAGCCATTTTTTAGCACCTTCAAAATTTTGTTTGCGTAATTGCATAAATGCAAGTAAAATGAATTCATTTTTGAAGTAAAAAAATACGAAAAGACCAGCAAGTAAAAGAATAGAAATTCCATTCATAATATGAATTTGAGTAAATTCATAAACAGCCCAAAAGGCTATGATTGCAGCTATAATTAACTTTATATTTTTATTGAACATGTTTTTCTTTTTAATCAATGCACAAAAGTACATCTTTCTGTTAAAATATTAATATGTTTATTTTTTATAGAACTTTTTATATTTAAACCAAGCAAATAAACCTAAAATAAAAACAAAAGCAATTGAGTAATAAACTGAAGTAGGAGTAATTACTTTGTCTCCACTAGCGTATGAATGTAACCCAGATAAATAAAAGTTTACCCCCATAAAAGTCATCATTATAGATGCGTATGCAATAATAGACCAAAGGTTAAAAGTATAACGACCTCTTAGCCCCGGAATTAAACGCATATGTAAAACAAATGCATACACCATTATAGATATTAAAGCCCAAGTTTCTTTCGGATCCCATCCCCAATAACGTCCCCAACTTTCGTTAGCCCACATACCTCCTAAAAAGGTACCTATGGTTAACATTACCAATCCAACAGTTATAGACATTTCGTTAATAATTGTTAGTTCTTTTATATGAAGATCCATTTTCTTCTTGTTCTTTGAATTTGTAAAAATCATTAAGAATAAAGTGAAAATACCTAAAATCATTCCTAGAGAAAACGGCCCATAACTTCCCACAATAATAGAAACATGAACTTTTAACCACCAAGAATTTAATACAGGTTGAAGATTTGCTATTTCTGGATCTAACCAATTCAGACTTGCAAAAAACATGGTAATAGCTGTAATAAAAGTAGCAGCTGCTATTGTTAATGTTGATTTTCGACCAAGTAATAAGCCAAATAACATGGTCGCCCAAGCAACAAATACAATTGCTTCATAAGCATTACTCCAAGGAGCACTTCCGCTAATGTACCATCTAGAAAGTAATCCTAAAGTATGTAGAATAAAGAAAGCTATAATAAAAACAATTAAAGCTTTTACTATATAATTAATCCATTTTTTAGATGAAAGAATCTGAGTAATTAAAAAGATAATCAAAAGGATACTCGATAATCCATAATACTTAATTAATCGATTAAAAACATTAAATTTATTATATGCAATCTCTAACTCAACCTTATCTTCAGAAGGATACACTTCTTTTCCGAATTTCTTTTGAAATTTTTTAATTCCGTCTAAGACCTTATTCGTTTCAGTATAATCTCCTGATTTTTTTGAACTTTGTAAAAGTTGCATATAAACAGGTAGTGATTGGCGAACAAATACAGAGTCTGTTCCTTTAAAACCAGCATTTAATGTTTCTGGCTGTGATACCCATTTGTTATTTTCATCATTAGGTATCGGATATATTCTTAACATACCTCCACCTAAAGTTTGTGATAATAACCAAACCCTTTGTTCAATTTTAATAATATCGGTATCAAATTTACTTTTAATCTTCTTTTTTTGAGCTTCAACCACTCGTTTACCTATTATAGAAGTTCCTTTATCGTCATAGAAGTCAATGAATTTGGCATATTTAGTATCTTTAGATACACCAAGAAGTTCTCTTATTTGTGGGTTTCCTTTTTCTAAATAAATAAAAGGAACATTTAACCAAAGCATTGGCATCTCCGTTATAGATAGTAAAACCTGAGTAGGATTCAGACCTTTAAAATTATTGGTGTGTGCAACTTTTCTAAGTAATTCAGAAGCTAAAGTGTGCGTAGGTTTCATTCTCCCTCCAACATCTTGTATTACTAAAGAACTAAATTTAGTAGCGTGCTCTATGCTTGCTTTGTTGGCTGTTAAAATAGAATCTATTTGTGATTCTGAAAATTGTTTTGGTTTGTGAGCTTCATGCTCTTGACCAATTGTATTTAAAGAGAGCAATAATATGATTACTGACAAACTTGCTTTTTTTGCTTTTACCTTATTTAATGCCTTTTTTAAATCATCAAAACGAGTGTTTTTAATAAATAAAATACATATTAAACCAAAGAATAATAAGAAATATCCAATGTAAGTAATCCAAGTACCTATAAAATCATGATTTACAGAAAGGTGAGTTTGTTCATGATCACCATCAATTTTATAACTAGATTGAAATAATTTGTACCCCTTATAATCTAAAATGTTGTTCATGAAAATTCTAAAATCAAAAGTTTCTTTTTCCTCTATAACAGTAATTTCACTAGCATAAGCTGCTGCACTTTCTGAGCCAGGGTATTTTTCTAGTTGAAAATCATTTAGTTTTACATTAAAAGGTGTTTGTAGTTTTTTAGCACCATACCAAGCTCTAAAATTTAAGTCACCGATATTAAACTCTTCTATATTATCAACATTAAACTTCCCCCCGTAAAAGTTAACTCTTTTTGTTTCTCCATTAGCGGTAATATCAAAAATAACAGTGTCGTATTTTTTATCATCTTTTTTTCCCGAAAGTGTTTTCATTATCCCTTTTTCAGGAGATTTAGGTATAACAAACTGTAACCCTTTTATAGTATGAAGTGTTAAAAGCTGAAAGTGTTGTGCACTATCTTTAACAATCTGACCTCTTTTTTGATCAGCCATTCGAAGCCAGTCACCATTATCTTTAGAAATCATCTTCAAATTACCATCTTCATAAAAAAAATTAACAGAAGCGTTGTTATCACTTACGTCAAAACTAACAAGTATGTTATGAATATTTTGAGTTGTACCTCTTTTTATATAGTGCTCATGCCTACTTCCGCTTGAACTCTCCACCAAGAACAAATGTTCAATTCCATTTTCATCCAGAACTAATTTTTCTTCAGACCAAGGAATGTATTCAACTAATTTGAAAGTAATGTTATGTTGTGTTTCATTTTTATTGGGTTGAAATGTTTCAGTAAACTTAGCTGAATTGCTACCCCATGCAGAAAGTAATAATTCGTTATTTGTTTCTTTTTGAAACTTATTATTGTCTACTATAACATTCAAGTAATTAGTGTCTGAAAAAAAAGTATTGGTAGTTTCTCCTTCGTCAATAATCATGATTCCTTCATGACTGATGTAACGAGTAACACCTGCACCAATTAAAATTAATAGAAAAGAAGCATGAAATAGTAAAACACCCCATTTTTCTTTTCTGAATAAACGGTATCTGAAAATATTCCCGAAAAAATTGACAACAAAAAATAGCATTATCAATTCAAACCACCAAGTATTATAAACTAAAGCTTTTGAGGTTTGTGTTCCGAAATCGTTTTCTATAAAAGTTGCGACTCCCATAGCTACGGCGAATAAGAAAAATAAAACGGCCGTTAAGCGGGTAGAGTAAAGAATATCTAAGATTTTTTTCATCTGTAAATCTGCTAAGTATAAAACTTGGCAAATTTACGTATTAATGCGCTAATAATTTTATGATTTCTATCATTTTTAAAAGAAAGGAATCGTTAAAATTAAAAGTGTTATAAACCTATTTTTTCTCCCATTTTAACAAAAGTTTCAATGCGGTTTTTGGTGTTTTTAATAATATCTGAATCAATTTTTAACTTGTTTTTATCAGCAAGTAATACAATTGTTGAACCTCCGAAAGCAAAATAGCCCATTTCATCACCTTTTTTTACTGATTGGTGTGGTTTAAAAGTTTCGACAATTGTTCCTACCATGGTGGCACCAACTGGAGCTACTATAATTTCTCCCTTTTCTTTAGTTGATAAAATGCAGTATTCACGTTTGTTTTCACAAAAAACTTTCGTGAAGTTTGAAGCTAATGCATATGGTGAAACAGAAAAATAATCTCCTTTTATTTTTGTCATTTGAGATGGTGTTCCTTCAAACGGAAAATGATAACGATGGTAATCATTTGGAGCTAGTCTTAGAATAATCAAAGAAGAGTTTTTGTGTTTTTCAGCTAACTCGTCACTACCCAAAAATTCTTTTAGTGTAAATTGTCGTCCTTTTACAAAAAAGTTATGAATGTTTGATATATCTTCAAAGGCTAACATTTTTCCATCACCAGGAGAGATAAACCCATTTTCAATAGGTCTTGCTGTTGGTTTTAATTTTCTATAGAAAAAATCATTAAATGAAGTGAAGGCTGAAATAGATTTTTCAGCTTCATTCATATTAATATTTAATTGTTTTACAAAAGAGGGTATTTTTTTTACAGAACTTAGTTTGTTCATTTTTTTGCCATACCAAGCTGATAAAAATTTACGTTTAGCAATTGGTAGAATAGCCATTTTTCCAAACGGATTATTGTATAATAATTTTAAAAAACCTTCACCAGGTGGGGTTTCGGTAATTAGATTACCAGATTTTCTATCGATGAATTGTATTTGCATTTGAAAAAATTATTAAAACGGTATTAGGTTTATGAAAAGGTAATAGCCGAGATTATTAAAAAACACAAAGTTAGAAAACAAGAGTATAATATACTACTTATTTTATTTCCCTTTTGATATTGATTTTATGCTAGTTTTTTACACGTGTTGTTAGGAGATGGTTTCCAGTCGGGAGGCATAATTAAGTATTTTATTTTATCACTTAAGCTGTTGGTGGATTTTAAATCTTTTATTAAGTCTTTGAATAACCCAAATTGACTACTAAAAACATTTTCGGTGTTAATTGTTTTACTTTCGTCAGCTGTAATTCCGTAAACAGGTTTCACATGATCTAATTCTTCTTGGTAAGTTTTAAATAATCGATCCCAAATAGAGAAAACATTAGAAAAGTTGGTGTCTAAATAAGTGCTGTTACTAGAATGATGCACTCGATGTAGCATTGGTGTAATAAGTAGTTTGTTTAGTATCGGTGTTTTTCTGAATCTGGTTTCGTTTAGATGTGTAAAAACCCCATAAAGGCGAGATAATAAATCTATTGTTAAAATCATGTATGGGTTAAGGCCAATTATTGGTAGCCAAGCTAGGATGTGAAAATATTGTACGAAGTCAAATAGAGATCCTCTAATAGCAACGCTCATGTTCATTTCTTTTGGTGTGTGGTGTACGCCATGAATACACCAAAGAATTCTTACTTTATGTCCTGCGTAATGTACAACCCACCACATAAAATCATAACACAAAAAACCAAGTAGCCAAACGTACCAAGTGTTTTTAAGTGTGAATATTCTTAGGTTTTCGTAAACCCAATTCATTACATTTAATTCTAAAGAAGCATAGAAGAGTAGGTAAGGAACAGTTCCGAATGCCAAACAAAGTAAGCTAACTAGGCTTTCTTTTTTTAATTTTATTTTTTTTCCAACAAAAAGAAATATTAATTCAATTATTATTACAATAAATAATAAAGGGGTAGTGATTGTAGATATTTTTTCTAGTAAGTTTACAAAATTGGAGTACATTATAAAAACAAGTTTAATTGATTTTTAATGTAATATTAGTAAGACTTTAATGAAGAAAAAGACGTTTGTAGAAAAAAAAAGGACGCTTAGTTATTTTGTTCTAGGAATATAAAATAAATAAGCGTCATTGATAATATTTTACTCCTCTGTACTATCAATTAAAATAGTCAACATGTCAATGGCAGCTTGTGCAATTTTTGTTCCAGGGCCAAAAACACCCACAGCACCAGCATCGAACAAGAATTGATAATCTTGTGCAGGAATTACACCTCCAACAATTACCATAATGTCTTCTCTTCCGTATTTTTTTAATTCACCAATTACTTGAGGAACTAATGTTTTATGACCAGCAGCTAAAGAAGATATTCCTAAAATATGAACATCATTTTCAATAGCTTGTTTTGTAGCTTCTTGTGGCGTTTGAAATAAAGGGCCTATATCTACATCGAACCCTAAATCGGCATAGCCAGTAGCAACAACTTTTGCGCCACGATCATGACCATCTTGCCCTAGCTTAGCAATCATAATTCTAGGTCGTCTACCTTCAAGTTCTGCGAAATTATCGGCAAATTTAATAGCTTTCTTAAATAATTTATCGTCTTTTATTTCTTTACTATACACACCTGAAATAGTTTTGTGAACTGCTTTGTGACGACCGAATACACTTTCTAAGGCATCAGAAATTTCGCCTAAAGTAGCTCTGTCTCTAGCTGCTTTAACAGCTAAGTCCAGTAAGTTTCCATTATTTGATTTTGCACATTCTGTTAAATCTAACAAAGATTTTTTAACTTTAGATTGATCTCTTTTAGATTTTATATCATTTAACCTATTGATTTGAGATAAACGTACAGCTTCATTGTCAACTTCTAAAATATGCAAGGGGTCTTCTTGTTCTAATTGATATTTATTAACACCAACAATTACATCTTGATTGCTGTCGATTTTAGCTTGTTTTTTAGCTGCAGCTTCTTCAATACGCATTTTAGGAATTCCTTTTTCAATGGCTTTCGTCATTCCTCCTAATTCTTCAACTTCTTTGATTAATTCCCAAGCTTTGTTGGTTATGTCTTCAGTTAATTCTTCAAGGTGATAACTTCCGGCCCAAGGATCAACAGTTTTAGTAATTTGTGTTTCTTCTTGTAGGTATATTTGAGTGTTACGAGCAATACGTGCAGAAAAATCTGTAGGTAAAGCAATCGCTTCGTCTAATGCGTTTGTGTGTAAGCTTTGTGTACCGCCAAAAGCAGCAGCCATCGCTTCTATTGTTGTTCTAGCAACATTGTTAAATGGATCTTGTTCTGTTAAAGACCATCCGCTTGTTTGACAATGTGTTCGTAAAGCTAATGATTTTGAATTCTTGGGATTGAATTGTTTTACAATTTTAGCCCACAACATTCTTGCTGCACGCATTTTTGCAATTTCCATAAAATGGTTCATTCCAATTGCCCAGAAGAAAGATAATCTAGGAGCGAAAGTATCAATATCCATACCTGCCTCTAATCCTTTTTTAATATAGTCCAATCCATCAGCTAAGGTGTAGGCTAATTCTATTTCAGCAGTAGCACCAGCTTCTTGCATGTGGTAACCCGAAATAGAGATTGAATTGTATTTAGGCATGTTGGCAGATGTGTATTTAAAGATATCTGCAATAATTTTCATTGATGGAGTAGGTGGGTAAATGTATGTATTACGTACCATAAACTCCTTTAAAATGTCATTTTGAATAGTGCCAGATAAAAGTTCTGGAGCGACACCTTGTTCTTCAGCAGCAACAATATAGAAAGCAAGAATGGGTAAAACAGCACCATTCATTGTCATTGAAACAGACATTTTATCTAAAGGGATCTGGTCGAATAGAATTTTCATATCTTCTACTGAATCAATAGCTACCCCAGCTTTTCCAACATCACCTTGTACGCGTTCATGATCTGAGTCATAGCCACGATGCGTAGCTAAATCAAAAGCAACAGAAAGTCCTTTTTGACCAGCAGCTAAATTTCTTCTATAAAAAGCATTACTTTCTTCAGCTGTTGAAAATCCTGCGTATTGACGAATAGTCCAAGGTCTACGAACATACATTGTAGAGTATGGGCCGCGTAAGTTGGGTGCAATACCAGCTATAAAGCCTTCGTGCTGTTTATTTTTAGTATTTGAATTTTGACTTTTGTCTAGTTGTATTTTTGATACGTCTTTTCTACTCATCATGTAAACGTTTTTGTTCTAACTTTTCGGCTAATCTTTTTTGAATAATTGGTTGAATAAGCGTTTGATCATTTCTGATTTTAGAAAATGGAAAAAGTTCTAAATCATTTTTCATGCTATCTTTATCGTTTTGTAATTTATTAGATCCTAATAAAACGATTTCTCCAGAGTCGAATTTTTGTTGCTCTTTGTTCGCTGATTCTTTAATTTTTCTTTGAATAATACCTTCTTTTAGTTGTTTTAAGAAGCCACCACCTTTTTCAATTGTTTTAAATACTTCTAGAGCATTTTGTGAAAGTTGGTGAGTGATTGATTCTATGTAATAAGCTCCGTTAGCAAAGTTTTGAGCTTCAGATAGCTCACTTTCTTGTTGTAGAATTAGTAATTGATTTCTTGAAATACGTTCGCCAAACTCATTAGAATGATGGAAAAAGTCATCATAAGAAATATTGCTAACAGTATCTGCTCCGCCTAAAATAGCGCTCATGCATTCAGATGTTGTACGTAGCATGTTTACATTGTAGTCGTACAACGTTTTATTTCGTAAGCTTGGTAATACGAATAAGTGTGTTTTGTTGTTTTTAATGTCGTATTCTTTTAAGAGAGATGCCCATAAGACTCTAAAAGCTCTTAGTTTTGAAATTTCAAAAAAGTAATTACTACCAACAGAGAAATTAAAATGTATTTTATTAACTATTTTACTACCGAAATGGTTTAAGTATTCATTTGCATGCGCAAGAGCATATGCTAATTGTTGTGTGATGTTTGCTCCTGCATTTTGATATACAGAGGTGTTAATGCAAATTGAGTTGTTAGTTTTGTTAACTATTCTCTCAAGTTCTTTGTGATCGTCTGTTAAATTGGTAAACCAATTACCACTACTGGCTAAGTTGCCTATTATATCTATGTTAAAATAACAGTTTTTTGATTTTATATAGTCAGACAATTCGATAGTAAAATCAGCATCTATAAATTTCAAATTAAAATAGAAGATGGTATTTTTTATGTCTAAGTCTTTTAGAAGAGCTTTGTAGTTAAATTTGTTTTTAGCTTTAAACTCTATTGATTTAGCTCCTCTTTTTAAAGAATCGATGGCAAATGAATTACTTTTTTCTTCGTTTTCAATATAAATTGACTGACAAACAACGAACCCCTTTTCGGAGTTTTCTATTTTTGTATTGGTTCTGTCTTCTTTTGTGTAAAAAGGTTTAACGGTAATTCTATCATCTGTTTTCCAGAGAAGTGTATCATTATAATCAGCTCCTTTTAGGTCTACTTGAATTTTTTGTTTCCATTCAGGAGCGCTAATTTCTCTGAATTCGTTAAATAGATAATTGTCCATTATTTTTGTATGGTATCAAATTCGATAATATAAATATCTTCATTTTCCTTTTTCATTAAATACCTTTCACGAGCATAACGTTCTAGTTGAAGGTCGTTTTGAAGCTTTTTTATGGTTTCTTTGTCTTTTTCAATTTTGTTTTTATGGTAATCTATCCAAACCTCTAGTTCTTCAATTTCTTTATTAAATTCTCTATGCGTAAGGTAAGAATTTTCATCAAAAAAAAGCATCCATATAACAAATACAGTTAAAATAACAACATAAATGTTTGTTGCTATTTTAAAAGAAGGTTTGTTTTTTATTGATTTTAAGTTCATGTTATAAACGATCGTTAATTACTGTTCTAACGATATCTATAGCTACAGTATTGTATCTGTCATTAGGTATGATAATGTCAGCATAGTTTTTTGTAGGTTCAATAAATTGTTGATGCATTGGTTTTAATGTGCTTTGGTATCTGCTTAAAACCTCATCAATATCTCTACCTCGTTCTTTAATGTCTCTGCGTAGACGTCTTATTAATCGCTCATCAGCATCTGCATGAACAAAAACTTTAATGTCGCAAAGGTTTCTTAGCTCTTTGCTGTTAAAAATTAAAATACCTTCAACTATTATAACTTTTCGAGGATGTGTTTTTATGGTGTCTTTTGTTCTGTTGTGCGCTACAAAAGAGTAAATAGGTTGTTCGATGATTTTATTACTCTTTAAATCGTTTAAATGTTTAACAAGTAATTCGAAGTCGATGGCTCTAGGATGATCGAAATTTATTTTTGTACGCTCTTCGTAGCTTAAATTATCTGTTTGGCTGTAATATGAGTCTTGAGATATGATGCATACTTCATCTTGAGGGAGCTCGTTTATTATTTGATTAACTACAGTTGTTTTACCACTTCCAGTTCCTCCTGCAATTCCTATTACAAATATATTTTTCATTGAACTTTATTAAGATAAAATTATGGAAACAAATTTAATAAAATATGTGCATAAAAAAAGTGCTAACTTAAGTTAACACTTTTTTGTTTATGAGCCAATGGAGGGACTCGAACCCACGACCTGCTGATTACAAATCAGCTGCTCTAGCCAGCTGAGCTACATCGGCTTGTTTGCCTTTAAAAACGATGCAAATATATAATGTTTTTGGATACTGACAAACTTTTTTTTATTTTTTTTTAAGTGATGTTTTTGTTCTTTTTTTGAGGGGTATATTAATTGGTTGATTTTGATTAGTATATGTTTTTTTTTGAGTTGAAAAATAATTTATTTTTAGCTAAAAAAAATAATAAAAGTAAGATGGTGTTGTTTTTTTATTTCGCTTTTTTGTTTAGAAAAAGTGTTTTTTTATAATTTTAGATATCTCTATAGTTATGAAAAAAGAAAAAGTTCTAGTTATACACTAGAACTTTTATCAAGAATAAATATTATTGAGAACAACAATTGATGAAGATTATTCTTCTCACCATACTAAACGCAATAAAGCGTTATTTATTGTTGTGCTAAATTTATGCAGTTAAAGGTTTTCCTTTTAATCGTTTTTCAATTCTTTGTTTTACAACTGTCAATCGTTTCATAGCGTCCATAAGAGCCGTGTCTTTCGTTTCTTTATATACGTCGTTTATTTCTAGTATTAAGGCTTTGACTTCTCTTGAAGCTAATATTCTATCGCTAGTAGTAATAAATTTGAATTTTCTGTGCTCAAATTCATCTGCTTTGCTAATTAATTCTGAATTCATAAAATACTTACTTATGTTAATTAAATTATCTTTTAGATTTTAGTCTGGTAATTGATTTTGTTTTAAACAAAACGGCCAAATCATAAAGTAAAATGGGCGACAAATATATATTAATCTTTATTATAATTTGTAATAAAACGATCAAATTGTTTTATTTATTTATAAATTTTATTTATATAGTTCATTAGAGCCTGATTTCTTCTTTTTTTTATCAATTATAGATGTAATCTATCAAGCTAAATATAGTATTTTTTTATTAATCTATCAAATTTATTGGGATTATTTTAATAAAAAGAATAGGTTTTCTTGGTAATATTGCTTCATATTATGAATAAATAGATGGTAATAAAGTATTTTTGATGTTTCGGGTTTTATTTATGAGTGTCTTCTATTTAATTGAAGAGGTGATTTTTTAGAGGTAAATAAAAGAAAGTTGAATTACCAGTATTATATTAATTCAAGTACAAAGTATAAAATACATAAACTAAATGAAGAACATTTTACTATTAATTCTTATAATTACTATTCAGTCATGTAGTAGTCAAAAGAAAAGAAAAAATGCAGGAGATTCTAGTTTTCAAAAAGAAATGAATGCTAAGTTTAAGGATGCTACTACATCACCTTTAACTAAAAAAGGTTTGAAAAAATTTAAAGGATTAAGTTTTTTTAGGCAAGATGATAAGTATAGAGTAATTGCGAAAATTGTTAAAACACCAGATGCGCCAACATTTAGTTTTCCTACTACAACCGATAGGGTTGCTGTATATAAAAAGTACGGAATCGTTTCTTTCTCTATTGATAAAAAAGATTTTGAATTAGCTATTTACCAAGAGTTGAAGCCGCAACTGGAATATATAGATCACTTGTTTTTGCCTTTTTTAGATAATACGAATGGGAAAACCTCTTATGAAGGAGGTCGATTTATTGATGTTTTAACTACTGATGAAAGTGAAACAGGAACTATAATTATTGATTTTAATACGGCATATAACCCTTATTGTGCTTATAGTAATAGATATTCATGCCCTATAACTCCCAGAGATAATTATCTAGATATTGATATAAAAGCAGGAGTGAAGGCATATGTGAAATAAAACTATTTTTTATTTTATAGCAGGAGGTGTTAATCCGTTTTTTATATCTAAGTCTATTGCTTTCTTTAAATCATTTAAATAGTTTTCTCTAACTTTTAATTTAGTCGCTGCATGCGCTTTTTTGTTTAATTTAGAAAACATTTCAGCAGTTTTAATGGCTGTAGGTAATAGTTGGTTTTCAGGAACAATTTTATCTAAAAAACCAGCAGTAATAGCATCTTTAGGGTTGTAAATTTCTGAGTTATTTATGCTTCGTTCAAAATAAACAGGGGCTAAGCGTGCTTTTGCTATTTCGATACCAGCATTGTGCATTGTCATTCCAATCATTACTTCATTTAAGCCTATTTTAAAATCACCTTCAGTACCAATTCTGTAATCTCCAGAAAGTAATAAAAAAGCACCTTTGGCTATTGCATGTCCTGAGCAGGCAATAATTATTGGGTGTGGGAAAGATAGCATTCTGTGTGATAATTTAGAGCCTTTTGTTACTAGTTCTAAAGCAGATTCAGGAGATGTTGTCATGCTTTTTAAATCGTACCCAGCAGAAAACATTCCAGGTTGTCCTGTAAGTATAACAACCTTTTCTTCTTGTTTTGCTTTGTCTAATAATAAATTTAAAGAATCTATTACTTCGTGTGATATCGCATTTACTTTGCCGTTGTTTAAAGTTATGGTAACATATTTGTCTTCTGAAGTGTATTGAATTGTTTGATTCATGTTTTAAATAAATTTAATTAGATAGATTCCTGCAAAAACTGCTAAAAAGCCTAAAACAAAACTAATAATTGTGTATAAGGCAAAAGAAGCAAAGTCACCTGATTTTAAAAAGATATGATTTTCGTAAGCAAAGGTTGAGAATGTGGTAAAACCTCCACAAAAACCTGTAGCTAGTAAAAGCGTGTGATTTTGTGTTAGAGTTTCGTTTTTAGCAGCTAGTCCTAAAATTATACCGATAAGTAAACTACCTAAAATGTTTGCTGTAAAAGTACCGTAAGGAATACCTGTTTGAGTATTGTTTAAAAGCTTTCCGATAAAGAACCTTAAAACGCTACCAAATCCACCGCCAATAAAAACGAGTATTAATTGCTTCATATTTGTGCTAAAATAATAAAACCTCGCAAATTTGCGAGGTTTTATTATTTATAAATACTGTTTTATTATTTTAAAATAACATCATCAGTATCTGTCCAGTTCCATTTACCAGCTATAACTCCTTTTTCAACAGTTATAATCCCTGGGTTTGCTCTTATTGCAGTTTTAATAGCCTTTTCATCACAGCTACCGAAAGTGTAAGGTAAATTGTATTTGCTTTTAAAGGCATCTAGTTTTTGTGTGTTGTTGTCATAAATTACATCAGCCATCATAATATCTGATGTAAGTACATATATACTGTAACCTTTTGCTTTGGCCTTAGCAGCGGTTTTAGAAATTTCTATAAGTCCTTCTTTATTAGCTTTTTCAAGAGTGGTTATTAGAATTAGCATAGCTTTATCTTTGCTGATCATTTCTTCTAGCTGATCACCATTTTCTGTTCCTATTTCAAAATCATGAATAGGTCCAATTTCTCCATCTTCAGTATATTCCATCGCTTTTACAATATCTGTTCCTACTGAATAGGCTCTAAAATCGATAATAGGTAAATGATGTAAAACATAATAGGTTATAAATAAAGATATAAATACTGTTGCGTAAGTTTTTATAGCTCCAATTTTATTTGATGTTAACGGTTTTATGTGTTTTAATCCTAAAATAAGGATTATTATAAATACCATAAATATTACATTCTTGTAAAAAGTTTCTTTTGGTGTTAGCTTTACTGCGTCTCCAAAGCATCCACAGTCTGTAACTTTGTTGTATACGTACGAATACCAAGTTAAAAATAAAAATACTAGGTTTAAGCTAAATAAACTCCATACAGTTAACTTAGGTTTGTAACCAACTAAAAGCATAACTCCTAAAACAAGTTCTATTATAATTAAAAGTATTGCAAATGGTAAAGTATAAGGAATTAAGAATTCCATATTTAAAACATCTTCACTAAAGTATTCTTGAAACTTGTATTGAGAACCAATAGGGTCAATTAATTTCACAAATCCTGAATAAATGAATAACAAACCTACTAATACTCTTGATATGTGTGTTAATATTTTTAAAATCATATGTTGGGGTTTAAGGTTAACTGTCTAATTCTGAATGATGAATTAATGCAAAAATAGCATAATTAATCATATCTTGGTAATTCGCATCAATTCCTTCTGAAACTAATGTTTTTCCTTGGTTATCTTCAATTTGTTTGACTCTAAGTAATTTTTGAAGGATTAAATCTGTTAAAGAAGAAATTCTCATGTCTCTCCAAGCTTCTCCGTAGTCATGGTTTTTATTTTCCATTAACTCTTTGGTAATCTTTATGTGTGTATTATATAAAGAAGTAGCATCGTTTGTATTTAAATCTGGTTGCTCAACAACACCGAGTTCTAGTTGGATAAGTGCCATTATAGAATAGTTGATAACTCCTATAAATTCTGATTTTTCTCCTTCATCGATTTTACGTTCTGTATTTTCTTGTAGCTGACGTATGCGCTGCGCTTTTATAAATATTTGATCAGTTAATGAAGGGAGTCTTAATATTCTCCATGCACTACCATAATCGCTCATTTTTTTAATAAACAAACTTCTACATTCTTCTACTACTACATCATATTGTTTGGATGTGTTCTGCATCTTTTTTATTTAAAAGTATTGACCAAAAATAGTAAATATTACAAGCTTTTCGTTTATTTTTACTTGGAAATTTATTATGATGACGATTAATTGTAAAGGAAGTTTAATAGATCTTTCGACACCTAAAGTAATGGGAATTTTAAATATTACTCCAGATTCTTTTTTTGATGGGGGTAAGTATAAAAATGAAGAAGAAATTCTTGTTCAATCTAAAAAAATGTTAGACGAAGGTGCTACATTTATAGATGTTGGTGCGTACTCATCACGGCCAGGAGCTAAACATATTTCTGAAGAGGATGAGTTAAATAGAATTTTACCTGTAGTTGAATTGTTAGTGAGAAATTTCCCAGAGGTTATTATTTCAGTAGATACTTTTAGAAGTAGTGTTGCAGAAGAGTCGATTAAGGCAGGTGCAGCATTGATAAATGATATCTCGGGAGGAAAGATGGATGAAGAGATGTTTAGTGTAATTGCAAAATTACAAGTGCCTTATATTATGATGCATATGCAAGGAAAACCTCAGGATATGCAGCTAAATCCAATTTATAAAGATGTGGTTACTGAAGTGATCTCGTTTTTTGCAGAGCAATTGTTTAAACTCCGTCAATTAAAAGTAAACGATGTTGTAGTTGATGTTGGTTTTGGTTTTGGAAAAACAATAGCACATAATTACGAATTGTTGCAAAAGTTATCACTTTTTAAAAATTTAGAAGTACCTATTTTAACGGGGGTTTCCAGAAAATCTATGCTATATAAACTATTAGATATTTTGCCAAAAGAAGCTTTAAATGCAACGACGGTTGCAAATACAATTGCGTTATTAAATGGTACTAGTATTTTAAGGGTTCATGATGTAAAAGAAGCTGTTGAAGCAATTAAGATTGTCTCAAAAGTTACTGTAAAATGATTACTTTTACTAAAACTTCAAATAATTAATGAATTTAGATTTTATCGATTTTTCGTTTTTAGATGTGCTTGATATTATTTTAGTAGCTGTATTGTTGTACTATATATACAAGCTGTTAAAAGGAACCGTTGCAATTAATATTGTTATTGGAATTGCTTTTATTTTTATTATTTGGAAAATTACCCAAGCACTTAATATGGAGATGTTAAGTGGTATTTTGGGGTACTTATTGTCAGGAGGAGTTATTGCTTTAATTATTGTGTTTCAGCAAGAAATAAGAAAGTTTTTATTAATGATAGGGACAACTAATTTTTCTACACAACGAGGTTTTTTAAATCAATTAAAGTTTTTAAAAACAGAAATCAATTCAGAAATTGACATTGAAACAGTTTTAAAAGCTTGTGTAAGTATGTCTAAAACCAAAACAGGAGCTTTGTTGGTGATAGAAAAGACAAATAACCTCGATTTTTTAATTAATAATGGTGATAAGATGAACGCTTTGGTAAATGAAGCGATTTTAGAAAGTATATTTTATAAAAATAGCCCACTTCATGATGGTGCAACTGTAATTCGTGATAATTATATCGTAGCAACACGTGTGGTTTTGCCAATTTCTGATAGTACAAAAATACCATCACGTTATGGTTTAAGGCATAGGGCAGCTATTGGTGTAACAGAAAAAACAGATGCAATCTGTTTATTGGTTTCTGAAGAAACTGGAGAAATATCATATATAAAAGACGGTGATTTTGTTTTGTATAAAACGCCAGAAGATTTATTTATGAAGTTAGAAAAAGATTTAACAGCATAAAAAAAGCTCGCAATTGCGAGCTTTTTAATTTTATAAAAGTCTAAAATTATTTAGCAGCAGGAGCCATTTTAGATTGGATAGCAGTCATTACGTTGCTAAATTTAACAGCGCTTTCAGCATCTAAAGAACCAGCGATAGCACTCATTTTAGTAGCTAATTCAGCACCTTTAGGAGCTAATTTAGTAATTTCAGAAACACTTCCGTTAGCAGCAATATAAGATTTAGCGTACTCAGTGTAAGACTGTAAGTATGCTCCAACTTTAGGGTCTTTAAATTCAGGAATAGTTATTCCTTCAATTGCAGATTTTACAGCTTCAGTAGCTTTCTCAGCCCCTTCTGCAACAGCTTCAGTAGCTTTTTCAGCACCTTCTACAACTTTAGTTGCAGCTTCAGTAGTCGCTTCAGTAGCTTTTTCAACAGCTTCAACAGTTGTATCTTTTACATCTTTAGCTCCTTCTTTTTCGTTCTTACAAGAAGTTGCTAATAAAGCACCAGCAACACACATAGTTAAAATTACTTTTTTCATCGTTTTATGATTTTTTAATTTATAGATTGATTAATACAAATGTATTATAATGAACCTTCTAAAAAAATTATTTACGAAGTAATTTTAGCGTTAAATTGTTTATTATAGAGGTTTTTATAATATCCAAATTCTTTATTTAATAGCTCATTATGATTTCCTTGTTCTACAATTTTACCTTTATCCATAACAATAATGGTATTTGCTTTTTTTATTGTTGTTAATCGATGTGCAATTACAATTGAAGTTCTGTTTTTTGTAATTTCATCAGTAGCATGTTGAATCATCTGTTCAGAATGGGTATCTACAGATGATGTAGCTTCGTCTAATATTAAAATACTAGGCTTACTAAGGTAGGCACGTAAAAAAGCGATTAACTGTCGTTGCCCTGAAGAAAGCATTGCGCCGCGTTCTTTAACGTTGTAGTAATAATTATTAGGTAATGTCATGATAAAATCATGAACACCAATTTTTTTAGCTGCTTCTTTAACTTCGTCGAGAGAAATATTTTTGTTTTTTAAAGATATATTATTGAAAATAGTGTCAGAAAAAAGAAATACGTCTTGTAAAACAATCGCAATTTTTTTTCTTAAAGAGTCAATTTGGTAGTTTTCTACAGGGATGTCATCAACATAAATAGTACCGCTATCTATTTCGTAAAAACGATTTATTAAATTAATAATAGTTGATTTTCCTGCGCCTGTAGCTCCAACAATGGCAATAGTGTTTCCTTCTTTAACATTAAAGCTAATTCCTTTTAAAACTTCTTCACCTTTAATATAGCTAAAATGAACATCTTTAAAAGAAATGTTTCCTTGTAGAGATTTGGTCGTGATTGTTCCTTTTTTGCTAATTGAACTTTCGGTATCAATTATATTAAAAACACGCTCACCAGCTACAATCCCCATTTGTAATTGATTAAATTTATCAGCAATTTGACGTAATGGTCTAAATAGCATTTGAGCCATTTTTATAAAACCAATAATAACAGCAATATTTGTTGCTTCACCTTCTATGACTTGAATTCCTCCGAACCATACAATTAAACCAATTGCTATTGATGATAGTATTTCAGCAATAGGAAAAAATATAGAGTAGTACCAAACAGTTTTTACGTGCGCTTTTTTGTGTTTATCATTAATACTAACAAAGTTTTTATATTCTATCTTTTCACGATTAAAAAGTTGCACAATTTTCATTCCTGTAACTCTTTCTTGTACAAAACCGTTAAGATTTGATACTTGATTTCTAACTTCTTGAAAAGTAGATTTTATAGCTATCTGAAATATTTTTGTGGCATAAATTAAAATAGGTAAGGTTACCAAAGCAATGAAAGCTAGTTTCCAGTTAGTATAAAGCATTACAATAATAACGAGAATCATTTTTAAGATGTCGCTAATAATCATAAAAACACCTTGTGTAAAAAAATTAGCAATTGTTTCGATATCTGAAACAACTCTGGTAACGAGTTTACCAACAGATGAATTATCCAAATAACTCATTTTAAAACTCAAAATTTTTCTAAAAGTTTTAGCCCTAATATCTCTAATGATGTGTTGGCCTACCCAGTTAGCATAATAAATAAAACTAAATTGAAATACTACTTGTATTAGTAAAACAATTAGCATTGCTATTGTGTAATACAATAGTCTTGTTAAATATTTATGAGTAACAAAATCTTCTATTGCTTCCATTAGTAAAATAGGACTCAATACTGCAAAGAGCGCTAATAGTATAGTTGATGTTGTTGCTATAATAAACCGAGTACGGTATTGTTTTGCAAAACTCATAAGTCTTACAAAAATTTTAATATCAAATGCTTTTCCTGTTGTTTTACTCACTATATATAATCGTATTCTACTTTTGTTAAAAATAATCCTTTTGCCGGAACTGAGGTTCCTGCATTACTTCTGTTTTTACTTTCTATAATGTTTTTAAATTCATCAATTGTAGTTTTACCGGTTCCAATATCGATAAGGGTACCAACAATGGCTCTAACCATGTTTCTTAAAAAACGATTTGCACTAATATGAAATACTAATTCATTCTCATTCAAAACCCATAATGCATTCGTTACTTTACAATTAAAAGTATGAACACCTGTTTTTACTTTCGAAAAGCATTCAAAATCTTCATATTCATATAAAATCATCGCGGCTTGATTCATTAGTTGAATATTAAGCTGTTGGTTATACAATTGCCAAGAGCTATCTAATAAAAAAGGATTTCGACCAAGCCATATCTTATACTCATAAGACCTATTATTTGCATCAAACCTAGCGTGTGCATCATTATGTACTAATTTAATAGAATATATTACAATATCGTCAGGTAAAATTGAATTTAATTTAAAAGCAAAGTTTTCAGATAAAGTTATAGTTGTGTCAAAGTGAGCAAACATTTGTGATGCGTGTACACCAGCATCTGTTCTACCAGCACCTGTAATAACTATTTGTTGTCTTAAAATAGTACTAAGTGCATTGTTTATTTTTTCTTGTACCGAAATTGCGTCTGGTTGTATTTGCCAACCATGGTAATTTGTTCCTTTATAAGCTAATTCAATAAAATACCTCAAAGAATGATGGGATTTAAATGGCTAAATTATGAAATTATAGGTTGAGATGTTAGTGCTATTTGAATAAATATCTTTAGATTAATAATGTTTTAATAAAAAGAATGATAATAGTAAATTTATAAACATAGGCTAATATATAATTAGTAACCGTATTGTCTTTTTAGATTAATTTTATAATTTGATAATAGAAGTTCTCAATCTTATTTCAATTCCCCCGTTTTTAGATCCATAATGTTATATTGTCGAGCTAATTTTTAATGACTATTTTATTAGTTTTGCATTGATGAAAAAAATACTACTTCTTTCAGATACACATAGTTTTATTGATGATCAAATATTAAAATTTGTAAAACAGTCAGATGAGGTTTGGCATGCTGGAGATATTGGTGATTTAAAAGTTACTGACACTCTTAAAGAGTATAAAACCTTACGTGCAGTTTATGGAAATATTGATGATAAAGATGCTAGGGCGGAATTTCCTTTAGATAATAAATTTATGGTTGAAGGTGTTTCGGTTTGGATTACTCATATTGGTGGCTACCCGAATGCTTATAAACCAAGAGTGAGAGAAGAGTTAAAAAACAACTCACCAAAAATTTTTATTAGTGGTCATTCTCATATACTAAAAGTGCAATATGATGATAAATTTAAATTACTTCATTTAAATCCAGGGGCTGCTGGGAAGCACGGGTTTCATAAAATAAGAACAATGCTTCGTTTTGAATTAAATAAAGGTGAAATTACTAACATGGAGGTAATAGAGTTAGCTCACCGATGATAGTTTAAATGGTTTTTGTTCTTGAATAGGGATAATAATAGAAATTTTAGTGCCTTTGTTCTTCTTTGAGTTTATAGAAAGTTTTCCTTCCATCATTTTAAGTCTAGCTTCTATCTGATTTAATCCAATACCATCGTTTATAGAAGATGATGAGGTTGAAAAACCTACCCCATCATCATTAACAAGAATGGTTAGTTGATTCTTTTCTTGTTTAATGGTTATTTGTGCATAATTAGCTTTGCTATGTTTTAAAATGTTGTTAGCAAGCTCTTGAATAATGTTAAATATTTTTATCTCAAACTCTTGATTGTATCTATTTATATTATATGCAGAGACTTTAAAGTTTAGTTGGCTATTTGAGTATTTTTTAGCTGCATCCTTTAAAGCGTATTCTAAACCGAATTTTAATAAAATAGAAGAGATAAGATTGTGGGATAAGTCTCTAACCTTTTGGGAAGCTTCTAATATTATAGCTTGCGTTTTTTCAATTTCTAAAGGAGCATTATCTTTAAATTGTTTTTTTGTAGCGCTTAAATGCATGTTTGCAGATGATAATAATGCACTAACATTATCATGTAAAGTTTCTGCTATTTGTTTTCTTTCAGATTCTTTACCGTCTATAGTGGCATTTAGTATTTTTGTATGTGCATCTGATTTTATTTTTTCGATACTTTGTTGCTGAAGTAAGTTGTTTTCTGATAGCTTTAATTGTAGATTTTTTTGACGTAATTTATAGTTGTAAACTATTACACCTGATATAATTATAACTAATAAACTTAAGGCTCCGAAAAGGATAGAAGTTTTTGCTTGTTGTACTTTTTCGAGTTCTACTTTCTTTTTAATTAATATTGTTTTTTGTTGTTCTAAATTTTCCTCATGTTGATTTTCAATTTTCATTAAAATATCTTTAATCTCTGCTTCTCTAATACTATCTCTGATGTTGAAAGATTTATCTAAATAATTATAAGCTTGATATTTTTTCTGATTATACATAGCCCAAGAAATATTTTCGTAAAAAACTTCTTTAAATTTTAGCGATTTTATATCATCATTTTTTTCAATTAAAGAAATTGCTTTTAAATAGTATTGTCTAGATTTTTCATACATTTTTTGCTCTAAATAAACATTAGCTAGACTAGCAATTGAAGCAGCTTCAGATGCTTTGTTCCCTGTTTTTCTCTTAATTTCAATTGCTTTGAGGGCATATTTTTCAGCTAAAACAAAATCATTTTCTTTAGTGTAATAATAAAGATTTGAAAGATTGTTAAAAGCTTTAGCCTTTATTAGTTTTTGATGGTTGTTAATAGTATTAAAGTTGATTATTTTATCGTAATAATATTTAGCGCTGTCATTTTTGTTAAGGTTGTGAAAAGAAGAACCTATTTTAAATAGTAAATTAATGTAACTTGAATCTTTTTTTGATTTGAAAAAAGCACTAATTTTCTTGTCGAGAGGTTTTTTATAGTTTTTGTATAGTTTTAATGATTCTTTATAATAAGCCAATGATTTTTGATAATTACGATTTTCTTTAAAAATATCACCAATCAAATCATTAGTCAAAATAGATATATCATTTATGTTATTTTGTTTACAAGAATTAACAAGAACTAAAGCTTTCTTAAGAGATAAAGAATACTCTTTATTATTATAAAGATTTTTTATAAGTTTAAATCTAGATATATTGAGTTCATTAATAGTATTTTTATCTAGATTATTGTTTTGTGTAAAAGTAACTTTTATTGCTAAAAAAGTCATAAAAATAAATAATATAGGTTTACGCATCGTATTACTTAATAAATCTCTTCAATTATTTGTCTTGGTCTTCTTATTTCTGTAGTTTCAATATTTCTTCCAAAATATTTATGGTTAACAAAATCTAGTTTTAATAAATTGTTACTTTTAAGATTAAGAGTTCTCGAAAAATCTTTTTGTTTCGCTTGCCCCTTATATAGATGAACTTCATATGTGTCAATATCTTCATTGTAAGTAAATGATGCAGTAACATTGTCATTTACTTCAAAATGAAGTAAAAACGTACCATCTTCATTTGCTGTTATACTATATGAATTTAAAAACTCAGTAACACCTTTTTTTGCTAATGTAATATTATTATCTTCAATAGATATTCTTGTCCTTTTTCCTTTATTTTCATCTAGAAAACCAATTTTTAATTGATTGTTTTCTATGGAGAATTTGTTACTATGATTACTTGCTGTTTTATGATTTACTTTAGATAAAATAATGTCATTTGATTTGTTCGTATTTTTAACAGTAACTACATCTGTATTATTTGTAGTGTTAAAATCAATTGAATATGCTCCGTTAGCATCTCTTTTAAGGGTGTATGATTGTAATAGTTTTTCTTGCGGATTACTAAGTGTTTCTACTTGGTTAGAAGAACATGATGTAAAAACGATAGTCAATAATAGAAAAAAAGGGGCTATTTTATACATGATTTAAGTTTTTTAAGTTTTTAATAAAAGAATAAAAGCGATGCACTTAATAGAATAGTGTCGGGGGACTATTATAATTATAAGGACTATGAGAACAAAATTAAAGAATCTATTAATGTTATTTCTAACACGTACATCGCTATTTTTTAAATATTTAAATATTTTATTTAGTAGTTATTAGCGATGTACTTTTAATAATGTATAGATTACGGGGGACGTTTTCTCTTAAATTACGAGGGGTAAAGAAAACTGTTTTTGAAGGGTTCTATACTTTATATTATATTGTTTTTTACAGCGTACATCGCCAAACCTACTACGTTTTTTACTTTTAATTTTTTATATAAACTTTTTCGGTAAGTTTCAACCGTTTTTATGCTTACTAATAAATGTTTAGCTATTTCACTAGAGCTTTTTTCTAAGGCTATTTGTTTTAAAACTTCAACTTCTCTTTCTGTTAAATCTCCATGAGTAAGTTCAGTATCTTCTGTTTTTGCATCGGTAACATATAGTTCTAATAACTTACTTTTTATATCGTCACTAAAATATTGTGTTCCGACATGAACGTGTTTTATAGCATCTATTATATGGTCACTAGCACAAGCTTTATCTACAAAACCATTGGCTCCTAATAGTATCATTTCTTGTACTAATTTAGGGTCACTTAAACTAGAAAGTATAATTGTCTTAATTTTTAAATTACGCTGTTTAAACGTTTTTAAAACTTCTATACCATCCATTTCTGGCATGTTTATATCAAGTACTAATACGTCTGCTTTGTTTTTAGTAGACCAATCTACAACTTGCTTTCCTGTTAAAGAATAGCCTTCAATTTCAAAGCAATCTTCAGTGTTTAATAAGGCGATAACTCCATCTATTAAGATTTTATGATCATCGGCTATGTGAACTTTTATCTTCTTATTCATGTGTCTTAACGTTTACAAATTTATAGTATAAAAGAAATGTATACAATACCCAATACCCCTAATCACGCTTTAGGGATAACCCTAAGGAAATAGGGTTATCCCTATTTCCTTTAACATTTCCTTAACGTTTAGTGGTTGATAACCTAGTAATTGGGTGTATTACAAAAATAGAAAACCGAGATAAGAATCTCGGTTTTTTCGCACTAAATATACTAAGATGTTAGGTTTATCGTAATCTATCTACAGATTTTACAAGATCTTCATCCTTCTTGATTGCTTTATTTGCTAAAACTAACAGCAAAATAACAATGATAGGTAAAAACATCCCAATACCTTTCTCTGAAACTAAAGCTTCTCCAGGTAATGTTTGTGATAGATATATCAATATTCCTAATAAAAAAAGGTTTATCAATATGTTTAATCGCCCTAAGACAAATTGTAACTGACGATTTTTAAATAAGAATATAGTTACAAAAGATAGTAAAGCTGAAATAAAAAATAATATAGGAGTTGTTTTTTCTGTAAGAGAAACTCCTGAAAGCAAATCTACAATAAATATTGGTGTATTATTCTGTGAGCTTGTCCAAATACTAAAAATAAAAGGTAGACCAGCAGAAATAATTACTGCAATAAATAAATAAATAGATTGTTTTCTTTGTATCATGTTCTTTATTGGATAGCAAATGTAATATTTCTTTTTTTAAAAAGAAATATTACAAGTTAAAATATTTGTATATATTTGTAGAATAAGTAACTGCACGAGTAGTAATTATATAGCCCCTATATAATTAGAATCACAAAAAACTTAATACAATTAAAATTCTTTATTTATAAAGAATGACATAACTTAATTATTTTTACGAATGTTCGAGATTTCGGAATTAAAAACTAAAAAATTAACAGACTTACAAGCAATTGCAAAAACCATAGGTTTAACAAAAGTTAGTCAGTTAAAAAAATTAGATTTAGTTTATAAAATTTTAGATGCACAAGCTGAGTCTAGTGCTAATGAAGCTAAACCTATTGAAGAAAAAACTAAAAGAAAAAGAATAACAAAAACTGAGGAAGCTAAAAAGCAACCAGAAGTGGAGGTTGTTGATAAACTGAAGGTTAAAGCTGAAAAGACTGAAGTCGTTGAAAAGGTTGTAAAGAAAGAGGTTGAAGTTGTTAAGAAATCTCAAGAAACTAAAACTGGGGGTGAAAAACAAGTTGTTGAAGAAAAAGAACAACCGGTTGAGGTTAAAAAGCCAAAGCCAAAACCTAGACCAAGACCAAGAAAAGAGGTAGAAGCTAAAAAACAAGTGCCAACTCCGAGAGAAGAGGTTGAGGCTAAAAAGCAAGTTCCAAGACCAAGAAAGGAAGTTGAGGCGAAAAAACCTCAACATTCTAACAATAATAAACCACAGCATAAAAATCAAAACACAAATAAGTCACGTAATAAAACAGGGAATAAATATAGAGACCCTGACTTTGAATTTGATGGAATTATTGAAAGTGAAGGTGTGCTAGAGATGATGCCTGATGGATATGGTTTTTTACGTTCATCAGATTATAATTATTTATCATCACCAGATGATATTTATGTATCTCAATCGCAAATAAAACTTTTTGGATTAAAAACAGGAGATACTGTTTTAGGTAATGTACGTCCGCCAAAAGAAGGAGAAAAGTACTTCCCTCTAATTAGGGTATCGAAAATAAATGGATTAAACCCAAATATTGTTCGTGATCGTGTGTCATTTGAGCATTTAACACCGTTGTTTGCTGAAGAGAAATTCAACTTGGCTGAGAGAGGAAGCTCATTATCAACTAGAATAATTGATATCTTTTCACCTATAGGTAAAGGTCAGCGTGGTATGATTGTGGCGCAGCCTAAAACAGGTAAAACAATGTTACTAAAGGATGTTGCTAATGCTATAGCAGCAAATCATCCTGAGGTGTATCAAATTGTTTTATTAATTGATGAAAGACCTGAGGAGGTTACCGATATGAAACGTAATGTTCGTGGTGAAGTAGTTGCATCTACTTTTGATGAGCCAGCAGATAAACATGTACGTGTTGCAAATATCGTTTTGGAAAAAGCAAAACGTTTAGTAGAATGTGGTCATGATGTAGTAATTTTATTAGATTCAATTACTCGTTTAGCACGAGCTTATAACACCGTTGCGCCAGCATCAGGTAAAATATTATCAGGAGGTATTGATGCAAATGCATTACATAAGCCAAAGCGTTTCTTTGGAGCGGCTCGTAATATTGAAAACGGAGGTTCGTTAACGATTATTGCAACTGCGCTTACTGAAACAGGTTCTAAAATGGATGAAGTAATCTTTGAAGAATTTAAAGGTACTGGTAACATGGAATTACAGTTAGATCGTAATATTTCTAATCGTAGAATTTACCCAGCAATTGATTTAATTAAATCAAGTACACGTCGTGATGATTTATTATTAGATGAGAAAACAGTACAACGTATGTGGGTGTTGCGTAAATATTTAGCAGATATGAATCCTGTTGAGGCAATGACATTTATTAATGATAGAATAAGAGTTTCTAAAAATAACGATGAATTTTTAATTTCTATGAATGGGTAATTTATAGAAGTAATAGATATAAAAAACCTTCACAATATTACACTGCCCCCAAAAAGTTAGACACTATTTGGGGGTATTTTTATGGGCAGAAAAGTCAAGTATGATTATGCATTTAAACTTGAATGTGTAAAATTAGTTTTAGAATCACACTATTCAGCAGCAGCTGTTTCTAAACAAAAAGGTCTAAATGAATCTAACATTCGTAAATGGGTTGGTTTTTACAAAGCCCAAGGGAAAAAAGAGTTATTACCTAGGAATAACAGGAGCTATTCAGCAACTTTCAAGTTAGAAGTCTTACAGACAATTGATAAAGAGTTTTTATCGTTAAGAGATGCTTGTTTTAGATTCAATATTCCAGACCCTGGTGTGATTGTTAAAT
>NZ_AUMF01000022.1 GCF_000430545.1 Tenacibaculum ovolyticum DSM 18103
GCAAAGAGCCTAAAATTATACGCTCGTACTTTATGTACGATGGCAATATTATAAGTTCACACTTACAGGCTGTTCCGTATGGTACAAAAATTACGTTTATAGCGGAAACCACCAATATCATCGGACAAAAAATAAAGCTAGAACTCTACCGAACTGAGGCTGCTGATAACTACAACGGAAAACAAATTACTGAAAACAATAATGTAGTAGTAAATGCCGAAGGAAAAGTTGTAGTGCCTTTTACGTTGTCTGAAAAATGGATGGCGAAAAACAATAAAGCTCCTTACTTTTATGTAGGGGTAGAAAAAGAAGATGGCTCGTGGTGGAGTACCGAAAAAGATTCTTTAATGTTGAGAGGGTACTATGAAGGTGACATACTAGGGGAAGAAGTAAAAGTGTTAACTAAAATTGATGAGAATACAGACGCTAAAATTATAGCGAAACTAATATTAAAAGAAAAACGAATCAAGTTCGCAAGGGAACATGTAAGAAAAGTTAAGGATAAAGCGAATGCTATAGATAATATAAAAGATATTGCCTAAGATAAAAAGGCTAAATTGAGTGATTATGATAAAACAAAAGTATTTAGAAAAAAGAATAACCATTCAGGAGAAGTAATAATATCTTCCAAATTACTATATGTGATGTATAAATTAAGTCAGATATATAGCTACAACGTTTCTGAAATAACGGGAGCTTCCCATAGCTCAAACAGTAAACATTATTATGGTAAGGCTATTCACATAAGTGAATTAAATGACCAAGACATAGGTCAAGGTGTAGGGAGGAATGCCGTTTGTCATATTCCAAACAAATTAATTCTGGAATTTAAGAAAGAAGCTTTAAGGTATGGCGCTAAAAAAATTCTGCACAAATTAAATAGAAAAATAAAAAAGGATCATCACAATCATTTCCATACAGTTATTAATTAATTTAATAAGAAAAATATTTATGAAAAAATATCTCAAAATTCAATTATTCATTTGTATCGATTTCCTAATCATATCATGCAAAAATAACATCAAGCTTGTAAAAGGTGAAACATATGGAAAATCTTTTGAAAAAAAGTACTTTAATGAGAGTGAACGATATTTTTCCAAAGAGATAATGAACAAATATCAGAAGATTTAGTTAATAAGTATAAAAATTATCGGTATAAAGTTAATTTTAATAAAGAAAGGATAGAGATATTGTTTTATAAGGTGCTTAAAGAAGAAATACTATTACTAGATATCTTAAAATCAAAAAACAAGAACGATGAAACACAAGAGAGAATGCAATATTTCTCAGAAAAACAAAGTATTTACTTATAGATGAATGTGATGGAATTAATAAAAGTGTGATTGTATTAGTAGATAAATCTTCTAAACATTTTGATGAATATAAAAAAATGTTAGAATTTGGGAAGTTAATATAGAAAAAAAAGAAATAGGAGAGTTAGATGTAACATAACATGTTATGACTATATGCACAGTAACTAGGAATATCTCCCTCAATATTCTATAATAAATTTAAAAGAAGCATATCTTTTTTCAAAACCAAGTGTTAATTCCAAAAAAACAATAAAAGTTTCGCAAGGTAATATTAGAATTATTGATACGATTAAAAAGAATTGTCTAATAATAAAAATGTCTTTTGGGTAGAGTGTCTCTATGTAAACTTAAAAGAGAATAAGTCTTTTGAAGGTTATATGATGAGGAATTGTATTTCAGAAAAACCTGTATATATCCCTTAAAACAAGGAAAAGTAAATTAAACCCGTTCCACAAAGTTCCCTGACTTAGCGGAGTTAAACTAATATTTGCATAAAAAGAGAGGTACATTAAGTGTTAAAACACTAATTTTAAAAAGAGAAAGAGAAAACAAACTCAAAATTGGGAGACTCTGCCCAGCGAGTTACTGTAAAAGAAAAGCCACTTTTTATTTTTAAATTTCTATTGTAAAATAGCTAAAAAACTATATATTAAACCAATTTTACTCATTATGAATACACTACAGTCTTTTTTTATTGGATTAGTTGCACTAATTCACATTTACATACTAATATTAGAAATGGTACTATGGACAAAGCCAAAAGGAATTAAAACCTTCGGATTAAAATCTAAAGAACACGCAGAAGAAACAAAAGTACTTGCTGCTAATCAAGGTTTATACAATGGTTTTTTAGCTGCAGGATTAATATGGTCTTTATTAGATAGTAATTACGGAGATAATATTGCTATCTTTTTTCTAACCTGTGTGACTTTGGCAGGTTTTTACGGGTCTTATTCAACAAAGAAGATAAGTATACTTTATGTTCAGGCTATACCCGCAATTATAGCATTAATTTTAACCCTATTAAAAACTTACAATTAAAAATGGATTCTAAACAAATTATTAACAGTATTACCACATATGCTACTGAATATGGATTAAAAATATTAGCAGCTATTCTTATATGGATTATCGGTTCTTGGATTATAAAAAAAATAATGAAAGTTACAAGTACCGTTATGATGAAGAGAAAATATGATGAAAGT
Source organism: Tenacibaculum ovolyticum DSM 18103 (assembly GCF_000430545.1). Classification (GTDB taxonomy): domain Bacteria; phylum Bacteroidota; class Bacteroidia; order Flavobacteriales; family Flavobacteriaceae; genus Polaribacter; species Polaribacter ovolyticus. The sequence goes on from NZ_AUMF01000022.1 coordinate 2,519, forward strand.
TTGCAAAAATTTTTACTCAATCTTGTTAATTGGGTCTTTAAAATTTTATTAATTATTGTTATTTTATCTAAATTAGGGGTAGAAACAACTTCATTTGCTGCAATTATAGCTGCTGCAGGTCTTGCTATTGGTATGGCACTACAAGGTTCTTTAGCAAACTTTGCTGGAGGTGTATTAATAATGATATTTAAGCCTATAAAAATCGGTGACCTAATTAAAGCACAAGGAGAAATAGGTGTAGTTAAAGAAATTGAAATTTTTACTACAAAAATAACAACACCTGATAACAAATTGGTAATTATACCTAACGGAACTTTATCAAATGGTAATATTACCAATTTTACAGCAGAAGGTAAATTACGTGTTGATTTGACTTTTGGTGTAGGTTATGACTCTGACATAAAACAAACAAAAGAAGTTTTATTAAAGGTTTTAACTGACAACAAAAAAGTTTTACAAGATCCTGCTCCTACTGTAAACGTATCTGAATTAGCTGATAGTTCGGTAAACTTTGCTGTTAGACCATGGGCTAATGTTGCAGACTACTGGGATGTATACTTTGAAACTACTGAAAATGTAAAATCAGCGTTAGATAAGGCTGGAATCGAAATACCATATCCTCATGCTGTTGAAATTAAAAAAGAAGCTTAAACTTTCTTTTTTTCAGGAATAGCAATAAAATCTTTTAAATAAAAAGGTTCAAAATAAGCGACATCTTCGATGTCGTTTTTTTTGTACTTAGCATAACTTAACATTGCCATTTCTTTAGATGAAGGAAACTCATCTTTAATAAAGATAGCATTTTCATGAATAATTACCTCTTTACATTTAGCAGCTCCATCTCCTAAAAAATAAACTTTTCCGCTCGATAATTCAGATTCAAAAGAATTCCCATCTATTATTTCTGCTTTTATCTCACGTAATTCTTCATAATTAGCATCATAAACTGCCGAATACACCTCCATTCTTCTAGCATCTAACATTGGTACAATAACTCCTTCATCAACAGAAGTACTATAAGCTAAAGATTTTAATGTTTCTATTGATATTAAGGGCTTCTCTACAGCAAAACAAATTCCTTTTGCTGCTGATACACCTATACGAAGTCCTGTATAAGAACCAGGCCCTTTACTTACAGCCACGGCATCAATATCACTTAACAAAATCTTAGCTTCATCAAAAATTTCTTGAATAAAAGGATGTAATTTTTCTGCATGAGAATAATTGCCATCATTTAATTCTCTAATCACTAAAGTTTCACCATTTTCTGCCAAACTAACAGAACAATTTTTGGTTGCAGTTTCTATGTTAAGTATAAGTGCCAAATTCTTTTTTGCGCAAAGATACTCTTAAAAAATAAAAAAACTCATCATTAAAAAATGATGAGTTTAATTATAAATGAACAGTATTTTTAATCCAATAAAATATCTTCACCGTAGTAAAACTTCAATACTTTAGTAGTAAACACATAATTATATTTTGCTCTAATACTTGCTCCTTCTGCATTCACTAAACGATTACGAACTTGATCGAAATCAAACAATGTCATTGAACCATAATCATAACTTACCTGTGCATTTTTAAACGCTTCCCTTTGAGCATTTAACGAAATCTCTGCAGCTTCAAACGATTTTGCAGCAGCTTTTGCATCTTGAAAAGCTGTTTCTATGGTTTGTTGCAATTGTAATTTTTCATTTTCTAGCCTCGTTTCAGTAATTAGTTTACTAATTTTTGAACGCGCTACTCTCCCATCTGTTTTAAAACCATTAAAAATTGGAATATTTACATTAAAACCCAAACCGTAACCTAAATTATTATCTAATTGTGCTAAAAAACCTGTGTTAGAAATACCAACTGGGAGATCTAAATTATAACCATAATTTGTTCCAACATTACCAGAAGCAGAAATAGATGGCATATATGCAGATTTAGCTATTTTAATAGACAAATCTGCGTTTTTAATATTCAATTTTGCCTTAGCTATTTCAGGCCTGTTAGCTAATGCTTGCTTGTACACCTCTTCTGAGGTACTATAAAGCATTTCCATAGAAGGTGAATTTACTTCAATCTTAGCAACATCAAAATTATTGTAAGGAACTTGTAATAATTGTGAAATATTCAATAGTGCTAAGTTTAACGCATTTTCTTGAGTTACCACATTTTGAGCATCACTAGATGCTGTAGACTGCACATTTAATAAATCACTTTTAGGAACCGCACCTGCATCAAACTGGGCTTTTGCACGCTCAATTTGCTTTTGGCTAATTTCAGCTTGTGTTACTGCGACAAGTAAGTTTTCTTTAGCAAACAATGCATTTAAATACGTGTTAACAACACGTAATGCGATATCATTTTCAATTACTTTTAAATCTAGCTCACTACCTTCTACACCTAATTTAGCTTGTTTATAGGTATTTAAGATTCTATAACCATTAAAAACAGTTATACCAGCAGATAAACCAAAAGAACCCCCAAAATTACTTGTAGAAACCCTATTATTAGACACAGGATCGAAACCAGAACCAAATCTTAAATTCCCTCCTGTAGATCCACTTAAAGACGGTAATTTATCTCCTTTAGCAATCTTTACATCTGATTTAGCAATATCAATATTAAGCTTATTTTGCTTAATAGTAATATTATTTTCTAGTGCATGATTAACGCATTCCTTTAGCGTCCATTTTTTTTGAGAAAAACCAGCTAATGAAATAAATAAAGCTGCGAATAGTAGAATTTTTGTTTTCAAAACGAATATTTTTTTGTTCATTATAGTTAGTCAATTCATGTTCCAAAAAATAATAAAACAATAAATCGCTATATTACAAAGTGTTACATCAATCAAAACATATTTTAACTGTTTGTTTTTGAACATTTAGATGCACAAAACTGAACAATTATTTTTAGTTTTTTTTATATGACGACTAAAGATATAATATGTTACAAAAAAACATTCATATTTGAATGTTAATTTTTTGAAGTTTTTTTATGTCTGTATATAAAATAAGACAAGACACCTACCAAAATATAAGGAAACACCATTAAATATGTAATTCCATTATTAACTCCTTCAGCAACTGCTTCATTACCACCTTCAACAACGGCTTTACACATTGCGCATTGTGCTGACGCTCCTAAAGAAACAATCAATAAAACAAATAATGTTATTTTTTTATACATAATATGGAGATATCATTAAATATACAACTACACCTGTTACAGCAACATATAACCATAGAGGAAATGTGATTTTTGCTATTTTTTTGTGTGCAGGAAAATTACCTAAACGTGCTCTCATAAAAGTTATCAATACAAAAGGTATCACAACAATAGATAATATAATGTGTGTTATTAAAATAAAAAGATATATATATTTTACAACCCCTTCACCTCCAAACTTAGTAGAATCTGATGTCATATGATATGCAACATACATAACTAAGAACAATGCAGAGCAAATAATCGCTGTAGTATTTAATTGTTCGTGTAATTTTTTATTCCCTTTTTTAATAGCGACTACTGATGCTATTAACAATATTGCTGTTAATCCATTTACACTTGCATATATTGGAGGTAAAAATGATAACGGTTCTACATTTGGTATTTTTATTCCAAATAAGGCAGCTACAGCCAAGGGTATAACAACAGAAACTATAGTTATTAGTTTCTTATATTTTTTTTCTTCAATACTCATATTATTCCTTCAATAATAATTTAATATCTTGTTTTAATTCCTGAATTTGATTTCCAAAATCGTGTTCATTTAATGCTCTATAAAACATAATTGGATTTCCGTGCTCGTCATAACGTGAGCGTATATAACCGTCTTTATCTACCAGAGCAAATAATCCAGAATGTTCAAAGCCACCATGAGAAGCTTCTCCTTTCCCTGCATATAATTTAAACCCTTCATTAGACAAATCATAAACAACATCTTCTGACTTACCTGTTAACAAATGCCAATTTTTATGGTTGATTCCATTTCTTTGCGCATATTCTTTTAACTGCTTTGGCGTATCAATATCTGGAGTAATTGAAATAGATGCAATTCCGAAATTAAGATTCCCCATAAATTCATTTTGAATATCAACCATCTTCTCATTCATAAGTGGACAAATAGTTGGGCAGGTAGCAAAGAAAAATTCTACAACATATACTTTGTTGTCAAAATTATCATTGTTAATTGTCTTACCATCTTGATTTAGAAATTCAAAATCTGGAACTTTATTGAATTTATGTAAATCTGATGTTTTAAAATGTTTTATAATTTTTGGCACTGAATAAATACCAAACAATAGAATAATAAACGAAATTCCAACGTATGAATACTTATTTTTTTTCATTTGATATACTTTTTGTTCTTCGGTTTTCACTCCTATTATTTTTCTTTAATGCCATTTTATACTCTACCAAAACAACACTTATATCATCGATCATATCGTTTTTAAGTTCCGCTACAGATTTCATCGTATATCCAAATAATTTTTTATCAGATAATGCATTAATTGTAGACTCCCCTCTTCTTAAATTAAATTCTTTATCAATAAGATATGCTTTAGGCGAGTGAAAGTTTTCATCCAAAGAACTTGACGTTTTAAAACTTTCATGTAGAGCTTCCATTTCTTCAGCAGAAGCAAAAACAAAATTCCACCTAGTTAAATCAGTATTTACACTTAGCATTTTCTTTAAGTCTTCTACAGCTTCTTTTTGACTCTCATCAACCATAGAAATCATCTGAAAACTTACATAATTAGAAAATTTATTATATATTTTTTCTTTTAAGTTATAAACCTCTCCCTTTACTCGATCAATATCTTTCCCCAAAAACGTAACTACGGTAACTCTTTTAGCAAAAGAAACATCTTTATTAATTAAAGAAACATCAATTACACTTTTAGACACTATGGGTAGTTTCCCAAAATTATGTGTACCTAATTGCAATAATATATAAAACAATAAAGGCACTATAAACAATGCAAATAAAACGATAAACTTTTGAACCTTTCCCATTTAAATTTTTAATTAAAAACAAAAAAAGGTGGTTAAAACCACCTTTTCTAAATTTTATTTAATTACCACTTTACCAATGGTCCTAATGTTTCATTTAAATAATCTCCTTCTATTAATACTAGAAGAACCAAATAAGAAATTAAAAAAACCGCTGTCCAAACTATCGCTCTTCTAAACCATGTTTTTTCGCCTTCTAAGTGCATAAATGCCCAAGCAATATAATATGCTTTTACAAGCGTTAAGATAATAAAGAACCAGTTTAACCAACTTGTTCCGAATCCGTATAAATGCATTGCATCTGGCTTAACAATACCAAAGCCTACTTCTACAGTTGTTATAATTGTTAAGATTGCTAAAACAATCCAAATTCTTTTTTTGCTTGATTCGTGTGCTGCGTGCCCCATTTTTAATATCGTTTTTTAATTATACTAAGTAGAAAAAAGTGAATACAAATACCCAAACTAAATCTACAAAGTGCCAATATAAACCTACTTTCTCAACCATTTCATAATGTCCTCTACGTTCATACGTACCTAAGACAACGTTAAAAAATATAATAATGTTTATTATAATTCCAGATAATACGTGGAAACCGTGAAAACCTGTAATAAAGAAAAAGAAATCAGCAAAAATTGGATTACCGTATTCGTTTTCTTTTAAGTTAGCTCCTTCAACAACTTTATTAATCAATGGTAATTTCGCTAAACTTTCAGCTCTTGATAAAACTATTTTTTGTTTAGTTTTTAGATCTAATAACTCAGTTCTAATTAATAAAGAAGGATCCGCTTTAAACGCTTCTTTGATTTGTGCTACTGAATACTGAGAAATTGTTTCTTCATTCTCGAACCATAATCCATTTTGACGAACATGTTGAACTCTATCATCTTTTCTATCAGTATGAACAAAATCGGCTAAAGCTATTTGATGACCATCCTTTACAAATTGTAAAATATGATTATTCTCAGTTTTAACTGCTCCATAAGAACCGTTAATAAAGTTTTTCCATTCCCATCCTTGAGATCCTACGAAAATAATTCCGAAAATGATCGTTGCAAACATATACCAAGCAACTTTCTTTTGTTTCATTTGATGACCTGCATCAACTGCCAAAACCATTGTTACTGATGATATAATTAAAATAAATGTCATTAATGCGACATAATACATTGGCGCGTGTACACCATGCAACCCTGGAAAGTGAGTAAATACCTCATCGGCTATAGGCCATGAATCTATAAACTTAAAACGTGTTAAACCATACGCCGCTAAAAAACCAGAAAAAGTTAATGCATCAGAAACGATGAAAAACCACATCATCATTTTACCATAACTAGCTCCAAATGGTTTGTTACCACCTCCGCTCCAAGTCTCCTTGCTATCAGAATTCAAAGCATTATTTGCTTCCATAAATCTCTCTTTGTTAATTTTTGTTAAAACAGTGCGCCAAAATTACGCATTTTTCATCATTTTATGAAATAGAAAAAGAAAAATAGATAAACCCACAGAACATCTACAAAATGCCAGAAGATTGCGCCTAACTCAAAACCAAGCATATCAGCCGATGAATATTTCTTTTTAAAATGATTATAAATTACTACTAACAATACAATTACCCCTGCTAACAAGTGTAAAACATGCATAAAAGTTATTCCTATAATAAAAGATGTAGATACAGTACTTTCTGGCCCAGTAAAATATAAACCTACAGCTTTTAACTCATTAAAACCTACATATTGATACCATATAAACCCTAAACCTAACGCAAAAGACACTAATAATAATAGTAATGACACCTTTAAATTATCTTTCTTTAAAAATTTCTGAGAAAAAATCATCGTAATACTACTCAATACAATTAAAACTGTACTAATATAAAATGACTGAGGTAAATCGAAACTTACCCAATCTTCACGATTCATACTTACCACATAGGCGCTCGTTAGTCCTGCAAAAAACATAACCATACTAATCATAGAAATCCATAACATCGGTTTCGCTGATTTTCTTTGTCCAACTTTTAATTCTTCTTGTAACGTTTGTTCACTCATTAGTGTAAAAATTTATCTACCACATAAATTATGGGTACGATTGTAATATAAAAAACACTTGCCAACATTAATTTACGTGCATCTGTGTTTTCTTCTGATTTATATAATTGAAAAGCGTAGTACAACATCAATATACCTAATAATAAAATTATTACTGCTGTTATAGGATATATATATAAGTTACCTGTTACTTTTAACACGGGTGCTACCGACATTAAAATCATTATACAGGTATAAAAAATTATTTGCACTATAGCTCCTTTATCTTTTTTATCCATAGGCAACATATGCAATCCTGCCTTGTTATACTCTTCAAATTGCAACCAACCAATTGCCCAAAAATGTGGAAATTGCCAGAAAAACTGTATTAAAAACAAAAAACCTGCTTCAATACCAAATTCACCCGTTGCAGCAACCCATCCTAACATAAAAGGAATTGCACCAGGAATTGCACCTACGAAAACAGCTAAAGGTGTTACTGCCTTTAAAGGAGTATAAGCACTTGTATATAAAAAAATAGAAACTGCACCAAACAAAGCACACTTCGGATTTATTGAATATAAGATACCAATACCCACAATAGTAAAAACAACAGCAATTATTAAGGCTGTCGTTACTGTCATTCTACCTGCTGGTAAAGGACGGTTTTTAGTACGTTGCATTAAGCTGTCAATATCCTTTTCTATAACTTGATTAAAAGCATTTGATGCTCCTACCATTAAGTAACCTCCAATTGCTAGCAATAAGACTATTGTATAATCAATTGTTTCGGCTCCTAATAAATACCCTGTAATAGATGTAAAAACAACACTAATAGATAAACCTACCTTTGTTAGTTGTTTAAAATCATTAAACATTGATTTTAAAGAGGTTTTAGTATGTATAGGTGTAATAGAATCCACTTCGAAATTTAAAAATTTCTGCAAAGGTATTTCTTTCTTATCTAATGACAATAAAAAATAATAGTAATTGAAACAGAAAAAAAATCAAAATTTGTTTTGCGGTTTAAAAAAAGGTGTTATATTTGCACCCGCATTCAGACAATGCATCGTTCTTTAAAATAATTTTTGACTACGCGAAAGTAGCTCAGGGGTAGAGCATCACCTTGCCAAGGTGGGGGTCGCGGGTTCAAATCCCGTCTTTCGCTCTGAGACTTTCTTAAAAATACACCAATTTTGATTGCTTTGCAATCATACAAGCTGAAGTGGTGGAATTGGTAGACACGTTGGACTTAAAATCCAATGGCCCTTGGGCCGTGCGGGTTCAAGTCCCGCCTTCAGTACTAAACCTCGCTTTAATTAGCGAGGTTTATTTTAAGAAAGTAGTCAAAAAAATTATATACATACACCAGCTGAAGTGGTGGAATTGGTAGACACGTTGGACTTAAAATCCAATGGCCCTTGGGCCGTGCGGGTTCAAGTCCCGCCTTCAGTACTAAACCTTAACATTTACTTGTTAAGGTTTTTTTATTTTTAATAGTATTTGTTATCAATACAATTCACTACCTTTAAAACACTCCCCCTACTTTCTTTTATTATTCTACAGATTATAGCCACAATAAAGCAATAAGTGAATACCTATTTAAAGTCAAACAACCTTTCTTTAAAAAAAATGGAACATTCTTTGTAATCTATTACTAAAATAAACGTCTAAACCATCAGATTAAAACAAAAACTATGCGTAACATATTATTATTATTTAGTTTAACTTTCTTTTTAAACTCATTTGGTCAAACAAGTATTTTAAATTCTTTATTAAAAACTCATGTTAGTGCCAAAGGCAACGTAAACTATAAAGCTTTAAAGAAAGAAGAAAGTAAATTAAACACTTACTTAGATTACCTGAACAAAACTAAACCTCAAAAAAACTGGTCTGCAACAAAAAAGAAAGCTTTTTGGGTGAACGCATATAATGCATATACCTTAAAAATTATACTAAACAACTACCCTATTAAAAGTATCCTGAAAATCAAGAAAAAAGGAAAAGATGCTTGGAACATTCCGTTTGCAAAAGTTGGAGGTAAAACATATACACTAAACCACATAGAACATAAAATTTTACGTAAAAATTTTAATGACCCTAAAATTCATGTTGGAGTAAACTGCGCGTCAGGTTCTTGCCCTCAATTAGGAAACTTTGCTTTTACAGAAGCTAATTACGAGCGTAAAACAGATATGCTAATTAAAAAATTTATTAACGACCCTAAGAGAAATAAAATATCAACAAATAAAATAGAACTTTCAAAGATTTTTGAATGGTTTAAAGGAGATTTCACTAAAAAAGGTTCATTAATAAACTTTCTTAACAAGTACTCAGCTACTAAAATAGATGAAAAAGCAAAAATCAGTTTTTTAAAATACGATTGGAGTTTAAACGGTAAATAGCCGTATTGCTCTAATAATTTTTAAAACAATTTGTACTTTTACTTTTTAACTTAAAAAGAATACATGTCAAAAACATACTATGATCCTGCCGACTTACGTAAATTCGGAAAAATAACAGAATGGAACGAAGAACTTGGAAACAAGTTCTTTGATTATTACGGAAAAGTATTTGAAGAAGGTGCATTAACTGCTCGTGAAAAAAGCTTAATTGCTTTAGCTGTTGCTCATACTGAACAATGCCCTTATTGTATAGACGCTTATACAAAAGATGGGTTAGAACGTGGAATTACGAAAGAAGAAATGATGGAAGCACTTCATGTTGGTGCTGCTATAAAAAGTGGAGCAACTTTAGTTCATGGAGTTCAAATGATGAACAAAGTGAATAAACTTGAAATGTAATAAATAATGAGGCATTATTGGAAATTAAAGCGCAGCATAGAAACCGTTATTAATAAGGTTTCGACTACGCTCAACCAGACAGAAGTTTAGATGATGAAAAAATCGCTTTTAGCAAGAAATAACGACTTAGCAAATACACAACGTCAATTAGAAATTTTATCTAACGGAATTTTTGCTGATGGAGAACTGCCTACGTTTGCGAAAAAAATAAAGGAAACAAATCAGTTTCCTTTACGTCCTAAGAAGTTAGAAATTTTACAAATTAACTTAGGTTACATGTGTAATCAAGTTTGTGCGCACTGCCATGTTGATGCTGGACCTGATCGTAAAGAAATTATGACAGTTGAAACCATGCAACAGTGTTTAGATGTTATTGAAAAAACAGGAGCACATACATTAGATTTAACTGGTGGCGCTCCTGAAATGAACCCTAATTTTAGATGGTTTGTTGAAGAAGCTGCCAAAGTGGGAATTAAAGATTTTATTGTTCGTTCTAATTTAACAATTATCCGAGCAAATAAAAAATATTACGATTTACCTGATTTTTTTAAAAAACATAATGTTCATGTTGTTTCTTCAATGCCACACTGGACTAAAGGGAAGACTGATAAACAACGTGGCGATGGTGTTTTTGATAAATCTATCAAAGCGCTACAAATGCTAAACGAAGTAGGTTATGGTGTTGAAGGTTCTGATTTAAAATTAGATTTGGTTTACAATCCTTCTGGTGCTTTTTTACCTGGTGATCAAATGGCTTTAGAGAATGACTTTAAAAAAGCTTTGAAAGATGATTTTAACATCGCTTTTCACAACTTGTTTGCTATTACTAATTTACCAATCAGTCGTTTTTTAGATTATTTAATTGCTTCAGAAAATTACGAAGATTATATGTACGCTTTAGTTGAAGCATACAACCCTACAGCAGTAGCGAATGTAATGTGTACAAATACCCTTTCAGTAAGTTGGGATGGTAATTTATACGATTGTGATTTTAATCAGATGTTAAATTTAAAAGTTGCTAGCAAAGCTACACACATATCCGAATACAATGAAGAGTTATTACAAAACAGAAATATCATTATAAATCAACATTGCTATGGTTGTACTGCTGGTGCCGGTAGTAGTTGCCAAGGTGTTGTCGCTTAACTTCTCATATGAATCATGAACAAGCAGCAATAGAAGAATTATTATTTCAAAGTGGAGCACACTTAGATATTGAAAACCCTAAATGGGAAAACGGATTCATTGGTATGTTACGTCCTTTTAATACTAAGTTATCTGAAGACAACTTTCATAAAATAGTAAATGCATTGCATGTCTTATCCGATGAATTTTCTCACAACAATATCAGAAAAGAGATTATATCATCTATATGGGGAATTTGCCATTTAACTAAAACATGGGCTATTAATTCAGAAGGAATCTTACAAATTAATAACTTAATAACAATTGACCAAATTAAACAGCTTGAAAATTGGACTGAACATATTTCACATATAACATTCTGCTTAATAGATGGATGTGAAAAAAATATAGCCTTTGAAGATTATAATATTGAGTTTAATAAAAACTTAATATAACCGAATGAATAAGTTTATTTTCTTTTTTTTACTGATTTCATTTAATTCTTTCTCACAAAAGAATTTAAAACAATTATTAAAGAAACATAATACAGAAACGATTCCTTATATTTTTGTTGATAGCTTGCAAAAAATAACTTCTAATGTTATTTTATTAGATGCTCGTGAGCAAAAAGAGTTTAAAGTAAGTCATTTACGAAATGCTATTTGTGTTGGTTACGATAATTTTAGCATTACTAAAACTATAAAAATACTTCCTAGTGATAAAAACAGCAAAATAGTAGTATACTGTTCTTTAGGTATTCGCTCTGAAGATGTTGCTGAAAGTCTTAAAAAGGCAGGATACACAAATGTTTACAATTTATATGGCGGTGTTTTTGAATGGAAGAATAAAAATAATACTGTAGTAAACAGTAAAAATAACCCAACTAACAAAATACATACTTTTAATAAAGAATGGAGCAAGTGGCTCTTAAAAGGAGAAAAGATTTATGAGTAAAAACTTACTACTAGTTTTCACTAGAAACCCTGAGTTAGGGAAAGCTAAAACTCGTTTAGCAAAAACAGTTGGAGATGAAACTGCTTTAACTATTTATAAGTTTTTATTAGAGAAAACAAAAGAAGTTACTGCTAATTTAAATTGTGACAAAGCCGTATATTATTCAGTGAAAATTCGCGATAATGATACTTGGGATAAAGAAACTTATCAAAAACACCTACAAAAAGGGGAAGATTTAGGTGTTAGAATGCAAAATGCTTTTCAAAACTCTTTTGATAAAAACTACGACAAAGTACTAATTATTGGTAGTGATTTATATGATTTAACTCCAGCAATTATTGAAAATGCTTTCGATAAGTTAAACACGAACGATGTTGTAATTGGCCCCGCAGAAGATGGTGGGTATTATTTACTGGGAATGAAAAAAATGCATGCTGCTGTTTTTAAAAACAAAGAATGGGGAACGGCAACGGTAAGAAGAGACACCCTAAAAGATTTACAAAAAGTAACCGTACATTTGTTAGAAGAACTGAATGATATTGATGTATTTGAAGATATTGAAAATCATTCAGCATTTCAACAATTTTTAAAATAATAAATGTCTTCTCGAGCGCAGTCGAGAGGTTATACTATAGATCTCGACTGCGCTCGACCAGACAAAAATGAAAAAACAACAATTACAAGAAACTATAGATTTCCTTAAATCAAACGGAATTACAAATCCACAAATAGGAATCGTACTAGGTACTGGTTTAGGAAAACTAGTTGATGAAATAAAAATAGAAAAAGAGATCGCTTATGCTGATATTCCTAATTTTCCGCAAGCAACTGTAGAGTTTCACTCAGGAAAATTAATTTACGGAACATTATCAGGTAAAAAAGTTATTGTAATGTCTGGTCGTTTTCACGTTTATGAAGGCTACAATCTTTGGGAGGTTACTTACGGAATTAGAACAATGCATGGCTTAGGTATTTCAACTTTATTAATTTCTAACGCTGCAGGTGCAATTAATCTATCTTATAAAAAAGGAGATTTAATGTTACTAGAGGACCACTTAAATTTACAAGGAGGTTCGCCTTTAGCTTTTAAAGGAGCAAATGACTTTGGAAATATATTTGCTGACATGCTAGAACCTTATTCTAAAAAAATTAATACTTTTTTGAAAGATATAGCACAACAAAACGACATACAGTTACATGAAGGTATGTATGCTAGTGTTGTTGGCCCGCAATTAGAGACTAGAGCAGAATATAGAATGCTTCAAATTTTAGAAGCTGATGCTGTTGGTATGAGTACCGTACCAGAGGTTATCGTTGCGAAACAACTAAATTTACCGTGTGCCGCAGTTTCTGTCTTAACAGATGAATGTGACCCTAAAAATTTACAACCTGTAGATATTGCCGAAATAATAGCTGTTGCCGGACAAGCAGAGCCAAAAATGATTACCTTATTTAAAGAATTGATAAAACAATTGTAGTGCAAAAAAATAAACAAATAGCAGTATTAATAATGCGATTATTATTAGGATTTATTTTCTTTTTTCAAGGATTTGGAAAAGTATTTAAATTCGGATTAGAAAATGTGTATAAAAACTTTTTTCTAAATAGTTATTCAGATTTACTACCTGATTTCCTATTATTAATCACAGCATATTATACCTCCTTAATTGAACTAATCGCAGGATTGTTATTAATTATTGGTTTAAAAACAAATTACGCTTTATATGCTTTAGCTTCTGTTTTAGTTATTGTCACTATAGGGCACGGATTAAAAGAACCTATTTGGGATTTATCGCATGTAATATACAGAACAGCTCTTTTAATACCATTACTATTATTACCAAGAAATTTAGACATTTATTCTATTGATAATCTAATCAGTAGAAAATTAAAAAAGTAAAACATGAGTTATTTAGAAACTACACATAACGTATACAAAGAAGCAGCCTTAACACCAGATGTTGGCTTATGTTGTACCACAAATCCTATTTGGGAATTACCTGGTTTAAAAATTCCGAAAATCATGCAAGAAATGAACTACGGATGTGGTTCTACAGTACATGCACGTGATTTAACTAACAATCCTAAAATGTTATACGTTGGTGTTGGTGGTGGAATGGAGTTATTACAATTTGCCTATTTCAATAGAAATAAAGGTGGTGTAATTGGTTTAGATGTAGTTGATGAAATGCTAGAAGCATCTCGTAAAAACTTTAAAATTGCTGAAGAACAAAATGACTGGTTTAAAAGTGATTTTGTTGATTTACGCAAAGGTGATGCAATGGCGTTACCTGTTGAAGATAATTCTATTGATGTTGCTGCTCAAAATTGTTTATTTAATATTTTTAAGTCTGATGATTTAAAGAAAGCTATTGCCGAAATGTATCGTGTGTTAAAACCTCACGGTAAATTAGTAATGAGCGACCCTACTTGTGAGCAACCAATGAATGATGAATTACGTAACGACGAACGTTTACGTGCTTTATGTTTAAGTGGTAGCTTATCGATTGCTGATTATGTAAAAGCTCTAACTAATGCTGGTTTCGGAACTATAGAAATTAGAGCTAGAAAGCCTTACAGGATTTTAGATCCTAAAAATTATCCTACTGACGAATTGATTTACATAGAATCGATTGAAGTTGCCGCAATTAAAGATCCTATGCCTGCAGATGGCCCATGTATTTTTACAGGTAAAGCTGCTATTTATTATGGGGATGAGGATTATTTTGATGATGGCGAAGGACATACTTTATTAAAAAACCAGCCTTTGGCTATTTGTGATAAAACTGCCGCTGCTTTAAAAGCGCTTGGTAGAGATGATATTTTCTTTTCTGAATCTACCTATCATTATGATGGCGGTGGATGCTGCTAAGAACAAATAAAATTAGAAATAATGAACCCTCACTTTTGTGAGGGTCTTTTGTTTGGTAAATTTAGCTTGATTTCTAGCTTGTTTTCTAATAACTTTGCTAACTATTGATGTGACTAATTGAAGTTCGACAGATCAATAAGGTTGTAATAACACTTCGAGAAATTTTATTTTTTTTGTAACTTTAATTAAGTTATCTCGTCTAATAGACAGAACTTTACAATCAATAACACTATTTAGACTAAAAATAAATAATATGTTTTTTAATCAAAATTAACAAAAGGTGTGGTAGAAAAGTGATACACTTATTATATATTTGTAAATATAAAATTAATAATTATGACACGTTCAACAACAATCAACCCTAGTAATAAAACCCTTGAGGTTATCAAAGGTATGATTTCTATGAAAGATGAGCATAGAAAAATTATTATCAATAAAATTAAAGAATCTAGAAAAAAATAACATTTTTCGAATGTATGAATATAAAGAAGATAAAGGGCAGGATTGCCCTTTTTTTACGTTTGAAACTGAACAGAACCTTTCGTATTATGTAGCATTTAGAAATATGCAAGTTGAAACTAAACCGCTCAATAAATTAGAATCAATTGACTTCTCTGAAATTGATAAAAAAAAGGGTTACCATGATGTTGAAGTTTCAACTACTATTATTGAAATAATAAACAATTACATTAATAGAGATAATTCAATTATTATTCACTACATATGTGATTCTAGCGATAGAAAACAACATTTCAGAAATAAATTATTTAATAAATGGTTTGACTTAAATAATAAAGAAATGGTTAAATATGATGTATGTGTTAATGACGACTATACCTTAACTTTTTTATATAACCAAAGCATATATGAAACAGATGTAATTGAATCTGAAATTATTTTAATGTTAGGTGCATTAGAACAAGGGAAAGCTTAAGATTTAAAATAAATTTTACTTTCTTAATTTGTGATTTCACCCTTGCTTAAAAAAATAAATATTTCAATAATGTCAATGAATTTTTAATAACTGTAATCACACTCCTCTTATTCTTAATTCTAGCAGATTTTATTTGTTAGACTAATTATTTAACCACGGAACAAACTACACATAAAATATTAGCAAAACTTACATAAAATTAGAAAAACAAACCTTCAACCCAACTAAAAAATGGAAAACAATAACACTTACTGGTCTGTTTGTGAAGAATGTAAAGGAGAAGGTAAAAAAAAGTTAAAGGCTAGTAAGAAAGCCAGACTACGTTACAAAATAGCCTTAGAAAAATACAAAGCATCAGATAAAGGAGAAGCAGCTCCTACTCCACCGAAATCTAAAGGAGGAATATCTCCCTGTAGTATTTGTTTAGGATCGGGGTTAATTCCTGCTGATAATAACCCTATTGCTGATACAGAAAATTATCCGCACATTGCTATTATTGGTGGCGGAATAGGTGGCGTTGCTTTAGCTGTTGCTTGCTTACACCGAAAAATACCTTTCACACTTTATGAACGAGATAGTAATTTTAATACAAGGTCTCAAGGTTACGGGCTAACACTTCAACAAGCAAGTAAAGCTATTCAAGGTTTTGGTATTACTTCACTAAAAGAAGGGCTTGTTTCAACAAAACATGTTGTACACAAAACAGATGGAGAAATTATTGGCGAATGGGGCGCTAAAAAATGGTTAGCAACCGACTTAAAAAAGAACACAAAACGTACAAACGTACATATATCACGGCAATCTTTACGTTTAGAACTACTTGAGCAACTTAATGATTCTAATGCAGTGCACTGGAATCACCAATTAATAGATTTTAAAGAATCTGAGAATGATGGTGTTCAACTTAATTTTAACGTAAATGGTGCTATAAAAAATGTAAAAGCAGATCTTCTAGTAGGAGCTGATGGTATTCGCAGCACCATGCGAAAAATATTAATTGGCGAAAAGAAAACGCCATTACGCTACTTAGGCTGTATTGTAATATTAGGTATTTGTCCGTTAAAAGATTTAGAAGCTCTTAATAGTCCATTATTAGATTCGTCTACCGTGTTTCAAACAGCAAATGGTATTGAACGAATTTATATGATGCCTTATGATAAAGATACTATAATGTGGCAACTTAGCTTTCCTATGCCTGAAAACGATGCCATAAAATTAAGCAAAGAAGGTAGTCAGGCTCTTAAAGAAGAAGCATGCCGTAGAACGCAATGGCACCATCCAATTCCTCAGATTTTAGCAGCAACTCACGAATCTAAAATTTCAGGCTACCCTGTTTACGATAGAGAATTACTTACTCCTGATTTATTAGAAAAAGGAAAACAAATAACACTTATTGGAGATGCAGCACACCCTATGAGCCCATTTAAAGGTCAGGGAGCAAATCAGGCACTACTAGATGCGTTATCGTTAGCGCGAGAAATATTTAAAAAGTGTGGACCTTCGTCTAATTGGAAAGAATTTGGAATACGAAAAAGTGTATTAACAGCGTTTGAACTTGAAATGTTAACACGTAGTGCTTCTAAAGTAAAAGGTTCTGCTGCTGCGGCGGACTTCTTACATTCAGAAATTGTGCTTCAAAAAGGGAATAAAACAAGGGGAAGCTTTTTAAAAGAAAAAAAAGCATAACAATAATTATTAAATCTGTAATTTTTTAGTTTAATGAATTCATTAAAAAAAACGAACCATCAGTTTAAAGGTAAGAAAATTTTAATTCGGATATTTAAATATTTAGCTAGCCTTATTCTTTTTGCTTGCTTCTTAGTACTCACTTTATTTTCGTTAGTCTATTTTAATGTATTTGGTAATTTACCTAATAAAGAAAAATTATCGGCTGTATTTAACGAAGAGGCTTCTTTAATTTATTCTTCTGACACTATTATTATTGGAAAAATATTTGTTGAAAATCGAACGAATATTAAACTCGAACAAATTCCTAGCTACCTAAAAGAGGCCTTAATTGCTACAGAAGACAAGCGTTTTTATACTCATAATGGTTACGACGGACAAAGCTATGCACGTGTTTTCTTTAAAAGTATTTTAATGAGAAATGCTTCTAGTGGTGGCGGAAGTACCATTACCCAACAATTAATTAAAAACCTTTACGGAAGACAGTATCATGGTTTTTTAAGCATGCCAATTAATAAGATTAAAGAACTTATTATTGCTAGTAGAATGGAGCGTTTATATACAAAAGACGAAATACTACAATTGTATTTTAACTCTGTTCCTTTTGGAGAAAATATTTTCGGAATAGAATCTGCCGCCAATCGTTATTTTAATAAATCTGTTAATGAGTTAAAGACTGAAGAAGCTGCTGTTCTTGTTGGTATACTAAAAGCGAACACTTATTACAACCCTCGATTGAATCCTGAAAATGCTAAAAAGCGTCGTAATACGGTCTTACAATTAATGAATAACGAATCGTATTTAAGTGATAAGGCTACTGATAGTTTGCAAAAACTACCAATTGTACTCAATTACAAAAATCTTGATATGAATGCATCCGCAGGTTATTTTACACATCAAGTAAAGAAAAAGGCTATAGAAATCGTAAAAAATGTTAATAACGAAACCAAAAGTTCATATAGCTTAGAAAACGATGGTTTAAAAATATACACGACACTAGATTACGATATTCAAAAGATTGCAGAAAAATCAGCAAAAAATCAGCTTATTATTAAACAAAAACAACTTAATAATGAGTTAGCTTCAAATAGCTTAAAAAGAAGGTGGTTAAAAAAGCAATTGCAAAAGTCACCTTTATTAAAAAAAGACAAACAAAACAGAACTTTCTACTTATTTGATCATGATAGTACCAAAACTATTACTGGTAACACGATTGATAGTCTTTGGCATTATACAAAAATGTTGAATGCTTCTGTGTTAGTTACCAACCCTAAAAATGGGGCCGTGATTAGTTGGGTTGGCGGAAATAATTTTAATACCCTTCCTTTTGATATGGTGCTATCGCATCGCCAAATAGCTTCTGCCTTTAAACCTTTTTTATATGCTACTGCTTTAGAAAACGGAATCTCACCTTGTAAATATCTCGAAAATGAAGAAAAAACGTATGAAGAATTTGGAGATTGGAAACCACAAAATGCAGATCATAAATCTACTCCTGACAATAAAGTTGCTTTATGGTACGCTCTAATTAAATCGATGAACATACCTAGTGTTAATCTTTACTTTAAATTAGAGAAAGAACTACTAGCCAATTCATGTGAAAAATTAAAGTTTCCTGAAATATCAGATAATACTCCTTCGGTTGCTTTAGGAACGCTTGATTTATCGTTACTTGAAGCAACAAGAGCCTATAGTGCTTTTGCTAATAATGGTGAAATGAACGATTTGTATATGATACGTAAGATTACCGATAAAAAGGGTGCTATTATTTATGAAAGCAAAGAACAGGAAGCTGAAAGAGTATTTAAAGAGGAAATTACTAAAACACTTACTGCCATTTTACAGCAAGCAGTTGAACAAGGAACTGGCGCCAAAATAAGAAGTACTTATAATATTAAAAGTGATTTGGCTAGTAAAACAGGTACCGCACAAAATTATACCGACGCTTGGTTTCTTGCCTATACTCCCAATATTGTTTTAGGTACTTGGGTTGGTACTTCTAAAAATTCTGTACATTTTAGTAGCGGAAAAGGTGCTGGATCATCATTAGCGTTACCTATTATAGCAAATATTCTTAAAGAAATTGAAAAGGATGCAGAATTAAGAAAAAAATATTTAACTTCTTTTAACATTTCTGAAGAGATATATTCCTCTATTAAATGTACTCCTTATAGGGAAAAAGGAATTAAAGGTTTTTTTAAGAGACTTTTTAAAAAGAAGAAAAAAAAGAACTGATTTTCACTATTAAATAAAGATTTTTAGTTGAAAAAAAATCAGTACACCAAGAAAGTTACCAATAATTAAAATGAAACACCCTTTAAAACAACACATCGAAGAATTAATTGAACTAACTGACGAAGAGTTTTCTTTTATTTTAAGTCATTTTAAAACAATTAGCAAACGCAAACATCAATACTTATTACAAGAAGGGGAAGTTGCTGACAGAGAGTACTGGATAATAAAAGGCTGTATAAAAAGCTATTTTTTTGATGAAGGAGGCAAAGAACATATTTTACAATTTGGAATGGAACATTGGTGGATTACAGATTATGAGTCTTTTGTAAAACAATCAAAATCTAAAATTAATATAGACTGCTTGGAAGATTCTGAAGTTTTATACATAACATTCGAAGACAGAGAGAAACTTACTAAGGAAATGCACAAAATGGAACGCTTTTGGGCTAAGAAAAGTAAACTTGGTAGAATAGCACTTCAAAATAGAATCTTATCTTTATTAAAAAATTCTTCGAAAGAACGATATGAATTACTTCTCGAACAATATCCAAAACTATTTCAAAGAGTACCTAAAAAATTAATAGCTTCTTACCTTGGTGTTAGTAGAGAAACTTTAAGTCGATTAAATTCGTAAAAAACGATTAATAACGTGATATTCATCACAAATTTATAGTGATAATTGTCCTGTTTATTCGATTACTTTTTTTTGACTTTTGTATCAAAATAATTTAAAAATTAAATGATATGAACAGCTTAAAAAAAATTAACAATAAAGAGGCAGGACTGTTATTACAAAGAGTAAGTATCGGCGGACTTATTCTATTTCACGGAATTGCAAATTTAGCAACCAATTATTCATTCATTAAAAGCTTATTGAGTAATATCGGAATTCCAGAATTTGTTGCATACTCAGTTTTTATAGGCGAAATAGCTGCTCCAATACTTATAATCATAGGTTGGAAAACAAGATTAGCAAGTTTTGTTTTAGCTTTTAACATGTTAGTCGCTATTTTAATGGCACATTCTGGAGATATTTTTGCTTTAAATAAATTTGGCGGTTGGGCAATTGAACTACAAGGTTTATATCTGTTTGGTGCCATTGTAATTTATTTATCAGGAGCTGGTAAATACGCTTTATCAAACAGTAGATTAATACAAAAATAAACTCAAACAAATAATACAGCAAAAATCTCTTCTATTTCACTAACTAAAATAAATTCTATAGAAGTTTTTTTTGCTTGTTATCTTTTAAAATTATAGCAACTAAACTTCCTACTTCTAAAATATATTTATATCACCAAAAGAAGACAAACTACATTGAGGCATTGACATCTCATTTCCTAAGAATAATTAAAAAAAATAAGAGAGACTACTTACATATAAATATACTAAGCATTATACTTAATAACGAACTACAACTTGTTTCACTTATAGATAAAACACACTAAGTCATATTTCACCACTTTTCTTTATTCTTCCTTAATTCTATTTAATTTTTCCTTTGTTCATCAAAAACCGATTTCCTAAATACTATGATCACTGTAGTTTTGTAGCATCATTAATTATTTAAATCTATTAACCATGAAGAATACAAAAAAAGAATTAATATTTCTAAGAACATTTGCACTAACTACAGCATTAGGCCTTTTAATATTTGCTTCTGTTGCTTTTAAACAATCTAGTAATCCAAAATTTGGAACCATTGATGTAGAACGTATTAATATTGTAGAGAAAGATGGAACAACAAAGATGGTTATTACAAATGTAAAAGAATTCCCTAACGGAAAAGACTCTATAAACAATAGACCAGTAAATGTAAAACGTAAAAAACGTTCAGGAATGCTCTTCTTTAATGAAGATGGCATTGAATGTGGTGGTTTTATTTATGACGGAAACAAAAAAGAGAACGGGCACAGCTCAGGAATGTCACTAACTTTTGATAAATATGATGGTGATCAAGCAATACAATTACTAAATATCGACAGTAAACGAAATGGAAAAAGAAGCATTAAAAGCTCATTAGTTTTTAATGATTTACCTGAAAACTCTACACAATTAAGTACGGCTGAAATATTAGCAGAATTGGATGCTATAAAAGATAAAAGAACATGGAAGGAAAAATATAATGAATATGTAGAAAAAGGTCTAATTGGTATCACCAAAAGACTTGAACTTGGTAACCAAGGTAAAGGCCGTCCGAATGGGTTATTTCTTTATGATGATACAGGTAAAATGAGAGCAATGTTTTGCATCGATTCAGAAAATAACGTTCGTCTAGAAATGTTTGATCAAAAAGGAAATAAGGTAAACTCATGGCCTACAAAAAAAATATAATTATAATTTTTGGTGAAGACTTTCGCAAAAAACTTCACCAAAAACTTTATATATTTACCAATACTAATTATGAAAAAAGTAATTCAATATTTAAAAGACAACCAAAACTTCATTCTTTTCCTATTTGTATTCTCCTGGTTTTTAACTATTAAAAACAAAATAGGATTCGCAAATTCTTGGAATGATTTTGTGTTTCATCCAGATGCTCCTTTTTGGGTTTTTATAAATGCGTTTTTTATATTCATTTTTGTAGATTTTATCAAAAGAATATTTAAAAAAAAGAACAAAAAAGAAACGATATCTGCATGGGAGTATTTAAAATTTTTTGGAATAAGTTTTGTCTGCTATATACTTATTATGAATGTTTTTGGCATTCTTATTTCGATGGTTTTTAATACTATTTCCAGAAATTTTAATTCCTCGTATCAAATAACATATAAAGTTTTTGTACAAATTATTGATTTTGTAATTTTTGGCGGATTTTCTTTAGCTTATTTATATTCTAAAGAAAATAGAAATTACAGAAAAAAATTAAATGCATATGAAATCAGTAACTCTAAAAGTAAAATACAGCAACTTAAAGCTCAATTAAACCCACATTTTCTTTTTAACAATTTAAATATATTAGATCAGCTTATTGAAGAAGATCAATTTAAAGCTTCTGATTTTTTAAGCAATTTTTCAGAACTTTATCGTTATGCGCTAAGAAGTTCAGAAAAAGAACTAGTCAGCATCCAAGAAGAACTTACATTTATTCAAAACTATTTTGAATTAATGGAAACAAAATATCAAGGCTATTATCAATTAATTATTGAAAATCATATCAAAAATTCTAACATCATAGTTCCCCCATTTTGTTTACAAGTGCTAGTAGAGAATGCTATCATCCATAATCTAGGAACAATTAAAACACCAGTAATTATACATATTACATTAGAAGACGGAATTAAAGTTTCTAATAATAGGATTAAGCAGGACAAAAAGAAAAACAACAACGGTGTAGCTTTAAAAAATCTAAATGAACAATTTAAACTACTCACAAATATGCCTATAATTATTCAAGAATCTGAAATTGACTTCACTGTTGTATTACCTCTTATTAAAACAAATGACAATGTTTAAAATAGTAATTATAGAAGATGAAGCTCCTGCCAGAAAGAAGCTTAAAAGCTACCTAGAAAAAACAAAAGAATCTTTTGACATTATAAAAGAAATTGAAACTCTTGATGAAACACAATCTTTTTTTCAGACACACCCAGATGTAGATTTAATTTTTTCAGATATTGAATTACGAGATGGTAATGTTTTTGATGTATACAATTATAT
Source organism: Tenacibaculum ovolyticum DSM 18103 (assembly GCF_000430545.1). Classification (GTDB taxonomy): domain Bacteria; phylum Bacteroidota; class Bacteroidia; order Flavobacteriales; family Flavobacteriaceae; genus Polaribacter; species Polaribacter ovolyticus. Next base: position 25,823 of record NZ_AUMF01000022.1, read on the forward strand.
AAAAGCTACTGCTCCTATTATTTTTATAACAGCTTATGATAGTTTCTGGATGAATGCATTTGAATCGAGTGGTATTGAGTATTTATTAAAACCTTATTCATATACTCGTTTTGAAAAAGCCTGGCACAAATACACACTCTTAAAAAACAAAATGGAGGTTAATTACAATGACATGTTTAGCAAGTTAGATACTTATTATCAAAGCAAGTTAGATTTAAAACCGATATACAAAGATTACATCCCTGTAAAATCTAGTAGCGGTATTTATTTTTTAAAAGTTGAAGACATTATTTTCATTCAATCAGATTACGGTGTTATTTTTGCGTATGACTCAGCCAATAAAAAACACCTATTAAATCAAACTTCTCTTAAAGATATACAAGAAATGCTTAACCCAACAGTATTCTTTAAAATCAACAGAAGTGAGTTTGTCAATAGGACTTATATTGAAAAAATAAATCGTTATACTAAGAATACTGTTGCTATCCAGATAAAATCTCACGTCTTAAAAACAAGTCAAAATAGTACTGCTTCATTTAACTCTTGGATGGGAATAAAATAAGACTAATCTATCAGATTTTCATCATAAAAAACAAACACCTCACTAGCAAAAAGATAAACTTTTAATTAAATATGTCTAAATTTTTAGGCAAATAACGTAGCAAAAGCCTCTTCAATTTTACCAACTAAAAGTAGTTTTATACTGTGATTCTTTGAAGATATTTTATTGTATTTTGAAGCTACTAAGGTTTTATATCCTAATTTTTCAGCCTCCAAAATACGTTGATCTATTTTAGAAACCGGTCGTATTTCACCAGCCAAACCAACTTCGGCAGCAAAACACACATTTGGGTTTATTGCCATATCTTGATTTGATGATAAAATTGCAGCAACAACAGCCAAATCAATCGCTGGGTCATCAACATGAATTCCACCTGTAACATTTAAAAACACATCTTTAGCTCCTAATTTAAAACCTGCTCTTTTTTCTAAAACAGCTAAAATCATGTGCAATCTTTTTAGATTATATCCAGTTGTAGATCGCTGTGGTGTACCATAGACTGCGGTACTTACCAACGCCTGAATCTCAATCATTAACGGTCGAACACCTTCTAAAGTTGATGCAATTGCGGTTCCGCTTAAATCTGCATCCTTTTTAGAAATTAATATTTCAGACGGATTCGAAACTTCTCGCAATCCACTTGATAGCATTTCGTAAATTCCTAATTCAGCAGTAGATCCAAACCTATTTTTCTGCGAGCGTAAAATTCTATACGTATGATTTCTATCACCCTCGAACTGTAAAACTACATCAACCATGTGTTCTAAAATCTTTGGTCCTGCAATATGTCCGTCTTTATTGATATGCCCAATTAATAAAACAGGAGTTCCCGTTTCTTTGGCAAACTTTATTAATTCTGCTGAAGTTTCACGTATTTGAGAAACACTTCCTGGTGATGCTTCAATAGAACTTGTGTGTAATGTTTGAATAGAGTCAATCACCAAAACATCTGGTTGAACCTCTTCTATATTTTTAAAAATTTGCTGCGTATTAGTTTCCGTAAGGATTAAGCAATTAGAATTTGTTGCTTCTAAACGTTCGGCGCGCATTTTAATTTGCGACTGACTTTCTTCTCCAGAAACATATAATACCTTTTGTGGAATTTTTAAAGCTATTTGCAATAACAACGTTGATTTACCTATTCCTGGTTCACCACCTAATAAAACAACAGCTCCTTTTACAATCCCTCCCCCTAAAACGGTATCTAATTCGTTATTTTTTGTTTCAACACGCTCTTCAACATTCAATTGAATGTCTTCAACTTTTAATGGTCTTGAAATTCTTTTCTTACTATTCTCTGGTGTTTTCCAAGTCCTTTTTTCTTCTTTCTGAACTACTTCTTCAACAATAGTATTCCATTCTTTACATGTTTTACATTGCCCACTCCATTGTGCATGTTGTGCTCCGCAATTTTGACAGAAAAAAGTAGTCTTCGTTTTAGCCATTTAAAGTAAATTGAAAATTTTAATGTATCAAAGTTACAAAGTAAACTTGATATCTATAAGGTAAATATTCTTGTATAAAGTAGCTATCCTAGAATAGTTAATTGCGTTAGTGATTGAATGATTTGTTTGAGCTCTTTTTTATTTTTCTTAAAAAAACGAGTAACCTTTCGACTCCACTCAGGATAAATTCCAGCGCGACCTAAAAGGTAACGTCCAAAATCATCTTTCTATTTCTTATTTTTATTATAAATAGGTAAACATAAAAAAGCTAATCCACCAAATACAATAATCATAGCTGTTTGCGCTGTCCACATAATCCAACCAAAAGCGGTTGCTGGTTCTTCTGCTATACCAAATAAAGCTAAGGCTCCTGCAACTGCTACTGGATACAAACCAATCCCTCCATTTGTTGCTGCGATACTAAACCCACCTGCTATAAAGCCAATTAAAATGCCTCCTAAAGGAACACTTAAACCGTTAATCGCAGGTATTGTTGCCCAAAACATTAAAACATACATTAACCAAATAAAAACAGTGTGAAAAATAAACGCCCATTTATGCTTCATCTTAAAGATGCTTGTAACACCTTCTACCAAACCTGAAATAAATTTTTTAATTTTCAATCCTATTCCTGATGTTGCTTTTTTCACGTAACGGGTCAGTAAGAAAAAACCAATAACTAATACGCTTAAAATAAGTCCGATTCTTACAGGGTTGAAATTCTTAATAAGTAAATCATAAATAAAATCAAACTGAACAAAAAGTGTTATCGTAATAATACTTAACATCATTACTACATCTGCAATTCTTTCTGCAACAATAGTTCCAAATCCTTTTTCAAACGGAATACCTTCATAGTTTGTCATTACAGCAGCACGAGAAACTTCTCCTGCTCTAGGCACTGCATAATTAACTAGGTACGCAACTAGAACTGCCATGGTACTGTTACCAAAATCAGGTTTATACCCCATTGGTTCTAACAAGAATTTCCAACGATAGGCTCTTGACAAATGACTTAAGACACCAAAAAAAAGCCCTAAAGCTATCCAACTATAATTAGCATCCTTAAAATATTGTAGTAATGTTTCTAATGAAACTTTTGATATTGAGTACCAAACTAAAAAACCTCCCAAAACGAGAGGTAATATAATTTTTAAAACTTTTTTAAAATCCACTTTTATTAATTAAGTAAATTAGTTTCTTCATTAGGAAAAACTAATTGTGGTTTAAATTTTTTAGCTTCTTCTAATTCTAAAAAACCATATACAATTAAAATTAACACATCTCCTTTAGCTACTTTTCTTGCAGCAGCACCATTTAAGGTAATCTCTCCGCTTTTTCGTGGCCCTGGAATTGCATACGTTTCTAAACGTTCACCGTTATTGTTGTTCACAATTTGAACACGTTCTCCTTCTATAATTCCTGCAGCATCCATTAAATCTTCATCTATGGTAATGCTTCCTATATAATTTAAATCGGCACCCGTAACTTTTACGCGGTGGATTTTAGATTTTACTACTTGTACTAACATGAGGCTAAAATAGTTGTTTTTTCATGAATACTAATTTGTTTTAACTTAATTTATTTCAATCTTATATTATCAATCAAACGAATCTCTCCCGCAAAAACAGCTATAAATGCGCGGTATTTTTCACTTGATTCTTTTTTATCAATAGATTTCAATGTTTTTTCATCTGCAATTGTAAAGTATTCTAATTCTAATAATGGGTGTTTTTTAAACTTTTTAGTTACCCATTTAATTACTTCTTCTGCACTTTTAATGCCAAATTTTTTCTTAGCTTTTTTAAGCGTTTTATATATAAACGGAGCTGCACTTCTGTACTCTTTTGTTAAACGAGTATTTCGAGAACTCATAGCCAAACCATCATCTTCTCTATAAATATCACACCCTTTAATTTTAATTGGCAGCTCATGTTTTTCTACCATCTTTTTTATAATTTGTAATTGCTGAAAATCTTTTTTCCCGAAATAAGCATTGTCAGGCATAACAATTTCAAAGAATGCTTTCACAATTGTTCCCACTCCATTAAAATGACCATCTCGAAACTTACCTTCCATTTGATGCTCTAAACCATCAAAATTAAAACTATCTGCCGCTACTGTTTTATTATATATTTCCTCAACTGAAGGGAAAAACAGTGCATCACAATTTACACTTTCTAATAATCTAACATCATTTTCGAACGTTTTGGGGTATTTTCCTAAATCTTCTTTATTATCAAACTGAGTAGGATTCACGAAAATACTAACTACTGTAAAATCGTTTTTTTTCTTTGCCCTTTTAACAAGAGATAAATGCCCTTCGTGCAAAGCTCCCATAGTAGGTACAAATCCTATTGATTTTTTTTTCTTTTTTATCTTTGATAAAAACTCTTTTAATTCTGATTTAGTTTTGTAAATTTTCATTCTATTATAGTTGGAATACTTGCAAAATTAGCAATTTAACACCATTTTAGCATAAATTTTCGTATTTTTGCATCTTCAATAAAAGAGACAGATTTAATGAAGGATAAGAGAATATTATATGTTTCATCAGAGGTAACACCTTATTTACCTGAAACAGAATTATCGTCTACTGCATTTAATGTTGCTAAAAACGCACATTCTAAAGGAGTTCAAACCCGTATTTTTATGCCTCGTTATGGTGTGATTAATGAACGTAGACATCAATTACATGAGGTAATACGTTTATCAGGTATGAATTTAATAATTAATGACATGGATATGCCTTTAATTATTAAAGTTGCTTCAATTCCTAAGGAAAGAATGCAAGTGTACTTCATTGACAACGAAGAATATTTCAAACGTAAAGCTGTATATTCTGATGAAGATGATACGCTATTTAGCGATAACGATGAGCGTATGATTTTCTTTGCAAAAGGAGTTGTTGAAACTGTAAAAAAATTAAATTGGGCGCCAGATATTATTCATGTTCATGGATGGATGGCCTCTTTACTTCCTCTATATTTAAGAGAATTTTATAAGGAAGAACCATTGTTTGCCGAAAGCAAGATTGTAACTTCGCTTTACAATAATAATTTTGAAGGTGAATTAAATGGTGAACTGGCAAATAAAGTTCGTTTTGACAAGATTGATGCGTCAAAAATAGCAACTATAGAAACACCAAACCAAATTAACATATTAAAAAGTGCCATTGAAAACTCAGATGCTATTGTAAAAGGTAGTGAAGTTTTACCCGATGAAATCAATGCTTTTATTGATGAAACATCGACTAAAGTTTTAGAGTTTCAATCAGAAGAGGTTTTAACTGAGGCCTATTTAGAATTTTATAAAGAAAACGTTTTAGAAATAAGCGAATAATTAAGAAATGATTAGAAAAATTGGTGTTTTAGGTATTAGCCTGCTATGTTTTGCGGCTATCGTATCATGTGAAAAAGATTTTAACAATATTGGAGACAGTGTTGTTGACAATACAAAGTTTGAAACTGGAGAGCTTTTATTAGACGTAGAGATAACTCCTATTAATATAGAAAGCGTTAGAGCTGATAATATTACACTAGGTAATACTCCGCAATATTGGTTAGGAGGTTATAAAAGCGGTAATTACAAAACAATCCAATCATCTATTGTTAGTCAGTTAGGCTTATTAGGAAGTCTTAAAACCGAAGATGTAAAACCGGCTACCGAAGATGGTGAAATTGATTCTATCTATGTTTTAGATAAAGTAGTTCTTAAATTACCATATACAGCAACAAATATTGGTAAAGAAAGTGATGGAAAACCTAAATTTAGATTAGATTCTGTTTTAGGAAATACAGCTATTGCTACTTCTTTAAAAATATATAAGAATGGAACGTATCTAAACACTTTAGATCCTAGTACCCCTTCGAAAGGCAATAGTTTTCAATCTAATGAGAACTACACAATTGCAGACCCTATAAACGACCTTTTAAATGAAGACGCTAGTTTTTCTTTTAAACCTAGCCCTATAGACACAATGCTAGTATTAACCAGAAATATTAGTAATGGTAATACCTATAAAGATACGGTTAGGCTTGCTAACAAAGCTCCTTTCTTAACCGTTCCTTTAGATATGGTAAAAATGAAAACACTTTTTTGGGATGAGTTTAAAAATGATCAATTTAAAACATCTGAAGCTTTTAGCACTTATTTTAAAGGAGTCATTCTTAAAACTGAAGGTACTGACGGAGCTATGGTTCCTCTTAGCTTACTAGGTACTACTGCTTCTGTTAGCGTTGATTTTCACTATACTATTACCACTTTCGAAAAAAAGGCTGGTGAAGCTGCTTTAGTTTTAAAAGACACATTACCTAGCACTTATTCATTTCCATTATCTGGTGTAAGAAACAGTATTTACGAAACATCTGCAGCCACTACTGTAACTCCTGCAAACAACTTTATCCTTCAAGGAACAGCTGGTACAATGGCTGAAGTTAAAATTATAGACAATACAAAACTTCAAGAGCTAAAAGCTAATAACTGGTTAATTAATGATGCTTCTTTAACACTTTATGTTAACCAAACCATCAGTACTAATAAAGATATACTTCCTCAAAAATTACTGATATACCAAAACAAAGACAATGGTAATGGAGGAGTAACACCTACACAACTTTCAGATTCTTACAAAGAAACTGCTACTTTTGGAGGTAGTTTAGGTTTATCTGAAGACGACAAACCTGAGAAATACAACTTTAGAATTACAGATTATCTTTCTGATTTATTAGACGGCACAACAAGTGATATCTCTCCGTTAATTTTAAAAGTACATAACGACCCTACAGATAATGCAATAAAAAGTAATGCACTTGATATAAATGTTAGAACTTATAACTGGAATCCAAGAGGAGTTACTTTATTAAACGGAAATGAAACTGCTAACGGAGTAAAAAGAGCTGTATTAAAAGTATCATATTCAAAAGAAAAATAAGAAATTACTATGTGTGGAATAACAGGATATATAGGAAATAGAGATGCCTACCCTATTGTTATAAACGGGTTGAAACGTTTGGAATATAGAGGTTATGATAGCGCTGGGATAATGATGTATGATGGAGAAAGTATCCATTTATCTAAAACCAAAGGAAAGGTTTCTGATTTAGAAATTATCACCAACAAAGAAGAGAGAAGAAAAAAAGGAAATATAGGTATTGGACATACTCGTTGGGCCACTCATGGTGTGCCAAATGACACAAATTCTCATCCACATGTTTCTGAGTCTGGAGATTTAGTTATTGTTCATAATGGGATTATTGAGAATTATGATACTCTTAAAAAAGAATTAATTTCTAGAGGTTATACTTTTAAAAGCGATACTGACACAGAGGTATTAATTAACCTTATTGAAGAGGTTAAGAAAAATGAGAATTGTAAATTAGGAAAAGCTGTTCAATTAGCACTTACAAATGTTATAGGAGCATATGCTATTGCTGTATTTGACAAAAACAAACCTAACGAATTAATAGTAGCTCGTTTAGGAAGTCCTATTGCAATAGGTGTTGGAAAAAACAATGAAGAATTTTTTGTTGCTTCTGACGCATCTCCTTTTATTGAATATACTAAAGATGCTATTTACCTAGAAGATGGTGAATTGGCTATTATAAAAAAAGGTAAAGGAATAAAAGTTCGTAAAATTGAAAACGACAAAGAAATTGATACTAATATTCAAGAACTTCAATTAAGCTTAGATCAAATTGAAAAAGGTGGATATGATCATTTCATGTTAAAAGAAATTTATGAGCAACCAAAAGCTATTATAGATACTTATAGAGGTAGAATGTTACCAGATGAAGGTATTATTCGTATGGCTGGTATTGACGATAATCTTTCTAAATTTACGAATGCAAATAGAATTATTATAGTTGCTTGTGGTACCTCATGGCATGCAGGTTTAGTTGGTGAATATCTTTTTGAAGATATGGCACGTATACCTGTTGAAGTAGAGTATGCTTCTGAATTTAGATACCGTAATCCGATTATTAACGAAAACGATGTAGTTATTGCTATTTCTCAATCTGGAGAAACAGCTGATACATTAGCAGCTATTAAATTAGCAAAATCAAAAGGAGCTTTTGTTTTTGGTGTTTGTAATGTTGTTGGTTCATCTATTGCTAGAGAAACTCATGCTGGAGCTTACACACATGCTGGCCCAGAAATTGGAGTAGCTTCTACAAAAGCATTTACAACACAAATAACAGTACTTTCTTTAATTGCTTTAAAACTAGCTAAAGAAAAAGGAACCTTATCAAAATCTGCTGTTAATTCTTATTTACAAACATTACAACAAATTCCTACTCAAGTAGAGAAATTATTAAAAACCGATGCGCAAATTAAAGAAATTGCGGAGGTTTATAAGGATGCTAAAAATTGCTTATATTTAGGTAGAGGTTTTAACTTCCCAGTAGCTTTAGAAGGAGCATTAAAACTTAAAGAAATTTCATATATTCATGCAGAAGGATATCCTGCTGCTGAAATGAAACATGGCCCTATTGCTTTGATTGATGAAAATATGCCAATTTTTGTAATTGCGACCAACAAAGGTCACTATGAAAAAGTGGTTAGTAACATTCAAGAAATAAAATCTAGAAGCGGTAAAATTATAGCCATTGTAACTAAAGGAGATACTACCGTAAAGGAAATCGCAGACCATGTAATTGAAATTCCTGATACTGATGAAGCTTTCACACCTTTATTAACAACAATTCCTTTTCAGTTATTATCATACCATATTGCTGTGTTATTAGAAAAGAATGTAGATCAACCTAGAAATTTAGCAAAATCTGTAACTGTTGAATAAACAGTTCTTATTATAAAATTAAAACTCCCGAGATATTATCTTCGGGAGTTTTTTATTTCTAGTTTTATCCTTTTTCAAAAGTAAGGTATACCGGGAAATGATCTGAATATCCTCCCTGATACCAAGGCCCTATATAGGTTCTAAAAGGGCTGTCTTTAAACTTACCTTTATGAAATCGCAACCAATCTTTATTAAAAATAGTTGCTTTCAAAAAAGTATGTGTACTCTTTTCTGTGTCAAAAAAATCTCTGGAAAATATAATCTGATCAAATAAATGCCAGTCATCATAATAAGTTGAACTTCCTTTTCCATTTTTAAATAGAGACTTCATTGGATTATATAATTCATCTGTAACCAAGAAATCTTTCACACTTTCACTGGTAGGATCATCGTTAAAATCTCCCATAATAATAAACCTTGCTGCCTTTTCTTTGCTCTTAATGTCATTAATCACATGTTGAACCTGTTTAGCGGCTTTTATACGCTTATATTTAGTTTCCTCATCACCATCTCTTCTTGAAGGCCAATGATTCACTAAAACGTGTATTAATTCATCATTTAACTTACCTTTTACAACCAATAAATCACGGGTATAATCTACATCACCATCATCATCAGTTAAATACAGAGAATGCGTATCAGTTGAAATTACCTCAAAAAAATCTTTATTGTAAATAAGTGCAACATCAATACCTCTTTCGTCTGGTGAATCATAATGAACATAATCATAATTAAATTTTGATAAATTTTTATGACGAACTAAATCTTTAACAACCTTAGCATTTTCTACCTCAACCAATCCAACTATAGCTGGCGGAAAAGCAGAATTATTTTTTCCTATTTGGCTAATAACAGCTGTTATTTTCCTTATTTTTTGGTGATATTTTTTAGAATTCCACTTATGCTTACCAACTGGTGTGTAATCATTATCAGCTGTTAATGGATTATTAACTGTATCAAATAAATTCTCAACATTATAAAAAGCAACATTAACAGTATTTTTTCTTTTTGATCTAGACATTAAGTGAAATTTTATCCGAAAATACGGAATAATCCATTTTTAATTTAAAATAACCGATATAAAAAAACACGCTATAAAAAATAGCGTGTTTTCAAATTTTTATAAAAAGGTGTTATTATACAACTCCTTGATCTAACATTGCATCAGCAACTTTTACGAAACCAGCAACATTTGCTCCTTTTACGTAATCCACAAAACCATCAGCTTGCGTACCATACTCAACACATGATGCATGAATATCGTTCATTATAGCCTTTAATTTAGCATCAACCTCTTCTCTTGTCCAGTTGTAACGTAATGAGTTTTGACTCATTTCTAAACCTGATGTTGCAACACCACCTGCGTTAGAAGCTTTACCTGGTGCAAATAATATTTTTGCATCAATAAATACTTCAACAGCTTCTGGTGTAGAAGGCATGTTTGCTCCTTCTGCAACACAAATACATCCGTTTGCAACTAATGTTTTAGCTTCATCACCGTTTAACTCATTTTGAGTTGCACAAGGTAAAGCAACATCACAAGCTACTGACCAAGGTCTTTCACCTGCAAAGAACTTTGCATTTGGATATTTCTCTACATATTCGCTAACTCTTCCTCTACGAACATTTTTAATTTCCATAACGTATGCTAATTTCTCAGCATCAATACCGTCAGCATCATATATATATCCTGAAGAATCAGATAAAGTAACTACTTTAGCTCCTAATTCAGTAGCTTTTTCAGTAGCATACTGTGCAACATTTCCAGAACCAGAAATAACAACAGTTTTACCTTTAAAAGAATCTCCTTTTGTTTTTAACATGTTTTCAGCAAAATAAACATCACCGTAACCTGTAGCTTCTGGTCTAATTAAAGAACCACCCCAAGAAGCACCTTTACCAGTTAAAACACCAACAAATTCGTTACGTAATTTTTTATATTGACCGAACATAAATCCGATTTCTCTACCACCAACTCCGATATCTCCAGCAGGAACATCAGTATTAGCTCCAATATGACGGAATAACTCAGACATAAAAGCTTGACAAAAAGCCATTACTTCTCTATCAGACTTTCCTTTTGGATTGAAATCAGAACCTCCTTTTCCTCCACCCATTGGTAAAGTTGTTAAAGAGTTTTTGAATACTTGTTCAAATCCTAAGAATTTTAAGATAGATAAATTTACAGATGGGTGGAAACGTAAACCTCCTTTATATGGCCCAATTGCTGAGTTAAACTCAACTCTGTATCCTCTATTTACTTGCGTTTCACCTTTATCATCTACCCAAGCAACTCTAAACATTAAAGTTCTTTCTGGCTCAACCATTCTTTCTAACAATTTCTTCCCTTGATACTTAGGATTGTTTTCAATAAATGGAATTACTGTTTCAGCAACCTCATGTACAGCTTGCAAAAATTCAGGTTCATTAGAATTACGTTGTTTCACGTAATCGATAAAAGCATTTATTTTAGATTCCATAATTTTAATTATGTTGTATGTATGATTTAAACAATTTGTTACGCAAATATAATTAATTTCCAAATTGTGAAATTTAAAAAATCATAATATTTACCTATTTTTTTTATTTTCTCAATCGTTTTCGCTCATTTCACTTTAATATGTCGAGAACTCTTCTAAAAAGCAACACATATTTTCATTAAAAAAGCATAAATTTGCAACCTAATTATTCCGAAAAAATTAAGATGTTAGATAAAGTAAAAGAACTGATTGGTGATGTAAAGGCTTTTAAAGCAACTTCTAAAGAAGAGGTTGAGGCTTTCAGAATAAAATATTTAGGAAGTAAAGGATTGTTAAAAGATCTATTTGCTGAGTTTAAAAATGTTGATGCAGCAATGCGTAAAGATTTTGGACAAGCATTAAACAACCTAAAAAAATCTGCAGAAGGAAAAGTTACAGAGTTAACTGAAACTTTAGAGAACTCAGTAGAACATAAGAATTTTTATGGAGATTTAACACGTCCGTCAGAGCCAATTAACTTAGGTTCTCGTCATCCAATATCATTGGTTAAAAATCAAATTATTGAAGTTTTTAATAGAATTGGATTTACAGTTTCTGAAGGTCCTGAGATTGAGGACGACTGGCATAACTTTACTGCCTTAAACTTACCAGAATATCATCCAGCAAGAGATATGCAGGATACTTTCTTTATTGATAAAAACCCTGACACATTATTAAGAACACATACCTCATCGGTACAAGTTCGTTATATGGAAAACAATACACCACCAATTAGAACAATTTCTCCTGGTCGTGTTTTTAGAAATGAAGACATTTCTTCTAGAGCACATTGTATTTTTCATCAAGTTGAAGGTTTATATATAGATACTGATGTTTCGTTTGCTGATTTAAAGCAAACATTATTATATTTTACAAAAGAAATGTTCGGTAAATCTAAAATTCGTTTACGACCTTCTTACTTCCCTTTTACTGAGCCTAGTGCTGAAGTAGATATTTATTGGGGATTAGAAACTGAAACTGATTATAGAATTACAAAAGGAACAGGTTGGTTAGAAATTATGGGCTGCGGAATGGTAGATCCTAATGTATTAAAAAATGCTAATATCGATCCTACTAAATATTCTGGATATGCATTCGGAATGGGAATTGAACGTATTGCCATGTTATTATATCAAATTCCAGATATTAGAATGTTTTATGAAAACGACAAACGTTTCTTAGAGCAATTTAAGTCAGTTATTTAATTACCATTAAAAATAAAACAAAAGTTGAAAAGTTAAGAATCAGTTCTGCTTTTCAACTTTTTGCTTTTAATACAAACATAAAATGAAAAAAGACATTCATATACCACAAGTTACTAATGTAGAAATAGCTATTGTTTTAGAAAAAAACGAAAGTGATAATACTAACGAATGGTGCGTATACATTATCAATAAAAAAGAAGTCGATTTAGAAATGGTAGTAATTGTTTCTCAAGGTTTTTCTGAAACAAAAAAGACTTCATTGTTCAGACGAAAAATAGATTTACTTCCTGCTAATTCGTTTTCTAAATTTGAAATAATGCAACCAGAATTATTTGCTTTAGATAATCAATTTCAGGTTACTTTTTTTGAAAACAATCTATTACACGATAAAACATTTATCTTTCAAGAAGGTACCATTCAAGAAGGTTTTTTTAGAGATATTGAGATTCTAAATAAAAAGGGAGTCGTTTGTAAATAGTTATTTAAAAACACAAAAACAACGTTTAAAAAAGAAGTACTACTTTTACACTATAATAATTAATAATATTCTACACAATTATTACCGTACTTCTTCATAAAACAAACCCATACTGCTAATCAAAAAAGATTAATTATATATTGAAATGGAACAAAATCAAATAAATGTTATTCTTACTGGTACAACTGGAACCTTAGGTTCTCAGGTTTTTTATGAGCTATTACAACAAGATAATATTAAACATATATTTCTTCCTGTAAGAGAAAAAAATGGAAAATCAGCATTGCAGAGAATTCAAAACATATTGAATAATGATGCTACCCCTACATTTATTTCAGAAAATAAAGATTTAATTTCTCAGAAAATAAAAGTTTTAGACATGGTTGCTTTCTTTAAGCCTTCAACTTTTTTATCAAAAAAAGAAACTAATTTTTTTATTCATTCAGCAGGAAGTGTAAATCTATCAACTGACGAATCGCAACGTGATATCATTTTTTCAGGTGTTTATGAATTTACAAAAGATGTTTTTAATGCTTTTTCATCATATATTACAAAATTCACATATATAAGCACTGCATTTAGCATTGGCAATATTGGCGGGGTCATTGATAATGACTATCACACTACAAAAAAACCCAAGTATCGTAATTTTTACGAAGAAGCAAAACATACTACCGAGAAGTATTTATTAAAAAAAGGAAAAGAAAATAACATTGCCATTCAAATATTAAGACCAAGTGTTTTAGGAGGTAATATTTTTAAAAGCGCTCCTTATTTTATTTCAAACTACATGGTTTATTATCTTTTAGGTAAGTTTTTTTATAAAAATCCGTTGGCAAATACTTCTATTAGACTTGCAGCAAACTTTAAAACAGGTTTAAATATTATTCCTGTAGATTATGTTGCCAAAATAATAGCCAACGTATATCAAAAACAAATAGTACAACTTAACATTGTGCACTCTAAGAGTACAAACATTGTAAAAGGAATGGGAAGAATTTTAAAAGCGGTGGAATTTAATAATTTCACTATTTTAAATTCATCAACAGGAGGTGCCCTCTTAAAAGGTAAAAACAGGCTAGAAAGCATTTATTACAAAACTATTGGTTTGCATTTAAACCAATACCTAACTTCTGAGCCTTATGAGTACGATACAAGCTTATTAGAATCAATACTCCCAATACCCAAATATAATACCGAAGACTATTTAGAAGACACAATTAGTTACGCTAAATCAAGAAAATTTAAAGGAGAAGATTGGTAAATCTAAAATTAAAAAGAAGTAACCTTAGTGTAAATTAAGGTTACTTCTTTTTTATTATGGTATTGTTATTAAATTAGTCGAATACCTTTTTTAAAAATTAATAATAGTAATTACACTTAAAATAAAAACGCTCATATGTTTGTTGATATTCAAAATATAGTCGCCAATTTTTCTTCATGGATATGGGGAATTCCATTATTAATATTATTAATTGGTGGTGGTTTATGCCTCTTTATTTATTCAGGACTAGTTCCTTTTAGATACATGGGACATGCCATTGCAGTTTTAAGAGGTAAATACGACAAACACGATTCACCAGGAGATTTATCACACTATGAAGCTTTATCATCTGCCATTGCTGCAACTGTAGGAATGGGAAATATAAGTGGTGTTGCCATTGCAATAGCTACAGGAGGACCTGGAGCCATTTTTTGGATGTGGGTAAGTGCCTTTGTTGGTATGGCTACTAAGTTTTTTACCTGTAGTTTAGCTATAATGTACAGAGGTAAAGATGATGAAGGAAATGCAAAAGGAGGGCCAATGTATGTAATTACAGAAGGTTTAGGTAAAAAATGGAAACCATTAGCGGTATTTTTTGCAACAGCTGGTTTAGTAGGAACCTTACCTGCTTTTCAAGCAAACCAATTAACACAAACAATAATTGACGTTTTTAGTGTTAACGAAACAAATGAATTTAGTGCAAAATTATTAATAGGAATAACTATTGCTTTTATAGTTTCTACAGTAATTTTTGGAGGAATTCAACGAATAGGAAAAGTAGCTGGTAAATTAGTACCCGTAATGGTAATTGTATATTTAGTTACTGTTTTAATAATTCTACTTTTAAAAATTGAGGATGTTCCTTCAATAATCTCCTTAATATTTACAGATGCTTTTTCAGGAAGGTCAGTATTAGGAGGCGCCTTGGGTGCTTTAATTATTACAGGGGTAAAACGTGCCGCTTTTTCTAACGAAGCAGGTTTAGGAACTGCCCCAATGATGCACGGTACTGCAAAAACAAACGAACCTATTAGAGAAGGTTTAGTTGCTATGTTAGGCCCTGCAATAGATACATTATTAGTATGTACATTAACTGCCTTAGCTATTTTATCATCGGGTATATGGAAAGGTTTTGAAGGCAATGGTATTACAATGACCTTGGCCGCTTTCGATTCGGTATTACCTTATCACTTAGGAAGCATTATTTTAACCGTTTGTGTGTTAATTTTTGCTTTTTCAACCCTATTCACCTATTCTTTTTATGGTTATAGTTGCCTAAGTTATTTAACGAATACTAAAGCAGCTAAATATTACAATCATTTTTACATTTTTGTAATTATAGTCGCTTCAATTATTAAATTAGATTTTGTTATAAATTTAATGGATAGTGCCTATGCTTTAATGGCAATACCAACTGTTATTTCTACGCTTATTTTAGCTCCGAAAGTTAAAAAAGCAGCAACTGTTTATTTTCATAAATTAAAAACAGATTCTTTTGATTAAGTATTCATTTAAAATTTAATATAAAAATACCGTTCTTAATTTAAACATTAGGAACGGTATTTTTATTTGAAGCTATTTCCCTCTTTACGCACTCGCTTCTTGCAAAAAAAGCAAGAGAGCTCAAACAAATACTTCAATCGGGGCTAGGTGTGTTTACAAGACTTACCACCATTTAATTTTACCTCTTAAAATAAAACCGAATGCTTTTCCATACTATAAAAGCACTTAAAAGAATAATAAATAGCCCCCAAATCCAATAAGTGCCAAAAGTATTTTCAGCTATAGACTGTGTATCAGAAATACGAATAGCGCCATTTCTCTCAAACTGTTTGGTAAATAAATAATCTAATTGTAAATAGATACTTAATACCGCTTGTAAACCTAAAAAAAGAATCGTTACAACTTCAATTTTTCTGTTTTTAACAAGTGTAATTATAACTAGAATTATGGCAAAAACTCCCATTACAAGAATCCCCCAAAAAGAACGCACCCATAGCAGTAAAGACAAAACAATCATCCCTATTAATACTCTAAGGAGAATTACAGCTGTTTTTTGGTATTTAGCTGAAGCTATAAATACAGCACCAGTTATGGCAGGCCCTAACAAACCGCCCATTGCAACTAACGCTTTACTTGTACTTAACGATAAAAAACGATTGGTAATACTAGTATACGCAACCCCTCCTCCATTCTCGTAAATTTCTAAGAATTTAAAATCGCCGCCAATACACAATGCAGTAAGACCATGCCCCATTTCATGAAACCAAGTACCTAACAACCTAAAAGGATATTGAAAAGCGCCCAAGTAAGGTATTTGCAATAACAAAAAAACAGCCAAAGCAATACCTATAATTGTATAATCTAAACGTTTTGTAGTATTCATTTATAAAGTTAATCAACAAATAAAAATACTACAATTACAGTGAAAAACGGTATTATTTTTCTACTAACGCTTGTTTATCAAAAGAAAGCCCTTCAAAGCCAGTATTCATAAAATTTCTAATGTTCTGATGACCTGTTCCGTTTAAGTTTTCTAGAACATCATTAAAATAATACTGCGCAAAACAAGCTAATGTTTCTTCTTTAGTTAATTGTTGTTTAACGGCAAAAGAAAATACTTTACACGAACCCAAATTTTCAGCATCACTATTTTGCAAATCGCCATTCTTAAAAGCTGTTGGTGTAAAAACATAGTTTTCTTCAATAACACTAATGGTTTCAGAAAAAACGACTTCTTTTGGAGTGTTTCTTAATTTATTTATAAAATCTTGTAAAGACATAAATTCTAATTTTATTTTTAAAAAAAATCAATCATATCTCATAATTGACACGCTACCACAAAAAAACAGCGTAAAAAGTTAAAAAACTAAATAATAGTAATTTTTTACATACTAACAATTATCGTTAAATTTGCATCTTATAAATTTCAAGAAATGTACAGAACGCATACTTGTGGTGAATTAAGAGCATCACACACAAATACCGAAGTTACCTTATCTGGATGGGTACAAAAATCACGTGATAAAGGTTTTATGATTTGGGTAGATTTACGTGATCGCTACGGAATTACACAGTTAATTTTCGACGAAGCACGTACCTCTAAAGATTTAATGGAGGAAGCGAAAACTTTAGGACGTGAATTTGTTGTTCAAGTTACAGGTACCGTTATTGAAAGAGAATCTAAAAACAAAAATATTCCTACTGGTGAAGTAGAAGTATTAGTTACCAAGTTAGAAGTTTTAAACGAAGCAAAAACGCCTCCTTTTACTATTGAAGATAAAACAGATGGTGGTGAAGATATTCGTATGAAATATCGTTATTTAGATATTCGTCGTAACCCAGTAAAAGATAGTTTGATTTTTAGATCAAAAGTATCAATGGAGGTTCGTAAATATTTATCTGACCAAGAATTTATAGAAGTAGAAACACCTTATTTAATTAAGTCTACTCCAGAAGGAGCGCGTGATTTCTTAGTACCTTCGAGAATGAATGCAGGACAGTTTTACGCATTACCACAATCACCTCAAACATTTAAACAACTATTAATGGTTGGTGGAATGGATAAATACTTTCAGATTGTAAAGTGTTTTAGAGATGAAGATTTACGTGCCGATCGTCAGCCAGAATTCACACAAATTGACTGTGAAATGGCTTTTGTTGATCAAGAAGATATTTTAAATATTTTTGAAGGATTAACGCGTCACTTACTAAAGGAAATTAACAATGTTGAAGTTGATAAATTTCCAAGAATGTTATTTGATGATGCTATGCGTTTATATGGTAATGACAAACCAGATATCCGTTTTGGAATGGAGTTTGGTGAATTAAATGACGTTGCACAACAAAAAGAATTTAAAGTATTTAATGATGCTGAATTAGTAGTAGGAATCGCGGTTCCTGGTGCTGCATCATATACAAGAAAAGAAATAGATAAGTTAATCGATTGGGTACGCCGTCCGCAAGTTGGAGCTTTAGGAATGGTGTATGTAAAATGTAATGAAGATGGTACTTTTAAATCGTCTGTAGATAAATTTTATGCCCAAGAAAATTTAGCAAAATGGGCTGAAAAAACAGGCGCTAAAGCTGGTGATTTAATCTGTATTTTATCAGGAAATACCACTAAAGTACGTGGGCAGTTATCTGCTTTACGTATGGAAATGGCAGAGCGTTTAGGATTAAGAGACCCTAAAGTATTTGCTCCTCTTTGGGTAATTGATTTTCCGTTGTTAGAATTAGACGAAGAAACAGGTCATTACCACGCAATGCACCACCCGTTTACATCGCCAAAACCAGGACAATTAGAGTTGTTAGACACCAACCCTGGAGATGTAAAAGCAAATGCATATGATTTAGTATTAAACGGTAACGAAATTGGTGGAGGTTCTATTCGTATTCACGATAAAGAAACACAAGCCATTATGTTTAAACATTTAGGCTTTACTGAAGAAGAAGCTAAAGAACAATTTGGTTTCTTAATGGACGCTTTTGAATACGGAGCACCACCACATGGAGGTTTAGCGTTTGGTTTAGATAGATTGGTTGCTATTTTAGGAGGACAAGAAACAATTCGTGATTTTATTGCGTTCCCTAAAAACAATTCAGGTCGTGATGTAATGATTGATGCTCCTGCAACATTAAATGACACGCAACTTGCTGAATTAAGCATTAAGCTTGATATAAAAGAGTAAATGACAACACTATAAAAAAAGCCTCAATATGTATAAAGCATATTGAGGCTTTTTTATTTTATACCAGTTCTAATTTAAAATAACCAGTAATAACTGGTTTTACTCTATTGAAGTTAGCGTTTTTCTGCCAATTTCTTTCACTACAATTGTTTCTGACAAAGAATCATGTAAGCATTGTTTTTTATCAGTCATAAAAAACATAATGTATCCTATTAAAAAAGTAAAAAGGTTTAAAAAGTTGGCAAAAAACCTTCCCGTAGCTTGTCCAAAAGTTACTTTTTGCCCATCAACACTCAATAATTGAATATTACATGCTCCTTGCCCTAGCGTTCTTTGTTTGTCTCCACTTTGTTGTAAAGACCAATATAGCCAAGCTGGTATTATAGGTATACAAAATTGTGGTATTATTATTATAATTACATCAATTATTCTAGCTAAAAAACGCTCACCAAAACTTGCGTATTTATACACAATAATCTCATTGGTATCTTTAATCGTTAATTCAATAGTGTTTTCATTCGTAAAACGAATTGTTTTTTCTGAAGTATACATAGTCTTTTTTTAGAGCGCAATGATACTAAAAACTATTATAAGTAGAATACTGTTAACACAGTAACTATATAAAATAATAGCATTTCAATATCGTTAAATTACAACTACTAAAAAAAGAATTACTCTTACAATTCAATTATTAAAAATATAATCATTTGTTTATATTTTATAACAAAAAAAGAACTAGTTATAAAACTAATATTTATGAAATAATAAATATTCAATAAAGTAATTTAAAAACCAAAAACAATTTTAAAACGGATAAAACCCATCTTTATAATCAACAGCAGAACAATAAAAACATTTATTTATCCACCATAAAAAAACAAAAACGACTCAAAACAACAAAACACCTTAATGAAAACATATGATTACATTACATTAACCAAACACAATCAGCAACCACCTAAACCAGTCATTTGATTTTAAAGACTTACATTTGAGATAAAATCAAAAAAAGCTATCTTATGGAAGTAATTTTATTTATTACCTTAATATTATGTTTTTATCTTATAACTAATAACATAAACTCAAAATTTAAAGGCTTAAACGAAACTATTGACGATCTAAAGAAAAGAGTACAAAGTCTTCAACATAACGCAATTGCAAAAGAGCAAGAAACATTGCTTAAAAAAGATGCTATTGTTAATGATAACATAAAAACAACAGAAGTTATAAAGAAACCTATTGTTGTTGAAAAACCAAAGACTGTTATTCCTGAAAATACAGCAATTATAAAACCTGTTTCAGAAACAATAGCAAAACCTACTTCATCTCCAGAAATTAAGAAAGCTGTTAAAAAACCAACACCTCAAGTAAAAATACAGAAGCAAGCTCCTAAAAAATCTTGGATAGAAACATTTAAAGAGAAAAATCCAGATTTAGAGAAATTTATAGGGGAAAACTTAATTAACAAACTTGGTATTTTAATTTTAGTGCTAGGTATTAGTTTTTTTGTTAAATATGCTATCGATAAAGATTGGATAAACGAACCTGCAAGAGTTGGTATTGGTATATTATGTGGTTCGCTTGTAATGGCGATTGCACATAAATTAAAGAAAAACTACGCCTCTTTTAGCTCCGTTTTAGTAGCAGGAGCCATTAGTATATTCTATTTTACAATATATATTGCATTTCACGAATACCAATTATTTAGTCAAACAGTTGCCTTTGTAATTATGTCGTTAATTACTGCTTTTAGCACTTTGGTATCTGTTTCATATAACCGTCAAGAATTAGCCGTTTTATCATTAATTGGTGGTTTTGCAGCTCCATTTATGCTAAGTACTGGTGAAGGAAATTACATTGTTCTATTTACTTATATTGCTATTTTAAATATAGGAATACTAGGTATTTCTTATTTTAAAAAATGGAAAATATCTACCATCTTAGCTTTCATCTTTACAACACTATTATTCTTTAGTTGGTGTGCCGTAAAAATAGGAGGTTCTAAATTTTCACATACAGGTGCATTAACTTTTGCTACCCTATTCTATTTTATATTTAGTATTACTATTGTTTTAAATAATCTTCGAAACAAAGGAACTTTCTCTGCAATAGAATATTTTATTTTAGTAGCAAACACCTTCGTGTTTTTTGGTATTGGAATGTTAATTTTAAATGACTTAGAGTCAAACTTCATTGGTTTATTCACGCTGTTATTAGCTATCTATAATTTAATATACGCTTCTATATTATATAGAAAATTCGGATTAGATAAAAACGCTATCTATTTATTAATTGGTTTGGCACTTACCTTTGTAACGCTTACAATTCCACTTCAATTTGAAGGAAATCATATAACTTTATTTTGGGCAGCAGAGGTTGTATTATTATTCTGGCTTTCTCAGAAATCAAAAATAAACTCTTTTAAAATCGGCGCAATAATTGTGCAGGTACTAACACTTATTAGTTTACTACTAGATTGGGAAAAATACAGCTATTCGAAAGAACTGACTGTAATTTTTAATCCATTATTTATTGCAGGTTTTGTAGTAAGTATTTCTCTTTTCTTAACCTATTGGCTATTAAATAAAGAAAAGAGTATTGCTACAAAATCGTTTAAATTAAACCTTACGTTTTACAAAGCAGCTGTTTTAATAGTTGCAATTATTATAACATATTTTACAGGAATTTTAGAGACTAATTATCAAGCAGGGCAATTCTTAGAGAATAAATTTTCTATACGTTCTTTCTCAGTAACCTATCACTTTATTTTTGCTGCTATTATACTCTACCTAGCATTATTCTTTAAAAAGAAAAGTATTTTAAAACTAACATTATCAATCGCTAGTGTTTCTATATTATTATACATTCTTTCGTTTTACAAATATCCTGCGAATGAAATGATTGAAAATTTTGCTAGAAATACAACTACTAAACATGCTTTTTATTTCCACTATATTATTTTAGGGTGTTTAGTGTATTTTGGGTATCAATTATTTAAAAAAACAAAATCAGTATTTAATATAAGCCCTACAAAAAGCAAGTGGCTACCGTGGTTATTTGTTTTTGCCATTGTGTACACGTTAAGTAATGAAATAATGATTCATGGTTTATATATTTCAAACACTGTTGATGTAACAGAATTGGCTGAAAAATTTCCAGAAGCTGAAAACAATTTCTACACAAAGAAAAAATTCATAAAAAACGAAATAAAAGAAACCAAAGCACAAATTATTAAAATAGGTTACCCGATACTTTGGGGAATATTTTCTTTTATTTTTTTAATTATTGGAATAAAAAGACAGTGGAAGGTATTACGAGTAATAGCACTTTCGTTACTTGGTTTAACCATTGTAAAATTGTTTGTTTACGATATTAAAAATGTTTCAGAAACAGGAAAAATTGTTGCCTTTATATTACTTGGGGTCTTAATTTTAGTTATTTCCTTTGTGTATCAAAAAATTAAAAAATTAGTAGTTGATGAAGTATCCGAAAAAGAAAATAATGATGAATAAATATAACTTTTTAATAGCCTTCTTTATAGTTTTAACTAGTTTTAGTCAAAACTATAAAGGTACACTTAGCGTAATTGAAGAAGATGGATTGCATAAAATAATACTTCCGCAAGAAGTACGTTCATCATGTAACGAAAACTTTAACTTTTTAAGAATTAAGGATGTTCAAAAAAATGAAGTTCCTTATGTTTTAATTTATAATAACGACAAGAAATTTTCTACTTTTAAACCAATTAAAATTGCTTCTAAAAAAGTATTAAAAGACTCTATCACTTCTATTCTTCTCGAAAATAAAACGAGAAAAATACAAGATTATATTACACTACAAATAGCAAATACAAAAATCAAAAAAAGGTATACTGTTTATGGTAGTGATGACGGAAAAGAATGGTTTGGCTTGGTTTCTAACAAAAGTTTGTCATATATAAATAAGCCTCAAAAAACGGCAACAGGAAAGGTGTTTTTAGAAAAAACAATTCATTTTCCTCTAAACACTTACACTTTTTTACGTATTGATTTTAATGATAAAGAATCATTACCTATTAACATTTTAAATGCTGGTATTTATGAGAGTAAATTTTATACTCAAAACCTCAGTAAAATATCAAACTATAAGCAAGAAATCGTTAATATAAAAGAAAAGAAAGTTACACAACTTAAGTTTACAGCTACAAACAAGCATCGTATTAATAGTATTTCTTTTAAAATTACAGATGCTTTTTTTCTACGTAATGCAAAGTTAATTGTAAAGAAAACTCGAAAAGTAAAGAAGCGTGTAAAAACTTACAATCATGTTATTTCTCAATTTCAATTAAACTCAAAAAGCAACAACACCTTTGTTTTTGATAATTTAAATGAAAAAGAATTCATCATAGAAATTGATAATCAAGATAATCCTTCTTTAACAATAGAAAATATACAACTATTACAAAAGCCAATATATCTTATTACCAGCTTAAAGCAAAAACAAGATTATGAAGTACTAATTAACAATACACTTTCTAAACCTTCTTACGATTTAGGTAATTTTATATCAAAAAAAACAGTTGCTGTTGAAGAAGCTACTATTTTAAACTTTACTAAGATTGAAAAGAAAAAAGAGAAGGAAGAAGAAAAACCTTTTTGGGAAACTACATTATTTATGTGGATTTGTATTGTTCTTGGTAGTTTTATAGTTGTTTATTTTGCTATAAGTTTAGTTAAAGATATTAGTAATCAAGAAAAATAATTAACCAATTACCAAACATTAAACACCTTTTCTCTATTTAGAAATAGGTGTTTTTCTTATATTTAAAGAATGCCTAAACCTAAAAACATATTTAAAAAAATACTAATTTGGAGATATAAACATATTTCTGAACGTCAATTTGTATACGTTTTAAGTGTTTTAATTGGTTTTTTAGCAGGTATTGGAACACTCTTTTTAAAGAACATGACTTCCTTTTTTCAAACTATTTTAGAAGGAAAATTTATTAAAGACATTCATTATTATCTCTATTTTATCTTCCCAATTATTGGATTAATTTTAGTCTATTATATTAAAAAGAAATTTCTAAAAAAAGAAATTGGTCATGGTATTTCTACCACACTCCATGCTATTTCTAAACGAAGTGGAATTATAGAAAAATATAAAATTTATGCTTCAATAATTACCGCACCAATTACAGTTGGTTTTGGAGGTTCTGTTGGTTTACTTGGCCCTGCAATAAGTACAGGAGCAGCTTTAGGTTCAAGAGTATCGCAACTATTTCACATGAACCGAAAAACAAGAATGCTTTTAATTGGTTGTGCAACTACTGGAGCTATGTCATCAATGTTTAAAGCACCCGTTGCTGCTATTATTTTCGCTATAGAAATATTTAGTCTAGATTTAGCTTTTGCTTCATTAGTTCCTTTATTACTAGCTTCTGTTGCAGCTGTAATTACTTCTTATTTCTTTTTTGAAAAAGATGCGCTACTAGGTTTTGAATTAGTAGATGCTTTTAAAATAAAGGATATTTTTTATTATGTTTTATTAGGTTTTTTTACGGGTTTAGTATCTGTCTATTTTTCAAAAATATATTTTCGAATTACTAATTTTTTTAAGCGTATTAAAAAATCGGTTCATAAATTAATTTTTGGAGGTCTTGCAATTGGATTAATGTTATTTTTAATTCCACCCTTATATGGTGAGGGTTACGGATTAATTAATAATTTATTAGAAGGAAACACCTTAGCTGCTTTAAAAGACATTCCTTACAATGTAGATTTCGAAAATGTTTGGATTGTTATTATGTTCCTATTGTTAATCACAGTATTTAAAGCTATTGCCATGACAACTACCTTTGCTGCTGGTGGTGTTGGAGGAATCTTTATTCCCACCTTAGTTATGGGAAGCGCTTTAGGTAACGTATCAGCGAAAATAATCAATCAATTAGGCGGTAGCGTATCAGAATCTAACTTTACTTTAATAGGAATGACGGGGTTAATGGCAGGTGTATTACATGCTCCTTTAACTGCTATTTTCTTAATTGCTGAAATTACTGGCGGTTATGATTTATTTGTTCCGTTAATGTTGGTAGCTGCAATTTCGTTTGCTGTTACAAAATACTTTATATCAAACTCAATTTACACGGTAGAATTAGCAAAAAGGGGCGAACTTATTACACATGATAAAGATAAAAATGTGTTGATGATGATGACTATTAACAAACTAATAGAAACAAATTTTAAAGCGGTACACCCCGAAATGTTTTTAGGTGATATGCTAAAAAAAGCTGTTTCTAATTCTAATAGAAATATTTTTCCGGTAATTGAAAAAAACAAACAGTTTTTAGGAATTGTTTTATTAGATGATATTAGACCTATTATGTTTGATAATGACATGTACGATAAAGTAACTGTTGAAACCTTTATGAGGAGTGCCCTATCAATTATACAACACGATGATTCTGTTGAAAAAGTAATGCAAAAATTTAAAGAAAGTGCCGCCTGGAATTTACCTGTTATAAAAAATGGTAAATACTTAGGCTTTATTTCTAAATCAAAACTACTATCAGCTTACCGAACAAAATTAATTGAGGTTACTTCTTAGCCAAAAATTGCACCATTTTATCAGGAAAATCTGTAAAACCTCCATCAATATTTGCTTCAAAAAATAACACTTGCATCATTTCATTAAATGAAGAGAATTCATCTAATTGATCTGCTCTAAAAGTATACGGATGTACTTTTAATCCTAATTCATGAGCATCACTAACTAACGCTGTAAATGTAAATTTACCATTTATTTTTTCATTTAAAATTTGCTTGTACCAAGGCCCTATTCCATCTGCATAAGTTGCAAAGTGTTTTAGTTCTTTCGTTTCTTCAGGAAACTCCATCAATTGCACTAAAAATAAATCTGATTGCAACTCAACTCTAACTCTTTCTAACTCTTTAGCATCAAAACATTGAAAAATACAGTTATCTTTTTTTGTTTTATATCCATAACTAGAAAGAATTTCCAATGTAATTTTAGCAATGTCTTTTCCGTTTTTATGATGAAATTCTGGATTTTTAATCTCTGGATAAATTCCTATATTTTTTTCAGTACTATAATTTAACCCTTGTATTAATTCTATTTCTTGCTGAAGAGAATGTAATTTAAAATCCCCTTTACTTTTCGGAAATCTTTTTGGATAAAACTGTTCTCCTGTTTTATGATCAAATCGTTCAGTTACCTGTAACTTTTGTAACTCTTCAAATGTAAAATCAATTACATAATAACGATTATCAGCTCTTTTTCTATC
Source organism: Tenacibaculum ovolyticum DSM 18103 (assembly GCF_000430545.1). Lineage (GTDB taxonomy): Bacteria > Bacteroidota > Bacteroidia > Flavobacteriales > Flavobacteriaceae > Polaribacter > Polaribacter ovolyticus. The sequence goes on from NZ_AUMF01000022.1 coordinate 52,068, forward strand.
TGAAAACACTTCAGCAACATTCGTTACGTCATCTAAATAAATATCATGAATAACAATAGCTATATTATCTTTACTTAACACTAAATCTTGTTCAATATAATTAGGATTCATAGCATAAGCCATCGCTTTAGCTTCCATAGAATGTTCTGGTAAATAGCCTGATGCTCCACGGTGCGCAATAACAATTTTGTTTGATTTCATCTTTTTATTTTGAATAGTATTTTTACAATTAACCAACAGAAAAACCACTGCTATAAACAGTATTTTTACAGTAATTACTTTTAGAATTTTCATTCTATAAAAATAAAAAAGTATATTAAAATACCTTTATAAAAAGTATCTTTATCGATTAAAATAAAAAACTATTATGGAAAACTCAATTAACAACAAAGTATTAGCTATTCAAGCGTCAGAAACAGATAGATTATCATTTTACAAAAAAACATATTTACACGTTGGTTTAGGTGTGCTATTATTTATAGTTTTTGAATATTTATTATTACAAAATGCAACTATAGTTGAGTTTGCCTTATCAATGACACAAGGTTATAAATGGCTACTATTATTAGGAGGATTTATGTTAATTACTAATTATGCAGAAAGTACAGCTTTAAAAACATCAGATAAAAACTTACAATACTTAGCATATTCAGGATATATTTTTGCAGAAGCTTTTATCTTTATTCCTTTAATATACATGGCTATTGCTTATACGAATAACTTTGAAGTTATTAAACAAGCAGGAATTGTAACTCTAGGATTATTTGCAGGAATATCTTCAATTGTATTTATTACTAAAAAAGATTTTTCTTTTATAAAAGCAGGTTTAAGTGTTGGTTTCTTTATTGCTATCGGGTTAATTATTGCAGGAACCTTATTTGGTTTTAATCTAGGCTTGTGGTTCTCTGTAGGAATGTGTGTGTTAGCTGCTGGTTCTATTTTATATCAAACATCTAACCTTGTTCATAAATTCTCAACCGATGATTATATACCAGCTGCATTAGGCTTATTTGCTTCTTTAATGTTATTATTTTGGTATGTTATACAAATTTTCATGTCGAGAGATTAAATAACTACAGACTATTACTATAAACAAAAAAGAGAAACATATATGTTTCTCTTTTTTATTTAATATAAATCCCAATTTCCCTGCCTATAGTAAGTATATAGCTTTGGTGAAAATATCGTATTTACCTTAATACCTGTAGTATCTACTAATGGTTTTCCGAAAGACAATAAATGTGGTACTGCTTTATTTGTTAACCACTTTAAATTTAAACTTGAAAATTCAACTGATTTTATTCTATCTAAATTCACATTCTTTTTTGTTGCCATAACCCAACCCCATTCACCTAAAGTAAGTACTTGATTGTGCATTGGTATTGTTTTAAATCCCGATGCCTTTAACGTTTTATCAATACAATAAAATGCTTTCGTTGCGTAATACGGGCTTCCTGCCTGCGTAATAAATACACCGTTTTCTTTTAATTTTAATTTACATAATTTATAAAACTCTTTAGTATACAATTTATTTAAATCAACATTATTAGGGTCTGGTAAGTCTATAAATATAATATCATACCTTTCATTTGTTTCTTCTAAAAAATTAAAAGCATCTCTTGTAACTGTTGTTAATTTAGGGTTGTTCATCGCATTTTTATTCAACTCTTTAAAAACTGAATAATCTTTACCCAAATCGATCATATTTTGATCTAAATCAACCAATGTTACTTTCTTAACATCCTTATACTTAAAAACTTCTCTTGCTAAACAACCATCTCCTCCTCCTAATATTAAAATATTTTCATGAGCTCCTGTTAATTTCATAGGTAAATGCACCATCGGTTCATGGTACATAAACTCATCAAAAGATGATAACTGTTGGTTTCCATTTATATACAACGAATACCATTCTTTCCATTTAGTTACTACTATTTTTTGATATTTGGTTTGCTGTGAGTATACTATTTTATCTTTATACTTTACTTGCTCGCCAAATCGAACAATTGGCTCAGCAAAATACAAACCAGCTATTATTAAAATTAAAACCAAAATGTAAGATACTTGTAGTTTTTTTATAGCAGCTACTGATATATATTCTTTTAATACTTTAAATAGGTAATAGGATACGCCTAAATTTAATAGTCCTAAAACAAACGGAGTATAAGTTAATCCTAAGTATGGTAATCCTACAAAGGCAAAGAATAATCCACCTATTAAACTACCAAAGTAATCTTTCTCTAAAATATTAGAAATATTTAAACGTAACTCTTCAAATTCATCATTTATTCGAGTAGCAAATGGTATTTCTAATCCTATTAATAAACCAATACAAATAGAAAGTATATAAATTACTAACCAAGAGATATCGGTAATACCATAAACAACATATGAGATTAGTGCCGAAAAAGAAACTAATACTGATAATATTAACTCAGTAATTATAAAATATACAATTACCTGTTTAGTAAACCACTTGCTAAAGCGACTACCTAACCCCATTGCAAAAAGCATTATTGATACAATTAATGTAAATTGTAAAATAGCATTCCCGATGAAATAAGAAGCTAAAGTCGACAGAATATACTCTGCTACAATACCACTAATACCTGTAGCAAATAATGCGACCTTTAACGCAAAAGATTTTTGTTTTTTTGAATATTTCACTTTACTTATTTTCCGTACCCTCCAGAACGAGATCGAGTAGATGATCCGCTTGAGTATCTTGATGAGCTTCTAGATGATTTACTTGATAAACTATTCCATCTTCCTGAATTCTGAGTTTTTCTTGAAAAGAAAGAACTTCTTGTTGATTTTTCATAATTACTTCTAGTTCCGTAATTATAATTACCGCTTGATGTATTACTTCCGTAATAAGATTTTCCTGAATTATAACTTCTCTGATATCCGTTATAATCATTTCTATAAGTACTACGTCTTGTTCCTAACCAATACCATAAAAATGGACTTGTAGAATGAGTTCTCCATCTTCTTTGGGTTGATTTATTACTCGCTGTTTTTGTTGAATCACCCTGAACAGCTTCCCATTCACCATGTTTTTTATTTCCAATTGCCCAACCAAAACCAACAGGTTGTGCGACTTTAGATAGTTTTCCGTTGTGTTTAGAAACAATCTCCATTCCTAAATCATTTTCATGATCTTTAAAGTATTTCTTATTTACTGTTTTCCATGGTATTTTTTTAACATGCAAAGAATCCTCTAATAATGTTAACACTTTATATTTATGTTGATACACCATTAAATTAGGTTCTTCTTCTATTTTCATGTCATCTAAAACAATAGAAAAATCTTTAAATTTATAATCTCTACTAATTTCTTCTGATGGCTCAATAGAAACTGTTTTTGCTGGTTTAACGTTAGATGAACATCCAATTAAAACTAAAGATGCTAACAATAAATAAATTCCCTTTTTCATAATTAATTTTCTTTTATATTTTTAACCTTTTTCGCTTTTATCTCTTCTCCTAAAAACACTTCATAACTTCCGTCGCCCCATTTTTCAATTGTTAACAACTCATCATCTTCTGCGTAAAAAAGAAAACATTCTAAATTTTCTCTAGAAGTATGTGTTGTTAAATTTTTATAATCTCCTTTATAAGTTTCATCTAGCTCATACAACTTATTGTTAAATATTAGTTGTTTTGAATGAATAGCATCTACTAATAAAACCTCACTAATAGCAATGGTTTCGCTATAAGTTACTTCGTATTTTCCTTTATTAAATTCCACTTCTAAAAAGGCTTCTTTTCCTGATGACTTAATGGTGTATTCGATACTCGAATTATCCATTCGCCAATCGTATTGACCTATTTCTTCGATTTTCCAATTTGTATTATATAAATCGAAAGTAAAACCTACTTTTAATTTATCTAAATGGTATTCTTTTGAGTTATTCCAAAACATAATTAATCTATTATTTCTTTTCCACAATGTGGGCAATTACATATTTCTTTTTTTGTTCTAAGTTCTCTTATCTCCTCTATATAAGCCGAACTTATTATACCTGTTGGTAATGCTACAATACCAATACCTAATAATGCTATAAACGCACTTAAAATTTTACCTAAACCTGTTATAGGGTAAATATCTCCATAACCAACGGTTGTTAATGTTGCAACCGCCCACCACATAGCTTGCCCTATATTTTGAAATGCTTCTGGCTGTGCATTCTTCTCTATATTATACATTAAAGTAGAGGCTAAAATAAGCAAGATAAAAACCATGAAAACAGTAACTAAAATTTCGCTTTTAGTTTTAACAATTACATTTTTTATAACACTTAACGATTTAAAATATCTATTCAACTTTAATAATCGTAGTAGCCTAAAGAGACGTAAAGTTCTAAGAATTCTTAAATCTATTTTTATAAAATATGGCAAGAAAAATGGTAAAATTGAAATTAAATCTACCACTCCCATAAAAGAGGTAATATATTTTACTCTTGCTCTTGTAGGTGAAATATCAGGATAAATTAAATCTGAAATCCATATTCTTAAAAGGTATTCTATTGAAAAAACTATGATTGAAAAAATCTCAAGAATATTAAAGTATAAAAAATAAGATGTATTAATTCCTTTATATGATTCTAATATAATAGCAATCATATTTATAATGATTAACCACGAAATAAAATACTCAACAAACTTATCGCCTTTTAAATTTCCTTTTTTATCATCAAATAATAATGCTATTTTTTGTTTTATCATCATTATTCAATTTTGTCAAGAAAACCTCTCTGACTTGAATTTTTTTCTAATTTTTTTGATTTAAATTGCTCTTGTATCCAAACAATACCCTCTTCTAAATCAAAAGATTTATTACAAGTAAAAAAATCTAAAGCTACATAATTGTGTTCTGGCCAAGTATGTATTGCTATGTGGCTTTCTTTAATTACAATTACACCGCTAATACCAATTGGAGAAAATTCATGAATTGTTGTGTTAACCACAGACAGATTCATAATCATAGCAGCTTTTTCTAAAATACTTTTTATCGACGTAACTGAATCTATAATTGTAGCATCGCAATCATAAAAATCAACGGTCGTTTGATAACCTAAACTCTTCTTCATTTTCCAAATATACAAATTTTAGAATATTCTTGAAAAATGAAAAAAGTTTAACTCAACATCATTTTTGCTTTTTTTACTGCCGCTACCAAAACATCAATTTCTTCTTTTGTATTGTAAAAAGAAAATGATGCTCTAACTGTACCAGGAATACAATAAAAATTCATAATAGGTTGTGCACAATGATGACCAGTACGAACTGCTACTCCTAATTTATCTAAGATAGAACCAATATCGTATGGATGAATTCCGTCTATATTAAAAGAAATTACAGATGCTTTATTGGTTGTTCCGTAAATTCTTAATCCTTCTATTTTTTCTAACTCTTGTGTTCCGTATGCTAATAATTCGTTTTCTTGTTTTGCTATACTTTCAAAACCGATAGTATTCATATAATCTATTGCTGCACCAAAAGCGATTCCTCCACAAATATTTGGAGTTCCTGCTTCAAACTTATGAGGTAAACCTGCATACGTAGTTTTTTCAAAAGTTACAGTTTCAATCATTTCACCTCCTCCTTGATATGGTGGTAACATATTAAGTAATTCTTCTTTACCATATAACATACCAACACCTGTTGGACCACACATTTTATGCGCAGATGCTACGTAAAAATCAACATCTAAATCTTGAACATCAGGTTTTATATGTGGCACTGCTTGTGCTCCATCAATTAAAACATAAGCTCCAAATTTGTGTGCTGCATGAATAATTTCTTCAATAGGATTTATGGTTCCTAATGCGTTAGACACATGGTTACAGAATACTATTTTGGTTTTATTATTTAGTAATTCATGATATATATCCATTCGTAGTGAACCATTTTCATCCATAGGAATCACCTTTAATACTGCTCCTGTTTTTTCACAAAGCATTTGCCAAGGAACAATATTAGAATGATGCTCTAAAGAAGAAACGATTACCTCATCTCCAGCTTTTAAAATAGTTGCAAAGCCTGAAGCTACAATATTAATACTATCTGTTGTTCCTGAAGTTAAGATAACCTCATACGAATGTTTTGCGTTAAAATGCTGTTGAATCTTAATACGAGCCTCTTCATACTTATCGGTAGCTTCTTGACTTAGTGTATGTACACCTCTATGAATATTTGCATTGTAATTAGAATAATAATCTACAATCGCATCAATTACAATTTGTGGTGTTTGCGAAGTTGCACCGTTATCAAAATACACTAATTTTTTTCCATGAACCTCTCTCTTAAGAATAGGAAAATCAGCTCTAATTTTATCTACATTAAACATATAAAAACCTAAATTTAAAGCAAAGATACCTCTTGCTTTTTAAAAACAAACATCAAACAATTAAATTCTTACATTTGCTAAAAACTGTTTTGTATGAAGATTGTAAAAAGAATACTCCTATTAATTTTAGTTATACTTGCTGTTGCAGTATATTACAACTACTCTAAGTTAAATATTCTTGCAGGCTACTCTGCAAAAAACACTGCTTCATCAGTTTTTTTAGCCAACAGAAGTTTAGAATTTACAGATAATAATGACAATGATTTTTCTCCTATTAATTTAACTTCTGATGAAATTAATGAGGAACAAAAATCAGCAACTGGGTCAGTTTTTGGTTTACTAAAAAGAAAAGCAGTTTATAGAGAAGGTTTAGGAGCTGTTTTAATTAACGATGAGTACGACTCTTCAAATAAGCCATTAACACCTAAACGTACGAAACCAGATAACACAACTTCTTTTCCGTATGGAAATGCTGATCAAAAAGATACACTATTCTCAAATATTGATTATAAAAAACTAAACGAAACTATTGATACTATTTTTAATGATAGAAACAAAACTAGGTCTGTTTTAGTTCTTTATAAAGGTAAAATTATCGCTGAAAAATATGATACTGGTTTTAACAAAAATTCTAAACAATTAGGTTGGTCTATGACCAAAAGTATTACCAGTACTATTATTGGTATTTTACAATGCAACGGTAAAATGAATGTTACATCTACTAATCTGTTTGATGAATGGAAAAATGATGAACGTAAAAATATTACGACACATAATTTACTACAAATGAATTCGGGCTTAGAATGGCTTGAAGATTATAATACTATTTCTGATGTTACAAAAATGTTGTTTCTTGAAAAAGACATGACTAAAACTCAAATAGGAAAACCTTTAATAGGAAAAGCCAACCAAACATGGAACTATTCATCAGGAACCACAAATTTACTTTCTGGTATTATTCGTAAACAATTTAATACACATCAAGAATATCTTGACTTTTGGTATAGTGCCCTAATCGATAAAATAGGAATGAACTCTATGGTTATAGAAACTGACATGAGTGGAAATTTTGTAGGTTCTTCTTACGGATGGGCAACTACAAGAGATTGGGCTAAGCTTGGCCTTTTATACTTACAAAATGGTGAATGGAACGGTGAACATCTTTTTGATAAAGATTGGGTAAATTATGCTACAACTCCTACTCCAACATCTAATAATTCATACGGAGCACAAATTTGGTTAAATGCTGGAGGAAAACATCCTGATGCTCCTAAAAATATGTACTCATTTAATGGTTATAAAGGTCAAAATGTTTTTATTTTGCCAAATCAAAATTTAGTAATCGTACGTACAGGTCTTACCAAAAATGCTGATATGAATACTCTTTTGAAAGGAATTATAACTTCTATTAAAAACTAAACAATGAACCCATACTATTACGTACTTTCTGTAAACGGATTTCTTTTTTTATTTAGTCTTATCTTTTATTTTTTCCCTCCAAAAAAAATAAATTTCATTTATGGTTACCGTACAAACAAAACAATAAAGAATGAAACTATTTGGAAATTTGCGAACAACTTTTTCACCAAACAATTTTTAAAATATTCATCTATTTCGTTTGTTGCAACTTTATTTCTAGCATATATTTCTAAAAGCTTAAGTTGGCAACCAATGGCAATTATGTTATTATCTTTAGCTGTTTCTGTTATTAAAACAGAACAAGAAATTAGTAAAAACTTTGATGAAGAAGGGGAAAAAAAATAAATTACTACATATTTTTCACTTCTTAAAACCAACACCTTAGCACCTAAATGAACTTAACAGAAAATATTATTTTAGATTAAAATATGATTTAAGTTAGCTTTTCGAAATTTATATCTAATTATTTTTACCTCTTAATTTAGATATACAATGAAAAAAGGACATTCATTTCACATTCCGGTAATGGGAATTGGATTTACTATTGATACACCAATAAAAGTCGCACAATACGGAATTGACTCAGTTATTTTTATAAGTGATGATATACTTCTTGAAAAAATGCGTAAAATGTATTCCAGTAAATTCAAACTGCCTTACACAGAAATAGGTGCTAAAGAAGAAGATTCTAGAGCTAAAAGAATTACTTCTTACTTAAACCTAATAAAAGAGATCGCAGAAAAAAAATTAGAAAACATCAAAAATGCTTCGATAGAAAAAAGTAATGAGCTTAAGAAATACTTTAGCATGTTACCAGATTCTTCAACTTTAAAGCAAGACTTTATAAAGTTAACCGATAAAATAACCGATGTTTCAGAAATAAAAAAATGGTTAAACGACAACCTATCTTTAGGTGATATTAATGTTAATATCATGACTAAGTTAGATAAGGTTAACTATAACCCTGCAAACAAAAAAGAGACTTTACCTATTGAGTTTAACGATGCACATGCAGCCTTAAGAGGATTCGCAAATAGCAACTTAAATTCATCAATGGTATTCTCTGCAGGTATGAATCCTCGTTTATTTACTTACTTAGAAAAATTCGATGATTTCTTCCCAGATTTAAATGGAGTGATTAAGAAAAAAGTAGTGATTAAAGTTAGTGATTATCGTTCTGCTTTAATTCAAGGTAAATTTTTAGCTAAAAAAGGTATTTGGGTTTCTGAATACAGAATTGAATCTGGCTTAAACTGTGGTGGACATGCTTTTGCTACTGAAGGTTTTTTAATGGGGCCTATTTTAGAGGAGTTTAAGAAAAATAGAAACGAATTAATAAATTCGGTGTACGATCTTTTAGTAAACGCTTTAGAGGCAAAAGGTAAAAGCATTCCCACAAAAACATTAACCATAAAAGTTACCGCACAAGGTGGTGTTGGAACTGCTGAAGAGCAAGAGTTTTTAATAAGTAATTACAGTCTTGACTCTGTAGGCTGGGGAAGTCCATTCTTATTAGTTCCTGAAGCAACAACTGTTGACAACAACACATTAAAACAATTACAAAAGGCAAAAGAAAAAGATTTGTTTTTAAGTAATATATCACCCTTAGGTGTACCTTTTAACAACTTAAGAGGTAATACAAAAGACATTCAAAAATTGGCTTTTATAGCCAAGGGAAGGCCTGGAAGTTCTTGTCCTAAAAAATTTTTAGCCTTAGATGGTGAGTTTTCTGAGAAAACAATATGTACTGCTTCTCGACAATATCAACACTTAAAAATTAAACAATTAGAAGATAAAAAAGCTTCGCTTTCAAACATTGAATACAAAAAAAAATATGCTAATATTGTTGATAAATCTTGTATTTGTGTTGGATTAGGTACTGCTGCTTTAGTCGTAAATGATATGGATACAAAAGTTGAAGGAGAAGGAGTTTCTATTTGCCCTGGACCAAATATGGCTTACTACTCAAAAGAAACTTCTTTATCTGAAATGGTAGGACACATCTATGGAAAAAATAATGTAATCGAAAGAGTAGATAGACCAAATGTGTTTGTTAAAGAGTTAGGTTTATACTTAGATTATTTAAAAACCAAAATAGATGAAACAACATCTGAAATGAATAAAAAGCAAGAAAAATACTTGGTTAATTTTTCAAAAAATTTAGATGAAGGTATTCATTACTACAAATCGATGTTTTTAACTATGAAATCATCATTTGAAGACACCAAACATCTAATTTTAAAAGAACTTAACAAATCTCTTGATGAATTAAAATTGATGAATGAAGATATTGACTTATTAATTTTAAATAAAATAAAAGCATAAAATTATATGCCATAAAAAAAAGACCATTAGATGAATTTCTAACGGTCTTTTTTATTTTATTATAACTACAAAATTACTTTAGATATTCTTTTTTCAACATTGTAATATCATCAATAATCTTTTGCATATTCTCCTTTTTTGTTCCGTCATAAGAACCTCTAATTTGTCCTTTTTTATCAATTAAAACAAAATTTTCAGTATGAACCCAATCATTATCTCCTCCATCACCTTCATCTAAAACAGCAAAATAATGTTTACGAGCTAAATTATAAATGTGCTTTTTATCTCCTGTAGTAACATTCCATTTACCATCTATTACTCCCTTAGAATCTGCATATTTTCTTAATTGAGGTACACTATCCATAACAGGTGTTACAGAATGTGATAAAAACATAATATCGTCATCTTCTTTATAATGCTCTTGCAGTTCGTTCATATTATACGCCATTACAATACAAATTGTTTGACAACGTGTAAAAAAGAAATCAGCTATATAAATTTTATCTTTATAATCAGCATTCGTAATCGTTTCTCCATTCTGATTAATTAATTTAAAATCTCCTATTTTATGATTTCTAGACTTTGCTCGTACTGATATATCTACCAATCGAGGATTTATATCTGCTGGATTATAAATTGGTAATTTTTCTTCAACTTTTACTAAATGATAAAAAACAGGAATCCCTACAGCACAAAATACAATTAGAAAAAGTAGTGTACTTTTCGATTTCTTAAAAAACTGTATGTCCATTTTTATTTTTTTTGTAAAAGTACGACTAAAAACAAGTTTAAATTAAACTAAAATTAAAAATTTTGTTAAACCAAACCGCATATATGCTGTAAACTTTTTACAGCTCTACTGAAAAACGTACATTTGTTCGATTTTAAATTTAGATACAAATCTCTATGGAAATTTTAATAAAAGCATCACAATTTATTTTAAGCTTATCGCTTTTAATTGTTTTACACGAATTAGGTCATTTTATTCCTGCAAAAATTTTTAAAACTAAGGTAGAAAAGTTCTATTTATTCTTTGATTATAAGTTTTCTATATTTAAAAAGAAAATAGGTGATACTGTTTATGGTATTGGTTGGATTCCGTTAGGAGGATATGTAAAAATATCAGGAATGATTGATGAGAGTATGGATACCGAACAAATGAACAAGCCTGCACAACCATGGGAATTTCGCTCTAAACCTGCATGGCAACGTTTAATAATTATGCTAGGTGGTGTAACTGTAAACTTTATATTAGGTATCGTTATTTACATTTGTTTGATGTATGCTTATGGTGAAAAATTTTTACCGAATGAAAACTTAAAAGATGGAGTTTGGGTTCAAGATCAATTAGGGAAAGATTTGGGCTTACAAACCGGAGACAAAATACTTTCTGTTGACGGGCAAACTGTTCGAAAATTTAGAGAACTTCCGTTAGAGTTTATTAATGGTAGTAATTATTCTATAGAAAGAAATGGAACTGTTATCGAAAAAGAAATCCCTACCGATTTTATTTCAAAACTAGTTGATAGAGATAAAAAATCTGGAAGTTTTATTACTCCAAGATACCCTTTTGTAATAGCTCAAGTATCTGAAGACTCACCTAATCTTAAAAGCAATTTACAACCTAAAGATATAGTTACCTCAATCAATGGTGTTTCTATTACTTATTTCGATGAGGCTCAAATTGAACTAAACAAAAATAAAGGACAAGAAATTAATATTACTATTAAAAGAGGTACTGAGAATTTAACAGTTCCTGTTAAAATTTCAGACGAAGGTAAATTAGGTGTTGCTTTAGGGCAGTTATCTTTAAAAGATTTAGAAAAATTAGGTTATTACCAATTAGCAGAAAAATCTTATTCTTTTGGTGAAGCTATTCCTGCTGGAACAGTTAAAGCATGGACTACTGTAACAAACTACGTTAAGCAAATGAAAAAAATATTTAACCCTAGCACTGGTGCTTATAAAGGGTTAGGAGGTTTTATTTCTATAGGTAGTATATTCCCATCAGAATTTAGCTGGGAAACATTTTGGAATATCACAGCTTTCTTATCAATTATGTTAGGTGTCATGAACTTATTACCTATACCTGCCTTAGATGGAGGTCATGTTGTATTTACTTTATGGGAAATGATTACAGGTAAAAAACCAGGTGATAAATTCTTAGAATATGCACAAATAACAGGTTTTATATTATTAATAACACTATTACTATTTGCAAATGGTAATGATATATTTAGAACATTTTTTAAGTAAAATACATTATATATAAAAAGGAAAAGGGATTTGTTAAAACAAATCCCTTTTCCTTTTTATATACCTTCTAACCCCACTTTTTAAAGTTCTTTTATACTAATAAGAATCTAATTACGATCCGCAGTAAAACACTCTACGCCCTCTTATTACCGCTTATATTATTCAGTACGGAGAACTACAATAATATTATATTTACACCTTATCTCCCTTTTAAAATTACATATAACAACACTTTAGTAAACAAAAAAGCATCATACTAAGTATGATGCTTTTTAATTTATTTTAGTATTAAAGTATACTACTTTATTTATTCATATTTTCAGAAGCACGTCTTTCTAATTCAGCTTGAAATTCTTCCATCACAGGCTTCACTGTACTTTCTGGTATCTCTGCAACCTTAATATACAGTAATCCATCTATTGCGTTGTTAAACTTCGGATCGACATTGAAAGCAACCAAACGAGCATTCTGCTTTACATACTTTTTAATTAGCACAGGCATACGTAATGCTCCAGGTTCAATTTCATCTATTATTTTATCAAACTTTTGCATATCTGCCTCAGTAGCATCAAAAACAAAATCCTTATCAGCATCTTTTAATTTTACTTTATACTCCTTTTTAGGGTGAATATATTGTGCTACATACGGATCGTAATAATGAGATTTCATGAACTCAATCATTAACGATTTTGAAAAATCAGAAAACTGATTACTAATACTTACACCTCCCATTAAATATTTATACTCTGGGTAACGTAACGTTGTATGCACAATCCCTTTCCATAACAAGAATAGAGGCATTGGTTTTTGCTGATAATTTTTAGATATAAAAGCCCTACCTAGCTCAATAGTATTTTGCATCATCGGATAAAGCTCTGGCTCTATTCTAAATAAAGTATGAATATAAAAACCATTAATTCCGTGTTTTTTATATATATCCTTACCCAAGCCCATTCTATATGCTCCTGCAAGTTCATTTTTAACATTATCCCATAAAAACAGGTGATGATAATACTTATCAAAACGATCTAAATCAATTGTTTTGTTCGTTCCTTCACCAACATCTCTAAAAGTAATTTCTCGTAATCTTCCTATTTCATGTAAAATGTTAGGAATCTCTTTTGCACTTGCAAAGAATACTTCATAATTTTTACTTTGTAACAACCTACTTCCTTTATCTCGTAAATCATCAACTTCTTTAACAAATAAATCAAATGCTCTTTGAGAAGTAATTTTTTTAGCCTTTTTAGGAATTTTTAAGCTTTGGGCTGATAAAATCTTTTGAGATGTTTTCTCAAACGGATTTGCTAACATATATGTTTTCTTTCTTATAAACTCATAAAAAGAAGACACATTTTTATACTGTTCCTGGTCTTTTACCGAAATAGGTTTCCCAATTCGCACCTTTATTACTCTATTTTTTTGTGAAATTATTTCAGATGGAAGTTTTGCCGTTCTTAAAGTGCTACTAATTTTAGATAAAACATAAAATAACGGACTATTTTTAGCGTGAAAATAAATAGGAATCACAGGTACTTTTGCTTTTTTAATCAAACGTACTGCTCCTTCTTCCCATGGTTTATCAACCACTAACTTTCCATCACGATGTGTTGACACTTCTCCTGCTGGAAAAATACCTAATGGTTTTCCTTCTCGTAAATGTAACAAAGCTCCTTTAATACCCGCCATACTTGATTTTGCATCTTTGTGATCCTCAAAAGGATTTACGGGCATTATATATGGCTGTAGAGGTTTAGCTCTGTGCAATAAAAAATTTGCTATAATTTTATAATCTGCTCTTTTTTCAACCAATAACTTCATTAACAAAATACCATCAATCCCTCCTAAAGGATGATTAGATATTGTAATAAAAGCATCTTTTTTTGGTATTCTTTTTAAATCATCTTCATGTATTTCAAATTCAATTTTGCAATCATCTAAAAGACCATTTAAAAAATCTAAATCAGACTTATCTTTATTGTTATCATACAATCTATTAATCGCAGAAATACGCAAAGTTTTCATCAATAACCATCCAATAAAAGTTCCGGCAGCACCGAACTTATCAACTCCAATAACTTTAGCAATTTCTTTTGATGTAACTAATCCCATTAATTCAAATTTGGCATAAATGCAAATATAATGGATTTTTTCGAGATTTACACCTTTTATTGTATAACCAACTGAGCAGTTTCAGTATTAATTTGACTAATAATTGATTTACCTCTCTTACGTATTTTAGTTATCGCTTCACCGTTGAAATGACGAATAGTATAAAGGGTTACAGCTTTGTATGACTTTATATTAAACTTTACTTTTAAATCGTTATAAAAAGCGTCAAAAAGATTATATTTATCATCAATACATACAGAAAAGCTAATCGCTGAGTTTTGAATCAAATTAACTTTTAATTTGTATTTATGTAACTTTTCAAAAACATCACTAATATTACTTTCAACCATAAAAGAAAAATCTTTTGCTGAAATTGAAACTAATATTTGGTTTTTCTTTACAATAAAACACGGCACTTCTGGTGTTATTTTTTTTCCTCTTCCAACACAAGTCCCTTTATTAGAAATGTCATCAAAAGAACGAACAAATAAAGGTATATTTTTCTGCTCTAGTGGCTGAATTGTTTTGGGGTGTATTACAGATGCTCCATAAAAAGCCATTTCTATAGCCTCTGTATATGATATTTCATTTAACAGTTCAGTCTCTGTAAAAACACGAGGATCGGCATTTAAAACCCCTTCAACATCTTTCCAGATAGTTACATTATCTGCATCTAAACAATATGCAAAAACACCTGCCGTATAATCAGATCCTTCCCTACCAAGAGTAGTCGTTTCATTATTTATACCACCTCCTAAAAAACCTTGCGTAATATTCAATTTAGAAGAAGTTACGTTTTCTTTTATTTTTTGTTCAGTTAATTCCCAATTAATTTTTGCGTCTCTATAACTACTATCTGTTTTTATATAATCTCTTACATCTAACCACTGGTTAGATACACCTATTTCAAGTAAATAAGCACTTACAATACTGGTAGATAATAATTCTCCATAACCAACTAATTGATCATAAACATAATTATAGTTTTCTGATTTATTTTCAACCATAAAACTACTTAACTCACCTAATAAAAAATTAACTCTATTAAGAATTTCATTATGTTCTTCGAATAAATCTGTTATTATTTTTTTATGAAAATCTTCAACAAAATCTAACGAGCTTTTTAAGTTTTCTTTTTTATAAAAATAAGCCTCTACAATTTCTTCAAAAGCATTCGTCATTTTTCCCATTGCAGAAATAACAACCAAAACATTTTCAACTCCCTCATGCTGTAATACACGAGCTACATTTTTTACTCCTTTAGCATCTTTTACTGATGCGCCTCCAAACTTAAATATTCTCATTACAAAATTGCATTAAACTTTCTTCATTCATATGACAAACTCTCCATTCACTATAAACCGTTGCCCCTGTATTTTTATAAAACTCTATAGCATTTACATTCCAATCTAATACTTCCCATGCGACTCTCTTAAACTTATTCTCTTTTGCATATTTCATAATTGAAGCGTATAGTTTTTTACCAGCTCCAATTCCTCTTTTTGTCTCAGTAACCATTAAGTCTTCTAAATGAATCGACTTTCCTTTCCATGTAGAATAACGTTCATAAAAAAGAGTCATTCCTATAATAGTTCCATCTGCTTCTTCAGCAACAAAAGTTTTAAATTTAGGATTCTCAGAAAAACCATCGTCAATCAAGTTTTCTACAGTAATTTCTACCGCATTAGGTTCTTTTTCAAAAACAGCCAACTCAATAATTAAGTTTAATATTGCTTGCGCATCTTTTTTTTCTCCTGATCTAATTATAAAGCTCATTATAAAAATTTTGTGTAAAGATAATTCTTAAAACATTCCTTAAAAAAACAAATGAAAAATTAAAACACATCGTTTGTTTTTGTTCAAAATTTTAAAAAGTATGTATTCGATAACTTTCTTTAGATTACGTTAATTTCATATTATTCTCAACTAAACAAACTGCTTCAACTTATTTTTTATTTAAAAAACACTACTCTAAAACATATCTAATAAATAATAAGTACTGTTTTAATTAAAATTAATATTCGAAATCATTGTAGTTACTCTAAAAAGTTGGCATCTTTGTACTGACAACACAAAATTTTGACATGAATAACAAGCACATGACTCTTGGTGAGTATATAATTGGTAATCAAAAAGATTTTAAATATTCTTCTGGTGAGCTATCTCGTTTAATAAACTCTATTCGTTTAGCTGCCAAAGTAGTAAATCATGAAATCAGAAAAGCTGGTTTAGTTGATATCACTGGAGCTTCTGGAGATGTTAATGTACAAGGAGAAACACAACAAAAGCTAGATGTTTTAGCAAATGATTTATTTAAAAGAACATTAATAAATAGAGAGATTGTTTGTGGGATTGCTAGTGAAGAAGAAGATGACTTTGTTGTTGTTGAAGGTCAAAATAAAACAAACGAAAACAAATATATCTTATTAATGGATCCTTTAGATGGTTCTTCTAATATTGATGTAAATGTTTCTGTAGGTACTATTTTTTCTATTTACAGAAGAGTATCTCCTAACGGAACTCCTGTAACTAAAGAAGATTTTTTACAAAAAGGATCTGAACAGGTTGCAGCTGGTTATGTTGCCTATGGTACTTCTACAATATTAGTTTTTACTACTGGAAACGGAGTGAATGGTTTTACTTTAAATCCTGCTATTGGAACCTTCTATTTATCACACCCTAATATTCAAATTCCAGAAAATGGTAGTATTTACTCAATTAATGAAGGAAACTATGTGCATTTTCCCAAAGGAGTAAAAGAGTATTTAAAATACTGTCAAGAAGAAAAAGAAAATAGACCATATACTTCTAGATACATTGGTTCATTAGTATCTGATTTTCATAGAAATATGATTAAAGGAGGTATTTATATTTATCCAACGAGTACTATTGGCCCTAAAGGTAAGTTGCGTTTATTATATGAATGTAATCCAATGGCTTTTATAGCAGAACAAGCTGGTGGTAAAGCAACTGATGGTTATAAAAGAATTTTAGATTTAGAACCTACCGAATTACATCAACGTGTTCCTTTTTTCTGTGGAAGTACACACATGGTTAAAAAAGCAGAAGAGTTTATGGCAAAATATCCAGAAGACGCAAATTACTAGTATTATAACATATATTTATGCTGTTATAAATTTAGAATAAGGTAAACAGTTGTTTGCCTTATTTTTTTGAATTAAATTTACATTTGTAAAAACAACAAATTAACTTATTAAAACATACAATTATGGCTTTTAACTTACCAGAATTAGGATATGCTTACGATGCATTAGAACCAAATATAGATGCTAGAACTATGGAAATTCACCATAGTAAACACCATAACGGTTATACAACCAAATTAAATGCAGCTATTGCAGGGACTGATTTAGAAGGTAAAACTATTGAAGATATTCTTACTAATTTAGATATGAGTAACGGAGGTGTTCGTAATAATGGTGGAGGTTTTTATAATCACTCATTATTTTGGACTGTAATGAATCCTGAAGATAGAGGTTATTTATCTGGTGAATTAAAAGACGCTATTGAAGCTGAATTTGGTTCTAAAGATGCTTTTATTGAAGCTTTTTCTAAAGCTGCTGCAACACAATTTGGTTCAGGATGGGCTTGGTTATGTGTTCATAAAGGAGGAAAGATTGAAGTTTGTTCTACTCCAAATCAAGACAACCCATTAATGCCTGGTGTTGCTTGTGAAGGGACTCCAATTTTAGGATTAGATGTATGGGAACATGCTTACTATTTAAACTATCAAAACCGTCGTCCTGATTATATTGATGCTTTCTTTAAAGTAATTAACTGGAACGAAGTTGAAAAAAGATATGCAGAGGCTAAATAGTATCTTAATTACTTTTTAGTAAATCATTCTTATAAAAAAGAGCCTGAAATTAAAAATTTCGGGCTCTTTCATGTTTAAACTTTTTGAAATCGTAAATTTGCAACTCTCTCTTCAAAACTTTCTTCCTTTAATGGTAAAAGTGCATTTTTGAATAATTCTAGTAAATCTTCAGAATGATTTTCTGAAGATAATTTCATTAAATTAAAATACACAAATGAACTCCAAAGCACAGCTTTAAGCACTGTCTTAGTTTCATTCCACATTCGTATTTCAACTAATAATTTTTTACTCCCATATTTAATTAATTGAGAATCTATAGTAACGGTCTCCATTAAAGTAGCTGGTTTTAAATAAGCTATTTGATGTGTAGCTACCACCCAACTTTTACCTGTTGTTTTACCATGTTTATAAATATCTAAATTATAATTATCAATCAATTGATCTTCTCTAGCATTTATAAGATAATTAAAGTAGGAAGCATTATTTAAATGATTAAAAGGATCACAATCTTGAAACCTTATTTTTGTTTTACTTTCTAAAATTTTTGGTAATTCCATTATGTTAAATTTTTAAATATACCAATCGGTATATTTTTGATTAAAAAAATAGTTATTGTTGTAATTGTTCTTTTATGATTTCTTCAATTGTTTGAGATAAATCAATAAGATAGCTATCATCTTTCATAATATAAGACATATAAACCGCCCCTTCAATCATATAAAAAAAACGTTTCGCATAACGCATACTATCTATTGAATTTTTTATTTGATTAGATTTTTTTCCCATGTCAATGAGTTCAGCAAAACGATCTAAGATCCTATAATTATATGATTGAACTAATTTAGAAATTTTACTGTTTTGGTTATCTGAATCAACCCCTATATTTAAGATAGGACAACCTCCAAATTGCTTATTATAATGATAATACCCTTTATAAAAAGAAGCTATATTTAATAACATATCTAAAGGTGTTTTTCCTTTAGCTACTTCTTTATTTAAATCTTTTAAAACTCTTCTTACAGAAAACTTAAAAGCCTCTAAAGCTAAGTTTTCTTTATTTTCAAAATGCCCATATATTGCTCCTTTTGTTAAACCAGTTGCTGTAGTAATTTTAGACAAGCTCATCGCTGAATACCCATTCTTATTAAAAATAGGTGCAACAGTTTCAATTATAAAAGCTTTTGTTTTTTCTGATTTTGACAAAATAAAAAATTATGTTACAAATATATATAAAATATACCAATTAGTATATTTTATATATAACCTCTTAATTAAAGGATTTTAAATTAAGTATTTAGTGCTTGTTCTAAATCTTCTAGCAAATCCTTAATATCTTCTACTCCTACACTTAAACGTATCAGAGAATCAGTTATTCCTATTTTTAATCGTTCTACTTCAGGTATAGAACCATGTGACATTGTTACTGGATGATTTACAAGGCTTTCTACTCCGCCTAAAGATTCGGCCAATGTAAATATTTTGGTATTTTCTAAAAAAGTAAATGCAGCCTCTTTACTTTCATCTTTTAACCGGAAAGAAACCATTCCTCCAAAATCATCCATTTGTTTCTTAGCAATTTCATGATTTGGATGATTAGGTAGCCCTGGGTAGTATACGATCCCTATTTTGGGATGATTGACTAAGTATTCTGCTACCAATTTACCATTTTCACAATGACGCTTCATTCGTAAATGCAATGTTTTAATTCCTCTTAAAACTAAAAAAGAATCCATAGGTCCTGCGATTGCTCCAGCTGCAAATTGTATAAAATGCAGTTCTTTTGCTAGTATTTCGTTTTTGACTATTAAAGCCCCCATCACTGAATCAGAATGTCCTCCTAAGTATTTTGTTGCAGAATGCATTACAATATCTACACCTAAATCTAAAGGTCGTTGTAGATATGGAGTAGCAAATGTATTATCAACAGCTATTAAAATATTACTATCTATTGCTTTAACAACTTTTGTTATCTCAGCAATATCTGCTATTTTCATTAACGGATTGGTTGGAGTTTCTAACCAAATTAACTTAGTTTTATTGGATACCGCATTAGATACATTACTAATCAAATCCATATCTGTAAATATAAACTTGAGTCCATATTGTTTAAATAACTTAGTAAACATACGATATGTACCTCCATATAAATCATCTCCTGCAATAACTTCATCCCCTGGCTTCAAAGTTCTTAAAACACAGTCAATAGCAGATAATCCAGATGAAAATGCAAAACCATGTGTTCCATTTTCAATAGCTGCAAAAGCATTTTCAACCGCTGTCCGGGTAGGGTTCTCTCCTCTAGAATAGCCATATCCTTTATGAACTCCTGGGCTCGTCTGTGCATACGTAGATGTTTGAAATATAGGTGGCATTACCGATCCTGTAGCCTCTTCAATTTGCTGTCCCCCATGAATCATCTTTGTATTCAATTTCATTATAATAAAATTAAAAGGTTTATACTTTGAAATAAAACAACTTATAAGAATTAAACTAACTTTGTTAAAGCCATTATAGTTCCTAAATGAATTCCTTCATGTAAATTATTAAAAGCAATAGCAGTTTCTACTGAATTTAATACAAAACCAAGACTCGTTTCATAAGTAGTAAACTCTGTAAATATTCCTGCTTCGTAATCTTCTTTTAAAGTATCTGGCAATCCAATCAATAATTCTTTTACTTCTTCAAACTCTTCTTCAGAAAATATACCTGTAGGTAAAGTTCCCTTTTTATAACCTTCTATTAATTCATCAGATGCTAAGCAATTTAATCCTGACAATTTATAATGCAACAACTGTTGTGTTACTACTAAATGAGCTACATTCCATGCAATATTGTTTTTAAATCCATCTGGTATTAAATGCAATTGCTCAATTGATAAGTTTTCTATTTTTTTTAAAATTAATTCTCTCGATTTTTTTAAAATTTCAAATTGCGTATTCATTATTCTACTTATTTTAGCGTAGTTCAAAGATAATTATTAAACAATGAAGAAAGTATATTTTTTAAAAACTTGTGATACTTGCCGTCGTATCTTAAAAGAAGTTAACCTAGATGGTATAGAGGAACAAGAAATAAAAACAAATCCAATAACTATTCGACAGTTAGAAGAGATGAGAAAGCTAACTGATAGCTATGAAAGCCTATTTAACAAACGTGCTAGACTCTATAAAGAAAGAGATTTAAAAAATAAAGAAATTTCTGAAACAGATTATCGTGAGTACATTTTAGATGAATATACATTTTTGAAACGTCCTGTTTTTATAATAGAAGATGAAATTTTTATAGGGAATAGTAAAAAAGTAGTTGAATCTTTAAAGAAAAAACTTAATTGATTCATAAAATCAAGTGATTAAAATTACATTAGTATTTTTATAACATAAATTAATCACTTTTATTTATGTTGTGAAAATACTGATATTATCATTCAAAGTAAACACGTTATATTAGATACAAAAGGTATAATACGAACTCATATGTACTGAGAATGCAATCTTTGTATTATTAATTTAACTCTTATTAAAACAGCATTCTTATCCCCCTAATTGGATTGGTAGTTTTATTAAATACTAATTGTTTGTTTTCATTTCAGTTTAGCGCAAAAAAAAACCTCAATCTAGTTATAGATTGAGGTTTAAAAGAAAGGCAACGACCTACTCTCCCACCATTGGCAGTACCATCGGCGCAAATGGGCTTAACTTCTCTGTTCGGGATGGAAAGAGGTGAGCCCCATTGCGATAATCACCTTAAATCGTTCAGTATATTTCAACTGTATAAGTTAACATATTAGTAAAATCATATCGTAAATTATCAAAAGAGTTTGCGTCCCGACCCGAAGGTCGGGAACTATACATAAGCCTATGGGTTATTAGTAATACTCGGCTATGACATTACTGCCTTTACACCTGTATCCTATCA
>NZ_AUMF01000023.1 GCF_000430545.1 Tenacibaculum ovolyticum DSM 18103
CATTTAACAATCACACCAGGGTCTGGAATATTGAATCTAAAACAAGCATCTCTTAACGATAAAAACTCTTTATCAATTGTCTGTAAGACTTCTAACTTGAAAGTTGCTGAATAGCTCCTGTTATTCCTAGGTAATAACCCTTTTTTCCCTTGGGCTTTGTAAAAACCAACCCATTTACGAATGTTAGATTCATTTAGACCTTTTTGTTTAGAAACAGCTGCTGCTGAATAGTGTGATTCTAAAACTAATTTTACACATTCAAGTTTAAATGCATAATCATACTTGACTTTTCTGCCCATAAAAATACCCCCAAATAGTGTCTAACTTTTTGGGGGCAGTGTAATTGCGGGATTTTTTATGCGCTAAATTTTATTTATCGGACTAATAATTTCGACATCGCTAAAAGCAATAGCACCTCTTACAACACTATCTATTGTGCTTTTTAGAGCTTCAATTAATTGCATTTTAAGCTGAGATTTATGGTATATTAAACTAACTTCTCTTGCTGGAGGCGGAGTTTCAAAATCTCTTAAATGTTCTTTATCTTGTTCATTTAAATCTAGCGTATTTAAATAAGGTAGTAAAGTCATTCCTAAACCATCTTTTGATAGTTTTATAAGCGTATCAAAACTTCCGCTTTCTAATTGAAAATGATGTGTTGAATTTTTCTTATTGGTTCTACATAAATTAATAATACTATTCTTAAAGCAATGACCATCTTCTAATAGTAAAATGTCGTCAACCTCTAAATCTTCAATTTTAATCTTTTTTTGGTCATACAAACGATGTTCATTAGGTATTAAACCAACAAAAGGTTCGTAATATAAAACGCGCTCTTTTATAGCTTCGTTCTCTAATGGAGTTGCAGCTAAAGCAGCATCAATATGCCCATCAGTTAACTTTCTAACAATTTCTTCAGTTGTTAATTCTTCAATAATTAATTGAACTTTTGGGTAGTTTTTATTAAAAGTTTTTAAAAACATTGGTAATAATGTAGGCATAACAGTGGGTATTATACCAAGTTTAAACTCACCACCTACATATCCTTTTTGTTGATGAACAATATCCATAATTCGATTACTTTCATCAACAATAACTTTTGCCTGTTCAATAATCTTTTCACCAACTTCTGTTAATTCAATTGGTTTTTTTGAACGATTAAATATTTTAGCTTCTAATTCATCTTCTAATTTCTGTATTTGCATACTTAAAGTGGGCTGAGTAACAAAACAGTGCTCAGCAGCAATAGTAAAGTTCTTGTATTCAGCTACAGCAAGGGTATATTTTAACTGTGTGATTGTCATTGTATCAAATTTTTTGATAAAGATATTAAAACTATCAATAACACTTATAGTTTTTTTTATTTATTTGAATGTAATTTTGACATAGCAAAAGATAAATTACTAAATTAAAATAATATGAATACAACTGTTTTAGGATTAGATAAAGAAAAATCAATTGAATTAGTAAAAGAATTAAATGTATTATTAGCTAATTTTCAGGTGTACTACCAAAATGTAAGAGGTTTGCATTGGAATATTAAAGGGAAAAGTTTCTTTGAATTACATGTGAAGTTTGAAGAGTTATATACAGATTCTCAGCTAAAAGTAGATTTAATTGCTGAACGAATTTTAACATTACAAGGAACACCGTTACATACTTTTGATGATTATATAAAGGCAGCTAAGGTTCCTGTAGGAAAAAATATAAGTAAAGATGTTGATGCGGTAGAATTGGTTATTGAATCATTATCTGAATTATTGAAAATTGAAAGAGGAATTTTAGAGTTATCAGGAGAAGCAGATGATGAAGGTACAAACTCAATGATGAGTGATTTTATTGCTGAGCAAGAGAAAACAATATGGATGTTAAATGCTTGGTTAGGTTAATCATAATAAATTTTATAAAAAAGGTGAGCTAATTTAGCTCACCTTTTTTTGTTTAGAATAATTCTAATTATTTAAGTTCTCTTAATAAAGTTTACGTTTTAATGATGTGTTATTAAAATTGTATTACCACAAGTTTTACAAACGAGCTCTTAATTTGTTTTATTAAAAAACATAAATAGAATTACAATGAAAAATCTAAAATTAGGCTTATTGGCTTTATTAATAATTCCAATTACATTAATATCTTGTGAAGATGGTATTGACGGGGAAAAAGGTGTTGATGGGGTAAACGGTACTGATGCAACTGTTTATTTAGCAGCATCAAAAACTCCAAATTTTTTAAAAGTTACGAATGATTTTGTAGGGATAAAAATTACACCAATATTATCATCAGAAGATATAATACCAAACTCACCAGATTTTGTATACGGTTCTATGGCAGACGGTGCTGGATTACTACCAGAAACAGATGGTACTTTTACTTTAATAAATAATATTGAAGCAGATTACTCTATTGCAAGAATTAAATTAAACGAAAATTTAAGACCAATATCAGCGGCATATATTTTAAATGCAACAGCAACAGGGGAAACAGCTCAATGTTCAGGCTCTATGATATCACCTACCGAACATGGTTTCGGACCTTTATATTTATCAGGTGGTGAATGGGGAGGAGCTTCTAAAGGTGTTTTTGTAACTGATCCTTATAAATCGGTTTCTGATGCAAGTACAGGAACTATGGTAACAGCAATGGGGCAATGGTCTACTGAAAATGCTGTAGTTATAGGTAAAGACGCTTATGCAGATAAAACGGTAGCTTTTATAGGTGATGATAATGCTAATAACGAAGTGCCATCTGGTCAACTAGGAATGTATGTTGGTGATAGAGGTGATTTAAATAATGGAAAATTATATGGTTTAAAAGTTACCTCGCCAGGCGTAACTTATGAAGTTGATATGACTGAAGGAGCTGAATATGATGTTGAGTTTGTTGAGTTAGAAGAAAAAGAAATTAATGCCTTAGATGCTGAGTGTAAAACGAAAGGTGTTATGGGGTTCTCTAGATTAGAAGATATTGACTGGAGAAGAGGTTCTGCTGCAAATAATAGAGAAATATATTTTGCCGTAACAGGTCGTAACAAACCAGGATTAGTAGGTAAAGGTGCTATATTAGGGCGTGTTTACAAGGTAGTATTAAATGATACTGACCCAACTGGTACAGCAAAAATAACATGTGTATTAGATGGTGATAAAGTTGGAGGTAAAGCAGATGGATTTCATTCTCCTGATAACATTTTAGTAACTGAAAACTATGTTTATATTCAAGAAGATCCTAATGGATATGCTTCAGAAAATGCAAATATTATTGGTTATTCTAAACTATATCAATATAATTTATCAACTGGAGTAATTAAAACGGTTTTAGAATGTGATCAAGAAAGAGCAGCATCTTTAGGCTATGGTAGAACATCTAAATATTGGGAAATTACAGGAATGATTGATGTTACAGATATCGTAAATAATGGGAAAAATCAATTTTTAGTGATAACTCAAAATCATGGATGGGAGCCAGCAGACGGAACATCATTTACCGATCCAAAGGCAAACCCTAATTTAACAAACCGAAAAGAAGGTTCTGTTTTACACTTAATTACAGGATTAGAAAGATAAAAAATGAAAGACTTACTCAGTCAAGCTAAGACATACCTTTGTGTATGTCTTTTGCTTTTAATTGTATCATGCAATGATAAACCAGAAAAGTATAACTCAATTACTAATTTTTCTGATAAAATTAATAAACTATATATAGCTCATCTTTCTAATGCTATTGATAATTTAGATAGTATGAAAGGGAAGACTATTAAAGAGCAACAGGAGATATATGTTTTAGCTCGCAAGGCTTTTAAATTATCAGAACCAGTTTTAGCCTTCTCAGATAAAGATAATTATAAATCATTGAACGCTCCAAATATTATCGGAGTTCATGGAGAAGCGAGTAATGATACAAGAATTGTAAATCCAATAGGTTTTCAGGTAATAGAAGAACTTATTTACGAAGATAATATAAATAAAGACTTTTTAGAAAGAGCAATAAGAGTAACAAGCGCTAGATTAAAACTAATGCGAAAAAATGTTGCTATTAAATTAAAAGCACATCATATAATATGGTTAGTAAGAGATCAAATTACAAGAATAGCAACTACTGGAATAACAGGTTTTGATTCACCAGTTTTAAATCAATCATTATTAGAAAGTACGTATACTTATAAAACACTATTAGATATTATTCTAATAAATAAAGAGAAGTTTACATCAAAAGTTTTATACAATAAATTTGAAGCAGCAATAATAGCTGCTCAAAATGATTTAGATCATGATTTTGATACTTTTGATAGATTCAATTTTATAAAGAAGCATATAAATACTCAGTTAAAATTATTAGTTGAAGTTCAAAAAGACTGGAAGGTTAAATTTCCTTTTGAAATGGCATTGTCTAATAATATGACTACACTCTTTTCATCAGAAGCATTAAATTTAAATTATTTTTCAGATCATTTAAGTGATACCACTCAATTAGCAGCTAAGGTAGTTTTAGGTAAGCAATTGTTTAATGATAAATCTCTTTCTAAAAGTTACGATATGGCTTGTGTAACTTGTCATGTTAAAGATTTAGCTTTTACAGATGGTCGAAGAATCTTTAATGAAAAGCAAACAAGAAACAGTCCAACATTAACATATGCTTCCTATCAGCGTAGTTTTTTTATGGATGCTAGAGCAGGTAGTTTAGAAGGTCAGGTTGTTGGAGTTGTAGAGAATCATAATGAATTTAATATGTCTATGGATTCTGTAGTACAACGTGTTTCTAAAAATAAGGAGTATAAAAAATCACTAGCAAATTTATACGGCTCTAAAAGAACAAATTTTAATATACGTCATGCAATAGCATCATATATTAGAACTTTAAATACGTTTAATTCTAAGTTTGATAAAAACATGCGAGGAGAGGAGGAAACGTTATCAGCAGATGAAAAACAAGGATTTAATTTGTTTATGGGAAAAGCATTGTGTGCATCTTGTCATTTTGCGCCTATTTTTAACGGTACAGTTCCTCCTAATTATAATGATACTGAAATTGAATTTATTGGAGTTCCAGCATCAACGGATACTATTAATGCTAAAATATCTACAGACTTAGGAAGGTACAATGTGTATAAAACAAATGAACGTAAACATTTTTTTAAAACACCCTCTGTAAGAAATATAGCTAAAACAGCACCATATATGCATAATGGTGTGTACAAAACACTAAATGAGGTAATGGATTTTTATAATAAAGGAGGTGGCGCTGGTTTGGGGTTTCATAACGAATATCAAACACTACCTTTTGATAGTTTAAGCTTATCAACAAAAGAAATTTCTCAGGTTATCGATTTTATGAAGACATTAACTGATGAGTAATTATGCCAGTTCTTGTTTCTTTTTATTCTGAAATAGAAAGAAAAAGGGCGCTTTATTACGGTTATTTTAAATTAGAAAAGGTATTAGTTATATTAGAGAATAGTTTAAAAGAAAAGAGCAATGGAAATTCCATTGCTCTTTTCTCTTATTTGAAATAAAAACTTTATTTAATTTAGTTTTTGTTTGTCTTGAGCACTTAGTTTTTTCTGATAACGACCTTGAACAACGTCTACAATAATTAAAACAGCAAGAACAAAGTAAAATGTTGTATTACTCATGGGTACAATTTCATTTCCGAATATTTTAATATGAGCTAAATGTCCTCCTTCGGTAACTAACATGATACCAACAATAAAAAGGATAAACAACCCTAATACTTCATACATTCTATTTTTTGATAAGAAAACCGATATTTTATCAGCTAAAACAAGCATTAATAAGCCACTAAAAACAATAGCAATAGCCATAATAATAAATGCAGCAGTAGGGCTTTCTATATCGCTAGTAAGTCCTATGGCAGCTAAAATAGAATCAAAAGAAAAAACTAAATTCATTATAACAATACTAGTTATAACAGCATTTGATGATTTCGTTTTTTTTTCGGTAGCCATTTCAGAAACTTCAAGCCCTTGAGTAGAAATTAAGTGCCATATTTCTTTAATAGCAGTATAAATAATAAAACCTCCTCCTAGTAATACAATAATACTATGTCCGTTAAAAGCAAAGTGAATAATATTATCTATTCCACCAGTTAAAAAAGAAAAAGGATTTTTAAAAAACTCAATGATTGATACTAAAACAAATAATAAAATAATTCTTAAAGCAATTGCTATTAAGATACCAACCTTTCTAACTTTTTTCTGGTCAGATGAAGGTGCTTTTTTAGACTCTAAAGAAATATATAGCAAGTTGTCGAAACCTAAAACTGCTTGTAAAAGCACTAGCATCACTAGTGTAAAAATATACTCTAACATAGTTGATTTTTTATTGATTTATTGATTCTTCAAATATATCTGTAAACTAACACATACACAATTGATGTTTAAAGTTTTTATAGTTAATTATGTACAAGTGTTTTAGAAATATACAATTTTTCTTTTTGTTTTAAATATTGATTAAAAATTGAATGTAATGTGTTTTCATATTGTATAAAAACCGCATCGTTAGTATTAGTGTAAAATTTTTCAATGGCTTTTGCTGCTTCTGAAGCGCAAAAGATGGCATTTGAAATACCATGCGAGGAAATAGGATCAAAAGCAATGGCAGCATCTCCAATAGCTAAACAATTTTTAGTGTAAATTTTACTAGATACAGACGAATTTGCTTGTTTACCCAAAATTTTAAAATCGTCATTAAAAGGTATATGATTTTTTAATACGAGTGTATTTTGTAAAATAGTTCTCCAATTAGCAAATGAAGTTAATTGTTTGTGTAATGGCGATTTATTAGCGGTGTATAAAGTAATGATATTAGTAGTTTCATTAAGGTTTGAAACTGTTCCCCAACCATTTTTAAATGATTCTGTAAAGAAATTATACTTTAAGGTTGAATTGCTTTTTGGGACATAGCAGATGAATGCTAAATTTTCATCATATGTTTTTGTTTTAATATTAAACTGTTTAAGAATAGCTCTTTTTCTACCAGTAGCATCAATAATTAAATTACTATTAATAGTTCGTACTTCATTGTTTATAAGAATAGTGGTAATTACTTTATTTTTCTTATGTTCAATATTTATAATTTTATTGCAGGTAATCTGATGTGTTTTTGTATTGTTTTCTAATTCTGATAGTAGTTTTCTTTTGTTTAATTTTAACCCATATTTATACGGATTGTATTTGAAAAAATTTTCTTCTTCTATCGTTTTAGTCCCCCATTTAGATTGATATCCATACGTTCTACTAGCGCAATTTTCGAAAACAGAAAGTAAATCGATATCATATAGTAGTTGTAGTGTTGAGGGAGGAATTGTCTCGGCAAGTATAGGGTTTGAGGTGTTTGTTTTTCGGTCTAGTAATATTGTTTGAATACCTTTCTTTTCTAACAAGTAATTTAAAACGAGTCCTGAGACTCCTTTACCAACAATAAGAACGGTTGTTTTTAAGTAAGTCTCAGGAATCATAATTATTTTATAGTTAAGTAAATATTAGTTGCAGATTTATATCCTCCACATTTATCTATGTAGTTTATTGTTATAGTAACAAAATTATTTGTAAATGGTTTTAAAAGATCTGTAATATTTATAGGAGATAGCGGTGTGATTTTACCACTACAACCATTACTAAAGTCTTGATTTAAAACAATATTTCCATTAATGCTAAGTTCTAAAACATCATCTACAGAAACATTTCCTGTACTATCTTTAGTAGATGATAAGTACATGCTTTTACCTTCTGGTAACCAAACCATTTCTCTTGTGTTTGTGTAAAAAACACTAGGAGGATTTAAGTTTACAGGAGTAGAAGTAATTTCTTTACCTAAAAAAATTACTGTTGTGTCTCTAACGTTTTTACTTTCTGTTGAAACATATACAATTTCAGGAATATCAGAGGTATTAGCATTTCGACCAGCAACAACACCAATATCTTTCCATTTATAAACCATATTAATTAAACCATTAAGATAACCACCTTCTGCATGATACCCAATATAACCAGTGTCTGTGGTCATTAACCATGGTAATCTATTGGCATATAAATATTGTTTTGTATCATTACTTATATTGTTTTGTTGTATTTTAACTAGGCTATCTTCAGTTAATACATCAACAGGTAAATTTGCAGCCCACCATGCTGGTATTGGGTATTGACTATCTAAAAAGACTTTCTGGCAACTACCTGCATCAGATTGCCAAGGAATTCCCATCCATTTAGTTAAATCTCCAGGAGTTGTTTTCCATAACCAGCTTTCTTCATTAGATGGATCTAGAGATGCTTTCACATTATCTGTGTTCATTTGAAAACCAAAATCATTATAAAAAATAGCCGCTTGTTCTTCTTGTGTTGCCGATGCAATACGTATTTCTCTTAAACCAAAAAAGGAAGCACCTTCTTTGATATTTGTAAAAGTGAGTTTATTTTCAGCATACATTTGTTTATGTCGCATTGGCCATGTAAGTTCAACACCTGGATGAAAGCCACCACCGTATAATGTTTCTAAGACAGCTCTGGTCATTAATAAGGCACTTTTTGAAGGGTCTTTTGCAGCTTCTAAGTAGATGTTTTGATAGTAAAGTCCAATTTCATCCATAGAAGTGAAATTATTATTTAAGCTATTAAAGTTTCCATCTCTCCAACTTTTTAGTTGTTCATATAACATTGGTGGTATTGCAAACCATTGTGCAGGGCTACCTGGGTAATTGATACCATCACCTGGGTAAAAAGGATATTTTAAATCTTCTGTACCACTACCTAAATTGGTAATGTCAGTAGTACTTTTACTAGGGATAACTGGTTCATTAGTGTAACTATACCTTGGGTTTCTAAAAAGATTAAATATTTTTTCTCTTATAGGTTGTGCTTCTAATGAATTATTGAATAAAGATTTAAATTCAATAGCAGATAATTGATCTATAATTTCTCTGAAAGAAGGTGCTAAAAAATCACTTGCGTTTACCCATTGCATTCTGTATAATCTATACAAAACCGGAAATATTAAGCTAAAATCAGTACTATATCCTTCATTTGCAGTTCCGCAAATAAGATCATACATTGTAGAAATTGGCTGTATTTGCGGAGCGTAATCTGGTGGAGCAGTAGCAATCCAAGCAGCTGAAGTAGCATTGTTAAGTTTAAATGTTTGTCCATTTACGGTAACTTTGGCGGTAACACGGCCATCACATATATCATCATACCAATTAGAGTTATCTGCAAAATCGGTATTTAAGTCAGAAGGGTTTAATGCTGCCGAAATACCATCTGCGGGGTAAAAAATTAAAGTCCCTTCGTCATATTCAGCAGTTCCTAAACTTACATCTTTAGCTTCCGTTTTCATTGCTGTTGCAATTTTACTTTTCGCTTCAGTATCTTGAGGAAAAGGGAATTGGCCTCCAATTTTTTGCTTTATGTTTTCAGAAGAAACAGTTACAGAAGAAGGACTATTTACAAGTTCTTTTCTAAAATTTTTATCACCAGAATTTATTAGTTTTTCGTTTAATACATTTGGATTTCTACGAGAAGTACTAATTCCTGGAGCAATTTTATCGTTGTAAAAAGTGTCGCTTAAGTTTTCATTATCAGTTTTAATAGAAAGATCTAAACTGTTGTTAAAGTCATACCAAAAAGGTTTTTTATTAGCAACTTCAACAGTCCATTCTATTTGTGCGTTTTGTATTTCTAATTTGCGTATAGGAATATCATTAGAATCACATTCATAAATATAAAAACGTTGTGCTTGTTTTTTAAGAGCACCATTTATGGTATGATATTCTTGATTAGTTTCAAAAAGATTAGCCCAAGGTACTTCAGGACTAAAAATAACATCTTCTTTATTTGCAGGTCCATTACCCATTCTTGCAATTCCTATTGAAGGATAGATTTTTAAATTCATAATAGTTTAAGTTTTAAGTTCATAAAAATTATACCATTAAAATTAGGGATAAGGAAGTTGACAATTTTAAAAAAAACCACGAGTGCCTTTTTTTTAGGAACAAGAGAGGTTTATTTTAATTATAAAATGTAGGTGTATAAAATACGAATGCTAACAAATGCTATTAAAATAGCAGTTGCCTTTTTTAATTGAATAGGCTTTAGTAGTTTGTTACTCAATCTACTTCCTATTTGCCCCCCAATAAAAACAGTTATTAATAGTACAGAGGTTAAATTCCAATCAATAAAAAAATCAGGGTTGGTATATTGACCAATTAGCCCAGCAATAGAGTTTACTAAAATAAAGAAGCTTGCTGTAGCTGCGATTTTAGATGGCGTGTCCCAATGTATTAAATGAAGTAAAGGAGCTAAAAAAATACCACCTCCAATACCAACCATTCCAGAAATGAAACCAATGAAACCACCATATCCGGCATTTTTAGAGACACTTAAATTTGTAACATCTTGTTTAGATGAATTTAAATGTTTAGAAATCCACATTGTAATAGCCGCAAATAGTAAAGTAACTCCTAAAAGAATAAAAAAAAAGGTTTGATTAATGCGTAAATATCCACCTAAAAAAGCAAAAGGAGTGCTAAACAAAACTAGAGGGATAACCTTTTTCCAATTATACTTTTTATGATAAATATATATAAATACATTACCCGTAACTACTACGATATTACAAAATAATGAAATCGCCCTAATTTGTGAAAAAGCTAAACCAGTAAGTGCTAAAATTGCTAAATAGCTAGAACCCCCACCAAAACCGACTGAAGAATATAGAACGGCAACTGAAAAAAATAATAAAATAATATGCCAGTTATGTGTGAGTGTTTGTAGAAAAAAATCCATAGAAAACCGAAAATACTAAATTAGTCATTCTTAAAGTGTTGTTTGTAGAAAAAATAACCATAAATTTTAAAAAAGGTGTAAATTGTTACACTTAAAAATAAATTGAAATTATGAGTAACTATCATATAAAGACTTTAGAAGAATATTTTCAGGTTTATAGAAAATCAGTACGAAACCCTGCGTTATTTTGGGAAGAAATTGCAGAAGAGCACTTTGTATGGAGAAAAAAATGGAATACTGTTTTAGAGCATGATTTTTCAGAACCAAAAATAAAATGGTTTGAAGGAGCAAAACTAAATATTACAGAAAATTGTATTGATCGACATCTAAGAATAAGAGGAGATAAAACAGCTATTTTATTCGAACCCAATAATCCTGATGAAAAAGCAGCGCATATTTCATATAAAGAATTACACAAACGAGTTTGTAAATTTGCTAATGTTTTAAAAGAGAACGGAATTAATAAAGGTGATAGAGTTTGCATTTATTTACCTATGATTCCTGAATTAGCAGTTTCGGTATTAGCTTGTGCAAGAATAGGAGCTGTACATTCAGTTGTATTTGCAGGATTTTCTTCAGCTGCTTTATCAACTAGAATAAACGATTGTGAAGCAAAAATGGTGATTACTTCAGATGGATCTTTCCGTGGGAAAAAAACAATCGATTTAAAAGGAATTGTAGATGAAGCTTTAAATGATTGTGAATGTATTGAAACAGTTTTGGTTGTTAAAAGAATAAATACAACCATTCAAATGAAAGAAGGTAGAGATAAATGGTTGCAACCATTATTAAACGAAGCTTCAGAAATATGTGAACCAGAAATAATGGATGCGGAAGACCCGTTATTTATTTTATACACCTCTGGATCAACCGGAAGTCCGAAAGGAATGTTACATACCACAGCAGGTTATATGATTTATACGGCATATACCTTTAAAAATGTTTTTAATTATAAAGAAAACGATGTGTATTGGTGTACAGCAGATATTGGTTGGATTACTGGGCATAGTTATATCGTATATGGTCCGTTAGCAAACGGAGCAACGACAGTATTATTTGAAGGAGTACCAAGTTACCCTGATTTTGGGAGGTTTTGGGAAATTATAGAAAAGCATAAAGTAAGTCAATTTTATACTGCACCTACAGCAATTAGAGCTTTAGCAAAAGAAAAGTTAGAATTTGTAGATGCCCATGACTTATCATCTTTAAAAGTTTTAGGTACCGTTGGTGAACCAATAAACGAAGAAGCATGGCATTGGTATAATGATAATGTAGGTAAGAAAAAAAGTCCTATTGTAGATACTTGGTGGCAAACAGAAACTGGCGGAATGATGATTTCTCCAATACCTTATATAACGCCAACAAAACCAACCTACGCAACTTTACCATTGCCAGGAATACAGTTAGCATTAATGGATGAGAATGGGCAAGAAATAAAAGGAAATCAAGTTGATGGACGTTTGTGTGTTAAATCTCCATGGCCAGGAATGGCAAGAACTATATGGGGAAATCATCAACGTTATAAAGAAACCTATTTTTCTGCTTTTAAAGACAAGTATTTTACTGGTGACGGTGCACTTAGAGATGAGGTAGGATATTATAGAATTACAGGAAGGGTAGATGATGTAATTATTGTTTCTGGTCATAATTTAGGTACGGCACCAATAGAAGATGCTGTTAATGAACATCCTGCTGTGGCAGAAAGTGCTATTGTTGGTTTTCCTCACGATGTAAAAGGAAATGCATTGTACGGGTATGTAATACTAAAAGATGTTGGTGAAGGTAGAAACCATGATAATTTACGAAAAGAAATAAATCAAATAATAACAGAACATATAGGTCCAATTGCTAAATTAAATAAAATTCAATTTACAATAGGTTTACCTAAAACACGATCGGGTAAAATTATGCGTCGTATCTTGCGTAAAATTGCGCATAACGAATTGGATAATTTAGGAGATGTTTCTACTTTGTTAAACCCTGAAGTTGTGCAAGATATTATTGATAATAGATTGTAACGAAACATGAGTATTGTAAATATTAGAACTTATCTAGAAAAATCACTTTTGATTAACGATAGTGATTGGGAATTTTTTACCTCTAGATTAGTACTAAGAAAAGTGAAAAAACGCACAAAACTATTAGAAGTAGGAGAAATAGAAAATTATATTTCTTTTATAGATAAAGGAATTGTGCGTTTTTTTATACCAAAAGAAGATAAAGAAAAGGAAATTACCTTTGGATTTTGTTTTAGTGATGAGTTTATAAGTGCTTATGATTCTTTTTTAACACAATCTCCTTCATTATACGAGTTAGAAACACTTACAGATGTAGAAATGTGGAGTATGTCGTATGAAGATTTACAAGAAGTATACAAAGAAACTAGTATTGGAAACGCATTAGGACGACTATCTTCAGAACGACTGTATTTAATAAAGTCTAAAAGAGAGCAATCGTTGTTAAATGAAACTGCAGAACAACGTTACCTTAAATTATTTGATGAGCGACCAAAGCTAATTAAAGAAATTCCATTAAAGTATATCGCATCCTACATAGGAGTTACAGCACAGGCTTTAAGTAGAATTAGAAAACGAATTACTTAACTTAGGTTCATTTTTTTTGCGATACTAAAATTGGTTCTTTGTAAACTAAATTTACAAGAATGACAGTAGTAGTTTTTATGATTATTTTATGGTATTCAGGGTTGTTTTTTCAAACTTTTTTTTTACATAGATATTCAGCACATCAAACCTTTACCATGTCTAAATTTGGTGAAAAAGCATGTTTTTTCTTAACATGGTTAACACAAGGATCAAACTATTTAAGTGCTTATGGTTATGGTGTAATGCATAGATTACATCATGCTTATGCTGATACAGAGAAAGATCCACACTCACCAAAGTATGATGAGAATCTTTTTAAAATGATGTGGCGTACTAAAAATATTTATCAAGATATAAATAACAATAGAATTGCAATAGAAGATAAATTTACTAAAAACGTACCGCAGTGGAAGAGTTTTGACAGCTTTGCGAGTTCTAAACTATCCAGGTTGGCTTGGGGAGCCCTATATGTGGTGTTCTTTGCCTTTTTTGCTACTGCTTGGTGGCAATGGTTATTTTTACCAGTTGCTTTTTTAATGGCGCCAATACACGGTGTAATAATTAATTGGTTTGCTCACATTTATGGTTATGTAAATTTTAAAGTAAGTGATACCTCTAAAAATTTATTACCATTCGATTTTTTAATGATGGGAGAAGGGTACCATAATAACCATCATGCCCACGGAGGTCGAGCAAACTTTGGAGGTGTAAGATGGCATGAAATCGATGTTACTTATTGTATAATGGTTGTTTTAGATAAGATGAAACTAATTAAACTTAAATAAAACCTTTATCTCTGGCTATTAAAATTAAATCTTTATCATCAGAACTGTTAACACCAAAAAGTTGTTTTATATGACGTTTTCTTTTTTCAATAGCAGTAATCGATAAGGGCACATTATTAGGTAAATCTTTCATTCGAGTACCTATTGATAATTCATAAATAATTTTTCTATCAATATCATCAATTAAGTAATCATTAGTAACTTGACTTCGAAGAAGCTTCATTATTGTTTTACTATAATAAGGAGGTTCATTAATAACGTCTTGTATAGCGGTAACTAATTCTTGTGGAGTAATGTCGTTTTTAACAAGAAAACCATCAGGGTTTATGTTTTTTAAAATACTATGTACTCTATAATTATCATTAAATGTAGTAGAAACTATTATTTTAGCATCAGGTAACATTTTATTAATTAATAAGCCTAAATCTTCACCAGATAATATTTTACCATCTGCAGAAGCAGGAAGCCTCATGTCTAAAAAAATGATATCAACATTTTTAAGTGATTCAGCGCACTCTTTAATAAAAGCAAAGGCAGTGTCACAATCATGGGCAACAGACACATCAAACGAAATGTTTTCATTCTGCTGGTCTATGTAGGTAAAAGCACTTTTATAGGCTTCAGAAATTAATGGATGATCATCAATAATTAAAGCAGTGTATTTTTTATCTGTCATTACTCAAATTTATAAGGTATTTTAATAATAAGTGAAGTTCCTTTGCTTAGTTCTGATAAAAATTCAACAGAACCGTTTAATTTTTTTACTCTCGACTTAATATTTTTTATACCAATTCCTTTTTTTCCTTTTTTAGAATTAAAACCAACACCATTATCTTTTAACTCGATAATAATATGTTGATCATCTTTTGAAAAAGCTAAAGTAACCTTTTCTGCTTTTGCATGCTTAAGAATGTTCTGAAGAGCTTCTTGTATAATACGATATATATTTGCTTTTATAACCTCATTTGTTGTTTTCCATGAAATTTCGTTATCTATATTAAATTCATAAGTAAAATCTCCGAGTTCGCTTTTATCTTTTAAAAGTTGTGTTATTATAAAGGTAAAGTTAACCGTGTCACTATTAAAATTATCATTTAACTTATGAGAAACATCCCTAATTTCTTTTTCAATGTCTTGTAGTTCATTTAAAAGAGATTGATGTTTTTCTAAAACATCATCGTCTCCTTTAATGTTTAAAAAACCTAAGCCAAAACGAGTTCCAAAAAGTTTCCCCAATACACCGTCATGTAATTCTTCAGATATTCTATTACGTTCTTTAACCTTTTCTTCTTCTAGTTTAGCTTTTTGCTGAAGCGTTAAAATATACACCTCTTCATTTGCTTTTTGTTGCTCACTTTCTAATTGAAGTTTTTCATTTTTTACTTTTTGTACGCGTAAGAAATATAATAAGCTTAAAATAAGTATTCCTGCAATACTCGTAACTATTATCCAAATTTGTTGTTGGTTTAAGCGTTCGGTTTCTTCAATATATTCATCAGTCTCAAACTCTATGCGCGTAAATTTGTTTTGAGTTCTTCGCTCAGTACTAATCAAACTATCGTTAAAGACTATATAGCGATCTAAATGTTTTTTAGCATTTTTTGTATCTAGGTTTGCTAATTGCTTAAGGGTAGTTAAATAATCTCCTCCGTTTTTTATTTTCTTGGCTAAAGTGTTTGCTTCTTTGGCATATTTTAAAGCGTTTATAGTGTCTTTTTTGTATTTATAATAATAAGAAATATGAATTTTAGAACTAACAATACCTGCTTTATTTATCATACTATCTCTTATATGTAAAGCTGTAAAAAAGTCTCTTTTAATATTGAGTGTGTCAGATAGTAATAATTTACAGTATGCTTTATTATTAAGCACCCTAGCATATTGATCTTTCTTTAATTTTTTTGTTTTAAGTTCTTTATTATAATATATAAGAGCAGTTTTAAATTCTTTTTTCTTTAAATAAACATTCCCTATATTATTGTATATTCCAATATAATTTTTTTCTTTAATTTTTTTAGATATTTTATTATAATATTTTATTGCTTTAGAGTAGTACTCTACGGCTTTGTCATATTCTTTGATGTCATGCTGTAATAAGCCAAGATGATTATAGGAATCATAAAGTCTTTCATGATTATTTAATTCTTTAAATAATTCAATAACTTTTATATTTAAAATTTCACTACCAATATAATCTTTATAGTAGCCTTTTATGCGTGTCATTCCCCATAAAACAGAAGAGGCTTCTTTCTTGTGATTTTCTTTTATGAATATTTGATAAGCTTTATTAAAATGAAAATAAGCTTTATCATATATTTCTAAATTTATATAATAAGAAGCATAATTCCAATGAGTATCTCCAATGGCATAGGTGTGCTTATTTTTTATGGCTGAGTTTAAAGCTATTTTATTTACTTTAAAAAAAGAGGTAGTATCTTTTAATTCATAAAACTCATAGGCAATAGAGCTTAGTTCTAAAGGGAGTTGTTTGTTGTTATTTGTAATATAATTATAAGATTTTATTAAAAGATTAGACCTTGAAGTACTATCGAGTTTTTTATTTTTAGCTTTTTTTATCCAAATTTTAATACTGTCATTTTGAAATTTAAAATACTTGGAAGTTGAAAAACACAATTGATTTCCTATAGATAGGAAAAATATAAAAAGAGCAATTTTTTTGATAGATTTCAATAGTTGATTATTTTAAGCAAATCTAAAAAAAAAGCCCTTAACATTTGTTAAAGGCTTGTATTTATAAAAGAAGTTAGTTTCCTTTACTACCATTACTGCTTCCACCATCACCATCATCACCAGTATCAAGATTATTCAGAGTATCGATTCCTCCAGAAATTAGTTCTGTATTTTGAGTTTTAGTTTCAGGAACTAAATCTTCAGTTAGGTCAGTACAACTTGTACTTAAAAGAATTAATAGAGTAATTATTAACGTATATTTTATAGTTTTTAAAGTTTTCATAATTTTAGTTTTTAAAATTTGACAATAGTTTTCCTTGCCGCATTTGCAGCTATTACAGTATCGAAATGTTTTTTTCGATGTCTATGTCTTGGTTAAATCAAGACAATAGTTTTCTAGCCCAAGTATTTTGGGTAGTTGTAGAATTGGATTGCTATTTAACATCAATCCGTGAAGACTCATTACTGTTAAGGCCTATTGAGTACAACAGACTTCATGAATTCTACTTTGTCATAAATAAAGGAAGCGTTTGTGATTTTTAATGAACGCTAGTTGATTGTAGTTCTAAAATAGTAACATCATTTGAGTTAATGTGACTGTTTTTAGGAAGCGTACTGATTTACTTAGTAAACGTTCCGTTTCATTTAGTTTATGCAATTTTATCTTTTTCATAATTTTTCATTTTTTAGCTTCATTAAGATAGTGAAAAATAACGAATTATGCAAGTTTTTTAACATATAGATGATGCTTAATCACCTTTTTGTTAAAAACAAAAAAGACGCCTTTTAAGGCGCCTTTACGTGTATATTATTAAGTAGAACTATTAGTTCATCATTAAATATTGCTTTTCACAGTAAATATCCTTATCCTTTTTTATGTAATAATCAAATCCTACTTTAAATAGGTTGTTGATAGTTTCGTTTAAATAAATTAATTTCATAATTTTTAATATTAATCAGTTAAATAATTATGATGCAAATATATATAAGTTTTGGAATAAAACAATAAAAAATTAAAATTAATTAACTGATAGTCAACTAGTTGCGTTGTTTTTGGGGCGTGGAATTTTATTCTAGTATTTTACCTAGAAATTGAGTTTTAATGCAATGTTTTGTAATTCAATTGCTTAGTAGTCAAAGGATCTTAGTTTATATGTTTATAATTAAAATATCATATTTTTAAAATAGGGTATAAAAAAAACGTCCAAGTAATTGGACGCTTTATATATTCTTAATTTTTATAATCAAATCATGTTTCAAATTTGTTTAAATCAACATATAATGTCCGATATTGATAGATTGGACTATCAACACCTTCACAAAAACTAGATGCTAGTTTTGTTACTCCTTGTCGTATATGTAAATTTATTTTTTTCATTATGAGGCAAATATACGATATTTTTAAAAAATGATATAAATCATGATTTATATCGTTTTTATAAAAAGTAAGGGAACGCCTCACTAAAAGTAAGGGAGAACCTCACCAAGTTTTTATAAAGATGAAATATCTTTGTACCGGTTAAAAACTACACCTTGTTTAAAGGGTATATAAGCTAAAGGTTTATATTAATACGTCGGGGAAAATTCTATGAAAAAAATATTACTCTAACCAAAGTAAAAAAAGAAAGCTAGTCAAAAAAACACCTATTTAGGTGTTTTTTTGTTTTTTATAATGTGTAATAAAGCTCAGTAGTTAAATATGTACAATTAAACATTTAGTTTTAAGTAGGTGGGCAACTCTTGTTGTTAGTTCGAGCATTACAGAAATCAAAATGATAAAAAACAATTTATATGGTGTTTATAAAAAGTAAGGGGGCGCCTCACTAAAAGTAAGGGTAAACCTCACCAAGTTTTTATAAAGATGAAATATCTTTGTACCGGTTGAAAATTGCACCTTGTATAAAGGAAATATAATCGGAGGGTTTATATTAATACGTCGGGGGAAATTCTATGAAAAAACTTTTACTCTAAACCAAAGTAAAAAAAGAAAGCTAGTCAAAAAAAACACCTATTTAGGTGTTTTTTTGTTTTCTATAATAGCGTACATTTAAGATGTATAACCTTTCTTAAAGGTAAAGATTACACTTTTTGCTAATCTGTCATGTTAATTATAAATGGCATATATATTGACAAAAAATAGCTGATACTATTTTGTTAGTATAAAAAATAAAATATGAAGCACCTAGGTACAGTACCAAATAAGAATAAAAAGAAACCGAAAATTTCTATTACTAAAGCATTTAAAACCATTATATGGCCTAAAAGAGGGTTAGTGTTTATTGGGCTAATATTAATTGTGGTGAGTAGATTGGCAAGTTTGGTTGCACCATTAAAAATAAAATCGTTATTAGATAACGTAATACCTAATAAAGATTATGATGAATTGTATAATTTATTATTTATTGTTGGTGGAGCTATTTTAATACAAGCGATCACATCTTTTTTATTAACACGTATATTAAGCGTGCAAGCCCAGTATTTAATTTCTGAGTTACGAGCAAAAGTTCAAAAGAAGGTATTGTCTTTACCAATAAGCTTTTTCGATAACACAAAATCTGGAGCTTTGGTTTCTAGAATTATGAGTGATGTAGAAGGAGTTCGTAATTTAATAGGAACAGGATTAGTTCAATTAGTAGGAGGAACAATTACAGCAGTAATTTCTTTGGTTTTATTAATTAAAATAAGCCCATCTATGACACTTTTTGTGATAATTCCCGTAGCTGTATTTGGATTGATAGCTTTAAAGGCATTCAAATATATTAGGCCTATATTTAGAAACAGAGGTGTAATTAACGCTGAGGTAAAAGGACGACTAACAGAAACTTTAGCAGGTGTACGAGTAATAAAAGCCTTTAATGCAGAAAAGCAAGAAAATGAATCTTTTGAAAAAGGAGTTGATCTTTTATTTCAAAATGTTAAAAAAAGTTTAACAGCAACAGCAGTTATGACTAGTTCTGCAACATTTTTATTAGGAATTGCTTCTACAGGAATTATGGGAATTGGAGGTTACAAAATAATGACTGGCGAATTAACTGTTGGAGATTTCTTATCATTTACTTTTTTATTAGGGTTAATGATTGCACCAATTGTGCAGATGAGTAACATTGGTAGTCAATTAACAGAAGCTTTAGCAGGTTTAGATAGAACTGAGGAGTTAATGAATATGGAAGCTGAAGAGGACGACGAAGAGAGAGTTATTGAACTAGAAGATGTTAAAGGAGAACTTATTTTTGAAGATGTTTCTTTTTCTTACGAAGAAGGAAAAGAAGTTTTAAAAGATATTAGTTTTAAGGTTCCGTCAGGAACTGTTACAGCTTTGGTTGGTAGTTCTGGTTCAGGAAAATCTACAATTGCAGGTTTGTCAGCAACTTTTTTAAATCCAAAATCAGGAAAAGTAACGATTGACAACAATGACATGTCAAAAGTTCAATTAAACTCTTATAGAAAAAACTTAGGAGTTGTTTTACAAGATGAATTTTTGTTTGAAGGAACTATTAGAGAAAATATTTTATTTCCAAGACCCAATGCAACCGAAGAAGAGTTACAAAATGCAGTAAAAGCCGCGTATGTAAATGAGTTTACTGATCGTTTTGATGAAGGTTTAAATACATTAATAGGAGAGCGAGGAGTAAAACTTTCAGGAGGGCAACGACAACGTTTGGCAATTGCAAGAGCAATTTTAGCGAACCCGAAAATTATTATTTTAGATGAGGCTACTTCTAGTTTAGATACAGAAAGTGAAGCATTAATTCAAAAAAGTTTATCAGAATTAATAAAAGACAGAACAACCATTGTAATTGCACATAGGTTGAGTACTATTAAACAAGCAGATCAAATATTAGTTGTTGAAGCAGGAAAGATAGTTGAAAGAGGTACACATGATGAATTGATAGCTGAAAAGGGGCGATATTTTGATTTATACACGTACCAAGCTAAAATATAAATATTTTAAAAGCAGAAAATAAAAAAGCGTGCTATTTTAGTACGCTTTTTTTTATTTTAAAAGAACTTGTGTAAGTTTACAGCTAATATTCGACTTTACTTTATAGAATATAAAAGAGTAATAAAAAAATGAGAAAATTAGCCTTACTAATCGCAATTACAGTAATTTCTATTTCATGTAAAAAAGATGTGAAAAAAGAAAC
This sequence comes from Tenacibaculum ovolyticum DSM 18103, assembly GCF_000430545.1. Lineage (GTDB taxonomy): Bacteria > Bacteroidota > Bacteroidia > Flavobacteriales > Flavobacteriaceae > Polaribacter > Polaribacter ovolyticus. The sequence goes on from NZ_AUMF01000023.1 coordinate 21,014, forward strand.
TGTAGTTAAAGAGAATTTAAAAGAAGAAACCACAAAAATAAAATACCCAAAAGCTTTAGCAGCTGTGTTTAAAAAACATGGAGGAATTGATAGTTGGAATAAAATGAAAACATTGTCATATGGTGTAAATGGAGAAGAGCATACAACCGATTTGCATTCAAGAAAAGCAGTTGTTAACTCTTCTGATTATTCTTATGGATTTAACGGAGAAAATACTTGGGTTTCAGACACGACAAAATTTAAAAAGGACCCAAAATTTTACTACAATCTATATTTTTATTTTTATGCAATGCCATTTGTTTTAGCAGATGACGGAATTGTATATTCTGAAGTAAAGCCATTAGAGTTTGAAGGAAAGAAATATCCTGGGTTTAAAATATCTTATAAAGCAAATGTAGGTAACTCATCTGATGATAATTACTTTATTTATTTTGATGAAACAACAAAAGAAATGAGTTGGTTAGGGTATACGGTTACTTACTTTAGTAAAAAGGCTTCTGATAAGTTTAGTCTTATTAGATATAATGATTGGGAAAATGTTAACGGTTTTTTATTACCAAAATCTTTAACTTGGTACCAAAAAAACGAACAAGGTAACCCAACTGAACCAGCAAGAAAGCCAACTGAATTTTCATTGCCTTTATTAAGTAAAGCATCATTAGCAGGTAGTTTTTTTGAAAAACCAACAAAATAAATGAGTAACCAAAAGTATACTTGGAAAAAAGAGTACAGTTTTGTATTAATTGCAAACGTAATTTACATTGCGTTATTTTATATAATTACAAATTTATATACGAACTAGAATATGCAAAATATTGATTGGATTGTACTTTCGTTAACATTATTATTTATTGTTTTTTACGGAGTTTGGAAAACAAAAGGGAGTAAAAACGCAGAAGAGTATATTAAAGGAGGAAACGATAGTAAATGGTGGACGATTGGGTTGTCGGTAATGGCAACCCAAGCGAGCGCCATTACATTTTTATCTACACCAGGACAAGCATTTCATAGTGGTATGGGCTTTGTTCAGTTTTATTTCGGATTGCCAATAGCAATGGTTATTATTTGCTTGGTATTTATTCCGATTTATCATAAATTAAAAGTTTACACTGCTTACGAGTATCTAGAAGGGCGTTTTGACAAAAAAACAAGAACCTTAACTGCTATTCTGTTTTTAATTCAAAGAGGTTTAGCTGCTGGAATTACAATTTTTGCTCCCGCTATTATTCTATCAGCGGTATTAGGTTGGGATTTAGTAATGCTAAACATCATTATTGGTTTTTTAGTAATTATTTATACTGTTTCTGGAGGAACAAAAGCAGTAAGTGTTACTCAGAAACAGCAAATGGCAGTAATTTTTGCAGGAATGTTCATTGCTTTCTATTTAATACTACAATATTTACCTGATGGAATTACTTTTACAAAAGCACTAGAAATTGCAGGAGCTTCTGATAAGATGAAAGTTATAGATTTCTCTTGGGATTTAAACAATCGTTATACTGTTTGGACAGGGATTTTAGGAGGAACTTTTTTAATGCTTTCTTACTTCGGAACAGATCAAAGTCAAGTACAACGTTATTTATCAGGGAAATCTGTTAGAGAAAGTCAGTTAGGTTTAATTTTTAATGGATTATTAAAAGTACCAATGCAGTTTTTTATCTTACTGGTTGGTGTAATGGTGTTTGTATTTTATCAATTTAACACAGCACCTTTAAACTTTAATCCAAAAGCAAACGATGCAATTGTAAACTCAGAATATGCTCTAGAATATAAAAATTTAGAGCAGCAACATATTCAAATAGAAAATAAAAAGAAAACATTAATTTTTGAAGGTTTAACAGATGAAAATAAAAAGCAACTTCAAGAATTAAATGAACAAGATAAATCGATAAAAAAGCAAGCAAAAGCAGTAATTACAAAAGCTGACGCTCAGGTAGAAACAAATGATAAAGATTATGTTTTCATTTATTTTATTCTAAACAATTTACCAAAAGGCTTAATTGGGTTGTTATTGGCTGTTATTTTATCAGCAGCAATGTCGTCAACAGCTTCAGAATTAAATGCCTTAGCATCAACAACAGTAATCGATTTGTACAAGCGTAACGTAGGTAAAGAGTATGATGATGCACATTATGTAAAAATGACGAAGTTGTTTACTTTAGGCTGGGGTATTTTAGCTATTTCGGTTGCTTGTGTGGCTAATTTATTTGATAACTTAATTCAGTTAGTAAACATTATAGGTTCTATTTTTTATGGAAATGTATTAGGTATTTTCTTACTAGCGTTCTTCTTTAAGTTTGTAAAATCGAATGCAGTTTTTATAGCCGCAATTATTACTCAGCTAATAATTATATATGTTTGGAAAGCAGACTGGTTACCTTTTTTATGGCTGAATGCTTTAGGTGCTGGTTTAGTAATTTTAATAGCTTCTGCATTACAACTATTTTTTAATAAGAAAGAATAATGATTACAACTAGAGCAGCAATACAAGAAGATTTACCAATCTTGTTAGAATTTGAGCAAGGACTGATTAATTTTGAAAGACCTTTTGATCCTACTTTAAAAGATGAGAAAATATCATATTACGATATTAAAGCAATGATTTTATCTGATGATGTTGAGGTGATTGTAGCGGTAGATGGTAAGAGAGTCGTAGGTTCTGGTTATGGCAGAATTGATGAAGCAAAGCCATATCTAAAACATGCTAAATTTGTTTATTTAGGGTTTATGTTTGTTGACGATTCATACAGGGGTAAAGGAATCAATAAATTAATTATTGAGACTTTGTATGCTTGGGCAATTTCTAAAAATACATATGAAGTTCGATTAGATGTGTATGCTGATAACCCAGGAGCGATTAGAGCGTATGAAAAGGCAGGGTTTAGTAAACATTTAATAAATATGAGAAGAAACTTAAAATAATTAATCTTTATCATTTAAATGCTTTGCAGTATAAGCACCCATACTAAAACAAGCTTGCAGTAAATAACCACCTGTTGGTGCGTTCCAATCTAGCATTTCACCAATACAGAAATTATTTTTAAGTTTATGAAGTTCAAAGTTTTCATTTACTTCATTTAAAGAAATACCACCAGTAGTAGAAATTGCTTCATTTAATGGTGCAGCACTATGTATAATAAGTGGTAACGCTTTTATTTTTTCTGATAATATATTTTTATTAGTAAATTCTTCTTTGGTTAAAGTTGCTTTTAGAAGATTAATTTGAGGGGTACTTAATTTTAATGTTTTTTTAAGTATGTCTTTTACTGTTCTTAATTGCGAAGCGTTTATCTTCTGAATTACTTCATTAAGACTAAACATTGGTTTTAAATCAAGATAAATCGTTGCTGTTTTTTTAGTTGAAAGTTGCGATTGTATTTCAGGGCTCAAGGCATAAATAGCATTTCCTTCTAATCCGAATTTAGTAATAACTAGCTCACCTTTTTGTATTTTATCTAAGCAAGATAAAGCGATGTTTTTTAAAGGTTGTCCTTCGTTTTTTAAGATGAATTCTTTCGGCCATTTAATTGCATATGCACAATTTGCAGGTAAAAAAGGAAGTGTATTTATTTCTTTGTTTTTAAATGTTTCTAACCAAGAGCCGTCAGAACCAGTAATTTTCCAACTAGCACCACCCATTGCAAAAATGGTATAATCAGTATTTATAATTTCATTGTTATTAAAAATTAGTTCATCTTTAATATTCCAGCCTTTCCATTCATAATTGTATACTAATTGAACACCTTTATCAATTAAAAATTGTTTAATTTTAGTAAGAACTTCAATCGGCTTAATCCCTTTTTCTGGATACACTCTGTTGCTACTACCTACAAAAGTAGGAATACCAATAGTTAATAACCATTTACGTAAATCGTTATTTGTAAAATGTAATAAGGCTTGTTTTAAAAAAATATCAGGAGTATATCTTGTAATCATTTTTTCAATAGCTTCTCCGTGGCTGAGGTTAAAGCCTCCATCACCAGCAACAAGAAATTTCCTTCCTAACGATTTCTTTTTTTCATAAACAGTAATATTAAATTTATTAGCATCTAAGAAAGCAGCAGTAATAAGAGCAGAAGAACCTCCACCAATGATCGCTATTGATTTTTTCATAAAACAAAGTTAGCATTTGTTTTTTAAGAGGTGATAAAAATAGTTTATAAAATCAAAAAATGCCCACAACCAAAGTAGTGGACATTTTATGATATATAAGCGTAGTTAATTTTTACTAAAAATAAGAATTACATTTTAGATAAAAAATCTTTATTCATTTTAATATAGTCTGCATTTCCTGCTTTTTCAGCGCCAGCTAAAGATGCTTTCGCAGCTTTAATAGCTCCTTTTTTATCTCCAGCTTTTGCTAAGATTAATGCTTGTTGACGAGAATACCAAAAACGAGGCTTGTCTTTAGTCATATCAACTGCTTTGTTAATCCATGTTTTAGCTTTCTTAATATCTTTTCCTTCATCTAAATAATACTTTGCAGCACTAAAATAATCTCCAGCAGATGGTCCTAACATTGTTTTAGTAATGCTAGCCTCAACACCTTTATCAGTAGGCGTATTAAATTTAACACCTACATAAGCATTCTCCCATAAGATACCAATAACAGCAGAGCTATTTGTAATATCATCAATAGAAAGCGTAAAAGTTTCTATTTTCATAGGCATTGGTTGAACTTTAGCAGTAGTTGATAATGCTACTTTACTATCATCCCATTTTCTAGGAGTTCCCCAGTTATTAGAATCAGTATAAAAAATAACTTCCCAAGAACCTTTTGCTGGTTTTGTATATAAAGCATAAGTTCCTTTTTTTAATTCTTTTCCGTCAATAGTAACGTTATTACTAAAAGTTACTTTTGTGTTCGCATTTGCTCCTGTTCTCCATACCTTATTAAAAGGAACTAAATCTCCAAAAATTGTTCTACCTCTCATTCCTGGTCTAGAGTAGTCAAGAGTTACATCTGTTAAGCCAACTGCTTGTTCTAATTTAGAAGAAGGGCTAGGAGCTGGAGTTTTTATTTGAGCATTTGTAGTCAGAGCTATAGCAGCTACAAATAAACTTAAAACTATTTTTTTCATGATAATTGATTTAGGTTATATTCTTGATGCTAAATTTACAAGGAATTAGATAGTTAAATGTTAACGAAAACTTAAAATAAGTATCAAGTTTTTAATTGATATTTGCAGCATGAAAAAATACATTTCGGAATTAATAGGAACTTTTGCTTTAGTTTTTTGTGGTACAGGTGCAATGACGGTAAATGAAATAACTGGAGGAAGTGATTTAACACATACGGGGGTTGCTATAACTTGGGGGTTAATTGTAATGGCAATGATATATGCTTTTGGAGAAATATCTGGTGCTCACTTTAACCCAGCTGTAACAATAGCTTTTGCTTTTGCTAAACGATTTTCTTGGAAAGAAGTTCCGAAATATATTATTGCACAGTTATTAGGAGCATTATTAGCAAGTTTTATTTTATGGGTGTTGTTTCCTGCAAGTGAATATTATGGAGCAACGATTCCGACATTAGAACCGTGGCGAGCATTTATTTTAGAACTATTATTAACTTTCTTTTTAATGTTAACTATTATTAATGTTTCTACTGGAAGTAAAGAAGTTGGTGTTATGGCAGGAATTGCTATTGGTGGAGTTGTATTATTAGAAGCAATGTTTGCAGGACCAATGACAAAAGCCTCTATGAATCCTGTTCGTTCTATCGCACCAGCTTTAGTGTCTGGTCATTTAGAACATTTATGGTTGTATATATTAGCTCCAATTTTAGGTGCTTTATTAGCGGTGATTTCTTGTAAATTAGTAAAAGACGATACTTGTTGTAATGAAGGATGTTAGTATTTTAGGTTGTGGTTGGCTAGGGAAACCTGTGGCTATATTTTTAAAAAGTAAGGGATTTAAAATAAAAGGATCTACCACGTCTGTAGATAAGTTAACCATTTTAAAAGAAGACGGAATTCATCCTTTTTTAGTTGATATTGATGAGGTTATTGAAGAAACAATTCAACCATTTTTAGCATCTGAGATATTGATTGTTGCAATTACTTCAAAGAATGTTTTGGGTTTTAAAAGTTTACTTAAAGAAATAGAAAAATCTCCTATTAAAAAAGTACTCTTCGTAAGTTCTACTTCTGTATATCCGAGTTTAAATAGAGAAGTTACAGAAGAAGATGCAACAATAAACGCTCCTTTAGTTGAAATAGAAAATGCTTTTAGAGAGAATGTAAATTTTGATACAACCATAGTTCGTTTTGCAGGATTGTTTGGGCAAGAACGACAGCCAGGAAATTGGTTTAAAGACAAGGAAATACCACACCCAAAAGGTTTTGTAAATATGATACATCAAGATGATTGTATCGAAATTTTGTATCAAATAATTACACAGAATGTTTTTGGTGAAGTTTTTAATGCTTGTTCAAATCATCATCCAACGCGTGAAGAGTATTATATAAATGCTAGAAAAAAATTAAACAAAGAATTACCAGTTTTTAATGACTCTGTGGCTTTAAAATATAAAATTATAAATTCAGATAAAGTACAAAAGCAATTAGGCTACACTTTTATTTACGATGATTTGTTAGCTATTTAAGCGTTGTTCATTCAAAATCAATTGCTCTATTTTACTATTGTCATTTTTATTTTGAACATGCTTTGAATTTTCTAATAAAACAGTGTTTTTTAAAGATGGAAAAATACTTTTTGCACGTTTAAGCATCTTTATTCCTGGAAACATAATATCTTTTTTTGCAGCAATTATGGTAATTGGTGTTTTTAGTAATGAGGCCTCTTTTTGTTTTATTACAGGAACGGGAGTGAAATCCATTTTAAAATGTAAAAATACTTTAGATAAGTAGTTAAGAGCAAATTCATCTTTATCTGTGAAAAGTGTATTTAAAAAATTTTCAAGATATTTTCTTTTTTGAGTTTTTATATATCGTTTCATAGGAATAAATACCTTGAATAATGCCACTAATGGGTTTCCATTTACTATAAATGCAGGAGCTGATAGAAATACTTCTTTAATGTTATTTTCATTTTGAATTAATGTTTTAAGAATTATTAACCCACCAAATGAAAAACCAGCCATAGTTACATTTTTTAATTCAAGCTTATTAATTAGTTCGTTTATCCATAATCCATAACTGTTATCTTTCATACTTAATCTAGTTTCAGCACTTTTGTTTGGTTGCGCTAAAACATCTATTGCAAATATTTGAAATTTTTTAGAGAGAGTAGGATAAGTTTCTAAGGAGATAGGAGCACAGCCATTTGATCCATGCACTATTATTAAAGGAGGTTTTGTAGCATCACCAACTATAATAATGTTAGTTTCTCCAAAAATGGTGTCAATCAACTTACATTTATATGTTATTTGTAATTCCTTTAACTTTTGATTGTAAAGATTTATTATTTCTTTTTTTCCAAATTCTGACTTGTATAATGATGCCATTTTGTATTTTTAGGACAAATTTACTAATAATATTTTTTTAGGACAAGTTTACTAATGAGTAAAAGAAAAAAAATGATTTTAGAAACAGCAAGAACCCTTTTTAATAAAAGTGGTTATAGTCAAGTAACTATAAGAATGATTGCTTTAGAATTAAATATGAGTTCAGGTAATTTAAACTATCATTTTAAAAAACGAGAAGATATATTTGAAGCTTTGTATTTTGAAATGGTTTTAGAATTTGATGAAAGAATTGAGAGCTTACGAAATATGGACTTGTCAATGTCTCAAATTAGAAATGATATTGAGCATAGTATGAGAAGAATGATTGCTTATAAATATTTTTGGACAGATTTATATAATCTTTTAAATGTTAGTGAGAAAGTAAAAAAACATTTTACAGAAGTTTATACAAATAGGGTTGATGGTTGCTTGTTTTTGTTTAAAATGATGAAAAATAAAAATTTAATGAGAGATGCCTCTTTTAACGTAGAGTATAATTTATTGGCAGAAAGAATGGTTAATTATGGGAATACGTGGTTGTATTCTACTGGACTTTATTCAAATATTTTAAAAGAAACAGCAATAGATAATCAAGTAAATGCACTTTTTAGTATGTTGTATCCATTTCTTACAGATAAAGGTAAAAAAGAATTTAAAAATGTATTACCAATTTTTTTTGATTAATATAGTATAGAGAGAACTTGTTTAAAAAGTACTTTCCTTTTTTATTTGTTTTAAATAGTTTGGTAAATTATTTTTCATAAACTTTAATCCTTTATTATAAACATCTACTAAATATACCTGTTCTTCTTTCATTCCTTTTTTAATCCATGCTTTTTCAGCTTTTAAATCTCCTTTTCTAATAATAATGAGCTCATAATATTTAATATCAGAATTAAAATCAGTTATGGTTACTTGATTAAAATCTGAAACTTTTGGATCATTATTTATATTACGTTGTCCAATATCAGCCCCCATAAAAACATCACAATTAATGAATTTATAATGAGGGTTATTGTTGTCATAATTACGATAAGTTCTTTTATCTCCATTCTTGAGGATAAATTCTTTTATTTTTTCAAACTCTTCAAGGTTTATTAAACTTGTAATATTAGTAAAATTCATACTTAATTTGTTTTTGAAAATACTCTTTTGAGAGTATGAAGTATAACTCATTACAAAAAGTATTATTAGAGGTAATATTTTGATTGTCTTTGTCATTTTTTCTAATTAGCAATAATATTTCTTGTATTACCTAAGCGTTGTATTTGTAATATAGGCTAGTAGGAGTGTTAAATTTATGTAGCTTTAAGTTGTTGGTTTGTATTTGTTTATATCTGTTTTAAGAAGGGGGGATACCTTAAGTAATTAGTAATAAAGTGGTTTCAATTCATTAAATAGTCAAATCATTTATTTTGCTATAAATAATAACAAAATAAATGATTTAACGGGATACAGGGCCTCTTTATACAGCCTAAAACCAAATTAGGTTATAAGATTTTTTCATTTTATCCCCATCCATAATTTGTATCGTTAAATATAAATTCTTTCATTAATCTTATAAAAAGGCCTCCAACTCCGAAAGCTATTTTATCTTGTTCTGGAAAATCATCATTGTCTTCAACAATTAATCCATGGTCAGCTATTATAATTACAGGTTCTCCTAAAGCATTTTTTCTTTGATAATCCCAAATAATCCAATTTTGACCAGCGTCACAAAATCCTTGGTGTATTTCCTCATCACCTTCAAGTTCTTCTAACATAAATTCAGATGAAGGAGCTTCACCATCGTAGCCGTAAAAACCTATGTCATTAGGTACTCCATCGCCAAATGTTATTGTATTGTGCATTCGAACTACAGTTTTATAAGATTCTGGTGTTTTTAAGTTCGTATCTTTAAAGTCACCGTTATAAGCAGCTCCAAAAGTTATAGAAACTTCCTCTTCATCATCATTATTAAAATGGATGTTTAAATCATCTTCATATTTTACATTAACAATTTTAGTAGAAATTTCTTTTAATATTTTAATACATGCAGGAGTTAAAGCCCAAGGTTTAAAATAAGTTACAAATGCATTTGCTAATTCTACGCCTTCTAATGAAGATAATTCTTTTGGTGTCATAGTATTTATTTTATGTTTAATTTTTATGATACACAAATATCTTATACTTCAGATAATTTACTCACCCTGTTTCCAGTGAAAAATTGCTAAATATTTCTCGTAAATGGTTTGTATAATAGAAATAGTTGGTTTAAATGTACTTAAATAAAGTGTTTAATTTAAAAGCAAAAACGGTTTGAGTACTCACTCAAACCGCTATATATATTAAGTTATATTATTGTTACATAACAAAATTTCCGTTATCTTTTTCATCTACCCAACGTGATATAGATATATTATAGGAATGTTGGTGGCTAGATTGATGTGCAATAATCTTATCGTTTTCAATTACCATAATAAAATTAAGTTTGTAACTTGTTATAGAACCTCCATTTTGCCAAGAAATCTCATAAACACCAGAATCAATTCTTTGGCCATCTGTTTTATTTAGATATATTTCTTCTTGCGCAAGAGACAATCCATCCATTTTAAATAATGTAGCATAGTAATCTTTTATTTCTTCTTTGTTTCGTCTTATTCTACTTGAAAAAGATGGAACTAAAACAGCATTATTGTGATATAAAGACATTATTCCTTCTAAATTTTTACTGTTTACATTTTGTAGCAACTTGTTGTATATTGGTACTTGTGGATCAGCAAGAGCATCTTCATTATCTAGTTTGAAAATAGTTTTTTCGGTAAAAGAACTTTTAAATTGGTTCCAAACTTCTTGATTTGATTTACCTAATCTTTTCATAAAAATGAATTGAATAATAGCATGTGCAGTTAATACAATGAGTAAACCTTCGAAAATTCCTAGTTTAAAAACTAGTAAACCGCAAACAGCTGCAAGAATTAAGGCGTATCTACCTTCTGCTCTTACATGTGAAATATTAGCGACCATTTTCCAACCAGAGTAAACCATAATAATTCCTAATGCATATTCTGGTAAAGTTGTTATTACTATTGGAAAAAGAACTACTAAAAATAAAAAAGCTGCTGTAAATAAATTAGAGAGCTTTGTTACCGCCCCAGCTACAGTATTTGTTGTACTTTTTGCTAAACCGTCTAAATTTGTCATTCCACCAAACAAAGTTGCTCCAAGATTAGCAATCCATATAGCCAATAAACTGTTATTAGTGTCACATTCTCTTTCTAGAGGATCCATTTTTTCTATGGCTACGTTGCTCATTACTTGCTCTATAACATCTATTGTACCTAACATCATGGCAAAACCGACCATTTTAAGAAGCATTAAACTGCTTTCTGAACTACTCATATCCATAAAATGGGGTAGTGGAAGTGATAATTTAAAAGGTATCGATTCTATAGATATTTTTGGTAAATCAATAAAAAATGAGATTCCTATACTTGTAGCCATAATAATGAAATAAGGCAATGCAGGCATTTTTTTCTTATAATATTTGTAAAGTAAAATAAATATGGTAAACGAAATAATAGATAGAATAGCTATTTTGTCTCGGTTAAAATTTAACCAATCTATGTGTATCCAATCGTTAAAATTGTGTAACTCTCCAGATTGTAATTCGAATAAAAAGGGTACAAATTTTAGTGCTATTTTAAGACCAACACCAGCCAATAATCCTTCTACCAAATAGTGTGGAACAATTCGCAAAATGTATTTTTCTAATCTAAATTTCCAAACGATTATTTGAAAAATAGAGGTAAGTAATATTACAAATGGCATATTCTCCATTCCAAAACTCATTACCCCTAAAGCCATTGCGGGAGCTAAACCTGCTGCAACTCCAGGCATTCCTGTATAGTTACCTGGTTTTATTAGGTAAGTTATAAAACTTACTATTCCTGCAAAAATTGCCGTATAAAGCCCTATCATAACTGGGTAGTCAGACATTAAACAAATTCCGACTGTTAATGGAACTGCCATAACTCCTGTTACAGTTCCTGCTAATGCATCTCTTTTGAGATACATAAAAATATTTTTTGTATTCATGTTTTATTGACTCTAAATTGATTGTATTAATGCGCACCGAACAAACAGTCAGTTTGCACATGTAAAATGTAAATTATTAAAAATGAGATTATCTTATACTTTAGATAAATCGTTTATTTAAAAACTAACAATCAATTTTAAGGGAGCAATAAAGAATAAAAAGTGGGAGTTTTTGAGATAAGCTTCTAGAGTTTAAAACTAAAGAAGAAGTGTAATCAAAATATTGAAGAAAAGATGTTCGAAAAGCTAAAGCTGCGATTCCATTATTTCCTCCATCATCAGAATTAGAAATATCTACATCAAATGATAATTCATCAATCTCCGAAATAGATTCTTCAAGCTCAGTTTCAACAAAAGATTGGTTAAAAAAGGAAGAATCATTTACGTTAATAGTTAAGGAAAGAATTCCTATAACTAGTAATGAAAAAATAATATGCTTCTTGATAAATTTCATAAACGGATACAAATGTAAAAATTGTTTTTGAATTTGTCTTAGTTTTTTAATGGAAGCTAATATTAAGTATAAGAAACGTAGGAAAAGTGATGTGTTTGAGATTTACACAAACTAAATACAATATTTTGCGTTTATTTTTTTATCGAAAGTCGCCAAATTCTATATTTGGCGACTTTATAAATAAATCAAGATCTTTTAGGAAGTCAAAATTAACCGATGTTTTGTATTCATAGTTTTTTTGAGTTCTATAAGTTTATTTCAATGTTTAATTGTTTATCTAATATTCCTTTTCCGCCAGCCATTAAATCTCTGATTTCTCCTTTATCAATTCTCAAATTTGTGATAATTAAACTAGGAGAAGGTTGTTTCATATATTTACCTTGTTGAATATGAAAACTTCTTTTCTTAATTTTTAGAATATCAAATAAATAACAAGCAAGTGGGCCAGCGGCCATTCCTGTTCCAGCTTCTTCTAGTATTCCATAACGAGGACCAAACATTCTTGAAGTAGCATCATATTTTGTATCTGTAGAAAAAACATAGTAGCCAATTAAATCTAATTCGTCACTGACTTTTGATATCAAGTCAAAATCTGGAGTTATATTTTTTAAAATTTCAAAACTCTTAACAGGAATAAGTATAAATGAATTTCCTGTGTTAACTAACTTAATTGGAGCGTTTGTAATTAAATCCGTTTTCTTTAGGCCTAATGATTTTAGAATAGCACTTTCTTTGTGGCTTACATTTGTGTATTTTGGCGATAATTGTTCCATAAAAGCTAAATCTCCAATTATTTCTATTTTTCTTTTTCCATCTATAGTTTCTTTTGAAGAGCTATTGTTTTTTAAAATTCCGATTTGTTTTAGGTAAGAAAATGTGGCTACAGTAGCATGACCGCAATGTGCTATTTGTTTATTGGGGGTGAAAAAATCTAATTTAAAGTCTTCTGTTTTAGATTTAGAAACAAAAGCGGTTTCCGATAAACCTACTTTTTTAGAAATTTCAAGTTTATTCTTATTAGATAAATCATCTGCGTTTAAAACTACACCTGCAGGATTACCTCCTTTTCCATTTTCTGAAAAAGCGTTAATAATTTGTACTTTAACTATTTTTTTTGAACTGTCCATTTTTATTTTTTATATGTTATATAAGATGGACGATAGAGGTTATAAAAAGACGTAGCTAAATTTAATTATTTTCAAAATCTATTAACTTTCCAGTACTATCAGATTCTACATTTGGACAGTTTAAAATATTTTTTCTTAGAATTTCTTTAGCTTTTTGAATTCTTGATTTTGTTCCGGAGTATGAAATTTTTAAATGTTCTGCTAGTTCTTTTTGCGAATAATTTTTAAAGGATGTTAAAATAATTGCTTCTTTGTGTAGAGAAGAAAGGTTTTTTATTTTTTGATTGATACAATTTGTTAAATTCGAATAATCAAAACTATTCGTATCTATTTCAGGAATATCTATCTCGTTTATTGAGATATTTTTGTTTTTTACTTTTCTAAAATAATCAATAATATTATTTCTTGTAATTTGATAAACCCAAGAGGTAAGTTTAGAAGTATGTTTTAATTGGTGAATTTTAGTTTGAATTTTTAAGAAAACCTCTTGATGTATATCTTTTGAAGTTTGTTCATCTTTTACTTTCTTTAAAATGAATTTATAAAGCTCTTCATTTAGGTCAATCCAAATAGTATTAATTTCAGTTTTCACAATTTTGTTTTTTGCTTTCACATAACGTTTCGGCTAACAAATCGTTACATTTTTTTCTTTTAGTTTATAAATATACCTAAACTTTTAATTTTTAGCGTATTTATCTCAAGTAGAAAATTCAAAAGCAATTTTTTAGGTTTTGTTATAGGCAGTTTAATTACTTTTTAATTTTATGAAAATATTTAAGTCATTATAGTCAATTATGGCATGAATTTCAGTTAGAATATCTGAACCTATAATTCCGTCAACCCTTTGGCCATTATAATCCATTATAGCTAAATTTATGTGGTCAAGATTCATTACAATAAATTCTTTATTATCTAATAATAAAGAATTTATTTCTAATTTAACATTTTTAGCTATCGCTATTGGTATATCTGTTCTTCCAGCTCCAGTTGCTACTATATCAGAAATAGTAGCGTTAATATTCAGTCTTTCTTTTTGATTTTCATCAATAACCGAATTAGAAGCTCCGGTATCAACAACAAACCTTGCTTTTTTCTCATTAATTTTTACTGATAAAAGAATATGACCTGTTGTTTCTTTTTCAATTGAAGTTTTTATAAAGCCAGTTTTGATTAATTCTTTTTCAAGTTTAAAAGAATGCTTCGTGTTTTTTACACAACTAGTAATTATAAGAGCTAATAAAAAATAAATTGTTCTTTTCATTAATTTTTCGGGTATTGTTGATTGTTATGCTTTTACATATTACTTATTAAAACCTTTATTTCTCGATATATCGTATCAGTAAAAGGTGTATCTACGTTTATTTCTTTTCCGTAATTAATTATAGCACCCGCGAATAGTTCTAGTTCGTTATATTCTTTTCCTGAATTAACATCAAGTTGTAAGGATGTTGGTGTTTTTAATGGAAAAGTTAAGGCTTTTTCAAATGTTTTTTGAATAATATTATCGTCTAAATAGATTCCTTTTCTATTTGCAATTAATTTTATTTCAATCATAATTTTTGTAGCCTCTTCTTTTTGTAATTTAACTGAGCAAACTTCACTAATAGATGAATTGTATTTAGCACTTACTAAACCAAAACTTGCAATAAAAATAAATTTTGTCCAAATATCAATTTGAGAATCTTCTTTAAAATTAAAATTGATGTTACTTTCTTTTATTAAGTTTATAACCCAATCAATATTTCCAGAAATATGTTCTGGATCTTTACCAAAAATTAATTGACCTGGTTTTCCTTTGTGTTCAACGATTCCTTTTTCTTTTATATGAGATGCTACATAAACACAAGAAGGTAAGATTATATTATTAGATATTATTTTACGAATTCTATCATAAATATCAGCTCCATTCATCATTGGTAGTAAAACTGTATTTTTAGTAATTACTTTTGATAGTTGGTTGCAAACATTCTCTAAATCATATTCTTTAACACAGATGAGTACCAAATCAGGATTTTTAATTTCTGAAATATTCTGATAAATAGCACTAGGGTTTGTTGTGTTGTTTTTGTGTTCAGAAGAAAGTAATGTAAGTCCTTTTTCCTTAACTATTTTATATGTATTAGTTCTAGCTATAAATGATATTTGGTGTTGTTTATATGTTTCGTTACTTTGACATATTTTAAACCCAAAATAACCACCAACACCTCCAAGACCTATAATAACAATATGTTTTTATTCATTTTTTGTTTTTTTACAAATATGAAAACTCTCGAATGAATAAGCACTTGATAAATGACAAGAAATTATGTTTTACTAATTTCTTTTCTAATTCTACTTAATGAACTGTCAGTGATACCTAAATAAGAAGCAATAATTTTTAGAGGAACATTTTGAAAAATTTGAGGTTGTTTTTCTATAAGGTTTAAATATCTTGTTTCTGCTTTTTTACTTGCCATTTCAATAACTCTGTCATTTAATTTAGAGTAATTTATAACAAATAGTAGTCTGCTAAATTCTCTGAATTCAGAAATGTTATGAAAATTTTTCTGTACATTATCTAAGCTTGTTTCCCAAAATGAACAGTCGGTTATCGTTTGATATGTTTCTTTTGTTGGTTGTTTTTTGAAAAAAGATAAAAAATCATTTACAAAACAAGGAGCCGAATAAATGTTTGTAGTAATTTCTTCATTATCCTCATTTAGAATATATGAACGCATATATCCCTTCTCTAGAAAAAATGTTTTCGTACTAATAGAATCTTTATCAAGTAGTTTTACATTTTTATCTAATGTGAAATCAGAAAATGTTTCTGTGATTTTTTCAATAACTTCTTTTTGTATAGGAAATAAAGAATTGAAATAATTATTAAGTATTGATTTATCCATCAGTCTATTTTCCGTTACAGAATGTTTTGGTTAAATTATATTTTAATAGAGTTTATGTTTTTTAAGTTTTAGTTTCTACTTTTTTTCTTTCCGTAAAATTTTCTCCATTTTACGACCTCTTGCCAATTCATCAATCAGTTTTTCCATACGTCTACATTGTTTATACAATTCAAATTCATCTTCTATTTCTTCAATTCGATAACCACAAACAACTCCTTTAATTAAGTGTGCGTTTGTATTTATTTTAGCTTTTTCAAAAAATGTTCTAAAAGTTACCTTTTCATCAATAAGTGCTTGTAAAGTATTTTTATCAAAACCAGTAAACCATTTAATTACCTGATCTAATTCTTCTTTTGTTCTACTATTTTTTTCTAATCTATTTAGATAAAGTGGATAAATGGATGCGAATATCATATTGGCAACCTTTTCATCTTTTTCGGCTGTAACTTTCATTTTTATTTGATGTGATATAGTTTGTTACGTGTTTTAAGCAGCGAATTACTTTTATGCTAAGTTAACACTTTAATAAAAGAGTTAAATTTAATACCTCTAAATTAGAAAGAATAAAAGTGAGAATTAACTAGTATTTCAATAATCGACTCTATTTTAGGCTTATAATCACCGATGTATTTACAAAGTTTGAAAACTCAAAAAAAGCTGTAGTTATGTTGATGTAACTTTTAAAATAGGTGAGTTAGGTAATAGTGTAAGAGAAAAGAGAAGGATAAAATAAAAACTATCTTTTTCTCAGTAGCCTGCACAGGTGATCGATAATTTTCTTCTTCAATAGGTGTTATATGCCAGCTTCTATGAAGCTTATAACCATAATCTTGAATAGCAGGAGAAATGATCATTTCTACTCTCATTCTGCCAACGTTGGTATCAAATTCATTTTATAATCTATGATAGGAGGGAGTGTCTTAGATACCGTTATTTAATACATCATTCTAAACTATTACTCCATTATTTTTTTTATATTTTCTTTTGGTATGTACATTGTATTTGATATATAACGTTTAGGCATACCCATATAACCAACTGATGTAGCAACACAACTTATACAGTTCGGTTCTTTATTTAATAAATTTGATACCTCTTTTAATACTATATTTTTTCTGTCAGCCGAACTGAGATTATTATCATATATTTTTGTTTTGAAAAATGTTTTTACTACATAATTATATTTTGTAGTTTTTGACTTCAATTCCAGATCACTAACTGATGATAAAATAAAACCTTTATCATTAGAAAAATCATTTTTACTTATAGATTTATTTAAGAAAAAACATGTTATTCCTCCGTTAACATGTTCTTTTCTTAAATTATCAGTAAGTTCAATATCTGATGTGAAATAAAGATAAAAAGAATTTTCATATTTTATATTTTCTTCAATTTTAACAAACTCAATATTTGCAATAGGTATGTCGTGATTTAGAACTTGGTGTCTACAGTAAAATATGAATGAAATTATTGTAATGAAGATTATATATTTTTTGTATTTCATAAATTATTTTTTTGATAAGAATAGCTTTATATGATGTAATAACATATCGGATGCTGAAATATTGGTGCTTTTTAAATTTTTTTTAAACATATATCCTGCACTACGATGATTACAACTACACTCATCATTAATTTGCATACCTGTTTTCGGGCGCCATTGCTCGCCTAAATCAGCTATTAAATCATCAGCTTGATAATCTTTAGGATATGTGCTTATTTGTAGCCAATAAGTAGCTTTAGGCTTTGGTGCTCCCCAAAAAATATCTGAAACATAAGTTACTGCGGAGCCAAGACCAACAGGATCAAGTGTAATTAATAAATCTACATTATAGCCTTTATCAGTTAATATTTGTGATAAGTGTGCGCCATTCCAACCACCAAGACTATGCCCAATAATATAAATTGCGGTATTTTCTTTGTTTGTTATTTTTGAAATTACATTGTTTTGAATATCATTATCTCCCCTCACTTCATTATATCCTAAATAAACACTTTCGTAAGGTTTTTTTAATTTCTCATTTTCAATAATATCGTCAAATTTATCTTTTACTTCTAAATTAACAATTTCAGTAGCAGGGATTCCATAATATGATTCTTTATCACTTGCGCCTCCTATGTAAAGCACTAACACTTCTTTTACAATCGTTGTTTTTACGCCTACGATTTCGGTATGTTTTTTAAGGTAGGGCATTAGTAATATCTCTTTACCTTGTTGTTTACTGTCTTTTGCAGTGTATTTTATTTCTTCACCTTGTTGTTCTAATTGTGTTTCTTTATCCCCAATTTTTAGCATCCATTTAATACGTTGCTTTTCTTGCTGGCTTGGCGTTTGATTGTATGAAGTTACCTTGTAAGTTCCTTCTTCGTTTAATTTTAACTCTTTTGGTCCAATTACTTTTGTAACTAAAATAGTTTTTTGTGCAGCAGCCTGCACAGGCGATTTGTAACTTTCTTCTTCAATAGGTGTTATATGCCAGCTTCTATGAATTTTACAACCGTAATCTTGTATAGCAGGAGAAATTATCATTTCTACCCTCATTCCGCCACCATTCGCATCAAATTTAAACTGATAATAAACAACAGGCGCATCTTTAAAATACCAATCTTTTAAATTGTCTCCATTTGCATCGTAGAAAACAATTTTTCCATTGTCAATAGGGTATCCTCGTTTATAAAGTTTATAATTAACAGTCTTCATACGTTCTAAAAAACGAAAATTTGCTTCGAAATTGAAAACAAATTTAAGTAAGCCGCCTTTATTATAGAATATAGGAACACCCTTATATTTGTTAAAATCTTTAGTGTAAACGGTTTCTACTGTTAATAAGTCTACTACATGTCCCAAAAAATGCAATTGTGATTTTGCCATAATTTTTTTCTTTACAATTAATAAATGTGTAAATCATAAGTGTTTGGTTTGGGAGGTATTGTTCTTTGTAAAAAGAACATTGCTTTTTTTTACAAATGTATTTCATGAAAAAGAGAAAAGGCATTAAAAAGCCGTAAAAAAAGTAAGGCAAAACCATCTTTTTTTGTTTGTGTAGTTACTCTTTGCGGTTAGTACGTTAATAGTTGCAACGTGGTAGTTGCTCTTTGTGGTTGGTACGCTAACACTTACAATAGGGGAGTTGCTCTTTGCAGGCGGTACGCTAACAGTTATAGCGAGGTAGTTGTTCTTTGCAGTTGGTGCGCTGACAGTTGCAGCAAGGTAGTTGCTCTTTGCGGTTGGTACGCTAACAGTTGCAGCGAGGTAGTTACTCTTTGCAGTTGCTACGCTAACAGTTGCAGTAGGGTAGTTGCTCTTTGCAGGCGGTACGTTAACAGTTGCAACGTGGTAGTTACTCTTTACGGTTAGTACGTTAACAGTTGCAGCGAGGTAGTTGCTCTTTGCGGTTGGTACGCTAACAGTTGCAGTAGGGTAGTTGCCCTTTGCGGTTAGTACGCTGAGAGTTTCAGCGAGGTAGATGGTCTTTGCAGTTGGTACGCTGATAATTGCAGTAAATTTTTTATAGTTTTAACTTTAAGTCGTTAAAAATTTCTTTAAACATTTCTCCTGGGGCTATGTCAATAGCCAAAGCAATAAAAAAGAAAAGCTCTAAAACTAGAAAGGACTTACATTTCTGAATGTTTTTTATCGATTACATGGGCTCTCGAAATGGGTTTTAAATTGCTTGGTATTTATTTCCAACAAACTTTAATTTCTTTACGCACTCATTTAAGCAGTCGGCAAATCGTGTTTTGTAAATTGCTAATTCAATGAAAGAACCGTTTTTTTTAACAATTCTATATTTACCTATTCGAAAATTCATTTTAAACCGTAGAATTATTGTTCGAATTCTAGACTTTTCTTCAATTATTTTTTCACCATTAATAAACTCCATGTAATCTAATCTATCAATTTCTTGGCCTAAAATCTTGGTATTTGTTTTTTTGCAGATAATGTAAATGTATTTAGTAGTAACTACAATTCTTGTAGATCTATTCATTTTGATTAAAAGTACTTCTAATTCGTTACTATCTAAGACTATATTTTCTTTTAATTTATTATTTGGATTGTCAAATAAAGTGATTCCTTTACTATTACTATAATATTTTAACTTTTTTAAAATCTGAGATCTTAAGGCTTCTTTTGTCTTTTTCAATGATGTGTTTATTGCTTATCTGTTTGGTCATCAGTCTTTGTTGGGACTAATAATAGTCTAACGTCAACATCTAATATATTTGCAATCTTTCGAAGAACTTCAATGCTTGGTTGTGCATTATTATTGCAATAGTTTGTTACTATTACGTAACTTTTTTCAATTTTTTCAGATAACCATGTTTGCGTTCTTCCTTGTTCTTTTAATACTTCCTTAATTCTATTCATTTTTACCATTAACAAGACATATTAAAGTTTCTTTATACTATTTTAATAATATAAGAAAACACTTCATTTTATAGACCTTATATTAATATACTAAATTACAATATAAAAACGTATTGTTTGTTGTTGTAAAATAGTATATATTTGTATTGAATTACAATATGTTTAGGGAATTATGAGCAAAAGATATACCAAATCCGATTTAGAGCAGATTGTTTATAAGCAATTAGAAAACTTAAATGCCATGCATGATTTATTAAGTATTATGAAAGTTCAAAATGATTTGATTCAAAATATAAATAAAACTCTAAAAGATGAAATAGGTCAGTTTAAAGAACAGCAAATAATGTGTTCTACACGTAGAAATCCTTGATTTTTGTTTTTATGAAATTATAAGTTGGTGTAACGGTTATCGATATTGGCAATAGGCTTTTCTATTCATTAGTAGGAATCATAGGTTCAATTAATTCTTTCAATAGTTTTTTTCCGATAACAAAATCAAGAAACCAGATTAATTTATTTGGTACAGTTGAGTTGTCAAAAAGGTCAATGTTGTTATTTAAATCTAAACTCCATGTTAAATATCCTTTAGAAGCTATTTGATGTAAACATATATCTGATAAAGATTTTTCCATACCTAACCATTTTCCTCCACCAATTGAAGGGATAAACTTATTAGTATGAGTTTTTTTCAATGAGTTTTGAGTGTTTTGAAAGAAGTTCCCATGAGCACTTTCTGATAAGCTTGAATAGTGTTCTTTTCTTATTTCTTTCCAACAAACTTCTATAATGTTTTTTGTTTCATTTTTTAGATGTTTGTTAATACCAATCATTACATGTTCAGCTTGAGATTGTAATGTTTTATTTTTAGGAGATATATATGGATTTCCTTTTTTATTTAATTGAGGTTTAATATGAATTTCAAAAAAATCTTTTTTATTTAAAATACATAAAGCTAAATCTGAAATTTCTATTGAATTTCGATAAATGTTTTTAGCTTGAGTGTCTAGCCCTAAATTAAATAGATGTTTTACAGATAGTAAGTTATTTGTTAGATGAATTTGTAGATGAGTAAAGTATTCTTTTTGTGTTGGAATAGGATTATGTTTTAATTCTTGTGATTCTTTTAATAAGATATTTGTAAGGCTAAGATTCCATAAAATTAAAGAGTTTAAAGCCAGATCATAAACCTCATATTTTTCTTTGAAAAAGAATTCATTTTCAAAATTGAATTGATTGTTTTGAAACAAATTCTCAAATTGATTTAAAGATTCGGTTAACTCACTTTTTTTAAAACGTTCTTTAGGAACAATTTTTAAATTATCAATTAAGAATTTCTTGAATTTTTGCATTTTTTCAGCTTGTTTCGAACAAATATATATAATCAATTACTAATTATCATATCTATGATACGTCCACTAATATAATAAAACTTTAAACGCTATAAAATAATTAGTTAACAGGGATTTGATGTGTTTTATTTCCAAACATTTATACGTTCAATTCTATTTTCAAACTCAGAAGCAAGCGAATGTATTTTCGATTTAAGAAGTAATTTTCTACCCTCAATAGTTCTGGTGTAAACGAGTTTACAGGCACCCACTAAATTTGTCCATTGCATTTCAAAATATTCGGCAGACTGTTTTTTTCTCCCAATATTTTCAGGGAGTGAATGATAGTCCTTTTGTGAAAACAGGTTTAAGAAAAAGCTTTTTCTTATAATAAGATACCTTGGGTTATCAACAGGGCTTAAAATTTCTTGTAACGATTTAATAAATACCGATTTTTCATAAGTAGTTCCGCCTTCAAGATGGCAATAAATAGTACCCTGGTTATTAACTTCAGAAAGAACAAAAAGCTTTGAATGATGTGTGTGTATGATTTTATTTTTTATTAAACAAGTTAATAAAGCTTTACCAATCTGACGAACATCTTTAGAAATATCTCTGTATTTAAAATATATTCTTAAAGTTTTAAAAGTAAGTCTACCATATAGTAAAACACCGAGGCTTCCCATAAAAAGTATCAAATACATAAAATGTTTTTCACTAATATTTGTGTACTTTTTAATTCTATTTAACGCATCAAAAGCATCATACGAAAAACCGAGTACGCCAGAACTAACCATACCTGTTAAATACTTTATGGTCCTATTAAAATAAAGCGATTTAATACTTTTATAATCTTGTTTTTCGCTAAAAGGAATTTTTATTTCTTCAACTAAAACTACGCCACCATGCAAGGCATTATGCCAGTTTTGTTTTAACTGTTCTCGCATACCCGCATTTTTAAGAATGCGGTTATTTACTTCTTTAATATGTAGTTTTGTATGAATATTTTCAGGTAAGTTTAGGCGTCCAATTCCATTTTCAATAGTAGTTTCTTTATCAAAAGAAATTCCGACGAAAGATTTAAACCTTCTTTTTAGCAATTGCATATCATCACCTCCATCATTTGCTGTAGGATCAACACATACTAAATGCCATATATTACCTGTTTTATGTATGTTTTTTGGTTCAGTACGAATAGCGCGACCTCTCATTTGGTTCGAAAGAACATAAGAACCTACAAAACTTGCAAGAATTAATGCATTAATAGCAGGAGCGTCCCAACCTTCACCTAACAATGATTTCGTGCCAACAAGAACCTCTATTTCTCCTTTCTGAAAAACTTGGGTTATTATGGTAACGATATTGTTTTTAAGATGTTGATTAACGTTTATAATTAAATAATTATTATCAAATTCAAGTGGAGTAGTGCTAATTGTATCAACATTATAGGTAGCGGCTATTTCTTTAAAAGTAGCGTATGCAGATAAAGGAATCATTACTAAAGAACCTGTTAAAACGCCAATCTTTATATTTTGTGTATTGGTTCTTCTTAATTTTTCGAAAATTGGTAAAACCCCAATTTTATTTAATTCGAGTTCGTTTGTTTTATTTTGTACAAGAAATTCTTTTCGAATATAATCGGTAAGAATAACCATTCTTAAATTTTGTTTTAAATGGTTATGCTCAAAATCTACAATTTCTTTAATACTATTAAGCTTAGTAGTACTAGCGCTTAAAAATTTATTAACTCTTCGGTTGTGGCTAAAGTTTACAGTACGCCTTTCCATTGCGCCACTTCTTTTTAGCTTATTAATTAATTTTTCTTGATGAAGTTCAAATTCTTTAAAATTTTCAGGATCTTTATAAAGGTAAAAAGTTAAAAGTATCTCAATCCATTCATAATTTAACTCAGGTATAATAAACTCTTTATCTCCAATTACTTCTAAATGATTTATGCTAATGTTTTTTCCTATAGCATTAAGAAAAATTAAGGTAGCTGAATAATATTCGAGATTTGTGTAAATCCAATCCAGTTGCTCGTTAGGGTTTTGAAATATAGGGTGTTTTTCTAATGCTTCAATTAATGTTTCATCTCTTGTTATAGCATCAAACAACGCATTAATATCTTGACGGTATTTAATTATTTTATGATGCTCCTTATCGGTAGGTAACGAAAAGAAAACATAATCTTGATGCGGACAAAGATTACCTTCAATAATTAATTCAGGAACCGAAATTTCAGTGTCAACTGGGCCATTTAACTCAATATAACGCTGCCATTCGGTATAAGAAACATCGTAAGGTGGTGTAGCAGTTAAGCCAACAATTGTTGGAGATAAAGCATTTTTTATTTCAGATAATGATTTCCACCAAGCATTTTTAAGATGATGGGCTTCATCAACAACAATAGTCCCAATATTTTGAGCTTTTAAAATTTTAACTAGTGCAGCTGTTTTTTCTTTGGTAGTTTTACGCTCTTTGTTGTTTTCGGTCTCTTCTTCATTAAGTTCTTCCTCTTCTTCTTGAGTTCCAGAACAAGCAGCATGTAAACCTTGATAGGTAGATACAGTTAAAAATTGTGGGTTTTTTATATCTTTTGAAATCCAATTAGGCGTTTCGCTTGTTTGTAAAAAAAGTTCACAAAATCGTTGTATCCATTGATTTCGTATGGCTATTGTTGGGGCAAAAATTAAGGTAGGTTTATTAAGTCTTAAAGCAACCTCAAGACCTAGTATTGTTTTACCAGAACCTGGAGGCGCAATAATATGTAAATGATTGTCGTTAAGATGGCCTTCTAATTCTTCGAGTACACGCTTCTGATATTTTCGCCAATCATACTTAAATTTTATGGTAGTAGGAAAATGTAGTAATGCTTCTTTCTTTTCTTTAAAAGGTACTGTTATCTTTTTCAAAACTTTAATTTAAGTAAACTTACATTAAATATTACTTAGCATACTTCCTCTTTCTTAAAAAATTAAAAACAAAACCAAACAAGCCAAGCAAAGCTAATGGAACACCAATATTTATAAGTTGCCAAAAACTTTTTTCGGTATACGCTTTTTGTTTATCTAATAAATTTATGTTTACTGTTTTGTTACGTAGCTTAATTAAACCAGAATCATCCAATAAATAATCAATAGTATTAATTAAAAATTCTTTATTCCCAAATTGTTGACCAGTCCATTTATCAAGAGATAAATCGTGTGGTTTTCCTTTTAAAATTTGATTTTTAGCAATGTCTCCATCAGCAATAACAACCATTTTGTTTGCCTTGCTTTCTTGTTTAAAAAGCGAAGTATTAAAAGGTTTGGTTCTGTTTTTATAAGCAGAATTAAAAGTACCTTCTAATAACACTCCTAAAAGTTGAGGACCATTGTTGTATTCTTTTTCTTGTGGTTGCTTTGCAATACTTTGCAATTCCACAAAATTAGGCGTACCTACTTTTTTTGTTAATACAGAGGTAACTAACAAAGGTGTTTTTTTTATGTTTCCTTTTAAAGTATCAATTTGCGTGGTAAAACGAAAACGAACAGGCGCAAGGTTTTTACTAATAGCATGATTAGGATTTCCATTTACCAACGGGTGGTAATACCAGTTTAAATGTTGAAACTGTGCTTGGTTACCTACGTTACCTGTTGCTAATGGAATTTTAGCAGCATATAAATCTTGAATTAATTTATTATTTATACGAACTTGGTAGCTAAATAATAAATCAGTTAAGTTTAAATCGCGAGGAAAAGCTAACATTTTTCCTTGATTATATAAACTATCGGTATCAGCATAATTAGTATCAACCATCCATAAACTTTTACCGCCGTTTGTAATAAACTGATCTAGCGTAAATTTTTCTTGCTCAGTAAAACGTTCAGTAGGTTTTGCTATAATAGCTAAATCGAAGTTTGTTAACTCTTTTAATGTCTTTTCAGGATTACTAGCTACACTATCTAACGTAAATTTAGCTAAACGATATTTTTTTCCAATTTCACTTAATAAACTATATAAATGAACATCCTCTAATTCACCGTTACCAGAAATCACCGCTATTTTTTGTTGCTTTTCGTTGGTAATATTATTTATGGCGTTAGCAAAAGAGTATTCTAATTTTTCAATAGCATTTTGTAATTGGCTTTCTTGTGTTTTAGCAATTGAGTTAGGTAATAAAGAAACTAACTCGGTTTTTTTACCAACAATAATTTCTGCCCAAGGAAAAATAATAGCTTCCGATAATTTCCCGTCCTCTTCAACAGTTAATTGACTAGGCATGATTCCTTGTTTAATTAAACGCTCACGGATATTTTTAGGATTTATAAAACGAAACTGAATAGTAGCGTTCATTGCTTTTAACTCTTCTAAAAACTGACGTGTTTCTGTTTGCAAACGCTTAAATTCTGCAGGGAATTCACCTTCTAAATACACATTAATAAAAACGTTTTTATCTAGTTTATTTAGTAATTTAGAACTAACATCAGAAATTGTATAGCGTTTATCTTGTGTTAAATCAAAACGTTTATAAACAACATTAGAAAGATAATTTATAAATAATACTCCTATAAATGCGAAAGCAATATGTTGTAGTTTCTTATTCATTTTTTAATTGTTGTTTGGTGATAAATAAAAATAAAAAAATAACACTACAAAAGTAAATAACATCACGTGTGTCAACAACACCACGACTAATACTTTTAAAATGCTCGTTAATTCCGAATTGTTGTATTGTATTACCTAAAGTGCTACTTACAGCGTCAAAACCATAGAATAATATAAAAGTGATGAAAATGCTTAAAATAAAAGCCACAATTTGATTCTTAGAAAGCGTAGAGGTAAATAAACCAATACTTGTATAAGTGGCGGCTAAAAAAAACACCCCTAAATAGGAACCAACAGTACTACCAATATCTAAATTACCTACTGGGTTTCCTAGTACATAAACAGTGTATACATAAGTTAAAGTAGGTATTAAAGCAACACATACTAAAAGTAAAGAAGCGAAGAATTTAGCCAATACAATTTGCCAATCTGTTACGGGTTTTGTTTTTAAAATCTCTATAGTTCCACTGTTTAGCTCATCAGCAAAACTTTTCATGGTAATTGCAGGAATTAAAAACAAAAACAACCAGGGCGTTAAATAAAAAAAAGAACTTAAATCTGAAAAACCAGCATTTAAAACATTAAAATTGTCTTTAAAAACCCATAAAAATAATCCGTTTACAAGCAAAAACACTCCAATAACTAAATAGGCTATTGGAGATGAGAAAAATGAATTAACTTCTTTTTTTAGTATTGAATACATTATTCTTGGTTTATATTAAGGCTAAAAACACGATTGTCTCCAAACAAATCATCATCGCCCAAAGTAAACTGATGTTTTTCTAATAATGTAATAGAATCGTCATTGTCTTTATGCGTAAAAGCTTCAACTGTTTTTAAATTCAGTGTATTTTTTCCAAACGCTAAAACAGCCTCTGTAGCTTCAGTCATAAAACCTTCTTTTTGATAATCAGGATTTAGCTCGTAACCAATTTCGGCATAACTGCTTGCTTCATTAATATTATGAAAAACAATAGTTCCAATCATTTGATAGGTTTCCTTTTGTTCTATTGCCCAGAAAATACGGTTTCCCTTTTCAAACTCATCTAAACAAGTTTGAATGAAAGCATCGGCATCATTTAGGTTTTTAGGAGTTTCTCTTGTAATTAATTTGTTAACCTCTTTGTTAGCACGTAATTTAAAAATGTCTCTTTTATCTTTAAAAGATAATTGACGCAATGTTAATCTTTCACTAGAAAGCTCTGGGAATGTAGTAGGATAATTCATTATTGTAAACTTATGGTTTTGTCAACACTCCAAGCTAATGGTTTGTCATTAAATAAAATTTTTGTTTGTGCCCAAACACCTTTAAATAAATCGGAGTTTCGGTAATTTTCTAAATCTTGTTCGGTTTCCCAGTAACTATAGGTAAAAAAGATATCAGAATTTGTTTTATCTCTATACAATTCTAATAAACGGCAACCAGGGGAATTTCGTATAAACTCTTTTTTAGTATTAAAATTAGCTAAAAATTCTTCAATTTTTTCTGAATGAAAGCTCATTTTTACAATTCGTACAAACATATATTTAATTTATAGTGGTAAATTCAGGGGTTTCAGCGGTTTCAAATTCAATAGTAATGGTATCTCTATACCCTAAACCTAATAAAGTAGAAGCACCACCAACAGTATTTAAGTTGCTTCTGTAAATAGCAATCTCTAAAAAACCAGCCGAATTAAAAATGGCTAATTTTCCGCCGTCATAACTTCTTTTTTCTTTAGGAACCGAATAATCTACAATTTCGTTATAACGATTGTAAATTTTCTTAAAAGTATAACGTCTCGCAACAATAGTAAAATCACGACCTTTACCAATAGAATTAAACAGTTTTCTGTTAATATTTGTAATTACATTACCGTAATTATCTATATAAATAATTCCGCCAATAATAACAGTTTGTAACTTATTAACTTTAGGGCGTATCTCAATACTATCTTTATAGGAGGTTATTTCTTTTCCAATAACATTTAAACTACCACCTCTAGCAATATGCGATGCTACTTGCACAAATACATCTAATACAGGAAAACTAGTATCAATATGATTATGAATATTAATTTCAACAATTTTACTAGGCTTTATTTCAGCAGCAATCATGGCTATTAATCCATTATCAGGACAAATAAAATAATGATTATCTAACTCAATAGCAATATGCTTATTATCTACACTTAATTCAGAATCTACACCTACTATATGTATTGTTTTATCAGGAAAACTTTTATAAGTGTTTTTTAAAATATAAGCAGTCTCAGTAATGTTAAAAGGAGTTATATGATGTGTAATATCAACAATCTTAGCATCAGGTAGTTCACTGTAAATAGCTCCTTTTACAGCACCTACAAAGTGGTCTTTTGTTCCAAAATCAGTAGTTAATGTAATAAAAGACATTACTTTAAAGGCTTATTAGTTAATTGATATAAATTTAAGCTAAAATTTACTGCGAAATTACATAATTCAATAAAAATAATCATTATTTTTATTGTGAATAATCTTAAAACATTTATCATTTGAACGAACGTATCATTGAAATAACAGAAATCGACCCAAATGATTTCTTTGGAGCACAAAATAGTACAATTACTCAGTTGAAAAAATATTTCCCAAAAGTTAAAATCGTAGCTAGAGGAAATCAACTTAAAATCTATGGAGAATCAGAAATTCTAGATGAGTTTGAGAAACGTATAGAAATGCTAATAAAATACTATAACAAGTATAATAAATTAGATGAAAACAGTATCGAACGTGTTTTAACATCAACAGGAAAAGAAGAAGAGATTAGAAAATCAGGGAAGATAGAAGGAGTTTTGGTTCATGGTGTTAATGGTAAGCTAATAAAAGCACAAACAACAAATCAACGTAAAATGGTTGATTTAATGGGTAAGAATGATATGCTTTTTGCAGTAGGTCCTGCAGGAACAGGGAAGACATATACCGCAGTAGCCTTAGCTGTAAAAGCATTAAAAGAAAAAGAAGTACGTAGAATAATATTAACACGACCAGCTGTAGAATCTGGAGAGAATTTAGGATTTCTTCCAGGAGATTTAAAAGAAAAATTAGATCCATATATGCAACCTTTATATGATGCGTTGCGAGATATGATACCTCATGAAAAATTAGAATCACATTTAGAAAAAGGAATTATACAAATAGCACCTTTAGCATTTATGCGTGGTCGTACCTTAGATAATGCTTTTGTTATTTTAGATGAAGCTCAGAATACAACGCATAATCAAATGAAAATGTTTTTAACCAGAATGGGAATGCATGCTAAATTTATTATTACTGGAGACCCTGGTCAAATAGATTTACCGCGTAAACAAGTTTCTGGATTAAAAGAATCATTATTAGCTTTAAAGGACATTAAAGGAATTGCAATGGTTTATTTAGATGATAAAGATGTAGTGCGCCATCGATTAATAAAAAGTATTATTAAAGCGTATAAAAGTATAGAGACTGAGTAGTGTGAAAAAGAAGAATAAAAAACATATTTTTGCAGTCAACAACACAACAAAGATATAATGAATACAATTAACGAGACTAACTTTCAATTTCCAAAACAAAAGTCAGTTTATAAAGGTAAAGTAAGAGAAGTATATAATATAAATGACGAGTTATTAGTAATGATAGCTTCTGATAGATTATCAGCTTTCGATGTTGTTTTACCGCGTCAAATACCTTTTAAAGGACAAATTTTAAACCAAATTGCAACCAAAATGATGAATGACACAGCTGATGTTGTTCCGAATTGGTTACACGCAAATCCAGATGAAAACGTTGCGATTGGACATTTATGCGAGCCTTTTAAAGTTGAAATGGTAATTCGTGGTTATATGTCTGGTCATGCAGCACGTGAATATAAAGCAGGTAAAAGAGTTTTATGTGGTGTTGAAATGGCAGAAGGATTGAAAGAGAACGATAAATTTCCGATTCCAATTATTACACCTTCAACAAAAGCTGAAAACGGTGATCATGATGAAGATATTACGAGAGAAGAAATTCTTTCTAAAAAAGTAGTATCTGAAGAAGATTATATAGTTTTAGAAAAATATACAAGAGCTTTATTTCAAAGAGGAACAGAAATAGCTGCATCTCGCGGACTTATTTTAGTAGATACTAAATATGAGTTTGGTAAAACAAAAGACGGAAAAATTGTTTTAATTGATGAAATTCATACACCAGATTCTTCACGTTATTTTTATGAAGAAGGATATGCAGAACGTCAAGAAAAAGGAGAACCACAAAAACAATTATCAAAAGAATTCGTTCGTCAATGGTTAATTGAAAATAATTTTCAAGGAAAAGAAGGACAACAAATACCTGAAATGTCTGATGATAAAATTATTGAAATTTCAAACAGATACATTGAGTTATACGAGCAAATAACAGGAGAGGAGTTTGTAAAAGCAAATACAGCAAATGTATTAGATCGTATAAATAAAAATGTTGTTAATTTTTTGAATGGATAGTAAAAAACTAACTATTAGACCAGTTTTAAACTTGTCATCTGAAATACCTATTGAAGATTTTCAGAATAAGACTGTGCGCCCAATTTTAAAATTACAACATGATTTATTACTACAGTTTTTCATTTTTTTCTGTAATAAGCAAAAAGTGGATATTTTAAATGTAGAAAAAGAAAAGTTTAATAAAGCGGTGAATAATATCACTAAGAAAAATATAAATTTAAAAAATCAGTTTTTAGGTTTAATTATAGGTCAGTTTACTGTTAGTGAATTTGAATTTTATAAAGAAAATAATGCTGATATTAATAAAAGAATTTTAATGATGATTGGCCAACGAATTAAAGACAGTCAATTAGAAATTAAAGATTTTAAAACAAACAATAAATGATAATAGAACCAAGAACTAGAGGGTTTATTTGTTTAACATCTCACCCAACTGGATGTGAACAAAATGTAAAAGATCAAATTGCATACGTACAATCTAAAGGAAAAATTGAAGGAGCTAAAAAAGTATTAGTAATCGGTTCATCAACAGGCTTTGGATTAGCATCAAGAATTTCAAGTGCTTTCGGATCAGATGCAGCTACAATTGGTGTTTTCTTTGATAAACCAGCAGCAGAAGGTAAACCAGGATCACCAGGTTTTTATAATACAGCAGCTTTTGAACAAGAAGCTGAAAAAGCAGGGTTATACGCAAAAAGTATAAACGGAGACGCATTTTCAAACGAAATAAAAGAACAAGTTGTTAAGCTAATTAAAGAAGACTTAGGTCAGGTTGACTTAGTAATTTATAGTTTAGCATCACCAGTAAGAACGCATCCCGAATCAGGTAAACGCTTTAAATCGGTTTTAAAACCAATAGGAGAGGTGTTTACAAATAAAACAGTAGATTTTCATACAGGAAAAGTATCAGAAATATCTATAAAACCAGCCGAAGGAGAAGATGTTGCTAATACAGTAACAGTTATGGGAGGAGAAGATTGGAAAATGTGGATAGATGCATTACAATCAGAAAACTTATTATCAGAAGGAGCTACAACAGTTGCTTATTCATATATAGGCCCTGAAGTAACAAGACCTGTGTACAGAAACGGAACAATTGGTGCAGCTAAAGATGATTTAGAAGCAAAAGCTTTTAAAATTACTGAAGATTTAAAAGCAATTGGAGGAAAAGCATATGTTTCAGTAAATAAAGCATTGGTTACCCAAGCAAGTTCTGCAATACCAGTAATTCCATTATATATTTCTTTATTATATAAAATAATGAAAGAAAAGGGAATTCACGAAGGATGTATTGAGCAAATTCAACGTTTATATAGCGAACGTTTATTCGGAGGAGATTTAGATTTAGATGCTAAAGGAAGAATTAGAATTGACGATTGGGAAATGAGAGAAGATGTACAAGCTGAAGTTTCTGAATTATGGAAAAAAGCTGATACAGAGAGTTTAGCTGAAATAGGTGACTTAGAAGGATATAGTAATGAATTCTTTAAGTTATTTGGATTTAAGGTTGATGGTGTAGATTATAAAGCAGATGTAAACGAGCTTGTTAAAGTACCAAGTATTCAGTAAATCAAAAAAATAAATTGAAAGCCTCATAGATATAAAGTCTATGAGGTTTTTTAGTTATATTTAATTTTTAAATTAAAAGATGAAAACAGCTACCGTTAAAATATTAAAAGACAAACTAAAACATAAGAATACTAATGAATTATTAGAATTATGTTTAAAATTAGCTCAATTCAAAAAAGAAAATAAAGAGTTATTAACCTATTTGTTGTTTGAATCACATAATGAAGAGAGCTATATTTTGGGAGTTAAAAAAGAGATAGACATTTTATTTGAAGGAATTAATACCAAAAGCTACTTCTTTATAAGAAAAAGCATGCGTAAAATATTAACAAGCACAAAAAAATACATTCGTTTCTCAAAGAAAAAAGAAACAGAAGTAGAACTGCTCTTATATTTTTGTTTGAAGTTAAAAAATTTCAAACCTTCAATTAAAAAAAGCCCACGATTGCAAAACATATTAGTTACTCAAGTAAAACTAATAGAAAAAACACTAATTACACTACATGAAGATTTGCAATATGATTATCGCTTAGAATTAGACAAATTAGAATAATTACCATTTAAGTTTTCTTTAAGAAAAGTTATTTTATTTTTTCGTAGCTTAATCCAGCAAAAACAAAAACTACAAAAATGTCAAATTATACTTTAAAAATTAACGGAAAATCTATGTCTTTTTCTGCAGATGAAGACACACCTTTATTATGGGTTTTACGAGATGAACTTAATCTGGTTGGAACCAAGTTTGGTTGTGGAATATCAGAATGTGGTGCTTGTACAGTTCATGTAAATGGAGTAGCAATGAGAAGCTGTCAATTAAAAGTAGCGATGTTAGATAGTGAAGAAATTACAACAATAGAAGGACTGTCAGAAAATGGTGATCATCCATTACAAGAAGCGTGGAAAGAAGTAGACGTTCCGCAATGTGGATACTGTCAAGCTGGGCAAATAATGACAGCAGCTTCATTTCTAAAAGAAACACCAAAACCATCAAAAGAAGAAATTCGTGAAGCGATGCATGCAAACTTATGCAGATGCGCTTCCTACAATCGAATAGAAAAAGCAGTAGGAATAGCAGCAGAAAAAATGTCTTAAAAAATTGAATGATGAGCACAACAGAAAATAAATTTACGTTTAGCAGAAGAAATTTTTTAAAAACATCAGCATTAGCAAGTGGAGGAATCATGATAGGGTTTAACTTGTTTACCGCATGTAAACCCAATGTAGTACCATCAATAGATCTAGAAAACTTAAATTACAACGATTTTAATGCATTTATTAAAATTTCAGAAGAAGGATATGTAACCATATATTCACCAAATCCTGAAATAGGCCAAGGAGTAAAAACCTCTATGCCAATGATTATAGCAGAAGAACTAGATGTTGAATGGAATAAAGTACATGTTGCACAAGCATCACTAGATACTAAAAATTATAAAAGACAATTGGCAGGCGGAAGTCAATCAATACGTAGAGGATGGCAAGCATTACGACAAACAGGAGCAACAACTAAACAAATGTTGATAAACGCTGCTGCATCCCAATGGAAAGTAGATCCAATAACATGTAAAGCATCAAAAGGAATTATAACGAATGCTAAAGGAGAAACTTTAGGATACGGAGAAGTTGTTAAAATAGCAGCAACATTAGAAATTCCAGAAAAAGTAACATTAAAAAAACCATCAGAATTTAATATTATAGGTAAAAATGCAATTAATGTTGATTTAGAAAAAATAATAACAGGTAAACCATTATTCGGGTTAGACTATAAAGCACCTGGAATGGTATACGCCACTGTTTTACGGCCTCCTGCGTTTGGGCAAATTTTAGAATCTTTTGATGCTTCTGATGCGAAAAAAATAAAAGGAGTATTAGATGTTATTACCATTGGAGAAAAAGTAAGAAATTTTTTAGATACAGGTAAATCTAACTGGACTTTTATAATTTCAAGAACAGATAAAGTAGTCGTAATTGCTGAAAATACTTGGGCAGCTATAAAGGGAAAAAAAGCAATAAAAGCTGTTTGGAAAAATGAGAATAAAGAATTAGAAAATACTGATGGTCATAATCAAATGTTGACTAAAATATTAGACTCTAATGATTTTGATATTCGTAGAGAAGATGGAGACATTGAAAAAGCATTTAAAGAAGCTGATAAAATAGTTGAAAGAACATATCATTCGCCTTTTTTACCTCATAATTGTTTAGAGCCTATGAATTTTTTCGCAAATGTAACCTCAGAAAAAGTTCATTTAATTGGTCCTGTGCAAACACCTGAGTATGCAGCAATGGCTGTTGCAGATTTATTAGAACGAGATATTAGTCAAATTCAGGTAGATATGACAAGAATGGGAGGTGGATTTGGTCGCCGATTATATGGTGACTTTGTTTATGAAGCAGCCGAAATATCAGCAGCAATAAAAAAACCAGTAAAAGTGGTTTCAACAAGAGAAGATGATATGACCACAGGGATATACCGACCAGCAATAAAATATAGAATAGCAGCATCAATAAAAGATAAGAAAATAACTGGATATCACTTAAAAGAAGCAGCGGTAGATCAAAATATGTATGCAGGACAAGCACACTTTTTTCCAGCAGGATGCATCCCTAATTATAAAGTGTCAACCAAAAGTCTAAAGAGTAATATTACCACAGGAGCTTGGAGAGCTCCCTACACAAATTTTTTAGGATATGCCGAAGAAAGTTTTCTTGATGAGTTAGCGGAAGAATTAAACATTGATGCAGTACAATTAAGAATCGATTTATTGCAAAATGTAAAGCAAACAGAAGACAAAGCCATTCAATATTCAGGGAAACGAATGGAAGACACTATTAAATTAGCAGCAGAAAAAGGAGCTTGGGGAAAAGAAGAAGAAGGAGTGTATAAAGGTTTTTCAGCCTATTATAGTCATAATACTCATGTGGCCGAAATAGCAGAAATTGTTTTAAAAGAAGGATTACCAGTAATAAGAAAAATTGTGGCAGCGGTAGATTGCGGAATCGTAGTAAACCCAACAGGAGCAATTAATCAAGTTCAAGGTGGAGTTATTGATGGAATAGGACACGCAATGTATGGTAACTTAACTTTTGATGAAGGAAAACCATCTAATAAAAATTTCGATGCATATCGTTTAATTAGAATGAATGAAACCCCACAAGTAGAAGTGCATTTTGTGAAAAATGAACTATCACCAACAGGATTAGGAGAACCTGGTTTACCTCCAGCAGGCGGAGCTGTAGCTAATGCAATATACAAAGCTATGGGTAAACGTTTGTATAAACAGCCATTTATCAGTGAGTTAACTTGATTGGTTAATACTTAAATTTGTGAAAATATAAATAAAAAAGATGCTTATATAAGCATCTTTTTTATTTATAAGTAATGAAGTGGTTCTCAATTTTGAAAATCTATTAAAAAAGCATTAATTTCGCAACATATTAAAATTACAAAAAGTAACAATGACTAAAGATTTATTTGAAAGAATTAAAGAAGATAAAGGGCCATTAGGTAAATGGGCAGATAAAGCAGAAGGATACTTTGTATTTCCTAAACTAGAAGGGCCAATATCTAATAGAATGTCTTTTAATGGAAAAGAAGTAGTTACTTGGAGTATTAATGATTATTTAGGATTAGCAAATCACCCAGAAGTCTTAAAAGTAGATGGTGAATCTGCAGCAACTGATGGTTTGGCATACCCAATGGGTGCCCGTATGATGTCTGGGCACACAAAATATCATGAGCAGCTAGAGGAAGAATGTGCTGAATTTGTAGATAAAGAAGCTGCATATTTAGTGAACTTTGGATATCAAGGAATGGTTTCTGCGATTGATGCGTTAGTTAATAAAGAAGATGTTATCGTTTATGATATGGATACACATGCGTGTATTATTGATGGAGTCCGTTTACATGCAGGAAAACGATTTGTATATAAACATAACGATATCGAAAGCTGTGAAAAGAATTTAAAGAGAGCGGCAAGAATAGCAGAAAAAACTGGAGGAGGAATTCTATTAGTTTCAGAAGGTGTTTTTGGTATGAGAGGAGAACAAGGAAGGTTAAAAGAAATCATAGCATTAAAAGAAAAATATAATTTTAGAATCTTAGTTGACGATGCCCACGGTTTTGGTACACTAGGAGAAGGAGGTAAAGGAACTGGTTTTGAGCAAGGAGTTCAAGACGGTATAGATGTCTATTTTGCTACATTTGCAAAATCAATGGCAGGTATCGGAGCCTTTTTTGCAGGAGATAAAGATGTAATTCAGTATTTACAATACAACATGAGATCTCAAATGTTTGCGAAATCATTACCAATGCCAATGGTAAAAGGTGCATTAAAGCGTTTAGATATGATGCGTACAATGCCTGAATTAAAAGAGAATTTGTGGAAAATAACAAACTCTTTACAGTCTGGTTTACGAAATGCTGGTTTTGATTTAGGAACAACACAAACATGTATAACTCCTGTATTCTTAAAAGGAGAAATACCAGAAGCAATGGCAATGGTTCAAGACTTAAGAGAAAACCATGCAGTATTTTGTTCAATAGTTGTGTATCCTGTAATACCAAAAGGATTAATTATTTTAAGACTAATCCCAACAGCAAGACACACAGAAAAAGATGTTGATGATACAATTGTAGCGTTTTCTGCAATAAGAGAGAAATTAGAAAACGGAACATATAAAGAAATAGCCGAAACAATTATGGCTCAATAACAATTTGAAAATTAAAATAAAAAAACTCATGAAATATTTCATGAGTTTTTTTGTTTTAAAAAAGAAACTAATACATTTGGTAGACTTTTTACAAAAAAAAATGAGAAAACATTTTATCATATATATACTATTTTTTAGCGCTATTTCAATAGGGCAGATAAAAGATACATTACCTAACTTCAGTGAAAACTATCATTTAATAAAAGATGGAGACAGCTTAACGATTGCTTTAAATGAAATAACCATTTTCCCAAAACTTAAATATAAAGAGAAATCAGATATACATTATTATTATTGGTTACGACGTAAAGTTTTTAAAGCTTACCCATATGCTGTATTAGCAGCAAAAAGAATAGATAGTGTAAATACTCATTTATTAAGAATAAAATCAAAGAAGAAAAAAAGGAAATATATAAAAAGAACACAAAAATACTTAGAAGAAGAATTAACTAAGCCATTAAAAAAATTGACAAGAACAGAAGGACGACTATTATTAAAATTAATTCACCGTCAATCTGGAAAAACTGCATTTATAAATGTTAAGAAATTACGTAATGGGTGGAAGGCATTTTGGTATAATGCAACAGCTAATATGTTTAAGTTATCATTAAAGAGTAAATACTCACCAGGAAAAGAAAATGAAGACTTTTTAGTAGAAGATATTTTACAACGTGCATTTATAAATGAGAAATTAGAACATCAAATACCTAAATTAAAAAAAGATTATAAAAATATAGTATTAAAAGGTAGAGGTAAGGTAGATGTAGAAGTGTATAAAAAGATGTTTAAGAAGATGAGGAAAAAGAAATCTAGAAGAAATAAGAAGAAAAAGAAGTAAGTTATATTTAAAAAGAGTAAGTTTTAAAGGAAAACAGTTTATCAATTTCACGTATTTAGACTAGATTTTTTTCAGTTTCATCAAAAGAAGAATAGTTAAAAACGCAGAGTAATTAGATGATAAATAAAAACCATATTCTGTAAACCTTTGAAAAACAATACGAAGAGAAATACTTCAAAAAAAACATAAAATAAAGCATTGCTATGTTAGAAAAGGAATCTATATTTGCACCCGCTAAGGGAAAAACATAGGTTTAAGATTAGCAAAAGTTCATTAAAAAGGTTGTTATTATATTTTCAATAAAAGGTTAAAAATAAGTTAAATATTACTTGTTTAAATCGAGATAAAGAAAGTATATTTGCAGTCCGTTTTAAAGACGACAGTTCATTAAAATATCGCAAAATTAAACTAAAAAACTTCAAATAAGTTTTGTCAGTTTTAAAATAGTTTGTAG
>NZ_AUMF01000024.1 GCF_000430545.1 Tenacibaculum ovolyticum DSM 18103
ATCTAATTTAAACAAAATGAGTCCGATAAAATATCGAACTCATCATTATCAAAATTAATTATAAATTTGTCTAAACTTTTGGGTGCACTCTATAATTGGTAAGGTTTTTTTTAATAATTTCTATATTTTTTTGTTTCTTCAAAAACATATTCCATAATTCTCTTTTCTTTTTCATCAAACTGAATGCTACGTCTTTTCATAACAACTTCAGCAACCTCAAAAACCTTATTAGTTTTGTACTCTGTAAAGCCAGAAGCTCCTCCCCAACTATATGAAGGAACAAAATTCCTAGGAAAACCACTTCCAAAAATATTTACTGACACACCTATTACGGTACCTGTATTAAACATTGTATTAATTCCACATTTAGAGTGATCTCCCATAATTAACCCACAAAACTGTAATCCTGTTTTAGCAAAACGCTCAGTTTCATAACTCCATAATTTTACTTCAGCATAGTTATTTTTTAAGTTTGAATTATTCGTATCAGCACCTATATTACACCACTCTCCTATTACTGAGTTTCCTAAATATCCTTCATGTCCTTTACTAGAATACCCCATTAAAACAGAATTATTAATCTCTCCTCCTGCTTTACAATATGGTCCCAAGGTAGTCGCTCCGTAAACTTTTGCACCCATTTTTAATACTGAATTTTCACACATCGCTAATGCTCCTCTAACAAGAACACCTTCCATAACTTCAGCATCTTTACCAATGTATATTGGTCCATTTGACGCATTTAAAGTAGCAAACGTTAACTTTGCTCCTTCCTCTATAAAAATATCTTCTTTATTTATGTAATTAACTGTTTCTGGTATAGGTTCTGATGTTCTTCCCTCAGTAATTAAATCAAAGTCGTTTCTAATAGCTTTATCATTTAATGAAAAGATATCCCAAGTATTTTTTATTTGAATTACCTCTTCTTCAAATTCAATTTGTTCATAAGAGGAAAAATCAA
Organism: Tenacibaculum ovolyticum DSM 18103; assembly: GCF_000430545.1. Taxonomy (GTDB): domain Bacteria; phylum Bacteroidota; class Bacteroidia; order Flavobacteriales; family Flavobacteriaceae; genus Polaribacter; species Polaribacter ovolyticus. The sequence goes on from NZ_AUMF01000024.1 coordinate 962, forward strand.
CCTCTTCTTGTGTATCAATCGTATAAAAAGCAATAACATCTTCTCCTTTGAAAATAGCTTGATTTACTTTTAAACTCTTCACCTTTTCTATTAGTGATTTGGTAGGTAAAAAAGAAGCATTCAACAATACATTTTCTTCCATTTCAACCATAGGATATTTTTCTTCTAGGTATTCTTCAGTTATGGTTGTAGTTGTTAAACCTAAAAACATTTCCCATTTTTCTCTAATAGTTAAAATACCTATTCTAATATCAGCAACAGGTTTAGTATATGTAAATGGTAATAATGCATTACGAACATCTCCATCAAACAAAATGTAATTCATCTTATTATTATGATTTTTTTACAAATATAAAATATTGACAGTTAATTTTAATCACAACAAGCTGCTAATATTTTACACACAATACATACCAATAACTATAAAAACCTTACAAACAACAACAAAACTCACACAAACAACAACACTTTTTATACAATAAAAAAGGAATATAATATTTACAATGCCTAATAATTAATTATTTACAATTCTTATACAAGTATTAATATTACTTTTACATTATGAAAAAAATATTAGCTTTAATTATTGGGAGTATTTTGTTAATTGCCAGCTTATATTATGCATTTATGTACTATATACCTTATAGTGAAGGTGTTCGTTCTGGAGAATTAATAAAAATAAGCTACAAAGGAATGTTAGTAAAAACATGGGAAGGAGAAATTAGCCAAGGTATTTCTGGCGCACAAATTTTTTCTTTTTCTATTGAAGATCAAAAAGAACAAGTAATTGCTGATTTACAAAAATACCAAGGTCGTTATGTAAAAGTTACCTATAAAGAACGCTATGGAACCTTCTTTTGGTTAGGAGATACTAAATATTTTATTACTGAAGTTCAAAAAGAACAATCACCACATTTTAGAGGTCTTAAGGATGAATAAAAAAAAATATAAACACGTAGAGGAAACTCGTATTACAATATCTGAGTTGATGCTTCCTTCGCATGCTAATTTTAGTGGTAAAATCCACGGAGGTTACATTTTGTCTTTACTCGACCAGATTGCTTTTGCATGTGCCTCTAAACATTCTGGCGCATATTGTGTTACTGCTTCAGTTGATACTGTTGATTTTTTAAATCCTGTTGAAGTTGGTGAATTAGTTACCATGAAAGCTTCTGTTAATTATGTTGGAAGGACTTCTATGGTAGTAGGTATTCGTGTTGAAGCTGAAAATATTAGAACAGGTGAAATGAAACATTGTAATTCATCATATTTTACTATGGTAGCAAAAAATGAAGAAGGAAAAAGTGTTGAAGTACCGGGTTTAATTGTTAATGTAGATATTGAGGTTCGTCGTTTTTTAAAAGCTGTAAAGCGTATTGAAATGAAAAAAAAGCGTCAAGATGAATTTGATCATGGAAATTTTACAGCACTTGATTATATTAAAGATTTACAAGATTATAACGTAAGGATTGAATTGTAAATTTATGCCTGAAATAATAGATTTAAGTCAAGAAATTTTTGAAGGGATGCCTGTATACAAAAGCCTTCCTCAAGTAAAAATGTCCGTTCATAATACACATGAAGAATGGGATAATATTGAAAACCCAACAACAAAAACCCCTGCTGTTTATAAGTTAGAAATGGGAGAACATACCGGTACTCATGTTGATGCTTTAAATCACATGGCTGCTGAATACAAAGACTTATCTATAGATACCATGCCGCTTTCGATGTTTTATACAGAAGGTATTTGTTTAGATTTTTCTCATAAAAAATTACAAGAACTAATCACTTCTAAAGAAATTCAAACAGCTTTATCTAAATGTGATTTAACAATAAAAAAAGGTGATACTGTGCTGTTATATACCGATCACTACCGCAAACACTTTAATACTAACAATTGGGGTAAAGGTCCTGGGATTACAGCTGAATGTGCTCGTTGGTTGGGTGAGCAAAAAATTGCTGCTTTTGGAGTTGAAACTATGTCACCAGGAGTTCCTAAGGTTTCAAACAAAGAAGTTCATCATATTTGTGGAGAATTAAAATTCACACATTATGAGAACATGATAAACTTACATAAATTAATCGGTAGGAATCGATTTCGTTTTATCGGACTTCCTTTAAAAATAAGAGGTGGTACCGGCTCTCCTGTTAGAGCTGTTGCTATTTTCGAATAAAAAAACCGAAGTTTTAAACTTCGGTTTTTTAGTTATCTACTAAAAATTATTGTAATCTAATAAAGTTCCTGCTAATTGTAATAGTTGTAATTCAGCATTTTTAGCGGTGTATTTTGCGCTACTTACACTTAATTCCGCATTTATTAAGTTAACTTGAGCTTGACGAAAATCTATCGAAGTAATTTGCCCCAATTTATAGCGTTCGTTAGTACGTTCAAAATTAAGCTTGTTCGTTATTACATTCTTTTCTTGAACTTGTAATGAGAATAATGCATTTTGATATGTTTCCCAAGCATTATTAACATCTCTTTCTAATCGCTCTTCTTGTTGTAATTTTTGAATACCTATAGTTTCTAAAGCTATTTTTGCATTGGTAACATTTGTTTTTGTTTTCCCTCCATCAAAAATATTCCATGATAAATTTACTCCTGCATTTAAACCTGTTTGCGTATTAGAAATTGGACTAAATGGATTTGTTGCATCATTATTACTTTTATTCCATGCATATGAACTTGTTAAACCAACATTTGGCATCCAACCAGATTTATTAATTTTAATATCTAATTGTTTTAACTCAATATTCTTTTTTGTTTGCAATAAACTAGCATTATTAATTTTTGCATTTTGTAATACATCAATTAAATTCAAATCAATAGCATAAACAACGTTTTTATCAACTTTTACAGCTGCATTAACATTTCTACCCAATACCACATTTAAATCTCTCTTTGCGTTTGCTAATAACCTTTTCCCGTTTATGTAAGTGATACTGTCATTATTAACATCTACTTCCGCATTTAACACATCAAGTTTTGTATTCTGACCGTAATCAAAACTATACACAGCTCTTTGCAAACGCTTTTTAGAAATAGTTAATGTTACTTTCTGTGCTTCTTGATTTTCACTTAACCTTCCTACTTCATAATAAGCTAAAAACAAGGTTATCAATGTACTTTCTATTACTTGGCGGGCTTGTAATTCAGTTAAATTATACGCTTCTTTTAACCGTTTAAAGGTATTCTGTCTATTAAACCCATTAAATATAGTATAGTTTAAACCTACGGAAGCATTATACGCTTTAGATTCTGCTCCAGTAACTGAATTTACAGAGCCATCTTGAAACTCACTATCTGTATCTCTACTGCTATAACTAGCTCCTGCATTTCCTGTTACCGTTGGTAAATAACCACTATTATATATACTCTTATTATTTTTCGCTGTTTCTAAATTGTTTTTGGTTACTCTTATATCATAATTATTCTTAAGAGTAATTTCAACTGCTTTTTCTTTGGTTAAAATTTCTTGTCCATTTATAGAAAAACTAACAAGTAAGCCTACAAACCCAGTAACTATATATTTATTTATTTGATTCATGCTATATTAACTTTTATAAATCTTCGTGTTCTGCTTCTAACTCAATAATTGCTCTTTCTACTTCTTCTCTATTTGGTTTTTTACCATTCCAAAGCCATTTTACATATACTTTAGAATAGTTTGAAATTGATAATAAAACAGGTAATGTTAACAAGGTTAAAAAAGTAGCTATTACAATTCCGTAAGCTATTGATATTGCCATCGGTATTAAAAATTGAGCTTGTCTACTGGTTTCAAAAATTAACGGAGCTAAACCTGCTACGGTCGTTATTGTTGTTAAAAATATTGCTCTAAACCTTGATTTACCAGCTGCAAATAAAGCCTCTTCATACTCCATTCCTTCCTTTAAATAACTGTTAAACTTACTAATAAGTACCAAGCCATCATTAACCATAATTCCTATTAAAGCAATGATTCCTAAAAGCGATAATATATTTACTGCAAAACCATGAAACCAATGTCCCCAAGCAACACCAATTAAACTAAAAGGCACCATAAGTAATAGCATAAGTGGCTGCCCGTACGATCGAAATGTAAACACAATAACAATATAAATAAGTAATAAAATTATTGGTCCTACTAAAGCTGCTGAGCTTGAAACTTTAGAAGCTTCCCTATTTTGACCTTCATATAAGGCTGTTATTGATGGATACTTTGCTTTTATTTGTGGCATTATACGCTGCTTTATATCATCTAAAATATCAGTAGCACTAGCTTCAGCTCCTTTTAAATCAGCATCAATTTTTATTTCTCGTTGTCCTTCTAAGTGATTAATCGATATCTCCCCTCTCTCAATTTGATAACTTGCAATTTCAGAAAATGGTACTTTAGTACCAGATATCGTACTAATTCGCATGTCATCTAAATTTTTAATAGACGAACGTTCTTCTCTATCGTATCGAACCCAAACTCTTATTTCGTCTTGACCTCTCTGAAAACGTTGTACTTGTAATCCGAAAAAACCACTTCGTACTTGACGCATTACATCTCGTAATGTTAAACCTAATAAATATGCATTGTCTTTCAGTTTAATTTTAATTTCCTTTATTCCTTGCGGGTCATTATCAGTAACATCCTTTAAATCTTGGTTCTTATTTAATTCTGATTTCAACTCATTTTTAGCTGCTTTTAATTCAGTAATATTATTACTCAATAAAGAAACTGAAACAGGACTTCCTCCAAAATTCCCTCCAGAACCAAAAGTTAACGCTTCTATTCCGTATATTTTACCTACCTTTTCACGAATAGCATTTGTTATTTCTCTAGAACTAAAACTACGTTGTTCTCCTGGTAAAAGATTAATACGAAGTGATGCGCTAGATCTTCCTGGTCCTACTCTCTTGGTAATATTATCAACAACAGACTCATTATCTACTCCATATTTTTTTGTAAATTCTTTCTCTACAACCCAAACCTTATTTTCAATATCTGAAATAATACTATCAGTTATCACCTCATTGGTTCCTTGCGGCATGGTCAAATTAATAGCAACTCTATCACTTGCTATCGATGGAAAAAAGGTTCCTTTAATTATTCCTCCTTGAAAAGCTCCTATTGTAATCATAAACAAAGCAACAGGAATTACCAAACCAAAAAACTTGTTATTTAATACAAATTTTAATGCGGGTGCATATAATTTATCACGCATAAAATCCATTAACAGTTCTGCATATTTATTAAAAGCATATAACTTTTGATTTCTATGTAGTGCTTTAGAATGTGCCACGTGTGCTGGTAAAATAATTAAAGCTTCAACTAAAGAAACAATTAATGTAAGTGTTACAACTGTAGCAACTTCACTAAAAAACTCACCTATTCTTCCGTCTAAGAAAAAGAATACTGAAAAGGCTAAAATAGTTGTTATAATTGCTGAAACAATAGGTGGAATCACCTCCATAGTTCCGTCAATAGCGGCACGAATTGGTGATTTTCCTTTTTCATAATGATGATAAATGTTTTCTGAGATTACGATACCATCATCTACCAAAATACCAATTACGATAATCATTCCGAATAATGATAATACATTAATTGTTACATCAAAGTAACCTGCCAGCATAAACATTCCAAAAAACGCAACTGGTAAACCCGCAGCAACCCAAAATGCTAATCTTGGTCGCAAAAACAATGATAAAAACAACATTACCAACAACATACCTTGCCATGCATTTTTAAACAACAATTCTGTACGCTGGTTTAAGGTAATTGAAGAATCTCTAGTAATTGCAATTTCTACATTTTCATGTTGTTCATTAAATGTATCAATATATTCATTTATTTTTTCTGCAGATGATAATAAATCTTCATTATTCGTATTACTTACTTGAACACGCACGGATAAATTTCCGTTATAATAACTTTTATTTGGGTTTTCATTCCACTTATCAGTAACCGTAGCTACATCTTTTAATCGAATAATTCTTCCAGATGCATCAGCTCTTACCACTAAATTATCTATTTCATCTCCATAATATAATCGGTTATTCGCTCTAATTAAATATTCCTCTGCAACTGTTTTTACAGATCCTCCAGTTGTAATAATGTTTTCTGATGAAACTGCTGTTGCAACTTGCTGAAAAGTTAAATTATAAGCTAATAAATCATTCTCTCGAACAGCTATTTCAATTTCCTCACTAGGATACCCTGTAATAGAAATTTGAGAAATCCCATCTATTCTACGTAAGTCATTTTCAACATCTCTAGTAATCTGTTTAAGTGTTTTTAAAGAAATGTTTTTTCCTGTAACCACAAAACTTACTGTTTCTGCTACACTTTCAATTTTAGCTACTACGGCAGGTTCCATTCCAGAAGGAAAATTAGGAACTTTATCTACTGCGTTTTTTACTTCTGCTAAAATATTATTAATGTCGTAACCTTTTAAAGTTTCAACAGATATTGATGCAGTGTTTTCTGATGAAGTAGATGTAACTCTATCAACACCTATTAAACCTTTTAAGTTGTCTTCTATCTTCAAGACAACTCCCTCTTCCATTTCTTGAGGTGATGCCCCAGGATATGCAACTTTTATATTAATAAACTTTGCGTCTGTCTGTGGAAAAAAAGAAGATTTTAAATTCGAATACCCTAAACTTCCCAACAATACAAAAGCAATGATAATAATATTTACCGCAACAGGGTATTTTATAAAATATGCTATAACTTTTTTCATTATCTATTCCGCTTTTGTATTATTCTGTTCAGAAAATATTTTTACAGGCATTCCTACATAGGCACCTGTTATTGGTTTAGATACTAATTTCATATCATTTTTTAAACCTTTTACAACAACAGTATTTTCATTAAAATGTACTGCATTAATTTTTACTAAATCTAATACACTATCTTTTACAACATAAACAAATTTGTTTTCTATTAACAGTTTTCTGTTTATCTCTATAGCATCTATTGCTGTTTTTACAGGTACGTTGGCCTCTAAATACATTCCTTCTCTTAAATTTTCTCCTTTTACTTCAATAAACAACTGAACAGTTTGAGAAGCTTGATCTATTTTTCCATTAATCCTAGAAACTTTCCCTGACCAAGTTTTTGTTTTTTCTAAATTTTGAAGAGCAACAGTTTTACCTATTTGTAAAACATCTGCAAAGCCAGCATTAACAGATAATGGTAATTCAAATACTGATAAATCAATAAATTCTCCCATTTTCTGCCCTACCCTTACTAAGGTTCCGTTTGTAACCAATGTTTCTGTTAAAACACCTTTAAAAGGAGCTCTAAGATTATACTTTGCCAGTTTAGCTTCTAAATTTTTTAAATTATAAAATGTAGCATATATATTCTTTCCTGTTATAAAGTATTTTTCTTTATCTGAGCTAGTATTAGGTAGTGGTTGTACCGACTTATTAATATCGTAGTTCTTTAAATAAGAATTCCATTTTTCAAAAGAATCTGGATAATCTAATCTGATATCTGGCATAATTGAAGCAATTAAATTTTGTAAAGAGCTTCTTTGAGATTGAATAGATGCGTAAAATTCCTGACTATTAATTCTTAACAATGTTTGCCCTTTATTATATGCCACTCCTGCTCTAAAATCTTTTCCTGTAGGCCTTAAAACTCCTTGTACTTCTGAATAAATATCAACTTTATTTTTAGCTACTAAATTTCCGTTTGCTGAAATTACAATTGGCATATCTCCATTTTTCACCTCTTTAACAAAAACTGTTTTTTCAACTTTTGTTACTTTACGCTCAGGCTTCTTCTTGCTATTTTTAAAATAACTAGATATTAAAGATGCTACTAAAAGCACTAAAATTCCTGCTCCTACTATAATTAATTTTCTCATGTTTTATTATTTAGTTGTTACTACAACTTTTAGTTGATTTTTTTAAATTCTCTTGTACCTTTTTAATTGTGTTAATTGTTTTAGCAATTTCTTCATCTGAAATATTTTCCTGTAATGAAATGGCAAAATTTTTCATAATTGGTAAAGTTTCTTCTAGTAATAGCTCTCCTTTTTTAGTTAAATGAATATTATTAATTCGTCTATCTGATTTTGATAAAATTCTAGCTACTAAATTTTTCTTTTCCATTGTATTAATTAAGCGAGTTAAAGATGTCTTATCTCTACCTGTTAAAAAAGCTAGCTCTTGTTGTGGAAGCCCATTTTTACCTTTCAGTCTTTTTAAAACAATGAATTGATTTTTTGTTAGACTAATATTTTTTTCAAAAAAAATATCTTGAATATGATTATCAATCATTTTCATTGTTTTACCTAACCAAGGAGCTAATGTATTTTCAATATCCATATCCATATTTAATATTAGACACAAAATTAATTCAAAAGATTAATTTAGTTGCATATACAACTAGTTAATCTTATGTTAAAAAAATAATTATAGCTTGTTCATACAATAAGTTCAACTAAATTAAAAAAGGATGACTTTAATTCTATACCGAGTTCATTATTATCAAAAAAAATTATAATTTTATCTAATATTCAGTGTATAATCTATTTACTACTTGCACTATCTTTGTTAACTCTTTTACTTAAATCACACAACAAACCTTATACAATCACATTGTATACAATTTAATACACAAAATTTAATGCTAGATAATTTCTTAAAACAACTTGGAATTTCAGAAAAAGGGCTTCAAGATGAGATTCGTAAAAAAGCTACTATAACAGAGCACAAAAAAGGCGATTTTATTATTAAAAGCAATCATTACATAAAGGTGTTAAAAATTGTGCTAGAAGGAAAAGTAAGAGTTTATCAAGAAAGTGAAGACCGTGAAATTCTTATTTATTATCTAAATACAATGGAAACCTGTACACTATCACTTTCTGCTTGTTTTGAAGATTGCAAGAGTACTGTTAATGCTATTGCTGAAGAAAAATGCATCATACTAAACCTACCTATTAGATATGTAAGAGATTGGAATTTTAGTTATAAATCATGGAATAATTTTATTATTAATACATTTAGGGAAAGTTACAATCACTTAATTAATCAATATTCAAATTTAGCGTTTCAACCATTGAAAGATCGCTTGCTTGATTATCTTATTTCTAAAGCTAATGATGACATTATTTATAAATCACATCAAGATTTAGCCAAAGAATTAGGAACAACAAGAGAGGTTATTTCTAGATTACTTAAGAAATTAGAATCAAACGGTAAACTACGTCTTGGACAAAAAGAAATTCAGATTTTAAAATAAATTTAAACTGTTGTGCCAAATGTCACAGGTTTTACATCTTAAATCATAGTTTATTTGCACCATAATTAACAATTAAATTAAATAATTATGGAAATAATGGTAAAATTTGAGCTTTTAGCTCAAGAACAACAGTCCGAAAAAATTAAACATTTTTTTGAAAAAATACTTCAAGATACGAGAAGTTTTAATGGTTGCAATACTGCTCAAGTATCTAGATTAGCACAAGACCCCAACAAAATTATTCTAATTGAATATTGGAAATCTAATGACCATTTTCAAAAGTATTTAAACTGGAGAAAAGAAATAGGAGATTTTAACACTCTTGGTAGTATGTTAAAAGAAGATCCTAGTATTCAAATTTACGAAGTAGTAACCACAGCTTAAGGCTTTAAACTTGAAAAAAAATCATGAATTTAACAAATAAAAAAATGTTTAGTAATAATTTATTCTTAAGAATTATATTGTTAACAATAGTATTAACATCGTGTGCACAACAACAAACCGTTAACGAAGAAAAAAAAGTAATACAAAGTTATAGTAAACAAAAACCTACTGCTCATCACGAAATAGCACTTGAAGTAATTGCAGCTAGTAAACAATGGATTACAAATTTTAATAAAGGAGCCAAAGAGAACATTGTAAGAGGCTATGCAAAAACAGCCGTAATGAGTGCAATGCCTTTTGGTGTTTACAAAGGAATGGAAAAAATAAAAGGATTTTGGGTTCCATTTGTAGAAAGTGGAGCAACAGATTTAGTTTATACAAAATTAAGCATTCAAGTAGCCAATGAAAAAACAGCCTTTTTATCTGCAAATTGGAGTATGAATGTAGGTCATGGTGTAATTTATAATGAAAAATGGGAAAAGTTAAATGGAAAATGGATGCTAACCTATGATAACTTTGAAGTACAAGAGAAATATGAAATACCTCGTAAAAATAGTAAAAATCCAATAGCTAGTCATATTGCTATGGAAGAACTAATTCATACATCAATAGCATGGACAAGTAATTTTAATGATGGTAAAGGTAATATTTGTGGTGAAGGGTATTTTGAAAATGCAACAATGAATCCTAGTCCTTTTCCATCAATTACAGGAAAAAAAGGAATTGAAAATTTTTGGATTAAACTTATAGCAGATGGTGCCACTAATTTAATTTATTCAACGCCAAAATTTGAAATGGTAACTACTAACAGTGGTATTTTATCTTCTGATTGGTCAATGAATATTGGAGAAGGAAAAATTTATAATGAAAAATGGGAAAAGAAAGATGGAAAATGGAAGTTAAGCTATGATGAATTCAAAGTACTAACACAATACTAAAAAATCACAAAAACAATAAACAAACCAAAGTGATGAAATTAAAAAGCTTTAGACTAGGAATAAACAGTCCAAAAACCATAAACTTCTATACTAAAATACTAGGAATGAAATTAAAAAATACCTTTGAGCATATCAAAGGTACTTTGTCTATTTTAAATTTTGAAAATCAAGATTATTACTTAGAATTGTTTCAAGAAAAACAAAACAATCTTATTAAATACTCCCAAAAATCTGATGACAACTATTGGAAGCATAGCTTATTCATAGACGATATTCAAAGAGTTAACACCAAAATAAAAGAATATAATATACCTATTGGTGACCCATATCAATTTGGAGATATTGGTTACTTATCTCATACCAAAGATATCGAAGATCATCAAATAGAATTCATTCAAAAAACATTTAAACAAAACACTGTTCCGTCTACACCAAAAAAAGACTATCCGTTGCTAGAAAACCCAGTATTAGGCTTGTTAACTATTAGAACGAAAGATCCAATAAAAAGCATTCAGTTTTATGAAGATATCTGCGGAATGAAACTACATGCAAGGATGTATGTAAAACGAAGTAACGGATTTACTTTGTATTTTTTAGGAAGTCCAGAACTAACACCTCCCTCATTAGATATTGATGCTCTAGAAAATAGAGAATGGATGTACCAACAAAACCATTTATTTATTGAGATACAGCACTATTGGGGTAGTGAATATGACGATAATTTTATATTAAATCACAATCATCAAGGATGTCAATTGGTTAAATTTGAAGGAGATTTATTAATCCTAAAAAATAAATTACTGAAGAGAGATATTCCTTTTCTTGAAAAAGAAAATCAACAAGAGTCTAAAAACGAAATACATTTTTCTTCTGTAGATAATTTGAAAATATTAGCTACTGAATACAAAAACTAAAAAGGCTTCATACTAAATCAATCCTAATTTTACAACTGAAAACACTTACTTTAATAGCTTATTACATAACTATAATTTAAAATATTTACCAATAACTGGTGGTTGCATAAAACTACTATTTATAATTAGAAAGAATGACTGAATTTAACCAACTATTTAAAGCTTTAAATATTGCTGAAGTAAATCTGAAAGAGGAAATTTTAAAAGTAGGAATCATACAAACTGTACCTAAAAATACATTTATTGTTGAACAAGGTAAATATATCAAATGGTTAGCCCTTGTTATTTCGGGTAAAGTAAGGGTATGGCAAGAAAACGACGATAGGCAAATTTTGCTTTATTATGTTAATCCTATTCAGACATGTGTATTATCTCTTTCAGCTACATTCCGAGACTACAAAAGTCTTGTAAATGCAAAAACAGAAGAAGATACAATAATCATCAAAATACCAGTGAGATTTGTTTCTGAATGGAATTTTAAATATAAATCTTGGAATAATTTCACTACAAATTCATTTATATTTAGTTATGACGATTTACTACATTCTTATAAGAATTTAGCGTTTAATAAAATAGACAAGCGAATAATAGATTACCTAAAGTTAGAAAGTACAAAAAAACAATCTCACATAATAAACCTTTCACATAGTCAATTAGCAAAAGAAATAGGTACTACAAGGGAAGTTGTTTCAAAAATATTGAAACAGTTTGAAGTTTCAGGTATCGTAAAATTGAAGTTTAAGCAAATAGAACTCCTCTAAAAAATTACTTTTTAAATTATATTTTATCACCTGTATCAAAAGGTACAGGTGCTACTTCATTTCTCGTTTTACTTTTGCATTGTAATTAATAACAAATTTAAAACAGAAAAAATGACACAAAAAAAATTTACCCTTTTAGCAATCATTCTACTTTCGATTGTTAGTATTGGATGCTCAAACACACAAAAAATGGACAAAAAAGAAACTTATGTATTAGTGCACTCCGCTTGGTTAGGAGGATGGCAATGGAAAAATGTAGCTAAAAATCTAAAAGAAAATGGACACGCAGTTTTAACCCCAGACTTACCAGGGCACGGAAGCGACAAGACTTCTCCTGCCGATATTACTATGGATGATTATGTAAAAACACTTGTAGATATTCTTGACAAACAAGATAGTCCAGTAATTTTAGTTGGCCATAGTTTTAATGGTATTACTGTTAGTAGAGTTGCTGAATTAAGGCCTAATAAAGTTAAAAAACTGGTGTTTTTAACTGCTTTTTTACTACCAAACAAAGGTTCATTCTTAGGAGCAGTACAAGCTGTAAAAGGATCTACAGCGGTAGATAATTTTCATTTATCAGAAGATAAAACATATGCTTTTGTAAAAGAAGATGAAGTACAAAATGCTTTTGCTCACGATATATCAAAAGAAGCTTTTAACGCTGCAAAACCATATATTGTACCTGAACCTGCAGCACCTTTAAGCTATGAGTTACAAATAACAGATGAAAATTTTGGTAAAATTCCTAAATACTATGTCGAATGTACAGAAGATAGAGCCATACCTATTGAAATACAAAGAGCAATGTATAAAGGGAAAGTTGAAAAAGTATATACCTTAAAATCAAGTCATACTCCAAATTTCTCACAACCTGAAAACCTAGCTAGTATTTTCTTAGAAATACTAAAAGAAAAATAAAAAGGAGTAACAAAGATGATGGTTGCACAACTCAAAATATTTTTTTTAAAGAATCTTATAATCTTCATTCTATTTAAAACATAACACACTGATTACCAATACTAGTGATTTTGTGTTTTGTTCAGGGTTCTGAATCAAAAAATAAAATGGTTGTGCAACTATTCAAATATTGTAAGTAAACTCTATAAATTACTACTTAATAGTAGTTTATATAATAAAAATAAATAATTTATAATGATTTTAAAGTCCCTCGTTAATGAATCAACAGCTAAATTAATTCAACCTTATGCTGTTCAAAAAAAATACCTAGTTGGTGATCCAATTTTACTAAAACATGTTCCGATAAACACTACAGCCATTATAATCAGTGGTGTCTTAAAAGCTCATTTAGACCAAGATGATAACTCTCTGTTGCTATATCATATTTCACCCAAAACAAATCCTGTTATAGCTCTAATGAACATGACAGAATCATATGCTGCTCCAATCTCAATCACTGCTATAGAAAACAGTACTATATTATGGGTTCCAAATAATAAAATAGCTGAATGTCAAGCTCTTTCTTTATCTTTCAAAAAAGTTATTATTAATTCTAGCGAATATAATATTAATATAATGCTTAATAGACTTAAAAATTTATTAACCCATTCTTTAGAGAATCGCTTATTCTATTATCTAAAAAATAAATCTACCGTTTACCTACAAAAAGATATTCAAATTTCTAGAGCTGAAATATCTTCTGATTTAAAAACTCCTTTAGCTTCTATTTCTAGAGCTCTAAGACGTTTAGAAAATCAACATAAGATTATAAGTAAACCCAGATCAATACAGTTATTAGTATAAAATACATATACTAAAGAGTTCTATATTTATACCAAAAAATGCTAATTAGTAAACTAATTTAGTATAGGAAACCCTATATTAAATAACCAACCAGCCTATTATGTTAAAAAATTTACCCTTCTCTAAAGAGGCAATCGACCTATTAAAAAAACACGGAAAAATATTACATTACAAAAAAGGATCTTTATTAGAAAACTGTACTCGTTCCAACAAAGATGTATGCATTTTATTATCTGGAATTATTAAAATGTGTATAAAACATGGTAATAAAAAATTACTTTTATATCATGTAGAAGGAATAAAGCCCAAAATTATAAATTACACCAACACTTCAAACATATCTTCAGATATAGTATGTGGTACCGTTTTAAAAGACGCTATCGTTTTAAACACTCCAAACGATTTATTTTTAGAATGGGCAAGTACCTACATAGAGCTTCGAGATTTTATGATTACATCATATCAATACCATTATATAAATATTATAAACAAAACTCAAGAAGTTAACAGTAGAACATTAGAAGAACATTTACTTGGTTATATTAAAACAAAATCGAAGCTATATAAAAATCCTGAAATTAAAGTTCCAGTACTAGAAATATCTGAAGACTTAAATTTTTCTAGAGAAGCTATTTCAAGAGGATTAAAAAACTTAGAAATTAACAATAAAATTATTCGTAAAACTAGATCAATCGTACTACTTTTTTTAATTGCTTTATAATAGAATCGTTTTCATTAAAAAATAGAGTATCCTTTAAAATAAAAAATCCTCATAGATATAAAACTCTATGAGGATTTTAATTTTATAAAAAAATTCTATTTAGTCAAATACATTTTTCTTCTTGAATATAAATCGTAGAATTGATCGTCTTTTAAATCATCAATAAATAAAATACTTTCTCCTGTTGATTTCATTTCAGGCCCTAATTGTTTGTTTACATTAGGAAATTTATTAAATGAAAAGACTGGTTGCTTTATTGCATAACCATCTAATTGAGGGTTAAAATCAAAATCTGTTACCTTCTTCTCCCCTAACATTACTTTAGTAGCGTAATTTACGTAAGGTTGCTTATAAGCTTTTGCTATAAAAGGAACTGTACGAGATGCTCGTGGGTTTGCTTCAATTATATAAACAATATCATTCTTAATAGCAAATTGAACATTTATTAAACCTACAGTTTTTAGCTCTAAAGCAATAGTTTTGGTATGATCTTTTATTTGTTGAATTACTAAATCCCCCAAATTAAAGGCTGGTAATGTTGCATTTGAATCTCCAGAGTGTACACCACAAGGCTCAATATGCTCCATAATTCCAATTATCTGTACATTTTCACCATCACATATTGCATCAGCTTCCGCTTCAATTGCTCCGTCTAAATAATGATCTAACAATAATTTATTACCAGGCATTCTTCTTAATAAATCAACTACGTGCTCTATTAACTCCTCTTTATTAATCACAATTTTCATTCCTTGCCCTCCTAAAACATAAGATGGACGAACTAAAATTGGAAAATCTAACTTATCTGCTAATACTAAAGCTTCATCAGCTGTTTCAGCAATTCCAAATTCTGGAAAAGGAATTTTATTTCTCATTAAAAGATCTGAAAAACTACCTCTATCTTCAGCTAAATCTAACGCTTCAAAACTAGTACCTAAAATTTTAATACCATATTTTGTTAACTTTTCAGCTAATTTTAATGCTGTTTGCCCACCTAACTGAACAATAACACCTTCTGGTTTTTCATGCTTTATAATATCATATATATGTTCCCAAAAAACAGGTTCGAAATATAATTTATCTGCAGTATCAAAATCTGTAGAAACAGTTTCAGGATTACAGTTTATCATAATCGTTTCATAGCCACACTCAGCAGAAGCCAAAATACCATGTACACAACAATAATCAAATTCAATACCCTGCCCAATACGGTTTGGTCCTGAACCTAAAACTATAATTTTCTTCTTTGCTGTAACTTCACTTTCATTCGCTATAACAGTAGTTCCTTCTTTTGTTACAATATCACTTTCAAAAGTTGAATAATAATAAGGTGTTTTCGCTTTAAATTCAGCTGCACAAGTATCTACTAACTTATAAACTCTATTAATATTTAATTCTTCTCTCTTCTTATATACTTCACTTTCTAAACAACCTAACATATGAGCTATCTGACGATCTCCATATCCTTTTTGTTTTGCTTCTAGCAATAAATCTCTATCAAGATTTGCTACAGTATATTTAGAAATTTCTTTTTCTATTTCGTGTAACTCTTCATATTGTTTTAAAAACCACATATCAATCTGCGTAATTTCGTGGATTTTACTCAACGGAATTCCCATCTTAATTGCATCATAAATAATAAAAACACGATCCCAAGAAGCATGTGTTAATTTATCTATAATTTCTTCGTAATTTTTATTTTCTTTACCATCTGCTCCTAAACCATTTCGCTTAATTTCAAGAGACTGTGTAGCTTTATGTAATGCTTCTTGAAATGATCTTCCAATTCCCATCACCTCACCTACTGATTTCATTTGTAAACCTAAAGTTCTATCAGAACCTTCAAATTTATCAAAATTCCATCTCGGTATTTTTACGATTACATAATCTAATGTAGGCTCAAATAAAGCTGATGTAGATTTTGTGATTTGATTATCTAACTCATCTAAATGATAACCTAAGGCTAACTTCGCTGCAATTTTCGCAATAGGATATCCTGTTGCTTTACTAGCTAGTGCCGATGAACGTGATACACGTGGGTTAATTTCAATAGCAATTATATCTTCTTTTTCATCTGGAGAAATAGCAAACTGAACGTTACATCCTCCTGCAAAATCACCAATATTACGCATCATATGAATAGCCATATCACGCATTTTCTGGAATGTTTTATCAGAAAGTGTCATTGCTGGTGCTACAGTAATCGAATCTCCTGTATGAATTCCAATAGGGTCCATATTTTCGATCGAACAAATAATAACTACGTTATCATTTGCATCTCTTAGCAACTCTAATTCATATTCTTTCCAACCTATAAGGGCTTTATCAATCATTACCTCATGAATAGGAGAAACCTCTAAACCATGAGTTAATAATTCATCAAAATCTTCTTCTTTATAAACAAAAGAAGCTCCTTCACCACCTAAAGTAAATGAAGCTCTAATAATTAAAGGAAATCCAAATTCTTGTGCAATTTCTTTACCTTTTAAGAAAGAAGTAGCCGTTGCTTGAGGCGCCATTGGAACACCAATATCTATCATCAAGTTTCTAAACTTCTCACGGTCTTCCGTAATATTAATAGCGTCAATATTAACACCAATAATCTTTACACCAAAATCTTCCCAAATTCCTTTTTCATCAGCTTCAATACATAAATTCAATGCTGTTTGACCACCCATTGTTGGTAAAACTGCATCAATTTGTGGATGCTCTTTTAAAATCTGAATTATCGATTTTGTATTTAAAGGTAAAAGGTATACATGATCAGCCATTGAAGGATCTGTCATGATAGTTGCAGGGTTTGAATTGATTAAAACAGTTTCAATTCCATCTTCACGTAAAGAACGTAAAGCTTGTGTTCCAGAATAATCAAACTCACAGGCTTGTCCAATAACAATTGGCCCTGATCCGATTATTAAGATAGATTTAAGGTCTTGGTTTTTAGGCATTTTAGTCGGTGTTGTTGTTTTATTGTTGTTGTTTGTAAAGGTAAAAAACGTTTATATACAAAAAAAGTGTTACTAAAAAATAGTAACACCTAATATATTAACAATTGTTAATCATTATTTTTTTGGTCTTGGAGCTGAAGATACACTGATATTCTTTCTTCCTTTAGCTCTTCTTCTAGCTAAAACTTTACGTCCATTAGCAGAAGCCATTCTCTCTCTGAAACCATGTTTGTTTCTTCTTTTTCTCTTCGATGGTTGGTAAGTTCTTTTCGGCATTATTTATATTTTTAAAAATAGTCTTTAATTAATATGTTGCTTTTATGAAATTCCGTCTGCTAAAAGCGTGGGCAAATATACAACAGTTTTTTTGACTAACAAACACTAGTTTTAGTTTTTTTATATATTTTTTGATTCAACAAAAATAGTTAATTTTTATATATTTTTTTTCACTTTTTTATTTGTTCGAAAAGCTAGACTTCTTACTTTTGCCCAAACCTAAGAATACCATGAACAACACTAAATACGTTTTTGTAACAGGAGGCGTAACTTCATCACTAGGAAAAGGAATTATTGCCGCTTCTTTAGCTAAATTATTACAGCAAAGAGGTTTCTCTGTGACTATACAAAAATTAGATCCATATATTAATATCGATCCAGGAACATTAAACCCTTATGAACACGGTGAGTGTTATGTAACTGATGACGGAGCTGAAACTGACTTAGATTTAGGTCATTATGAACGTTTCTTAAACATCCCTACCTCACAAGCAAACAATGTTACTACAGGTAAAATTTATCAATCTGTAATAAATAAAGAACGTAAAGGTGAATTTTTAGGAAAAACAGTTCAGGTAATACCTCATATTACTGATGAAATTAAAGAACGTGTCCAAATTTTAGGGAATACTGGTGATTATGATATTGTTATTACCGAAATAGGTGGAACTGTTGGTGATATTGAATCATTACCATATGTAGAAGCTGTTCGTCAATTAAAATGGGAATTAGGAGATGATAATGTTATTGTTATACATTTAACATTAGTCCCTTATTTAGCTGCCGCTGGTGAATTAAAAACCAAACCTACGCAACACTCTGTAAAAATGTTAATGCAAAGTGGTGTAAGTCCAGATATACTTGTATGTCGTTCTGAGCACGAAATTAACGATACTATTAAACGTAAGTTAGCTTTATTTTGTAATGTTAAAAAACAAGATGTAATTCAATCGTTAGATGCAGAAACTATTTACGATGTTCCTAACTTAATGTTTAAAGAAGGGTTAGATTACGTAGTTTTAGATAAATTAAACTTATCTACACGTAAACAACCTAAATTAAAAGCTTGGAATCAGTTTTTAGAGCGTCATAAAAATCCTACTGCCACTATTGAAATTGGTTTAGTTGGTAAGTATGTTGAATTACACGACTCATATAAATCAATTACTGAAGCATTTATTCATGCCGGTGCTTCAAATAAAGCAAAGGTTAAAGTTCGTTGGATTCACTCTGAAGAATTAACTCCTGAAAACGCCGCTTCAAAACTAGAAGGTTTAGATGGTGTTTTAGTTGCTCCTGGTTTTGGAGATCGTGGAATTGAAGGTAAAATAGCAGCTGTACAATATGTACGTGAAAACAATATTCCGTTTTTAGGAATTTGTTTAGGTATGCAAATGGCTGTTATCGAATATTCTCGTAATATTTTAGGTTTAAAAGATGCTATTTCAACTGAAATGAATCCTAAAACGTCAAATCCTGTTATTAATTTAATGGAAGAACAAAAAGACGTTACCGAAAAAGGAGGAACAATGCGTTTAGGTGCTTGGGATTGTGAAATCACTGAAAGTTCTAAAGTATTTGAAGCTTATAAAACAACGTTAATTAGTGAGCGTCATCGCCATAGATACGAATATAACAATGCTTATAAAAAGCAATTAGAAGAAGCTGGTTTAAAAGCTACAGGTATAAATCCTAAAACAGGATTAGTAGAAATTGTTGAAATTCCTACACACCCTTGGTTTGTTGGTGTACAATACCACCCTGAATATAAAAGTACGGTATTAAACCCTCACCCACTATTTGTAAGTTTTATAAAAGCTGCTTTATTGCAATCAAAAAAATAATTTTAAAATCCTGTAATTTATAATTACAGGATTTTCTTTTTTTAAACAAGTTGGAACGCTGTTTGAACTATTACTATAATCAGAATTAATCACAGTAAAACCTCATAAATTCTATCGGGTTTCACTACATTTGTCGGGTTTTTCAAATATTTGAAAAACAAAAAATGACAAGTTGACATTATAACACATATCAATGGAACAAAAAAAATTTGATTTAAATTCCTTTATAGGAATGCTTTTATTAGGAGGAATATTACTTTGGTGGATGAATAGTCGTAAACCAGAAGTAACCCCTGAAACAACTACTCAAACAGAGCAAGTTTCTGAAACTTCAGCCATTCAAAATAACTTAACAGAAACACCTGTTTTAAATGATTCGCTACAGCAAATTGCTTTAAGAAACAAACTAGGTGCTTTTGCTTACGGTGCTTCAACAAGTAAAAAAGGAAGTACTTTTATAGAAAACGACCTTCTTAAATTAACTATTGATAATAAAGGTGGGCAAATTACGGAAGCATTAGTTAAAAATTTTAAAACCTACGATTCACTTCCTTTATACTTAATAAAAGACAAGAACGCTTCTTTTAACATTAATTTTGGTACTACAGATAACCGTATTTTAAATACTAAAGATTTATTATTTACTCCTACTTTAACTAAAAATGGAGACACTCAAGTACTTTCTATGAAATTGAAAGTATCTGAAGATAAATTCTTAGAGTATCGTTACGAAATTAAAAAAGATGACTATCGTGTTGGTTTTGCAGTTCGCTCTCAAGGCTTAAGTACTGTTATAAACAGTTCTCAAGCTATTAATTTAGATTGGAACTTAAAAGGGTTTAGACATGAGAAAAGTATGAAAACTGAAAACATGTATTCATATTACTATTATAAAGCTGATGATGATGTTGATTATTTACAAATGAATGACGATGAAGCTGTAAGTGATGTAAATTGGGTTGCTTATAAACAACACTTCTTTTCTACAATTTTATCTTCAGACACTCCTTTTAATAATGCAAACTTAAAATCTGTTGATTTTGCAGGTGAAGAAAAAGACACTGTTTTTACAAAAACTTATGGTTTAAAGGCTCCTTTAGCGTTAACAAATGGAGAATTAAATTATAACATGCAATGGTTTTACGGGCCAACAAATTATAATTTATTAAAAACCTATGAAGGAACTAATTTAAATGAAATCTCTGATTTAGGTTGGGGTATTTTCGGTTTCTTAAATCGTACTGTTTTTTACCCTGTATTTAACCTATTAAAAGGATTTATTGGTAACTTCGGATTGATTATTATTTTAATGACAATTGTTGTACGTATTATTATGTCTCCTGTACTTTATAAATCGTATTTATCAAGTGCTAAAATGAAAGTGATTCGTCCAGAAATGGAAGAAATTAACAAAAAATATCCTGGTAAAGAAAACGCAATGAAACGTCAGCAAGAAACTATGGCGGTGCAACGAAAAGCTGGTGTAAGTATGATGTCTGGTTGTATTCCTGCATTATTACAAATGCCTGTATTCTTTGCTTTATTTAAATTCTTTCCAACGAATATTGACTTTAGACAAAAAAGCTTCTTATGGGCAAATGATTTATCATCATACGATATGATTTATCAATTACCTTTTAGTATTCCTTTTTACGGAGATCATATTAGTTTATTTCCAATATTAGCTTCAATTGCTATTTTCTTTTACATGAAAATGAATCAGAATCAACAAGCAAATATGCAAGCTCCAACGCAAGAAGGGATGCCTGATATGGGTAAAATGATGAAGTATATGATTTACTTCTCTCCTATTATGATGTTATTTTTCTTTAATAACTATGCAAGTGGTTTAAGTTTATACTATTTTATATCTAACTTATTAACGATTGTAATTATGTTAGTTATTAAAAATTATGTAATTGATGAAGCTAAGATTCATGCTAAAATTGAAGAAAATAAAAAGAAGCCTGAAAAAGCTAAAAGTAAATTCCGTGAGCGTTTAGATAACGCAATGAAACAAGCACAAGAACAACAAGCTGCTCAACAAAAATCAAAAAAGAAGAAATAATTAATTTTCTTTTACTCAATATAAAAAGGTCGCTAAATGCGACCTTTTTTCATTTAACATTCTATTAACAAAATCCAATTAAACCTTTAAATAATTTTACTGTCTTAAACATCTAATCAATTAAATATTCAATGAAGAAAATCACACTTATTACTGTTATTTTACTATCTATTTCAGCATTTTCCCAAAGACCAGTACGAAGTAACATCCCTAAAATAACATTAACAGGAAAAATTATCGAAGCCAGTTCTAAACAACCTTTAGAATACGCTACATTGGTATTAACACATTTAAAAAGAAAACGTGTTTTTGGTGGAATAACCGATGCAAAAGGAAACTTTACCATTGAAGTACCTAAAGGAATGTATGCTGCTAAGGTAGAATTTATTGGTTTTAAAACTAAAAATCTTAAAAATCAAAAACTAATCGAAAACACCAACCTAGGTACGATTACACTTTCTGAAGATGCAGAAACACTAAATGAAGTAGAAATAATTGCAGAAAAATCGACAGTAGAAATTCGTTTAGACAAAAAGATTTATAATGTAGGTAAAGACATGACGGTAAAAGGAGGAACAGCTTCTGACGTCTTAGATAATGTACCTTCTGTTAATGTAGATGCCGCAGGTGCTGTTAGTTTACGAGGTAGTGAAAACGTACGTATTTTAATTGATGGAAAACCATCTGCTTTAGTTGGCTTAACAGGTACTGATGCGTTAAGAAACCTTCCTGCCGATGCTATTGAAAAAGTAGAAGTGATTACCTCACCATCTGCTCGTTATGATGCCGAAGGAACAGCAGGTATTTTAAATATTATTCTAAGAAAAGGAAAAATCACAGGTTTTAATGGCTCTCTAAATCTTACTGTTGGAAATCCAGATATGCTTAGAATTGCCCCAAACTTAAACTATCGTACAAAAAAAGTTAACTTATTCTCAAACATTGGCTATTCTTATAGAAAAGGACCTGGAAATTCTCAAACTTACTTTACTAATTTCAACAATGATAAAACGATAAAAGACTACAGAAATGAAGACAGAGTTTTTGATAGGGAAAACAAAAATTTCAACGCTTCTGTTGGTATGGAATATTACATAAATAACAACAGTTCTATTACTGGTAATTTTGTATACAGAAAATCTAACGGAAATGATATTGCTACAAATATATCAACATTTGTTGATGAAAATAAAATTTTAACAGGAACTGAGATTCGTATAGAAAACGAAGATGAAAAAGGTACAAACAAACAATACTCTATAAACTATACCAACAAATTAAATGAAAGTGGCGAAAAATTAACAATCGATTTACAATACGGAGATAGTAACGAAACAGAAAAATCTCCAGTGTTAGTTGATGGAACACTATCGGAAGACAACTCACAAATAACAAACTCAAAAGAAAAATTACTACAAATAGATTATGTTTTGCCAATTGGAGAAAATAGTCAATTTGAAGTAGGACATAAATCAACTTTACAAAAGTTAGATTCTGATTTTAAAGTAAACTTTTTAGATCCTAACAATAATTTCGATCCTTCAAATGCTATTACTTTCGATCAAAATATCTATGCTTTTTATACGCAATATGGTAGTAAAATTAATAAATTCTCTTACCTATTAGGACTTAGAACAGAAATAACTGATATCGATTTAAATGTATTAACTACTAATCAAAAATCAGATAAAAATTATACCGAATGGTTTCCTACCGTAAATCTTGGTTACGAATTAAATGAAAACGAAAATCTTACTTTAGGTTATAGCAGACGTTTAAGAAGACCACGTCATTGGTTTTTAAATCCTTTTGAAAGTAGAAGTTCTGCCACCAATGTCTTTAGAGGAAATCCAGATTTAAACCCAACATTTACAAGCTCTTTTGATTTGGGCTATAACACAAAAATCAGAAAACTTAATTTAGGTGCATCTTTATATTACCAATATTCTACTGATATAATTCAAGCAATATCAATAATAGAGGAAAGAAACGGAACCAATGTTTTTGTACGCCAACCATTAAATTTAAATAATGAAAAGCGTTATGGATTTGAGTTCACTAGTAATTACAATCCTACAAAAAAAGTACGTTTATCAGCTAGCTTTAACTATTTTAAGTTTAATACTGATGCTTTTTCATATACATACACAGCACAAGACAATTCGCAAGTTACCACAAACTTAGCCGAGGTTAACGAAAGTAGCTGGTTTGCTCGTTTTAACGCTCGTATAACACTACCTGCAAAAATTGCATGGCAAACACGCGTTATGTATCGCGGCCCGCAAACAAATGCGCAAAGCGATAGAAGTGGTATGTTTATGACAAACCTAGCTTTTAGTAAAGATATTTTAAAAGACAAAGCTTCGTTGGTATTAAATGTAAGCGACCTATTTAATTCTCGTAAACGAGAAAGTACTACGTATTATGGCGGAAGAGAAAATCCATCAACAATTTCTAATGGAGAGTTTCAATGGCGCGAACGACAAATATCTTTAAGTTTTACCTATCGTTTTAATCAAAAGAAAAAAAGAGAGAGCCCCTCTCGTCAAAATGATGGTGGTGGAGGTTTTGAAGGATAATATTTTGGGCGTTCGAGCGGGCTTTCATTACTCGCTTTTTACTAACTGTGTATAAAAACACACAGTTAGTAAAAGAGCTCAAACAAACCATTCAATCCCTAACGCAATAAATACTACCTAAAACATTATTTATGAATAAATTTATTTTCACAAATATCTTATTACTGTTTTTATCTTTAAATATTTTCGCTCAAAAAAAACAAAACACCGAGCAAATTACTGATAAACAACTAGAAAAAATTCAAGAAAAACTAAAGTTAGATAATATTCAGTTATTAATGGTTAAAGAAATTCTTGTAAAATACGGCAAAGAAAAAAAAGAAATCAAAATTCAGGAAATACCTGATCAGGAAAAAAAGGTTCGCATTCAAGAGATAAATTTAAAACAACAAAAAGAATTACATAAGTTTATAAACAGCAAACAATTAGATGAACTTAAAAAAATTATGAAAGAACACAAAAAAGAGTTTCGAAAAAATCGCCCCTCAAGAAAAGGTAACAAGAATAGAAGAAGAAGAAACTCTTTTTAAAATAAAAAGCTCGTTCAAATAAATGAACGAGCTTTTAGTATATATTTTTTAAAAAGACTACTCTAATTCTTGAGCTGCCTTTTTAGCTTCTCTTTTTAATTTAATGTTTTCTAAGATTGTTCCACCAATCCAATAAGGAACAACAAATGTTAATAAGAAAATTAACAACCAAAAACCTGTTGTAAAAATAAACATGAATAGTACCAATCCTGAAAATTCTGAAAAATCTAACATTTTGTTTTTTGCTTAATAAATTTGTTGAGCAGCAAAATTAAAACTATTTTTCTTTCCAAGCAATAAAATCTGATAAAAATCATCCACAAAAACTATAAGAATTTGTAATTTTGAAACTTAGTTAATATATATTCTTTTAAATCATTTTATAATGACAAAGTTCAGAATCGAAAAAGACACAATGGGGAATGTTGAAGTTCCTGCTGATAAATATTGGGGAGCCCAAACAGAACGCTCTCGTAACAACTTTAAAATAGGTCCTTCAGGTTCTATGCCTTTAGAAATAGTTTATGGTTTTGCTTATCTTAAAAAAGCTGCTGCTTATACAAATG
This sequence comes from Tenacibaculum ovolyticum DSM 18103, assembly GCF_000430545.1. Taxonomy (GTDB): domain Bacteria; phylum Bacteroidota; class Bacteroidia; order Flavobacteriales; family Flavobacteriaceae; genus Polaribacter; species Polaribacter ovolyticus. The sequence continues at coordinate 26,488 of NZ_AUMF01000024.1, forward strand.
CCGAATTAGGTGTATTAGCTAATGAAAAAAGAGATTTAATTGCACAAGTTTGTGATGAAATTTTAGCTGGTAAACACAACGATCAATTTCCGTTAGTTATATGGCAAACAGGTTCTGGTACGCAATCTAACATGAACTGTAACGAAGTTATTGCTAACAGAGCGCATGAAATTGCTGGTAAAGTAATCGGTGAAGGAGAAAAAACCATTCAGCCAAATGATGATGTAAACAAATCGCAATCATCTAACGATACATTTCCTACAGGTATGCATATTGCTGCTTACAAGAAAATTGTAGAAGTAACAATACCTGGAGTAGAACAATTACGCGATACTTTACAGGCAAAATCAGAAGCTTTTAAAGATGTTGTAAAAATAGGTCGTACGCATTTAATGGATGCTACTCCCCTAACCTTAGGTCAAGAATTTTCTGGTTATGTAGCACAATTAAACTTCGGTTTAAAAGCATTAAAAAATTCTTTAGAACACTTATCGCAATTAGCTTTAGGTGGTACTGCTGTTGGTACAGGATTAAACACACCTGCTGGTTACGATGTTTTAGTTGCTAAGTACATTGCAGAATTTACAGGTTTACCATTTATAACTGCCGAAAATAAATTTGAAGCCTTAGCTGCACACGATGCTTTTGTTGAAACACATGGTTCTTTAAAACAATTAGCGGTTTCTATTAATAAAATAGCAAATGATATTCGTATGATGGCTTCAGGTCCACGTTCTGGTATTGGTGAATTAATTATTCCTGCTAACGAACCAGGTTCTTCTATTATGCCAGGAAAAGTAAACCCTACGCAGGCAGAAGCAATTACTATGGTTTGTGCACAAGTTATGGGTAACGATGTTGCTGTTACTGTTGGTGGTACGCAAGGGCATTACGAATTAAACGTATTTAAACCAATGATGGCGGCTAACGTATTACAATCTGCTCAATTAATTGGAGATGCTTGTGTATCTTTTGATGTTAATTGTGCTGCTGGTATTGAGCCAAATCACGGTAGAATTACTGAGTTAGTAAACAACTCATTAATGCTAGTTACTGCATTAAATACAAAAATAGGATATTATAAAGCTGCTGAAATAGCAAATACAGCGCATGCAAACGGAACTACCTTAAAAGTAGAAGCTGTTCGTTTAGGTTATGTTACCGAAGCTGAATATGACGAATGGGTAAAACCTGAAGACATGACTGGTGGTTTAAAATAAGCTGACTTACTATATTATAAAAAACCCGCAATTTTAAATTGCGGGTTTTGTTTTATACTCTATTTTAAGTTTTATTGATGAAACCTTCTACTAACAACTACTTTTATTCTTTCTGAAAGAAAACTTAAATATCTCATATATTCAAATTTTACATATCATTTTTAAATGTATTTTATAAACTTCAAAAAATACCTTCTTTGTCTAAAGGAAAATTACAAAACTGATTTAACCAAATAAAAAAAATTACTATATGAAATTATTTTCAACCTTTAAAAAAGAACTTGTTAGTTCTTCATGAAGTAAGACTAATGCTTTTTTAAAATCAGTTTTATTAAAAATTAAAGAAATCGAATTATTAAAAAATCGAAACCCAAGAATATTAATATTATGCTCAACTAATAAGTTTTTAATATTTTCTAGCTCTAATTTTTTATCCATTTTTTTACTAGTAATTGTAATCAAATCAATATTTCTATCAACTATTTCAATATTTTTTAAATCAGAAAATAATATAATACTTTCTTGAGAACCTTTAAGGTTTAAGCTAAAAAAATTAATACAGTCATTAGCTACAATATAAAATGATTTGTTTTGATTATTAGTTTTTTTTATTCTAAAAAATAAATAATCTTTATCAATTACCTCTTTAATTAAATTTTTACTTAGGTCTGTCTTTTTTTCAAAAGCCACAATACTACATGATTGATGTACTGACAAAACACGTTGTAATGTATTTTCGTGATTTATAACCTGGGTTCCTTTAAAATTAAAGTTAAAAGTATTTCGTATTAAAAAAGGAATATTATGTTTTGACAGTTCATTAATAGAATTTGGATGAACTAATACATTCGACCCAAATTTCGTTAAGTTTTTAAGTTCATCATAAGTAATATTATCTAAGGAACTAGCCTTCATTACAGTATTAGGATCTGCTGTCATAATACCATTTACGTCAGTCCATTTAGTAACTTTTTTTGCATTTAAAATAGTTCCTAAAACTGTAGCTGTATAATCAGACCCCCCCCTGCCTAAAGTTGTAGTATCTCCATAAATAGAGCGAGCAATAAACCCCGTAACTACATAGCTTTTCTTATTTTCATAAAAAAAAGAATGCATTATAGATTTTGTTAAATCCCAATCTATTTTAGCATTCGTAAAGTTATTATTGGTAATTATCAATTCTCGGGCATCTTTAAATGAAAAACTCATTTGATTACCTTTTAAGTATGTAGCTATAATATGGGCAGAAAATAACTCACCAAAACTCACAATTTTATCATAATCCTTCCCTATTAAATTACCTTTTTTAATAATAAGACTTGAAATTTGTATTAAATCTTTTTCAAGTCTTTTAATAATTTTTAATAATCCTTTAGGTACTTCTTGAAATATATAGTTTATAAACTCAATATGTTCATCAGAAATTAATTTAAGGACTTTTCTGTATTCTTCATCTTGAACTTTTAATAAATCGGTAACCCGCACTAAATTATTAGTTATTCCTTTTAGTGCAGAAACTACAATAATTAAAGGAGTTTCATTCGAGTTATATTCCTTAATTATTTGTAACATATTTTCTAAAGAAGTTTTAGAACTAACTGAACTCCCTCCAAATTTTAAAACTTCCATAAAATTAAATATTTATACTCTTTCTTTAACTATACTTTTTTCTAATACGGCTATAATTTCATCTACCGTTGTTGTTGAAGAAACTTGATCTCCTAAAAAAAATCTTAAAATTTCTATTTGACTGTCGTTTGGATTTTTTCGTAAATGATTTATTAATTTTTCTAAACCAGAAGCATGAACAAAATTCCAGGTAATAGAAATACTATCGGTAGCACAAGTAACATCATGAAACCATCCTGCAGGGAAAAGAATTATTTCACCAGCAGATAAAGTTACTTTAGTATGAATTTTTGCTGATGTAAATTCCGAAAATTTATTTAAATCTGGATCAATAATGTTTACAAACTCATCACCATTCATTACATATTCTTCTTGATCTGGAGCATATAATGTAATGTCCTTTTTTCCATATAACTGACATAAAACAGCATTACTATTAAACGGATCTTTATGCAATCTTGTTCTTGAACCTTTTCCAGAAATAAATAATCCTTTATATGGAAATCTAAATTCAGTAATACTTTTATTTTCTCCTTCTCTTACCAATGGAACTAATAATGAATCTTGTGGCAAAAAATAAGGATGAGTCCAAGATTCTTTTAAACTATCAAATACATCATCTGACCATAAAAAATCTACATCTTTTAATTTTGTATACCATCTTACATAATTCTTACAATCAATATTTGGTTTATTAAAATTAGCATCCAGATAACTTTCTAACGAAGCAACATTCTGTAAATCAAACAAATCATCATAAATTTGGGTAAACTCAGAGCCAAATTCTTTTTTTAAGGATGCAGGTTGAAACCTTGATAAATCCCAATCACTCATTGCATCTGTAATAATTATTGGAAAATTCCCTGTAATGTTATTTTGCAAAAATTCTTCTTTAGAAATTTTTTCAACTCTTCTTATTTCTTTCATTTTAAAATTAATTTTGGTTAGTAGTTTTGACTAGTTTTTCATACAGATTATCTATAGTCATATGTGTTAAATTGACAACATTTTTTTTGATAGATGTACTAATATGACATTTGTAATTTTCTGTAATCAATATGTTTTTATAAAACCATTTATCTGTGTTAGTGATAATATGATCTGTATTAATTTTTATTTCTGTTAAAGGAATATGTAAACCTCTTCCGTCTGCTTTTGATACCGCTTCTTTAATTGTCCATAAATCATAAAAAGTACATATTGGTGTTTGTGATTTATAAATTTTGTTTTTTTCAACGGCAGTTAAAACGGAATGAAAATCTTTTATTTTTATTTTCGAATCTATTTTTTCTATATCAATACCTAAAGGTTCTTTAGAAAGTGTATATGCAAAAACAACATATTCTCCAGAATGAGAAATGTTAAATGAAAACTCTTCATCCAAGTATGGTTTTTGATATTTGGTATATTTTATTTTTAAAAAAGCATCTTTACCAAAGAAATTTTCTGCTATTTTTTTTAGTAATAATTTACCAATTAAAGAAGCTTGACGATCTTTCCAATGATAAAATTTAGTTATTTTTGAATGTTGATGTTTTGGAATTAAATTCAAACAACAATCCCACAATTTTTGCGGCATTAATGTATGATTTCTTACAGAAATAACTGTTATGGTTTTCATTGAAAAAGAGTTAAAGACAAATTAATCAGGTAGATTTTCTCCTATTTTGTTGTTTACTTTTATAACCGTGTCGTTTTTTATAGTTAATAAAACAGGCACATTTTTAGTAAGTTTTCTTAACGCGTTTCTTGTAATAAACTCAACAGGAAAATCAACTTTCATACTGTTTTTAAGCGTATTAAAATCCTCCTTTTTTTCTAGAATACTAATTCCAATTACTTTTTCACCTCCATTTGCTATATCGTTCATATGCGGAATTGCATTTTTACAGTGGATACAATTTGGTGAAAACAAAAACCAATATTCAGCCTTTTTCATTTCATTAGAAATTGTAACCCCTGAATCATAAATAGAATTACCAATATTCTTGAATACAAAACCAGATGACTTTGAAGCGTTAAATTTAAAAACCTGAAACGTAGTTAAAAACACGATAACTATAGAAATGAGTATTTTAACTGTTCGTTTAGAAATAGTAGTTTTAAGTTGTTTCAGAAGAAAAAAGGATAATAAAAGTAAAAAAGTATTTTTTAATAATACAACTTCAATTTTACTTGAGTTTAATACATCAAAGCTGCCAAAACAATCGCATTCTTTTATCCCTAATTGAAAATACCCGTAGCTGTATACCAAACTTAACATCAATAAAAAAGCAATTGATACTTTTGGAACTACTTTTTTAAATATCCAAGTAGCAAAGCTTAATGCTAAGAAATACTCAAGAGCAATAATAAAATAGGCTAAAAAGCCAATATTTGGTGCATATTCTAGCACCTTTTGTTTAAAAGGTGAAAAATCTAATGTTTTACCAACTGCTGAAAGTAAATAAATTACAGATAAGACAATATGTACACCAATCCATAGTACTTCTTTTGTATTTATTGTTTTAATAACTTTCATTCTTTGATACATTTTTTTTAAAAACCTAAATAAGATGTAATAGAATAATAGCGGAATTGTAAGCTTTTTAAGTGAGTTATAATCGAATTTAAAACCACCTTTAAGAAAATCTTCTATAAGATTGTAAATAGTTATTGGATAACTAAAAATAGCATTATAATCTGTGATTAAAATCCAACCTAAAAAAACAACAATGAAAGAATTACTTATAAGGGCATATAGGAATAAAAGGATATTCTTTTTAGAATAGATAAAAACATTCTTTTGTATAAATTGACCAAAAAATTGTTTTATTTTTTGATTAGAATTAGCTCTAAGATTATTTACTCCAGTAATATCTGATAAGACCCAATATCCATCGGTTCTAAAAAAAGGATTTAGATTCACCAAAACACTTAAAATACCTAATAAATAAACAAGAACTAGAAACTCAATTTTATGTGTAAATAAAAATAAAACCCCAAATAATGTAGCAATTAATACTTGTATATGAAGACCAGCGAGATTTACAACAATTCGTTGTTTTTTAGTTAACTTCCAAATATCAGAAACATCTGCAAACATCACTGGTGATAGTAAATAAAAGCCAAAACCAATATTACCATGTTTTCCCCCAAAATGATTACAAGCTGCTGCGTGACCAAATTCATGTAAAAACAGCGTAACAACGATTACAACTCCAATAAAAAGAGCTTTTGAAAAGGGTAAATTAGTAAAAGATTCAAAAGTTACCTCCCCCCAATAATTAACTCCAATAAAAGCTATAAATATCAAACAACTTACTTGTATTGGGTAAAATATAGTTTTTGAAAATAATGGAGCAATTAACTTAGCAATAGGTGCTACTATTTTTTCTGGAATAACATCAAAACTAAGTTTTAAATAGTCTGGTTTTGAAGCAATTTCATTTGAATAAAGATCATTTTCTATAATCTGATATTTTCCTAGGTCTTTATATAAAATTTCATAAACTTTTTCTGCGCTTACATCTTTATTTATAGCCTCGCTAAATTTTTCTGAAAGTTCTGTTACTGTTTTTTTTCCATCTACCAATTCAAGAAGCACAGTAACAAGTTCTGTAATCTTTACATAATGATTCAATTTATTATGCACAACTAAATTTCCATTTCCATCGTATGGTAGAATTTCTGCGTCTAGGGATTTTATTGGAATTAATTGTAAAACATTCATTGGTTACTTAGTTTTTATTTTTTTATAAATTACTATTTATATAACTAGACAACCCCGATATACAAGCAGAGGTTGTAAATAATCTATGAAAATCTTTTACAATAATATTAGTTCCAGAATCACTTACTTTCCAAGTAACATTTGATGAATTTGCATTTATAATTGATGGTTGAGGAATTCGCATTGATGCATTTTCTAACCATGACCCATCTTTTAATTGTTCATTTAAAACAATACTTACAATTTCATTTATATCTTGTTTGTACTTTTCTAAAAAAAGATTGTTTACAATTAGTGACTCTAATAATAAACCTAAATAAAAGCAATTTTTATCTTCTTTCAATTTTGTATACGAAGTACTCTTTACAAAGTTCTCTAATGAACTTGATGCTAGTTTAATCATATTTATATCCTCTATTAAAAAGGCTCCTTTTAAAATAAGATTAAAAGCATAAACATCATGGGTCCACCAGTATGATTTTACAGCATCTTCTTGTTGAATTATAAACTCTAAGTATTTTTTCACATTAAAGAATGCCCTATTTTTAATGTTTGCTTCACATAAGAATAAATAAGCTGCAGCACTCACACAAAAATGAGAATTTAACCATCCTTTTACATTTGCATCAGTTGAGAAGTTTAATGAAACAATTACTTCTTCTTTAGATTTGTAAGTACTAAAACCACCATCTTCATTTTGAAAAGAATACCAATTATTTAATTGTTCTTCTGATATTTTTATATTGTTTTTTAATAAGGCTCTTAGAACAAAAGTGGTAGAATCTGCATCTGAAATCCATTTACTATTATACCCCCAAATATTATTTTCAGCAGTGTGTTGTTGTAAAAAAGCAACTGCTTTTGTAGTATCTATTTTATAATTTATATTGTTTTCTTCTTGAGATAGAAGAAATCCTGTAGTCCAAATATCACTTATTCCTGCATCATTAAAATAATCTATCCAATTTCCTTTTTCTTTATTTTGTGAGTTTTGTATAAATTTTTTAGCGTTATCAAATGCTATTTCCGGGGACTTATAATTATTTATTTTTTGATTTGATAGTTTTTGTCGGCTATGAAAAACAGCTACAAATCCTGACATGTTTAATTGATTTTTAACTATTTCGTTGTATAGTTTTTGAATTTCAATTTTCCATGCTGGTAAGTCGTAAGGTGCTATTGTTTTTTTAGCCTTTTCTAAATATCCTAATGCTTTATCATACAGTTTTACGGCTGTACCATTTAAGTACATAGCTTTTTTTAAATTCTTAATTGTTTTTCCTTTAATTTCCTGTTCACCAATTTCTTGTGTAAGTTCAAAGTAAGCAATATTAAATTGCCCATTCTCAATATCTTCTTGAAGGTCTGAAACGTCGTCGGTTATTTGAAAAGCGGTGTAAAAAAATTTATGAGCGTTTAGTAAATCTGTATATAATACTATATCGTTTAGTTTAGAGATATGATATAACGCGTCTATTGCTACTTTACCAAAAGCTGATTTATAATCTGCTAATTTTTCAAAGCCTTCGTAAGAATTAATAGCATGTGATTTTTGATCTATTTCAAAGGCTTTTACGTATTGAAATTTTCTAGAATTCCATGATTTCCAAAATTGATGGTTATTAGGAAATAAACTCGAAAGTAATTTTATTGATTCTTCTTTACAAATATCAGAAATCAAGTACGAAAAGAAACTATCCTTTGGCGACTGATTATCAAACATTTCATCTACTAAAATTATAGCTTTATAATATAAAAACCCAGCAATAGTAAGTACATCTAAAATCTTTTTATTTTCTATTTTAAATACAGTATTAAATAAATATGGATAGTATGTATAATATACTGGGTTATTCTCTATAAACTGTTTATCAGCAATTGCTTTTACTATATTTTCAGGCAACTCTAGTGTATTCAGGTAATTATTTAAAGCAACTGTAAAAGTTGTTTTAAAGCTTTGCTCTTGTATTTGTTTTTCAGATAATTGAATCATTTTTCCTAAAAAAATTATAGTTTTTGTATTGATGATATAAAGAGTTACTGTTGTAGCTAACTACAACAGTAACTTAATTTCTAATTTTTAGAAATCACATGTAACATTACCAGGTGTAGGGACACATGTATCATCCCAAGAAGCCATTTCTAAACGTTCTTCTAATTTTTCTACTTGAAATTCGTTTGTTTGATTAAAATTTTTCATTTTTATAAAATTTATTAATTCATTGCCTACTCTTTAAAGGATTTTCAGCATACTCCAATTTTTTGTTCGTAGTTAAATACTACTAAAGCTTAATTTCTAGTTTTTAGAAATCACATGTAACCTGACCAGGAGTAGGGACACATGAGTCATTCCAAGAAGCCATTTCTAAACGTTCTTCTAATTTTTCTACTTGAAATTCGTTTGTTTGATTAAAATTTTTCATTTTATAAAATTTAATAATTAATGCTTACTCTTTTAAAGGATTTTCGGCAAGCTCCATTTTTTTGTTTGTAGTTAAATTACTACTAAGGCTTAATTTCTAGTTTTTAGAAATCACATGTAACCTGACCAGGAGTAGGGACACATGAGTCATTCCAAGAAGCCATTTCTAAACGTTCTTCTAATTTTTCTACTTGAAACTCGTTTGTTTGATTGAAATTTTTCATTTTATAAAATTTAATAGTTAGTGCCTACTCTTTAAAGGATTTTCAGCATACTCCTAATATTTAAACAATATTATACCTGGACATTTCCCATAGTATAGATGGAATATGTCTATTTTATTTAACTAATAAAGTATATTGATAAAAGAATTTGGTTATCGCAGATGTGTCATATTTTTTTAAATATGCTACTACATCTTATTCTTTTAAAAAGTGATTTTTAATGAGTATTTGACTTAAAAATATTCTTTTACAGGTCAAGGCTATATTAGGATTGATAATTTTTTCGCTAAATAATTATGAATCAAGACTTCTACTAAAACCTAGTGCTTTATTATGAATAAATACATTTTAAAATTACAAAACACTTGTTATCAAATTGTTTGTTTACCATTAATATTATTCTTGATATTGTTCTAAACGATTGTTTTCTTGCTCACTACCTGTTTCTCTATCTTTCGTCTTTTTGTTATAACCACTACCTAATCTATACGTAAAAGCTAACATTAATGTTTTTGTTTGCCATGTGTTTTTTACTGTTAAGTCTGTATTAGGGAAACCACTTTTAGCATTAAAATTTGTCCAACCAAAAATATCATTTCCACTTAATCTAATTTTCCCTCTACCATCACAAATTTTTCTAGAGATACCAAATGAAACTCTTCCAAAAGGTTCTCTAACAAAGGTATCTGATAAACTTTCAGAGGTGTACCAACCTGCTAATTCTAATTTCCAATTGTTATTAATACTATATTGATTTAATAAAGAAGCTGAGAATGTATTTGCTTCAATAGAAAACTTATCATTACCAACTATACCCTTTAGTTTATTTTGGCTATAATCTAAGTTTAAAGAAATAGCTAAATCTTCTGTAACTGGCATTTCTATACTCAAATTGGCTCCATAAGTTGTTAAATTATTTAGGTTTTCTTTTCTTATAAATGTTTCGTTAGTTACATCATCTTGAAAAATAACTTCCGTAATAATATCTTTTGTTTTATTATAATATAATGATGTAGAAATAGCTCCATCAAAAAGAGAATAGCTTAACTCAAAATTATCACTAAATTGAGGCGTTAATTCTGGGTTTCCTTCTTCAAAAGTATAGGCATCATAGAAATATCTAAAAGGGTTTAAATCTTTATACTCAGGTCTCTCTAATCTTCTACCATAAGATAACCCTACATGTTCTCCTTCACCTAAATCATATTTAAAAAAGGCCGATGGTAAAATATTGATATAGTTATTTGTGAAAATAACATTTTCTTTTACTTGATTTCCTGTAATGTCTGTCTTTTCAACTCTAACTCCTGCTTGGAAAGATATATTACCAAATAATTGTGTATAGTTTACGTATCCGGCATTTACATTTTCATCGTATTTAAAATAATTGCTTAAAGACGTATTCAAAACCAGCTCATTACCTACTTGTTCGTAAAATTTAGCATCATTATCTGATTTTACAAAACCTATTTTTGCACCTAATTCTAATTTAGACACTTCACTTAATGGCAATGTATAATCAACTTTTGCTGTAAATATGCTAATATCTTGTGGTAAGATATTTAATAACTTTTCATTTTCTGTTAAATTATCTGAAGTATCAAAATAACTATTTTGAAAAGATTGTTCTACTTCTGATTTGAATTTTAAATAATCTAAATCCGCAGAAATATTTTGCCCGTTTTCATCTAGTTTATGAGATAGATGAATATTGGATTTAAAATTTCTATAATCTGCATCATATACTGCTGGCCCAATTAATGTAGTATTTACTGTATTAGTAGCATCTAAAAGTGAAGTAAGGTTACTAATATTTGTATCTCCAATAGTTACTTGTGGAGTAATAGAAAAACCTATAGTCGTTTGTTCATTTATAAAATAATCCAACCCTAATCTGGCAGTTAAGAGATTATTTCTTCTTTTCATAAACGTATTTTGGTCAAATACAGAAAGGAGATTATCGTTCGTATCATAAAACTTTCTAACGATATAATAATCTTCAAAATCATTTCTGTTAGTGTAACTTACATTACTAAAGAAACTTATTTTTTTAGAATTTATATTTAAACCAATACTATTTGCTATTGTCGCATATTTACCTTGTCTATATGATGAGTTTAAATTTAATTCCCATCCTTTTTGGTAGTTCTTTTTAGTAATGATATTAATAATCCCTGCATTACCTTCAGCTTCATATTTGGCAGGAGGATTGGTCATTATTTCTATATTTGAAAATTGATTTGCAGGAATTCCGCTTATAAAATTTTCTAAATCACTACCTTGCAAATAAGAACGTCTTCCGTCAATTAAAACAATAACTCCAGATTTTCCACGTAATGAAATATTTCCGTTTGCTCCTAAATTTACGCCTGGAGCAACTTGTAAAACTTCTGCTAAACTTCCACCATCCGCATTCATAGTAGCATTTACGTTTAAAACAACTCTATCTATTTCTCTTTTGATAAATCTTCGTCTGCTTTTGATTTCAACTTCTTCAAGAATATTTCCGCTTTTTAGCTGAATAGCAGGAATTTCTGTAGCGTTAGTTTTGTGTACAAAATTGGTGTATACATCTTTAAAACCAACAAAACTGGTGTGCATATAATATCTTTGAAATGGAATGTCGTTAAAAACAATACTTCCGTTAGGTTCAGATATCGCTATTTTTACCATAGAAGAATCTTGCGCACGATATAATACATTGGTTGAAAACTCTAATGGTTCTGATGATTCATCAAAAATTTTTGTAGTTATTGAGCCTGAAGATTGCGCGTTTACAAATAGTAAAGGACAACAAAAAAGGAGTGCTAGAAGTATTTTAGTGATACTATTATTTTTCATTTTCTTTAGTTTTCTCTTTTGAAAGAGTTTAGTTTATGTAAATATTTGTTTTAAAAAACAGGTTTTGATTCTTTTAGCAGAATTTTATTTATGGTATTAGCAATAAACTCTATATGATCGAGTATGAAAAAGTGATTCCCTTTTAAAAACTCATAACTAAAAGTAGATGAAGTTTCCTTTTGCCAATCTTTTATGTCTCCAACCGTTATATTTTCATTTAAGCCGCAAAGTATTTTCACAGGTACATTGTATTTTGTATCCTCTACATACATGTTTGTTTCAATAGCTTTTATATCAGATCTTAAAATAGGAAATACAAAATCTAAAAGCTCTTGATTTTCAATCAATTCTTTTGGTAAACCTCCCAATTGTATGATTTTTCGTTTAAATGACACTTCATCTAAATCATGAATTCTGTTTTTTGTTCCTCTTATCAAAGGAGATGAGCAACCTGTTGCTAAAAAACAAACAGGTAAAGATTTATTATTTTTATTTAATTTATGTAAGATTAAATTTCCTAATAAAGCTCCCATAGAGTGGCCAAAAAGCATATAAGGATTATGTAAATGTTGTTGAATTTGATTATAAACATCATCAACAACTTCATCCATACTTTCCAATAATGGTTCCATAATTCTGGTTCCTCTACCTGGTAACTCCAAGGTAATTGTTTCTATTTTTTCATCGATGTACTGTGAAATATTCCGGTAGGAATATTTATTACCTCCAGCGTAGGTAAGACAGATAAGTTTCATTTTTTCTGTTGTATTATTTTAATAGATAGATATTATGATATACAGATAATAAATCATTAAGTAAAAATCACATTAGACAATTGAAAGCAATAGAATAGGCTCAAGACTATATACGTTATAAAGATTAGCCCCCTTAACACAATGAGTTTTTAAATAAAAAATATAACGTGAGTAATTTAATAAACTAATAATCTTATTGACTTATAAAAAAATTGTTTCAATCACAACTTGTTTTTTGAGTTTTTTTTTTAAAAAAAACTTGTTATATTTTTAATACAAAATAATTATCTATATATCGTATTAAAATTCCCACCTCAAGGAATTCGTTGACTTATTTTTCGTTTTAAAGGATTTTATATACCAGCTATCTTTTTTCTTTTTTAATCTTACAACCATTTCTTTTTCGTTAAAGAAAAAAATGTATTTTGCTTTCCCGAAGAAATCATTAACGGCATAAAACTCCAGAATAAGTGGTATCTGTTTTTTTGGAACCATTGATTCTGTATGCTCTTCATTAACAATTATGTTAACTTTTTTATTAAACGAAGACAAATGTAATTTTGTTAAATCACTATCATCAACTTTCAAAATTACAGGTATAAATGTTTTACCATTTGATTCTTCTCTTAAAACACTTTTAAACTCTTTTGAATTTAAAACAACTTGCAAAGATTCTTTTATCTGTTGAGACATTAATAAGGATATATTTAGTATTGATAAAATTAATAGTAGGTTGATTTTTTTTCTCATTATTTCTTTTCTTTAAAGGAATATACTTAACATTTACATTGATTGTAACTCCATATTTTTCACCTTTTCTTTTGTGTTAATGCTATCAGATTCAATGTTTCCAAAATTGAACTTAATCAATCTTTTTGCTTGCTTAAAATAAGCATCGTCATGAGTTACAGAAACAACTGTTTTTCCTTGTTCTTTTAATCTAGGAATAATAACATTGTAAAAATATGCTCTAAATTCAGGATCTTGTTCTGCTGCCCATTCGTCTAAAACTAGCACTTCTTTTTCTTCTAATAAACTATATATCAAAGCAACTCTTTTTTGTTGTCCTTTAGATAAACTTACCTTTACCTTACCTTCTTCTTTGTTAATTTCAAATACCCTTTCTATTTGCATTTCTTTAACTAACTTCGTTAATTCATTGTCTTTCTTTTCGTAATCAAAGTTGTTATAATTTTCTGTAAAAAGATAGTTATCTGTAAAGATACAGGAGATTTGATCTCTGTAATAGCTATAATTATTAGCAGTAATTAACGTATCATTTAAAAATATTTTACCAGAAATAGGCTTGTATAAGCCAACTAATAGCATAATAAATGTACTTTTTCCGCTACCATTCCCTCCTGTAATAAATATACTTTCACCTTTGGTAATAGTTAAGTTCAATGGTTTTAATTTAAACGCTACTTCTTTTTTATCATTGTAATATTCATATTCAACATTTTCAAAACGAATTGACTTAAATTCAGTATTAAAGTTAGTCATGTCTCCGTGGTTTAATGCATCACCTTGTTTAATTCCTAGGGTTTCATTAAATTCATTTAATCTGGTTACGGCAACTTTCATTTTTGTAAATTCTTCAATAGCTTCAACTACCGAACTAACAGAACCTAATATGTATAAAATAGTGATAACAAAATTAGTTCTAACATCAGCCGTAATTAATAACATTGCTGGTAAGGCAAATAATATAACACCAATCATTAAATGACCTGCATAACTTCCCATTAAGTTGTTTACTAAAAATTTAGTTACGGTTTTAACAGTAAGGTTTTTAACGTTATTTCTATTCTTAGTCATGTAATCTATATAAATGGTATCACTTCTTTTGGTGCTCATTTTAATTTCTCTAAAGCCTCTTAAGAAATCATTTACATTATTTTGATATATTTCTGCTAAGTTTCTAGACTTGATAATATCTTTTTCTATACTATCATTTCTTAAAAGGTAAATAACAGCCAAAGTTACTAATGTTGCTAAAACAACTGCAGCGCCAAGAGGATGTGTTACAAATAAATAAATAATACCAATGGTGACCATAATAGCTGCATTAAACGTTTCTATAAAGTTTTGAGGAAAACTTTGTAATGTAGAAACATCTTCCATAGCTGTTCTTACTTTCTCTTCACCAAGGTCAAGAAATTCTTTATAACTGGTAAATCTTAATTTATTGAAAATAGATAAGTTTAATTCATTACCTAATTCATAAGTAAGTTTAATCATATACGCCTGAAAATAACGGGCTACTATGAATGAAAATACAATTAAACCACAATAGACAATCCAATCATATTGTTCTGGTACAAAAGGTAATTTTTCCCCAGTAATTTTATTGTTAATAAACAATAGCAAGGCAGAAGCCCATAAGGCGTTTATAAGTCCTAAAACCCCTAGGTTTAAGTAGAAAAACTTTGATTTTTTCTGCAGTAATTTAAATAATCCCATTTTTGTAAAATTTAATTTTTAGAATGATTAATTGTTATTAATAAATTTAGTTATGATTTTAAAAACCTCATTTAGGTTTTCGTGTTCTAAAATGTTAAAGTGATCTCCTTTTACTGAAGCATGTTTAAAGTTTGAATTTGTAACTTTTTTCCAAGATTTCATTTTGTTTTTACCAAAACTATTTTTAGCCTCTATAGCAAGTATATCTGATTTCAATACTTCTTTATAACCTTTATAAGTTTTTAAAATTGATATATTATTATGAATTAAATCATATACTCTAGCTCTACTAAATTCTGGTATTCCAAAACCGTCTAATTGCTCGTTTATAATTTCATTAAAAGTATCGTTACCAGTAATTGAAGTATCATTTTCACGTTCTTTATCAACTAAAATCAATTTTGTTCGGTATCCTTTAGCTTCAATACGTGCAACAATCTCAACGGCTAATAAAGCTCCCATAGAATAACCTAAAACAATGTTTTCACATGTTCTATCTAAATGTGCTTGCATATTTAAATACATGTTTTCTACCATTTCTTCTATACTAGTATCTAATATTTCTTCTGCTTCAAAACCACTATATTGTACCCCTAAACAAGTTATTTGATTGTCTGCTAATTTTTGAGCTAATGGTCTGTAAAGTAATGGAGTTCCTATAACCGGAGGTATCATAAAAAATTTAGATTTATGATTATTTACTTCATTAAGAGATATAATTAAAGAAGCTTCTTTCTTCCCTTCATCTTGTAATAAATTTGCTAAGCCTTTAATAGTAGGTGAAAGTAATAGATCTTTTAACTTTATTTCTTTTTTAAATGTATTCCATAAATCGTTAATCAATTTCATGGCAGTGATGGATTGCCCACCTATTTCAAAGAAATTATCTGTAGTACTAATATTAATTTCATTACCTATAATAGCTTTCCAAATAGTTAATACTTTTTCTTCTAAGTTATTTTCTGGTAACGTAATTTCTATACTTGAAACTATTTTCTTTCTATCAACTGAAATACTTTTTAGTTTTTTATAATCTACTTTTCCATTATTTGTAAGTGGTATTTTATTGATTTCCACAATAAAACTAGGAACCATATAGTCTGGAAGTAAACTTTTTAAGTATTCTTTTAAATTTTGAATATCTAATGATTTATTAGCAATTACAAATGCTGTTAAAACTTGATTGGTAGCATCAAAAGAGATTACAGCTTCTTTAATAATTTTGTGCTTTAGAATCGTAGAAATGATCTCTCCTTTTTCTACTCTATAACCTCTAATCTTAATTATATCACCAGAACGTGTACTAAATTCAATATTTCCATCTGGTAACCATTTTCCTATATCTCCTGTTTTATATAGTTCAATATCTGGGATAAGAGGATGCTCTATAAATACTTCTTTATTTTTTTCAGGTTTGTTAATATAACCTCTAGCAATACCATCTCCTGCTAAATATAATTCACCCCAACAACCAATTGGTAGTGGATTCATAAATTTATCTAAAATGTGAATTTTAGTATTGCTGATAGGCTTACCTATTGGAATAACGTTTTCATTACCTTTTACTTTATATAATGTAGCACAAACACTATATTCTGTAGGTCCGTAAGCATTAAAGTAATTAAGCTTTTTACTGAAATACATTGCATCTGCATAATTTGGGGATTCCCCAGCTGTTACAATTGTTTTTAATGTTTTTAGCTTTTCCTTTTCTAAATTAGAAAGATATGCAGGAGGTAATGTTGCAAAAGATACTTCGTATTTATTAATATAATCGGTGAATTGTAATGGACTAGAAATAGTTTCTTCTGAAACTAATACTAATGTGCTACCTGAATGTAAACCTATGAAAATTTCATAAATAGAAGCATCAAAAGATATGCTAGCAAATTGTAAACAGTTATCATTTGCTGTAATTGCTAATTGTTTGATCTGATCAGAAACCATATTGATATTTCCTTTGTGCGGTATCATTACACCTTTAGGAACACCTGTTGATCCAGAAGTATAAATCACATAAGCTATATCGTTTGAGTTAACAACTTCGTTTAAGTTTTTTGTGTCGTATTTAGATAATACTTCTTTTAGGTTATTTAATCGTTCTAAATTTAAATCCACATCTGTTATATCCAAGGTATCATCTGCAATTATCAATACTGGATCTGCATCTTGTAGTATTATTTTTTTTCTTTGATTAGGTTGTTTGGTATCAATAGGTAAAAAAGCTGCTCCAACTTTTAAAATAGCTAACATGGTTATAATTTGCCATTCTGAGCGTTCCATTGAAAAAGCAATAAAAGTATCTTTCTGTGGATTGTATTTACTTTTAATAAAGTACGCTAATGAATTCGCTTTAGTATTTAATGCTTCATATGTTAACACAACATCGTTAAATATAATAGCTTTCTTATTAGGGTTTTCAATAGCCCTTTGTTCAACTATTTGATGCATTGTGGCATCTGTTTTTAGAGTTTCCGTTTGATTAAAAGAAGCTAAGGTGAATTGATCTTCTGGTGTTAAATATTTTAATTGATCAATTGAATTATCAACATTTTGTTCAATTGTACGCAAGAGTCCTTCAAAATGATGTAAGTATTGACTTAAAAACTCTTCACTATAAATTGACGCATTATATTCAATAAAAACCTCAAGTCCATCTTTCATTTTCTTGGTAACAAACGAAGCATCAAATTTACTTTCAGTTAAATCACCATCAATGTCTTCTATTTGTAAATTTCCCATATTTACAGATTCATCTAGGTCATCATTATTTTGATGCACAAATAAAATGTCAAATAAAGGAGATTCATTTTCGGAATTAGCTAAATTTAAGTCATTTACTACTTTGTCAAAAGGATAATACTGGTGTTCTTCAATATCTAATAAAGTATTTTTAAGTTTGAATAATAATTCTTTAAAGGATATACCTCCATTAATAAAGGTTCTTTGTGCAATAGTATTTACATAAAACCCTATTTGTTCTGATAATTCTTCTTTTTCTCTACCAGCTATTATCGTACCAATAATAATATCATTAATACCTGTATATCTGTATGCTAATGTTTTAAATGTACCTAAAAGGAGCATATATAAACTAACATTTAATTTTAATGCTAATTTTTCTAATTTCTGTAACAAATCATAATTAATAAGGTGCCTTAACGTTTTTCCAATGTTAGTTGCTGTTTTAGTTCCTTTATAAGTTTGAGATAATGAAAACCTTGTTAATTCACCTGCTAAGTTTTTCTTCCAGTACGCTTTACTTTTCTCAAATATGCCATTGGTTAGTTGTTGATTTTCCCATACGGCATAATCCTTGTATTGAATAGGTAATTTAGCTACCTTTAAAGGAATTTCTTGAATTAGTGTATTGTAGTATTCACATAATTCATTTAGAAAAATTGTAGAAGACCAACCATCAGATATAATATGATGAAGGTTTAAAACTAATAGATTTGTTTTTGTGTTTTTTTCATAAACCCTTACATCTATTAAAGGGCCTTCAGCTAAATTAAAGGGTTGATTTACTATCGTTGATATAAAGTTTTCAATTTTCTTATCTTGAATATCAAATTTTTCAATAGTAATAGGTGCTTTAAAATTATTTATTGGAATAATAAATTGTTTTGGTTCTCCTTTTACTTCTCTAAATACAGTTCGTAAAATTTCATGCTTTTCAATAACTGTTATTAAAGCTTTTGATAATGCATTTGTATTTAAATTACCTTTTAACCAATATATACTTGGTACGTTATATGCTACTTTATTATTTGAAAATTCGTGTAATAACCAAAGTCTTTTTTGAGCATGTGAAACTGGATAAAACTCTCTTAATTCTGTAGCTTTAATTCCTTGGTATGCTGTTTCTTGTTTTTCTTCTAATTTTAAGGCTAATTCTTGAAGAGATGGGTACATAAAAAGCTCTTTTAAAAGTAATTTTTTATGAAATTTTTGCTCAATTCTACCTAAAAGCTTTATCCCAATTAGCGAATGACCACCAAAAACAAAGAAATTATCGTGAATTCCTATTCTATCTACCCCTAATAATTCTTGCCAAATTTCAGCTAGCTGTATTTCTGTATCTGTTTGAGGTTCTATATATTTATCAGAAGACACATCTATTACATCTATTTTTGTTAATGCTTTCTTATTTACCTTACCATTTGCAGTCAATGGCATTTCATCTAAAGATACCCAAAGTCTAGGTACCATATAATCTGGTAATTTTGATTGTAATTTCTCTTGAAGATCATTATTATCTAATACTCCATCAATTACTATATAACTTACTAAATTTTTAATACCATTTTCATCTTCTTTTGCTAAGACACAGCAACTTATTACTTCTGGAATACTTGATAAAGTGTTTTCTATTTCGCCTAATTCTATACGGTGGCCACGAATTTTTACTTGATCATCTATTCTTCCTACAAATTCTATTGTTCCGTCTGACAACCATTTCCCTAAATCACCTGTTTTATAAACTCTTCCTTTTCCTGTAAAAGGATTCGTAATAAATTTTTTCTTTGTTAGTTGGTCCAGGTTTAAGTAACCGCGACCAACTCCAATACCGCCTACCCAAAGTTCTCCGATAACTCCAATAGGAGTTAGGTTTTCATCACTGTTTACAATATAAATTTGCATGTTAGCTACTGGTTTCCCAATAGAAACTAAACCATCTTTAGGTGATTTGGTCATGACATGTAAGGTTACATCATCTGAAGCTTCAGCTGGACCGTAAGCATTTATGACAGGAACTTTTGGGTAAGCTTGAAACCATTTATCTAAAACATCTTTAGTTACTGCTTCACCAGTAACTAAAAAGTAATTTAATGTATTAAGTTGACCTGATTTTGTAGTTTCAAGTAAACTTGCGGTATACGAAGGCACTAATTGCAAAATAGTAACCGCATCATTATTTAGGTTTTCTACGAATTTTGTGGTGTCTAATAAATCATTTTCTTTATAAATAGCTGTTTTACCACCTACCAATAAACTACTTAAGATTTGCCAAACTGAAATATCAAATGTAAATGGAGCCGTAAAGGCAATAGTTGTATTTTCATTAAGCTCCAAGGTGTCATTCATTACCAATAAATGATTCAATAATCCTTTATGTTCTATTAAAGCTCCTTTAGGAGTACCAGTACTTCCAGAAGTGTATATCACATAACTTAGTGAATTAGGATCAATATTATGCGTTAATGATGTTGTTGGTTGATTATGATAGGTTGCATATTCTGAATCTAATTCTATTATTTCAAGATCATTAATTAATATTTTTTCTATTACATTTTTGCTAGCAATATCTGTAATTAAAATAAAACAGTTTGTGTCTTCTAAAATATGATGAATTCTTGATGTTGGATAATCTGGTTTTATTGGAACATAAGCTCCTCCAGCTTTTAAAATCCCCAAAATCCCTACAATCATATTAAAAGAACGTTCCAAACAAATTCCCACAAAATCATCAGTGGTAACCCCTTGTTCAACTAAGTACTGTGCTAGTTTATTTGAAAGTTTGTCTAATTCTACATAGGTTTGCGTAACTCCTTCAAATGATAAAGCAATCTTATTAGGTGTATTCTTTACTTGTGTTTGAAACAAGTCTACGACTGTAAGATTTAAATCATAATTAACATTTGTATCATTAAAAACATGTAATAGTTTCTCTTTCTCTGTAGTACTAAGTATTGATAATGAAGATAAGGCCTGTGTTTGATCAACAGTAATATTATTCAACAACTCAATATAATGGTCAAACATCTTTTGAACTGTTTCTTCTTTAAACAAATCAGTACAATATTCAATACCTAAAGAAATACCCGTTTCATGTTCGCTAGCAGAAATATTTAAATCAAACTGAGCAGTATTTTCTTCAAACTCATAGCTGTCTACCTTTAATGTATTAGGTTTCGTGTTATTTAATTCTGGAATATTTTCTACACTAAACATCGTTTGAAATATAGGGGTAATACTCATATCTCTTTCACCAATAACACGATCTACTACATTATCAAAAGGAGCTTGTCCATTAGCATAACCTTCTAATGTTGTTTCTTTTATAGATTTTAAAAAGGTTTGGAAACTTAAAGATTCATCTATATTGCTTCTTAGTGCAATTGTATTAACAAAACACCCCATCATATTTTCCATATTTTTAGTAGTCCTGTTAGCCATAGGAGTCCCTATACAAATATCTTTTTGACCACTGTATTTACTTAACAAAATTTTTAATCCTGCTAGTAAAACCATAAATAAGGTAGCATCTTCTTGTAGGCATAGTTGATTTAGTTTTTGTTTTAAAGCATTGTCTAATTCTAGGTATACTGTTGCTCCGGCTGTACTTTGTATAGCTGGTCTTACAAAGTCTGTAGCTAAAGGAATAGGTATAGTTCCCTGTAATTTATGTTTCCAGTATGATAATTGAACTTCTAAAAAGGCTTTAGAAATATACTTTCTTTGCCAAATAGCATAATCTGCATATTGAATGGATAGTTTTGGTGAACTAAATTCATTACCAGCATATAAAGTATTGTATATATTAGTAAATTCATCAGTAAAAATGGATAAAGACCAACCATCACATGCAATATGATGGAATACGCATACTAAGGCATAGTTATTACCTGGTAACTTAAATAAACAAACTCTAAGCATATAATCTTTTGATAAATCAAAAGGCTGGTTAATAAACTCTGTAACTAACTTTTTTTCTTCCGAAGAATCTATAATAGTAGCTTGAGATAAAAACCAGTTATTTGTAGTCATTAATTTTTGGTAACCAACTCCGTTATTTTCCTTAATAACAGTTCTTAAAATTTCATGACGATCTACAATAGTGTATAAAGATCGTTCAAGTATATCAATGTTGATATCACTTGATAACTTTATTGCAACAGATATATGATATTCAGAACTACCTTGTAGCTTATCAATAAACCATAATCCTTGTTGACTGTATGAAAGTGGTATAAACTCTGGTTTATCTTGTGGAACTATTTCAGGAAGTAACGTGTTTTTAGAAAAATTGCTTAGTTGAGATGCAAATCTAGCAATAGTAGGTTGGGTAAACATTAATTTAACAGGTACTTCTATTGCTAATTCTTTTCTAATCATCGAAATAACACGGGTAGCTAAAATAGAGTGTCCTCCAATTTCAAAAAAGTTATCATGTATTCCTATTTTATCAATACTTAATAGTTCTTGCCATATACTAACTAATTTCTCTTCAACAGCATTGGTTGGCTCAACATATTCAGAACTTGATAAAAGACTCATATCTGGTTCAGGTAAAGCTTTTCTATCTATTTTACCATTACTGTTTAAAGGCATTTGATCTAGCACTACCCAAATGCTAGGCACCATATAGTTTGGTAATTTTTCTTGTAAAAAATTTTGTGTTTTTTCTTTTTCAAAATTAAGGTCCCCTACAATATAACATACTAATCGTTTGTTTGCGTTAGCATCTTGTTTTACTAAAATGCAACAAGTCAAAACAGAAGCATCTTCAAAGAGTACAGTTTCTATTTCGCCTAATTCAATACGGTATCCGTTAATTTTAACTTGATTGTCTGTTCTACCTATAAATTCAATGTTTCCTTCTTCTGACCAACGAACTAAATCTCCAGTTCTGTAAAGTCTGTCTTCAACCTTAAAAGGACTTTTTATAAAATGTTCTGTTGTTAAATCTGCTCTATTTAAATATCCTTTAGCAACTCCAGATCCTCCAATATAAAGTTCTCCAGCAACACCAATAGGTACAAGTTGCTGTTCTGTATCTAATACATATAATTGTGTATTAGAAAGGGGTTTTCCGATAGGAATAGTATGTGCTTGTTTAGGTATATTTTTTATAGGATGATACGTTGCATAAGTAGTAGTTTCTGTAGGTCCATAAACATGAATTAGTACATCTGCTCCTAAAGCTTCAAAGGCTCTTTCTACATGATTTACAGAAACCTGTTCTCCTCCAAATAATAATATTCTAATAGTATTTAAACTAGATAAATCGTAATCTACAAAAGAGTTGAATAATGCAGTAGTTAAAAAGGCTACTGTTAATTTTTCCCCTTTTACAATAGTTGCTAAATCAGCAATGTTTGCAGCATAAGAATTAGGAATTAAAAATAGGCTAGCTCCAGATAATAAACTTCCAAATATTTCATAAGTAGCTCCATCAAAGGCATAATTAGACCATTGTAAAACTCGATCATCAGATTGAATTTGAATGGCATCTTTATCATATACTAAGGTTAAAATATTTTCATCCGTAATTAAGATTCCTTTAGGCGTTCCTGTAGTACCCGATGTATACATTATATATGCAGTACTCGTAATATTTCTAGTTACTGGTCTATAAGAAAAATTTGATGCTAATAGCTCATCTATTTGAATGAATTGATCTTCGTTTATTGATAGTATTGCTTTTAATGCTTCTTCTTTATAAAGAATCGTATTAATAGCAGCATCTTCGATAATAAAAGAGAGCCTGTTTAAAGGTAAAGATGGATCTAATGGTACATAAGTAGCTCCAGATTTTAAGATTCCAATGATACTTATAATCATTTCAAATCCTCTATTAAATAAGATTCCTATATGAGAACCCTCAGTAATATTAGTAGCTTGCATATAACTTGCTACCTTATTAGATTTTTTATCTAAATCTTCATATGTCATTGTTTCTCCCTCAAAAGCTAAAGCTATATTATTAGGAGTTTTAATTACTTGTTCCTTAAAAACTGCTATAACTGATTTCTCTTTTGAATATCGTAAAGCTGTTTTATTAA
>NZ_AUMF01000025.1 GCF_000430545.1 Tenacibaculum ovolyticum DSM 18103
TCCCTAATTGCGCTTCATCTAATAACTTAACCTCTCTTCTGTTTTTAATTTTAATAAAAGCATCCTTTAACGATTTTACTTACTCAGGAGATAAGTCTTCCATACTCCTAATTAATTTTTGCACTTTTAACTCTAACAAAAATTGATCAAAATTAACAAGACCCTTTTTTATAGCTGCTCTCATAACTACAAATACCTGAGGGTCTAAACCGCCTGCCATCATAAATGCTTTTCCTCTTAAAAGAATTCATCGCCAACTTAAGCTCCTTATCCAAACGAGCCTGTTTAATAAGGTTACAAAATTGAAGTTTAAAAAGAAAAGCTAACCTAATAGGCTAGCTTTTCTTTTTAAACTTCAATTAATACTTTATTCCTCTCCGAAATATTTTCCAAATTTTCTCGTATAATCATATCTTGTAATACTAAGCTAGGACTTTTAGTCTTCAAGCACATCCATAGCCCTTCCGTCATCCCATGTATGATTTTCTAGTTTATATTTATTTACAATAGCATATTTACCACCGTCCCAAATAGGTTCTAAACCTGTTATTTCCTCAAGTTCTTTAAACACTTCTTCTAATCTAGGAGCATTTAATTTATATATTTCTTGTTGTATCTTACCATTTAAATCATAAGGAAGCCAAACATCACAATACGTTCCAATACTTGTAATGTTAGCAACAGTTTCAAAATAAAATATGCCATCATGATATTCTTTATTATTACTTCCTTTATATATTAATGTTTTTCCAACGAAGGAAATATTACGAAAGTTTAAAGGTTCTTTTAAGTTGTTTTTAATTAACTCTTGAATGTTTTGATAAGAACTTATAGGTTTTACAGGAATAGATGTTTCTATCCTGTTTTCTTTATTTTTGTCTGAAGGTAAAAAACCAATAATTTCTATTTTATTAATCAAAAATAATTGATGTTTTTCAAAGGTTTTTAAAAGGCAATCTAAAAGATTTAATATCTCTTCATTCCCATCTCCATCAAGACTTGCTTCAAAATCTCTGTTAATATTTAATTCAAAAAAGTCATAAAACCAATCTGCAATAGGTTTTGGCCCAAATATCTTTCTATCTAGTATTATCATTTTTAATATATTTTTATAGTATTATCTGCAAAGATAACTTTAACGTTCATTTTTCCGTATTCGGAGTTTAAATCTGAAACTACTTCAGTAAAAGTAGTTTCTTTTATTCCCTTGTAATCTTTATATCTCATATTTGGCAATTTCAATTCTATTTGTTTTATACTGTTTTTAGGTGCACCTATTAGTTCTTTATACCCCTCTATTAATCGCTTAGTTATTTTTTTATTACTAACTACATATTTTAATTGTATATATACATCTTTACTATTAGAACTAACTATAGCAATAGCTCCAACATCTGCATCATAACCAAACTCTTTTGTACTTCTTTCAAAAAAGATATTTTTATATCCTTTTTTAGTAAGCTCGTCTGCGTTATTGAATGCTTGTGTTACTTTTTCTACTTGGTTGTCTCCTTTTAATTTCAAATTGGCAACAAGATCTTTATAACCTTTACTATCTACATAGTCTCTTCGTAGGAGTCGTTCTGCCATTTTTTTTCCTCCAGATTCTACTGTAAGATTCTTGGTGGCTCTAGCGGCTTTACCTTCATTATTATTAAAAAATTTCTTAAAAAGAATTTTAACTTCTTTTACTACGTTTTCATCGGTAAGAACTTTTGAAACTTTTATACTTTCTAGTCCATCTTTAAACGCCTCCTTTAACGACTTTACTTGCTCAGGAGATAAATCTTCCATACTCCTAATTAATTTTTGTGCTTTTAACTCTAATAAAAACTGATCAAAATTAACAAGTCCTTTTTTTATAGCTGCTCGCATAGCTACAAATACCTGAGGGTCTAAACCTCCTGCCATCATAAATGCTTTTCCTCTTAAAGAATTCATCGCCAACTTAAGCTCCTTATCCAAACGAGCCTGTTTAATAATGTTAGCTTTCATAGCACCGGTAAGCTCTTGCATAGCCAACACCTGCTTTTCAAAATCAATAGCATCTACTGTTTTTCCTAAACCACGCCCTAATTTTACTAATTTAATTAAAGCTGCTGCATCTAAAGCTGTACCTACAATAGAAATAATAACCCATACAATACTTGGTTCTTTATCGGTTAACCCTATAGCATGTAATGCTGAGTTACCTTGATATTTTTTTATGTCTTGGGTAGTTACATAAATTCCTGCTGCTGCT
Source organism: Tenacibaculum ovolyticum DSM 18103 (assembly GCF_000430545.1). Lineage (GTDB taxonomy): Bacteria > Bacteroidota > Bacteroidia > Flavobacteriales > Flavobacteriaceae > Polaribacter > Polaribacter ovolyticus. Next base: position 2,243 of record NZ_AUMF01000025.1, read on the forward strand.
ACAGTTGTAGCTCCTAAAACAGCCATGGTTCCTGCTCCTGCTGTTAATAAACCAACTGCTATAGCGAATACAGCTATCGCTACTCCATGTAGTATTTGGTTACGTGCTACATCGTTTATTTTATCCATAACGATAGTGTATAATACACTACCTGCACCTATGCCTTCTTTCTTTAAAACTTGTTGAATGATTTCAGGAAATTCAAAAACAGTATCTCCTTCTGTTATATATTCTCTAGAATCTTGAATATAAACATACTGATTACTAATTTCCGTTTTCAAAGCAGCTACCATTTCTTCTTTAGATGCTACTTTTGACAGCTCATCGTAATCAAATTTTGGTGATTTCGTTAAAAACAAACCTAAACTATCAATCGCTTCTTTTCCTATTTTTTTCTTTGCTTCCCTTTCTTTAAATTGTTTTAACCTTCTTTTTTCTCCTTGTTCTGTCCCTCTTTTATTAAACTCTAAACTTATGCTATTACCTTCGTGATATTTAGATGCTTCTGAATTAATTAATCTAGCATATAATTGGTTAACATATATTTCATTTGTTAGTTTATTTTCTTCTTTTGCTAACGAATCTTCGTAAATGTAAAAATAATTATCTACAAAACGATGTGCCTTTTTCTTAACTAAATTTTGGAAATCCCTAATAGTTTTTTCATAAGCAGCTATGCTAGAAAAGCCTAATAAATTAAGGTTTTTTGTTATTTTATTGAAGTGCTCATATGCAACGTTCTCAGTAATTTCATGACGACGTTTCCCTTTAATCTTCCATGATTTTAAAGCTTTAAGAACTTCGTAAACAGCACCAGTACCAGCCAAAGCACTTCTAACCTCATTAAATTTTTTACCTATCCCTGTCGCTGAAACAGCAACCTCTTCAAGCATACCAAACCATTCTCCACCTATGTTAATATACTTTTCTCCATCAACTAGTTTAATAGGAAATTCATCAACAGCTGTCATTTTAGACTCTAACTCCAATTTAAACCGAAGAATAGCCTCATCTAATGTACGTCCTTTAAGCTGTATCTTTTCTATATACATACAGTATGCATTACAAAACCTCTATCTTAACAGGCTTAGGTTGAATAAATTCAGAAAATGACGTAGTAATATTTAATCGCAAGTCATCTTCTTCTTCAATAGCATGATCGCCTCCTAAAAAACAATTTTTAAATAGCACTTCTAACGCTTTAAACTCATCCATTTTTGAAGCTTGTAATACTGCTGATCGAATAGCTATGTTTGGTTTTTTAAAATAAGCGTGCAATGTTTTTCCGTCATCATCTTCAACTGATAACTTTACGACTCTTTTATGTTTATGTTTCCAATGTTTTAATTGTACTTCTGTAATATTTCCATCTAATACTTGTACTGTTTCGTTTTCCATAATAATACTTTATAGTATGTCCAATTTTTAAAAAAAATCCCGTTTTATTTTGATAACTCAATATAAAACGGGATACTTATTTTGTTTACTATTAGTTCTCGACGCTGCTCGAACTGACAATTTTTTGTTAATATTGTTACCTAAAATTAACCACTAACAATAATTTTTGTTTTACTAATTCCATTCAATATGAGATACAATAAGATCTAACGATACTTCAATTTTAGTATCTCCTTGACTCATGTTTCTGTTATTAGATTTAAACTCGCAATTACGTATTACGTGTGTTACTATTTGATCGCTTCCGTCCTCCAAAAAGCTAATTTTAACATCAAAAGGTGGTACATCTTGCATACGTTTTCCTCTTGGTAATGATGTTTGTATAGCTTCTACTTCATAGTTATACAAAGTAAAAGATGCATTTGCTTCATAACGACCTCTACCTCTATGCACAGGCATATTACCTGCACCGTAATGGTTTTCTTTTGCTTCTGAATCGTCGTAACTAATAGCTGTAATACCCGTTACAATACGGTCTAATAAGTTTATTTCTATAGATGACCAACTGTGACGTTGACCGTTTATTAATGGTAATTGAGACATGTTTTTTCGTTTTTACAATTTTTAATTTGATGGTTTCGCTACTGCTTTTAATTGAAACGGATTTTTAAATCCTAAATTCACAATAATTCTACGAGCAGTTCCCATAGGTACTACCGACATTTCAATTTGAAGCTCTGAATTAGCTAGAATATCTTGATTAGGGTTTACATATACTTCTATTTCAGAAACCTCTTCATTGCTAATCATTCTTTCTAAGGCTGCCTTACATAAAGTTTCGTATCCCTTAACTACCGTTGGCGCTAATTTTCCCGTATCAGGATCTACTAATACTGGTGAATTTAACTTTGGCAATAATGCTGTGCGTGCAATTCGTGCTGCTTTATTAATAGTTCTGTTTGCTTCAATAAATGCAAAATCAGATGTACGTTGCGTACACGTATGGCTATCATTAAAATAAACTCCAGGAACCCCTGTATGCTTACGTGTAAAAATATACCTTGCTTCATCTAATGTTTTCATTTGACCTTCAGAAAGAAGCTCTTTTCCTCCTATAAAACCAACTGAACGAAAACCTTCACCTGTAAGGTTAAATTTCTCAACCCATGCAATATTTTCAGATACTTTTGCTTTTGATATCGCACCTAATAACACTCCTACAGCAGCCGTATTACCATAATTAGTATTGGTAGCTATTACTTCTTTATCCATAGCAATTACTACAGAAACATTTTCGGCACCAGCTTCACTTAAATTAGTCACCGTTTTAGGATCAAAACCTTTTCCTTCTAAAATAATTTCCAAAGGTCTAAAGTCTTTAAATGCTTTCTCTGTAACTGTTTTAGCATTTGCTATAGCTATTTCAGTTACCGAAAACTCTGTATTTCCATTAAATATAACTGCCAACTGACGAATATCTCCATTTGTTTTTAACAGCATTTCTTCTACCTTATTCTTTACCAAATCACCATAATTTGGCTCCTCAGATGCCATTATAAATAAATCTCCTGAAGGGTTCATTCTAAAAAACTGAGAAATCTGATAAAAAGCAGATACTCCATGTACATCATACGATTCATCAATACCAAGAGCTTTCGCATCTTTTAACGATGCTAAACGATATACCTTATCTTTTTCTAATACTTGGCTTTGTTTTACATTTTTTTGTTTTCTATTCCCAGCAGGAGCAAATAAATTATTAAACAATAACCCCGACACCATGTCTTTACTTGGTGTTCTACGACCTAAACCTCCTGAGAGCTTGTTGATGACTACATCATTAAATAGTACGCCCATAATTTTTTAATTTTTTAAACATTTTTTTTTAATAGCATAAAAATAGATTACCCTTTTTTATTAAGCTATAAATTCTAAACCTCAATACTGTAGTTTCAGTAAAAAGCTTATTCACTAATAATGTTATAAATGGTGCGCTCAGATAAAAATAATCTTTCAGAAAGCTCTGAAACTACAAGCTTCATTTGCTTATGTTGATTACTATCAACATAGTATTCTACAAACTCTTTTCTTTTTCTAATCAAGTTTAAATTTCTTTTCATTTTTCTTTTTTTTTAAATTTTATATTCTTTTACTATTCAAAGTCAATTTTTCATTTATTTCTTTATACACCAAAAGCTTTTTACCATTCTGTGTTATTTCATAATAATCATCAAGATCATATCCTAACTTCTGTAAATTTCCTTTTACACTCTCTTTTTTCTTTTTCGTACTAAGATCACTTTTTACGAATGCTCCATTACTTACCATAGCATATTTTTTCTTATACTCTTTTTCAATTAACGTGGTTTTATAGTTAATTTCCCATATAAAAAATTCATTCTTTTCCCAATTATCATCTTCAACCGTATATTGTCCTTCTCTAACTTTAAATGCAGAATTGGTAATTAACCTTTCTGTAGTTGTTCCAGATACTAAAGCCTCGTTATTTTCAATTAATTCTGATTGAGTTGGGTGAAGTAAAACAGCTTCATCTATTTTTTTAACTAACTCAAAACTTTCTAGATAGTCATTTTCAAAATCTGATTTTAAAACTACAAAAACACTAAAATCAACATCTGCTTTATATTCATTTTCAGACGATGTATTCCAACCAATATTATTGTATTTAAACATAACCAATGGAAACTTCACCTTCGATTTTTCTTTAAATACTAAGTCGTTAAATAAGCCTATTGAAATTTGTTTATTGGGAGCTACTCCTTCATTTAAGAGCATAGAAATAAGACCCTTTTTTTGGGTATAATAATCTTTCAAGATCATAGTTCAATTTTTTTTTAATTATTCTTTCACTGTAAATCTATAAAAAAAAACGTGACATTTTCAAAAAAAATATTAATTTTTTATTAATTTTTTATTAATTTTATCCAAAAATTAATTGCTATGATTGTATTATTAGACAATGGCCATGGAGGTCTTGTTAGTGGTAAATACCAAACCAAAGGGAAAAAAAAAGACTGGGGAAACAGCGGAATTATTTACGAAGGTGAATTTAACAGAGCCATTGTAAATGGAATAATAGAGCAACTTACAAGCTTAAATATTCCGTATGTAAATATTGCTCCCGAATACAGAGATGTAACTCTAAAAACAAGAGTTAACAGAGCTAATAAATTCACCAAAAAAAAGTGTTTTTATTTAAGTATTCACTCCAATGCTGGAGGAGGGCATGGTAGTGAGATCTTTACTTCACCAGGAAACACAAAAAGCGATGCTATCGCTACTATTTTTGGAGAAGAGTATTCCAAAACATTTCCTACAAATCGATTGCGAACCGACTACAGTGATGGTGATTTAGACAAGGAGAGAAAGTTTTATGTACTTATGAAAACGGCAATGCCTGCTATATTAACAGAGAGTTTTTTTATGGACAACTACGAAGAGTATATAACCATTTTAAGAACAAAAGAAGGGCGCCAAAAAATAATAAACTATCATGTAAACGCTATTGTGCGTGTTAAAAACGAACTATTTTAATAATTACTTAAATATATTTACTATGAAAAAGATCAAATTACTCTCTTTAGTACTCGTTGTCCTTTTAACATCATGTGCTTCTTTAAAAATGGCACCTTACGATCAATACTCTTATCAAAAATCTGTAGAAATAAAAATTGACACAGAAAACATAATCGCAAAAGCCACTACTACCTACGCAGAAAATAGTATTGAAATCGAACGTTTAAAAAACGATATGCGTAAAATAGTAGCTTACGAAAAATATAAACCTAATAATGAAATAACCTACAATATGTGGAAAATTATTTCAGACAAGGAAAAAAACCTTATCGCCGGATTTTTAAACAGATGGGAAAAGAAAGGTAAACTATCTAGTTACTTTGTAAAAGAAGCTAACCAACAAATTACAGAAGCAATGAACTTACTGGTTCGCTTTGAAGGAAAAAAGGAAATCGCAGATAAAAATCAACTTTTACAATATATCGGAAACAACTAAATTACTATGGACTTTGAAAAGATATTACAAGAATTAAAAAAATCATTATTTGACCTTTTTAAGGATAAATACACAGACTTTACATCAGAGTCAAAAAAGGACATTGAATACTTCTTAAACGAATCTAAAGAAAAGTTACAACGCTGGACTGTTCTTTTACAGGAAGAAAAACTAACACTAGATGATTATGAGTGGTTAATTAAAAGTCAAAAAGATTTATTTCACTTAAAAGCTTTGGAAACTGCAGGGGTTTCAAAAATAAGTTTGGGTCATTTTAAAAATAAAGTTGTAAAAACAATTATTGATACTATCAAAGTATTAATTTTTTAACACCTAAATCACAAAATCGCTTAAAAAAACGTGTCTATACATTTTTTAAAGCGATTTTATTTATCCTTTCAACTTCAAACCAATAATATTTAACAAAAGGATTATTTTTATTTAAAGTCTTTTTTTCTTTGATCTATTAAAAATGTTGGAGTCACCTGAAATTCTTTCCACAACAACATTAACTCATTAAATAAAGGTATTGATGTTGATCTACTACCATACTGTATAATAATATTAGCCAATAAGTTATAACATGCCGTGTATTCTCCACTAGCAATTAAGCTATCTAGCATATTATTAGCTTTGTCTTTTTTTGTAAACCACAATGTAGTACCAAATGAAGCACTTTTAATAGAATTATCTATAATCTCATTGCTTATATCACCTGTATATTTAACTATTTTTTCCCAATTCCTAACTCTCTCTGGTTTTTTCATTTGATTTCCTGAAGAATCTTTACACCTTAATTCATAAACAGTAGATGAAATTACCTTATTCGGAAAAGCACTATATATTGCCGTTGCATGTTGCCTTCTATCGTTTTTAAGAAAAATAACACCTGCCATTCGCATTAATGATTTTGCCCTATTAGCTATATAAAATCCAACTCTTCTAGGTGGCAAAAACAACTGCTGATCTATACCCGTTTGATTTTGCATTAATTTAGAAAGTGAGAAAAACAAAAAATGTATAAAGGATAATACAGCAAAAAAAACTACACTTATAGTGTACCATACCAACCATTTTTTCACAAAGAAAAAAACAGTAGCCGCTAACACCATTAACAATGTAAATGCACTAGACAACAATGAAACATAAACACTAAACTTGCTTTTTGAAGCAAATTCAAAGCCTTTACCTGCATAAGGAGAAGCAACATCACTTACAAAATACAAATCATAATCATCATCATTACTCCTTTGCGCTTCAGAAACAAAAACCGAAGTACCTTGATTATCTACAATACCACCATCCATTAAACCCACTTCATTTAAATTATTATGGTTAGGTGTAAAATCATGCGGAAATCCAATAGGCTCAAACCCTCCAGGAAAAGCAGTAGAAGCAGCTATAACATCTCCTAGCTTTATATCATTAATAACATGTTTGTATTTACTATGAGATTTCCCGTTTCCAAACCTTTTTTTGTTTCCCTTTATATTTTGAAATCTAAATTGATGGGTACTATCAAAATCTGTAGCATTAAAAATCACGCGCTCTAAATGAGTTTTTTTACTCCCTTCATTAATCAAATTCTGAATTTGCCCAAGTGTAGTATGATTTGTAAAATTATTGTACTCTATTGCAAAAGCATTAATTGGGTTTTTCCTTTTGTGCTTATTTTCCTTTTTATTCCATACCAAAGGACCACGTAAGTGACTAATAGCATTACTAGCTAACTCATCTTTAGCTAACCATAGATAATAATCATCTAGAAAAGTATTAAACTTTTTTCCTTCAATTTGAGATTGTGCATACTTCACCCCAGTAATAGTACCTCCCGATACCGTAGATATTGCCTTAACATTCTCTAATAACCCAACTTTCTCAAGTAAAGAAAGGGTTCCTAATGAAAAACAGGCCGCCCTATAACCGCCGCCTGAAAAACACAAAGCAATAGTTTTAAAAATTTCCATAAAAATAATTTGGTTAATAAATTAAAATACATTGAAGAAGAATTCACCTAACCTTTTCTTTCACTCAACAGGCCTTAAAACTACTTCTTTTTTGTTTTCAAAATAAAACCAAATACTGTCTTTTCAGTAAATTTCCATTGCATCAAACTTCCTGTACAAGCATTACACACCCAACTATCTGCAGTTAAATTCAATACATTTTTTACACTAAAAAAACAATTCCATTATTTATTTAGTTTTTGTAACCGTGCAACATATTTACCAATTACATCAAATTCAAGATTAATTCTACTTCCTACTTTAAAATTTTTAAAAGTAGTATGTGCTAATGTATATGGTATTATCGCAACACTAAATTCATCTTTTTTTGAATTTACGACAGTTAAACTTACACCATTAACAGTAATCGATCCTTTTTCAATTGTTATACTACCTTCTTCATAATCATAAGAAAAAGTAAAAACAGTACTTCCGCCTTCGTCTTTAATATCTTTACAAACACCTACTCTATCAACATGCCCTTGCACAATATGACCATCTAAACGAGCACCTAGTTTCATTGCTCTTTCAAGATTTACTTCATGTCCTATCTTTAAATCTCCAATATTTGTCTTATCAAGCGTTTCTTTTATCGCTGTAACAGTATACACATCATTAACAATATTAACAACAGTTAAACATACACCATTATGCGCTACACTCTGATCTATCTTTAACTCATTAGTTATATTACTCTGAACAGTTATATGTAAGTTCTCTTGTTCTTTTGTTACTCTTTGTACAATTCCAACAGTTTCAATTATTCCAGTAAACATTCTCTAAATTTTAGTTACTTTTGTTTACATCAAAAATACAACTTTACCTACGAAAGTAACTATGGAGCAAACAAACAAAATTATTGTTGGAATTTCAGTTGGAGATATAAACGGAATTGGTATTGAAATTATTTTAAAAACTTTTGAAGACAAGCGCATGCTTGAGTTTTGTACTCCTGTTATATTTGCTTCAAATAGATTAATTTCTTACCACAAGAAAAACCTGAAATTAAACAATAATATTCATGGTATTAATTTAATTGATAAAATTGCGCACGGAAAAATTAACTTAATGAACTCTTGGAAAGAAGAAGTTAAGATAACAATAGGTAAAACTACAGATATAGGTGGTGAGTTCGCATACAAATCACTTGAAGCAGCTACAAATGCTTTAAAAAGCAATCATATTGATATTTTACTTACCGCTCCTATTAGTAAAGAGAACATTCAATCAGAACATTTTAATTTCCCTGGACACACTGAGTATTTAGAGGAAAAATTAGACGGTAAAAGTTTAATGATATTAATGACTGATGAGCTACGTATTGGCTTAATTACAGGTCATATTCCTGTTTCTAAAATAGCAGAAACCATTACTCCTCAATTAATAAAGGAAAAAGTTGAAACAATGTACACTTCTTTAAAACAAGATTTTAGCATTAACAAACCTAAAATAGCAATATTAGGATTAAATCCTCATTGTGGAGATAACGGAATTATAGGTAAAGAAGATGATGAAATTGTTCGTCCAACAATAGCCGAAATCAAAGAATCTGGAAAATTAGTTTTCGGTCCTTATGCGGCTGATGGTTTTTTTGGTTCAGAAACGCACAAACAATTTGATGGTGTTTTAGCGATGTACCATGATCAAGGTTTAGCACCTTTTAAAGCATTATCATTTGGTAATGGTGTAAATTTCACCGCAGGCTTAAGTAAAATAAGAACCTCTCCTGATCACGGAACTGGTTTTGATATTGCTGGTAAAAACAAAGCGAACCCCTCGTCATTCAAAGAAGCTTTATTCGCCTCATTACAAATATTTAAGAACCGAAAACAAAATACAGAACTTGCAAAAAACACCTTAAAAGTTAAATAGTATTTTTTTTTAGGTAAAATATAAAAATATAAACATTTTTTATATCTTTGCACGCTCAAATTGATCTTAAATGAAAGACTTAAAAGAATTCAATATACCTTATGTAGGTTTAAAAGAAGGCAGTCATTTATTTGAATATCAAATTGGAAGCACGTTCTTTGAAGCATTTAAATTCGATGAATTTAACAATGTTGATCTAAAAACCGATATTAATTTTGTAAAGAAAAGTACATTATTTGAACTTTCTTTCTCAACAAAGGGAACCGTAAACGTACCTTGTGATACTACCGGTGAGCTATTTGACCTAGAAATTGAAGGCTCTTTAGATTTAGTTGTTAATTTTGGACCTGAATACAACGACGAACATGATGAAATTTTGATACTTCCACACGAAGCATATGAAATAAATGTAGCTCAATACATATATGAGTTAATAGTACTATCTGTTCCTAGTAAAAGAATTCATCCAGATGTTTTAAACGGCACTATGGAATCTGAAGCTTTAAATAGATTAGAAGAATTAAGAATAAACGAAGAAAAAACTGTTGAAGAAAAAACGTCAGCAGACCCTAGATGGGATAAATTAAAGGATTTACTAACAGATAAATAAAACATAAAATGGCACATCCAAAGAGAAAAATATCGAAAACTAGAAGAGATAAAAGAAGAACTCACTATAAAGCTTCTGTACCTCAAATAGCTGTTGATCCTACAACTGGAGAAGCTCATTTATACCACAGAGCTCACTGGCACGAAGGTAAATTATACTACAGAGGTCAAGTAGTATTAGAAAATGCAGTTGTTGAAGCTTAAAAAAGTTTTTTACAAAATAAAAAACCCTCTTTTCGAGGGTTTTTTTGTGTTTTAACACTAAAATTTAAGTTTTTTGATGTTTTTTCTTTAAAAAGGTGAAATAATTTTCATTACTTTTGACAACTGGTTTTATTACAAAACAAACAATTATGACTAAAACAACTGCAGCAATAACAGCAGTGGGAAAGTATGTCCCAGAGTATATTTTAACAAATAAAGAATTAGAAACTCTAGTAGACACTAATGACGAATGGATTACCAGCAGAACAGGTATAAAAGAAAGAAGAATTCTTAAAGGAGAAGCTCTTGGTACATCTTTTATGGCTATAAAAGCTGCTGAAGATTTAATCCAAAAATCAAAAATCGACCCAAAAGAAATCGATTTAGTAATTGTTGCAACAGCAACTCCAGATATGCTTGTTGCCTCAACAGCAACATATACTGCTACTCAAATAGGCGCGACAAATGCTTTTTCGTATGATTTACAAGCCGCTTGTTCAAGTTTTTTATTCGGAATGTCAACTGCAGCTAGTTATATAGAAAGCGGACGTTATAAAAAAATATTATTAATTGGAGCAGATAAAATGTCTTCAGTTATTAATTATTCAGATAGAGCTACTTGTATTATTTTTGGAGATGGGGCTGGAGCAGCTTTATTTGAGCCAAACAATGAAGGTCTTGGCTTACAAGATGAATACTTGAGAAGTGATGGTATTGGTCGTGAGTTCTTAAAAATTGAAGCTGGAGGTTCTATTTTACCAGCCTCAGAAGATACCTTAAAAAACAAGCAACATTTTGTTCACCAAGAAGGAAAAAGTGTATTTAAATATGCTGTTTCTAATATGGCTGATGTTTCTGAAAGAATGCTTACTAGAAATCATTTAACCAAAGACGATGTTCAATGGTTAGTGCCTCATCAAGCAAACAAAAGAATCATTGAAGCTACTGCTAACAGAGTTGGTGTAGAAAGTGAAAAAGTAATGATGAACATACACAAGTACGGAAATACAACCTCTGCTACTTTACCACTATTACTTGCTGATTACGAAAATCAGTTAAAAAAAGGAGATAATTTAATTTTTGCTGCATTTGGTGGAGGCTTCACATGGGGAGCTATCTATTTAAAATGGGCATACAATTCATAAAAAACCAAACAACTAAAATTAGGAATATGGATATTAAAGAAATTCAAAGTCTTATAAAATTTGTAGCAAAGTCAGGTGCAAGTGAAGTAAAGTTAGAAATGGAAGATATTAAAATCACCATTAAAACTGGAAGCGAAACTCCTGAAACTACAATTATTCAAGCAGCTGCCCCTATGGCTGTAGCTCCTCAAATAGCGGCACAAGCCCCAGTACCCCAAGCTGCCCCTGTAACAGAAACTTCAAGTACTGAAGAAGATTCTAAATACATTACAATAAAATCTCCAATTATTGGAACTTTTTATAGAAAGCCATCTCCAGATAAACCAAACTTTGCTGAAGTTGGAACTGAAGTAAAAATTGGTGATACTGTTTGTGTTATTGAAGCAATGAAATTATTTAACGAAATTGAATCTGAAATTTCAGGTAAAATAGTTAAAGTATTAGTAGATGATGCTTCTCCGGTAGAATTTGATCAACCACTATTCTTAGTAGATCCATCTTAATTAACATATAACTTCAAATAAATAACAGCTTTTGCTTTATTTATTTGGAGTTTTTAAATTTTTACAACGTATGTTTAAAAAGATATTAATTGCCAATAGAGGTGAAATTGCGCTACGCGTAATTAGAACCTGTAAAGAAATGGGAATAAAAACTGTAGCTGTATATTCTAAAGCAGATACAGAAAGTTTACACGTAAAATTTGCCGACGAGGCAGTTTGTATTGGGCCTGCACCTAGTAGTGAATCTTATTTAAAAATGGATCGAATTATTGCTGCTGCCGAAATTACAAACGCTGATGCAATTCATCCTGGTTATGGTTTCTTATCAGAAAATGCTAAATTTTCTAAATTATGTGATGAACATGATATAAAATTTATTGGAGCTTCGCCTGAAATGATTGATCGTATGGGAGATAAAGCAAATGCTAAATCTACGATGATCTCTGCTGGAGTACCATGTGTACCAGGTAGTGAAGGTGTAATACCTACTTTTGAAGATTGTGAAAAAACGGCTATCGAAACTGGTTATCCTGTAATGCTAAAAGCATCTGCTGGTGGTGGTGGAAAAGGAATGCGTGCTGTTTGGAAAGCTGAAGACTTAAAAGATGCATGGGATTCTGCTCGTCACGAATCTAAAGCAGCTTTTGGTAATGATGATATGTATATGGAGAAGCTTATTGAAGAGCCTCGCCATATTGAAATTCAAATTATTGGAGATTCTTACGGTAAAGCTTGTCATTTATCAGAAAGAGATTGTTCTGTACAACGTCGTCATCAAAAACTAACAGAAGAAACTCCTTCTCCGTTTATGACCGATGAATTACGTACATTAATGGGAGATGCTGCGGTAAAAGCTGCTGAATACATTAAGTACGAAGGTGCTGGAACTGTTGAATTCTTAGTAGATAAACATCGTAACTTCTACTTCATGGAAATGAATACTCGTATTCAAGTAGAGCACCCAATTACTGAAGAGGTAGTAGATTATGATTTAATTCGCGAACAAATTTTAGTAGCTTCAGGAGTACCTATTTCTGGTAAAAATTATTTACCACAATTACACTCTATTGAATGTAGAATTAACGCTGAAGATCCTCATAATGGATTTAGACCAGCTCCTGGAAAGATAACATCATATCATGCTCCTGGAGGTCATGGAGTTCGTATAGATACACATGTATATGCTGGTTATATGATTCCTCCAAATTATGATTCAATGATTTCTAAATTAATTGTTACTGCACAAACTCGTGAAGAAGCAATAAATAAGATGAAACGTGCTTTAGATGAATATGTGATTGAAGGTATAAAAACTACGATTCCTTTTCATAGACAACTAATGGATCATCCTGATTATATTGCTGGTAATTACACCACAAAATTCATGGAAGATTTTGAAATGAAATAAAGATAAAAAAAGAGTTAATGTATTTTCATTAACTCTTTTTTATTACCTTTTTGTGTAATTTATAATTTAAACATCGTCTAAAGGTTATAATCAAAAAGTTATAATCCATGAAAGTTCATTTTATTCTACTATTAATAATACTATCTTCAATTAGCTTAACAGCCCAGATAGAAAAACCTAGTTTAAGTCCCACCAAAGTAAGCAAACAAAAAATAGGCTTAGCAAATGTTACTTTAAAATTTGGACAACCAAATAAACAAGGAAGGAAAATATTTGGCTCTCTAATACCTTACAATAAAGTTTGGCGCACAGGAGCCAATGCTTCAACAAAAATAACTACAGATAAAGAAATTTTAATAGCAAATCATATTATTCCGGCAGGAACTTATGCGTTGTATTCAATACCTAATAAGAAAAAATGGACTATTATTATCCATAAAAAAAATGATTTATGGGGTAGTGCGGGCTATGCTAACAAAAATGATTTGATCAGGTTTACGGTTCCAGTAAAAAGAATTAGAGATACTCAAGAAACTTTAAATATTAGTTTTGAGAATTTTACTATTGATGGAGCTGATTTAATACTCACTTGGGAAAACACTAAAATAATTATACCCGTTATTGTAAATTCAGATGCGATAATTCAAGAGCAAATAAACACAAAAATCATCAATTCTAAAGAAGTAGCAACTGCTCAAACATATTTTGATGCGGCACAATATTATTATTTAAAGAACAAAGAACTAAACACTGCTTTTAAATGGTTTAATAAAGCTGAGAAATTAAGACCCGTAGCTTTTTGGTATACTTACTACAAAGCTGAACTAGCCAAAAAAATAGGAAAAAAAAGCATAGCTAAGCAAAGTGCAATAAAATGCTTAAATGCAGCTAAAAAGAGTAAATCAAGTGATTATGGGTATATTGCTAAATGTTCTTTACTACTTAAATCACTTAATTAAAAAGAGATTGTATATAGAGAGAAAGAAATTAAAAATGAGATTATCTAACAAATATTTACTAGACAGTCTCATTTTTAATTTCATAAATTTGCATTATGAATTTTCTATATAACTTATTACTTTTTAAGGTATCAATACTTCTGCATATAGTTGCTTTATTTAATAAAAAAATAAAGTTATTTATTAATGGGAGAAAAGAAACTTTTACGAAACTAAATAACATTCATAAAACAGATAAAGTTATATGGTTTCACGCTGCCTCTTTAGGTGAGTTTGAGCAAGGAAGACCTATTATTGAAAAACTAAAAGAGCAGTATAAAAATCATAAAATTGTAATAACTTTCTTCTCTCCCTCAGGCTATGAGATAAGAAAAAATTATGCTTTAGCTGATGTTATTTGCTATTTACCACTAGATACTAAATCTAATGTTAAAAAATTCATTGACAAAATACACCCTGATATAGCAATTATTATAAAATATGAATTTTGGCCTAATCTTTTATCAGAGCTAAAAAAACAGCAGGTTAAAACTATTCTTATTTCAGGTATATTTAGAAATAAACAATCCTTTTTTAAATGGTATGGTGCTTTTATGCGTAATAAGTTAAATGCTTTTAATCATTTTTATGTTCAAAATGAAGCTTCAAAAAAACTACTCTCATCTATTGGACTTGAAAATGCTACTATTGCTGGCGACACAAGGTTTGATAGAGTTTACGATATTTTAAAACAAGATAATAATTTAAGTTTTATATCTGAATTTAAGAACAATACTTATACAGTTATTGCTGGAAGTACTTGGAAAGAAGATGAAAAATTACTTGTAAACTACATTAATAACCATGCTTCAGTTGATGAAAAATTCATCATAGCACCACATAACATTAACCATAAAGAAATAAAAGAATTACAGACATCTATTAATAAAAAAACAATACTATATTCTGAAAAAGAAAACGGTAATTTATCAGATTATCAAGTATTTATTGTTGATACAATAGGGCTACTTACTAAAATTTACTCGTACGCAGATGTTGCTTACGTAGGGGGTGGTTTAGCAACTGGACTTCATAACATACTAGAACCTGCAACCTTTGGTGTTCCAATAGTTTTTGGAGGTAATAAGTACAAGAAATTTCAAGAAGCTACAGATTTACTTGCATTAGGGAGTGTTATAACTGTTGTAAACAGTGAAGACTTTTCTAGTACCTTTACATCTTTAAAAAACAGTAGTGATTTAAGAGTAAAATTAGGAAATACTAATCAAAAATATATTTCCGATAATACTGGCGCAACTGAAACTATTATGCAATATCTTAAAACCACATTATAATGGATATTATTTTACAACCTTGGCCATGGTTCATATCTGGGCCGCTAATAGCCGTCGTACTTTTCTTATTTTTTTACTTCGGAAAAAGTTTTGGTGTATCAACTAATTTAGAAACTATGTGTACTATTGCTGGTGCAGGTAAAGTTTCTGATTACTTTAAAAAAGATTGGAAAGAACGAAGCTGGTCTCTTGTTTTTTTACTTGGGTTAATCATTGGTGGATTTATCGCTATCAACTACTTATCTGTAAGTACAACTATTAATTTAAATCCTAAAACAATAGAAGATTTAGCTAATTTAGGCTTTACAAATGCTGGGAGTTCTTTTGTGCCTAATGAAATTTTTAGTATAGACAATATGCTAAGTTTAAAAGGTTTTTCTATTTTATTAATAGCGGGAATTTTAATTGGCTTTGGAACAAGGTATGCTGGCGGATGTACCTCTGGTCATGCAATTACTGGATTGAGTAGCTTACAACTACCATCTTTAATTGCAGTAATAGGTTTTTTTATTGGTGGTTTATTAATGACTTGGGTGATATTCCCTTTAATTTTCGGATAACATGAAAAATATAAAATTCTTAATACTCGGTATTTTCTTTGGGATTATAATGACAAAATCTGAGGCTATTTCATGGTTTCGAATCTATGAAATGTTTAAATTTCAGTCATTTCATATGTACGGAATTATAGGTTCGGCAGTCGCTATATCTATGCTATTTATGTATTTATTTAAAAACGGTATAATTAAAGACTATTTAGGTAATAAAATTAACGTTAAAGACAAGAAAAAAGGTTTTGTAAGAACATTGGTTGGAGGAACTATATTTGGCTTAGGCTGGGCTTTAGCTGGTGCGTGCCCTGCTCCTATCTTTGTATTAATTGGGCACAGTGTATTTCCTATTATTATTGTTTTAATAGGTGCTGTAATAGGTGCTTTTATTTATGGGGTGTTAAGTAAAAAATTACCTAACTAATCTTTTATTTTAGAACTAACCAACATTTTTAACCTATAAATATACTTTGCTTACTATCTATTAAACACCTCTATCTTATCTGATTACGATTTTCATGATAAACAATGAAAAGTCAAAAAATGCTTATCTCTATTTTAAACTAGATTAAAGATTAAGTTATTTCTTTTTTCAAATATTGTGTCTAATATTGCACTTATTTATTCTAAAACTACGAAAATAGGTTTACTATTTTACATTTCGTTTTTACACTATACTTTTATTGATGTTAAAAAAACATTATAAAAAACTAACCTTATGAAAACGAAATTATTTTACTTTTTATCAATTTATCTAAAAACGACCATATTTTTCCTGTTACCTTTAACGGTAATAGCACAAAACTTCCCAAATCCTGAGCAAAATATTTTTGTAAACTTAGGAAATAGTTCTGTAGTGGAGTCTCATTTATCAGATCTCGATGGAGATGGTTATTTAGATGCTATATTTTCTTATGGAACTAACTCTAATAACGGCTTTATTTGGTTAAAAAACACAGATGGTCTAGGAAATTATAGTACTCCGCAAAATATTGTTGTAACATCAATTTGGATGACAGATATTCATACTGCCGATATAGATGATGATGGAGACATGGATATAATAACGGCTTCTTCTAATAGTGGAGATGTATATTGGTTTGAAAATTTAGACGGACTAGGAACTTTTAGTTCCTTTAATATCATTGCTCCAAATGAATATGGTGCCAGTAGTGTATTTACTGCCGATATAGATAATGATGGAGATTTAGATGTATTGTCCGCATCTTTCTTAAGCAATCGCATTTCTTGGTATGAAAACACCGATGGTTTAGGAACTTTTGGTTCACAACAAGTTATTATTACTTCTCAAAATTATATGACAGACGTATATGCAGCTGATATGGATGGAGATGGAGACATAGATGTATTATCAGCGTCTAAAAACGATGATCGTATTGCATGGTATGAAAATGATGGTTTAGGTGCTTTTGGACCGCAACAAACCATTACTACAAATGCTGATGAAGCTATTCTTGTATACGCTGCAGATATAGATGGTGATGGTGATAACGATGTTATATCTGGCTCTTATGCAGACAACCGTATCGCTTGGTATGAGAATGATGGTTTAGGTGCTTTTGGAGCACAACAAACTATTTATACTAATAGTACTGGTCTTAGAGATTTAAATTTAACAGATTTAGATGGGGACGGAGATCTTGATATTGTATCAGCATATAGTTATACAACCTCTACTCCGCATGAAATCTTATGGCATGAAAATAAAATAAACTGCACAGGAAATTTTGCTCCACAACAAATTATAGACTCTTCCGCTTTTGCAGCTTGGAAAGTTTCTACTGGAGATATTGACGGAGATGGAGACATGGATGTTCTTGGATCATACACTTCTTCTATTCGTATTGCTTGGTATGAAAATATTACATCTTCGCTACCTCAAACAAACCTTCCTGAAGAAATATACATATGCAATGAAAATTTCGAAGAATTATGTGGCCCTCCTTCTTTAGGATGTAACCTAATCTATAACTGGTATTATAATAATCCCAACGGAACATCGTTCCTTGTAAGTAATAATCAATGTTATACACCAGACCAATATGGAACCTATACCTTAATTACTGAAAACGAGAATAATATATTTTCAAATTACACTGTAAGTATTTTAAACCCAATTTCTCAACCTAGCTTGGGCTCTAATGGTGAAATTTGTATTGGAGAAATTATTAGTATTAATGGTCAGGGATTTGACAATGGTAATTATGAAATTACTTGGTATCATAATGGTCAAGAGATTCAAGTGGGAGGAGAAACATTGATGACTTCTTTTGCTAGCGGTACAATAACCGTAAAGATATCATATATAGGGTGCAAAGGAATTGTTACAGAAAGTGTAGAGGTAGTAAAGTGCTGCCCAGACAACATTCCTGTTTTAGGAATAGACGGAGAAATTTGCGTTGGAGAAATTATTAGCATTAATGGTCAAGGATTTGATTCTATTAATTATGAAATTACCTGGTTGCATAACGGAATTATTGTGCAGCAAGGCGGAACTACTTTAACCACATCATATAACAGTGGTATGATAACGGTACAAGTATCATATAAGGGATGTAAGGAAAGAATATCTACAAATGTAACACTTAAGGAATGTTGCAATAAGAAAGAGTGTATAGATAAGAGTAGTATTAATATATCACCTAATCCTACTAAAGATAAAATTATAGTTAAACTTAATGAAAGATCAAGTGGAAAAATTCAAGTTTTAGATAGAGCTGGAAATATTGTTATTGAAACAACCGTTAAACAAACTCTTACAAAGCAAGTTGATTTATCAAAATTAAGACCTGGTTTATATGTTGTTAATATAATTTTAAAAGACAAAATTATTACTAAAAAAATAATTAAAGAATAACTATCCTAGAGTTAAGAGTTTAAAAACTCTTAACTCTTACTTTTTTAACGCAAAGAGTCGTTATAATTATACTAAATTTATTTTTTATAAATCCTTTTTACAATTAATCACCTAGTAAAACTACTTCTAACAAATTTGAATTTGTATTATCAACTACTTTCCAATTATATATTTTAGATAATTGATATATTTTAGACAACTCTTCAAATAAACGTATTTTAGCATCTTTTTGAAGGTTTGACACCGTTATAGTTGATTCTATCTTTTCTATAGCTTTATCACTAAGTTTGTTCAATTCTGACTTAGAAAAAGTATTAAATTGACTTTGTTGTAAATCAAAATATTTAATATCTGGTGAGATTAGAACTTCTTCTTTTGGAATTTTATTAATAATTATTTGTTTACCTACACTGTCTACTTCAATTTCAAGTTTCGATAAATCATAACCAACTTCAACTTTTGCATTCACAGATAATATTGCCTTTTTTTCAAAAGAAATATAGTCATACAAATACTTTTTGCTATCAGTAAAACTATACATTTCAGAAAAACTACCTTCTGAAACTACTAATTTACTTAAGTTTTGAATTCCGTTTAAAACTACTTTAATTTCTTCTTGTTGGTGTTTCTTTTCTGTTTTATCATACCAAAACTTAGCAATTAAAAAACCTAATAGAAAAACCGATAAATACTTAAGAAGTCGCATAGTTTTGTTTTTCTATAAATATAGAAAAAGTATATTGAATGAAAAATATTAGATTTAAGCTTCTTCCTCTTCCTTCGGAAATGCTTGTTTATTAAATAAAAACAATAAAACAACTCCTATACTAATCCAAGAATCAGCTCCGTTAAAGATCGCATTAAAAAAAGTAAAACTTTCACCTTCATACATAGGAAAATATAACATATCAACTACTTTACCAAAAAACAATTTATCATAATTAAAATCTGATAACAAACCTGCTACATTGTGATAAGAACTTTCGAAAATAACTCCGTAAATAACAGAATCTATAATATTACCTATTGCCCCTGCTAAAATTAATCCTATTGCTATAACTACGGCTGTATGTGCTCCTCTTTTTATTGTTTGCCATAACCAATATACAATACCTGATACTGCTACAACTCTAAATAATGTTAAGAATAATTTACCAGCTCTACCTCCAAATTCAAAACCCCAAGCCATACCGTTGTTTTCTGTAAAATGAATTTTAAACCAGTCACTAAAAACAATAACTTCTTCTCCTAATTGAAAGTGAGTTTTAACATATATTTTACTAATTTGATCAATTAAAATTGCTAAAACTACGGTAAGTATTGCGATATTTTTCTTAGACATTTTTATAATTTAATGGTAGCAAAAATAAGAAAAGTATTGGTTTTATTCTGTAATTAAAAAAACATTAGCATTTATAGAGCGTACCTTAAAATTAGATACCGCATTCTTAGTAAATATTTTATATAAATGTCCTTTATATTTAGTTTTATTTATCCTTATATCACCTTTGTTTGTTTTAATATTTATGTTACTATTTTTTCTTAATTGCCCGTAAACATTACCTAAGAATAGTGCGACCAAAGTATTTCCGTTTACTCTATTTAATCTAACGTTTCCTCTGTCTATATAAATTTTTAAATCTCCTTTATAACTATTAGAGTTTATTCCTATTGTTTTTCCATAAATAGTTACATTCTTATTTTTTGGTATTTTAATAATAGCCTTTGCTCTTTGCAATCTTTTAGTTATATATTTTCTAAAAATTTGTTCTTTATAAACATCAAAATTAAGTTTAAAATCTACTTTTAAAATCCCGTTAGTTTCATCATCAAAAAAAATAGTGTGGGTGTTAGGTTGTTCATCTAACAACGTTATTGATATCTGATTACCTAAAGAGTTTTCAATAACTAGATTATCTAATCCATCAGAATTTATTTCGATTTCATTGAATTGAACTTCTCTTGTTTTAATTAATTTTTCTTGAGAAAAAATAAATGAACTTATAAGTAGTAATGTAATTAATTGTATTTTAAAACAAAACAAGCCTCTTTTAAGAGGCTTGTTTTTATTATTATAGTAATACAAAATATTATTGTTTACGTTTTGCTTCAATACTTAATGTTGCATGAGGTACTAACTTTAGACGTTCTTTTTGAATTAATTTACCTGTAACTCTACATACTCCGTAAGTTTTATTCTGAATACGGATTAATGCATTTTTTAAATCACGAATAAATTTTTCTTGACGTATGGCTAATTGCATATTTGCTTCTTTTGCCATCGTATCAGAACCACCATCAAAAGATTTAAAAGTTGGAGAAGTATCTTCTGTACCATTACCAGCCCCATTTTTATAAGAGTCTTGTAACAGTTTTAAATCTTCTTCACAATGCTCTATTTTATTTAAAATAATTTCTTTGAACTCCTGTAAATCGCTATCAGAGTATCTAATTTTAATCTCATCCATAATGCTATGTTTTTTCAATTAACATTCTACTTTTTATGGTATCAAATTCAATTTCTGTACCATCTTTTAAATCATCAACAAAAACCAACTCATTAGTTAATGTTTCTGCTTTTATATAATCTTCATTTGCAATTACCGATTCTTCTAAGTCTTCAACTTTTAAAACCGTTAATTTTATTTTATCTGTAACCTCTAAACCGGTGTCTTTACGTGCATTCTGAATTCTATTTATCAATTCTCTAGCAACACCTTCTTTACGTAATTCCTCATTTATAGTAACATCTAAAGCTACTGTTAAACCAGCTGCATTTGCAACTAACCAGCCTTCAATATCTTTAGAAGAGATCTCTACATCTGTGGTTTCTAAATTAATCATTTTATCATTAATCTCAACAGAAATGCTACCTTCTTTTTCAATTTTTATGATATCTTCTTGATTGAAATTACGTATCTCATTAGCTATCAACTTCATATCTTTACCAAACTTTGGTCCAAGAGCTTTAAAATTTGGTTTGATTTGTTTTACTAAAATACCAGACGCATCATCTAACAACTCAATTTCTTTAACATTCACTTCTGATTTTATTAAATCAGCTACTGCTAAAATTTCTTCTTTTTGAGTGGCATCTAATACCGGAATCATTATTTTTTGTAATGGTTGACGTACTTTTATCTTTTCTTTAGCTCTTAACGACAAAACTAATGAAGATATTGTTTGAGCATTCTCCATTTTACGCTCTAATGATTTATCTATTAAATCGGCATTATATTTTGGAAATTCTGCTAAATGTACACTATCAAATTTTTCAATATTAGTTGTACTTACTAAATCCTTATACAACCTATCCATAAAGAAAGGTGCAACTGGCGACCCTAATTTAGCTACAGTAAGCATACAAGTGTATAATGTTTGATATGCTGATATTTTATCTTGCTCGTATTCACCTTTCCAAAAACGTCTTCTACATAAACGAACATACCAATTACTTAAATGATCTTGTACAAAATCAGAAATTGCTCTTGTTGCTTTTGTTGGTTCGTACGCTGCATAAAATGTATCAACTTTTTGAACTAATGTATTTAATTCAGATAAAACCCAACGATCTATTTCTGGTCTTTCATTTAACGGTACTTCAGCTTCACTATAATTAAAATTATCTAAGTTAGCGTATAATGTAAAGAATGAATAGGTGTTATAAAGTGTACCAAAAAACTTTCTACTTACTTCGGTAATCCCGTCTAAATCAAACTTTAAATTATCCCAAGGGTTTGCGTTTGATATCATATACCAACGTGTAGCATCAGGCCCATATTTATCTAGCGTAGTAAACGGATCTACTCCATTACCTAAACGTTTCGACATTTTTTGTCCGTTTTTATCTAACACCAATCCATTAGATACAACATTCTTATATGCTTTATCATCAAAAACCATGGTAGCAATAGCGTGTAAGGTATAAAACCATCCACGTGTTTGATCTACTCCTTCGGCAATGAAATCAGCTGTTTTCCAACCTTCTTCTACCAATTCTTTATTTTCAAACGGGTAATGCCATTGTGCGTACGGCATAGAACCTGAATCAAACCAAACATCAATTAAATCTGATTCACGTTGCATTGGTTCACCAGAATCTGATATTAAAGTAATTTTATCTACTACATTTTTATGTAAATCTACAGTATCATAATTATCATCAGACATGTCTCCTGATACAAAATCAGCAAAAATATCTTCAGTCATTACGCCAGCTTTAACAGCAAGTGCCATTTCTTCTTTCAACTCAGCTACAGAACCTACTATTTTTGTTTCCTTGCCATCTTCTGTTCTCCATACTGGTAACGGAATTCCCCAAAAACGAGAACGTGATAAATTCCAATCATTTGCATTTTTTAACCAGTTACCAAAACGACCAGTACCTGTTGCTTCTGGTTTCCAATTAATTTCTTCGTTTAAAGAATGCATACGTTCTTTAACGTCTGTTACTTTAATAAACCAAGAATCTAATGGATAATATAAAATAGGCTTATCAGTTCTCCAACAATGTGGGTAACTGTGTACATATTTTTCTACCTTAAAGGCTTTATTTTCTTCTTTTAATTTTATCGCTATTTGTACATCTACTGATTTTTCTGGAGCTTCTCCATCAGCATAGTATTCATTTTTAACGTACATCCCTGCAAATTCACCTACTTCTTTAGTAAACTTACCTTGTAAATCAACTAGAGGAACTAAATTATCATTTGCATCTTTAACTAACATTGGTGGTACACCTGCGTCTTTACAAACGATAGCATCATCAGCTCCAAAGGTTGGTGCTGTATGTACGATACCTGTTCCATCTTCAGTAGTAACAAAATCTCCTGAAATTACTCTAAAAGCTTCTTCAGGATTTTCGTACGGTAAAACATACGGTAATAATTGTTCATATTCAGTACCAACTAAATCTGCTCCTTTACATTCTGCAACTATACAATAAGGTATCTGTTTATCTTCAGCTTTATAATTTGCTAAATCTGCTTCGTTTTCAACGGCTTTAAATTTCTTACCTGCAAACTGTTTTGCAACTAGAGGTTTACCTAAAACTACTTGTGTAGCTTCAAATGTATATTGATTAAATGTCTTTACTAAAACATACTCTATTTTAGGCCCAACTGTTAATGCCGTATTACTTGGTAAAGTCCAAGGAGTTGTTGTCCAAGCTAATATATGAACATCACTTCCGTTTTGTAAAACACTTGGTAACGTTTCAGTAACAGCTTTAAACTGTGCTACAACAGTCGTATCAGTAACATCTTGATATGCTCCTGGTTGATTTACCTCATGAGAACTTAAACCCGTTCCTGCTTTTGGTGAATATGGCTGTATCGTGTACCCCTTGTACATCAAATCTTTGTTATAGATTTGTTTTAAAAGCCACCAAACAGTTTCCATATACTTTGGCTTATAGGTAACATACGGATCTTCCATATCTACCCAATACCCCATTTTTTCGGTAAGTGTATTCCAAATATCAGTATACTTCATTACTGCTTTTTTACAAGCAATATTATATTCTTCTACAGTAATCTTTGTACCAATATCTTCTTTGGTAATACCTAACTCCTTTTCAACACCAAGTTCAACTGGTAAACCATGAGTATCCCACCCTGCTTTACGCTTTACTTGAAAACCTTTTAAAGTTTTATAACGGCAAAAAATATCTTTAATGGTACGTCCCATTGCGTGGTGAATACCCGGTAAACCATTTGCTGAAGGTGGTCCTTCAAAAAAGATAAACGGTTTGTTTTCATCACGGGTAGTTATACTTTTTTCAAAAATGTTGTTTTCTTTCCAGTAATTTAGGATTTCATCTGCAACATTTGGCAAGTTAAGCCCTTTGTATTCAGTAAACTTCGTACTCATTTTGTAATTGTATTAATTGAATTGGCGAAATTACGTATTTTCTTGTAATTGTAGGGTTTGCCTTATATAAAAAAACACCCCATTAAATGGGGTGTTTTCATTTTTTTTGTATAAAATATTTTTTATTTTACTATTTAGTCTTATTTTTTTAGAATATAAAAATATGATCTTCTGTTTTTCTGATGTTCTTCTTTTGAACAATTACTAGCGTCATCGCAATTATTTAAGAGTTGACTCTCTCCAAAACCTAGAGCACTTTCTATCCTATCTGATGAAATACCTCTTGAAATAATATAATCTTTCGTTGAGATAGCTCTATTAGTTGATAAACGCTTATTATACTCTTTAGTTCCTCTACTATCAGTATGTGATTCTATTTTAATAATCATTTTAGAATTATTTTTCATTACAGATACAATATGTTCTAACTCATACTCAGCATCTTTCCTAATATTATATTTATCAAAATCAAAATAAATAGGATTAATTACTATCTGATTTTCTACAATTAAAGGTTCTAATTTTAAATTTTGAGTTATTAACTGTTTATTTACATCAAGTGTTTTAGCTGATTTTTGATCTTCCTTATAATCAATTTTTGATGCTGTAACAGTAAAATTCTTCTCACAGTCTACCAATTCAAAAGAATAACTTCCATCTTTATTTGTTACTTTTTCAGCAACTACTTCTCCTTCTTCACTTATTAGTTTTACAGTTACATCATTTAGTGGTTTATTTGTTTTAGCTTCATAAACTACTCCAGAAACATCCTCTTTACAGCTATACACTATAAAACTATAGATATCATCATCTCCTTTTCCTTTTTTTCTATTTGATGAAAAGAACCCATTATTCCTATTATTATTTATAATAAATGAAAAATCGTCATAAGCTCCATTTATAGGAGCTCCTAAATTTACAGGTTTAGTGTAAGTATCTCCTTCTTTTTTTGCTTCAAAAACATCTAAAGCACCTAGTCCTAAATGACCGTCTGATGCAAAATATAGAGTCTCTTTACTATCTATAAAAGGAAACATCTCTCTTCCTTCTGTATTTATACTTTTACCCAAATTTTCAGGAGTACTAAAGGCATTATTTTCTAGGATATTTACTTTGTAAACATCAGTTAAACCAAAACCATTTGGCATATCAGATACAAAATACAATACTTTCTCATCAACACTTAAAGCGGGATGACCTACTGAATAATTATCATTATTAAAAGGAAGTTCTATAGCCTCACCCCATACTTCACCAACTTTTTCTGTTTTATATATTTTAAGATGTGCTATCTCATCATCTCCTCCCTTTAATTTTTTACCATCAAAATTAGTTCTGGTAAAATACATGGTATTACCGTTAGATGTAATTATCGCATTTGACTCATGATATTTAGAACTAACCGATACTACTTTAACTTGATCTTCAACATCTAAAACTTTTTCTTCAGTTTTAAAAACCTCTTTTGCCTTATAAATATTTAAATGAGGTTGGTTATTCCACTTATATAACCTTTTGTCATTAGCTCCATCTGGTTTAGTCGATGCGAAATAAAAATCATCATTAAATACAAAACCCCCAAAATCAGAGTATTTAGTATTTATTGACAAATTATTTATATTTACGAATACTTTCTTTTCTTTTGTATATTCTGTAAAATAATTTTTATTTTTTACTAAAGCTTCTGCTCTACTGTCATTTCTCTTTTTCCCACTTAACTTTAATAACCATTTGTCTGATTCAGTAATCTTACCGTTGGTTTTTAAAACTTGTGCATACCTAAATAAATGTTCAACTAAAACGCTCTCTTCATATAAGCTCATTAGTTTTTCATAATTCTTTTCTGCTTTTGCAAATTCAAAATTAAAATAATGAGCATCAGCTAATCTACTTAAAACCAAATAAGAGTCATCACCTTTTTTATGAATTGATTGATAAAGTTCTGCTGCTTTTTTATAAGCAAATTCTTTGAAATACCTATCTGCAGCATATTTTCGTTGTCCAAAACTAATAGTGGTTATTAGCAAGACTAGTATGTATATGTTTTTTCTCATCTTTATTCTTGTTTTTTCGTTAAAAAAATCTTGGTGATTTCATTGTTTGTTCTTTAAACATCTCATAACGAAGCATCAACTCATAGGTCCCTGAATTATAATTACTATAATTTGATGTTGTTAAATCGTAAGCAAAACCTATGTTTAAGTTTTTGCTTGCCTGCAAACCTAGTAAAAAACTAATAGAATCATCCCATCGCCAAGCAAGACCTGCTGTAAATTTCTCATTAAACAAAAAATTTGCTGAAACATCTATAGATAAAGGTGCTCCATTCACAACCTTTGCTAAAACTGCTGGCTTAAACTTTACACTTTCACTTAAGTCGAAAACATAACCTCCTATTAAAAACAAATGCAAACGTTCTTGAGCTACATTTCCTCCATTATTAGAATCTTCATAATGATCGGTATTAATGAAGTTAGGTATTGCTGCTCCTAAATACCATTTACTGGTATAATAATACATCCCTGCACCTATGGTTGGTAAAAATTTATTTATGTTACCTTCTAACTTTTTATCCTCCCTATTACGAACACGTCCTTTATTCCAATCTACATTCAAATGACGACCTCCTAATTTTAATCCAAAGGCTAAATTACCTTCATCACTAGTACGTATTGTATAGGATCCATTAATATCTAAAAATATTTCATTTGCAGGCCCAATTCTATCATTCGTTAAATTTATTCCTAACCCAACTCCGCTATAACCTAACGGAGTGTCATAACTTAATGTTTGGGTATTTGGTGCGCCATCAACTCCAACCCATTGGGTTCTTCCTAATAAATTTATAATACTATGTCCATTTGAACCTGCGTAGGCAGGGTTCACACTCATTGTATTATACATATATTGTGTATACTGTGGGTCTTGCTGTGCATTAATTCCGCTAATAATGCATAGAATTAATACTATTGTATATCTTATTTTCATATCTCTTTCTTATCTATTAATATATAACCAACCTGCTTTTGGTTTTGATCCATCTCCTAAATCTATAACATAATAATAGGTTCCTGGCGGTAGTTTTTCATCAATACTAATTGTTGCTCTACCACTTGAAAGACCTCTAAATGCAACACTTTCGTTATTATATCCTGATGCTTTATAAACCGTATTACCCCATCTATTAAATATCTCTACAGTATTCTTACTATATTCTGGCTTATCAATACATGAGATAAAGAATGTATCATTTTCTCCATCATTATCTGGAGTCATAATATTATAAGGAGTACCACATGGGTTTTGATCTGTATCTAGATAATCTGGAATACCATTATTGTTCATATCTAACGCATCATTTGTTGTTGGATCACCATCTCCTGGGCCTTCATTAATAGTATCAATACCATCATTATCGTCATCAGTATCTTGAAAATCTGGAACACCGTCTTTATCAGTATCTGGAATACTTACAGAAGTTCCTCCATTATCAGTATCAAAAGCATCATCTAATCCGTCATTGTCAGTATCTAATCCAGAAGGAGATTTATCAGAAATTCCATCTCCATTTTCATCATTTCCTTCTATAATATCCGGTACACCGTCATTATCACTATCAGAATCTAAACTATCAGGTATACCATCTTCGTCGCTATCAACTCCACCATCTCCTTCATCTGTATCTAATATCCCATCATTATCATCGTCTATATCTAAATTATCTGGTATACCATCATTATCAGTGTCTAATAAACTATAAACTTGTGTAGCTATAGCACTTGAACTGTTTCCTGCTACATCGGTTGTTGTCAAACTCACATCTACTGTTAAGTCACTATCAGCTGCTAAATCTGAACCTGGTACATCAATACTATAATTTCCTGAAGCATCAACAGTTCCTGTATAAGTATTTCCGTTTACAACAATCGTTATTATATCTCCTACATTAAAATCGCCTCCTACGGTTCCTGTTACTGCTATTATAGCTCCTTCTTCTGCAGCATTTAATATATTATCTTCCGTGATATTATTTACACTAATTGTTGGTGCTGGTAAATCTGTATCAACACTATATAATTGAATTGCTGTTGCACTTTCGCTATTCCCTGCTGTATCGGTAGTCGTTATACTCGCATCTACTGTTACATCTGGATCCGCTGCTAAGTCTGATCCTGGAACATCAATACTATAATTTCCTGAAGCATCAACAGTTCCTGTAAATGTGTTTCCATTTACAATTAATGTGACTGTATCTCCCGCATTAAAATCACCTCCTACTTTTCCTGTTATGGCTATCGTTGTTCCAGCTTCTGCTGCATTTAATATGTTATCTACTGTAATATCATCTACACTTATTGTTGGAACTAGTAAACCTGTATTAACACTATAAATCTGTGTAGCTGTTGCACTTGCACTATTCCCTGCTGTATCGGTAGTCGTTATACTCGCATCTACTGTTACATCTGGATCCGCTGCTAAGTCTGATCCTGGAACATCAATACTATAATTTCCTGAAGCATCAACAATTCCTGTAAATGTGTTTCCATTTACAATTAATGTGACTGTATCTCCCGCACTAAAATCACCTCCTACTTTTCCTGTTACGGATATCGTTGTTCCAGCTTCTGCTGCATTTAATATGTTATCTGTAGTAATATTATCTATACTTATTGTTGGTGATGGTAAATCTGTATCAACACTATATAATTGAGTCACTGCTACACTTGCACTATTCCCTGCTACATCAGTAGTCGTTATACTCGCATCTACTGTTGTATCAGGATCTGCTGCTAAGTCTGACCCTGGTACATTTATGCTGTAATTTCCTAAAGCATCAACTGTTCCTGTATAAGTATTTCCGTTTACAATTAATGTAACTGTATCTCCCGCATTAAAATCCCCCCCTACAGTTCCTGTTACTGCTATCGTTGTTCCTGCTTCCGCTGCATTTAATACGTTATCTGCAGTAATATCATCAACACTTATTGTTGGTGATGGTAAATCTGCATCAACACTATAAACTTGCGTATCTGTTGCAGAACAAGTTAAGTTTGCAACAAAACTACCATCTAAAGTCGTATCTGGATCTGCAGCCAAGTCTGAACCTGGTACATTTATACTGTAATTTCCTAAAGCATCAACAGCTCCTGTAAATGTATTTCCATTTACGGTTAACGTTACTGTATCTCCTGTATTAAAATCACCTCCTACTGTTCCTGTTACTGCTATTGTTGTTCCAGCTTCTACTGCATTTAATATGTTATCTACTGTAATATCATTTATAGATAAACTGACTAGCCCTCCTGTAGTTACTACATGCGTCGTCGTTGCGGGACCGTTACATCCTGCAGTACTTGCTGTAATTGTTGTTGTTCCACTCCAACCTGCAACATACGTTACTTCTCCAGTTGATCCGTTTATACTGTTTCCGCCTGTTAACGAAGCGGCATCTAAACTATAAGTGATTCC
>NZ_AUMF01000026.1 GCF_000430545.1 Tenacibaculum ovolyticum DSM 18103
TTATCGATTATCTGTAAGACTTCTAACTTTAAAGTTGCTGAATAGCTCCTGTTATTCCTAGGTAATAATCCTTTTTTCCCTTGGACTTTGTAAAAACCAACCCATTTACGAATGTTAGATTCATTTAGACCTTTTTGTTTAGAAACAGCTGCTGCTGAATAGTGTGATTCTAAAACTAATTTTACACATTCAAGTTTAAATGCATAATCATACTTGACTTTTCTGCCCATAAAAATACCCCCAAATAGTGTCTAACTTTTTGGGGGCAGTGTATTAATGCTCGGTTTTTTTATTTTGTTAACTCTTCTTGTAATTGTTTACTTGTTTTAGAGCTATTATCATGGCTCCAACCAGGAGGCATAAAAACATATTTTAATCTAGTACCGAATGGTAGCTCTTTCTTTCTATTAAAAAAATCTTTGAAAATTTCTTTCCACTCATGAAAAATGATATTAATAGGCCCTTTATCTTCTATTTCAGAAGTTAAACCATACTTAATTTTTTCATAAGTAACTTCATCTTCTTCTGCTTTAAATGTTCCAAACATGCGGTCCCAAATAATTAAAACCATTCCCATATTTTTATCTAAATACTTTGTGTTAGATGCATGGTGAACTCTATGGTGAGAAGGTGTCACGAAAAAGAATCCCCATAAACCTAATTTACTTTTTATGAAATTGGTATGACATAAAGTTCCATAAATTTGATTTAAAGCATAAGCAAACATAATGTGTAAAGGTGCAACACCTACGAAAGCTAATGGTAAAAAGAACATATAGCGAAATAATGGTTGCAATACAGGTGAGCGAAAACCAGTTGAAATATTATAGTATTTTGAATTATGATGTGTTACATGAACAGCCCAAAAAAACCTAGAATGATGATCAACATAATGATGTATATAATACAAGAAGTCTTGACCTATAAAAGCAAGTAACCAATAAGCCCAACCTAAATGTTCCCAATTTATAACTCTATAATGATAGCAAAGCCCCATAACACCAAAAGAAAATACTTTCATTAGTAGGTCTAAACCAAAATTAAGTAAAGCAAAATAAACATTAGTAGAAGTATCTTTTAAATCATAATTCTTTGCTTTGTTTCGATAACTAAAATAAATTTCAATTAAAATAATAGAAATAAAGAATGGAGTACTCCATAAGTATAAAACATCTTGATTTAATAAGCCCATATTATTTTTTTAAAATGCAAAAATATTCCTTTTAAATTAAAAAAAATAGTTAAATCTTTATAATCGTTTATCTATCCAGCTTTTAAAGCTATAAAAATTTTGAGGAGCAACACCATGACCAACAGGATATTCTGAATATTCGTTTTTTAAATTATTAGCTTCTAAAAAAGCAGGTGCTTTTCTTGCCCAATCTACAGGTAGAACTTGATCTACTGTTCCATGAGAAATATAATAATCAGTATTACTATTCGTTATTTCTTTAGGTAATAACGCATCATTAATATAACCACTTAAAGCAATTACGTGCTGCACTTTATTAGGGTAACTAAAGCTTAAAGTATAACTTAAAATAGCTCCTTGACTAAAACCTAAAAGAAATGTTTTGTCAGGGTTTGTAGTGTATTTTGTTCTTATTTCATCAATAAACAAAGCAATTTTATCTACAGATTTTTGAGCTTGTACTAGGTCAGAAAATTTATCATTATTAGCATCAAAATTAATAGCATACCAAGCAAAAGCTCCGCCTCCCATTTCATAAGGTGCTTGCGCACTAACAATTAATAATTCATCAGATAATTCTTCTGCAAAAGAAAATAAATCTTGCTCATTACTACCGTATCCATGTAATAAAATTAATAAAGGTGGATTTTTAACAGTAGTTTTAGGTTGTCTTACAACGTAATTTAGCATTTAGTAAAATGTATTTATAAAAAAATGCAAATAAATTTAAGTAAATCTATTTGCATATTAATTATGTTTTTAGATTTAAATATTTTTAAACCATTCTTGAAATTGATCTCCTAAAAGAGGAACTTTTTTTTCTTCACCTTTTAGTACTCCCATAAAACCAATTATCCAAAGAACAAATAGCCCAATAGTAATAATCCATCCTAACATAGAGTTTATGTATAGTGAAATAACATATTGATTTAAAATTGATAAAAGAGATAAGCCAATCATTTGTCTAATATGAAAACTAGTAAAAGAGTTTTTTTCTGTATTGTTTAATACAATTGCTATAATTGTTCCTATAAAAGTTATATAACTTATAATTGCATTTGTTTTTCCTTTTTCGCTTACAGCTGGTGTTTTTTCCATTTCTATGAATTTAAGATTAATTGATTGTTATTATAAATACCGTATACTTTTCCGTTTAATTCTTTGTTTATAAATATACTGTTTTTTGAGGTTGAAATAATATTTTCTTTTTCAAAAATATATTTAAAGGATGGGGTATATAGTGTAAGGTTTGCTAATTCATCTTTTTGTATCGAATTATTTTTTATCCCAAATCTTTTTTTAGGGTTTTCACTCAAGCATTTACTAATTGTTTCTAGGTCTAATACCGAATTTAAAACACCAAAAGCACTTTCTAAACCAATAGTGCCATCTTTGGCTGTTGAAAACTCTACTTTTTTATGCTCTATATCTATTGGGTTGTGGTCAGATGTAATTATATCAACAGTTCCATCTTTTAATCCTGCTAATAAAGCTTTTGCGTCTTTAGAAGTTCTTAAAGGAGGGTTTACTTTTTTGTTTCCATCAAAACCATACAATTCATCATCTGTTAAAAATAGATTATGAATAGCAACACTACAAGTAACATCTAAACCTTTCTTTTTAGCTTCCTTAATTAGTTCTACTGATTTTTCAGTTGAAATTGTAGGGATATGTAATTTACCAGAAGTATATTCTAGTAAAAATAAATCTCGAGCAATTTGCATTTCTTCAGCTAAAGCTGGAGTACCTTTTAAACCAAGTCTAGTACTATTTACACCTTCATTAGCAACACCTTCTCCAGCAATTTGGTTATTTTTAGGGAAACTTAAAACGAGTCCATTAAAATTTTGAGCATATAATAAAGCTATCTTTAACAAATTATCGTTCTCAATAGATTTCTTATGATCTCCAAAAGCAATAGCTCCAGATTGTTGCATGTCGTACATTTCAGACATTTCAATACCTTTACTCTGTTGTGTTAAAGCAGCAATAGGATATAAATTTGTAGCAAAACCATTAGCTTTATTAATTAGAAACTCAACAGCAGCTTTGTTATCAATTATCGGGTTTGTATTCGCATTAACAGCAACTGAGGTAAAACCACTTTTTGCGGCTACAAGTAAACCATGTTTAATTGTTTCACGTTCTTCATAGCCTGGTTCTCCAAAAGAAACACTAGTGTCAAACCAACCAGTAGAAACATGTAAGTTATCTAGTTCTATGGTTTCGTGAGGTTCTTTTAGGGTAATAGAATTATCTATTTGAGTAATAATTCCATCAGTAATTAAAATATCTTTAGTTTGTTTGTGGTAAGGGCTAGAGGCATCAATTATTGTTGCCGATTTTAGCAGCGTTGTCATGGTTTAAAGAATTTTAAGATCAAAATTTCTATAAGCAAAGATACAATGGCTAAAACTAAAAACCATTTCCAAAGCCATTGAATTTTATGTATGTCATTAATATTTTTTAGCGTCTCTTTAACAGATGTTGAAAAGGTTTTATCATTAATACTTGAAGTATCTAAGTAACTTAATGAACTTTCGCTTGTAGGATAATTAAAAGCGATGTTTTTCAATACATTCTCTTGTTGTTTTATTTGATAAAACCCCGCTTCTATAGGTTTGTTAGTAGTTGTGATTTTTACACTGTTTTGAAATGTTTGTTGTAATGGAATAAATGATGTTTGTGTATTTGAAATTGTTACTATCTCATCTTTTCCTAATTGTTTATTTATAGCAATACTATTATGATTGTTTACAGTATAATAGAGTTTTGAAAGACGTAGACTTTGTTTACCTATATTATAAAAAATAGGAACAATTAATGGAGAATTTATAAAATTACTATTTTCTTTTTCAAGAGAACTAGCTATCCAATATATAGAAGAATACGGAGTGTTTATTTGCTGTATAAATGGCTGTTTGTTTTCTAAAGAAATAATCGTACTTACATTTTTAAATGAAGAGGTATAAGAATTTCTTACAAAGGGATATTGAAAATTACGGACTCTTTTTTCAAAAACGTTATTTAAAAGAGGATGGCTATAATTAATAGTTGTAATTTTTAATTCATTATTTCGTTTAGAAACTATTTTACCTATGTTAAGTTTGTTTAGAAAATTATTATATGATAATACACTTATGTTTTTGTGAGGTATTAAAATAAGTTTCCCCCCATCTTTAATATATTCAAATAAGCTCTTAGTAAGTGTTTCTGGAATTTTTTTAATTTCATTTAAAACAATAAGGTGTTGTTTCTGAATTAAATTATAATTTAAATTTTGAATATTTGAGCTTTTAAAATTAAACTCATTTTGGCTATAAATTCTTTCTAAAAAACTAGCACTCTCACCAATACTCAGTATATCAATTTTATCATTATTGTTAATTGTAAAAAAGAAAGAGTTGTCAAAACTATAAGTGTCTTTAAAATTTAGTTCAATTTTACCTAAGAAAGAAGCTGTTTTTACAATTGAAAAAACAATTTCTTTGGTCGTGTTTCTACCAATTGAAAATACCTGTTTATTAATTAATTTACTTTCATTGTAAATTGCAATAGGTACATTTTTTTGTGCTATTCCTTGGTTTTTTACAAGAATACTTACTTCAAAATTTGTGGAACCATTATCACTAACAAAAACACTATCGATAGATAAATTATTTTTTTGTTGAGGGTTTAATTTTACTAAAGATGTATTTATAGGTAAACTATTGATGTCGTCATTCTTAGTATTTTGAAAATCAGAAATTATAATATTTTTAGAAAGTAAATTAGATTTGTTTTCATTCTGTATTTTTAAAAGAACATTTTTTAGATCCGTTTTTTTGGAAGTGTTTTTTATTTTTAATAAAATATCTTTTAGTTCTGAGGCAGTTTTATTTTTATGATAACTATTATTGGTAAGTAAAGAATAACTAGCCTTGTTGGATGTGTTTTCGATAATTTCTTGCGAAGCTATTTGTAATAAGTTTCCTTTTTCACCATCAGTATTTGTACTTAATGAGTTATCTAAGTAGAGAGAGAAATGTTGTTGTTCATTTATTTTGTGATTGCTAAAATAAGGTTGAGAAAAAGCTAATATTAAAGCGGTGAGTAATAGTAAACGCGTAGCTAAGATTAGCCATTTTTTTATCTGTGAACTTTTACGAGTTTGTAGTACCAATTTCTTTAAAAAGGCAACATTGGTAAACGGAACTTTAACAAATCGTTGTAATTGAAATAAGTGAACTATTATGGGGATTATTAAGAGCCCTAAGAAGTATAAAATTTCAGGATGTTTAAATTGCATAGTTCTTTTTTAACCCACTAAGTGAGATTTTAAATGTAACTGTTTTTAATTTTAAAAGAGTTACTTCGTTTTTATAAGCTAATTTATAAATGTAAAAATAGTTAAATTGATGATTTAAAAAAGAATGTAGTTAAAAAACTGTTAGAATACTGTTTTGTTTTCGACAATGTATCAAATTTCACTATTTTTGAACTATGACTACAGATGAGAGTGATTGTAATAATCCAGCGAAAATTGATTACCAAGAACACTGGAATATAGCATATACTAAAAGCACAACAGAAAAATTAGGATGGTTTGAAGAATCCTCTAAAGAAATACTTGGTTTAATAGCTAAAACGAAGTTAAATAAAAATGCTAAAATTTTAAATGTAGGTGTTGGTTCATCGATGTTAATAGATGAATTATTAGTAGATGGGTACACAAATTTAATAGCCAACGATTTATCTAAAAAAGCACTCGGCGGTTTAGAGAAAAGATTAGCCAACAAAGCATCAAAAGTAACTTTTATAGCTGATGATATAATAAATCCAGAAAAATTACAGTCTTTAAAAAATGTTGATTTATGGGCAGATAGAGCAGTGTTGCATTTCTTTTTAAAAGAAGAAGAGCAAGTAGCTTATTTTAAGCTGTTAAAAAAAGTAGTTAAAACTAATGGGTTTGTAATTATTGCCGTTTTTGCATTAAATGGGGCTGAAAAATGTTGTGGTTTAGAGCTACAACGATATAATACAGCAATGTTACAAGATAAATTAGGCGAAGAATTTAAGTTAATTGATAAGTTTAATTACACATTTGTTAATCCGTATGGATCAGAAAGACCATATATTTACACACTGTTTCAAAGAAAAGATAAGTAGATGAAAGTAACACATATACCTTTTAAAAGTACCGGTTTTTTCTCTAAAACAATGATCGATTATTTAGAAGAAGCTACACAATTAAAACCTTTTTACAATAATTTTTCTTCGTTAGAAGGTTTTAAAAAACAGATAAAAAGTAAGCAGGAAAATTATTCTAAAGAGACTAGAAAAACACTAGTTACTATTTTAAATAAGCAATACGAAACAATAAAAACATCTGAGGCTACACAGCAAAACATAACTGATTTATTATTAGAAAATACATTTACAGTAACAACTGGACACCAGTTAAATTTATTTACGGGACCATTATATTTTTTATATAAAATAATTTCAGCTATTAATTTATGTGAAGAATTAAGTAACGAATTTCCAAATCAAAATTTTACGCCAATTTACTGGATGGCTACTGAAGATCATGATTTTGATGAAATAAATTACTTTAATTTTAAAGGGAAAAAGGTACAATGGAGTTCTAATCAAACAGGTGGTGTAGGACGTTTCTCTACAGATGGATTAGAAGAAGTATTAGAAGTTTTTTCTAATCATTTAGGAACCTCAGAGAAAGCAAAATACCTAATCAAACTTTTTAAAGAAGGGTATATAAAGCATACTAACTTAGCCGATGCAACCAGATATATTGCAAATGAATTATTTGGTGAATATGGATTGGTAATTATTGATGCGGATGATAGGGAGTTAAAAAAAGAATTAATTCCATTTATAGAAAGAGAATTAGAAGAACAGATATCATATAAAAAAGTAACAGAAACAATTGCTAATTTAGGTAAAGAATATAAGATTCAGGTAAACCCTAGAGAACTTAACCTATTTTATTTAACAGATGAAATTCGTGAGCGTATTATTTTTGAAGATGAAGTATATAAAGTAAATAACACAGCTATTTCTTGGACTTATCCTGAATTAATAAAGGAAGTTAATGAGTTTTCAGAGCGTTTTTCACCAAATGTAATTATGCGTCCGTTATACCAAGAAGTTATTTTGCCTAACCTCTGTTATATCGGTGGAGGAGGAGAACTCGCATATTGGTTACAATTAAAAAGTTATTTTGAAGAGGTTAAGGTACCTTTTCCTATTTTGTTATTACGTAATTCGGTACAATTAGTATCAGAAAAACAAGAACGTAAATTAGAAAAATTAACTGTTTCTTTAGAAGAAATTTTTGTTAAGCAAAATAGTTTGCTAAAAAGTAAAGTATTAGAAACATCTAAAGAAAAAGTAGATTTTACAGCTCAAAAAGAATTTTTAAAACAGCAATTTGTTGGTTTAAGGGGGTTAGCTGAAAAGACAGATGTTTCATTTGTTGGGGCAGTAAATGCGCAAGAGAGAAAGCAAGTAAAAGGATTAGAAAATTTAGAAAACCGTTGGTTACGAGCAGAAAAAAGACGTAATCAAGAGTTGGTTGATCGTATTGTACTATTACAAAACGAAATATTACCAAATCAAAGTTTAGAAGAACGCCAGCGAAATTTTTCTGAATACTATTTAGAGTATGGAGATACTTTAATTAAAGGATTAAAAGAAAGTTTAAAACCATTACAATTAGAATTTACAGTATTGACACTTTAATGGAAAAGAAAAAAGGATTACACGAGAAGAACAAACACAATAACGGATATGATTTTAAATTTTTAAAAGAAAAATACCCGAAAATCACTGAGTTTGTAATAGAGAAGTTTGATAAGGAAACAATTGATTTTTCTGACCCTTTAGCGGTAAAAGAGTTTAATAAAGCACTATTGGCTGCTCATTATAATATTAAACACTGGAATTTTTCAGATGATAATTTGTGTCCTCCAATTCCAGGGAGAGTAGATTATATACATCACTTAGCAGATTTAATTGGAAAAGAAGAAGGTGTAAAAGTTTTAGATATTGGTACAGGAGCAAGTTGTGTGTATCCTTTATTAGGAACTGCTGAGTATAATTGGAATTTTGTAGCTACTGATATTGATTTAGATTCGTTAGATTTTGCGCAAGATATTATTGATGATAATGATTTAGATGCAAAAATAAAATTAAGACAACAGTTTACAGAAGAGCATGTTTTAAAAGGGATTATTGAGGAAGGTGATTCTTTTACGGTAACAATGTGTAATCCGCCATTTTATAAGTCGGCAGAAGAAGCAAGAGGAGCAAACCGAAGAAAAACTAGAAACCTAGGAAACAATGCTGTTCGTAATTTTGCTGGAAATTCAAATGAATTATGGTATGTAGGAGGTGAAAAAGCTTTTTTGCATACTTATTTATACGAAAGCTCACTTCAACCTACCGTAAGTAAATGGTTTACAAGTTTAGTATCAAAAAAAGAAAATGTTAAGAGTTTAGAGAAGTCTGCGGAAAAATTAAAAGTAGCAGAATTTAAAGTAATTCCAATGAGTCAAGGTAATAAAGTAACGCGTATTGTTTGTTGGCGATTTTAATTAATCTGAAATTTGGTTAAGCTTATTGAATTTAGAAAATAAATAAAAGGGGTACTTTTATTTATTGCTTTTTGATAGATATTGTTGTTTCGGGGTAATTAATTGCGAAATTTATTTATTTTAGCTAAAAAAAAGATATGATATATTTAATTATTTTGGCTGCTATTATTTTACCTATTATGTATGGTATTTCTGTTTATAATAGTCTAGTTTCGAAAAAAAATGAAATGCAAGAAGGTTGGAGTAGTATTGATGTTTTCTTAAAAAAACGTTATGATTTAATCCCTAATTTATTGGAAACAGTAAAAGGATACGCAACTCATGAAAAAGAACTTCTTGAAAATGTTACTAGAGCAAGAAATTTAGCTCAAAATGCTTCATCTGTGTCTGAGCAAGGGCAGGCTGAAAATGCATTAAAAAATTCAATGATGAATATTTTTGCTGTTGCAGAAAATTATCCAGACCTTAAGGCTAATCAGAATTTTAGAGAACTACAAAATGAATTATCTTCTTTAGAAGAGGATGTTGAGATGGCTCGTAGATATTATAACGGAACCGTAAAAGATAATAATATTAGTATTGAAAGTTTTCCTTCTAATATAATAGCAAACATGTTTAATTTTGAAAAAGGTGATTTTTTCGAAATTAATAATAAAACAGAAAGAGAACCAGTTAAGATTTCATTTTAAACTTCTTCTTTTTTATGAAAATAAATATTTACGCTAGTTATGATGTTTTTCCTAGTGCAAAAGGAGCATCCACACATATTAAAGAAATGATTTTGGAGTCATCTAACCACTGTGATGAACTTCAAGTGTATTGTTTAAGAGGTAATGTTACAGTACCTATAATTCAAAAAGATAAAAATATCTTTATAAAGCGTTTTTATAATGAAGATAAATTAAATTATTTACAAAAAGCCTCATTGTTTTCAAAACAAATTTTTTTTGAAGTACAAAAGAATAAAAAAGCTATTCAAATAGGGCATTTTAGAGATGTTTGGAGTGGTATGGGAATGGTTTTAGAGACTGGTTTCAAAACCATTTTTGAGGTAAATGCATTAACTTCAATTGAGTTACCTTGTAGGTATCCTAATTTAACTCCTGTTTTTTTAGAGAAAATTAAAACACTTGAAAAAAAGTGTTTAGATAATACTGATGTAATTATTACACCATCTTCAGTTACTAAAAAGTATATTCAGAAAGCGTATAAAATTCAAGAAGAAAAGATAGTAGTAATACCTAACGGAGCTCATATTCCTGACTCTTTCGAAAGACCAAAAGATATTCCTGAAGAATATATTATTTATTTTGGAGCCATACAACCTTGGCAAGGTGTAGATGTTTTATTAAAAGCAATGACATATTTATCTGATTTTAGTAATTTAAAATTAGTTATTTGTTTATCAGTAAAAGAAAAAATGTTTAAACCATTTAAAAGAATGGTTGAGAAATTAAATATTGAAGATAAGGTTATTATAAAAACAAAACTTCCCAAAAGCGAACTATACAATTACATTCATTATGCTAAAGCATCCATTGCTCCTTTAACATTATGCGATAGAAATATAATTCAAGGGTGTTGCCCTATAAAAATAATAGAAACAATGGCTTGTAAAACAGCTATAATAGCTTCCAATATTCCTGTTGTAAAAGAATTAGTTTCAGAAAAAGAAGCAGTGCTTTTTGAACCTGATAGAGAACAGGATTTAGCAAGATGTATTCGTTTTATACTTGACGAACCAGATAAAAGAATTAAGTATATTGATAAAGCTTTTAATAAGATACAAAATGAATTTACTTGGAGTATACAACAAGATAAGTTAAAACAAGTTTATAATCGTTTAAAATAATTGTATGAATAATAGGCAAGGAAGTGTTTTAGATAAAGAATTATATACAGGAGCGCCTATTGAAAGAGCTCATTTGCATAGGGGATTTACTTCTAAAAAAACACCTGTAAAGTGGATTCGTTTTTTTAGAGCTTGTGTTTTGCAGCGTCAGGTAGCAGAAGACGAAAAGAAAAAGAAAATAAAAGAAATGTGGAAGTTTTTTTTTATTTATTTAGCTATTAGTTTTTCTTGTCTTATCTTTAGTGGGGTTTTACCCTTTTTATCATTAATTTTTCCTTTTTTATTTTTCTTTGTTTTCATGTTTTTAATAATTGCAATCATACAAAACTATAGAATAAATCAAAAGTTTAAGAAAAATTTCACAAACGGATTTGATTTTTTTGCAGATTATTTCTCTGCTTTTTTTACACTTATTGAAGAAGATTTACAACCATTATCAAAAATAAATTTAAAAGCAAACCTTAAAGAGACAATCTCTAAAGATAATTTAATTAAAAAAGATAAGTACGATAGTAAAACGAGTGGATTTCTATCAGGAAAAGAAAATTATTATGAGCGTATTATAAGTAGTGGGTCTTGTTTTTTTAGTGATAGTTCTTTAGTTTCTTTTCAGTTTACAGAAAAAATTAGAGAAAGAATTATAAATAAAAGGGGGCGTATTAGTGGGAAAAGAAAAACAAAATATAAATTTAAATCAGTTTATCCGTTTGCAATTAAAATGAAAATACCTAAATCTAAGTATAATTTAAAATCTAATATTAACCAAGAAGATACGAATATGATAGAGGAGGGAGATTTTTATGTTTTTAAAGCTTTTAGAAAATTTGATACAAAAAAAGAACGTCCTACTGAATATAATCCTCATATTAAAAATAGTATTACTGCATTTGGAATAGATTATTTTTCATTAGAAATTATAAATTTAATAAACACTTGTTACAGTTGTGTAACGCCTAAAACCTAAAAAATGGAGACACAAAATTGTAAAGAATTTACTGGGTTGTTTATTGTTAAAAATTGTGAAAATATAGCAACAGTAAATTGTGAGAAATGTAATAAAGGAATATGTAATACACATGCTTTTGAAGCAAAACATATTTTTACTTATACTAAGACTGATATAGGATTCAGAGATAATAATAATACACTCTGTATAAGTTGTTTTGTCGAGTTTGATGCTAGGTTAACAAATAAGATTGAATTGTATTCAAAAGATAGAGCTATTTGGAGAAGGAAAATGCTTGAAAGATTTCATAAAGAATATCCTTATATGGTTTTTATGGCAGAAGATTATGGAGCTCTTTTTGATACTACGAGTACTTACTTTTCTCATAACGATACCGAAGACGGGTCTTATTTTGATAGTTAATGAAATTTTTACTCATCACACAAAACTACCCTCCTAATAAAGGGGGAATGGCAACATCTTGCGATAGATTAGTTCGTAATTTTAGAAAAAATGATATAGAAGTACATATTATTCATTTTACCAATAGAGAAAAAAAATTTAATACTAAAGCGAATGTTGGAGGTACTTATACATCTCTTCCTATTGAAAAATCAGAAGAATTTACACTTTCTTTAGCGTCTGAATTTATATTACAGCTTTCTTTTCTTAATGAGATTACTCATATTCTGGCGTTTGGAGGTAATCTTCCAATGAATTTGGCGCCAATTTTATCAAAATGGACAACTATTTCATTAATTACATTTATTAGAGGTAATGATTTTGATGAAGGCATTTTTTCTAAAAAAAGAAATGTCTTATTATTTGCACTTAAGAATTCTGACTTTATTTTTACTGTTACTTCTGAGAAGCGAGATAAAATAGCACGTTTAGTTAATCATAATAAAACGTTTTTTACACCTAATAGTATTGATACTACACTTTGGAAAACATCAATCAGTCATAAAAGAAGTATAAGGGCAATGAAAGAGTTATTTAAAGGTAAAAAGAC
The DNA here is from genome assembly GCF_000430545.1 of Tenacibaculum ovolyticum DSM 18103. Taxonomy (GTDB): domain Bacteria; phylum Bacteroidota; class Bacteroidia; order Flavobacteriales; family Flavobacteriaceae; genus Polaribacter; species Polaribacter ovolyticus. The sequence goes on from NZ_AUMF01000026.1 coordinate 12,598, forward strand.
TATTGGAATTGTTGGACAATTGAAAATTAAAAAGGGAATTTTAAATTTTTGTAAAACTTTCGCTAAATTCCCACATAAAGATGAATATGTAATATGTATGATTGGTGATGTAGATGAAGAGGCTAAAAAAATCATACATTCTTTAAATATAAATGTACAGTTTTTCCCTTTTGCTAATCAGCAAGATTTATTAATTTTTTATAATATTTTTAGTATTGTTGCGATACCTTCTTTTTATGATGGAATGCCTAATGTATTGCTAGAAGCAGCTGTTACTAAAAATTTAGTTATTGGAGCAGATGTAGGAGGTATTAAGGATGTTATAGAACATGAAAAGGATGGTTTTTTATATAATCCTTTAAAAGCAAACACATTATTAGATGTTTTATTGAAAATTCATAAAATAGATGCGGATGAAATAGAAGAGATTAAAAAAACTCTTTTTAAAAAAATTAGTACTAACTATACCGAAGAAAACGAAATAAATAATTATTTAAAAATTTTATCATGAAAAACATATTTATAGCCTTTATAGCTTTATTTATCACTTTTACTAGTTGTGAAAAGGCTACAAAAAAAACATATAAACAAGAAAATACAACAATTTTACAAAATAAAATTAAGTTAGATGTTGAAATAAAGAATGTAGATAAAAGTAGTGTTGGTGGTTTTAATTTACAGCCAATAAAAATAAACTACAAAGGCAACAATTACACTATGAAAAGTAAACCAACCAAACATAAGTTCTATACTGATGGAAAAATGAAATATGAGGTGAAGTTTAAAGAAGATGGTTTAAAACTGCGAGATAAAAACTCAAACCTTTTATGGAAAGTTAAAATATACGCTGATAAGATTAAAATTTCGGATAATGAAGAAAATAATAATCCCTTTGTAATTAGAGCTTATGATGATAAAATTAAGGTTAAAAGAAATGAAAAAGAGCTTTATAGTGTGGGTTTAGAGAATAATACTATAATGGTAAATAATAAAGAATTGTTTAAAATAACTACCTCTAAAAACAGTTATGTTTATGCTTTATTAGCTATTAAAGAGATTCCTAATGAGCATAAATTATTTTTATTAGCAGAATTATTAAATAAAATATAATGTATTTGTTTTATGTGTACGGAGCAGGGTTGGGGCATTTAAATAGGATACAGAACTTCATTTATACGCAAAAAATTCCTTTGAATGAGTGTGTTGTTTTAACCAATTCTTCTTTTTGTGATTTCATATCTAAATCAATAAAAGTTATACATAAAAAAGATTCCTATTTTAAAGGAAATAATTTTTCCGTTTTTTTTTTAAATGAAATTAAAATAAACAAAATAACAACAGTTGTTGTAGATGTTTTTCCAGCAGGTTTTTATGGAGAATTAGAAAGATTGTTCGTGAAATTAAAAGGTGTAAAAACAATTTTATTATCAAGAATTTTAAAAAAATCTTATTTTGATAACTATAAATGTCCAAAATATGATATTATCTATATCTTAGAAAAGGGAATTTCTTTAGACTGTTATAAAGGAAATAAGTTTATTAATTTAGGTTTAAAGGAGAGAAATAAAATTTCTGAAAATGATTTTTTAACAATTGAGAAGCCTTATTTTTTAATACTCCATTCAAACCCTATTGAAGAAGTTTTGCTACTCTATGAGCAAGCATTACTTTATAGAACTAATGAACATATTTATATTCAAACCTATAGTAATATTGATATTTCGTGTTTAGAAAGAAATAGTACTCTAATATCTAATAAAAAAGCGAATGTTTTGTTGTTAGAAAATGCTAATAAAATTTTTACAGGCTGTGGATTTAATAGTGTAATGGAAATTAAAAAGTATAAAAAAAAGCAATATATAATTCCTTTTAAAAGAAAATACGATGATCAATTTAAACGAATGAAGAATTGGTTATTATGTTGAGTCTATAAATGAATCTTCATAAAAATTAAAAGTAGCAGAATTTAAAGTAATTCCAATGAGTCAAGGTAATAAGGTAACACGTATTGTGTGTTGGCGGTTTTAATTAATCTGAAATTATGATCTAGAGATTCCTGTATTTTTGGAAAGATATTTAACATGGAACTGGCAGTGCTGTATTATAAACTTTCTGCCATCCATGCTTCTGAGGTGTTTTGGTTTTTATTTATCAACTTTTACGGTATAGCTAGCAATAATGTCGTTATTAATTTTTACATGTATATCATAATGACCTTTCCATTTAAATTTATGCTTAAAAGCAACTTTATATTGTTCTTTTTTCAGATCAAATATTTTTAATTTTTGTTCTTTTTCGCCAAGATAATAGATTAATGAAATTTCTTTTGACGAAATTTTTTCTAATGAATTTAGTTTAAAGTTAATTACTCCTTTTTTAACTGTTGTTAATTTCATTTCTTTTGGAGTTACTATTTTTATTTTGTGTTTGAACATTTCTCCATAAATAATAGGTGAATTCACAAAATCGGTACTTGTTTGTGTTGATTTTAATAGCCATTTTTTATTTGAAGGAAAATGATTTTCTGAAAATAATACAGGTTCGGTTAAAAAATAACCTGTATTATAATCTGTAATAAAAGAATCATATTCATTCATATATCCACTAGACCAAGTAGCGTCGCATAAATACCATTTGTTATTTATTTTTACTGCATTCCAAGAATGATTCGGTGCTTCTAGTGTTTCTACATTAGAAGACGAAGTTCTTCCATAGCCGTCAATAATTTTACAATCAATATCTATAATATTTGCCATTTCTTTAATGAGATAGGCATAGCCAGTACACATTGTTTTTTTACGCTTTACTAAATTTTTAAATACTGTTTTTTTGTATTCTTTATTCCATTTAAATAAAGAAATACTATCTTTTTTTAGTTTTTTACGCATTTTACTTACTCTATTATGCATTTTACTATCACCTTTTACATTCATAGAAACCCATGTGTATATAGCCCTGAATTTTTCAACTTCAGTAGTTAGTTTATGTGTTAGTTTATAGCAAAGAAGCGGAAGGTTTTTTAAACTTTCACCTTTGTTTAGTTTTGCTATATTATCCGCTCTTGTAAAATCAATTTCTTTAAAGTCTGATACTTGAGCATTGGTTAAATTGAAGTAAAATACAAGTAAAAAAAAGATACTATTTCTCATATTAAAGATTTTAGTTTTATTGTTTATAGAGGTCAGCAGTTTTATACCACAAATAGATATGTAACTTTATTATCTGTTCGACAATAATCGAAAGTTATTTCCCTTATAAAGGTAGACTTTGACTGTGATCAACCAGATATCTTTAAGGGGCTTCAATAACTATTTACTAATTATTTATTTTTAGAACTGTAAATTTTTTTAACGGCTACTTTACCCAATAACATACAAGAGTCATTTTTCATATTAACTTTTAAATTAATGTTAGCTGCAGATCTAGAGTCTTGAATTGTTACTTTCTTGGATTCCATACCTACAAAACTAAAAATTAAAACATCACCTTCTTTTAGATTCTTAGGAAAAGTGAAATTACCATCAAAATCTGTTTCTGCACCAATACTAGTTCCTTGTAAAAGAATATTTACGCCTGGTAAATCTCCAGTTTCATCACTAACATTTCCTTTTACAGTTATTTCTCCTTGATGTTTTTTTATATTAATATTATTCTTTTTTGTTGAAGAATTTACTTTCTGAGCATTAGCAGTACTAAATGAAAAGAACGAAAGCAAAGCAAAACCAAAAGCTTTTATAAGGTTATATTTCCTTTTTAATTGTGGTTCTGGAGCATACGTAATTAATTGTTGTTTTTTAAATTGTCCACAAGTGTTTTTAGTATTGTTATTTTTAAAGTAATAAATAACTTCTTGTGAGGTCATTTTAGAGAAGTCGATTACTTCTTTTTCACACGAATTACAAAATCCACCCAACTCTGTAGTGGTAAATTGATTAAATTTTTCTGAACATGGTTTGTTGATTTCTAAACTAAACTGATTTTTCATAATAAATATTTTTATAAGTTAATATGAGTTAAACTTATGAATATTACGAATCTTTAAAAATTGATATTTAGTGAATGAACCTTTTTATTGAGTAAACAATACTTTTAATTTAGTGTAAGAAAATTAGCCTTATAGTATAAATATGTTTTACGATTAAATTTTAATGTCGTTAAAAACCATCCATTTATCTACGGTGTCTATCCAATATTTTAGAAAATCATCACTTAAAAAATGATTTGTAAAGTCATTAAAACGTTGTACATGTTGCCCTGTATAATGTAACCAAATTGCTAACCCTCCATGAGGAATTAACTTTTTTTCTTCATTAGAAATTTTAGTAATAGATTCATAACCTTTTAAAAATGCATTTTTCCTTTCTAAAAAGCGTTTTTCATTAGGATCGTTTCGGTAAAACAACATTAAAGAGTAACCGATATCTAAGCATAATGAACCATTTCCGCAATTATCAAAATCGAACATGGTAATTTCAGTTTCGTTTTTAACTTTCATGTTATCGTGCCATAAGTCAAGATGAACAATTCCTTTTCTTATGTTCTTTGTGTTTTCAAATTCTGAAAAGATAATTTTATAAGCTCTTTTAAAGAAGTCTATTTCATTAGTTGATTCAGGAAACTTAGAAGTTACTTTTTCTATCGCCCAACCAACTAAAGAATCAGCATTGTGAGTTTTACGAGTTGTTTTTTTGTTAATAGTTAGTTGATGTAGCTTTGCCATGGCTATACCGAAATTAAAACATACTTTTTCTGATGGTTTTTTTACGGTATCTCCTTCGGCATAAGAAAATAATACACCAAAACGATTACCTTCTATAGCTTGTATGTGTTGAACGTATTTATCATGATTATCTTTTATGGGGTAAGAAATTAATAAATTATTATTTTTTAAAAATTCTAATAATTTAAGTTCTTCGTTAATTTCACTTTCAGTTCGCCAGTTAAGATGATAAATTCTAAAAACAAATTTTTCGTTAGTTGTAGTAATTAAGTAGGTGTGATTAATACCTGTTCTTAATAAGTTACAAGTTGTACTATTATCAAAATTATAATTACTAATTACAAAATCAGCTATATATTCTGGTGAGATAATAGAACTTATTGAAGGAGCAGTTTTCATACTAGTTTTTAGTTTGTAAAACTACTGTTTTGTGTGTGATAAGTTGAGTTGTTAAGAAATTAATTTTGTGGAAAGTGTATATAGAATAAAAGACTTATCGTGTTTTGGGACAAGTCTTTTTTTAGGGAATGAAATAAATAAAAGTTAAGGTGTTTCTATTGTTTATATAATAAATATCATCAATGTTTTGATTAAAATATGTTTATAAAGTGAGTTTTGTGTTAATTAAAATTCTAAATACATAATATGGTTTGGATTTGAGTGTGTTTCTGATATTTTAAAGTCAATTTTTCCGATTATTTTAAAACCTGATTTTTCATAAAATTGAATTGCTCTTTTATTCTCTACCCAAACGTTTAACCAAATTCCAGCTTGATTATTATCTTTACATAAGGCGACATTAAAAGCGAATAATTTTTTACCAATACCTAAACCATAAAATTCTTCAAGTAAATATAATCTACTCATATAGGTTATGTTTTTAGGCAAAACATCTTTACAGGTTTTGTTAAAAATGATCTTAGAATAACCAGCCGTTTTATTTTTATATTCTAGTAAATAATATTCATTTTCTGTGCTCTCCAACTCTTTTATAAAGTGGCTTTCTTTAAAGTTATTAGCGACATAGGTATCTATGTCTTTTGTAGGAGCAGAATGACTATGGGCAGATAAAAAAGAAGCTAAACTTATCTTTGAAAAAATTTTTGCTTGTGTAGAATTTGCTTTTGATATTTTAATAATTTCTAGATTTTTAAGAGTTTTATAAAGCCTATGTTATTCATAGTTGCATTTAATACAAAAATTAAAGAGTTAAATATATATTTTCTTTCGATTTTTAACTCAAATTTACGCACACTTTTTTATGCATTATTGATGTGTTTTTATTATTTATTTGAAGATTGCTGTTCTTCTAACATATCTAAATAAACGTCTTCAACATGCTCTCTAGCCCAATCTGTTTTTCTTAAAAAACCTAAACTAGATTTCATGTTAGGATTGTATTTAAAACAACGAATATTTACACGTTCTGCCAGATATTCCCAGCCGTAAAATGTTACTAAACGATCTAGAAGTTGAGCAAGTTTAACTCCGTGTAAAGGATTATTAAGTTGCTCTTCAGTAGCCTGTCTTCTATTTTGTCTTGTAGGGTCTTCTTTATTTAATTGTTCGTTAGTCTTTGGCTTAAAATCTGTATTTGTAAACTCTTCAGATTGTATTGGTTTATTAATTTGGTCGTTTACTTTATTCATTGCTGATGTTTTATGTTGTGCTAATTACAATAATATAAGTGTTTTAATAATTTGTATTAGCAATTAAACAAATTTAGTAGATTTTTTTAAGAAGTTGTGCTAAAAAAACCTCTTTGAATTAACAAAGAGGTTTTTAATATTTAAAGCAATTATGCTCACTATTTTATTAACTCGTAAGAACGCTTAATAAAGTTAGTTAACTCTTCACCATGTAATAAGTTTTGAGATAACTTTGCCAAATCGAAAGCTTGCGTAATTAATCCTTTTTTCTTGTTTTCATCTGCATTTAAGATTTCAGAAACTAATGGGTGATTTGTATTTACAACTAAGTTATACATTTCAGGTAAATTACCCATTCCCATCATTCCACCTCCACCACCAGAAGCTTGCATTTCTTTCATACGACGCATAAATTCTGGTATAGTAATTAAGAAAGGAGATGAAGAAGAATCCATAGATTCTAATTGAACAGTATATGTTTGAGATGCAATTACACCTTCAATAACTGGTTTTAACGTTTCTTTTTCTTCATCAGTTAATTTAGAAATAACAGCTTCGTCTTTCTTAATTAAATTATCAATAAAATCAGAATCAACACGTGTAAACTGAACTTTAGATTCACCTGAAGTTTCTAGTTTTTGCATTAAGTGAGATACAATTGGAGAATCTAATACAACAACCTCATATCCTTTTGCAGTAGCATCTTGAATATAGCTGTGTTGTGCCTCTTTGTTAGAAGCATATAAAATTACGTGATTTCCATCTTTATCAGTCTGAGTGTCTTTTGTTTTTTCAATTAACTCATCAAAAGTAAAGTACGTATCTGCAACAGTTGGATATAAAGCGAATTTCTTAGCCTTGTCAAAGAACTTATCTTCCGATAACATTCCATATTCGATAATTACTTTAATATCGTTCCATTTTTGTTCAAAATCAGCACGATCTTTTTTGAATAAAGAAGCTAATTTATCAGCTACTTTTTTAGTAATGTAACCAGAAATTTTCTTTACAGCTCCGTCTGCTTGTAAACCAGAACGAGAAACGTTTAATGGAATATCTGGAGAATCGATAACACCTTTTAACATTTGTAAAAAGTCAGGTACAATTCCTTCAACATTATCAGTTACATACACTTGGTTTTGATACAATTGGATTTTATCCTTTTGCATATCTAGGTTCTGTGTTAACTTAGGGAAGAATAAAATTCCTGTTAAGTTAAACGGATAGTCTACATTTAAGTGAATGTGAAATAAAGACTCTTCAAATTGCATTGGATACAATTCTCTATAGAAATTTGTATAATCTTCATCACTTAAATCAGCAGGAGCTTTTGTCCACGCAGGATTTGTATTATTGATAATTGCATCAACTTCAATCTGTTTGTGAGGCTCAGTAGTTTCTTTACCTTCAGCATCAGTTGTAGTTTGTGGAGTAAAATCAGGATCGTTAACTTGTTTCGTACCAAATTTAATTGGCACTTGGTTAAAACGATTGTATTTGTTTAATAAACCACTAATTTTAGCCTCTTCTAAAAACTCTAAAGAATCTTCAGCAACATGTAAAATAATTTCTGTTCCTCTATCAGATTTATCGTGAGCTTCTAAAGTAAATTCAGGAGAACCATCACATGTCCAATGTGCAGCAGGTTCATCTTTAAAAGATTTTGTGATTAATTCAACTTTATCAGCAACCATAAAAGCAGAATAAAAACCTAAACCAAAGTGTCCAATTACACCAGTTTCGTTTTTATCATCTTTATATTTATCTAAAAACTCCTCAGCTCCAGAGAAAGCAATTTGGTTAATGTATTTTTCAACCTCATCAGCCGTCATACCTAAACCTTGATCTTTAATGGTTATGGTTTTAGCTTCTTTATTAATACTAATTTCAATTTTAGCATCACCTAATTCAGTTTTAGCTTCACCAATAGAAATTAAGTATTTTAATTTTGTAGTTGCATCTGTTCCGTTAGAAATTAACTCACGTAAAAATATTTCGTGGTCAGAATACAAGAATTTTTTAATCAGTGGGAATATATTCTCTACCGATACATTAATACTTCCTTTACTCATAATTATATATTTTGTTTGATATTGTTTTCTAAGAAGTAGAGTAGTCAAAAAAAATACCAAAAATAGTTTTATGACAAGATGGCATAAAAAACGTCAACAAATATTGTTGACGTTAATAGCTTATATATTCCTCAGCATTTCTGTTGTGTTTTTGTTTTTCCAGGTTCCTCCTGTAAAATCAGGAACTTTAACTGAACTATTATTTTGAGCGACAGAAAGTTCTGAAAGCGGTGTAATAGCACTCCATAAAACACTATCATATACATTAATATCTAAAGGTAACCCTTGATTTAAACATTTAATTAAACGATAAATCATAACAAAATCCATTCCTCCGTGACCAACAGAATTATCAGAAATTTGAGTTTTTAATTTATTCCAAAGAGGATGGTTGTATTTTTCTCTGTACTCATTGTATTTTTCTTTTTCTAACCAATTATGTCCCCACCAAGCTAGTTCATCTTCATTAATATATAATTTAGATGGGTAACCTTCGTGTACAGCTTTAGTACCAACAACGGTGTTTAATCGGTTGTAAGGCCTGCCTGTATGAACGTCAAATTGCAACATTATAGTTTTACCTAATTTAGTTTTAATCATTGTGGTGTTCATATCACCGCATTTAACGTTTGAAAATTTGTTAATACCAGCATTTTTAGCAGCATCACTTAAACTTTTTTCTCGAGAACTCATAGAAACAACATGATCATACGTATCTCCACGACCAATATCCATATATTGACTAATTGGTCCTAAACCATGCGTTGTATAAAAGTTACCATCTTTATTTAGGTGATGTTTTATTCTCCATTGATCTTCGTAATATTTTTCATCTAATAAGTGTTTACGTAAATCATGTATATAAGCACCTTCAGCATGTGTAAGATCACCAAAAACACCTTGGTTTACCATATTTAAAACCCAAAGTTCTTCGTTGTTAAAACAGCAATTTTCCATCATCATACAATGTTTCTGGGTGCGTTCTGCTGTTTCAACTAATTTCCAACAATCATCCATTGTATATGCAACAGGAACTTCACAGGCAACATGTTTACCTTTTTCCATTCCGTATAAAGCCATTGGTGTATGCATTTCCCAAGGAGTAGCAATAATTAGTAAATCAATATCGTCTCTATCTACTAATTTTTTCCATTCATCTGCATTTCCATAATATTCTTGAGCTTTTTTATTGTGTTTTTTTTGTAAGTGTTCATTTAACTTAGCTGTTTTCTCTTTCTTTAAATCAGAAACAGCAACTATGTCTGCATTGTTGTTTTTTATTAACCAATCAAACATTTGAATTAAAGTTTGCCCACGATTTCCACAGCCAATAAATCCAACTTTAACTTTATCTATTTTTGAAGCTGTTAAGCCGAAAGCTGTTCCTTTTGCAGTCTTATTTAATACAGGGGTAATTTTTTTTTCGGCTTCATCTTTACAAGATATTGCGGTAGATAATCCAAAAAAAATTGCAGCTTTTGTTGATAGAGAAAGAAAGTCTTTTCTGTTCATGTTAAGTAGATTGGGGTTTGTTGTTTAGGCTTTTTGTAAAGGTATTAAATTATGACTATTTTTGAAAGTTAAAAATTTGCAAACAACGTCTAAAATCAACATAATATATGTATAATTCAAAAATTACAGGATTAGGTTACTACGTGCCAGAAAATGTAGTAACTAATAACGACTTAAAGGAGTTTATGGATACTTCTGATGAATGGATTCAGGAAAGAACAGGTATTAAAGAACGTCGTTGGATAGATCCAAAAACTGGAGACACAACAGCTGTTATGGGAGCAAAAGCTTCTCGAATAGCTATTGAACGTGCTGGTTTAACAAAAGATGATATTGATTTTATCGTTTTTGCAACACTAAGTCCTGATATGTATTTTCCAGGAGGTGGGGTACAGGTACAAGAGATGTTAGATATGCCAACTATTGGTGCGTTAGATGTACGTAACCAATGTTCAGGATTTATTTATGCAATGTCGGTTGCAGATCAGTTCATTAAAACGGGTATGTATAAGAATATTTTAGTAATCGGTGCTGAAAATCATTCTGGAGGATTAGAAAAATCGACAAGAGGTAGAGGTGTTACCGTTATTTTTGGAGATGGGGCAGGAGCTGCTGTTTTATCTAGATCAGAGGAGAAAGGAAAAGGGCTTTTATCTACTCATTTACATTCAGAAGGAAAGCATGCTAAAGAATTAGTTTTAGAAGGTCCGTCAACAAGTCGTTGGGTGCCAGAAATTTTAGAAAAAAACGATCCAGAAGATGTTTCGTATTTTCCATATATGAATGGACAATTTGTATTTAAACATGCAATTGGTCGTTTTTCTGAAGCTATTGTAGAAGGTTTAGAAGCAAACGGATTACAGAAAGATGATATTGATATGTTGATTCCGCATCAAGCAAATCTACGTATTGCACAGTTTATTCAAAAGAAATTTCAACTTTCAGACGATAAAGTATATAATAATATTATGAAGTATGGTAATACAACAGCTGCTTCTGTAATAATTGCTTTAACTGAAGCTTGGGAATTAGGTAAAATTAAAGATAATGATTTAGTAGTTTTGGCTGCTTTTGGTAGTGGTTTTACTTGGGGGTCTGTAGTGATTCGTTGGTAGTAGTAACTAATACAATAAATAAAAACCGAAGTATATGTACACTGCCCCCAAAAAGTTAGACACTATTTGGGGGTATTTTTATGGGCAGAAAAGTCAAGTATGATTATGCATTTAAACTTGAATGTGTAAAATTAGTTTTAGAATCACACTATTCAGCAGCAGCTGTTTCTAAACAAAAAGGTCTAAATGAATCTAACATTCGTAAATGGGTTGGTTTTTACAAAGCCCAAGGGAAAAAAGGGTTATTACCTAGGAATAACAGGAGCTATTCAGCAACTTTCAAGTTAGAAGTCTTACAGA
>NZ_AUMF01000027.1 GCF_000430545.1 Tenacibaculum ovolyticum DSM 18103
TTTACACATTCAAGTTTAAATGCATAATCATACTTGACTTTTCTGCCCATAAAAATACCCCCAAATAGTGTCTAACTTTTTGGGGGCAGTGTAATATTGTGAAGGTTTTTTTTAGAAACTAACTCTGAAAACTAAATTTGGAGTAATTCCTAAAGATATTCTATCAATTTTTTTTAGCTCATAAGCTATTTCATTATTATCATTTAGTGTGGGTTCGGCTGTATAAGTTCTACTTAAAATATTTTTTTTATTATAAATATTTAAAATCGAAAAACCTAATTTGCCTTTCCATTCATTTGATAAATCAAAAGAATAAGTTACAGAACCATCTAAACGATGGTATTTCGGAAGGCGGTTAGCATTTATATTATCAGTATCTAAAAAAATAGTTGGGGCACCAGTGTCTGGATTAATTTTGAATTCATGAATTGCTGTATATGGGTTACCTGTCCTATTTATCCACCCTAATGAAAATTCATAATTATTAAATTTAAAAGCATGTGACCATGAAAAGTAATTTGTGATATCATGATTCGCGGGAAAAAACTTGTTTTCTAGATCTAGAAATTTAAATTTATTTTTAGTAAAAGAATAATTTATCCATGTTCTGTAGTTTCCAATTTTTTTATTAATAAGGAAATCAATTCCAAAAATTTCCCCCTTACCTCTAGAGAAATCATTTGTCTGATCATTATAGCCAGCTGTTTTAGATGTCATTCCATTTATCTTTTTTAAATAAGGCTCAATATCAATTTTCCATTTATTCTTATTAAAAATTAACCCAGATGAAATTTGAAAACTTTCTTGAAGAGGTACGCTTTCGTTGTTTACTTGAGCCCAAACTTGATTTTCTAAATCAAAACCTAAACGAGATGATTGAAATTCTATAATTTGACTAAGTGTTTGATGTTTTTGCTCTAAAGAAGCTTTAAAACTGATGCTGTTACTAATTTTAGCTTCTATATATAAACGGGGCTCAATTACCGATCTATTTATCTTATCAAAATAATTAAATCTTAAACCCGTATTTATTTTCCAACTATTAGTGTCATAAATACATTCAGCGAAGAATGAACGTGTATTATTAGTTCCTTTATCTTGTTGAAGTGAGTTTGTTTTTTTGTTATTGTAATTATCATCTTCTTTGTATCTTAAAACGTACTGAGCCTCGTTTGATAAAAAATCATAACCTAATAAAAAATTAGTTCTATCATTAGCTTTATAATTTAAGTTATAAGTTAAACCAATATCTTTTACTGAATTTGTTTTTGTTGATTCACGAATAAAAAGGTCATTTCTGTAATTATATTCAGCGTAATAATTTAATTTAAAATTTGAATAATAAAATTTAAAATTGTGTTCTAATTTTTTATTTATTTTCTTTTTCCATAAAAAACTAAAACCGATATTTTTTATGTCTAGATTATCTTGATAAACGTCTTTGTATCTTGGTATTATAAAATTATTTGATAATTTATTTTTTGTGTTTAGGAAACTAAATGATAAGATTTCTCCAGCATTAGGTTTAATTATTAGTTTTGCAGAATAATCGGCAAAATAGAAACTATTATCTCTGCTAAAATAAATATTATTTGTAATTATATTTCTTTCTTGATTTGCATTAAATGTTTGAAATACTCTTCGAGATAATTTACTGAAAGTAATTGAGTTAATTAGATCTGTAAAAGAACGTCTAAAAGATGCGGTGAGTGCAATTTTTTTAGATAGAGGGACCCTAATATGTGCATCTGCATGCGTCATATTGAAACCGAAGCCCCCTGTTGTTTTTTTAGGAATATTTTCTTCGGTTATTATATCTATTACACCAGATACTTTATTTCCGTAACGAGCTTGTGTTCCACTTTTAGATAAAGTTACTTTTTTAGCTGTGTATGGGTTAAAAGCAGATAGACTTCCAAAAAAGTGTCCAGAGTAATACATTTTTATTCCGTCCCAAAAAATTAAATTTTGATCAGGAGTACCTCCTCTTATATAAATACCTGAAGCTGTTTCGTCAGGGCTTTGTACTCCTGGAATTATTTTTAAACTTTCTAAAACATCAGGCTCTGTTAAGCCTGGAAGTACACCAAGTTGTTGAGGGAGAATTGAAACAGAACCATTTTTATTCTTATTAATACCAGAGGTAACATAATTGGTTATTAGTACTTCTTTTAAAAGATTAAAACCCTTATTTTTTTTTTGATTTGTTATAAAATAATATCTACTATTAATTTTATTGAATTTAAGTGAGGTTTTGTTTTCTATTTCAGTAATAAGTTGATCAAGTGAACATTCTTTTCGTACGAAGGAGAATACTATTTGTTTAATTATGTTTGAGTCAAAAGAAAATTTAATTTTAAAGTCAGATTCTGTTTTTTTTAAAACATCTAAAATTTGAGTGTTAGAAAAAATAATGTCTATTTTTTCCTGAGAAAAAACAGACATTACAAAGCATATATATAAAATTATACTTAATTTTTTATTCATTAACTAGATATTAGCGTAACAGAATTGTTTTTTGCTAATTTAAACGAAATTTTTAAAGGTGCAAAAACAGTTTTTAATGCTATGTTAACATTTTTATGTGTAAAAGTACCTGTAAATCGTTTATCAAGATTAATGTTTTTTGTATTAAATTTTAAATTATAGTTTTTTTCTAGAGAAATAATAACTTGACTAAGAGGCATGTTATTAAAATCACTCTCTCCATTTAACCAAGAAGGAGTCTCTTTTGAAAAATTCCAGCTTTCACTTTTGTTAGCGTATGCTCTAAAAGCTTTACCTTTAGTTAAAAAAGATTCATCGTCATTGTTTGAATTAACTTTTACTCTTCCTTCATAGCATTGTACTTCAAGAAAATTTTTTGAAGTATTTACTGTGAATTTTGTACCTAAAACAACAATGTTACCTTCTGAGGTATTTACGGTAAATGATTTTCCTTTTTTTACTTCAAAATAAGCTTCTCCTGTTAAAAATAAGTTCCTGTTCTGCTCCCAATTTTTTTTATCGAACTTTAAATGAGAACCCGGTGATAAATGAACTATAGAATTATCAGGTAATTTAACACTTATAAGTTCTCCATATTCTGTAGAGAATTTAGAAGTAGTATTGTTAAAATAAAAAAGACTAAAAAGTAATGCTATAGATGCTACAGCACCATATAACCATTTAGGTATAAGTTTTATAACTTTTGTTGATTCTTTCTTTTGGTAAGTATTTTTAATTATTTTTTGAAACGTATCGGATTTGTTATAATCTGGAGCTTTTAAAAACTGAGAGGCTTCATTAATTTTATTAAATTGATGATATGCTTCAGATTTCTGAAATTGCTCAGATTCTTCTGTAGATAGATCATTTTCAATCCATCTAGCTAAAAAAGTATCATCGTTATAAATTTTTTTCATTTTCAATTTATCTATACTATATAAGAACAATTATAATGCTAATTACCCTACTTTATTTATTTTAAACTAAACGTTTCCTATTTTTTCTTTAAGAGTTAGTAACGCTTTACTCATTCTCTTCTCAACTGCCTTTACAGATATGCCTACGATTTCAGCAATTTCAGCATATTTTTTTTTATCTATTCTACTTAATAAAAAAACTTCCCGTTGTTTTTCAGGTAAATCGGCAATTGTTTTTTTTAATTTATGGTAAAATTCTTTTTCTTCTAAAATAAATTCTGGAGTTTCGTTTGTTTTATCAAGTGAGGGAGTTCTTTTTTGATGATTTAAAATAACTTTTTTATGAGCAGCTTCGTTAAAAAAACGATTATTGGCAACTGTATATAAAAACGATTTAGATTTTTCAAATATAATTTTAGCACAATTATCCCAAAGTTTTATATAAGATTCCTGAACAATATCTTCGGCTTGCTGAGTATTACCACATTTATAATAAATGTAATTTCGTAGAGTTTGCGAATGTTTGTTGAAAATTTCTTCGAAATTTTTTTGGTCACAAACAGATTTTATAGACTCTTTTTTATTCATTAAATTGTTTTCCTAAGGAAAAGCAAAAATATAAAATAGAAATATAAGAAATGTGTTAAAACTTGTAAAAATGTTAATATTAGTTTAGTATTTTTTAAAAATCGGTAATTTAGTGTGTGAGTCTTCGTAATAAGGCGTTTTTTTATAAATATAATTCAATTGTGCATATGCATTTTTTTCGAAGCTTTTATCTGTTCTTATTTTTTCTTTAAGTTCTTCTTTTATTTTAGGGTTATCTTTTAAAAATTGAGCAGCAACATCTTCAAAAACATAAGCTGAAAAACCTTCTTTTTGTTGTAGTATAGTGTCAAAAAAGTTCCAATTAAAAAAGGAGTCCGTAGCTTCAGCTTCTAAAGTTTCAATAATATACCTAATTCCGTCTTGTTGTGTTGGAATGTAGATATCTCCTTTTTTAAAATGAATTGTTTTTTTAGTTTTTTTAACGGTAGTGTTATAATGTAAATAATGACCTTCATAAGCTGTTTTACGAGTTTTAAAAGTGTTTATATGTTGAACATCTACAGTTAAAGTCGTATCGTTTTTGAAAGAAGTAAAATCAATGTTGTTATTTTTAAGTTTTTCAATAACTCTGTGCCAACCTTGTTGTAAAATATATGCTTTTGGTATTGTTATTTCTTTAGTTATATTAAAATTATTATAGTAAGAAACTTCTTTGTTATAAGGTTTCGATTTGTCATAAAATAAACGTTTACCATTGGTTACTTTACTATTAACATAACGACCTTCATACCCTTTAAAATTTAATAGGCTTGGTTTCTCTTTGTCTGCCTTAAAAGTAATTGGGTATGTTTTCTGATGTAATAGTTTTTCAATATTCTTTTTTCTTAAATCTTTAATTTTTGAAGAATTGATTTCAGAAAAATCTAATGTAGAAAGTAATAGTTCATAAGTTTGCTCAACCCTAATTTTATAAGGTTTTAACATGTGTGTTTCAACCATTAAACCTAATGTATTAAATAGGGTAGTGTAACCTGTTGAGTATCTTGGTGAATCGAAAAATTGTGCCCATCCTTTTTCAGGTGTACTCCCCCAAACGTTTACATAAGGAGTAATTGGTATTCCTTTTTTAGCTAATGACTTTTCTATTTGAGGACGCATGTCAGTTTCTAAAAAGCGACCAAGTTTACCACCTAGTTTATTATGTTGTGTAAATAAATGTGTAATGGCGTATTGGTAATCAGCACCGTTACTTACATGATTATCAATAAAAACATCAGGGTTTATAGCATGAAAAATTTTGGCAAAAGAAGCAGCATTTTTAGTGTCTTGTTTTATAAAGTCACGGTTCAAATCGAAGTTTCTTGCATTCCCTCTAAAACCATATTCTTTTGGCCCATTCTGATTAGCTCTTGTATGTGAGTTTCTATTTAAAGCTCCACCAATATTGTAAACAGGGATTACGCAAATCAAAGAATTTTTATAAGTATTTTTTAATGAGTCGTTTTGTGCAATATCGCGTAAAAGTAGCATAGAAGCATCAATTCCGTCTGATTCTCCAGGATGAATACCATTATTGATTAAAACTCTATTTTTTAAAGAATGTTTTAAGTCTTTTAAATCAATACTACCATTGCTGTTAAAAACAGCTAAATGAAGTGGTTTTCCTGAATCAGTATCTCCAATTTCAAATAAAGAAATTTCATTATAAGTTTGAGCTAAATCTTTGTAGAAAGAAATAACATCATTGTATTCTGGTGTTTCTGTACCATTAGATTTTTCAAATAAAGTAGTAAAATTTTTGTTATTAGTTTTAGAAGTTTGTTTGCAAGCAATTATACTACTAAAAATAAGTATTGCTATTATTTTTTTCATGTAAGTTATATTCTTACAGCATTAGGAACTAAGCCTGTGTAGTCACCATTGTTTCTAATAACATCACGGACTATTGACGATGAAATATAACTTTTTCCTGAAGAAGTTAGTAAAAAAACGGTTTCTATCTCTGAAAGTTTACGGTTGGTGTGTGCTATTGCTTTTTCAAATTCAAAATCAGCCGGATTTCGTAAACCTCTTAAAATAAATTGTGCATTTTCTTCTTTGCAAAAATTTACAGTTAAACCACTGTACATAACAACTTTTATTTTTGGCTGATGTTTAAAGGTTTCTTCGATAAATCGCTTACGTTCCACCAAAGAAAACATATATTTTTTATCTGAGTTTACACCAATAGCTATTACTAATTCATCGAATAAAGTAATACCACGTTCAATAATATCTACATGACCTAATGTTATTGGATCAAAAGATCCTGGGAAAATTGCTTTTTTCATAAGTTTAGTTGTTTAAGGCAGATTCAATTGCGTTACTAAATAAGTCAGGCAAAGAAATACCTGCGCAATTTGCTTGTTGTGGTAAAATACTTGCTTCTGTTAAGCCTGGAACGGTGTTCATTTCTAAAAAATGTGGCTCGTCGTTTACAAAAATATATTCTGAACGAGAAAAACCACTCATATTTAAAATTTTATATATACGTTTTGCTATTTCGGTTACTTTTTTTTCTTGAATATTAGAGATACGGGCAGGTGTAATTTCTTGCGATTTTCCCTCGTACTTAGCTTCATAATCAAAAAAATCATTTTCAGAAACAATTTCTGTAATAGGTAAAACAACAACTTCTCCTTTATATTGGATAACACCTATAGAAACTTCTGTTCCGTCTAAAAAACTTTCAATTAGTATTTCAGAATCTTCTTTATATGCTGTTTCTAGTGCAGGAATTAATTCTTGTTCTGTGTGAACTTTCGAAATACCGAAACTAGACCCTGCATTGTTTGGTTTTACAAAACAAGGTAAGCCAACTTTCTCAATAATTTTATTGGTATTAACGAAATCGCCTTTGTTTAAATATACAGATTTAGCAGTAGAAATACCATATTCTTTTACAACACTTAAAGTATCACGTTTGTTAGAAGTTAATGCCATTTGATAAAAAGGAGCAGAGGTGTGTTTAAGTCCAATTAAATCAAAATAAGCTAGAATAGCTCCATTTTCACCAGGTATACCATGAATAGCATTAAAAACACAATCAAAAAGTATTATTTTATCTTTTACTTTAACTGAAAAATCATGTTTGTTTATAGCGTATTCATCGTTGTTATTGTCAACAAGTACCCATTTATCATTTAAAATATGAATTTTATAAGGATTGTATTTTTCTTTGTTAAGATATTTATAAACTACCGAACCACTTTTTAAAGATATCTCTACTTCAGAAGAGTATCCTCCCATAATTATAGCTATGTTTTTTTTCACTTTAAAGCTTTTGAATTGTTTTATATTGTGTAATAATTTATTTAAAAATATACAAATTTACCAAAAAAACTCGTTTATGAGTTCACGAGTTAAAAATAGTAATATTTTTACTGTAAATTTGCGCCATCTTACAAAAAAAATAATATGAATACTTTTTCTAAAAAACCTAAAAATTTATTTCAATTTATAAAGAGCAAAACTTTTTTTATGCAAATAGGAATTGCGATTGTTTCGTTATTTCTTGTTGTGTTTATATTGCAATGGTGGTTGGGAGTAACAACAAATCATGATCAAAAAATACAAGTACCTAATTTGCATAAAATGTCATTGGCAGAAGTAGAAGCAAAATTAGATGCACTTAATTTAGATTTTATCATAATTGATAGTGCAACCTATAATCCTGATTATCCAAAGAAATCAGTTATAGAGCAAGATCCTGAAGTAGGAGGTTTTGTAAAAGAAAAACGTAAACTATACTTAACTTTAAATCCATCTAAATATAGAGATATTGAAATTCCTAATTTAAACGGAAGAACAAAAAGGCAAGCGACAACACATTTACGATCTCAAGGTTTTATAGTCGGAAAAAAAATAACATGGGTAAAAGATATTGGTAAGAATGTCGTTAGAGGATTAAAACATAAAGGAAAAGTAATTACTCCAGGAACAAAATTACCAAAGAAAACAATCATTAACCTAGTTTTAGGAGATGGTAACTAATTTATATAATTGATTAATGCAGGAAGATACAAATTTAGAAGTAGGGAACGACGATTTATACGAACATCATAGGTTTGTAGCAACAGATGGTCAAGAACCTTTAAGGGTTGATAAATTTCTAATGAATTTTATTGAAAATTCAACTAGAAGTAAAATTCAACAAGCAGCCAAAGCAGGAAATGTTTTAGTAAATGAGGTGGTTGTAAAACCGAACTATAAAGTAAAGCCTAAAGATGTTGTTCGTGTAGTTTTGGCATATCCCCCAGCTGAAAATTTATTAGTAGCAGAAGATTTGCCAATAGATATAGTGTATGAAGATGATGATGTGATTGTTGTTAACAAAGCTGCTGGCATGGTGGTGCATCCAGGTCATGGAAATTATTCAGGAACATTGGTTAATGGATTAATTTATCATATTGAAAATTTACCTAAAAACTCAAATGAACGACCAGGTTTGGTGCATCGTATTGATAAAGATACTAGTGGTTTGTTAGTTGTTGCAAAAACAGAATTTGCGATGTCTCATTTGTCGAAACAATTTTTTGATAGAACTACAGAGCGTTTGTATTACGCATTGGTTTGGGGTGATGTTAAAGAAGATACAGGTACAATTGAAGGTAATATTGGACGTAGTTTTAATAATCGTTTGCAAATGGCTGTTTTTCCTGATGGAGATTATGGTAAGCATGCAGTAACGCATTATAAAGTTTTAGAACGTTTAACATATGTTACATTAGTAGAGTGTAAATTAGAAACGGGTAGAACACATCAAATTAGAGCGCACTTTAAATCTATTGGGCATACACTTTTTAATGATGAGCGTTATGGAGGAGACGATATTTTAAAAGGAACAACTTTTACTAAGTACAAGCAATTTGTACAAAATTGTTTTAAAGTATTACCTAGGCAAGCTTTACATGCAAAAACATTAGGGTTTACGCATCCAACTACTGGTGAGTTTATGCAGTTTAATTCTGAAGTTCCTGCTGATATAGAAGCGTGTTTAGTTAAATGGCGCACATACTCTGAGAATTCAAAATTTGAAGAATAAATAAAATATTTTTTAAATATAAGATTCTCGTCAAATGTGAAGTCTTTCTTTATAAAAAACAAAAAACAGCTTATTTAAGCTGTTTTTTGTTTTTTATAAAGAGTTTTTTATTTTAATCTCATATTAACTAAACTCATAATGCGTTCAAATTGTTCTTTCAATCCCATGTCAGAATTATCAAACTCTACAGCGTCATCAGTTAAAGTAAGGGGAGAGTCTTCTCTAGTAGAATCTACTCTATCGCGTTCTTGAACATTATGTAGTATTTCTTCGTACTTTACGTTGTCTCCACGATCTAATAATTCTTTGTACCTACGAGTAGCGCGTTTATCAGCAGAAGCTGTCATAAATAATTTTAATTCAGCATCAGGGAAAACAACAGTACCAATATCACGGCCATCCATAACAATACCTTTGTTTTTTCCCATTTCTTGCTGTTCGCTCACTAATTTTTTACGAACTTCTGAAACCGTAGCGATTTTGCTTACTAGTCGTGAGACCTCAATGGTTCTAATAGCTGTTTCAACATTGGTGTTATTTAAATACATTTCGGCAAAACCTACTTTCTCGTTAAAAACAAAAGAAAGTGAAATTTTTTGTAGATCGTTAATTAACTCTTTAGGAGTAAAGTGAGTATCTGAAATATATTTTTGTTGTATTGCATATAGTGTAACAGCTCTATACATTGCGCCAGTATCTACATAAATGTATCCTAGTTTTTCTGCTAATTGTTTTGCTATAGTGCTCTTTCCTGTAGAAGAAAAACCATCTATAGCTATGGTGATTTTTTGTGTCATATTTAAAGGTTGAAAAGGACAACAAATATACGGTATATTTATGTTATTGTTAGTTCATGAATATATAATCTTATGAAGCTATGGTGTTTGTTATTGGTGGTTGTTATTGGTGGTTGTGTAGGTGATTAGTTTTTTGTATATTACCTTAATTAATTAATGCAATATGTTAATTTTTCAAAAAAAAAGTGTACTTTTAGCACCTCTAAAGAATTCTCTTAAATGAATAAAATAACAAGAAGCGTACAAGTACTTATAGCTGTACTTCTTTTTTGTGTTCAATATATATCGGTCGCACAGACTTTAGAACCACCTGTTTTACAGTTTGGTAACTCTGCTTGTGATAATGGACCGGTATCTGTAGATTTTTTTATTAATATCAAATTTAATACAACAGCTTTTAATAATGATAATCATTTTATTATAGAGTTGTCAGATGCTAGTGGTGTTTTTGGAGATCCTGCAGTTTTGTTAACAACATTAACAGACCCTACACTTAATTCGAGTTTTAATATAGAAGATGTAGGTTTTAAATTACCGGCAAGTACTTTTGGTAAAAATTATAAAATACGTGTTCGTACAACATCGCCTGTAAGGGAGTCTGTTTCTGATTCTTTTGAGGCTTATGAGAATATGTTTAATGCGTCTGAGTTGTTTTTAACAGATAGTAGTGGTAGAGATCGTTTTAGCTTGTGTGTAGGAGAGAGTCGGGAATTGTTTTTAAATACTACTGTTGTTGGAGAATATTTATGGTATAAGGAAGATGGTGCGGTTGATATTCTTTTAGATACAACAACAGAGCCTAAATTTACAATAACTGAATCGGGAGATTATTTTGTGATTATAGATTATGGGGCATGCCCTAATGTAGAGTCTGTTCATGCTATTGTTTCAGGTATTAGTAATGCTGATTCACAAATTAAAGGAAATGCGATTGTTGAAATTTGTGGAGATGATGCACATACTTTTGAAGCATCAGTTAGTAATGCGTCATATATATATGAGTGGTATTTAGATGGTGAGTTAAAACAATCTTCAAATTCTAATGAATATACCACACCGGATGCAGGTCAGTTTGGTAAATATGTTTTAAAAATAAAAACAGGTACAGGGGCAGATGACTGTATAACCACTTCAAATGAGGTTGAGTTAAAACAAAAAACAACGGCTAGTTTTACGATTACAACACTAAATCCTGGTAAAAGTATACTGTTGCCATGTGAAACTAGGGAACTTGGAATAAGTGATGTGCCTAGTGGAGGAACTGTTCAGTGGTATAAAGATGAGGAAGCTATATTAGGGCAAAATCAACCTACTATTTTTGCCGTAGAGCCAGGAGTGTATTTTGCTAGAGTAACCAAAGCATCATCAGGATCATGTCCTGATATTGTTGATTCTGAAAAAACAACATTGTTAGCCGCTATTTCTTTTGAGGCTGTAATTGGTACGGGAACAAGTTATACTGAATGTGAATCATCTTCGGCTAAATTATCTATAGTTGGTATAAAAGCAATTGGTTCAGATAATGAGAAATACGATTTAACAAATGCGCAAATTAGCGCAGGTACTCCAGTGTTAATTGAGTATCAATGGTATAAAGATGATGTTGCTATTTCAGGAGAAGTTACAGATGAACATGCTGTAAACTCTTATTTAGAAAATGGTAAATATGATTTAGAAATAAGCTCTTGTGGTGTGGGTGCTGTTAAAGGAAATACAAAAGATAATACACCTAGTGCTAGTTTAAATATTAAATTAATAGGAGCATTACCTGTCGTTACATCTTTGCCCAATTCAAATTCATTATGTCCAAATACAGGAGGAATAACGTATACAATTGATGCGTTGATTCCTGGTTATACATATGAGTGGTTTAAAGATGGAGATACAACACCTTTAGCAACAGATGTTAAAGATTTTGTTGTAGATGAAATAGGTAGTTATGTGTTGAAAATGTCAGGTTTAGGATGTGAAAAAATACTTGACCCAATAAACGTTGTTTTGTTTGATGCATCAATCGTTATAGTAACTCCGTCAGAAAAAGTTGTAATGGATGAAGGAGAAACAGTTACTGTAACTGCTTCAGGAGCAGATTCATATATATGGTATCAAGGAGAAGGTGCTAGTGGCACAATTTTATCAACAAACGAAACGTTAGATGTAGATGCATTGGGTTTTTATACAGTCGTAGCTACAGTTGGTAGCTGTGCCGTAGAGAAAACAATTGAAGTTGTAGAGCAAGATGATTTAGTTATTGTGCCTAATGTGGTAACACCAAATGGTGATGGTAAAAATGATTCATGGAGAATATCGAATAGATATGCTTTTCAGCCCTTGATAACGATACAGTTATATAATTCAAATGGAAAAGAAATTTTAAATACTACTGATTATAAAAATGATTGGCCTTTAGAGAATGTGGGAAGTCAACGAACTTTTTATTATAAAATTATTCGTGATGAGAAAATTATAAAAGCAGGTACAATATCAGTATTACATTAATAAATATGATAAGGAAAATAACTATATTATTTATTTTACTAAGTAGCTTAACTACAACAATGTTTGGGCAAACTTCAGATAGCGGACAGAACTATAATTCTTTTAGTTCTCGAAACTTTATGAAGTTTAATCGTTTTTTAACGGTGCCTACTTTTTCTGCTTTAAGAGAGAATAAAACATCGTTAACTGCTATTGTACGAAATAGTAATGTTGATTTTGAAGACAACCCGAGATTGCATTTAGTTTCGTATGCTGGGAAAATGAGAGAAAACGTAGGGGCTGGTTTCGCTGTATATCAACAAGAAGTTGGTGCTATGAAAGATTTTGGCGCTATAGCTAATTATGCACAGCGATTACAGTTGAGTGAGCGTATGGATTTAACTTTTGGTTTTAATTTTTTATATAGCAGAAGTAGTATTGATTGGGCTAGAGTATTGGTACAAGATGCAGATGATTCTTTTTTAGGGAATTTTCAAGATATTCCTATTGTAATGTTACAACCAGCGGTTACACTATCATTCGGTAAGTTTGATGTTGGTTTGTTTTTTGAAAATTTAATAGATTTTAATTTAAAAAGTAGCAAAATGGCTACTTCTTTTGGTGAAAAAACTTTTTCGGCACATGCAATGTATTCTCGTGAGTTTACATATGCATCAGGAATATTTGAAGGAGCAGATTTAAGGACTTTAGTTATTGCCAGAAAACCAGGGAAAGATGAGTTTAGTATTGGAGGTAGTGTAATACTAGATTTGCCAAAAGCAGGTTGGGCAAAAGTAGGTTATGATAAAACATATGGTATTTCGGCAGGTGTAGGAGTAAATATTTCTGAAAAGCTTGCAATAGGTTTTAGTTATGAGAAGAGTAAGTTTGCTGCAACCAATGAAATAGGTTTAATTTATAATTTTGGTAAAAAATCATTTAGAAGAGAAAGACCAAAAAGAAGAACAGGAAAAGTTAGTGTCATTTTACCTGAAAGAACTTCAGATAGAAAAGAAGAATATGATAATCCAGAACATAATGATTTATCTGATGAAATTCAAACAGCACAAGACTCAATAGATATTTTAAATAAAAAAGTAGATGAAATACTAAGGTTGTTAAAAAATCAACCAGCACCAAAAATAGTTAAAACAACTGAAACAGTAGTGCCTAGTAATCAGATAGAAGGAAAAGATAATTCTTTAAAACGAAGGTCAAATAAACCATGGCGTGAAAGTACTATTACCTATTCAGGAGGAGGAGGTACAATGTATTATATTGTAGCTGATAAATTTAGAGATAAAGAAAATGCTGAAGTTTTAATAGAAAAGTGGAAGAGATTAAAAGTAGAAGCGAAATATATTTATCAACCAGAAGGTAAATGGTATTACGTATATATTGATCGATTTGCAAAAGAAGAAGATGCTGAAGAAAAAATTGATGAATTTAATGATAAAACACGTTTGTATGAGAATAATGATAAAAACGATGAGTCATCAATTAAGATAAAAAAAGGAGGAAAAGACCCTGTATATATAGAGAAATTAACAATAGGAAGTAGCGGAGATAGTTACAAAGAGCCTAAGAAACAGGGGCCTGCAAGAGTACGAACAATGTCTAATATACAAGGCGTTACACCAGGTTACTATATTCAAATTTATGTAAACTCAAAAAAATCTTTAGCAGATAGAAATGTAGATGAACTAGTAAATGATGGAATTGAAGCAGGATATTTTGTGAACCCTAAAACTGGTTATATGCATGTATATATTGCAAAGACTGGCAGTAGAGAAGAAGCTATTAGTTTGTATAATAGTAATTTAAATGGTTCGTATTACGATATTAAAACAATAGTACATATAAAATAATTAATTATAATACCCCCAAATACATAATTAATCCCCATAGAAAAATGATGAAAAAATTACTTGTTATATTAACGTTACTACTTCTGGTGGTATCAGTTCAGGCTCAAAAAAATACGCGTCCAGAAAAACCAATTTTAGAAAAAATAGTTGGTAAAAGTTTAAGACCAGATGTACCATTTACAAATCGTTTAGGTAGTGGAGGTATTAATGTGAGAGGAGATATTACTTTTATTGCCAACAATATTTTAAATAGATCTGACGCTACTAATTCTGCTAACGTACCATATAATGGTAATACAGGAAATGGTAATTTGTTTATGGATTATATTGATGTTGATAATGATAATACAACATTCTCATCTTCTAGAGCTGGTTTAACATTGCCTACATGTTCTAGAGTTGTTTATGCAGGTTTGTATTGGGCAGGAGTTTATCCGTATGAAACATGGGCTAATCAAGAAACTAGGAGTAATCAATTTAATATAATTAAATTTAAATTACCAGGTGATGTTAACTATAGAAATATTACTGGAGCACCTATTTATACAGGTGGTACGGCTACTCAAAGACCTTATGTTTGTTATAGTGATGTAACAAGTATCGTTGCCGGTTTAGGTACAGGAGTAAATGGTGATTATTTTGGTGCAAATATTAGATCTGTAGTAGGGAATGATCCTAATGGTTTAGGGGGAGCTGCGGGATGGACAATGGTCGTGATCTATGAAAATGAAACACTATCAAGTAAAAATATTTCCCTTTTTGATGGTTTTTCAACTATAAATGGTAGCACAAATGCTACGATTTCTTATACAGGATTTAATACTATTCCTGTCGGACCAGTAAGGGCAAAAGTTTTAGTTGCTGCTTTAGAAGGAGATCGTGCAATTAATGGAGATAGTTTTCAAATACAAGATACGGGAGGTAATTATATAGATCAATCTACGCCAGTTGTAAACCCTTCAACTTTAGGGTGGGTTTGGGATCCTGTTTTAGGTTGGCAATGGAGAGCTTCCTTCAATTTTTTTAATGGTTCTATTAGTGAGTATGATGCTTACTTAACTGATAGAACTCCTACAAGTCAAAATACACTAGGTTTTGATGTTGATTTATATAATTTGAATAATAATGCGAATAGTGTTATTGGTAATAATCAAACAAGCGCAAGTTTACGATTTACAACTAGCGGAGATGTTTATTGGCCCTTTTTAAACGCTTTAGCTGTTGAAATTATAGAACCTAAAATTCAATTAATAAAAACGATTGAAGATGCAGCAGGGAATCCGGTACCACCAAATATGGGGGTTGATTTTGGTGATGAAATATTTTATTCAATAAAGTTTCAAAATGTAGGAACCGATAATGCTTTAAATACAGAATTAATAGATTTACTTCCAACAAATGTAGATTTAATAGAGTCAGATATAATATTACCAGCTGGATTAACAGCTGCAGACTATACATATACACCACCTGCCATAGGAAACGGATTTAGAGGGGAGTTAAGGTTTAATATTCCTGATAGTATGGTTACTGAAAACGGTGCTGAATATGAAATTAAATTAAAAGTACAAGTTGTATCGAGTTGTAATGATTTAAGAGATGTTTGTTCTAATGTAATTATGAATCAGGCATTTGCCAACTATGATAGTGATGAAGGAGGAACACCTAGAGTTATTAATGAACCTAGTTTTTCTGGAGTTGATGCATGTAATTTAGGAGCTGTAGGTACATCAAACTTTTTAATAGATACATCAGGTTGTACGTTTGAAAGAACACAAATATTATGTGGTGCAAATACCGATTTAGTTGCAGGTGCTGGTTTCGCATCTTACTCATGGGTAAATGCAAATAACCTTGGGGTTGTAATAGGAACAAATCAAATTTTAACAGTTAGTCAAGGAGGTACTTATATTGTTACTAAAACGGTTCCAAATAATTCACCAGCTGGATGTGTTAGTACTACTGAAACTGTACATGTAACCGATTTTAACACTGTAACAAACCCTTTAATACCATTTGTAGATCAAGTTTTAAATTCATGCCCTAATAATATTGAACTAGCTGAAATTTATTTATGTGGTAATGCAGGTTCTAGAGATATAAATTTACCTTTTGTAGTTCCTCCTGTAGGTGTAACAGGTACAACAGTAAGATGGTTTGAACTAGTCTCTTGTCCTAACCCAACAACAATAACTGGTTGTGCAAATGTAGATTCAGGTTGTAGTTGGACAGATTTAGGAACAGATTTATCAAAAACGTTTACAACTGCAGGTCAATATAAACTAGATGTTTTATATGATGGACAATGTCCAAAAACTTATTATTTTAATGTTTATAATGATCAATTAAACCCTACAATTGTAAAAGAAGACCTTATTTGTGGTGATTCAGCAGATATTGTTATTAATAATATTCCAAATGGATATGAATATAGCTTAACAGGCCCTGGTGGATATAATGCACCTTTTCAGACAAGTAACACTTTTACAGTAACAGCACCAGGAGATTATAATTTATCTATTCGATTAGCAAACGGATCTACAGCGACATGTATTTATACATTTCCTGCAATAAACATTCAAGAAACAACAATCGCTCTTAATGTTACAACAACTAATATGCAATGTGCAAATGAACCTGCACAAATTAGAACTCAAGTAAGTGGGGCACCAGGTGATTATACATATGTTTTAACACAAGGAGCAAGCATAATTGCAACCGAAGGTCCTACTGCGAATAATGATTTTACTTTTAATGTAAATGATGGGGGTAATTATACTGTAACTGTATCTGTACCTAATGTTTTATGTATAGCATCAGAAGATATTGTTATTACTGAACCTGATGAACTTAATTTAACAGCAATACCAACAAAAGATATATCCTGTTTAGGTGGAACTTCTAATGGAATTATAACTTTAAATCCTGGTGGAGGTGTTTTAAGTGGAACTGACGTTTATTCTTTTGCTATTTGGTCTAAGGATGGAACACCTTTGTATGCTAATATATCAGATATTCCTGCAACAGCTTATTTCACAAACACCACACATCAAGTTATTAACGGTCAAGAAGGGGTTTATACCTTTGTTGTAGTTGATAGTAATAATTGTACTACTATTTCAGCTCCAGTAACAATTAATGTTGAACCAGAATTACAATTTAATCATACTGCAACTAACATTTCATGTAATGGATTGACAGATGGTAGTATTAATGTTAATGTAGTTGGTAGTGATTTAGGTTTTTCTCCTATAGAATATAGTATAAATGGAGCCGGAGGCCCTTGGAACACTACAGGTGTATTTAACAATTTGTCAGCAAATCCTAATTATACGATAACAATAAGAGCATCAAAAACAGGTTATCAATGTGATTATGAGATTACTAATATAGCAATTACAGAACCCTCACCACTTACTGGTGGTGATGTAGTCGGAACCGATTATGAGTGTAATACAGCCGGAAATACAATTTTAGGAACTTTAACCTTTACAGCACCAACAGGAGGAAGTGGAGCATATACTTATTATTATAAACTTTCTACAGATGCTACTTTCATTGCAGTCACAGGAGTATCAGTATCAGGATTAGTGTCAGGTACTTATAATGTGAAAGTTGAGGATGCGAGAGGATGTGAAAGAAATTTAACAGATGTTGTTATAGATCCGATACCTGGTGCACCAACACTTAACCATTCTATAGAATATAATTGTGAAGGAGAAGGAACAATAACAGTAACTCCTTTTAACGCGTCATATAGTTATACTTTAGACGGAGGAACACCTCAAACAGGAGCAAATGCGAATATATTTGCTAATACTCCAGTTGGGAATCATACAATTAGAGTAAATTACTTTGGTAATTGTAGATTAGATTTACCAGTTACAGTTCAACCAGGAAATATTTTTTCAGGTAGTATTGATCGTTGGTCAGATAGTGAATGTTTTGGGGCAGATAACGGAACAATAACAATAGGAGCAACTAATGTTGTTGGAACAACTTTTGAATATTCGACTGACGGAGGAACGACATGGTCAGCTACATCAGACAATCCATATAGAGTAATTGGTTTAGCTGCTGATACTTATAATGTATTTATTAGAGAGACAGATGGAGGAAAAACATGTGTTATAGATTTAGGAAATGTAGTAATAACTCAACCAGATGAATTAACATTATCAGCTTCAGCAACTCAAATACCAACATGTGTATTACCATCAGTAGGTACAATTACAGCTGTAGCATCAGGTGGAGTACCTCCATATGAATTTAGTATAGATAATGGTGCCTCATGGCAAACTTCTCCAATATTTTCAAACGTACCAGCAAGAGCTACTGATTATATTGTTATGATTCGTGATAGTAGAAATTGTAATGAATGCGGTTGTACTTCAAATTTATTTGAAAATGGAAGTTTTGAATTACCTGCTAGAACAGGAAGAACTTTTAGAATATATAATGAAAACAATGTTCCAGGTTGGGATTCTACAGCAAGTGATAATAGAATAGAAATATGGTATAATAATTTTAATGGAGTACCAGCTCATGATGGAGTAGCTCATGCAGAATTAAATGCAAATTTAGAATCTTCATTATTTCAAGAGTATTGTACGCAACCAGGTGATGTAATAAGTTGGTCTGTAGCACATAGAGGTAGGTCTGGTACAGATGTAGCAACTGTTAAAATAGGAGATGATTTAGCAACTGCTTCTGTAGTAGAAACAATGTCAGACGGAAGAACTGCTTGGGGAGTATATTCAGGAACTTATACTGTACCAGTAGGTCAATCAACAACTGTTATTGCTTTTGATGCTGTATCTACTGCAAGTGGAAGTATAAGTGTCGGTAATTTTATCGATGATGTTAAAATTACGATTGCTAGAAATAATTGTATACCAGTTAGTATTCCATTAATAGAACCAACACCAGTTGCTTTTACAGTAACACCAGAGGTTTGTTATGATGGAACAAATGGAACATTAACCGTAAACGTAACAAGTGGTAATGGTAATTATTTATACAGTTTAGATGGTGGAACAAC
>NZ_AUMF01000028.1 GCF_000430545.1 Tenacibaculum ovolyticum DSM 18103
AATACCAGATAATACGAACTTAATATTACACACTGATCAAGGTTGGCAATATCAAATGAAACAGTATCAATATTTATTAAAAGAAAAAGGAATTAAACAAAGTATGTCAAGAAAAGGAAATTGTTTAGATAATGCAATTATTGAAAATTTCTTTGGAATACTAAAATCAGAATTATTCTATTTGAAAAAATACAAGTCAATTGAACAGTTAAAAAAAGAAATTAGTGAGTATATAATCTATTATAATAACGAAAGAATAAAATCTAATTTAAACAAAATGAGTCCGATAAAATATCGAACTCATCATTATCAAAATTAATTATAAATTTGTCTAAACTTTTGGGTGCACTCTATAAGCTCGGTTTTTTTGTTATCCTAAAATTTGATTTGTGTGTTCTTTTGTTTTTACTTTAGCAATTACATCTTCAATAATTCCATTCTCATCAATTACAAAGGTTGTTCTATGAATACCATCGTATTCTTTTCCCATAAATTTCTTTGGGCCCCATATACCAAATGCATTGATTACCTCTTTACTCTCATCTGCCAATAACGGAAAAGGCAATTCATGTTTATTAATCCAGTTTTGCTGACGTTTAGCAGAATCAGCACTTGCCCCTAAAACAGCATATCCTTTCGCTAAAAAAGTTTGGTAATTATCTCTTAAGTTACAAGCTTCAGTTGTACAACCTGGCGTACTTGCTTTTGGATAAAAGAATAACACTAACTTTTTACCTTTATAATCTGATAATTTTATAACATTTCCTTTCTCATCAACAGATTCAAAATTTGGTGCCTTATCTCCTATTTTTAATGTAGTCATAATTTGTATTTTTGTCGATATAAAGATATAGAAAATGACCAAAGCTGACAAAGTTCAATTCGTTATTGATACATTAGAAAAATTATACCCAGAAATACCAGTTCCTTTAGACCATAAAGACCCATATACCTTACTTGTTGCTGTTTTATTATCTGCTCAATGTACAGATGTGCGCGTAAAT
Organism: Tenacibaculum ovolyticum DSM 18103; assembly: GCF_000430545.1. Taxonomy (GTDB): domain Bacteria; phylum Bacteroidota; class Bacteroidia; order Flavobacteriales; family Flavobacteriaceae; genus Polaribacter; species Polaribacter ovolyticus. Next base: position 1,005 of record NZ_AUMF01000028.1, read on the forward strand.
AAAATTACTCCGTTACTTTTTGCTAAAGCTGACAACCCTTATGATATGGTAAAAATGACTGTTGAAGAAATAAAAGAAATAATAAGACCTTGTGGCTTGTCACCAATGAAATCTAAAGGTATTTATGGTTTATCTAAAATTTTAATAGAGAAACATAATGGTGAAGTTCCTGAGAGTTTTGAATATTTAGAAGAACTACCTGCCGTAGGCCATAAAACTGCTGGTGTAGTAATGAGCCAAGCCTTCGGTGTTCCTGCATTTCCAATAGACACACATATACATCGCTTGTTATATCGTTGGAATTTAACGAATGGAAAAAATGTAACACAAACCGAAAAAGATGCTAAACGTTTATTTCCTAAAGAAGTTTGGAACGATCTTCATTTACAAATAATTTGGTATGGTAGAGAGTATTCTCCTGCTCGTGGATGGAATTTAGAAAATGATATTATCACAAAAACAATTGGAAGAAAATCAGTTTTAGACGAATACCATAAAAAGAAAGCATAAAAAAGCTTCAACAAATGTTGAAGCTTTTCCTCTCTTAATTCAAATTCAATTCAATGAGATAATTTGATTTGGTTTTAACTACTTGTAATGATTTAGAAAAATTAATCAAAAATTGAATTGTTTCTTTTTTCGGTTTCATTTTAAAATTATAAAATCTTTCTGAGTAAATTTGCTTCATATAATTACTTTATATATTTTGTTTTCAAGTATTTAACGATGCTTTTTTACTAATATTGTCTAATTAACTAAAATTATTTTATTTTTTTCTATTATTTTTCTTAAATTAATTAAAGCATATCTCATTCTTCCCAAAGCTGTATTAATACTTACACCTGTATTTTCTGAAATTTCATTAAAACTCATATCATTATAAATACGCATTTTTAATACTTCTTTCTGTTCTTCTGGTAATCCTTCAACGAGCTCTCTTACATCGCATAAGATTTGCTCTTTAATAATTTTATTTTCCGCATTTAGTGCTCCATCACTTAAAACTGAAAAAATATCAAAATCATCAGTATTATTAAACGTAGGCATCCTATTACTTTTTCTAAAAAAATCAATTATTAAATTATGGGAAATCCTCATAACCCAAGGCAAAAACTTACCTTCTTCATTATAATTTCCTTTCTTTAATGTCTTTATCACTTTTATAAAAGTGTCTTGAAAAATATCTTCTGTAGTATCTCTGTTTTGTACTTTGCTATAGATAAAGCTGTACAATCTTTGTTGATGACGCTTAATTAATAACTCTATCGCCAACTCTTTTCCATTAATGTAATCTCGTACTAAATCACCGTCGTTTACAACATCTTTATGCTTCATAATTACTTTCTTTTTAAGAACGTTTTTAAACACTCTCTAGTTAAGGGGTATAAAATAAAAAGTAATTATTTAGCTATAGGCTTCTATTTATTGATTAGTAACTAGTTACAAATATTGTTTTTTTTATTTACAAATACAAATATTAAATAAATTTTATTTGTGAGTACACTTAATTCCCTATGAATAGGAACACTAACATTCAATATAAAATTACTTAAAATGAAAAAAAATCATACCTTACAAAAAAACATCGTTTTAAGCTTTAATCAACTCTCCATTTAGGATCGATCTGTTTTTTATATATTTATATTTCTAACCTAAAAATAACCTCCAAATTTATGAACACTAAAACAAACTCAGAAAAACTAATTATTCAACCTCCTGGAGAAAAAATTAGAACCATTGGAAAAGAAAACATAATTGAATCTGGAAATATTTATTTTGAAAATAATTTTAACAAACCAATTCCTACTTTAGTTGAAGCAACCTACCATGAAATCACAGAAAACAACCTTAATCCAAGAATACATATCAAGGGGTTATTTTTTGTTGAATCTGAAGTACCTCTTGAATCTGCTTTAGTAAATCAACTTTTTTCTATTAGTAATTTTGGCCAACCTAAGTTGCAATTTTTTATTTATTCATCGATTGATGAAGCTAAATCTTTAAAAAAATCTTCAGGAAAATACAAAGCTTACACTATAGATTTTTACACTGATAATATAACTAATTTCCCTAAAGGCATCAATTTAAAAGATATTAAAATTGCTCAGACATTTTCTTGGAACATTGATCCTGAAACATCTAGAGGAACTGAAACAATTGTAAAAACTAGTAATACTTAATAATTTAACCTGTCCCCCTATGTATTTGAAAAAAACGTTAGTATTACTATCGTTTCTTTGTTGCTATACAATAGTCTCACAAGAATCATCAATCAGAAATCATTCTTACTTTTTTAAAAAAGTTGATAGTTTAAATTCAGTATTTCCATTATTAAAAGCTGCTAATATATTTTTTAAACACAAACAATGGGATTCTGTTATTGTAAACTCCTCTAAAGTGTTTATTGACTCTTCTTCTGCACAATACTCAAATTATTTTAGGTATATGAGAGGGCATAGTTTTATGAAAAAAAACCTTTTTAAACAAGCTCAAAAAGAATTTGAAAAAATTTCGACTGATTTCTTCTTTTACGACAAGGTTTTATATACTTTAAGTGGTGTTTCTTTAGAACAAAAGAACTACAAAAAAGCACTTTCTTACTTAAAAAGAATTGAAAACAAAGAATATTCTAGAATTAACGAACTTGATAAGATTTCAATCATAAATGACATTGGAGTTTGCTATATACATCTTAAAGATTATAAGAATGCCGAAATATATCTATCTAATTTCTTAAATAGTGTTCGTAAAAAAAATAATACTCAAGAGATTATTGAAGCATATACAAATATTGCTAATTTATATTATGAACAATATAAAGATGATTTAGCAATTCCTTATTTTGAAAGAGCCTATTTGCTCTCAAGAAAAACAATTAATTATGAAATAAAACGAAAAACTTCAAAAAACATGGCAATTGTTGAAGAGAATCGAAAAGATATAGTTAAAGCTTTAGTTTACAGAAAAGAATATGACAAATGGAAAGATTCTTTAAATAATCAAGATGAAATATGGAAAACTGCTCAATTTGAAAAAAAATTAGCGCTAAATCAAAAACAAAAAGAAATAAATATTTTAGCCTCAGAAAATAAAATTAAAGCTCTTCAAAGAAACGGCTTTATACTTACTTCAATTTTATTATCATTCATTTTATTCGGAGGAATGTACCTCTACTTTCAACAAAAAAAATCTCATAAAATAATCGCCTCTCAAAAAGAAGAATTAAACGCTTTAAATAATACTAAAGACAAACTTTTTTCTATTGTTAGTCACGATTTACGATCATCAGTTAATCTTCTACAAAAAAGTAACTCAAAACTATTGTATGAAATACAAAATAGGAATTACGATGCTTTAGGTTCCATAGTTACGAAAAATGCAGCTATTGCCAATAGTTCTTATAATTTATTAGAAAACCTATTACATTGGGCTACAATACAAACCAAACAACTCTATTTTTATATAGAATCAGTCGATTTATTTTCTGTAATGCAACAAATCGCATTCAACTATCAACCTTTGTTTGAAAACAAAGAAATTATTTTTAAAAACAAAATAACTCCTGCCTCTTTTATTTTAGCAGATTTAGATTCTCTTAAAATTATTATTCGTAATTTATTAGACAATAGTATTAAATTCAATAAAGTAGAAGGTTTTATTTCTGTATACAACTATTCTAAAGGTACTAAACATGAATGTTTCGTTGTTGAGGATTCTGGCATAGGAATGAGTGCAGAAATTATTAAGGAATTATTAAAAAAAACCTCTTTACTAAGTAAAAAGAATAATCAAGAAAATATTGGAACTGGTTTGGGTATTCAATTATGTAAAACACTTATATTAAAAAATCATGCTACACTTGAAATTGAGAGTACTATAAATAAAGGAACTAAAATGATTATTACATTCCCAAAATCTATTTAATAATGGAGACTATAAATATTTTAATTATTGAAGATAACAATGAAGTAGCTTCAGACCTTGAAAACACATTAGATAAAAACGGATATAACGTTATAGGAATTGCTGAAAATTATCAAGAAGCGCTTACATTATTTTACAAACTACCTGTAGACCTAGTCATTATTGATGTTTTTTTAGGAGACAATCCTGAAGGAATAACATTTGCTGAAACTATATCAACAGTACCAAACTCATTAAAACCTTTTCTATTTTTGACTGGCTCAAAAGATCGTGAAATTTTTGAGCGTGCCAAACTGACCAAACCATATCGTTTTATCTTAAAACCGTTTAATGAACTAGAAGTTTTATATGCTATTGAAATGGCTATTGAAAAATTTTATGGTCAAACAAATGTATTTGCAAGTACTGAAGAAGATACTGTTATTGGAAATGAATATTTGTTTATCAAAAAGAAAAATGTTTTAAAAAAAGTAACACTTTCTAGTATCATCTTTATTGAAGTAGAAAACAGGTACTGTAATATTATTACAGAAAGTGAAAAATTTTTAATCCAAATTTCTTTAAGTAAAATACTCGATTATCTTAATTTATCTCTTTTTATGCAAGTTCATCGTAAATATGTTGTAAATATTAATAACATCGAAGAAATAGTTGCTAGTGATCATTTACTACTACTTAAAAATAATCATAAAATTACTTTCAGCTCTAAATACAAAGATCTAATTAATAATTTTTCTATTTTAAAATAATACTTCTGAGACATTTATTTTATTAATCATACGAGGCATATTTATATGCCTCGTTTTTTGTTATTCACAACATTAAAAAGAGTACTCGTAACATCACTTATAATTTCACGCTATTTAAAACCTAGTTTTATACCAGAAATTAAGAATAGCGCTATTTATAATTTCATATAACTAAACAAAGTAGAGTTCAGTAATTATCATAAAAAATGATATAAAATCTGAATAACTTTAAAAACAAAAATTTAAAATTAAACAAAAATGAGTAAATACACAGGAACATTCAACGTACTTAATATAACAGGAAGAACTATTTATAATGTAAATGTTAGTCATTCAACGACTGACTTTGTATCAGGAGAGATTAACATACCTGAACTCTCAGATAATCAAACAAGTAATGAAAAAGGTCGTTTAGAAACAGGATCTGGAAATAGAGACCATTGGAATGTATCATTTAATGATGCCAACGGTACACAATATTCAGGGAGTCATGCATGTGGATTCGAATCTGAAGATGATGGAGGAAATGTAACGGTTTCCTTACATCATAATTACTTTAAAATGTTAAATCCAAAATCTAGTTCTTGTGAATCTAACTATAATTAATAGTTATTTAGAAAAAAAAATTACCCAAATACCGTTTTAAATAACCAACAATAAATAGTAACCTAAATTCGATTTTATATTGAAAATATTAATTAAAATATTTTTTCAACATTAATAAATAAATTAAAAATAGAATTTAGGTTATTAAAGTAATAAACTAAAAAAATGAACACAAAGAACATAGCAATTAAGTTATTTAACAACACTGCATATTGTTGGGAAGCTTTTCCTAACAGCTCAAATGACGAGATAAAATTAAATAATTTTGACAACAATAATCAAGATCAGAAATGGACGTTTATAGATAACAAAATAACGATTAACACCAAAAACAAAGGAGCAAAAGTTGCTGAGTGTTACCCAAACTCTAATCGTTTGGAAACCTCTAATAACCACCCAAACAGCAGAGATCAAGTTTTTGAAATTACAAAAGTATCTGGAGGAAGTTCTAATACGTACTTTTTAAGTTGCAATACAGAAAATGGAGGAAAACTTTATGTTTATGGAAATTCTAAAAACCTTACAGGAATTGGACTTCGTGAGTACAATAATTCTGATACAGAATTATATTGGGTTATTGAATAACGACTACCAATAGTAATTACCATAACATTTCTGATAAGGAATACTATTAAAAGAAAACCAACTTTAAAAAGTTAATCAATAACGAAAAAATTTAAAATTTCACATCATGAAAACTTTAGAAAACATAAAAACTGAAACTATTCAAGTATTAAAAACTAACAATCAAGAAGCAAATTTAACCGCTTCATACAATCCTCATGCTCAAATAGACGACTCTGTATTTAAGTTTAAACTTAATGGACTAAATGCTACAGATTGGGAATTAACTTATAGTGAAGTTGCTATTATTTTTGCAAGAAGAGAAGTTACTGTTCAAGAGAAATCAAAATATTCTAACCTAGGATTATTTTCAATTGGAAAATATAAAAATTGGTTATACAATCATAATTTATGGGAGCAACCAGAAAGCTTAGAAGGTGCTATTTATAAGTTATTAGAATTTAGTTTAACGGGAAGAAAATAATATTACATAAAATAAATACGTTTCCACAACCACTTAAACAATATCTAATTTTTAATAGATATACCTAAGGCTAAACTTCACGAAAAATATTATTTCAAATAAAACAAACAGCTATTACTTATTCACCTCACTACCAAATAACTAAAAAATAACTAAAAAATAAATTATTACATAAATTAAATATATAAAGCAAAAATTATGTCAAAATTAATAACTTATTACAATAATGGATCTATCGGTTTAGAATCAGCAACCAATCTTCCTTATACCCATATTATTTTATCATTTCTTTATACTTCTGAGAGTAATCCACTATCTTTAGTATTAGCGGGAGGTATTTCTGCATCACTATCTCCACCTAAATTAACGCAAACAACAACGAATGCTATCACAGCACTTAAGGCTAACGGACAAAATGTACTTATTTCCTTTGGTGGAGGACAAATGTCTTCACTTGCCTACAAAAATATAGTAGGTCATGAGCAAGATCTGGCAAAATCAATAGCTGAATTTGTTAAGGACAACAATCTTGATGGAGTAGATATTGATTTTGAAGATACAGGTTCTTTTATGGGAACAGCGGATTATGATGGCGTTAACTTTTTAGTGCAACTAACTCAAGCATTACGATCAGAATTACCAAGCCCTCAATATTTAATCACCCATGCGCCTCAACCTCCTTATTTAGAAGCGGGCAGTGGTATAGATGGATATGTAAAAGTGATGCAACAAATTGGTAGTGCTATTGATTGGTTAAATGTACAATTTTACAATAATCTTCCTTGGAGTTCTAACCCTAACCAGATTGTAACTTCTTATTGGCAATTTTCTAAACTTCAAGGATTAAGTCCAGAAAAACTAATGATCGGTCTACCAGTAACAAAAAACGATGCTGGATCTGGATATATCCCTGTAAATGATATTGTCACTGAGATTATAAGACCTATTCAACAAAAAGGTATCCTTGGTGGTATGATGAATTGGCAATTTTCTAGTGATAAAAATGGAGTTTGGGCAAATAATATAGGGCAAGCACTAAAATTGGAAATTCCAATATTATAAATGTAATAGCTTAAATTTGGTCATACTTTATTATAATAAGTAAATCTATTTGTAACAAGTGTTACATAACTTAATATAACCTGTTCTACACATTAATTGTAGCGCAGGTTTTTATAATTTTATAGAGCTAACAACTTTATTTCAGTTTGTACCCTCAAAAAATAACCACTCTTTATTCTTTTACTTTACCTACTAATATACAAACTGTAAAGTTATTCTCTTACAAATGATGAAAATTTACTTATTAAACAAAACTTAAAGTTTTAAACTTAAAACATCATATTGTACGATTAGATTTTGACTACCCTACTCTACTTTCGCCGCCTTAAATAAAATTACACATAATGTAAAACTAATCACCAAACAAAGGAATTTTCACACTAAGATGACTCATTAAACTATCTATCGGTTTCATAAAAAAATCATAGAAACCAGCAGGCAAACAACTACTAGTATCCCCTAGTATTAAACAGATTACAAAAACTCTCATTACCTATTCAAGTATTGCTAAAATCAGATAGTAATTTGATTGAAAGGAGCAAACGAAGATTCGATAACTATTAACCTGTTAAAAATAGTTTTCGACCGAGCTCAATCAAATATTCCAGTGTTTCAATTAAAATAGAAGTAATTATCTACTGACCTCCGAAAAATAATATTTTTATAGGCACTTTTGATCATAGTCATAATGTAAAAATAATATAATAACCACTACTAAAATTTCTTCGAACCATCTATAAATTAAAGTAATCTAAACGTGCCTACATTTCTTTAAAAAAATGAAATACTTCTAACTTTTCTAAACTCTAGCAATACATTACTAACTATAATTTCACATAAAACAAAAATAATTACAAAAAATTCAACTAAAAATAGTAACTAAGTATTATAATTTATCAAGTTAACTACCATTTTTAAATTACAAATTCTCTATTTCTAGCTCTTCCATGATGTAAATAAATTCCCACAATTAGCCTGTAACACTTTTTACTTTACTCGCACCATAAAAAAACACATTCACAACATTAGCTTAATTTCCACAGCCTTTAAGAAGTAATTTTATAATAGAAAATAAATAGCGCTATTTATAATTTTCTACAACTGACTAAAGTAGAGTTCAGATACTACTATAAAAACGAGACACCTTTTATAAAAACCTTATAAGCAGGTAAATTAAAAACTAATATTATGTCTGAAAATGTTAAATCAATTATCAATGTAGATAATCAAACAAATGCATATGCTATCGCCTCTCCAAACTCTACAAATATAGATTACGGAAAAATCGAAGAAGGTCCGTATTCAATCCCTCCAAAAACAAGGCAACTAGGTATTAAATCTCAAGGAGCAAAAGGAAGTGCTACTGGTACTGACCTTACTCAAACTTGGGTAATGAGTGATGGTGGTGAAATAAAAATTTATATAGATGCTCCTTATTCAAAGGATAATAAATCTAGTCTAAAAGAAAATACTACAAAATATGAAGTAACTCAGACTCTTTTAGATAAACACGGAAATGCTGTAGTTGATTTGATTATTAAAGAAAAATAATCAATTGCATTAACTCAACTATTTCAAAAATAGTTGAGTTAATGCAATACTAAATTAGAAAACTTTACAAAATTAACTCATTAAAAAACAATAAAATGTCTACAATACACGATAATAATTTCGATTTAAAAATGATTGGTTTATCTGATTTTAATTTTATAGTAACCGATTATTATATTACGAAAAAACAACCTTGGGATGGTATTACCACCTCATCTAATCAAAAAGGAGCTACGATCACTGCAAAAGCAGGTAGAAAAGGTTCAAAAGAAACTGCAGACTGGTTTAAAAAAAATATAACTAATGGCTCTGCTATCGGTTGCCAAACTATTAATAAACTACCTTCAAAACTAAACTTTTCTTTTAAAGGAACTATGAGTTTTTCTCATAACGGAAATTCTTACATAGGCAAAGAAATTGTAATTGGGCAAGGACATACTAATGGTTTAAGGAATAATTGGTGGATTGGAGGCACAAACATGTCTACACTTACTGACCTTCCTGTAGGTATTCTTTCTATTATAGCTCAAAACTTCAATCAAGGTAAATTTCTAAAAGCGAAGGTGACCTTTACTGTTTCTGTAGGCGATGTTTCTTCAATGGGTCTAAATATTATTTCAATTTAACTAAAGACCAAAAATTATGTGTACAAGAATATTTAATAATTTCGATAATAATTTTTTAACAACAGCCAGAAATATGGACTGGGCTACTCAAATGGCTACTACAATTTTTGCTTTTAAAATAGATAATGATCAACCTATAGTTAAATCAGGAACTTCTATAAGAAATGAAAAAACACTGGTTTGGACTGCTCAATATGATAGTATAGTTACCATGATAGCATCTAAAGTTAATACAGATGATTCAAAAAAGAAAGAAAAAACCATTTTTGGTGCTTCTGACGGTATAAACTCGGTGGGACTAGTAGCAAATTTACTATATGATAGTAACGCTACATATCATCGTAGTAATGGAAGTTCATGCAAAAACTTAGATGTATTACGTTGGGTACAATTTGTTTTAGATACTTGCTGTTCTGTAGAAGAAGTGGTTAACAAATTCAATAAAGATGCCTCTGTGCAAATTCAACTTATTGGAGGGAAAGTACCTGGTTCAGAAAGTGAAGCCTCATTACATTTAGCTATTTCTGATGTACTTGGAGATTCTGCAATTATAGAAGTTGATCAAGGACAATTTAAAATTTATCAAAATGAAAAATTCAGAGTAATGACCAATGAACCTTCTTATGATAAACAAATAGAATTAAATCAATTTTGGAGGTGGCAATGGAGTGATAAAAATAACTTCCCGAGTAATACTATACCAGGAGGAACATTTCCTTCTGACCGATTCGCTAGAGCTTCATATTATTTAAATCATTTACATAAACCTGTTAGTTCTTCAGATTCATTAACCCAATCTAAATCGATTGTTATGAATGCCTCCGTGCCGGTAAATTTTAATTCGAAACTTAAAAAACATCCTAATATTTCTCAAACACTTTGGACAACTGTTGCCAACCATAATGAGTTAACATACTATTTCTGCAACGCTCGCACGATTAGTGATATTTGGATAGATTTAAAACAAATAAATTTATTTCCTTCTTCTGTTTCTAAGTTGATTGTAGTATATCAAAATAATAAGAAAGAATTTATAAATGAATCTTTAAATGGTTTTAAAAATGAAAATTTCATAAAAACAATTGATCCGTTTGCTACAACAAATTAATAAAGAGCTCTCTAAAAAACCTTAACACTCAAAAAATAGCCTTCCCTTAATAACCCCTGTACTTTAAGTATAGGGGTTATTAAGAGTAAGCTAAAAAGTTAATTTTGAAAACTCCTTATATGATTATATAATCAACCTTTATGACAAAAAAGAAGTCGTTCGAAACATTTCTTTTATCCAATATACTACTATCTCTTATTTTTAAGATAACCAAATAAGTACAACAATACATCAAATTAAAATACAACTAACTAATGATAGTAGAAATTAAAGAAACATCTAAAATTACTAAAACATACACAACATATTGTATAAAAATATTATTGCTTGGATGAATCTCTTGATTTATAAAGCCACCTCAAAGATTATCTATTTCTCTTTTATAAAAAGATGAAGAATAGGTTAAGAACCTGAGAATATTTGAAAAATTGATTTTACTATTTACAATATCATGCTATAAAATAGCACTTACCAATTTTATTTAGGAAAAGCATAACTACATATAAATTTACCATTTAAAAAATAAATTAATCATGAAAAAAATAAATTTAAAAAAAACAATACGCACAAGTAACTCATCTATTATTGACAATGAGTTTATCTCAAAAATTGACATTATTATACAGGAAAAAAAACGAATTATTTATTTGGCGTAGACCAACTAGCCGAACAATTACAAATAAGTAAAGCGCAACTAAATAGAAAACTTCATAAAGAAACTGGCTATTCTCCTGGAAAACTGATTTCATACTACAGAATAGAATCTGCAAAACGAATGTTAAGTATAAGTTCAAGTTCTATAGAGGAAATATCTTTTCAATGTGGTTTTCGTGGACTAAGTAGCTTCAGTAGAAAATTTAAACAAGAATCTGGTAATAGCCCTTCAGAGTATCGAAAAAATAAATCAAACTCAAAAACTGAATTATGGGCTTGGAAAACACCTATAAATGAAAATGATTTAACACATATTAATCTACTAAAAAAAAACATATGTGGTTAAATAAATTATTAATAGTTATTATTGAAAACCTTGATAATGACTTATTCTCTATAGAAGAACTATCAAGTAAACTATTTATGACTTCTTCAAATTTAAACAAGAAAGTACAGCATCTATTTGGTACTTCCACCATGAAGTTAGTACGTAATTTACGTCTACAATACGCCGCTGAATTATTGAATACTCAAAACAAGTCTGTTACTGAAGCTGCTTCATCTGCTGGTTTTTTTGATGCTGCTCATCTTTCTCGTTATTTCAAAGAGGCTTTTGATTGCTCACCTGGTGAATATAGAAACAAAGTTCCATTTCTTATATGTATAGAAAAATTAAAAAAAGAAGAAATTCTAATCGCTAACTATCAAAGGGAATAATATTTATTTTCAATATAAATCAACTTTTTAATCTAAAAAAACAATAATGAACCAAATTGTCAAATACTTGCTCGTTTGATACAAAACAAGTCTCTTATCTCTCTGTAAATTTGGAGTATAAGAATTCAACAATTGTACAATTAGAGTTTTTAATATCATATACTAAAGCCGCAGATTAGGAAATGATAGAAAGTTGAATTTCAAATAATAAAAGCCCAACATAGGTGCAGGTATACAATATACCAAGTTTAATAAAAAGTACATTATTGTTACGCTATTTGATTTTGAAATTCAACTCTTTTTAACTCAACACTTATAGATGATTATTTTAAGTAGTTAGAAATAAACATATGGAACACTACAAACAAATAGACATTAAAAGTAGCTAACAGTTAAAAGTTAGAGTGCATCTTTATCATCCAATTGGGCTATTATTAGACCACTTTGTGTTAAAGATACAATAGAAATAAAGACCACTAGAGCGTCTAGTGGCTTATAAAAACTTTGTTATAGGCAATAGAGAAAGCATATAACACAAATTAAAAAGGAAAAATACGATGCCATTTACAACAGTAAAACTTGCAAATCAAATGATTAATCCTAATCTTCAAATGTGGGCGAATTCCACCCCAGCTAATCAAGAGCAGTATTTAAACGCATACTTAACTTACTTTAACGGATTACAAACTTGGATAACGGCAAATGGTGGAGGTAATCCGTTTGGTTGGAATAATGTTACAGGTCTTACCTTACCCAATGGTACTCAAGTTGTGCTTCAGGGGCCAGCACAGAAAGCACCGTTTAATGATGCTTTTAATGACGTTAGACAGCATTTGAATACACCTGGTTTTAGATTATTTCAAGCTGCTGAGGCTGATCTCCGACTCATCGGTGTTCTTAATAGGATGTAATCATATCAATATCATTCAATTGAATACTTATTTTTTTAACATAACTCATAAAGTAAAAATAAAGATCACTAGAGTGTCTAGTGTCTTATAAAAGGTTGTTATAGACAATAAAGAAAGTATATAACATTCATTTAACTAATATAAAGACAGTAAATATGATTATTCAATATGCTAACAATGTATTCACCCATGACGGGCAAAGCACCGTTGTCGAATTTGGGAAAGAAATAAATACGCAGCCAATTAAAGGAGAAATAGAGAAGGTCGACCACTTGAAAGTGTATACAGGATATCATGGGACAGCCCCCCAAGGTAACTGGTGTCGTGACTTTGATAGTCAAGAAAAACTTGTAACCGAACAAATAGCAAAGCTTTTCCCAAAAGCCAAACTTGAATGGTATATAAAACCTGGGATGACTGATCAGGAGATACGAGACGCTTACAATGCCGGGGCAGCATTTTTTACTTGGTGTGACAGTAATAACAAAATTAAAAGTGTGATGGGAATCTAATTTCTACTTAAAAGGTGGTTGAGCAATGAAAAAGCCATAGCTCATACAATACTAATAAGCCCATAACAAAACCTAAAGCGCATTAAAATAAGGCTTAAGCCCGATTATTAAAAAAGATAATTACAATTCTATTCAAGAGTGTAGATGGGATTTTTATCTCAAAAAAAAAAGTACAGTTTTATTAATACGGATTGTATGATAAACTACTTAATACAATCTTAAAAAGATTTTCATTCATAGTGGAGCAGCACCCACTTAAAAAAACGGATTAATTTTTAAACAGATAATAGTGTTTAAGACTAGAACAAGAATATGAAAAATAAAAAAAAGAAAGGAGGATATTATGTACAATAGCGATGTAAAAATAACCTACGTAAATAATTCCATGAACGAAGACATGCCTAAGATATTTGTTTTTACTCAAAATGAACTACCGTCTTTTAATGCACTTCGTGACGGTATTGCATGGAAAGTAATTTCAGGTATCGGAAGAAATTCACGTAGCACGTTTGTTTTCCCATCCCAAACTAAAATTATGGCTACTTGGGATAACGGTGCAAATGAGACGAATCAATTGTTATGTGAAGTAGGAAAACGATATACTGTAAAAAAGAATGCTACAGGGATTGTATTACAGTCAGACGGAAATGCTTTGAGTCCTATGGATATTGAATTAGCAAATAGCATTCAGGTAAAAAGAGGTGTTAGCGCTCAGTTAATGAAAGGAGGCAATGTGATTGTTAAAAAAAACATTGTTGCCTATGAACAAAAAGCATCTTTTCAAATTGAACCTAAAATTTATTGGGGAATAGCTTCGGAGATTCAAATTTCTGAATCAATATCTTCTGCTGTGCTAGATAGTAACATATTTTTTGAACAGAACTTAGCTAATGTTAGTGCTGCAACCGTTTCTTTAAACGGCAACGCAGAGATTGGTTATAGTTTTAAAATAGAACATCAAGAATAATGGACAATTTAACACAAGGCACAAAGATAACTTACGTTAATAAATCTGCGAATAAAAACTTGCCACAGGTATTTGTTTTTGCTCAAAATGAAACGCCAAATTTTAATAGTTTAAAAGAAGGTGTTGCGTGGGAAGTAATTAAAGATATCGGTAGAGGTTCACGTTCTAATTTTTATTATAGTAATGACGAACATTATGTACAGGCTACATGGGATGATAACGAAAACAGTACAGCTCAAATTATTGCTCAAGTTGGAAGTAAATATCATATTGTTAGAGATACAACAGGTATTGTTTTAAAATCAAACGGTGAAGCTTCTGATACAGATTCTATTGAAATAGTAAACGACATAGAAGTTGTTAATGGAGTTACGGCTCAGTACTGTAAAAATGGGCTTGTAATGTTGGAAAAAAACCAAGTTGGCTACCATCAATCTGCCATATTTATACCTTCAAATAAGATTTATTTCGGCTTAGCTTCTGAAATATCAGAAGGAGATAGTTTACAATCCGCAATTCTCAATACAGAAAGCTTCTTTGAACTAGATCTTAATGGATTAAGTAATGTTACAATTTCCTTAAATGGAAATGCTCAAATTGGTTACCAATTTCAAATAGAAAAAGGGAATTGATATATTTATAAAAAATGAATGACTTTGAATATGAAATAGCAGGTATTACAAACATGAATACTATTCTACCTAGAAATGGTAATTGGTATTATACATATTTGAATAATGGAAACATAAAAGTTTATGGTAGTCCTTCAAATGCCAATGATTTTTCACCAAAGACATTTGAGCAAAAAATATTAGCAGAGGGAGCTAGAATACAATTAGTAAATAATTTAACAAATAAAAATCAAGAAAAAATGGCTGATACAGCAACAGAAGAGTTAATTAAAATTGAACAAGGAATTGAAACGGTTTTAGAGGAAATTAGCGAAAAAGAATTAGAAAACACTTATTTGTCAATTGTGTTAACCTCAAGTAATTCAATACCTACACCAAATACAAATTTTCAAAAGAATTTGACAAATCATTTGGGTAGTAAAATGAACGATGAAATTCGATCAAAAATAAAATTAAAGTTAGAACAAATAAAAAAGAGTTTAAAGTCTGGAACAGTTACAGAAGCCGTTTTTACACTACCGACCTGTAAGCCTGTTACGAAAGACACAACAATAACCATTAAAGATGAAGATTATGTTCCTGGTAGTTTAGAAATTACTATTGAAACAACAATTGCAGAAGTTAAATGCTCATCTAGTAAGTCTTACCCAATATCAGGAGATAAGTTTTCATCGCAAGATATTATCAATGCACTAACAGAATTTTCAGCTGGAAGAACTTTTCTTAAAGGGTTAACAACTTCTCTTGAAACATTTACTCCATCAACTTAAAAAAACAATACTCATTCAAAATTGATAGTCAAAAATAATTAATTCAAAATTTTAAAAACCAAAAATAATGTCTACAAGTATTAAGATTACCTACACAAACAAATCAATGAACAAAGATCTTCCAACGGTTTTTGTGTTTACTAAAAATGAAACTCCAACTTTCGATGCTTTAAAAGAAGGTGTAGCATGGCGTACCATACCAGATATAGGAAGAGGCTCTTCTAGTAGTTTTAGATTCCCAATAATTACTGAAGTTGGTGCTACATGGAAGGATGGAACAAACAAAACGCAGGTTTTACCATCAGATATAGGGAAACGTTATACTGTTAGTAAAAACGATACCGGAATTGTTCTTGCTGCAAACGGAAATGCATCTGATACTAAATCTATTGATGTAAACAATGATGCCAATATACAAGGTGGTGTAGCAGCCTCTCTGTACAAAGACAATAAGTTAATGATGACCAAGAACATTGTTGGTTATGGTCAAAAAGCAACATTTGTATTAAAACCAAAATTGTATTGGGGTATTGCTTCTGAAATAGAAGAAAGTCAATTATTGAACTC
>NZ_AUMF01000029.1 GCF_000430545.1 Tenacibaculum ovolyticum DSM 18103
AAAATATAATAACAACCTTTTTAATGAACTTTTGCTAATCTTAAACCTATGTTTTTCCCTTAGCGGGTGCAAATATAGATTCCTTTTCTAACATAGCAATGCTTTATTTTATCTTTTTTTTGAAGTATTTCTCTTTATACTGTTTATGAACACATTAAGCAACCATATTATTTTTTAAAACTTAAGCCTTATCTATTTTTCTAATGCTGCGTGAGGGATTGAACGGCTTGTTTGAGCTCTTTTTGGCATAATTCGCCAAAAAAGCGAGTAGTGAAAGCCCGACATTTTGGAAAAATGGCATGCCATAACATATATTATTCTTTAAAAAATCACTTCATCCTTCTATTATAGTACAATTTAAAATACATGATTATATAATATTTAATTCTAATAACTTAATTTATTTATACATAAATAAAAAACACATTTTAATAAAAAATGTAAAACTACATGAACTTTAACTAGTTTTAAAAACTTAATCTAAACTAAAAAACCTAGTTACTTAACAAGTAACTAGGTTTTTTAATTTATTCAATACCTCTTTTACTTAACTACCTTAATCCAACTACCTTTTGTACGCCCTATATAATCATTATCATACATTGCTTCTACTTGTACTCCTGGCAAATAATAACTCCCTAAATACGATGCATTTATTAATACTCTAAAAGTTTTGGTTTCATATCCTTTTAAAGTAAAATAGTTACTAATACTAGCATCACGAATATCTGTGAAGTCTACCTTTGATGATGTTGTATTATTACCAAAATCAGTAAAACGAGTATTTATAATTTCCCAACCAGAAGGAATATACTGAGTTAACGCTACATTTTCTACGACATCATTAGTTGTATTCTTAACTGTAACTTCTGCTACAAAATTAGTTCCTTGCGATAAATTGTCTGGCGTTATACGATTACCTCCTTTTGTTTTATAAGTTATTGTTGTTTCTAAATTATTTTGAATTACTTTTTCTTCACCTACAGGTAAGATTCCTTTGTTAAAAACACGTACATATAGCACTCCATTGCTCTTATTAGATATCTTAAAGGCATTATCTTTAGTTACATCTTCAATATCTTCAGCATACAATGCTTTTGAAATTGAAATAGTTTTAGAATTTTTATTTAATGAATAACTTGCATTTATACCAGTATTTTCACCATTTTGTAGTGCGTATTTACTCATTGCTAACAAACTATAAGCTGTTGTTTGTGTACTCATCCATTTTTCACTAGATAAACTTTCTGCTATTTCTTTTGCCAATTTAATAGCTTTAGTTTCATCGTTTAACAAAATATAAGTGTCTAATGCCATTGCTTTATTACGAGTTCCAGAACCGTAATTAGAATAACGCCTTTTATTATAATTATCTGCTGTTAATCCTTTCAAAATCCCTTTAGCTATTGCTTTTTTCCCTATTAAAGCATAGGCACTTGCCAATCGCATTTTTGCTTCGTTCGAAATTCCTTTTGTTTCACGCAATCTATTCATTGATGCCACATCAGCACTATTCGCTAAACTTAAGGTATATAATCGATATGCTTGTGATAAAGCATTATTATAATACCTTGAATTATTCCTCCAATTACGTGCTTGTTGCTTTTGGTAACCAATCCATTTAGATTTAAAACCAATAGGTAGGGCATATCCTTTTTTAGCAGCTTCAATCATAAAATGACCTGCATACGATGTACCCCAACTATTTGCATTTCCGTTTCCTTGCCAATATGATAATCCGCCACTTGAAACTTGAAAATTAGATAATCGATTAATAGTCGCTTTTACATTTCTTTCAATATCTTGTTGCTTTTCTTTTGATAATTCAAAAATCTCTGGTAAAAATAACTGCGGAAATGCACTCGAAGTAGTTTGCTCTACACAACCATGTGGATATTGAATTAAATATCCCATACGTTTTGTGAAATTCATTGGAGGCAATGTAGATAACTCAATACTTGCGCTATTCGTACCATAGGTTCCAAATGTTGTAAAATTTAACTCACCGTTTTCCTTAGATTTCACTACTAAATCTTTTACTTCGGTAGTAATTGGATTCGGATTTAAAACATCTATTTCTACTTCATATGATGCTTTTTCATTTCCAGAAACTGCATCTATTTTTACTTTACCTATTCCTTTAAAATCATTTACTTTTAATGTAAAATAAGCCATTTTTTCATCTGGTTCATTAAAAGATAATGATTGAGTTTTATTGCCTACAATTGTAAATGATTCATTTGGTTGCACTGTAACCTTTACTTTTTTGACTGTTGGTAGCATTGCAAATACTGTAACAGGTAAAGTTACCGTTTCTTGTGGTGTAATTTTACGAGGTAAAGATGCCAAAATCATAACAGGCTTACGAACAAAAGCAGTTTTTTCATCACTACCATACGCATTGTTTTTAACATCTGTAGCTACAACCATTGCACGTACAGAACCAACATACTTAGGTATTTTAATTTCATGATCCTTACTTCCTCCTTTTTCTAAATTAAAAGGTCCTAAATAAGTAACCATTGGTTTAAAACGATTGGCTTTTTTATTTTTACTTCCTGCCTCAGCTTCATCTCCTCCAATACTTAATATCTGATTTACTTTTCCGCCATAAGCCCCTATTACATCATCAAAAACATCCCAAGTTTTTACACCTAATGATTGACGTGCATAAAATGTATTCCATGGATTTGGTGTTTTAAAGCGAGTTAAGTCTAACAAACCATCATCAACCAAAGCAATGGTGTATGTCATTGCCTTTCCATTTTTCTCTTTTACATTAATTTTAGCGATTGATTCTGGTCTTAGTTCATCTGCTAATTTAATTTCTGGAGCTAATTTAGTTGCAGGGTTGTTAACCAACATTGGTATAGAACCATACATACGAATTGGTAAATCATTTACTGTTTGACTGTGTTTTTGCAATAATGAAATATTTACAAATACATTTGGCGTATAGTTTGCTAGTACTGGAAAATTAAATTCAGTTTGCTTAGCTGTTGTTTCTACCCAAAAATGATCTAAGACTTCAGTTCCATTCTCTATCGTTATTAAAGCTCTACCTCCTACTGAAGATGGGAATTTTACCGTAGCCGTTTCATTTACTTCATACGATTCTTTATCAGTTGTAAAAACCAACATAGTCGCATTCGTTTTATCTTGACTTCCTTTTTTCTTCCCATACCAAGATGGCCAATCAAAATAAGCGATATTAGATGTAATATGTTTACTTTTTTTATCAGTTACTTTTATTAAGTAACGTCCCCAATCTCTTTCACTAATTTTTAAATCAAATGAACCTTTACCACTAGCATTTGTTTTTACTTGTAGTGTTTTATATGTTTGATGATGACGCGTTCCGTCATAATTAGAAAGTCCATCATCAGAAGTACTCCACCACCAACGCCATGATAATTTATATACCTTTACTTCTAAATCATTCATTACCCCTACTCCATCTTCATTAACAGATGCTACGTTAAAAGTATATTTCTCATCAGTAAATAAAAAATTCTTAGATTGCTGTTCTTCTGCATTTAAAATACCTACATACGTTTTATAAGGTGAAACCTTTTTAGAAAAAACATCGGTACTAAAATCACCTCCATTTTCATAAACCTTTGTTATAAAACTCGCCTTTAACATTCCTGGAGCTTTACTATCTAATTTTGGTTTTACTGAAAAACTTGTTTTTCCTTCATTATTTAAAGTTCCTTTTAATACTTTAAATTCCTCTGTTCTAAACCTACGAGTAACATCATCAAAATTATAATTCTTAAACTTTGAAAATGCTGTTTTAGATTGCGTAAACTTACCATTAATGTCTAATTTCAGTTCTCTTGCAATTGCACCATGCAACCATTTTACATCAACATCTCCTTCTATTGAAGTATTCGCTTTTACAAAATCGTTATTCATTTGTAACTTAATCTTTAAGCGATTTGGTTTTATCGTTTCAATTTTTAGCGTTTTATTAAATACAGCTCCACCAACGCTTACTCGTAATTTCCAATTTCCTGTAATTGCATCACTATTTGTCTTTGGTGCATAACTATACACATTATTTATGTTCTTAAAAAGCACTTTTCTTTCAATGATTTTTCCTTGCGGATTAATCAATTCAAATTTAATAGGATGCTTTTCTGGAATCGGATTTGCATTATCATTTAACACAAAGGTTAAAAATAAATGATCTCCCGGACGCCAAACACCACGCTCACCATAAATATATCCTTTAATTCCTTTTTGTAGTTTAACTCCTGAAACATCAAACTTACTCATCGATAATGAATTTCCGTCATTAAGTTTAATATAAGTAGTGTTTTTACCTTTTGTTATAACAGCAAAAAAAGCATTTTTTATTCCTTCAAAATTAGCAATTCCTTCTTTATCTGTTTTTATATTTACAATAGGCTGTTGTTGTAAATTGTATAATGTTACTGTGGCATCAGAAACTGGCTGGGTTGTTAATAAATCTGTAACAGCAATAAAAGTAGTTTCATTATTTCCTTTTTTAACGATTACCCCCAAATTAGTTGCTAATATGTTAATACTTTTACTCGTATTACGGTAGTAATAAGATGCTGTACATGGGTTATCTCTTTCGCTCCAGTTATAATCATTATAATAATCATTATTGTAATAATTAGGGCTATCGTACTTTTTAGTATTTACCTCTTTTTTACCATATACAATAGTGCTATTACTTATAGTTTCATTACAAGAATAATTTGAATATTCTTTATTAAAAGAAAACTCTACTCTATACATTGCTCCGTCTTCTACAGATAATACTTCAGCTAAATCAATAGCAAAAGCATTTTCTTTCGTTAAATCAAGACCTTGATTTGTAAGGTTAACAGTATATTTAGCCTCAGGACGACCTACATAACGTATGTTACCTTGATTTCCTAAATTGTAATTCTGTAAAAACTGTAATACATTATTTTTATATATTTTATAAACTAACACATCAACAGCTTTTAAATTAACAGCTTTAAAGTTAATTTTTAAATTCTTTGAATTAGGAATTATAGTTCCACTTTTTATAAAATTCACAGAAGGTTTTAGCTCTTCAAAATGTAAGGTTTTAGTATAAGCCTCTTTTAAAGTATATCCATTAGTGCTTTTAATTCCTTTAAAAATCTCTATCGTTGCCTTACTTCTAAAAGATGACTTCGGATAAATAGTAACAATATTATTTGTTACCTTATAAGTAAACTTTCTTTTTTGAGTGTTAGCAAACTGAATTAATCCATTTAAATCTTGCACTTTTTTTATTGGATCTGAAAAACTAATTTCTATATACTGTTTACCTGTATTAGCGACATTAATATCTAAAACCTTAAAATTATTTTTTCCTGTTATTGTTAATTCTCGCTCTCCTTTTGAACTAGAATTAATAGCACTACCACTCCAGGATATGTTTAAATTTCTATCATCTTCAAATCTTTCTAAACTATCTATTTTAAAAAAGGCTTGTGAAACAAACTTTTCTGAAGTTTCAAATTTTATTAGAGTCGATTTACTATTATAGGTAGCTTTTATTAACTCTAAAAGCTTTTCTGATTCAATAACATCGCTTGTATTTAAGACTCCTTCTACAGCATATATGTCTTTACTAAGTACAGTAGGAGATGATAAAGTAATATTAAAAAGTAATTCTTTTGTTTTTAATTTAACTGTAAAGTCTTTTAATCCTTTATCTATATCATCATATAATTTAGACAAGTGTAATGTTACAGCGTACTCTTTATTACTTTTTAACTTTTCTAAAGGAGTAAATATTATTTTATTTCCATCCAATAATACACTTCCCTTAACCTTAGGGACTACCGTAATAACATCTTCATTAACTGTAGTTACCTTTGGTGTATTTTTAAGTGTAAATTCAAAATCAGAAGCAGTAGAAATCATTTTCTCTGGAAATAATGCTACATACTCACTATAATCATCACTATTACTCTCTTCTTTTACCTTTTTTTTACATGCATTAACTACAAACACAAATAATGTTAATGCTAGTATTTTCGCAATTTTTCTCATAACAAAACAATTCTTTTAATCAATTTTTTAAAGTAGCTCAAAGTTACGTTTTTTATAAAAGCGATAAGAAAAAAATTATCCCTTTTAATCGTTAATTAGTACATTTTTTCTCATTTTACTCTTATTTTTTATAAATTCTGTAACAAATACGAAAATAAATGACCAATAATCACTTAACAGTTATCATATAAGAATATGGATTATATCTTAGCCATAGTTTTTTCATTTACCATATTGTTTCTTTGGAATAACTTTTCTAAAAGAAAAAATTAAAGGAATTACGAAAATTCTTTTGGCCGATTTGAGTCGAGCAAAAAAAACTAGGAAACATCTAAAATAGAACAACTACTACTTTAACTAAAAAGATAACCTATACTTTCTTTCCTCTATTTTATAATTCATAATTTTGCAATCCATATTTTTGAATATATAACATGTTAGGATTAAAATTTGAAACCGAAACTTCTTGGGCAGAAATTGCAAAAGTCAACTTACAACAAATATTAACAGACCATGCTTTTTTAGAACAAAAAGCAGCTTCTAATGCTGTTTCTATTATTATAAACTACTCTGAAGAAACAAAATTAGTACAAGCGATGAGCGAAATTGCTATTGAAGAAATGGAGCATTTTAAAATGGTTCATGACTTTATGGTAAAACGCGGAATGGTTTTAGGTAGAGAACAAAAAAACGATTATGCTATTAAATTGCAAAAATTCTTTACTAAAACAAAAGACCGTACAAATGCATTAGTACAGCGCTTGTTAATTGCTGCTTTAATTGAGGCAAGAAGTTGCGAACGTTTTAAAGTTTTTTCAGAAAATATGGAAGATCAAGAATTATCTAAATTCTATAATGACTTAATGATCTCTGAAGCAAACCACTATACTATTTTTTTAGGGTTCGCTCGTGAATACCAAGATAGAGAAATCGTTGATAAAAAATGGAGTGATTTATTAGCTTTTGAAGCCGAAATGATGAGAGAACGTGGTAAACTTGCTAAAATACACGGGTAAACAGTTCTTATATTGAAGAAAGTTAAACCTACTTCTTTTTGTGATGAGTGTAATTCCGAATATTATAATGATAGCTCAAAAGTGATACGTTTATGCCCTGAATGTTCTTTTAGATTCTATAATTATGATAATTGTAAACATAAATTTGAAAATGGTAGGTGTATTATTTGTTATTGGAATGGAAATATTTCAAATTATTTAAAAAATCAATAATGTTTAGTAAAGAAGAATCAGCACAAATACGCAAAGAGTTTTGGACAAGTTTTGGTAAATCTTTTCCAAGAAAATGGTTGCTATATAACACAAAAATAAAAGGGTTTGCTTTTAAATTTCAAGGAGATCGAAAAACAGCCTCTGTTTGTTTAGATTTTGAACACCCAGATGAAATTGCAAACGAATTATTATACGATCAATTACTTTCTTTAAAAACCATTTTAGAAACAGAATACTTACCCGAAGTAATTTATCATGATAATTTTGAATTAGATAACAGAAAAATTATTCCTCGCATCTATGTTCCTTACGATAAGAAGTTTAGCATTCATAACAAAAATACTTGGAGAGATTGCTATGAGTTTTATGTAGAAACAATGACACAATTTGAACTTTTTTTCTACGAATATGAAGATTTTATTAGAGCTGCTATTTAACTGAAACATCCCCTTTTTTCAGAATAAATACGAATAAAACACTCTATTAAATTATTTTTTTCGTATATTTAGAGTATAACCCCAATTCCCCTGTTATGAATAACTACCCCCTAAGGTTATTAATAGTGTTGTGTGCATTATTAATAACATCATGTACCTCTAATAGTGAATTTGAATTAGATCAAATAGAAGCTACAGAAAAGATTAGTGAAAATCCAATTGAAATTGAGGTTTTAGACCTCGTAAATAATCATAGAGTTGCAAACGGTTATGCTACACTAGATAAATTACAGGCTATAAAATCACAAACCAATAATCATACTAATTATATGATTGAAAAGGAAAAAATTTCACACGACTTTTTTTTCGAACGTAAAGAATATTTAAATAAGAATGTAAACTCTAAAAGTGTTGCTGAAAACGTTGCTTATGGTTATTCATCTGCCTCATCTGTATTAAATGCATGGCTAAAAAGTAAAAGCCACAAAAAGAATATTGAAGGTGATTTTACCCACTTTGAAATTACGGCTAAACAAGACTTAAAAGGTAATTGGTATTTTACAAATATTTTTGTAAAAAAGTAAAGTATCTAATTATAGATACTTTATAAAAGGAAATATCTCAATTTTTTTTTAAAAATTTAAAACAACTAGTATGTGTTTTAAAATACACACTAGCTGTTTTTTATAACTAAAGTTAAAACTAGTTATATTCATTTAAAATTATAAACTTAGATCGTCTGTTTTCCTGATGTTCTTCTTCTGTACAAGGTATATTGTTTGCACATTTGTTAATTAACTGCTTTTCTCCAAAACCAATCGCACTTTGTATTCTATGTGCTTCAATATTTCGTGACAAAATGTAATCTTTAGTTGCTTTTGCCCTTTTATCAGATAAGATTTCATTGTAAGCATCTACTCCTCTACTATCAGTATGCGCTTCTATCTTTATAATCATTTTTGGGTGGTCTTTTAATACCTTCACTACATATTCTAACTCAAAAGCTGCATCGGCTCTTATATTCGACTTATCAAAATCAAAAAATATTGGGTTAATTACTATCTCATTGTCTATTATTAATGGAATGAGGTACAAATCTTGAGTTATTTCTCTTTTTCTTGTATTATCTGTTTCAAATTCTTTAAAATCTTCTTTATAATCCTTTTTTGTTCCTTTTAAAGTATATTTTTTATTGCATGCTACTTCAAATGAAAACTCTCCATCTTCTTTCGTAATCGTACTTTTTATAATTTTACCTGTTTTATCTATTAATTCAACTAAAGTAAAGGGCAATATTTCATTAGTTTTTTCATCATAAGTTTTTCCTTTTATTTTTTGTAGACATTTGTTTGACTCAAAACTATAAATATCGTCATGTCCTTTTCCTCCTGGCCTATTTGATGAAAAATATCCTGTCGTATTATCTTCATTCAAGAAAAAGGAAAAATCATCATAACCACTGTTAAAAGGTGCTCCTATGTTGGTTACCTTACTGGTATTATTACTTAACAATGTTGTTTTAAAAATATCTAACAGCCCTAAATTATCATGTCCGTCTGAACTGAAATAAAGGTTATTTTCTTTTGATATAAACGGAAACATTTCTCGTCCTTTTGTATTTATATTTCCTCCCATATTCACAGGTTCTCCGTAGGAATCATTTGGTAAAATCGCTACACTATAAATATCTGTTTCTCCATAACCATTTGGTCTATTTGAGGTAAAATATAATGTTTTATCGTCTGGACTTAGGGCTGGATGCCCGTTTGAATAAATTTCATCATTAATAGAAAGGTCTTTTATTTCAGCCCATTGACCATTTACTAAACTTGCTTTAAATATTTTTAAGTGAGAAGTACCTTGTTTATCGTAGTCTAATTTTTCTCTTTTAGTTAGGTTATTTCTTGTAAAATACATTGTTTTTCCATCTGATGTTATGGCAATGTTTGATTCATGAAAGCTTGTATTTATTTTTGTAGATGTTATTGGGGTTACATCTGCTACTTTTTTGGCTCCTTTTTTACTTGTTATTTTTGCTTCGTATAAATCTAAATAAGGCTGATTATTCCATTTATAAATTTTTCCTTTTTTGTTTTTGGTTGATGCAAACATAAATTTCTGTTTATGAACATAAGCTCCAAAATCTGAGTGCCTGGTATTTATTTTTAAATTCGTTATTTTAACGGAGTCTTTATTTAATATTTTTAGTTTTTCGTAATCTACTTTTATTTGCTGGTTGTTTGGTAGTTTGTTTAACCATTTATTCGCTGCTTCATATTGTCCTAAACTTCTTAGACTTTGAGCATATTTATAAATAGTCTCACTATTTAGTTTCTTATTATTTTTTGTAGCTAACTTATACCATTTTATTGCTTTAACTATATTAGAATTATTGTAATAACAATCACCTATTCTGGTTAATGTATAAATACTACTATCTCCTTTTTTCACTGCTGTTTTGTAAAATTCAGCAGCTTCGATGTATGCATATTTTTTAAAAAATTTATCGGCAACTCTTTTTTGCGAATAAGAGTTCAAAAATGATAAAATGATGATTAAAAATGAAAGTATTGTTTTCATATATATTTCTTTAAAAGTATCTAGGGGATTTTACTCTGTTTGATTTTATGAATTCATACATCAATAAAATTTCATGGGTTCCGCTTGAAAATTGATTTATTTCTGATAGCGGATATTCGTAAGCATAGCCTATTCTAATTTGTTTGGTTGCTTGAAAATCTACTAAAGCTCCTAAAGCACTCGTATATTCATTTATTCTATAAGACCCGCCTAACCAAAATTTTTCATTGAATAGAAAATTTGCTGTAATGTCGTATGATAACGGAGCTCCATTAGTTCCTTTTATTAACGCAGCTGGCTTAAACTTTACTTGGTCGTTTAATTCAAACACATAACCTCCAGTTAAATAATAGCTTATCTTATCTATCGCTCCATAATTAACGCCGTTTATTGTTAGATCGTTATGTTTTACATTTAAGAGTCGTGGAGCAGAAAAACCTACATACCACTTTTCTGTATGTAAAAAAACTCCACTTCCAATATTTGGTTCCCATCGGTTTTTAACACCACTTATTCCTGGATCAATGCCTTCAGAAGCAATTAATTC
Source organism: Tenacibaculum ovolyticum DSM 18103 (assembly GCF_000430545.1). GTDB lineage: Bacteria > Bacteroidota > Bacteroidia > Flavobacteriales > Flavobacteriaceae > Polaribacter > Polaribacter ovolyticus. The sequence continues at coordinate 10,839 of NZ_AUMF01000029.1, forward strand.
TTCATCTAGATTGTATTGAGTAAAGCCAGCTTTTATACCAAAAGCTAGTTTTAGGTTAGCATTTAGGTTTATTGTATAAGAGAAATCTCCGTATAGGTATGTAAATTTTTCATACCCTAATTTATCATTTATAAAAGAGAGTCCTAGTCCTATTTTTTCATTTCGAAGAGGCGTATTTATTGATAGTGTTTGGGTTTTTGGACCTTCACCAAATCCTGCCCATTGGCTTCGATGTAACCCTATTACACTTAATACTTCTCTACTTCCTGCGTATGCAGGATTAATAGATATTGTATTATACATGTATTGTGTAAATTGAGGTAATTGTTGTGCCTCAACACCTAATATTAGTATAAAAAACAATATAATTGTTGTGTGTCGTTTGATATTATAATTCATCACTTTTGCGTTACTTTGTTCCTAAATAAATTGCCCCTGTAAATGGTTTTAATCCACTGTTTTCTAATATCACTATGTAGTAATAGGTTCCTGAGGGTAATCTTTTTGCACTTCCTAGAGTTACTCCTTCTGAAATCCCATTCCAATCGTTTGTGTAGTTATCTGATTCGAATACTTTTGCTCCCCATCGGTTAAATATTTTTACATTTATTATATACCCACAGGTTTCAACTCCCGTTATTTTAAAGAATTCATTCCAAGTATCTCCGTTTGGTGTTACAGCTTTTGATATTGTAACATCCTCTTCTCCACAAGGTAAAACAAAGCATTTATCGTTTATATTTATCGTTATTTTTGTAGTTAAAAAACAACCTTCATTAAAAGTTTTGTAAGTAAACACATAGTCGCCTAAGTTTATATTTATAGGATCAAAGGTTGCTTCAGTTGTTAGTGAAACTTCTCCTGTTACAACTTCCCATTTTCCATCACTTGGAATACTACTATCTATGTAATCGTTTAGATCAATGACACCATCATCAAAACATTTAGCATCTGTAACTTCTATAATGTCTTTTTTAACTGTTACGTTTATTGTTTGATTAAAATCTGCTGAATTTCCACAAGTATCACTAACAATCCAAGTTCTTATAATTTGATAATCATTATCTGATCCGTCAGAGGTTGTTTCTTCTTTAAAAATTGTTTCGATATCTTTTCCTGAACAATTGTCGGTAAATTCTAATTCCGGGATTTCTGGAATCATATCACAGTTAACATCAACATCGTTGAGTACTGTTATTAAGATTGGAGGCTCATTGTCTTCTACCGTTATTTCTTGAGTGTGATTGGTTGTGTTTCCTGCACAATCAGATACCATCCACTTTCTTGTTATTTGATATTCTGAACTACAAGCATCGTCTTGTCCTGTAATTTCTTCGGTATATATT
>NZ_AUMF01000030.1 GCF_000430545.1 Tenacibaculum ovolyticum DSM 18103
ATCTAATTTAAACAAAATGAGTCCGATAAAATATCGAACTCATCATTATCAAAATTAATTATAAATTTGTCTAAACTTTTGGGTGCACTCTAATTGCGGGATTTTTTTTATTTAAAACTTATATTCTGATAAAGGCTTTGGAAAATCTTCAGGGTTTGCTGCTAAATGATAACGAGGATCATCTACCGCTTCTTCTATAACCCCTCTAAAAACAGGGCTTGCTTTATATAACAATACCTTACAATCTTCACTTAAATGCTTAAGTGTTACTTTTTTTCCTGCTGCTTGATACTTTTCTACCAATCCAAAAATAGCTTCAATAGCCGAATGATCTGCAACTCTAGACTCTACAAAGTCAATTTCTACAGTATCTGGATCATTTTTAATATCAAATTTCACATTAAAATCTGTAATACTTCCAAAGAATAAAGGCCCCCATATTTCATACACCTTGGTTCCATCTGGTTTCAGTCGTTTTCTTGCTCTAATTTTTTTAGCACTTGACCAAGCAAAAGATAATGCTGAAATTATAACCCCAACAAATACAGCAATTGCTAAATCAAAAATTACAGTTACTGCCGATACTATAATTAAAACAAATACATCTGATTTGGGTATCTTATTCATAATTCTAAAACTAGACCAAGCAAAAGTCTCAATAACCATCATAAACATTACTCCCACCAAAGCTGCAATTGGCACTTGCTCAATATATTTATCAGCAAATAAAATAAAAGTTAATAAAGTTAACGACATCATTACTCCTGATAATCTTCCTCTACCACCTGCGTTTATGTTAATTACTGTTTGCCCTATCATACCACAACCACCAGTACCACCAAATAAACCACTTACCATGTTACCAGCACCTTGTGCTACACACTCTTTGTTTCCATTACCTCTTGTTCCTGTTAGCTCATCAACCAAATTCATTGTCATTAATGTTTCAATTAAACCAACAGAAGCGGCTAAGAAAGCATAAGGTGCAATAAACTTTAAGGTATCTAAATTAAAAGGCAAATTACTCCAAAGTTCAAGTAAATTTAATTTTTTAGAAATTTCATCTATCCCGTTTAAACCAGCTCCTCCACCATCTCTAATAAAATCACCTACATTAATTGAAGATAAACCACTAAATATTGAAATTAAAGTAACTATTAAAATAGCTGTTAAAGCTGCTGGCACCTTAGTTGTTAATTTTGGCAATCCCCATACAATAAGCATTGTTAATAATACTAAACCAATCATAGTATATAACTTTTCACCTTGCATTGTCGATTTTACAACACCTGTATCTTTTACTGCATAAAATCCATCTTCTTTTACATTAAAAATAACTTTTTTAGTTATTGGATTAAAAACCTGACCATCAGATATAATAAATTCTTCTTTACTAGTTTGATAATTAATAACCGATTTTTCTTTAATTTTATATAAAACAGTACCAGATAATATATCTTTTACTTCGTTATTATTTACATTATATACTAATTCTTTAGTTTCAGTTTTACGTTTATTCTGACCAAAAAAATCTTTTGAATTTTCTGTAAACATTCCTAATTGAGCCATAAAAATAACAATAGCTAATCCGTTTACAAACCCCATCATTACCGGGTGTGGTATTAATCGTACAAATTTACCTAACTTAAAAATACCTGCTAACACTTGTATAACACCCATTAATACGACTGCTGCTAACAAATAAAAATACCCCATATTTTCTACAGGATTATCAAATAGGAGACCTTTTGCATGCCCTTCTTGAATCATGTGAACAAAAATAACTGCTACAGCTCCCGCTGCCCCAGATATTAAACCTGGTCTACCACCAAATATAGCTGAGATTATCCCTACTACAAAGGCACCAAATAATGCTACAATAGGACTTATTTGAGCTACAAAAGCAAAAGCTACCACTTCTGGTATCATTGCTAAAGAAACTGTTATCCCCGCTAACGTATCATCTTTAATCTTAAGTTTCTTATTTTTAATATATTTCATCATAATATTCTAGGCTATTGTAAAAGTTGGCAAATGTAAAGATAATTTTATTCATATAGTTTTATGTTTAGTCAACTTTAATTTTGCTGACATAATTTTTTACTTTATTTTTGAACGTTGAACTATCGAACCAATTTGATAGCAAAACATGAGCAGGAAAATACTACTTACTTCGAAAGATATTGAAATCATTCTGCATCGATTAGCATGCCAGTTAATCGAAAATCATAACGATTTTTCTAATACCGTTTTAATAGGTCTTCAACCAAGAGGTTCTTTTTTAGCAAAAAGATTAGCAAAATTGTTAACAGAAGAATATCATATTAAAGATTTACAATTGGGTCTTTTAGACATTACTTTTTATCGTGATGATTTTCGCAGAAGAGATGAGCCATTAGAAGCTACATCTACTAAAATTGATTTTTTAATTGAGGGTAAAAAAGTAGTAATTATTGATGATGTTCTTTATTCAGGAAGAAGTGTGAGAAGTGCTTTAACAGCTATTCAATCATATGGTAGACCTGATAACATAGAATTATTAGTCTTAATTGATCGCCGTTTTAGTCGTCACTTACCAATTCAACCCAATTACAGAGGAAGGCAAGTAGATGCTATTAACGAAGAAAATGTGATTGTTAATTGGCTAGAAACTCACAAGAAAGATACTATTTACCTAGAAAACAAGCCTACAAAGCTTGATTAGTTATGATTATAAAAATAAACTAAGATGAAGCAGTTAAGTGTTGAAAATTTATTAGGTATTAAATACCTTAACAAAACTGATTTAGAGCTTATCTTTGAAACAGCTTCACATTTTAAAGAAGTTATAAATAGACCTATTAAAAAAGTACCTTCTCTTCGAGATATTACGATTGCTAATTTATTTTTTGAAAACAGTACACGTACAAAGTTATCATTCGAATTAGCTGAAAAGCGATTATCTGCCGATGTTATTAATTTTTCTGCAGGTCAGTCATCAGTAAAGAAAGGAGAAACTTTAATAGATACTGTAAACAATATTTTATCAATGAAAGTTGATATTGTTGTTATGCGTCATGCAAGTGTTGGTGCAGGAATATTTTTATCGAAACATGTAGATGCTAAAATAATAAATGCTGGTGATGGAACTCACGAACACCCTACCCAAGCTTTATTAGATAGTTTTTCTATGCGTGAAGCTTTAAATAGTAATTTAAAAGGTAAAAAAATTGTTATTGTTGGTGATGTTTTACATTCTCGCGTTGCATTATCTAACATATTCGCTTTACAATTACAAGGAGCAAAAGTAAAAGTTTGTGGACCTACTACTTTAATTCCTAGATATATTTCTAGCTTAGGTGTTGAAGTTGAAACAAATTTAAAAAAGGCCTTAGAATGGTGTGATGTAGCCAACGTTTTACGTGTACAACACGAACGTATGGATATTAAATATTTTCCGTCAACTAGAGAATATACACAGCTTTTTGGAATTAATAAAGAACTTCTAGATAGTCTTGGCAAAGAAATTGTTATTATGCACCCAGGTCCTATAAATCGAGGTGTTGAACTAACAAGTGATGTTGCTGATAGTAATCAATCTATCATTTTAAATCAAGTAGAAAATGGTGTAGCTGTACGAATGGCAGTTATATATTTATTAGCACAGCAAATAAAGAGATAGTTATGAAAATAGAAGATAAAACTAACTATATTTTAATTAGCCCTGAAGAAAATACTTTTTTAAATTTCATGTCAACATTTAGTAATGAACATGATAAGTTAAGAAATAAACACCTTATTATTAAAATTTTAGGTAATTTTAACGCTTCTAAAGAAAATATTTCACTATTTTTGAAGTATTCAAATGAGCACCAAAATAATGGCACGTCTTTTGTAATAATATCAAAAAACGTGAATGTTGATGATTTTCCAGAAACATTTAATATTGTTCCAACATTAGTTGAAGCTGAAGATGTTATAGAAATGGAAAATATTCAACGCGATTTGGGTTTTTAACATTTTATTTATTACCCCTAAATGAATACATATGGTAAAAAAAATACTTTTTTTATTCTTATTAGTTACCTTATCTAGCTTTTCTCAAAAAAAGTCTATTGATGGTATGGTTGCTTCACCAAACCCTTTTACTAATAACACGACTATATTCGTTAACTCTAAAGTTAGTCAAAATGTAATTTTAACTGTTAGAAATGTACTAGGTAAAACTGTATACTCTAAAAGAATTAAGGTTACAAACGGACGCAATTCTATTCCTTTTGATCGTAATGATTTAAAATCAGGTATGTATATTTATGCCATTCAAAGTAATAAAGAAGTAATTTCTAAACGTTTTGTAATACGATAAATGAGCTTAAATTTAACTATTTTAGGTTGCCATTCTGCAACTCCTAGAGTAAATTCACACCCTACATCTCAATATTTAGAAATTAATAACAATCATTTTTTAATTGATTGTGGTGAAGGTACTCAAAGACAAATGCGAAAATATAAGATTGGTTTTTCTAAAATAAACCACATTTTCATTTCTCATTTACATGGTGATCATTTTTTTGGGTTAATAGGACTTATATCTACTTTCGGGATTTTAAATCGAGAAAAAGATTTACACATCTACGGTCCAAAAGGTATTAAAGAAGTTACAACTCTTCAATTAAAACTATCAAAGTCTTGGACAAAATATCATCTATTTTTCCACGAATTGGAGTCTAAAGAAAGTGAATTAATTTTTGAAGACGATAAAGTTACTGTTCATACAATACCATTAGATCATCGAGTTTACACAAATGGTTTCTTATTTACAGAAAAAGAAAAGCCTAGAAAATTACATATTGGTAATATTGAACAGTATAAAGAAATAGATACTTGTGATTTTCATAACATTAAAGCTGGGAAAGATTTTACTTTATCTACTGGTGAGGTTATTTTAAATTCTGAATTAACAATTGATCCTCCTAAACCAAAAACGTATGCTTTTTGTAGTGATACTAGTTACAAACCAAATATTGTTCCTATAATTAAAAATGTAGATTTACTATATCATGAAGCTACTTTTTTAAAAGATAGAGAAGATTTGTGTGAAAAAACGAAACACTCTACTGCTGAACAAGCTGCTGACATTGCCAATAAAGCAAATGTAAATAAATTAATTATTGGGCATTATTCTAGCAGATACTCTAACATACAAGATTTTAAAAAAGAAGCGCAAACTATTTTTAAAAATGTAGAATTAGCGGAAGCTGGAAAAAAATACACTCCAAACGCTACACCTATTACAATTTAAAATTAATATTGATTCGTTGACAATAACACCAACGTACAAGCTATTTCTGATTTTATTCCATTTTCTTTTAAGAGTTCATAAAATATTGTATTTTCTGTCCCAGGATTAAAAATCACCCTATGAGGATTTAAACTTATTATATAATCATAGTATTCTTTCTGTCGTTCGGCATTTAAATATAATGTAACGGTATCAATATCATTAAATTTTATTTTTTCTGTTTCAATAATAACACCTAGCACTTTACCTTTTCTTAAACCAATAGCAGAGGTTTTTACATCCCTACCTATCAACCTTTTAATTGCGATATTTGAATATCTTGTAGGATTCAAAGAAGCCCCTACAACTAAAGTATTTTTTTTCATAATTGTTAATAATACGTTAAACTCAGTTAATTACAGTAACGAAAGTAATCAATAGTAAGTCTACTAAGTATCAAAAACAATTCAAAACTAACAAAATGAAAAAAATAATATTAATCCTTTTAACTGTATTTAGTGTGAATATTTTTGCACAAATGCCTAAAAGTAGCTTACCTAAACCGGGTACTGTTTCGGGTAAAGTTATCGATAAAATAACCAAAGAACCTTTACCATATGTAAACATAATAATCAAAGACTCTGCCAAGAAAATTATAACTGGTGGAATAACAAATGACAATGGTACATTTTCTATTAAAAATATCCCAGAAGGAAAAGCTTTTGTGGAAATTCAATTTATAGGATATAAAACAGTTTCTAAACCAATTGATGTTAGCTCTAAAAGTAAAAAAATTAACCTTGGTACTATATCTTTAAACGAAGATTCTACAACTTTAGATGAAATTGAAGTAAGAGCTGAAACATCTACAGTTGTTCAGAAGATAGATAGAAAAGTAATTAATGTTGGTAAAGATTTAACCTCTGCTGGTGCAACTGCCTCTGAGTTACTAAACAATGTGCAATCTGTAAGTGTTGATAGTCAATCTGGAGAATTAAGCTTACGTGGAAATTCTAATGTCCGCGTTTTAGTTGATGGTAAACCTACAAATATGAGTTCTGCTCAATTACTACAACAAATACCTTCAACCTCTATTAAGAGTATTGAATTAATTACCAATCCTTCTGCAAAATACAATCCTGAAGGAATGAGTGGTATTATAAATATTATTCTGAATAAGAGTGCAAATATTGGTTTTAATGGCTCTATTAATACAGGAATTACTCATGGAGTAAATACGAGATACAATGGTTCATTAAACATGAATTATAAAACTGGTAAAGTTAACTTTTATACAAATTTAGGTTATAATGCTGGTAAGAGTCATAATTTTGGTCACGTTAATAGAACTGGAATCAATGCGTCATCTCAAAATTTCATTTTTGATAATGACCGAAAATCATACTTAGTAAAATTTGGTGCAGATATTTATATCAATGATAAAAACACCTTATCTTTTTATACTACACAAAACAGATCGGATGCTTTTAATACTGGTTCTGTGAAAATATATGAAGCAAATACACTAACCAACAATGCTCCTAATACATCTGATAATGATAACTCTTCAGGTAGTTATAATTTAAACTACAAAGTTGATTTTAATAAAAAAGGACATAATTTAGAACTTGAAGCAACTTATTCTGATTCAGAAAATGATGAAGATGCAATTACGAATGAAACGATAATACCTACTAGTGATTCTAAATATAAATTTTTGAATTATTTTAATACTATTAAAAATGATAGAAATAATACATTAATTAACCTTGACTATACGAACCCAATATCAAAAAACGGAAAATTAGAACTGGGGTTAGAATATAGAACTAACGAAACTAAAAACGGAAACAATACAGATCAATATGGTTTTAAAGTAGATATTAACGGAAATTTAATTTTAGACCCAATTAACAATGCTCCAATTATAGAAGCAATTGGTAGCTCTTCTTTTACATACAATAGAGATATTTTTTCTGGTTATGTAAATTACGGGCATAAATTCAACAAAATAACGATGCAACTTGGGGCACGTTTAGAACAATATAATGTAGAAGGTAGTTTTACTAATAAAAATGAGACTAAGCCTTATACTGATAATATTTTCAGTATTTACCCATCTGCTTTTTTCACTTACAATCCCTCTGATAAAAATCAATTTCAATTAAGTTATAGTCGCAGAGTTGACAGACCATCTATAGGACAAGTAAACCCTATTAGAGAATGGAGTACTCCGTTAATTACATCTGTTGGTAATCCTAATCTAAGACCTCAATTTACAAATTCATTTGAAGTAAATTATACTAGAAAAATAAAAGGAGGATCACTTACTTTTGGAACATTTTACAGGAAAGTAACTGATGAAATTTCAACTATTCTATATAAAGACCCATCAGATAATACCAATACTAGGCAAATAAAATCAGATCAAAATTTTGATGGAAATGACAGGTATGGTTTCGAGATGTCTAGTAATTATAGAATAACAAAATGGTGGAGAGCAAATGCTAGTTTAGATGTATACTCACAAACATTAAAAGGACTTGTTAGCGGAGCACAGAAAGAAGTACAAAATACCGCTTTTAACACAAGATTAAGTAATAGTTTTACAGCAAGTAAAAAGCTGAAATTTCAGTTATTCGCTATGTACAGAGGCGCAAATAAAAACTTACAGTTTAATATTGATCCAATGTGGATGATTAATACCGGAGCTAGTTATAAAGTATTGAAAGGAAAAGGAAATATTACTTTTAGAGTAAACGATATTTTTAAAGGAATGAAATTTAAATTTAACTCTACTGACCCGTACACTCAAACAGGTCAATTTAACTGGGAAAGCAGAACTGCATATATTGGATTTAACTATAGATTTGGTGGTGGTAAAAACAAAGCCAAACGAAGAAGAAATAGAGATAATAATGAAAAAAGCGGTGGCGGTGGTTTTATATAACAAAATCTCCTTTATTTCAGATATATAACACTAAAAAAACCAAAGATAATACTTTGGTTTTTTTTGTTATATTTATCGCACGAAAGTCCCCCTTTAAATGAAAAAGTTAATAATACTAATTTTATTAGTATGTATACATGGTTATAGCTACGCTCAAGTTGCTAAAATTACAGGTAAAATAGTAGATTCAAAATCTAAATCACCTCTTAATTACGTTACCATTTCTTGTAGAGATGCTAACAATAAAATCATTGATGGTACAGTTACCAATCAAAAAGGTGAATTTATTCTTAAAAAAAAACGTAGAAAAAAAGTCTTTTTAAGCTTTCAGTTTATAGGTTACACAACTCAAACTAAAGAAATAGAATTAAATTCTTCAAATACTAACATCGGAGTAATTTATTTACAAGAACATTTAACGAACATCGATGAAATAGAAATACAAGCTAAAACTACAACAATAACTCAGAAAATAGACAGAAAAGTAGTTAACGTTGGTAGAGATTTAACGACTGCTGGTACTAATGCTTTTGAAATGTTACAAAATGTACCTTCAGTTGACATAAACTATTTAAATAATGAAATTACTTTTAGAGGCAGCGCAGGTGTACTTATTTTAATAGATGGAAAACCTTCAAATTTAAGTTCATCTCAATTATTAAAATCAATTCCCTCTTCAACAATAAAGAGTGTAGAGTTAATATCTAATCCATCAGCAAAATACAATCCTGAAGGAATGAGTGGTATTATTAATATAATTCTTAAGAAGAACGCTATAATTGGTTTTAACGGAAGTATTACTACTGGTATTGAGCATAGTAAAAACACACGATTAAACACCAACTTAAACCTAAACTATAAAAAAGGAATATTTAATTTCTATACTAATTACAACAAAGATTGGGGAGATTTAGAAACAGATTACCACTTAAATAGAAATGATAAAAATATTACACAACTTCTAGACCATCTTGATAAATACAGCGATCATAACTTTAAAATAGGTACAGATATTTATTTAAATAAAAAAAATACCTTATCTCTATATACCTCTCATTATTTTAGCAATTCAGATTTTTACACGAATGGTTTTATTCATGAAAATGATGCATTAAAATTGCACACTCCTAACCTTTCAGTATATAATTATTCAGAAAGCGCTTACAATATTGATTACAAATTAAATTTAGATGATAAAGGACATGCTTTAGAGCTAGAACTTAATTATTCAATAAATAAAAACCCTGAAAATTCAACTAACAAAGAAACATTAAACCCTAATTCGAAACTATACAACTATAATAATACTATAACTGACAATAGAAACACATGGTTAGTTAACTTAGATTATACAAAACCTGTTGCAAAAGGAAAACTAGAACTAGGTATTGAAGCAAGAATACACAGTACATATAACCAAATACTAACAGATCAAGAAATAGCAATAACCACTACTGCTAATGCTCCTAAAGGAAACACTATTTTTAATTATGACCGAAATATCTATTCTGGTTATGTTAATTATAATAAAGATTTTAAAAAGTTTTCTTTTCAAACAGGTTTGCGTTTTGAACAGTTTAATGTTGAGGGTGTTTTTAAAAACACACAACAAACAACCTTAGATAATTATTCTGATAATATTTTTAACATTTACCCTTCTGCATTCTTAAGTTACTCGCCTTCAGAAAAAAATCAGTTTCAAACTTCTTATAGCAACCGTGTAAACAGACCTGGTATAGAACAAGTAACCCCAATACAAGAATTTACGTCTCCTTATATTATTTCTGTTGGTAATCAAAAATTAGCTCCTCAATACACTAATTCTTTTGAAGTAAACTATACCAGAAGTTTAACGAAAGGGTATTTCACTTTTGGACTCTTTTACAGAAAAACATCTGACAAAATAGGTAAAAACATTACTTTAAATAAGGTAGATAAAAACATTCAATATATTTCATACCAAAATTACAACAATTCAAATAGTTACGGTCTTGAAGGATATGCTTCTTTAAAGCCTACAAAATGGTGGAGTTTGTCTCCGAGTTTTAGTTTATATATACAAGATAAATTTGGCTTATTAAACAACGAACAAACAAGTATAAAAAACACCGTATTTAGAACGAATATTTCAAGCAGTTTTAAAATATCAAAAAAAGTAAAACTACAAATATCTGGTTTATACAGAAGTAAATCAGAAGGAATTCAATTTACAGTATCTCCTTTTTACACTATCAATACTGCGGTAAGATTATCCGTTTTAAAAAATAAAGCAGCAATTAAATTAAGAGCTAGTGATATTTTTAACACTTTAAATTACACTTTTTCTTCAAGAAATCCATACTCGCAAAATGGTCATTATATTTTAGAAAGGAACACTATTTACCTTGAGTTCTCTTATAATTTTGGCACTAGTAAATCTAAAAAAAGAAACCGCAAAGAACGTGATAAAAATGAAACTAGCGGGGGGTTATTTTAATAAACAACTAATTTAAACATTCACTTTTCAGGCTATTTATTCTTAAAAATATTTAAACAAAAAAAACCGAAGCATATAGAGTGCACCCAAAAGTTTAGACAAATTTATAATTAATTTTGATAATGATGAGTTCGATATTTTATCGGACTCATTTTGTTTAAATTAGATTTT
>NZ_AUMF01000031.1 GCF_000430545.1 Tenacibaculum ovolyticum DSM 18103
AAATACAATGCAACACCAACAGCCTGTGAAGCATCTATTCAATACGGAGAGGTAGAAGATTATACAGTTGTAATAGGATCATCACAAGCAGATACGACTGCACCAAGTGCACCAAGTAGTGCTTCAGCGTCAAGCGTAACACAAACTACTTTAACATTAAGTTGGTCAGCGTCTACAGATAATGTAGCGGTAACTGAATATGATGTTTATCAAGGAGCAACAAAAATAGGGTCTACGGCTAATACAACAACGAATGTTACAGGATTAACAGCAGCAACAGGTTATGCTTTTTCAGTAAAAGCAAAAGATGCAGCAGGAAATGTATCATCGTCAAGTAATACGGTAAATGTAACAACCTTATCAAACGCAGTTTCTTACTGTGCATCAAAAGGAAGTAGAGTTACTTACGAGTGGATCGATTATGTAGCATTCGGAGGAATGACTAATACAACAGCGGCAAATGGAGGATATGGAGATTTCACTTCAAAAGTAGCTACGGTAGCATTAGGAAGTACCAATCAATTAGTTTTAAGTGCAGGATTTTCAGGAACAGCATATAACGAACACTTTACAGTTTGGATTGATTATAACCAAGATGGAGATTTTACAGATGCAGGAGAGCAAGTTACTACAGGTAACTCATCAAGTGCAGCAAACAGAATTGCAGATATTGTAATTCCATCAACAGCAACTTTAGGGCAAACAAGAATGCGTGTTTCAATGAAGTACAATGCAGCATCGACTTCTTGTGAAGCTAATTTAGGAGATGGAGAAGTAGAAGATTATACAGTTAATATAACAGGAGCAACTGCAAATACAAGAACAACAATTGTATCGGGAGAAACTATTAAAAATCAAAACAGTATAGCTTTAATGGCATATCCTAACCCATCAGTAGATTTCGTACAAGTTAAGTTGGCGTCTAAATCAACTAATATGACTTATAAGATTGTAAATGTAACTGGAAGCGTTGTGCAGTCTGGTCATTTATATTCTTCAAGTATAAATGTATCTAAATTAAATACAGGAATGTATATTTTAGAAGTTAATGATGGTCAAAAAGTATTGACAACGAAACTTTTAAAGAAGTAGGTTTATATTAAATAAATCTGTTTTTTAAGAAGCCCTAGAGATTAATCTCTAGGGCTTCTTTCTGTATACGAGTAAGTCATAAATTTTTAATCATTTAAAAATGTAATAAGTTGAAACCTTTAATTAAATATATTCTAGAATTACATTAAGTAAAAAATAATATAAAACAGCTTTAAGTGTATTTATTGAACTAGTTCAATTTTTTTAACGTAAAACAATTGTTTTTTTGCATTAAAATTTAACTTAAAACCCTTCTAATAATGAAACAAAAGATTACTTTGTTATTAATGTGCTTCTTTTTTGCAGGAGCTACTTATGCTCAACAAAAAAGAACATGCCATACAATGGAAGATCTGGAAAATAGAAAAAGACAAGATCCTACATTACAAAAACGAATGGATGAAATTGAAAGATTTACCCAAAGCAAAATAAAAGAGAATAGGAGTACTAAGAGAAAAATTTCTGGATCAATTATAACAATTCCAGTAGTAGTACATGTATTGTATACTAACTCTACAAATAATATTAGTGATGCTCAAATTCTTTCTCAAATTGATGTTTTAAATAAAGATTTTAGAAGAAAAAACACTGATAAAACTAATAAATGGTCACAAGGAGCTGATGTTCAAATTGAGTTTGCTATGGCAAAAATTGATCCTAATGGGAATTCAACAACAGCAATTACTAGAAAATTAGTTAGTAGTTCAGATTGGGGAACTAAGTTTAAAGCAAATAATGCCATGAAAAGTTCTGCGACTGGAGGAGTAAACCCATGGAATACTTCTGAATATTTAAATATGTGGATTGTTCCTAAGATGACTTCTACTGGTCCTAACGGAGATGGAAGTACTTTAGGATTTGCTCAATTTCCAGGTGGAGCAGCAGCAACTGATGGTTTAGTAATGATTCATGATGCTTTTGGTTCTACAGGTACACTTAATCCTTCTTTTAATTTAGGAAGAACGACTACACACGAAATAGGACATTATTTAAATTTACGTCACATATGGGGAGATGGACCATGTGGTTATGATGATTTTGTATCAGATACACCAGAATCTGATGCAGCTAATTATGGATGTAGTACTGGACATATTTCTTGTGGTTCTGAAGATATGGTTCAAAATTATATGGATTATTCAGATGATGCATGTATGAACTTATTTACATTAGGACAAAAAAATAGAATGCGTGCTGTGTTAGAAGCAGGTGGTTCTAGACGTAGCTTAGCTTTATCTGATAAGTTTGGTAGTGGGAGTATTTTTAATGCAGTAGTGCCAACAGGAGTTTCAATAAGTGGAGTTTCTGCAACAGGAGCAATAGTAAGTTGGACAGCGGTTTCAGAAGCAACTTACGATGTTAGATACCGTAAAGTAGGAGCTAGTTCATGGGTAACTAATTCTTCATCAACTACATCTGTAACATTAAGTGGGTTATCTGCTTCTACACAATACCAAGTTCAAGTTCGTGGTAGGTATTCGTCAGTAAATTCAAACTATAGCGCTTCAGTAAATGTAACAACCTTATCAAATGCAGTTTCTTATTGTGCTTCAAAAGGTGGTAGAGTTACTCATGAGTGGATTGATTATGTAGCATTCGGAGGAATGACCAATACAACAGTAGCAAATGATGGCTATGGAGACTTTACCTCAAAAGTAGCTGAGGTAGCACTAGGAAGTACGAATCAATTAGTTTTAAGTGCAGGATTTTCAGGAACAGCATATAACGAACACTTTACAGTTTGGATTGATTATAACCAAGATGGAGATTTTACAGATGCAGGAGAGCAAGTTACTACAGGTAACTCATCAAATGCAGCAAACAGAGTTGCAGATATTGTAATTCCATCAAACGCAATTATAGGACAAACAAGAATGCGTGTTTCAATGAAGTACGATGCAGCATCTACCTCTTGTGAAGCTAATTTAGGTGATGGAGAAGTGGAAGATTATACTGTTAATATAATAGCAGCAACCGTAAATACAAGAATAACAACTGTATTAGGAGAAGCTATTAAAAATCAAGAAAGTTTAGACTTAGTGGCATATCCTAATCCATCAGTAGATTTTATACAAGTTAAGTTAGCATCTAAATTAACTAAGGTATCTTATAGGATTGTAAATGTAATTGGAAGAATTATACAATCAGGTTATTTAGATTCTTATAGTATAAATGTATCTAATTTAAATACAGGAATGTATATTTTAGAAGTTAATGATGGTCAAAAGATGTTGAAAACCAAGTTGTTAAAAAAGTAATACAAAAAAATAAATTGTTTTTAAACTCGTTAATCTCAGTGTGCTACTGGGTTTAACGAGTTTTTTTGTGGTAAATACATTGATTTTAATTATTTGTTGCTAATTTGTTGATTTTTAGCTATATTAGAGAAGTATATAATAAGGTAAGTGTGTTTTTTTTACGAAAAACACATTATTGTTATGATTAACTAACTTAACTCCCTCCAGAATGAAATACAAGTATTTAAAAAGTCTTGTACTAGCAAGTGTTATTTTGGGATCAAACTTTCAAACACAAGCTCAAGACAAAAGAGAAGTAGCGCAAATTCGTAGTAACTACAACTTAACTAAACTTCAAAAAATTAAAGGAAACTTTGAAAGAGTTACCAAAACAGAAAAAGAACAAGCTGTAAAAATAGCTAAAAAGAAAGGTTGGAAAACTAAATTTACAACGAAAGAAGGTGGTTTAGTAGAATTGCAAAGAGTTGTAAATGGAAAACCTATTTATTACACTACTTTTAATGTTTCAGCGTCAAAATCTACAAGAACAAATCATTTAAATTCAGGAGGATCATTAGGATTAAACTTAATGGGACAAGGTATGACGGCTCATGTTTGGGATGGAGGTTTGGCAAGAATTACGCACCAGGAATATGATGGAGCAGGAGGAAATAATCGTTTTTCCATTGGAGACGGTACAACAGTTAAACATTACCATTCAGCTCACGTAACGGGTACTATAATATCTTCAGGTATTGACGCTAATGCAAAAGGAATGGCTCCATATGGAAAAGCCATTGGTTATGATTGGAATAATGATAAAACAGAGGCTACAACAGCAGCAGCAAACGGAATGTTAATCTCAAATCATTCGTATGGTTATGCAACTAGAAACCAACAAGGTCAGGTACAATTGCCTCAACATTATTTTGGAGGGTATATAGATCAGTCTAGAGCATGGGATGAGATTTTATTTAATGCACCAAATTTTTTAATGGTAGTTGCTGCAGGAAACGATGGAAATGATAATACGGCAAATACAAATCCGACAGGAGGTTCTGGTTTCGATAAGTTAACAGGGCATTCTGTTTCAAAAAACAATTTAGTAGTTGCAAATGCGCAAGATGCTAATGTTGATGCTAATGGGAACTTAATCTCTGTTTCTATTGCAGGAAGTAGTAGTGAAGGACCAACAGATGATTTTAGAATAAAACCAGATATTACAGGTAATGGCTCGAGTGTATATTCTACTTATGCAAGTAGTGATACGGCTTATAATTCAATTACAGGTACCTCAATGGCATCACCAAACGTTGCAGGATCTTTAATTTTATTACAACAACATCATAAAAACTTAAATAATGGTAGTTTTATGAAGGCAGCTACTTTAAAAGGATTGGCGCTACATACTGCTGATGATGCAGGAGCATCTGGACCAGACGCTGTTTTTGGTTGGGGATTATTGCATACAAAAAGAGCTGCGGAAGTAATTACAAATAATGGAAATCAATCTAAAATTGAGGAGTTAACATTAATATCAGGTCAAACATATACAGTTACTGTTGATTCTGATGGAACAAGTCCGTTATTAGCTTCTATTTCTTGGACGGATAGACCAGGGGTATCGGTTACAACAGTAAATTCTACGACACCAGTATTGGTAAATGATTTAGATATAAGGGTATCTAAATCAGGAACAACATTTTTGCCATATGAATTAACAGGAGCAACAACCAATACAAAAAGAGATAATAATGTAGATCCTTTTGAAAGAGTTGATGTAGCAAATGCTTCAGGAACGTATACTATTACAGTAACACACAAAGGAAGTTTAACGGGAGGAAGTCAAAATTACAGTTTAATTGTAACAGGTTTAACAAGTACACCAGTAGTTTGTAATGCAACTGTACCAACTGGTATTTCAACAACAGGAGTAACATCAACAGGCGCTTTGGTAAATTGGTTAGCAGTTTCAGGAGCAACTTACGATGTAAGATATAAAGCAGTTTCGGCTTCATCTTGGATAACAAGTGTAGTTTCAACAACAACAAAAGCTTTAAGTGGTTTATCAGCATTAACACAATACGAAGTACAAGTACGAAGTAAATGTTCATCAGGAAACTCATCTTATAGTGCATCAGTAAACTTTACTACACCAGCTGTAACTATTAGTTATTGTGCTTCAAAAGGAGCAAGTGTAAATGATGAATACATTCAAAAAGTAGTTTTAGGAACAATAAGTAATACATCAACGGGAGGAAACGGTTATTCAGATTACACATCAATTTCTACTGATTTAACAAAAGGATCATCAAACACAATAACAATTACGCCAAAATGGACAGGAACAATTTATAGTGAAGGGTATGGAGTTTGGATTGATTATAATCAAGATGGAGATTTTTCAGATGCAGATGAAACAGTTTGGGTGAAGTCAAAATCAACAACAACGCCGGTAAGTGGAACATTTACAGTGCCGTCTTCAGCGACTAGTGGAGTAACAAGAATGCGTGTTGTGTTAAAATACAATGCAACGCCAAAGGCATGTGAAACACTTTTTTCTTATGGAGAAGTAGAGGATTATACAGTGAATATACAATCAGCAGAGGTTGACACTACAGCACCGAGTGCACCAAGTAATGCTTCAGCAACAAGTGTAACACAAACTACCTTAATATTAAATTGGTCAGCATCTACAGATAATGTAGCAGTAACTGAATATGATGTTTATCAAGGAGCAACAAAAATAGGATCTACGGCTAATACTACAATGAATGTTACAGGATTAACTGCCGCAACAGGTTATACTTTTTCAGTAAAAGCAAAAGATGCAGCAGGAAATGTATCATCGTCAAGTAATATCGTAAATGTAACAACCTTATCAAACGCGGTTTCTTATTGTACATCAAAAGGAACAAGAGTTACTTATGAGTGGATTGATTATGTAGCATTCGGAGGAATGACTAATACAACAGCAGCAAATGATGGCTACGGAGATTTTACCTCAAAAGTTGCAGTAGTAGTATTGGGAAGTACCAATCAATTAGTGTTAAGTGCAGGATTTTCAGGGGCGGCTTACAACGAGCACTTTACAGTTTGGATAGATTATAACCAAGATGGAGATTTTACAGATGCAGGTGAACAAATTGCTGTAGGTAACTCATCAAGTGCAGAAAATAGAATAACAGATATTGTGATTCCATCAGATGCAAGTATAGGACAAACGAGAATGCGTGTTTCAATGAAATACAATGCAGCATCAACTTCTTGTGAAAGCTTTGGGGATGGAGAAGTAGAAGATTATACGATTATTATAGCAGCAGCAGCGATAAATGCAATGCCAACGGTTGTACCAGGAGAAAATATTGATAGTCAAGAAAATTTAGACTTAATAGTATATCCTAACCCATCAGTAGATTTTATACAAGTTAAATTGGCATCTCAGTCAACTGAAATGACTTATAAGATTATAAGTGTAATCGGAAGTATTGTGCAGTCAGGTCATTTAGATTTGTCTAGTATTGATGTATCTAACTTAAATAAAGGAATGTATATTTTAGAAGTTGGCAGTGATGGAAAAGTGTTGACAACTAGATTTTTAAAGAAGTAAAAAATATTTTTTTAACCTCTGCTAATCCCAGTAACTAACTGGGTTTGTTAGAGGTTTTTTTTGTGAAAAAACCATTGATTTTGTTGTTTAATTATGAATTTCTTGTTTTTTTTATATATTTGCGGGGTAAATGATAAAATATTAATATTATTTTTAATAAAAACATCGTTTATTTAAATTAACTAATTTATACCCTTCAAAAATGAAAAACAAGTACTTAAAAAGTCTTGTATTGGCAAGTGTTGTCTTAGGATTAAACTATCAAACACAAGCTCAAGACAAAAACGAAGTAGCGCAAATTCGTAGTAAATACAATTTGACTAAACTTCAAGAAATTAAAGGAAACTTTGAAAGAGTTGCCAAAACAGAGAAAGATCAAGCTATACGAATAGCTAAACAGAAAGGTTGGAAAACTAAATTTACAACGAAAGAAGGTAGTTTAGTAGAGTTACAAAGAGTTGTAAACGGAAAACCTATTTATTACACTACTTTTAATGTTGCAGCAGCAAAATCTACAAGAACAAATCATTTAAATTCAGGAGGATCATTAGGATTAAACTTAATGGGGCAAGGTATGACTGCTCATGTTTGGGATGGAGGTTTAGCAAGAACTACGCACCAAGAATATGATGGAGCAGGAGGAAATAACCGTTTCTCTATTGGTGATGGTACTACAGCAAGACATTTTCATGCGGCTCACGTTGCAGGAACTATAATATCTTCAGGTGTAAAAGCAAATGCGAAAGGTATGGCACCTCACTCTAAAGCGGTTGGTTATGATTGGAATAACGATAAAACTGAAGCAACATCAGCAGCCTCTAATGGTATGTTAATTTCTAATCATTCGTATGGTTATGCAACTAGAAATCAACAGGGTCAGGTACAATTGCCTCAACATTATTTTGGAGGATATATAACAGAGTCTCGTGCATGGGATGAAATAATGTTTAATGCGCCAAATTATTTAATGGTGGTTGCTGCAGGTAACGATGGAAATGATAATACAGCAAATAACAATCCAACTGGAGGTTCTGGTTTCGATAAGTTAACAGGGCATTCTGTTTCAAAAAACAATTTAGTAGTTGCAAATGCGCAAGATGCTAATGTTGATGCTAGTGGAAATTTAGTTTCTGTATCTATTAATAGTTCAAGTAGTGAAGGGCCAACTGATGATTTTAGAATAAAACCAGATATTACAGGTAATGGTACTGGAGTGTATTCTACTTATGAAAGTAGTGATACGGCTTATAATTCAATTACAGGTACTTCAATGGCATCACCAAATGTTGCAGGGTCTTTAATTTTATTACAACAACATCATAAAAACTTAAATAGCGGTAGTTTTATGAAAGCAGCTACCTTAAAAGGATTAGCACTTCATACGGCAGATGATGCAGGAGCATCTGGACCAGACGCTGTTTTTGGTTGGGGATTATTGCATACAAAAAGAGCTGCAGAAGCAATTACAAATAATGGAAATCAATCTAAAATTGAAGAGTTAACATTAACATCAGGTCAAACATATACAATTACTGTTGATTCTGATGGAACAAATCCGTTATTAGCTTCTATTTCTTGGACAGATAGACCTGGTACAGCAAACACAACAGTAAATTCTACGACACCAGTATTGGTAAATGATTTAGATATAAGAGTATCTAAATCAGGAACAACATTTTTGCCATATGAATTAACAGGAGCAACAACCAACACAAAAAGAGATAATAATGTAGATCCTTTTGAAAGAGTTGATGTAGCAAATGCTTCAGGAACATATACTATTACAGTAACGCACAAAGGAAGTTTAACGGGAGGAAGTCAAAATTACAGTTTAATTGTAACAGGTTTAACAGGTACATCAGTAGTTTGTAATGCAACTGTACCAACAGGTGTTTCAACAACAGGAGTAACATCAACAGGAGCTTCGGTAAACTGGTCAGCAGTTTCAGGAGCAACTTACGATGTAAGATATAAAGCAGTTTCGGCTTCATCTTGGACAACAAGTGCAGTTTCAACAACAACAAAAGCTTTAAGTGGTTTATCAGCATCAACACAATACGAAGTACAAGTACGAAGTAAGTGTTCATCAGGAAATTCATCTTATAGTGCATCAGTAAACTTTACTACACCAGCGGTAACTATTAGTTATTGTGCTTCAAAAGGGGCAAGTGTAAATGACGAATACATTCAAAAAGTAGTTTTAGGAACAATAAGTAATACATCAACAGGAGGAAACGGTTATTCAGATTACACTTCAATGTCTACTGATTTAAC
>NZ_AUMF01000032.1 GCF_000430545.1 Tenacibaculum ovolyticum DSM 18103
AGCTAAAGCTATATTATTAGGAGTTTTAATTACTTGTTCCTTAAAAACTGCTATAACTGATTTCTCTTTTGAATATCGTAAAGCTGTTTTATTAAGATCTTCTAGTAATGTAAATTCTTTTTTAGATAAGTAATCAAAATCATTTATTTTCTTATCTGGATTAGAAATGAAATAGTTAGATATTAAGGTTAAATGAGTTAACATTCTTTCTATTGTTTCATTTGAAAACAAATGAGTTTTATAATCTACAGATACTGTAATCCCATCATTTTCTTCTGTAAAACTAAAGAATAAATCAAATTTTATAGAACTTAAATCTTGTTCAAATTCTTCAATCTCAAAGAAATCATTTTTAATTTCGTTAATCTCTTTATCACTCTGAAAATCAACGAGTATGTCAAAAATTGGGTTTTTATTTGCTTCTAAAGGAATATTGAGATCGTTTACTAATTTATCAAATGGATACATTTGATACTTATAGCCCTCTAATAAGTTTGTTTTTACTTCATTTAATAAGTCATTAAAAGAGAATTCTTTTTTGATATTAGAACGAATAGCAAGAGTATTTACAAAGAAACCTATTTGATCTTCTAACTCTATATAATCTCTACCATTTGTAGGGGTACCAACAATAATATCATTCTGATCACTATATCTATATAATACTGTTTTAAAGAGTGACATTAGAACAGTAAATAGGGTTACTTGGTTTTCTTTAGCGAACAGCTTAACTTCTTTATATGATTGTTTAGACAATCTTATCTTTTGTGAAGCTCCATTGTTATTATTTTCACTTTCACGAGGCTTATCAAATGGAAGTTTCAAAGGTGTTATTTCATCAGAAAATTTAGTATTCCAGTATTGTTTAATACTATCAGATCCTTTTTGATTTAAGGTGTTATTTTGCCAAACACTATAATCTTTGTATTGTATTTCTAATTTACCTTCATCAGATTTCCCTGTTTCTACAATTAATTTATAATTTTCTAATATTCCTTCTAAAAGTACTTGTGCTGACCATCCATCAGAAATAATATGATGTAAAGTAAATAAGAAAACATATTTTTCGTTTTCTATTTTCAATAATTTTATTTCAAAAGGAGGTTTGTTTTCTAAATTAAAAACAAAATTAGCTTGTTCTTCTGCTATTGTTTTAGCTTTTTGAATAGGATTTGTTTCATTACTTATATCTGTATAACTTGGTGTGTATTGATAATTAGTAATTATTTTTTGCCTAGGAAGATCATCTCTAGTAATAAAGATAGTTCTTAAGATTTCATATTTATTAATAACCCCTTGTATTGCTTTATTTAATGTGTCAACATCTACATTACCAACTAATTGTAAAGCATAAGGAATATTATAATTTGTTTGACCTTCTTCTAGTTTATTAAGAACCCACATTCGCTTTTGAGCATGAGAAAGTTCATAATCTTGTTGTGTTGGAATTTTTTGAATTATTGCAGACGAAGTATTTTTTGGCTTTTTATTAGAAATAGTAATTGCCAAATCCAATAAAACAGGTTTGCTAAATATGTCTACTACAGAGATTTCTTCTAAATTGAAGTATTGTCGTATTCTAGCGACTAACTGTGTAGCTATTAATGAATGACCTCCTAATTCAAAGAAATTGTCATTAGTTCCTATTTTAGAAATACCTAATAATTCTTGCCAAATTTCCGCTAATTGTTTTTCTGTATCAGTTTTAGGCTCTATATGTTTTTCAGATGAAGTATCAATTGCTTCAATCTTAAGTAATGCTTTCTTATTTACCTTACCATTAGGTGTTAACGGAATTTCATCTAAAACTACCCAAAGTCTAGGCACCATATAGTCTGGTAATTTAGATTGTAATTTTTCTTGAAGTATATTATTATTTAATGCTCCTTCAAGCACTACATAACCTATTAAATTTTTAATAGATCTCCCATCTTCTTTAGCTAAAACACAACAGCTTATTACTTCAGAAAAACTAGATAAAGCATTTTCTATCTCTCCTAATTCTATACGATGTCCACGAATTTTTACTTGATCATCAATTCTTCCAACAAATTCTATTGTTCCGTCTGATAACCAACGCCCTAAATCACCTGTTTTATAAACCCTTCCATTACCTGTAAAAGGATTCGTAATGAATTTTTCTTTTGTTAGTTGATTAAGATTTAAATAGCCACGACCAACACCAACACCACCTACCCAAAGTTCTCCAATAACACCAATAGGACACAAATTCTCATGACTATTTACAATATAGATTTCCATATTTGCTACTGGCTTACCAATAGAAACTAAACCATCTTTTGGCGATTTAGTCATAATATGTAGTGTTACATCATCTGAAGCTTCTGCTGGACCATAAGCATTTACTACAGGTACATTAGGATATGCTTGGAACCATCTATCTAAAACATCTTTTGTTACTGCTTCTCCAGTAACTAAAAAATATTTTAATTTATGAAGTCTTCCAGCTTCTGTCGTCTCTAGCAAACTAGCTGTATAAGATGGTACTAATTGTAAAATAGTAACATCATCACTGGTTAAATTGTTTACAAAAGTTGTTGTATCTAATAGGTCTTTTTCTTTATAAATTGCTGTTTTTCCACCAACTAACAAGCTACTTAAAATTTGCCAAACAGAAATATCAAATGTAAAAGGTGCTGTAAAAGCAATTGTAGTGTTTTTATCTAACGTTAGTGTATCATTCATTAATAATAAATGATTCAATAAACCTTTATGTTCTATTAAAGCTCCTTTAGGAGTACCTGTACTTCCAGAAGTGTATATTACATAACTTAGTGAGTTAGGATCAATATTATGTGTTAACGGTTCTGTTCTTTTATTATGGTAAATTGCACATTCAGAATCTAATGCTATTACTTCAATATTTTTAATTAAAGTTGTATCAATTATATTTTCACTAGTTACGTCTGTAACTAGAATAGCACAATTAATATCTTCTAAAATATGCTTGATTCTAGAAGTAGGGTAATCTGGTTTTATAGGAACATAGGCTCCTCCTGCTTTTAAGATTCCTAAAATTCCTACAACCATATTGAAAGAACGTTCTAAGCAAATACCTACAAAATCATCAGCTACAACACCTTGTTCAACTAAATAGTGTGCTAGTTTATTTGAAAGCTTGTCTAACTCATCATACGTTTGTGTAGTTCCTTCAAATGATAAAGCTATAGCATTAGGATTGTTTTTTACTTGCGATTGAAATAAGTCTACTATTGTAAGGTTTTGATCGTAATTAACTTTTGTATAGTTAAAAGTATACAATAATTGTTCTTGTTCTTGGGTATTAAGTATTGCTAGAGATGATAAAGGTTGTGTTTGATTTAAAATGATATTATTTAACAATTCTTTATAATGTTCAAATATTTTTTGAACTGTTTCTTCCTTAAATAAATCGGTACAATATTCGATACTTAAAGAGATACCTGTTTCATGTTCATTTGCAGAAATATTTAAATCAAACTGAGTTGTTCCTTCCTCTAAATCATAAGGTGTTATTTTTAAAACCTCTAAACCTGTTTCTCTTAAAGCTGGAGTATTTTGCACACCAAACATAATTTGGAAGATAGGCGTAATACTCATATCTCTTTCTTCAATTACTTGCTCTACTACTTTATCAAAAGGAGCCTGCCCATTATCGTAACCTTCTAAAGTAGTTTCTTTAATTTCTTGTAGGAAACTTTTAAAACTTAACGATTGATCTACAGTACTTCTTAAAGCAATTGTATTAATAAAACAACCTATTATCTGCTCAACATCACTAGTATTTCTATTCGCAATAGGTGTACCAATACAAATATCATTTTGTCCGCTATACTTGGTTAATAATATCTTTAATCCAGAAAGCAATAACATAAATAAAGTAACTCCTTCTTGTTTGCATAAATGATTTAATTTATTTTTTAAATTAGTATCAAATTCTAGATATACTGTTGAACCAGCAGTACTTTGTATAGCCGGTCTAGCATAATCTGTAGCTATAGGAATAGGGCTAGTTCCTTTTAATTTATTTTCCCAATAAGATAGTTGAACTTCTAAAAATACTTCTGAGATATATTTTCTTTGCCAAATTGAATAATCTGAATATTGAATAGGAAGTTTCGGTAGCTTTAATTCTTTACCAACATATAAACTATCGTATATATCGGTAAATTCATCAGTGAAAATAGACAAAGACCAACCGTCACTAGCAATATGATGAAAAACACAAACTAAAACATAGTTATTATCTGGTAGTTTGTATAAACAAGCTCTAAATGTATAGTCTTTGGCTAAATCAAAAGGAGCATTCGTAAAGTCAATAATTACTTGATTTTCTAGAGAAGTATTTTCTATATTTTTTTGTGATAAAGTCCAATTATTGGATGCTATTAATTCTTGATAACCAATACCGTTTTTTTCTTTAATAACAGTTCTTAAAATTTCATGACGTTCAACAATTATTCTTAAAGAACGTTCCAATAATTCAAAATTAACATCGCCAGATAATTTTACACCTATAGGAATATGGTATTCTTTAGTACCTTGTAATTTATCTATAAACCATAAACCTTGTTGGCTATAAGACAACGGAATAAAAGCTGATTTATCTTGTGGAATTATTTCAGGAAGTAACGTGTTTTTAGAAAAATTGCTTAGTTGAGATGCAAATCTAGCAATAGTAGGTTGGGTAAACATTAATTTAACAGGTACTT
>NZ_AUMF01000033.1 GCF_000430545.1 Tenacibaculum ovolyticum DSM 18103
CCACCAACAAGGAGAGATAATAGATAAGAGTATTAAAATTTTAAATAACGATCCAATACAGAAGTGGCTAGAATTAGAATATGATAAATCATCGATAGCGAAAAAGAATGCCTCAATTGCTAAGCTCATTTTAAAAGCAAGAGATTTAGATTTTATTAGTTTTAGTGAAGAAGGTGATAAATCAGGGTTATATAAATCAAATGGCAAAAATATAGGGGGTGTAGAAGACACTTTTATAAAAATTTCTAAAGGAGAAAAATTAGGGAATGGAAAAGGTAAGTTCCCTTATTTTGATACTAAAAAGAAGAAGATACCTGCATTAGACTTAGTCTTATCTATTTTACGTAAAAAAATGAAACAATCTATAAAAACAGGAAATAAGGATAGAATAGTACTTGGCAGTTTTATGATATGGAATACTAAACAAAAAAATGCTTCAGCAGGAGAGTTAAGGACAACCAATCATGGTAATAAAGGGAAAGCAATAGATATAAATTTACAAACAGAAAATGGTGATACTATTCTATTTGATAAAAATAAAGCGGAAAAAATGGTATATAATATATTAAAAAATCTACCTAAAGGAACCTATGAAATTGGACTACCTATGCAAGGATTATTTTTTCCAACTGGTTACGCTCCTCATCAGTCTAAATTAAGTGGTGATTGGGCTTGTAAGAAGATTAAAAGTAAAAGAATTAAAAAATTAATTGAAGAGTTTGTTACTAAAGGGTATACTTTGAAAGTTATAACTGATAACACAAATCACTTACATATAGCTGAAGGTGTAAAAAATAATGCTTATATAACTAAAGACAATATCAAATAATTTTTTTTACCATAAAAACTAACGGAATGAATAACTATAAACTACTTTTTTTTGTGTTATTTTGGCTTATTTTGGCTTGTAAGCAAGATAAAAATAAATCTATAAAAAAAGAAACAGGTAATCTTCTAAAAAAACCTTTTGAAAGTGTTGTAAAAAACTTTAAACTTATAGAGAAAGATACAATACGTTTTTCCCCAGTTACTTCTCCTTTACATGACAGTATAATTAATAATAGTGAAAAGATAAAAGTTGATGAACTATCAAAAGAAGAAATTAATTTTTTAAATGTAGATATGTTTTTGTCGGAATTTTATTATTCAGGGAAAATAAAATTTAGTGATAATTTTATAGGATTGATTAAGTATGATGATTACAATCACCTTTTAATCATATATGATACTGTAAAAGAAAAAATAGTAGAACTTGATATGTCTTTATCATTCGTAAGTTCTAACGAAGATGAAACTATAGACTTGAGAGAAAGTTGGATCATAGATATTAACAATGATAATAAACTAGATATTGTAACTAGTGATGTTAATATAAATAGTAGTTGGATAGATGGGAAACCCCCTGAATATACAATAATTAACTCTTCAGAAAAAACAATTTATTTAACAGGTAGTGATTCTATTACAGTTTTAAAAGAATACCCTTCTTTTGATTTTACAAAATTAAAACCAAAATACTGTCCATTCAAAACAGGTAAAATTAAGAGAGAGGATTACCCTAATTTAAGATAGTTACAATAGTTCTAAAAAACTTACCAATGCATGTAAAAGTATAAAGGTAGTGCAACCACAAGTTACTGAAGCGAACTGGAAAGATGAAGCAGGGAAGATTAAAAAGATTACAGGACTTAATTCGATTGAAAATTATATATCTGCAAAAATTCCGTATTTTGGTAATCAAACAGTAGGCATCTATTTGTTCGTAAACGGGAAGAAAATAACGCAACAACCTTTTGTTACTAAAACGGATAAAGATGGGAATGTAAACTATCAATTAAAATTGAATGATAGTTATAAAAAGCACTTGTTATTGGAAGATAATGAAAACTCTTGTTTGCAATTTCAAATAGAGGGTATTGTAAATAGTAAACTTTATACTTTTAAAAAACCAGTTTACGATGTTAATAACTCCATTATTGAAGTAAGTGCTAAACAGCAAATTACCAATGCGTATTTTATATATAATGGCAAGAAAGTTACAGAAAGTGATAAAGTGCCTTACGGAGCTAAAGTAAAAGCGGTTGTAGAAACTTTAAATATGATTGGTAAAAAAGTATCGATTAATATTTATAGAAAAACGATGGTAAAAGATTATTCTATTGATGATGATACGGCAATAGTTACTAAAAACGGAAAAGCAACTAGAGAGTTCGTTTTAAAAGTAGATTGGTATGAGTCAAGTCTATTAGGTAAAGATTCTTTTTATATTGGTACAGAAGAAGTACATGGTATTAATTTTATAAGAGGTGATAAATATTTTGAAAATAATTTATTGAAGGCTACGGATAAAGGGGAAGTAGAGGAAGAAATTATTGGTATAAAAAAAGAGAGAGCTCCTTGGATGGACTTGGTAGTTAAGGAAGCTGTAAAAGCTTCTGGGAAAAAAGAGTGGGTTTACCCATTATCTGAAATGGTTGAAAAATATCATGAGTATACTGGTGCTAAAGCAAAATCTTCAGTCGCTTGGTGTGCTTCTTTTGTTAGTTGGGCTATTGGAACGTCAAATATAAAAGGGCCTAAAACTAAAGCTTCCAGATTATTTATTAACCATACTTCATTAAAAAAGATAGAGAAGTCTGTTTTTGGAGCAATTGCTGTTTTCTCAGACTGTAATAAAACTGGTAGTAAAATATTTAGTAGCGGTCATGTTGCATTTGTTTACGGGAAAATTTCTGGAGAGACTTACGCACTTTTAGGAGGGAATCAAGGAGATAGGCTCAAAGTATCTAAATATGATTGTTCAGGGAATGCTTTTTTTAGTTATAAAGACAAGAATAATAAGTCACATTATAAGATATTTAGAGGTTTTTATGTTCCTAAGGATTTCGAACTAAATGATATTGATAAACTTACGGCAAGTGATGTATACAAGTCAGCAAAAGATGCTAATAAAAAATTATTAAATACAACAATTAAAGAATCTAAAAATGGAGAATCATCTAGGTAAATATATTCTCATTCTATTAATATTAGTTGCCTTTGGCTGTAAGAATAAAAAAACGACTAAAAGTGAAAATTCTCTTGATAAAAGTTATGAAGTTGAGAAGAAACAAGAACATCTTAGTCAAAAAGAGATAGACATATTTAAGAAAGAACTAGTAGAAATATTAAAAAAGAAAGATACTTTAAGTGTTTTAACCTTTATTAGTTTTCCTTACAATTCGTCAGGAGAGGTTATAAAAGATAAAAGGTTGTTTATAGCTAGAGATTACGATGTGCTAGATAGTTATTTCATGAAAGAATTTATGCGAAAAGAAGAGGTTTCTGATTTGCAATCCAGAGAATCTTTTAAAGAAGGTAATCTTAAATATATTATACAGCAAAATTTTCCTAATATAGAATTCAATGTGTTTTTTACTATTGAAAAAATAAATAAAAAAATTTTAATAACAGGTATAGATTTAGCAGGGTAATAATCTTAATTAAAACTTGTATAATTTGATAAAAACAGCAATCAATTTGCTTATAGTATTTTCTTTTTTAAGTTGTAAAAAAAACTTTAGAAATAAATAAAGTATAAAAGTAGTGCAACCACAAGTAACTAAAGCGTACTGGGCAGATAGTAGTGGACTACTAAAATTACAAACTGGTTATCAAAAACAAGTAAAAAACTATATTAACGCAAGTATTCCTAATTATAACAACAAACCTATTGTTGTTGGGGTGTATGAAGATGCAGGTTATAAAAAACTAATTGGTAGTTATAATACTCAAACAGATAAAAATGGTATTATAAACTTACAATTATGTTTA
>NZ_AUMF01000034.1:0-2500 GCF_000430545.1 Tenacibaculum ovolyticum DSM 18103
TGGTATGGACAATGAGCAGCCACTATGCGAATAGGAGCGAATCTATAAACCATATCACAGTTCGGATCGGAGTCTGCAACTCGACTCCGTGAAGCTGGAATCGCTAGTAATCGGATATCAGCCATGATCCGGTGAATACGTTCCCGGGCCTTGTACACACCGCCCGTCAAGCCATGGAAGCTGGGAGTGCCTGAAGTTCGTTACCGTGAGGAGCGACCTAGGGTAAAACTGGTAACTAGGGCTAAGTCGTAACAAGGTAGCCGTACCGGAAGGTGCGGCTGGAACACCTCCTTTCTAGAGAAAGATGGTGAGTTACAAAAGGAAATTTTACTCTTTGCTGTTAATTTTAAAAAACACTAATAACAAGCTATATAGTCTCATAGCTCAGCTGGTTAGAGCGCTACACTGATAATGTAGAGGTCGGCAGTTCGAGTCTGCCTGAGACTACAAAAAGCAAGTTATTAGAAAGGAAATTCTAGAAGTTGACGTAATTAAAGATTAATTACAATCACTATTACTAACGACTAGTAATGGGGGATTAGCTCAGTTGGCTAGAGCGCTTGCCTTGCACGCAAGAGGTCATCGGTTCGACTCCGATATTCTCCACCAGGTAGCACCTGGAAGCAATTAATTTTGTTTCAGAGTGCTATACGAGTCAGCTGATTTAATTATCAGTGTCGATTCGACACGTTCATTGACATATTGGTAAAATGATATCGTAAAGAAATCAAGATAGAGAGTTAATCGAAAGATTAACAACAATATTTTTATAATAAATTATAAAGAGCTCGTTCTAAATAGAAATATTTAGAGCAAAAAGTACAATAAGCTAAATAAGGGCGTATGGCGGATGCCTAGGCTTTCAGAGGCGATGAAGGACGCGATAAGCTGCGATAAGTAACGGGGAGAAGCACATATTTTATGATCCGTTAATTTCCGAATGGGGCAACCCAGCATGTTGAAGACATGTTACCCGCAAGGGGGCAAACCCGGTGAACTGAAACATCTAAGTAACCGGAGGAAGAGAAAACAATAGTGATTCCGTTAGTAGTGGCGAGCGAACGCGGATTAGCCCAAACCAATACTGTTACGGCAGTATTGGGGTTGTAGGGCTGCGACATTAGAATCTAAGTGAACTAGAATTGTCTGGAAAGACAAACCGAAGAGAGTGATAGTCTCGTATAGGTAAGCGAAGAGGATATAGCAGTACCCTGAGTAGTGCGGGACACGAGTAATCCTGTATGAATCCACCGGGACCATCCGGTAAGGCTAAATACTCCTGAAAGACCGATAGTGAACTAGTACCGTGAGGGAAAGGTGAAAAGAACCCTAAGTAAGGGAGTGAAATAGAACCTGAAACCGTACGCCTACAAGCGGTCGGAGCACATTTACTGTGTGACGGCGTGCCTTTTGCATAATGAGCCTACGAGTTACTGTTACTAGCAAGGTTAAGGATTTAAGGTCCGGAGCCGAAGCGAAAGCGAGTCTGAATAGGGCGACCATAGTTAGTAGTAGTAGACGCGAAACCGAGTGATCTACCCATGGGCAGGTTGAAGCTGTAGTAACATACAGTGGAGGACCGAACCAGTTGACGTTGAAAAGTCTTTGGATGACCTGTGGGTAGGGGTGAAAGGCCAATCAAACTCGGAAATAGCTCGTACTCCCCGAAATGCATTTAGGTGCAGCGTTGAGCGAAAGTTTTATAGAGGTAGAGCTACTGATTGGATGCGGGGGCTTCACCGCCTACCAATTCCTGACAAACTCCGAATGCTATAAAATGTTACTCAGCAGTGAGGGCATGGGTGCTAAGGTCCATGTCCGAGAGGGAAAGAACCCAGACCATCAGCTAAGGTCCCCAAATATATGTTAAGTTGAACTAACGAGGTGAAACTGCTTAGACAGCTAGGATGTTGGCTTGGAAGCAGCCATTCATTTAAAGAGTGCGTAACAGCTCACTAGTCGAGCGGTTTTGCATGGATAATAATCGGGCATAAACATATTACCGAAGCTATGGATTTATACTATGTATAAGTGGTAGGGGAGCATTCTATTTGCGCCGAAGGTGTACTGTAAGGTATGCTGGAGCGGATAGAAAAGAAAATGTAGGCATAAGTAACGATAAAGGGGGCGAGAAACCCCCTCACCGAAAGACTAAGGTTTCCTCAGCGATGCTAATCAGCTGAGGGTTAGTCGGGTCCTAAGGCGAATCCGAAGGGAGTAGTCGATGGATAACAGGTTAATATTCCTGTACTTCTTATAATTGCGATGGGGTGACGGAGTAATGAAAGCACCGCGAACTGACGGAATAGTTCGTTGAAACATGTAGCTATTGGCACTGTAGGTAAATCCGCAGAGCTAGGTGAAATGTGATAGTACAACAAATCTTCGGATGCGTTGATAGTGTGCCTAAAGGCTTCCAAGAAAAACCTCTAAGCTTCAGATTATGAGAACCCGTACCGTAAACCGACACAGGTAGTTGGGATGAGAATTCTAAGGTGCT
>NZ_AUMF01000035.1 GCF_000430545.1 Tenacibaculum ovolyticum DSM 18103
ATTACGTTAGATCCAGTTGTTTTATCAGATCCATCACCAATAGTAGTTGCAGCAACAGTAACAAAAGATATTACATGTGATGCAGATCCTAGTTTAGATGGAGCAACAATAACAATAACCGCAACGACATCAGGAGGAAACGGAGCAGCATATACGTATGAATTATTTGATAATGCAACAGCAACAGGAGCCGCAGTTCAAGTAGGAGCACCATTTACAGATATTGATATAGCTGGAGATTATTGGGTTGTAGCGATAGATGTAGAGAGTTGTCGTTCGACACCAGTTTTAGTAAATGTACCAGTTAGAGAAACAATAGTTTTCACAGCTGTTCCTCAATGTTATGACGGTGCCAATGGAGTAATTGATATAAATATTACTTCGGGTAATGGTACTTATGAATTCAGTTTAGATGGTACAACATGGCAAACGCCAACTCCAGCTAATGCAACTTCATTTAGTATTACTGGTTTATCTAATATTGCATACACAGTAGAAATTAGAGATATAAAAGGGTGTACTCAGACAGAAAACGTTACAATTAATAATGCATTAGTAGCAACTGCAACACCAACAAATGCCAGTTGTATACCATTAGGAACTCCTACCGGGCAAATAGAAGTATTTCCAACAGGAGGGTCTACTACAGGATATGAATTTTCAGTAGTAACTGATGGTAGTACTGCAGGAGTATTTTCAGCAACAAACCCAATTACTAATTTAGCAGCAGGTACTTATGATGTATACGTAAGAGATGATGTAAATTGTGAATTCATAATCCAAGATGTAGTAATTGAGCAAATAACACCAGTAGCAATTACAATAACAGATAATCAGCCAACTTGTAATGGAGATACAGGTAGTATTGATGGTGTAATTAATGCAAATACAGGTCAATCACCACATACTATAACTATTGCAGATAGTGGTGGAGTTATAGCAATAAGAACTTTAACAGCTTTTATTGGAACTAACTTTAGTTTCAATAATTTGCCAGCAGAAACATATACAATAGAAATTACAGATGATTTAGGATGTACTGATAGTCAGAGTGTAACATTAGTTGACCCACCTGCATTAACAATTTCGATTGTTCCAGAAAGGCCTATTTGTGGTACACCATTTGCTTTAGGTACAAATGAAACTTTATTTGGATATGACTTTACAGGTTTTCCTACAATTTTAGCACCAAATAAATTACAGTTTAGTGTTGATAATGGAGTAACATGGCAAGACAGTCCTATTTTTAGAGGAACTGATGGAAGTCCAGATTTTAATTATGGAACAGTAACTTTTCCTGCTATTAGGATTACTGATATAGCAACCGAATCAATAACCTATTGCTTTAACAGTATAGGTTCTTATA
This sequence comes from Tenacibaculum ovolyticum DSM 18103, assembly GCF_000430545.1. GTDB lineage: Bacteria > Bacteroidota > Bacteroidia > Flavobacteriales > Flavobacteriaceae > Polaribacter > Polaribacter ovolyticus. Next base: position 1,367 of record NZ_AUMF01000035.1, read on the forward strand.
CAATGCCTTTTGAAGTAAGTCCTTTAGTTGTAAATGTTACTACTAATTCAGCTGATTGTACTGCAGGAGCAGAAGCAGTAGTAAATGTTTCAGGAGGTGTTGGAAATTACCAATATACTTATAATACAATACAAGTAGCACCTGGTCCTAGTGGATGGCAACCTGCAGGTCTTGGTACTGCTGCAACTACTTATACATTTAGTGGATTAACTCCAGGGAGAACTTATTACTTCTTTGTTAAAGATTTAGGAGATAATGATTGTGTAAAAGTAGATGATACTTTTATTATTGATATTGATGTAGTAATAACACCTTCAATTCTAAGTCAATCTTGTAATGGTGGAAATACTGGTAGTTTACAGTTTGATATTGATGATACTACATCAAATTTACTTACAGGAGGTGTTCCAGCAATTAATTGGGAACTTTTTAGTCTTAACGTTGTTACAGGAGTCTCTACTTCAGTAGAAACAGGAACACAAGGTAGTTTAGCACCTATACTTCCAACAGGAAACGGAACTCTTTCTCCAGGAACTTATTATTTAGAGATAGAGAATAATGCAGGAACATGTACTTTTGCGAGTCCAAACATAGAGATATTAGAAACAGCACCAATAAATGCAAACTTAACAGTAGTAAGTGATATAACATGTAGTACCAATGGGGTTATAAGGGTTAACGCTACAGGAGGAACTGGACCGTATACATATTCAGTAGCTTCTTCTGTTAACTTTCTTCCTGCAGATGCTACAGTTTCAGGAACAACTATTGAGTTTGCTTATGCAGACGTAACAGACCCTACTTTAGATGTTACAGGAATTAATATAACAATAACAGATAGTAACGGTAATAGTTGTTCAACAACAGTAGGACCAGAATCTCTCATTGTTGGTCAATTACCTAATATTATAAGTAGTACGCCAAATAGTTGTGGTGTTAATAAAACAATTACCACGAGAGTTAATAGTGGAACAGGACCTTATCAATTCTCAGTAGATGCTGGTGCATTCAGTAGCTCAATAGCATTAGATGGAGGTTTAGGGTATGCTGAGTTTATTGCAGAAAACTTAACACCAGGTAATCATATTATAACAATAAGAGATGCTAACGGGTGTACAGTTACTACAAATTCCGATATACAGCAAAGTTTAGAGTATACTGTAACATCAACCAAAAATTTAACATGTGATACTCCATCTCCAGCAGATGAAGCAACATATGATGTAAATGTAACTAGTGGTAGTGGTGCATATACTTATGAAATAACAGGTACAGTTAGTGGAGTAGTTATAACTGCAGGAACAGCTTTACCAAGTAATCCATTTACTTTTAGTACAGCAGTTGCAGAAGATTATACGATAATAATAACAGATACTGCTGAAACGCCTAATTGTACGTTAACAAAAACATTTGAAGTTAAAGCAGCCTTACAACCAGTCTTTACTACAAATGTAGTAGATGCTACTTGTAACGGAGGCGCAAATGGAAGTATAGGAGTTTCAGTAACAACAGGATTAACGCCATATACTTATAGTATTGTTCAAACAGCTGGA
>NZ_AUMF01000036.1 GCF_000430545.1 Tenacibaculum ovolyticum DSM 18103
CCACCAACAAGGAGAGATAATAGATAAGAGTATTAAAATTTTAAATAACGATCCAATACAGAAGTGGCTAGAATTAGAATATGATAAATCATCGACAGCGAAAAAGAATGCATCAATAGCAGATATTATCTTAAAAGGTGAATCTCTAGGTTTAGTTAAGTTTAATTCAGAAGGGAAAGATAATTTTGATTCTGGTTTTGGGGGTACAAAAGATACTTTTATAAAAATAAGAGATGGTAAACAAATAGGAAATGGTAAAGGAACTGCTAAACCAAAGAAATATTTTGACCCAAAAATTGAAAATATCCCAGTATTAGAAAGTGTTTTACAAATAATTAAATCAAATGTAATCAATTGGAAAGATAATAACTTCTCTCCAAAAAAACCTAATAGACTAGCATTAGGAAGCTTCATGGTTTGGAATAGTAGTGGATCTCTTAGACGTAGTAAGCACGGAAACAAAGCAAGCGCAATTGACTTTAATTTAAGAACATCTGAAAACAAAAAAATTGCATTTAATCAACCTGATGCTGAAAAAATGATATTAGAAGTTATTAAAAATTTACCAAAAGGAAATTATGGAATTGGTCTTCCTGGTCAAGGAGGTTTCTTTCCAAGTGAGTCAAAATGGAAAAGCCTCGGCTTAAGCAAGCATACTTCACAATTAAATGGCAAGAGTAATAAAGCATATACTAAAATAATTAATAACAATTTAAAAGTAGAGTTAGAGAAAAGAGTTAAAAATTCTAAAACAATTATATTTCCTGATAATGAAAATCATTTACACATTCAACTTCAATAGACTATTAACTAATAATAAATAAAAATCATTTAGATTTGTACGTAACCTTAATTAAAATTCGTTTCTAATGAAAAAAATAGCCGTAAGTTTGATTGTAATAGTTGCTCTTTTAAGTTGTAAAAAAGATAATCCTCTAAACAAAACCGAAACTTCAGCTAAAGTAAAAAAAGTTGAAAAGATTAATAATATACTTTTTTTTAAGCATTTTGATAAAACCGTAAATAATCAAAAACATTTTGTTTCACAGAATAATTCTGAAAAACCAGAATCATTAAAAATGATTGATAAAGAATTTGATACAAAATCTTTATCAACCCCTTTAAAATTGTTATTAAAGGAAATTAACAACAGCGAGAATAATTATTATTTCTATGGAAAAAAGAGTTTAAGCACCAGTATTACGGCTTATATAATAATTAAAGAACAAGGTGACTCTTTTCTTTCTTATGATGTGATTTTATATAATGATTCTGAAGAAGAATATATTTCTGATTTCTCTATAACATCTTTAGAAGGAGACGCAGGAGTCTCTTTAGCTCTAGAAAGCTGGTTTGTAGATGTAGATAAAGATGGTTTTTTAGATATTATATCGAATAGCTGTCTTTCTGTTATTGAAACAGAAATAAATGATAACTTTGACCCTGAAAATGCGATAGAATTAAATGGAAGGCAAATTAATGTGAGAGATTTAGAAACTAAGATTTTCTTAGTTAAGGATAGTTCATTAATCACTACGGATATTAGTGTTGTTAAAGAGAAATTGAATTTAGCTTCAAAATACTGCCCTTTAATAATTAATAAATAAACTATGTCATTTAGATTTTAAAAATTACAATAGTTTTTCAAAAAAAAACTTAAAGCTGCATGAAATCAAAAGAACCCGCTCCGCAAAGTCTCCTGACTTAGCGAAAAACGTTAAGCTAATGTTTGTATAAAAATGAAGATATATTAAGTGTTAAGATACTAATTTAAAAAGATAAAATAAACTCAAAACTGTAAGGTTTTGCCTAGCGAGAATATACTAAAATTACAAACTGGTTATCAGAAACAAGTAAAAAACTATATTAACGCAAGTATTCCTAATTATAACAACAAACCTATTATTGTTGGGGTG
>NZ_AUMF01000037.1 GCF_000430545.1 Tenacibaculum ovolyticum DSM 18103
GAGATTTCTTTAAAGGGTCGTGGAAGATTACCACGTTGATAGGATACAGGTGTAAAGGCAGTAATGTCATAGCCGAGTATTACTAATAACCCATAGGCTTATGTATAGTTCCCGACCTTCGGGTCGGGACGCAAACTCTTTTGATAATTTACGATATGATTTTACTAATATGTTAACTTATACAGTTGAAATATACTGAACGATTTAAGGTGATTATCGCAATGGGGCTCACCTCTTTCCATCCCGAACAGAGAAGTTAAGCCCATTTGCGCCGATGGTACTGCCAATGGTGGGAGAGTAGGTCGTTGCCTTTCTTTTAAACCTCAATCTATAACTAGATTGAGGTTTTTTTTTGCGCTAAACTGAAATGAAAACAAACAATTAGTATTTAATAAAAACAACAATCTAAAGTGTCTATACTTTATATTGAACTACCTCTATTTAAATAGATATAAGTAATTTTATTAGAAGATAATAGAGTGTTCTTTAATAGTTGGTAATGTGCTACATAAAATATCTCCTTTATTAGTTAAAATATAGATTGAGTTTTTTTTTAAGTGTGAGGAATATTGAAAATTAAAAACCCTTAATAGTCTAAAAAGAGAAAAATAATTAGAAAACACACACTCCTCTAAATATAAAAATTTTTATGTATTAAACTTTTTAATTTTTTTGCAAGACATAGTAAAATAATACTAAACTAAATTTAGAAATATATCTCCTTGTAATAAGAATAAAAAATTAATAAGACAGGTTTTCTGTATGTATAAGAAAAGGGAAATATTTAAGTATAAAAGAAGAGCAAGTATGTTTACTGGAGGAATTAATGTAAAGAAGATTTATTATTAATATATAGAGCAGAAAAGTCATTAGTTGTAATATATGAATTATGCTTGTCAAGTAATACCTCAGTTATAAAAACTTGAAATATGATTTTCCAATAAACAATTATAGAGAAAATTTACTTTTAAACTTTATAGAATAATATAATATAGATTTTGAAACATGAAAGAGGACTAAATTTTATTATAGAGTTATAAAAAACTCTATAATAATGAAGAATAAAGATTAAAATGCTATAATAATAGTTTCCTAATCAATTTCTATAATAACAAGATTCTATAAATGCATATAAAAAAGTAGATAAGAAACAGCATAATAGATCTTTTGTTAGAAAGAAAAGAAGCATAATAAAATAAAATGATAGACTTATAAAAGGAGAAAATAAGAATATCAAGAGAATAAATAGAAGTAAAGGTTAAAATATACTGAGATCATCTAGAACTAATGTCCCTCTTTTAATAGTAAGATTAACAAGTTCAGAATTATTTTTTGTAGTATATCATTGGTAAAACAAACAAAATGCATTCTGTAAACCTTTGAAAAACAACACTAATTAAAATACTTCAAAAAAAAGATAAAATAAAGCATTGCTATGTTAGAAAAGGAATCTATATTTGCACCCGCTAAGGGAAAAACATAGGTTTAAGATTAGCAAAAGTTCATTAAAAAGGTTGTTATTATATTTT
>NZ_AUMF01000039.1 GCF_000430545.1 Tenacibaculum ovolyticum DSM 18103
TTAAACCTATGTTTTTCCCTTAGCGGGTGCAAATATAGATTCCTTTTCTAACATAGCAATGCTTTATTTTATGTTTTTTTTGAAGTATTTCTCTTAATATTGTTTATCAATGTTTTACATAATGCATTTTGTTTGTTTTACCAATGATATACTACAAAAAGTAATTCTGAACTTGTTAATCTTACTATTAAAAGAGAGACTTTAGTTCTAGATGATCTCAGTATATTTTAACCTTTACTTCTATTTATTCTCTTCATATTCTTATTTTCTCCTTTTATAGATCTATCATTTTATTTTATTATGCTTCTTTTCTTTCTAACAAAAGATTAATTATGCTTTTTCTTATCTACTATTTTATATGCATTTATAGAGTCTTGTTATTATAGAAATTGACTAGGAAACTATCATTCTAGCGTTTTAACCTTTATTCTTCATTATTATAGAGTTTTTTATAACTCTATAATAAAATTTAATCCTCTTTCATGTTTAAAAATCTATATTATATAATTCTATAAAGTTTAAAAGTAAATTTTCTGTATAATTGTTTATTGGAAAATCATATTTCAAGTTTTATAACTGAGGTATTGCTTGATAAGCATAATTCATATATTACAACTAATGACTTTTCTGTTCTATATATTAATAATTAATCTTCTTTACATTAATTTTTCTAGTAGACATACCTGGCCTTTTTTTATACATAAATACTTGGATTTTGAAAACAGCAAATCTTCTCTATTATAACAAAATCTTATTTAAACAATATTTTCCTTTTCTTATACATACAGAAAACCTGTCTTATTAATTTTTTATTCTTATTACAAGAAGGCATATTTCTAAATTTAGTTTAGTATTATTTTACTATGTCATTCAAAAAAAATAAAAAGTTTAATAGATAAATATTTTTATATTTAGAGGAATGTGAGTTTTCTAATTATTTTTCTCTTTTTAGAATATTAAGGGTTTTAAATTTTCCATATTCCTCACACTTTAAAAAAACTCAATTTATATTTTAACTAATAAAAAAACATTTTGTGTAGCACATTACCAACTATTACAGAACTCACGATTATCTTCTAATAAAATTACTCATATCTATTTAAATAGAGGTAGATTGGTAGTTTTATTAAGTAATTATTGTTTGTTTTGATTTCAGTTTAGCGCAAAAAAAAACCTCAATCTAGTTATAGATTGAGGTTTAAAAGAAAGGCAACGACCTACTCTCCCACCATTGGCAGTACCAT